>JALNWA010000001.1 GCA_023231115.1 Candidatus Altimarinota bacterium
AAACTTCCTCCAACAACTGAATTTTTGCCGACATCAACTTGTCCAGCCACAACAATCAAATCATCTCCAACATTTCCAAAAATACTTACTTGCCCTCCGAGGACTCGAATATCGCCGCCAACATTTCCTACAACATTTATTTTTCCTCCGAATATGACGAGATCTTCTTGAATATTTCCCATAATAGAGACATTTCCACCGGCTACATAAGCATCACCAAAAATATCTCCTCTTATGTCCGCGCCTCCCGTAACCAAATAAATATCATCTAAAACATTTTCATTTATAAAAAGATTTTCTTCCACACTAAAAACTGCGGCGCTCGCAGGCAAGATGAAAAAAGAAAAAAGAAAAATAGAAATTAGAGAAGAAAATATTATTTTTTGAAAATTTTTCATATGTAAAAATTAAATACTCTATAAATCATATTTGAAAATGTCCCTTATTGCTAAGCAAAAAGATTGACACGATATGGTTTACCGCTCTAATAAAACCACACATTCTATGTGATAAGTGTGTGGAAACATATCAACAGGTTGGACTTCTTTTATTTTGTATCCGTATTCGATAAGCCACGCGCAGTCGCGAGCAAGAGTGGCGGGATTACAAGAAACATAAATTAATTGATGAGGAGAAAAATCATTTATCAGTTTTGCGGTTTTCTCGGTGATTCCAATTCTTGGCGGATCGATGACAATAAGAGAAGGAGGCTCTTTTAAATTTTTCAAAAGTTTATCAACGTCTCCCGTAAAAAAATCGATATTAAAAATTTTATTTTTAAAAGCATTTTCGCGCGCAATTTTTACAGCATCTTCTACAATTTCAATCCCATAAACTTGCTCGGCATGTTTTGAAAGAAAAAGTCCTATTGTTCCTGTTCCGCAAAACAAATCAAAGATGGTCTTTTGTGGCTTATTTGTGGCCATTCTTACAACTTGATTATACAAAACTTCGGCTTGAAAAGTATTCACCTGAAAAAACGCTTGCGGCAAAATTTCAAAAACCATTTCATTCCCATTTTCAAGAATCATTTTTTCAGTAAGCGATTTATTCCCAAAAAGTAAAATTTCTTTGGAAGTTTTTCGAACACCTTTTTTCGCAATAATCATCGTCCAATAAATCGATGTAATTTTTTTCTCACTATCAACCATATCTTTTTCACATAAAACATTTACATAATCTTCCATGATTTTTTCACTGTCTTTTGGTAAATTATCTGACGTCACAATATTTATCATGACTTCATTTGAGCGCTTTCCTTCGCGGACATACAAAGCTTTCAGAAACCCTGATCCGTTTGTGTATTTGAAAGGTGGAAGTTTTTTTTCTGCGAAAAAATCACGAGTTTTATTTACAATTTTTGAAGAAAATTCAGACTCAAGATGACATTCTTCCAAATTCAAAATATCAAATCTTCTGTTTGGCAGATGCATGCCAAGAGCAAATTTCATGTCACCGCCATATCCAAAAGAAAACTCCATTTTATTTCGATAATAATAGATGTTTTCACTTCCGATAATTTTTGAAATATTTACATCTTTAATTTTTCCGATACGATCAAAAGCGTCTTTGACTTGCTGTTCTTTTAGTTCAAGTTGTTTTTCATATGGCATAAATTGGAGCTGGCATCCTCCGCAAGTCCCAAAATATTTACACTTTGGAGTACATCTGTCTTTTGACGCAGAAATTATTTCGACAAGTTGCGCCTCAAGAAAATTTGATTTTATTCTCGTCAAACTTGCGGTCACCTTATCGCCGGGCATTGTATTCTCAACGAAACAAGTAATACCTTCATATTTCCCGATTCCTCTGCCACCAAAAGCGATTGAGGAAATCTCGAGCTCAACTAATTGTCCTTTTTTAAGCGTCATAGCCAAAGGATTCTAGCACAAGGGTATAGAGAGAGAAAGAAAATATCTATTTCCTATCCTTAATCATTCTATCGAACTCAGGATTTGGTGCAAAATTTGGCTTTCTGAATTTGTAAACTGATTGAGCCTGAGTTTCACCTTTAGTGTCATATTCAAGCTCAGGGAAAACATCCCAGAAGAATTTTAAAGCTTCATCCACTTTGCCGGTAGGCAATTTATTTACATATATTTCTCTATACATTTTATAAATCTTCTCATAATCTCCTTTGTAGTAAAGATTGTACACTTCCAAGGCCATTGCCTTCTCATCGCGACCTTTAGAAATTCTCTTTAAAAATTCAGAAAAACCGGCAAGAGCTTTATCATATTTTTCGGTTGTTTTTGTCTCTCCATTTTTCCCTGTATCTACAACTCCAATAGCCCTCAAATAAGCCTCTACAAGCCCTTCATGGGGGACTTTAAGCTTTTTGTGAGCCGCTTCATGTCCGATTACATGTGCAAATCTATATGCAGGATGAAGCATCATAATAGGATCAACGATTGTCTTTTCTTTTGTTGATTTTCCGACTTCGTTTCCGGGCAAAGATTGAAAGTATAAATCCTTCAAATCAGGCCTCATAAAAGCAGGAATCAATATCAAAGCATCTCCCAAGTTTTTTAAAGTTTCTTTAGGGTCGGGGATTTCCAATCCTGCGATAACAACAGGAACAGGCTCAAAATTCACATTTGCAGCTTTTTCAGTACCCTTAGCCGTAGCTTTTCTTAATGTTTCAAAAACATTTTCCAAAGTCATTTCTTGCACAGAAGAAGGTTTTCCCTGTTCAATACCAGCGGGGACATCATTTGGTTCATTAACTATTTTTTTTGGATCCTGTCCTGCCATAAAAATCAAAATATATAAATATCAAATAATTATACCAAAAAATCGGCTTAAACTCAATCAATATCATTCTGCCTCAAAATGATCCTGAAAAAACCATTTGATAATATCCCAGTTTTCATCAAGAGGAAGTAGGGTATAGGCGTGGTTTTCTCCCTCACAACTAGGAACAGCTGTTCCGCTTGCAACAGCCTGATCTATGGAGACCTGACAATTTTCGGTCGTGATATAAGGCGGAACGAAGAAAATATTTCCGGAAGACATCACATCATTTGAAACAATTTTGTAGTTTTGATATTTGAAATAATATTTTATAGCTTCATCAAGAGAAATATCGGTTTCCGTTTTTCCAATGACCGCTTTTGCGATTTGATAAACTGTATTTGCATCACCAAATCCAAAATTTTGCGCTTTCTTTTGAACCGCCTCAAGAATCATTTGTTGTCTTTCCGCTCGAGCAAAATCAGAAGAAGTATGTCTGGTTCTTGCAAGACGCAACGCCTCTTTTCCTCCAAGATGATAATCTCCGGGTTGATAGTTTAGAGTCCCGACTTTTCCGTTATCGACAGTCTTATAAGTCGGATCAACGACGGCTTTATCCAAATGAATATCGACTCCTCCAATCAAATCAACAACATCAATAAACGCATACATATCAATAACAATATACTTATCTAGAGTGTATCCGGTTAGTTTGCTGATGAGCTTTTTCATCTCAGGCATGCCATACATGTACGAATAAGCATTTATTTTACGCCCATTATAAAAAAGATCCCGAGGGATGCTTATCATTTTAATCTCTTTGGTTGATTCATCCAGATGAACGAATATTAGCGTGTCGGTTAAACTGCCGTTTTTGCCGGCAAAAAGTACATTGAAGGTTTTGTCGGTATTAAAAGTTTTTCCGGCGTAAGAAGATAAATCTTTAGGAATCTCTAAAGTTTTTTTTTTGGAATCAGGTTCGAAAAAAAGAAGATTTTGAGAGTTTGTTCCGTCCGGAGCGACAATATTTACAACACCGGTCGTTTTCTCAACAACGATTGCGCTAAGCACTTTTCCGGTCTTTGTCATAAGGTCAAAATAGTATCTATCTTCGTCTTCACGAGGCTCGGAAATTTTTAATCCGGCCGCATCAAGCGCGATAGTAAATCCATTGTCAGTAACTGTATTTTTCACATCCTCAAGAACTTGTTTTGCTTTTTTCTCTATCGAAGTGCTCGTATCCAATTTTCCAAGAAAAGGAAGAATTCCTGATTTTATATCGGAAGTTTGCTCTGAAGTTTTATTTGCTTTATTTATCAAATAAACTTCCAAAGTTTTGAAATCAATTACAATTTCTCCGATTGTATCGCTCGTCATATTCGTAATTGAATAAGTATATTTGAAATCTTTTTCTTTTGGAGCCATGTCGATTTTTACTTTTAGCTCAGCCAATTTCGCCTTTACGGTTTCGCTGTTTGAAGTACTTTCGACGTCAGTTCGTGATTTATTTATGCTTTCCAAACTTGTTTTCCATTGTGCACCATTTGCATTAACAAAATCCACAAGATCAGTGAAAAATTCTTCCAAATTTGCATAAGAAATTTCTTTTTTCTCGGTGACAGTTTTTCGAAGTAGTTTGCCATCTTCTTTTGAAAGATAGAAAAATATTGCGGAAAATTCGAGAGGCGTTTGTCCCTTATACAACAAAGATAAAGAATATCCGTTTGGATCTTCAACCAATTTTGAGAATGAAAGTCCATAAGTATTCATGGCTGAAATAAGCCCTGCATTAGTATTTATTTGCTCAAGAAAAGATTTATTTAACGCAAGATTTGTATCTGTGCTCTCTTTATTAGATAGATAGTCGACATAATCGAAAAGGGCTAGCTGAAGCCTGTTTGTGTTCTTGGTCTCATCATTAGTGGAATCTGTTAAATCCTCAGAAGAGGAATAATCTGTGACAGGCATTCCGATATAACCGCGCACTTCATTTAAATCTCCGCCGATTTTTGTGGTCATTTCCTTAATTTGTCCAATTTCAGAAATCAATGACGTGTTGTGTCCTTGCAAAAACGAAAAATTCCCAAGCACGCCTTGTAGTTGTATATATTGAATAATAAAAAGAGCCACCAAAATAAATATAAAAATACTCTTCAAAGAAAAAAACCTTTTCTTTGAAGGAACAGAATCATCACCACAACAACCGCTTTTAGCGATTATATGAAGGCCTTTTGCTCCTTCATCAAAATCGCCGGCAGAAGTTTTTTTTGTGTCTCCGATTTTCACTTCATTCATTTTTGTATCTTTTTTCACCATGTTTATTTTCTTTAGCCTCGTCATTCTAGAAAAAACCGACAAATGTTGCAATGGGAAAATGTGGAGCGTTTTCGCATATGCTATACTCATTCCATGAACAAATACGAAAACTTGAGCAAACCACAGGCAGAATTCGATTTTCACGATAAAGGAATTTTGCACGAAAGCGACATAAAACGCATGACCGACGAATTTTTGCACGACTGCATGCGCAGACGTTACACAAAAGTTCTTTTCATCACAGGCAAAGGCCTTCATTCAAAAAAAGGAATGCCCGTAATCAAGCCTTTCCTAAGGCAATATCTAAGCACCTTATCTTTCGTCGGCCAAGTCTACGAAGGCCGCTTCGACAGGGGAGGCACGGGGACGTTGGAAGTGACACTAAAGTGAATCACGCCGCTATAGAAATACCTCCATCTTCTTGATGCATTCTATTCCTCAAAGCAGGGGAGACTCTTTTTCCTCTAAATCCTCTCACAGCATATGCAGCGGAGATTGTAGCATATTCCGTTATATTAAATTTATCGACTTCGACAAAATTGTCTTTATAAGTTCTCTCAATATACGCTCTTACCTCCGGTCTATTTGATAAAGCCAAAAATCCACCTTGTTCACTCAAAAGCACTCCGGCCAATCCATTTTCTTCAGCAAATCTTTCCCCTATAGCAATAATCGATTCAGTCAAACTTCCAGCATCTATATCTTTAAGAAGGCTGGTGCTAGGGTTAAATCCTCTTAGAAGTAAATACGGATGTCCTTTGTTATTCATAATGTAAGCCTGAACATTACCGACACATTTTTCTTTATCTTCATCAATTAAATTTATATGAAAATGGTCTTCTCTATTGAAAAGAGTTATGTCATTTGCGGTACAAATACCAGCACTTGCCTTTGCAAAGAACGAAGCTTTATTTTTAGATATGATAGCTCTTAATCTTGCTCCCGCCCCTGATACTTTTTCGTCGTTTTCAGTAACGAACTTTTTTAAATCATCAGAAATCATTTTTCTCAAATCTTTCAAAGGCTTAAATTTCTTTAATGCAACTTGTGCAATAACTTGAGCCGCTAGTTTTATGTCTGATTTCGACTCATCTATTTCAATACCAAGTTGACTGCTTAATGTCTTTGCCATCCCTGGTTTTTTTAATGAATCCGTCAATGCTTTCAGTGTATTACTGATAGTAGCTTTATCTTGCCTTAAGAATTCTCTTATTGCGGCCTCAAGATTGTCAGTCAAATATATGCCAAGAGCCTCTTGAAGTAATCTTAAGCTACGATAAGTTGCGTCTTCAGAGTTTGCTCGCACATATTCCTTTAACGCACTCTTCATAAATCCATCATCCTCAAGTACAACCAAAAGATCACTCACATCTACTTCTTCCAATTTCAATCTACCAAATTTACAAAGACCTCTCACAAAGCCTAAATATGGACTATGTAAATTTTTACTAGGATCGATCTTTGAATCTTCAGTAATCATAGCAGGTCTCCTGTAAATATCCTTTGGCGTAGAAACCGTTGCACCTTGCCTCAATTTCATTGTCCTGTTTCCGGTAAGATCCAATTTATATCCATCTTCAGGGAATTTATATTTAGCAAGATGTCCACTGCAATCTTTTATATTCCTGCACAACCGTAAAACATCTTGAAAACTCATATTTACAGGTTGATAAGCGACATATACCAACTCTGCCACTAATTCAGGAGTAATATCCGAATCTATAGGTCTGTTAGAAAAAATATCTTTTTTCAATACCGCGAATCTTTCTGCAATTTTCATAAGTTCTTTCTTGTTGAAATCACATGATTTTGCTTGCGCATAAATACCGGGAGTCAAAACTCCAACTTCTCCTAAAACTGTAAAAATTCCTTCCCACAGCCTAGAATCTAATTTCTGTTCCTCGTGTACCTCTACCGTTTTCACAACATCGTCAGGCTCATCTTCATCGTCAGCATCATCATCTCCATCGTCGATGCCGTCAAAGTCATCCATGTCATTAGCATCCAATTTCTCTATTTTTAAAGGATTTTCGGCAATTATCTCCATTACAGTGTTAAATTGATTTTGATATTGAGACAATAATCTCCTCAAATATGGCAGATTTGTCTCGTCCAAATACTTTTCCGTATGCTTATGTAGAATTCCTTTTGCAATTAATTTTCTAAATAGCATGACAGCGACAGGATATGGTGTCTCTTTACTTTTAACTTCAGGCATTGCTTCTGCCCCCGTAATATCATGATCAATCATTGCTTCGACGATATGAAATCTTGCCTCCTGACTGGCTTTATTCTGACCGTAAGCATTTGTCAGGATATCTTTCTTTTGATGAGGAGTTCGAATACTTCCTAATGCCATAAGCTTGGTTAACACTCGAACACTTTCCGGAGTATCAAGTCTTTTCGCTAATTCTGCATATGCTATTTCATAAGATGAATCATCTTTCATAGCAATCAAGATTTCCATCTGACTATTCCAATATTCAATTTCATCATTTGCGGTGGCACCTTCCGGCAAACCAGTTCCCTTAAAAGCGGCAGAAGCTCCGGTTGATTCTTCCCCAAGATTTTCCGCAGCAAATCGTATAAATAAAGTTAGACATTCAACAGTAGTTGCACGGGAAAGTTTTTCTGTTTTTTGTAATTTTTTAAAATATGTTATTGCGCATTTTAAGTCTCCATCAGCCATTAATCCTTTTATAAGTCCAATAGTCCCATTATGAGTCATTGGATATTGTTCACCATCATAACCACGACAATTTTGTCTCCATTGTTCAAACATTTGATCAAATTGTTCTTCAGTGACGATGCCTAATTTTTTACCCGCAATATAAAACGCCGCCATCCCGTCAAAAGCTTCTTCTCCATGTCGGTATGAATTACGATCGAAATAATTTTTGCTCAAAAGGGTAACTAACTCCGTAAAACGATCAGGAAATGCCTCTAGTATGATAATTCCTCTATTCCAATCATCAACATGTGCTTTCCAAAATATTTGTTTCCTTAGAAAAGCTATGGCTTCATCTGCAACAGTCGCGCCTTCACCAGTATCTTTGTTTGCAAGAATAACTCTAACTTCATCATCTAATCCTTTATTCTTTTCGGCTTCTTTAGCAATCCACTTTGCATTCTCGTCTTCCCTGGCAGTATTCCTTCTCTCAGATTTGCCCACCCTATTCTTTTTCTTATTCTCTTCCTTTTGCTCTGCCGTAACAAAAAGCGGATTATTCCACTTATCCTTTTCAGGAAGAAAATGAAGCATTCCTAGTTTGAAAAATTTCTCTCTAATACTTCTTTTCGCCAATCGAGAGCTTTTTCTAAATGTTTTTTTGTGTTTTTCAGGACAGTCTTCTTTTGGTGGAACTGATATTTTTTCTACTGATGCAATCGCGGCATCGATATGTGCTTGAGCGGATTCAGGAGTGCCACTAATAATCTCCAATATTGCCCGTTCAGCATCTTGTTCGGCACGCAAAGTCAACTCCTCTATCCTCCTATGCCATGACCATCCCGCATCTTTTTCCTTAAGTAGTTCTTTAATACGTTTTTCTTTAAGTTGGATCGATCGCGTAAGCACTCTCTTGCTGGTTTCTATGTCTCCAGTTTTTATTGAATGAGCAATTCTTGCCTGAAGAACTTCTTCTTCACCATAACTTCCAAACCCTATTTCTCTTGAAAATTTTTCTGCCCCATCAAAATCTTCTTGTGCCATAAGTCCTCGCCTAACCTTATTTTCAACAGTATAGGAGTCAGACATATAAGTCATTTGCCCGGTTTTCTTTCTCTTCCCGTGTGCTTCTAACGTAGCTTTTAGCAATTCTATCGGTGCCCCAAATCCGTCTAAAGAACTAAGAAAAGATTTAAGTACGTCAGTTGAATGATTCCCTTCGAAATAATCATATTTTTTACCCTTTGCCTCTAGCGGACAATAGTTGTCGATTAATTTAGTTATCTCTTTTGCAGTAACTACTTCACCTTTAGATATTCTTTCTAATATCAGCATAAATGGTTTTTCTTTTCTATCAAAAAACCTATCCAAAACAGTTCTTGCGACGCCATGTCTATTTGCTTTCCACAGGCCTTTAACCAGAATTTTAAAATAAAAGGAATTATCTGACATTGATGAAAAAGTTCTTTCCCCTCCTTTTGGTTTCACATATTCTGCAAAATCAATAATGAGCTGATCTTCTGCGCCTGAATCTATCAATTTCTGAATAAAATTATCAAGACTAAACCCATGGCCCATGTCTGGATATTGCTTAAGGGTCGATACGACTTTATCAAATTGTCCATTTTTGAAATAACCCTGCAGTAGTTCCGCTACAATTGTATTATCAATCTCTTTAGCGCCAGTTAATAAAACTCCAAGAAGCCGTTCATGCCCAGTAGAGATTAATGCACCAGGGACACTATCTGAATCAACACACCAATGGCCATGATCACGGTGGCCCGGTTTAGTGAGTCTTTCCCCACGCGCGGCATCTATTACGCCATACATCGCACCTGTATAAAAGTCTCTTTGTCCGTCCATCGAATTTGCATTAGTAAAATCAAGAAGACTTTATACTATATTGTTGCGTTGAAGTCAACCGTAATCTGTCTGGTCTACGAAGGCCGCTTCGACAGGGGAGGCACAGGGACGTTGGAAGTGACGTTGAAGTGAGTTTTTATTTACTATCACAAACAAATCTGATTTAATACCACCTTGTAAATAATCAGATGAACGAACAGCTAACACGATATATCGAAGAATACAGCGGCAAGCACGGGCCGTTATTGTACATAAGAGAACGCGTAAAGGGCGGTACTGACATGGTTCCTCCGATGGAAATCGCAAATCTTGTAGAATTAAGCGAAAGAATAACCGCCCCCGAAATTGCGCGAGGCATAAGATCTTCGTGTAAGGAAACCGGTGTTGAAGAATATATCGCACGCGTAGGACTGAAAGGTTTCGGTGATTTTAACGGTTTAGTGGATGCATTTCCAACTGATCAGCACCTTTCTTTGACATACCTTAATGATTTTTGGCCCACAGGGGTCGCCAGAATACTTTTGGGGAAATGCCAAAACCCTGCTTTAAAGGAATTTGCAAGAAGAGAAGGCGTCATTCTAAATGAACAAAATCTGGTCGTATCATTTTCTCCTCAAATCGGCTTTCCTCATTCAACAATAACGGAACATCCGAATCAACCGGGAGTGACGATGGTGGATATATTTCGTCCATTCCCTCCATTTGAAATTTATGAGAAATCTCAAAATATGAGTTTTACAGATACAGTAAATTTTGATGGAGATAAAATTGGGAATAGGCATGAATTTGATGCAAAATTATTTCAGGCAGGGCTTCAAGTTCGTAAATTGATAGAGGATGCCGGAATTTTGGATCACGAAACATCGGCATATCAGTATGAAGGGGCGTGTCGTGGCGATGAGCCACATTGGCTTGTACAAATAAGAAGTTTTGCTCCAAGGCGACAGGCTGATTTTGTATTGGAAAGAGGGGATCATAGTTTCGGAAGAAGTAAGGTGATGGGAATCACCCCTGAAGAAGGATTACAGCTTGTGATGTTAAA
Source organism: Candidatus Altimarinota bacterium (assembly GCA_023231115.1). Classification (GTDB taxonomy): domain Bacteria; phylum Patescibacteriota; class Gracilibacteria; order UBA1369; family LOWO2-01-FULL-3; genus UM-FILTER-38-24. The sequence continues at coordinate 10,623 of JALNWA010000001.1, forward strand.
AGCAGATAAAAGAAAAGAGGCGGTTGATTTTGAAAAGGCAAATCCGAACACTCAATACTTATTAAATTTAGATTGGAAATCTACAACCAAAAAACTCCAATTGTCGGATCAATTAAAAAACATTCGAGGGTTAGCCGTTGAATTCAAGCCATTTCTTTCGCATCAAAATACAAGATTCGTACAAACATGCCTGCAAGCCCCAAATGGTTTTGTTGAATTAAACGGAGGGTCTTTACAATACAGGACAATCGAAACCGGAGCCTTAGTCCGCGTCATTTGCGACGGAGTTAGAAGGGTTGTGGAGAGAGTATAGCTTTTGGTGTATGACCAAAAGAAACTTATTATTTTAGAAAAATTTTAAGTTTTTTTAATAAAAATTTAATGTTTTTGTGCTATCAATTGTTTTATGACAGAAAAACAATCTAAAAATATGCAATTACCAGACCAAAATATTGATGACTCTATTTATATAATCCGTGGACACAGAGTTATGCTAGATGAAGATTTAGCTGAAATATATGGTGTTGAGACCAAGGTTCTTAATCAATCAATTCGTAGAAACAAAGAAAGATTCCCAGAAGGATTCATGTTCCAACTTTCAGTGGCGGAATTTACTAACTTGAGGTCACAATTTGTGACCTCAAGCGTCGGAGGCCGCAGATACATGCCATTTGCCTTTACTGAGCATGGTACTGTGATGCTTGCAAGTGTATTGAAAAGTAAACGCGCTATTCAAATGAGTATAGAGGTAGTTAAGGCTTTTGTTCGGCTTCGCTATGTGCTCGCATCTCAAAAAAACATGGAAAAACAACTTGCTGAAGTCCGTAGTTTCATGCTTAAACAAGCCAATCAAACAGATCGCGAATTTAAAAAGGTATGGAAAGCTATCGAAGATTTATCAAGTCATAATGAAGATAAACCAAATACTCCAATCGGATTTAGGATTGATTGATAATGAATTTTTTTCATATTCGATTATTCTGCTCAATGTTTCCTCGCCATAGTTTCCTCAATCAATGCCAATGTCTTATCTCTTTCAGAGTCCAACTCTTCTTGGTAAAAAATGCATTCGTATGCAACGTCATTGCCGTCGAGAGCTTCAAAAAGAACAGAAGGCTGTTTTGGTGGCAAATAAAATTTGTCTCTTTTTACGTAAACCGTTCTGTCCAAAAGGCCGGGAACTGTGACTGCGGCGCGTCCTCTGATTATTTGAACGATTTCCGGCAAGTCGGTTTGCACCTCTATTGTTTCACCGCGACGCCAAACTCCGACTGTACCTTTCATTCCGCATGGTGCTGTGTAATTTAGACTTCGGCCATGTGGAGAGTATTCGTTAGATTGAATCAAATGATCTTGTTGAGTTTCATCTTTAGCCATTTTTTTATGGGTTAATAAATGATAAGAACAAACTATAAAACACAAACATAGAAGTGTCAATTTAACTAAGTCAACATATCTATATTTATTGACTTTTTGCTTTATTCTAGGTAAAATCTATGTGTTGATTAACTAAGTCAACTATGGATGCAATCATGTTAAAAAAGCTTGGAATGACCAAGCGGGAAATTAATGTTTATCTCAAACTTCTTGAATACGGAGAATCGGGAGTTAATAATCTTGCCCGTGGTTTGGGAGAAAATCGCACATCGGCATATAGCCTTTTAAATGCGATGAAAAAGAAAGGAATTGTTTCATTTTATGCAAAAAATAAAGTAAAAATTTTTGTGCCGACAGATCCTACGTTTCTAGTAAATCATTTTATTGATGGAGCAAATGGTTTGAAAAAAATACTTCCTGAACTCCTAGCTATCCACAATAAATACGGCAAAACAAAGCCAAAAATTACATTTTATGAAGGGGTGGAGGGGATAAAACAAATCGGAGAATTGTTGCTTGAAGTACCTAAGTCTACCCGTCTAAGTTTCATGGGAATAAATGAAAATATTCATCCTGAAATTGCAAAATATTATGAAGAAGATTTTATTAATCGTAGAATAGAAGCGGGGATTAAATACCGCGGAATAGTCACAGGAAAACTTCCAATGGGAAATAAATACAAGCCGACGGAAAAAGCTCAATTACGAGAATTGAAATATATAAATTCAAAAAAACTTCCGATACAAATCCATATCGACATTTTCCCAAACAACAAAGTTGCGCTGTACTCCTACCACAAAGACGATTTAATGGGCGTTGTCATCGAACATGAAGCATTTTTCAACACAATGAAAACCGTCTTCGAGCTCGCATGGGCGGGAATAGATCTAGGGTTCTAAATCAAGCGATTCGTAGGAATAAGGCAAGGTTTCCTGAAGATTTCATGTTGAAATTATCTGTTGAAGAATTTGTAAACTTGAAGTCACAATTTGTGACTTCAAGAAAAAGTAAACCAACCACTCCAATCGGTTTTAGGATCGATTATCAATAAGCCTCTTTATCGTACTCAATAATACTGCTCAATGTTTCCACTGAACTTCCGGCAATCGGGCATAATTTCAGCGTAAGTTTGTTATTTATAAAACAAAGAAGATTACTGGTATTGTCTGCTTCTGCAAGATAACAATGATCAGATTTTATGCTTGCTTTTCCTTTTTTATCATCTTCGAATTTAGAATATAAATATTGAACTTCAGGATTTTTTGTACCACTTACCCTATTGTAGACCATTAGTCCACCTCCATTCATTTCATATGTAGGATCAAAATTTTCAAATATCGCGCTCAACTTTAAAATATTCCCCCCCTCTTTAAAAGGACTTAAATCGAAAGATTCTATTCCTGTACCGATAACATATTTATCACATCTTTTCCTATCAACTATTGCCTCTATTCCAATGATTTTTTCTAGTATGATCCTTCCAAATCCAAAATATATTTTCTTTGGAGTCTCAGTAAAAGCAAGAATAGAAGTGGCTACCGCCCATACTACTACTACTACAATACAAACTTTTATTCGTGACTCAAGTTTTCGCTGTGCAATGTAAAAAGTAGCAAAGAATAAAAGATAAAAAGTGATAAAGATGAAGATGTTAACTAAACCCCCCATCCAATGAAATCCGGGCACAATTGTAGGCCATATAAACCATTCGCAGTCATCAAAACAATGCGCATAGTATAGAGGCAACAACAATGAAAAAATCAAAGCCAAAATCGCTGCATTGAGTGCAACTCTATCCTTTTGAGGAGATTGTTCATTAGTCATGAAGGTATTTTTTTTGGAGCAGGTGAGGGGAATCGAACCCCTATCTACAGCTTGGAAGGCTATAGTAATAGCCGTTATACGACACCTGCTCATGGCTTCTCTGAAAGCAAAGAGAATTTACCCAAAATAGGATTAAATTTCAAGTGAAAATTTACTTCCACATCTCAACTTCTTCTTTCGATTTTGGTATATATACGTCCTTATAGCCATTTTCGAGCAAAGAACCGGAAAATGCTTCAAGCTGTTGTTGCTCTCCATGTACCAAAAATATTTTTTTAAGTCCCTTAATTCTTCCGATATAATCCAATAAATCGCTTCTGTCTGCATGTGCAGAGAAAGCATCCATCACATAAATTTCCGCACCGACTTTATAAGTGTCTCCGAAAATACTTACTTCTCCGGCGCCTTCAACAAGCTTTCTTCCAAGTGTATTTTCAGCCTGATATCCAACAATCAAAACCACATTTTTCTTGTTTTCGATATTGTTTTTCAAGTGATGTAAAATCCTTCCATGCTCACACATTCCTGATGCCGCAATGATAATCATAGGGCCTCGTTTTTCATTAAGAGCCTTTGATTCTTCAACACTCCTTGTATATTTTAATCTTCCAAAACCGAAAGGATTGTCTCCCTGTTGAGAAAACTCTTTTACAACATCAGAATCAAAACATTCCAAATGCGACCTGAAAACTTCAGTCACATTTCCAGCAAGGGGACTGTCTACATAAATTGGAATTTCCGGAATTTTCTTTGCCCTTGAAAGAACATTTAGATGATAAACAACCTCTTGTGTACGCTCCAAAGCGAAAGCTGGAATAATAAGTTTTCCTCCGTTCGCGCATACTTTGTTTACAATAACAGCCAAATCACTCTCCACGGTTTTAAGGGCTTTGTGAAGCCTATTTCCATAAGTACATTCAGTAATCAAAATGTCGGTTTCAGGAATAGGTTGTGGATCTCGCAAAATTGGAAGTCCGCGTCTTCCCAAATCTCCCGTGAAACAAACTTTATGATGTTTTTTTGTGGCTTTATCGTAGAAAACCATGTGAGTAAGAGCGGATCCTAAAATATGTCCTGCATCATAAAATGAAGCAACCAAGCCATCTTCAACAACAAAACTTTGCTCATAACTAACGCTTCTAAATAATTTCAAAACCGCTTCTGCATCTTTCGAAGTATAAAGAGGCTCTTTAACGTCATCTTTTTTTAATTTCTTTTTCTTTTTCAACCACTCGATTTCACTTTCTTGGATAAAAGCGCTATCCATAAGCATGTAATTGCAAAGATCACGCGTCGCATGTGTGCAGTAAATTGGTCCGTTAAAACCGTTTTTCACCAAAAGAGGTAAATCACCGCTATGATCAATATGCGCATGAGAGAGAATCACGGCATCGAGCTCTTTTGGGTCAAATCCAAGATTTATATTCTTTTCATAAGATTCCTTCCTTTTTCCCTGAAACATTCCGCAATCCAAAAGAATTTTCTTGTTATTAAACGTGATCAAATGCTTTGACCCTGTAACTTCTCCCGCCGCTCCTGCAAATAAAATTTTCATAAAGTTTTTTTTAATTTTCAGCAACAAAATTATATCATCAAAAATTTTACTCTCCAACAATAATCTTAAAATTCTCTATTTCAGCTTTTGTATCTTCGTCGTACTTTCCATAAGAAATAAATTCTTTAATCCACTTGTTTTTTTCATCGTCATTAAGAAGTCTGGATTGTGATTTTTCGCTTTTCATAGGGAAAAGATCGACGACAGTTTTTAGCGCATCGCCGTCACGAGAAAGATCAATTCCTATCGCAAGTTCCTCCTGTGTTTCGGTTGACCAATACTGATCAAAAATAAAATTACCCAAAGAATAAAAAATAAATTTGCCGTTATATTCTTCGAAACTTTGAACGACATGAGGATGATGTCCAATGACGAAATCCGCACCGGCATCAACAAAAGCGTGTCCATAATTTACCTGAGTTTTATTTGGCGTGTGATTATATTCTACGCCCCAATGTGCAGAAACAATCACAAAATCAGCATTTTCGTGCACCTCTTTTATTAGAGCTTTCGCATTTTCAATATTTAATTTGGAAGTTACATCTTGAAAACACACAAACGCAACTTTTTCGCCATAATAAACACTTCCTTCCTCTTCGTCGGTAGGATGTCCGCACCATCCCAAATCCGCATCATTAAAAGCTTTTACGGTTTTTTCACGGCCGCTCCATCCTTGATCAAGTGAATGATTATTTACAATTGATAAAATATTAAATCCATATGATTTCAAAAATCCCGCAGTGTCTTCATTAAAAGAAAAAACCATGGAAGTTCCTCCGCTTGTCCCTTTCCCGTTTATCGGACCTTCAAAATTTCCAAAAACGTAGTCCGCATTTTCATAAAACCATTCGCCTGTTTTTTCAGGTTTAATTTTTTCAAAAACATAATCCATTCCATATTTATTCATCAATGTTCGCACATATCTGCCGAGCATCATGTCTCCAAAAGCGAGCGTGCGGAGATGGTCGGAGTCATCGTTTTGAATAACTTCAGCCGGATTTGTTTTTGCCGCTATCAAGAAATCATTTACCCTGTTTCCTCCGGAAAACAAATCAAAAACAACAAATCCACAAACTGCGAAAACAAATAATTTTAAAATTTTATCTATCAAAAATTTTAAATTAAACATTGAGAAGCTTGTCGAGTTCTCCTTCTGATTCAAGAGCTTTCAAATCGTCGCCGCTACCGATACGTTCGCCATTTATGAATACTTGAGGAGTATCTGTGCGACCTGATTTTGCCTCCATTTCCGCCGCCAACATTTTATTATCGTCAATTACAAGTTCCATATATTCAACACCTTTTTTATCAAGCATTTCTTTTGTCTCTTTTGAGAAAGGACAATAAGATTTTGTATAAATTACGACTTCTGCCATAGGAATTTTTTTTAAAATATTTCTTCAATGATGATACCCCTTGCCGTGAATGATGGCAAACGCACGATAAATTTGTTCGAGCAAAAATATTCTTATCATCTGATGCGTAAAAGTCATTTTTGACATTGAAATAGTTTTTTTCGCTTTCTCTTTTATCTCATCGCTAAGCCCAAAAGGACCGCCGATTACAAAACACAAAGAAGCTCCATCATCTTTTTTTTCGGAAATAAATTTTGAAAATTTTACAGAATCCATCTCGTCGCCACGTTCATCCATGACAATCAAAAAATCTTTGTCATCAATTTTTTTAAGAGCATCCTCGCTAACTTCTGAAATTTCCACTTTCGCATATGGCGAAATTCTTTTTATAAATTCGTTCGAAACTTCAGAAATATAAGAGTCTTTATTTTTACCAACTTGTAGTATTTTGATTTTCATAATAGAATTTTACCATGCAAAAACACAAAATAGAAATATACACAGATGGAAGTTGTATCGGGAACCCAGGGCCTGGAGGTTGGGGAGTCATAATTTTGACTGAGGACAGAGAAGTGAAAATAAAAGGAGGAGAAATAGATACAACAAACAATCGCATGGAAATGACCGCGATAATCAATGCGTTAAGATGGCTTCGCGATGAGGCAAAAATAGACGAAACAAACATGAAAGATTTTTCAATAAAACTTCACAGCGATTCAAATCTTCTAATACAAACCCTTCTAAAAGGCTGGAAGAAAAAAGCGAATAAAGATCTTTGGGAACAGCTTGATTCTCTACACAAAGGGATAAATGTGGAATGGATTTGGGTAAAAGCTCACGCCACAAATAAATACAACAATCTCGTTGACGAGTTGGCGCTGAGTGAAGCGATGAAACAGAAAAATTTTATATAAACATTTCTCTGAATTTTGCTTCTATTAATTTTCTATGTACGGGATCTTTTATTTTATTTATACAGGCAAGTACAGCCAAACGAAGTAAAAAAATATTTTTTTTCACAATATTACCTATTCCATCTTCACGTTCAACATCATGCATTATTCTCATAAATTCTCTCATATACCTGTATCTGGTTTCCAAATCTCCATTGGATGAGCCAATTCCCAGATCACCGGGAATTAAAGAGGGGGTGTGTTCAATATAATAAGTTCTGATATCTTCAGGTAGACGCTCAAGATCGGATTTCGGAAGGATTCTCATGCCGACAATTTGTATTTCACCCCTAACCAAATTAACAAGTTGAGGTACTTCATCAATACCAAGATATCTCAAAACAGATCCTAGAAGATTTACTCGGGCGTTCTCTGAAAAACCACCAGCAAGACGATCAGGAGTAGGAATATTACTGCCTTCTCCGCTCATGGTTCTTATTTTCAAAATTTGAACAGGAACGCCATTTTTCCCTACACGTTCTTGCCTAAAGAGAAAACCATCACAATTCATACATAAAAGATATAGCATGCAAAACTAATGCCAAATGACAAAAAAGTCAAACAATCTTTTAGCCTAGTCTTGCTCTTAGAGCATCTTTTCCTTGGAATCCAAGACTCTTGTCTACGATTTGTCCGTTTTTGAAGAAAAGAAGAGTTGGGATACTTTGAACTCCGTATTGTTCAGCCAATTCGTGGTTTTCATCGATATCGCATTTTCCGATTTTCCAAGAACCTTCGTATTCTTTTGCAAGTTCTTCAATTACAGGCCCCATCATTTTGCAAGGTCCGCACCATTGAGCGAAAAAATCGACCAATACAGGTTTGTCTGATTTAAGAACTTCCTCTTCAAAATTCTCTTTTGTAAATTGCATCTCAGCCATAAAAAAATATTTTAAAAATTAATTTGCTTAAAAATTCTAACTAAAAATTAAACAGATTGCAACATTGCGTTTTTGAAAATTTCTTCAAGCTGTAATTTCCATTCATTTTTGTCGGATGTGGAAATTTTTCCAACGTAAGATTTTCTCAAAATTCTCAAAAATGGCAATTTTCGAATTGCATATTGATAAGGAGAATGTCGAAGTTCGCGCTTGTCTTTGTAGCAAGGATCTTTTGTGAAATTCAATGTTACAAGAGCCTCGTCAACTTCTCGGACCTTGTCTTCCGTCTTTTCAGCAGGATTTCCTTGTTCCATTATTATTTTGAAAAAATACATTTCGTATTGTTGATTTTTGTCTTTATTGCCACCTTCTTTCCATCTTGGCAAAATCGAAAACGCAACAATATTTTTTGAAGGGACTGCAAACATTGCCCATCTTATAAAACTTTCTTTTACCGCATCATCTCGTGCAATTCCATAAAAAATTTCATGTTCGGTCGCAAGTTCTCGAAGTGGTTTTATGTTTTCAACAAATTTTTCGTCTTCAAAAATGAATTTATCAACTGCAACGGCAAGATCTTTGTCGATTTTTTGTAAATCTTTTAAGGAAACAGCTTTTCCTCCTTTTGTTTTGTATCCAAGTTTTAGTAGTGTAGTAGCGTGAAATTCAGGGAATGCTTTTTTCAAAACATCATTTATGAGAGTCTCGTACATTCCTCCAAGCAACTCATTCATTTTTTCCTGAAAAAATTCGAAATCGTTTCCAAGTTTTGAGAAAAACATTGTCGTTCCGTCGTCCATAACAATTTTCAAATTGTAATCCATCTCATCAAATTCGTGATAATTCACGAAATCATAATGAACTGAAAATGCATCAGAAGTCTCAGGTACAACAATAAGACTCCTTTCATAAAGCCTGAGTTTCGCAGGACCTTTGCTGATAAGTTTCGCAAATTTACTAAGTTTTTGATAATCTCCTTCGTATTCCGCGCGAAGTTTCCCGCCTTTCATAAAAAGCGCATCCATCAAAAATTCATTTCTTGCCTTGTAGACGTCTATAAGCATTTGATCAAAAAGAGTGCCAGATTCAAAAATCGAGTATTTTTCTTTATTGAAAGTGATAAATAAAATTTTATCATCTTTGAAATAAAACTCTTTGATGTCTGAAAAATTGATAAGTTCGCCTTTGTCCTGCGCGCCCTTTCCTTTGAGCCTAAAGCCCTTTCCGTAAATAACAATCTCACCTTCTTTGTCCATCAAAACCTTATTTGAAAAATTTGATTTTAGATAACGGACGTTATAAGAAACTTCCATAAATTACGTTAAATATTAAATTAAAGATTTTTTGCCCAAATGAAAAAATAAAACTTCAATAAGCGGCCAGAATATAACCCAAGGGCAGGCATTTTGTAAAGTAAATTTTTGCCCTACTCAATCTTCCTCAAAAATGCTATAATTACAAAACAGAAAAATAATAAAAATTAATAAAGAATGAACAAAAAAATATTTAGTATTGTTACAGTGACGATCGGGATTTTAATGCTTGGCGGTTTTGCCTTCTCTCAGGCAAAAAATGAGCCTCGAGTTTACGGAAAAACAAAAGCCGTAACAATTTCAAGTGAACAGGAAATTACAATAACTTCAGAACGTCTTGCAGACGCATCAATGCTCATAGCTCCATACAAAACTGTGGACATTTTTCTTTCTTCTGTGATGGATCCGGGATTTCAGTTTACATCAGTCGGAGGATCTTGGTCGGCATCTGTTCCAAGTGGAACAAATGTAAAACTAGAAGTGAAATTTTTTGAAAAAGAAAAATGGAGCGATTGGCTTTCTGCAGATTCGGAAGAGGAACAAACAAATACTTCGAATGATAAAAAGTTTTACACAACCGCATCTTCAAACGGATCAACAAAATTTCAATATAGATTTTTGATGTATGGAGACGGCGTTTCAAGCCCCGTGATAAAAAATCCGGATTGGACTTTTATAAAATCATCGGATGAAATTGTAATTTCAAGAGAACCTGAACCTCAATATGCCGCAAGCACTTCAGAAAATATAGATGTTATCTCAAGAAAATCTTGGGGTGCGGATGAATCTTATAGATATTTGGAAGACAATACTTCGGATCCGGTTTTGGCGGAATTGGACAGCGATTATTTGGAAAAATACAAAGACGAACTTACATATTCAAAAGTAATAACGGAAGACAGTAGTGGCAATAAATACAAATGGCCTCTGCAATATCCAAAACAAGTAAAGAAATTTGTAATTCATCACACAGCAACAACTGGAAATCTCGACAATCCGGCACAAGCGATTCGCGATATTTATTATTATCATGCGATTACTCGCGAATGGGGAGATATAGGATACAACTACATAATGGATCAATCCGGAAAAGTTTACGAAGGCAGAGCGGGAGGCGAGGGAGTGATTGGAGCGCATGCAGGAGGCGCAAACAACGGATCGATAGGAATCTCAGTTTTAGGAAATTACGAAGACAACCCTGTCCCTGAAAAAGTCATAAATGCATTTGGCAAATTTATTGCCCAGAAAGCAAAAATTCACAATATAGACGTTCTCGGAAAATCAGCATTCAGAGGTGAAAATAGTTTCAATATTGTCGGACACAGCGATGTAAAAAGTACTGATTGCCCCGGAGTTTATTTGTACGAAAAATTGCCGATTATTCGCACACTTGCTGATAAATCAATGAAACAACAAAAAGAAAGATTTGTGAAAGATTACGATTATGAAGATAAATCAGAAACATATTATGTTGAAATGAACCCCGACAAAACCACGGAATTAACAATTAAACTTGAAAATATCGGAACAAAAGAATGGGATTCAAATACGTTTATTGTCGTGGATCAAAATCCGGAATTTGACGGCATGATCTCGTTCCCGACAAAAAACAAAGATGTTCTTGCGAAACTTCAAGAAAGCAAAGTTTCTTCAGGAGGCACTGGAACATTCAAGTTTTCAATAAAATCATACAAAAAAGGAGGAGTGGTAAATATGAAAATCACGATTCTTTATAATGGCACGAAAAAGAGCACGGATTATCTCACAATTCCGGTTTCAGTTAATCAAGCAAACTTCAAATATTCGCTTGTGAGCTCGGTTTTCCCAAATGCAACAATGGAAAAAGGTGAAACATTCGAGGCAAATGTAAAACTGCAAAACACAGGAAATACAGTTTGGAGAAATTCCGGAGAAAACACTGTTTTATTGGGTGCGGATCACGAAAGAGACAGAACGTCTTTCATCGTTTCGCCAGCATCGACAAGAATGGGATATTTGGAAGAATCGGAAGTTAACCCGGGAGAAATAGGTACATTTATAATTAATATAAAAGCTCCGGACAAAGCGGGATATTATAAGGAATATTTTACGCCGGTTGTTGAAGCGGTTACATGGATGAAGGACAGCGGAATGTATTTCGAAACAACAGTGCTTGGAGGTGATTATGCGGCCGAATTAATAGGCTCATCGTATCCTGCACAGTGGAAACAAGGAAGCAAAAATACAGTTGAAATGACATTAAGAAATCTCGGACGAAAAACATGGACGAAAACCAATATGAAACTGGAATTTGTGAAGTCGAAAAACATAAAAATTTCAAATATCGCGCTTTCCACAAGTGAAGTGAAATCAGGAGGAATTGCGAAAATTTCTTTCACGGCGGAAGTTATTTCAAGTGAAATTCCGGGAAGAAAAATAATGGTGATAAAACCAAAAATAGACGGAAAATTGATTTTGGAAAAAGCTGTTACGTTAAGATATAAGATCGTAAAAAGCACATCCAGCTCAGTAAAATCGAGCACGTCAACCACGCCGACGAAGTCGGCTCTCTCCCCAACAACAACTTCTTCTGTGGATTCTCGCATTCAAAAAGGAAGCGACACCGAAAGAGACATCAGAATAAAATTAAGTTTCTCCGGAAATCCTGTGATTAGCGCAAACGGATCATTTGAAATATATAATGGAAATTCTTTGGTGGCGACTTTGAGTGCCGGAGAAAAAGCGGAAGTTTCAAAAACCGACAATAAATACAAAATAGAAACCGCATCAAATACATACTATCAAGATTCATACGTCAGATTTAAGCCTAAGAATGCGGCGATTTTGAGAATTGATAATTTTGCACACAGTCCTGAATGGAACAAAGATTTAAACGATAATGAGTACAAAGGAATACTTGAAGTGCGTGACGTTGACGGAACTTTGACAGTAATAAATGAACTTTCCATGGAAAATTATTTGAAAGGACTTGGCGAAGTTTCAAATTCTGAATTAACTGAAAAAATAAAAGCTGTAATGATTGCGGCGCGAAGTTATGCGCTTTTCTACGTTGAAAAAGATCAAAAATTTGATGACAAGCCATACAATCTCGACGACGATCCTGCTGTAAGCCAAAAATATTTGGGTTATGGTTTGGAAAAACGTTCACCAAATATTTCAAAAGCAATCGATGAGACAAAAGGGCAGGTGGTAACGCTAAATGACGAATTGGTGAAAACTCCGTATTTCAATCAAACTGATGGAACCTCAACAAAAAGCGCGAAAGATGTTTGGAATTGGGACGCAGAATATCTTGTAAGTGTCAGTGATTCATATTGTAAAGGCGACGCGTTTTTGGGCCACGGCGTGGGATTAAGCGGTTGCGGCGCAAAAGGGATGGCGCAGGCCGGATTTAATTATGTGGACATTCTTCTTCATTATTACACAGGCGTCGAAGTGACGGATTTGTATTAAACAAATTGCCCAAACTCTTCAAATCGTGTATAAGAAAGCCATGATTACGTTGGCAATAAATACATCTTGTCCGAAAACTGCAATTGCATTATTCAAAGAGCAGGACGGAAAATTAAAACTTTTGGATGAAGCTTCATGGAAAAGTAAAAATGATGAAGCCGAAAATCTCGTGCCAAAAATTGCAAAACTTCTCAAAAAAAATAAGAAAAATTTTGAAGAAATAAAAAATTTAATTGTGGTAAAAGGCCCCGGATCTTTTACCGGACTTCGCATCGGAGTTGCGACTGCGAATATGATTTCATATTTAAATAAAGCGCATCTGTACTGCCTTACTGCGTTTGATTTTTATTGGAAAATGCTCGGCGAAAAACCTGAAAATATGGCGCTTCTTCTTTTTGCAGGATCCGGCGGAGTTTATGTAAATGGAGAACTCGTGAATTTACCGGACTTGAAAAAATATCTTAAAGAAAAAAAAGTAAAAGAAATTTTTGGAGACATTTCAAAAGATCAAAAAAAAGAAATAAAAAATTTGAAATTTAAAACATTAAGAAAAAGTTTTGGAAAAGTTTTGGAAAAGTTTGAGTTGAAAGATTTTGAAAAAACGCAGATAGTGGAGCCGTTATATATAAAGACGCCGGGCATAACGCCAAGTAAAAATAAACTTTTTAAATAAATGTTATACATAGTTTCAACACCAATCGGAAATCTCGAAGACATCACTCTTCGCGCTATACGAACGCTAAAAGAAGTGGATATGATTGCGGCGGAAGACACACGCCACAGCCGAATTTTGCTGGATAAATATGAGATTTCAAAACCAATTACGAGCTATCATTCATACACTGATGATAGAAAATTGGAACAAATCATCAGCATTTTAAAAGAAGGAAAATCGGTTGCCGTAATATCGGATGCAGGAACTCCGGGAATTTCAGATCCGGCTTACACATTGATAAAAAGAGCTATCGAAGAAGGCATACAAATCTGTCCGATTCCGGGCGCATCAAGTCTGCTTTCAGCACTTGTAATGAGTGGAATGAAAATGAATCAATTTTTGTATCTCGGCTTTCTGCCGTTAAAAAAAGGACGACAAACTTTGTTGAAATCGTTGGCGCAGGAGGAGAGGACAATGGTTATTTTCGAAGCTCCGCACAGACTTGAAAGAACACTTAAAGACTTGAAAGAATATCTTGGTGACAGGCAAATCGCAGTTTGTCGCGAAATCACAAAAATCTTTGAAGAAACACGTCGCGGAAAAATTTCCGAAATGATGACACACTTCGAAAAAACAAAACCGAGAGGGGAATTTGTATTGGTTATAGGGGACTAATTTACTCAACTTCATTCAAAATCAATTGTCCCGGCCATGAAGAAAGCATGTCCAAAAGCCAGTTGTCGTTTTGATAATTTTTGATTTCAACTATCGGAGGATAAGAATCTATTTTGCTTGTGACTCCGGCCGCAACAGTTGTTTGCAAAGTGATATCAGGAAAAATCCCCGGATATTTATCAAGGGACGTGGAAGCAAGTCCGACAGTAAGCATTATTGTGACGGAAGGTTGGCCTTTCATATTTGGCTCTGCATAGGCTTTATACGGATCTTCAAGCGGATGAATAATAAATTTTATATCTTTGATCGTCGCAAAAAGAGGAGTGATTGGGACAAAAGTCGCGGTGCCGGCTTGTCCTTCAAATGCAGTTTCTAAATCAGTGGTCCAAGGAATTGTGATTTTATTTGCGGTAACAAAATCTTGATCTTTTACAATGGTTTTATAAGGGCTTAAAAAGGCAATTACAGCGGAATTATTATAGCAATTGTATCCATCCACACATGAAAAAACATCCATTATTCCATTTTGATCATAATCTTTTCCGTTCATCACGACCCTGCCGAGCGCATAATCTTTTCCACCGGTAAAATCCCGTATTTTTTTCTTCGCAATCATCGTTTTTTTAGTGCCGGTCTTATCAAGAATAAATAATTGATCGACGGTCACGCTTCCTCCATCAATTTGAGTGCATGCACCTCTGTTATTTTCGCAAAAAGCACTCGCCTTATCAGGATCAGGACCAGCAAATGGATTTTGTCCGGTGTTTAAATCGACTGAAAGATTGTAAACAACTTCACATTCTTCTCCATCTTGAAGATCTTGAGGAAAAGAGCATTCCGCGCCTAAATCATCAGGATTATTTGTTGCCAGTCCATCCAAACTTTTTCCCGGATCATAAAATCTGCTTCCATAAACTCCATTATAAAAACCATATAAAGCGGTATTTAATCCGCCTATTTCGCAACTGTTTTGAAGCACACAAACGGAATAATATTCATCATAATCTATCGTGCCATTTTGAATTTCAGCAGAAATTTGTTGAAGAATTATTCTCATTTCTGACGCCAAAGCATTTTGAAGACTTGTCTTTTTTTCAAGTTGGACATCGCTTATCAAAATATCTCCGGCAACAACAACTGAAACAGCAAAAAGACTTGTAGCAACAAGGACTTCAACTAAAGTAACACCGCCGTTTTTGAAAATTTGTTTTAAATTTTTTAGCACAAAATGATTATAAAGAATTTTGCTTTTTAATCAAACCTATGTTAATATTTTTCACAGCATAAGAATTAACAAATTTGGCTTATGCAAGAGAAAAAACCTCGTTTCGGAAAGTTGAAAAAAATTCTTCAAAATAGGAGAGGTTTTATCGTCGTGGTGGGACTTAGCGTTGTTGCGTTGACCATGTATTACACAATCATGGTGCAAAAACAGATGATAAATACTGTGCAGGAAATCCAAAGGAATAATGATCTTTTTCAGG
The DNA here is from genome assembly GCA_023231115.1 of Candidatus Altimarinota bacterium. Classification (GTDB taxonomy): domain Bacteria; phylum Patescibacteriota; class Gracilibacteria; order UBA1369; family LOWO2-01-FULL-3; genus UM-FILTER-38-24. Next base: position 26,148 of record JALNWA010000001.1, read on the forward strand.
CACAATCCGTCGCGAGATCGGTTGGAGATTTTGTCAGTTATGTCGTCGACAAACACGAGGCGGGATTTTCTTTGGACGAAGTGAAATGCAAATATGTTGATGGAAAAATCGCTGAAGGAAGCAGTACGCACGCGCTATGCAATGATTTTTTTAAGACAGTGGCTGATGGACAATGGGAAAAAGGAAACAATGTTGAAATAATAATTTCAGTGAAGGGAAATCCATCAGACAAAGCCAATGAGAAATACGGGACATGCGTGGAAGGACTTTGTTATGGAGTACCTGCGCCTGCGACAGGAGACGCGGGAAATAGCACAATTTGTCAGGCATACAAAGAGACTATAGTGGCACAAGAAACATCATTAACAAAGACAACAGGCCAAACGATGGATGACATAGATAATCCGTGTAACTGGAACAAATTGATATTTGGAAGCAGTTCAACGGATAGAGTCGCGATACCTTTGTATTATGATAATTCTGATTTTACCACAACAACACTTGATACGTTGAAAGATGCAAAAGCCGGAGAAACAACAAATCCATTTTCGAATGGAGAGGGCAATTTTATTTTACGAGTAAGGACACCATGTTTGCCATGTTTTGATAAAGACACAACAACAGGAGCAGAGATCACGGGAGTAGCAGGGAAAAGATCCTGTGAAGGAGAAAAAAGCCCATACTACTGCGCAGATACTGAAAGATATGTTTTAAACACCCTCGAAAAAGATTCTGTCAAAGACGACATGGTCGTCTCATGGCAAATCACAGGAAAATGCGGAGAAGAGGAATGTGGAATGATACAGTTTAAGGAGGATGCCCCAACATTAGGAACATTCTCAGCTGTATTGGAAAGCATAATAAATAACGATACAAAAAAAACCTTACATGCTCAAAACAAAATTATAAATACGACAAATCCAAAAGAAGAAGATAAACCAAAAGCCAAGGACACAACGACATATTCAAATACAGGAGTCTTCATAATCGACGAACTAAAGAAAATGACGAACCCCGTTTTCAGCATGGCATTAAGCGGAAAACTCGAAAGCGTAGTAGAAGATCAATTTGTTCCATATTTGGAATATCAATTTCTCACAAATACCCCAATAGGCCAGGCAAAGATAGAAACAGAAATAGTTGTGATAGTAAATAACGTATTTTATGTACAAAAGCTTGAAAAAGCAGAGAAGAGACCTCTCATAGACTTCGCGATACAGAACTAAAATATTTGACAATTAGGCAAAAAGTAGTAAAATAGTAAACTTATCATATAACCAGCGACAATATGAGCGGATTAAGGGGAAAAGATGTCTCATTGGCTGAAGATGGTATACAAGAAAAACAGCTTGGCGAAGGTCAAGGATTTTTGAGTGCAATGGGAAAAACAATAGGGAAAGTTCCAGGGCTTAGGAAAGCATTCGAAACCGGAGCAATGCTTGGAATTTTGGCAGGAGGAACGGCACTTGAAGGATGTGAGAATGAAGATGGTGCATCTCAAGCAGTAAGCGCAAGCCAAGAATATGAAACAAAAAGATCAGCACTTACACCAAATGAATTACTTTTATTGAGCGCTCCACAAAAAGTAGCTGGAACGGCACTTTGGGATGGTAATCCGGAATCAGGGAATCTTGGAGGAAAGGAAATAATGATAATAACAAGACCTCTCGATAAAAATTATCCGGACAATAATCGTAGACTTTTTTTTAAAACAGGAAATGACGTAAAAGAATTGATGACTCAAGGGACATTTGCTCCTGCAAATATTATGGAGAAGCCAGACTCAGGTTCGGAATATATTATCTTGAGCGCAACGATGTACAAAAACAAAATGTATCTAGCTTTTGGAGGAGGAGACGGGTGCGTAGAAGCAGATATGAGTTTAAATTCAAACAATGAGTTGGAAATTTCAAATTTCAAAGAAATAACTGGCATAGGTGGATCCGACATAAAAGTAATAGAAATAGACGGAGTTCCATACCTATATGCAACTTCTCTTACAATGAAAAGAAAAAACCTAATCACAGGTGAAGTTGAAGTCCTAATCCCTATGGGATCAATGAATGCCATTGGAAGTGTCCCTGAAAAACATGGAGATATGTGGATTGGAGCAAGATTTTTGGGAAATATTCAAAAAGTATATTACTCTTCAACAGCGGCGGGAGTGGCGACAAGCATGGACGAAGTGATGAAAGCAAATATAGGACTTCAAGCAAACACCGGAGATGTTACGATTCGGGTAGATAGCAGTGGATTGTATTTGATTGTTACAAAATGGAATGACGGCAAACCAACAGGCATATACTTCTTATCATTGCCGCCAAAAGATCCAGATCCTGATCCAAATCCGGAACAAGGAGATGCTCCTGACACGACTGATACGGGAACAGATAAAGATGTTGGAGTTGAAGAAGTTGATGCAGACGCGACACCGGATGCAGAACCAGAAGTAACACCTGACGCAGATGCGACACCAGACACAGAACCGGAAGTAACACCTGACGCAGACGCGACACCAGACACAGAACCGGAAGTAACACCTGACGCAGACGCGACACCAGATACAGAACCGGAAGTAACACCAGATGCAGAGGATGATGCAAAAACAGATGAGATACTGACACCTGACGCAGATGCAGAAGATGACGCAAAAACAGATGCTACACCTGACGCAGATGCAGAGGATGATGCAAAAACAGATGAGATACTGACACCTGACGCAGATGCAGAGGATGATGCAAAAACAGATGAGATACTGACACCTGACGCAGATGCAGAGGATGATGCAAAAACAGACACGGCACAAGACGCACAACAAGACGCCTCAGTCGAAGTAGAACCACCACCTGTACAAATTCCATCAGATCCGGAAGGTTTCTGTTCTGCAAGACCAGGTTCATCAGCAAGTCCTAGAGGACCTTCCGCACTTGCATCACTTTTTGGATTGGCAGTGTTGGCAATTATAGGAAGAAAAAAACGAGCATAAAAAATCACAACAAAAAAACATAGCTTTCCCAAATAACGGGAAGGCTATTTGTTTATAAGATATACAACCGTCGTAGTGTTCCAAGGCTTTGAGCCTTCAAACCACGCAACTTCCACCTCTAAAGTTGCATAATTATCGTCAACATTCAAAAATCTCACACTCCTATAAAATTTTGACGCAACAGCATCATTCGCGGAAGAAGTCGTATATCTGCCATTATCTTTGCTTACATAAAGCAAATAAGCGGTATTCGCCACCGCACCTTTCGACAAATCCAATTCAGTCGCGCCGCCATTATCAAGTTTCCATTTGCCCTTTGTTTGATCTCCGGTTGCCTTTTCAAAAGGAATATAATTTACCTCCTTTGCCGCCACAGAAACACAAGTTTTATTATCAAGGTTTATCGTCGCAGGGTCTAAAGTAAGCCAACAAGTCTTATCCGTAGGTAATATCATTCTATTTGTATAAACAATATTTCTGACAGATTCGGCTCCCTCAATCGCAAGTCCATTTGCAATCAAAAAATCTTTTGAAAGTGAAGTCGTAGTCGATGCGTTTGTAAAAATACTTCCGGCAATAATCGCACACATAATCAAAATCGAAATCGTGACAATTGCTTCCGCAAGAACAACACCTTTTTTTGCAAAAATTTTTATCATAAAGTTGGTTTTGTATCGAAACCTTCAGCAATTCCAGACGTCTGAAAAACATTGATGTATCTTATGAAATCCGTGTCCGTTTGGTTAAAAATAAATGATAAATATCTCATTTCGGACGCAGGAATAAAGGTTACCGCACTGCCTCTTTTTGCATAAACTGAAAGATTTCCCGTGCCTGTTTCATAAAAAAGATAAATCGGAAATTCGATGCTTTTCATCGCAGTACTATCTTCTTTTTCAAAAAGATAAGGCAAAGTCGGATCACCGGAAAGTCCGTCAATTTCCGTCTTTGAATAAATTTTATCGCTTTCATCTTCATCCAATTCAAAAGGCTTAAGTCCATTATCGGCAAAAACTATAAAATCAGGTTCTGATCCTTTGTCGGGAGAAATTTTTACCCCAAATCTTTGAACAGTATTGCCGTCAACAGTTTGGCTTCCTACAGCGTAGGATCTAGGCTCACGCAACGCCGCGACAACATCTTTGTATCCGGAAACAAACGCAAAAGTTTTTGTTGAATTCATGTACGCAGAAAGCGCCGCAACTGAAAGAATTCCGATAACGGTGATAACAAGTAGGACTTCAATGAGGGTGAATCCCAAAACTTTTCTCATGGCCTGATTATAAAGCAAAGAGGGCGTATATTGCAACGCCCCCTTCTTGATCTTGGGGGAATGTTTTGGGTTTTTACTTGGAGGGAGAGGCGCAGTAGTAGAGGTACTTCTGGGGTGCATTGATCTTGATCGCTCTGCACTTTGCCCCATTCTTGCAGTTGTCGCAGATGCCTCCGCAACCGTCGGATCCGCACAGAATTCCGGTGCAGTCGATCGGCTTGCAAGGAGGAGCATCGGGATTTGCGATGCATTGGCCACTCGCATTGCACGAGGACCCATAGTCACAGTTTCCGCAGATGCCTCCGCAACCGTTTGCTCCGCAGTCTTTGCCGGAGCATTGAGGGACGCAGGTCTTCACGCAATAGCCGGAGGAACACGAGTATCCCGAGGAACACTCGCAAAATCCTCCGCAACCATCTGAACCACATCCGGTTGCAGGGCACTTTGCCATGCACTGGCACAAGTTTTTCGAATTGCAGAAGAAGCCGGAAGGGCAACCTCCGCAGGAGTCGCTTGCGCCAGATCCTGAACCACCGGAACTGCCACTCGACGAACCGCCTGAACCTCCGCCACCGACATCACTGCCGGAATCGGAATTGGAACAGGCGAAATTCACTTGATCGCAGGTACAAGCCCCATCGCACGAGATGTTGTTGCAGTAGCACGGCGAGAGATTCGCCGCCATCCTGACAAATTGTCCGCGCGTGATGGAAGTTTCCGGATAGTAGGAAGTGAAATTCGTGTCGATTGCCGCATACGCATAAAGCGTTTCGACGTACTTGTAGGCCGGATGATCGTACGGAATCTTGTCGAAGCTTCCGGTCGAGGGATTCTTCAACTCGATGACTCCGGCATTCACAGCCGATCTCACGAGGAACTTCGCCGCCATTTCGAAACTGAGGGAAGCGTTGGCCCAGAAGAGGAGCGAGCTGTTGTCGAGGACGTCTTTTTGCAGACCACAGATCACAAGCGGATAGAACCAGTCCGTCGTTTTCACGTCGGAAAATGGAACATAAGCGCTGTTGTTTCCGCAGTCGCTCACTTGTTCGAAGAGGTACATCGAAATCTTGAGCCCTTCCGCGATGGTGATGATGTCGCTTTGATGAAGCCCGCCGTCGTCCTTGCCGTTGATCGCACATTCTCCATAGAGATACTGCGCGGCTTCGCGGACAGAGGAATTGAGGTACTTGTCATCGGAAAAGAGATGGTCTTTTTCCGCATTGCAACTCGTGATGAGCGGGCAGTTCGGGAGCGATCCGCACGAAACCGACTTGATGCCGGGCACGGGAAGAGTCGCTCCGTGATTGAACTTCTTCTTGGCGAATTCACCGAGGAGATCACAGGCTTCCTTGGGCTTGTTTGTCAGCACGAGAGCCGAGTACTTGCCCGTGGAAGTGTAGATGTCCTTGCCGACCACGCACTTTGGAGCGGCATTTCCGTCGGTGAAGAACTTGGAAATAGAAATTTCGGCCTTGCAGTTCTCGAACTGGAAGTGGAGATGCGACCCTTCGGAAGAACCGGTATTTCCGATTTTTCCGAGAATCAGCCCTTGGCAGACTCCGTCGCCTTTCTTGACGGTGACGGAATTGTCCTGCATGTGGGCGTAACGCGAGCAGACGTTGTTGCCGTGATCGATGACCACGCAGTTGCCCCACGTTCCACACCAGCCGGCTTTCTTGACGGTGCCTTCTCCGGTTGCCAGAACGAACTTGCCATTGTCATTTTCTCCGGGCAGGTTGAAGTCCAAGCCGTACTTGCACGAAGAAAGAGTGGCATGAGTCCAATTGCACATGTTGGGATCGGCCTGTCCTTTTCCGTATCCCTTTTTCGTGCAATCCTTGCAGTGGCTCGCCCAAGACTGAGTGACTTCCCAGTCATACTCGGGGTCGAGCGGAACCTTGAAGTTGGTCGCGACACCGCCACCGCCGTAGTCCACGGGCAGGAAGTCTTCCTCGTCCGTGGAGTTCTCGACGATGTTGCTGTTGGTCACCTCCTCGTTGTTGGCACCGAAAGCGCCGATGTAGATGTTGTCCACTTCCGAGACCTCGCATCCGCACACGAACGCGAAAATCACGGACACGATGGCGAAAATGATGTAACGCACGATAAGTCTCCTTTTCTCTTGCCATTGCCTTTCTTGCCTCCGCGGAAATTTTCCGCAGAGATCCTTTCAAATCAACCAAACCAAACTATACCAAGATGTCAAAGAACATCTCGTGAACAGTTCAACACAGAACATTCACAGGAATGAAATAGATCCGGCGAAATGCGGGGAATCAGAGGAGATCCGCGCATCTACCAGCCAAACCTAGCACTTACAAAATAATCCAAAAATAAAAAAGTCAAAGAAATAAAATTTTATAAAAATTTAATTGGCTTTCCTAAAACAAAAACTTAACAAAAAAAGTGTTGTTGCTTTTTCAACAACAGAAAATGCTTGCAAAATCCTACAAAAGTGTAATATGGATTAATTAATAATTAACCAAAAAAATATGAAAAAAACTCTCATTATTCCAATATTATTAATGCTTCTAACGGCTTGTGCAAGCGTAGAAGCCCCAACGGTGCAAACGGAAGAAACACCTGCGATCTCAACAGTCGAGACGACGATAAAAGAAGGAAACACAGACGACGGATGGCTAAGACTTGTGAATTCCGAATCAGTTATTACGGGATACAAAGGGAAAGAAGTATCACTAACAGGAAAAGTTGTTGAAACCGAAATCTTCGGCACTTGGAAATATTTTTTCAAAGTTTCAGAAACAAATTTTGAAAATCTTCCATCAGAACTTGTAGAAAAATTTCAGAAAAAACCATCATTAGGATATTACACACTTTATTTTGAAGACAAGGACGTAACAGACAATTACAAAAACAAAGAAATAACTGTCACGACAGAATCGATAGGAATTTTCTCTGAAGGGATGCCGCGTCTATATCTAAAAAAATTGCCTTAAGCTACAACAAATCCGATAATTTTTCCGGGAACATAAATTTCTTTTACGACTTTACCTTCGGACAAATATTTTAAAACATTTTCTTGCGAACGCGCGGCTAAAAGCGCTTCTTCCTTGCTCGCATCTTTTGAAATTTCGACTTCTCCGCGAACTTTCCCGTTCACTTGAACTCCGATTTTTACACTATCATCAATAGTTAATTTTTCATCATATTTCGGCCATTCGCTGTCAACAACGCTAAATTTTTCTCCCAAAATTTCAAAACATTCTTCAGCAAGATGAGGAGCCATAGGCGCAATTAATTGCACCAAAACTTTTTTTGATTTCGCATCTATACCGTTCTTCATCGCAAAATTCACAAATTCCATAAACGCAGAAACCGCTGTGTTAAAATGAAAACTCTCTATGTCGGCTCCTACTTTTTTAATCAATTTATGTAAATTTTTCTTGAGTAAATCTTTATCCAAAACTTCCTCGCTTCCTTCATTTATCAAATTCCAAAATCTCTCAACAAATCTTGCTATACCCGTAATTCCTTTGTCATTCCAATCTCCACCTTCAGTAAAAGGTCCCATAAACATCAAGTACATCCTGAAAACATCGCTTCCATATTTTTCAACAAATTCATCCGGACTTACAACATTTCCTTTTGATTTGCTCATTTTTGCTCCGTCTTTCGTAATCATGCCCTGATGAACGAGTTTTTTGAAAGGCTCCTTATTTGGAATAAGTTTAAGGTCATTCAAAACCATATTTATAAATCTAGCATACAATAAATGCATGCAAGCGTGCTCAGGTCCGCCGATATAAAGGTCTACAGGAAGCCAATTCTTAATCATCGCCTTATCAAACGCCTTATCATCCAAATCGGTGCAAGGATATCTCAAATAATACCAACTGCTACAAACAAAAGTGTCCATCGTATCAACTTCGCGCGTGGCTTTTCCTCCACACTTCGGACATTTACAATTTTTGAAATCATCGTGTTTTTCAAGAGGGGATTTACCGTCTCCACTTGGATTAAAATCAACGTCATCAGGCAAAATAACAGGCAAATCTTTTTCCGGAACCAAGACCTCTCCGCATTTATCGCAATAAACAACCGGAATTGGCGCGCCCCAATATCTTTGTCTCGAAACAAGCCAGTCACGAAGTTTGAAATTTATAGTTTTTTGTCCGAAATTTTTGCCTTCTATGTAATCCATCATTTTTGGCAGAGCCTCGCGATTATTCATTCCACTAAATTCTCCGGAATTAAATAAAATTCCATCCTCGGTATAAGCCCCTTCAAAATCATCAGGATTTATTTCATTTCCATCCGCTGAAATAACAAATTTAAGTGGAATATTATGCTTTCTCGCAAATTCAAAATCTCGCTGATCATGCGCATCCGCCATAACAACGCCGGTTCCATACATCAAAACAAAACTTGCCATATAAACCGGAATTTTCTCCCCATTAACGGGATTAACAACATATTTCCCAAGGAAACATCCGAGCTTGTCTTTTCCGCTGACAGAAGCCCTTTCTATCAAAGTTTGTTTTTTGATTTTTTCTTTAACTTCTCTAACTTCTTTTTCATATTTCGTTCCTTTAACCAACTCATCAACAAGCGGATGTTCAGGCGCAATAACAACAAAAGTCACACTATGAATTGTATCTGCGCGAGTTGTATAACAAGTCAAAATATCACTGCCGTCTTCAAGTGGAAAATTTATATTACATCCTGAACTTTTTCCAATCCAATCTTTCTGCATCAAAATCGTCTTTTCTGGCCAAGTAAGGCCCTCATAATCCAAAAGTTTATCGCCGTAATCGCTTATTTTGAAAAACCATTGGCTAAGATCTTTTTTCGTAACGTCGCTTTTACATCTGTCACAAGCCCCGTCTTTCACTTGTTCATTTGCAAGTACTGTTTGACATGAAGGGCACCAATTTACCGGTGCATTTCTTTTGTAAGCTAAGCCGTTTTCATAAAGTTTACAAAAAATCCATTGCGTCCATTTATAATATTCCGGCGAAGAAGTTATAACTTTTTTAGCGAAGTCCCACATCGCTCCCATTTCTGTGAGCTGTGTAATCATTTTTTCAATATTTTTCGCGATACTGATTTTTGGATGAACTCCGGTCTTAATCGCATAATTCTCGGCAGGAAGCCCAAAACTATCAAATCCCATCGGCTGAAGAACGTTAAAACCATGCATTCTCATAAATCTTCCGTAGCTGTCCACCGGTGCAAAATTATACCAATGCCCAATATGAAGTTTGTCTCCGGACGGGTATGGAAACATCGTAAGATTATAAAATTTCGGTTTTTTCGATTTTAAATCTGTATTAAAAAGTTCTTTTTCTTTCCATTTTTTCTGCCATTTCTTCTCAATTTCTCGTGCCTGATACATAAAATTTATATTTAAAAACCCGAGCAAAATTCTACTCGAATATTCATATTCAATCAAGAAAAAGCCTTAACCCAATTTGTTCACCATGAGTTTTAACTCAAGACTGTCCTTTATTCCCTTCAAATTAGGATAAATCTTCTCAATCCATTCAGTGCCTTCTTGAGGATTTTCAATTGTATCTTCAGCATTTTCGGAATTTCCCTTGTTCAATTCATTAACTTTTTCTGTAATATCTTTTGCCTTCAAGGAAACCGCAAAAACTTTTTCATCTTTAAGTAAAGGCTTTGCATCAAACAAAACTATAATTTCATTTTTGCCTTTAAGCAGTCTGAAAGGCCCGATTCCATCAATCTTTTCGCCGGACTGTAAAAGTTTTCCATGTGTAGATACAAATCCCGAAAGATCTTTTGAATTAATGAAATCGAAAAATAAAATACCCATGAACTTCTCACATTTTACTGAAATCATGTCGCAAAATTTTTCATTGGCATATTCAACTTTTCCCTCAGCGTTAATAACCAAAACAGGATCTTTTGTTTCTCCAATAATTTTTTTAAAATCAATTTTTTCTGTGACAACAGTCTCGGCTTCCGTGCTCGTTTCATGAGCTCCAAGAACATTTGCTTCTCCGCTTTGTCCGACTTCTCCGCCGTTTTTTAGAAACAGCGCCATCATGACAAACGACACAAGAAACAGCCCGAAAGCAGAAAACGCTATTTTTTTATTCTGTGACAGGTGTGTCATTTCTAATGTTTATTTTTATTTATACATCGCTATTGTACAACAAAAAAGCTAAAATGTCAATCCATCAAAAGCTTAATTCTTATTGTTTTACTGTTTCTCTAGCCGAAAGATGCTTCTCGGAAGTCAACTCAAGGAATGTATAAGTCCAAACAGTGTATGAAAAAATATCAATAATTCCGTTTAGGTAAGCGGCTAAAAAGAGGCAGATGAAGCCAACAATCCCTCCGATGACAAGTCCGGTGACGGGGAGCGTAACTGTAGCAATATATCCGGTTATCGCAATAATAAGCGCAGGAATAGCAAAAACCATAATTGTCTGTATGAAAATTCTGACACCTATAAGAAGCATCAAAATCGTTATCAAAAATGTGTGTTTCCAGCTTAAAACAACCAATTTCGCGCTCGCCTTCATAGATTCAAAAACTCCCTTTCCATCTATAACAATAAAAAAATCTGCATAAGTGAAAAGAAGGGTTAACGTTAAACTTATAATTATTAAAACAATAAAAACGGGGATAAACAGCTTAAAAATAACAGGTCCAAGATTTCTGACAACAAACGACATCTCTATTAATAAAGAGAAAAACGAAAATGTCCCAATAATCATGTGATATTCAAAAAGTTGGAGGAAAGACATAAGTCCATACTTCATGCCTGTCCCGACGGAAGATTCTTGCCCGTTTCGATGTCTGGCGATAGTTTGCACAGACGCGGCCTTTGCAAGAGTAGGATAAAGAAAATAAAAAACTCCAAAAAATGCCGCAAAAATAATTAACGGAACAGTCCAACTAAGATGAGCATTTAAAAAATCCCACAGAAAGAAAACAACTTCCTCAAGCGCACTTCCTTCATCGTCTCCAAAAAGATAAGATTTCTTGAACGCAAAAATCTGATAAGCGATAAGGTAAATGCTGACTGAGGTTGTCAATATTGAAGGAATAAAGCCAAACCAGACAATGAGTTTTTTGTTACTTTGAGTGTAAACCCATGAATCTACTATTATTTTTTTGTAGTCCATGGAAATCATTCTACATTAAGTCTTGCCAAAATCAATTTTTTTGTGTAAACTAACATCCGCTATCGATTTTATATACATTTTTACTTGAAAATCATGGATAGAGCAAAGAAAAAAGTCCTCATTGGAAAATATGGTGTACATCAGAAAGACACTGGTTCATCACGCGTGCAAATAGCCGTTTTGACAGAGAGAATCAATGAACTTTCAGAACATCTTGAAAAACATACAAAGGACGATCATTCAAGAAGAGGTCTTATCGGTCTAGTAGGAAAAAGGAGAAAACACCTAAACTACATGAGACTCCATGATAAAGACGCTTACGAGAAAATTCTAAAAGAATTGAAGCTAAGAAAATAATTGCGAAAGCAAAAATTGTTCTTTAAAAATTTCACTTAAACCCAAGCGCAGAAGCCCTTCGGCTTAAGTAGCAAGATTTAAGCAAACGAATAATCGTTTATTTAAACCTTGTAACTTAAGGGAGGTTCCGTTTGGGTAATTATATCTTTAATAACCCAAAATATATGGAACCAAAAACAAGTACTATGACTCTTGCGGGGAGAGAATTTAAGATTACGAATTCCCCAATTTCGTCGTATGCAAACGGATGCGCCGTTGTCTCCCTTGGAGACACTGTTATCATGGCAAATGCTTTGATGAACGAAAAAGGCCTAGAGGGAGCCGATTTTTTCCCTATGACAGTTGATTACGAAGAAAATATGTATGCGGCAGGAAAAATAAAAGGAAGCCGTTTTATTAAACGTGAAGGAAGACCTTCAGAAAATGCGACTTTGATTTCAAGAATGATTGACAGACCGGTTCGTCCACTTTTCCCAAAAGGAACAACAAACGAAGTACAGCTTATATGCAGTGCTCTTTCAGCAGACATGGAAGTTGATCCAGCTACAACAGCTATGAACGCCGCTTCAGTGGCGCTTTTGCTTAGTGGTGCGCCATTTGAAGGACCTCTTGGTGCAGTCAGAGTTGGATACAAAGATGGAAAAATTATTATCAATCCTACATACACAGAATGTGACGAAGGTCAGATGAATTTGATTGTTGCAGGAACGCTCGATGCCATCACTATGGTTGAAGCGGGAATGAAAGAGGTAACCGAAGAAATTGTTCTTGAAGCGCTTGCAGAAGCACATAAACACATCAAAGAAATATGCCAATTCCAATTGGATTACGTAAAAGGATTTGAAATCACAAAAATAGTTCCGGTTTTGCATGTTGCAAATGAGGAACTAGTTGCAAAAGTATCTGAACAAGTTTCAGTTGAAGAATTGAATACAATATCTGGAACAACAAAAAAAGAAGTAAAAGCAAAAATTCATGCAATCGAAGATAAACTGATGGCACATTTTGCAAAAGAAATAGAAGAAAAAGTTTACACAGGAAAAGAAATCGCAGAAATTCTAAACAAATTGATGGAGAAGAATATGAGAAAAAATATTCTTGAGAAAGAAATTCGTTTAGATGGTCGAAAACTTACAGAAGTTCGTCCTATTAATATCGTTTTGGACGTTTTGCCAAGGACACATGGATCAGCAATTTTCCAAAGAGGAGAAACGACAGCGCTAACAATCACAACGCTTGGAGGGCCTACAGATGCGCAAATCATTGACACGATGGACAGAGACAAAGTGAAAAATTACATGCATCACTATCATTTTCCATCATACGCGACTGGAGAAATCAAACGTATGAGTGGTCCAAATAGACGTGAAATCGGACATGGAGATTTAGCTGAGAGAGCTCTAGTCCCAGTACTTCCTGACAAAGCAGTATTTCCATACACAATGTGGTTGGTTTCTGAAATTATCAAATGTAATGGATCAAGCTCAATGGCTTCTGTCTGCGGATCTACACTTTCATTGATGTGTGCCGGAGTACCTATCAAAAAACCGGTTGCCGGAATTGCGATGGGACTTGTTTCTGACAAAGAAACAGGTGCTTACAAAATTTTGTCAGACATCCAAGGAATGGAAGATTTCGCTGGAGATATGGATTTCAAAGTCACAGGAACGAAAGATGGAATCACAGCTCTTCAAATGGATATCAAGATCAAAGGATTACAAATTGAATTGCTTAAAAAAGCGCTTGCACAAGCCAAAGAAGGTCGTGATTTTATCATGGCGAAAATGATTGAGGCATTACCTGAACCAAGAAAGAATCTTTCAAAATATGCGCCATTAATTATGACTGTAAAAGTTGATCCTGATATGATCAGGGTGGTCATCGGAAAAGGTGGCGAAACAATTCAAAGAATTACTGCAGAATGTGATGTTGAAATGGATATCAGCGATGAAGGAATCGTGACAATCACGGCTCCGGACCAAGAAAAAGGAAACAAAGCTTTGGATTGGATTGGCAAACTTACATACATTCCAAAAGTTGGAGATGTGTTCGAAGGAAAAGTCACAAGAATAATGGAATTCGGTGCCTTCGTTGAATTCGTTCCGGGAAAAGAAGGATTGGTACACATTTCAGAACTTGACACAAAGAGAGTAAACAAAGTAGAGGATGTAGTGAAATTAGGTGACACAGTAAAGGTAAAATTGATGCAGGTTGATGATCAGGGAAGATACAATTTCTCAAGAAAAGCACTTTTGACGGGAGGAACACAGACGCAATCAAATTTGGGAAAAGGAATAGACGACGATCTTGTAGATGGAACTCAATCAGTTCGCAGAATCGCCAAGAGATAAAAGAAGTTGACCGGCGGGGGAATGATAATTATTATTCCTCCGCAACTTTAAAATACATTTAGACGCGTGCGAGTATGGTATAATGGCTATTACGCGACCTTGCCAAGGTCGAAACACGAGTTCGATTCTCGTTACTCGCTCCAAAGAAATCTAAAGATTATCTATCCTAAAACCGATACCACTCCTTGCTGATATGTGGTTGCAGTGGTGTCGAGCCATCACATATATTTGCAAAACAGGCAAGCAAGTGGTATAATTAGCTAAATTAACTATTACTTATGCAAAAAAACCCAACAGAACAACGAGAAGTAGAGGAGGCTCATGATAGGCTTATAGGCCCCATACGCGCATTGTATGCAGGAGATGGAGGTGTAACTACTCACGAAGCTTATGAAAAGGCCCACAGAGACTTAGCTGATGCACTTAAAACTGCGAATGAATTGAATTATCGGGCAACTCAATTAGCACTTTACAAGATAGTAACTGAATTAAATATTCGTCCTGACGTTTTTCAGGGGATATTATTAATGCAGTGGTCTACAGTAATTTCATAGTAAATTAACCACCCCAGTTCCAACGTCCTTCATTGTGGAGCTCCAAAGAAATTATTTTTCTTTCCCTAGCCCCCGATGCGAATCGATTATTCTATCTTATGATAATATCAACAATACGATTACTATCAATTTCTGTTGTGAGTAGCACATTTGTCGTTTCGTCAATTTCAATGCTTTCATTCCTGTTGTAAAAATCGTCAGGATTTGGGGGCATCTCTTCTACCTGAGAATCATCGGTTATAATGCTTTTAACTACAATATCCCTGTCTACCCTAACATTATCTTGGATATCTAGTAACATTTCCGAAAAAATATTTTTGTCATCATCTTCCAAGGTAATTACAATCCTCGAAAAAGGGAAATAATCAAGTTTTTCAATAGCTTTAGGCCACTCCGGAGGATTTTCTTTAGAAGAAAAATTTGAGCCAAACATCTCGGTCACTTTAGTTACATCTCTTGTTCGAATTGTTTCTTTAATTATTGTTAGAACTTCATCAGTACCATCAGCAGTAATGGGAACAGGAACAACTTCACCCTGCATAAAGGGGAACATTTCAACCGGTTCTTTCTTTAGCGTCTCTATTTTTTCAACAGATATGACCAAAAACAATTGCCAAAGGAAATAACACAAAAATATTACAGACAGGGAAACTATAACGATTTTAATTGGTTTTTTCATAGATCAATTATTTATAACTCCTGAATTTGAGAGTGAAGATTTACTTGTTGTTCAGTTGAATCAGCTGAATAAAAAGGAATTGGGTTTGGGAGTAAAGTGAATTCATATAAAGTCCTTCCACAAACATTGTCATATTTCTCGGTAATATCTTGCCAACTTCTCCATTCAGGTCTAAATGTGTACAACAATGCAATTACTATAAACAATACTTGTAAAATTATATATATTTTAGACTTCATTTTCTTTCTTATAAAGAAAATTATTACTGACAAAAAACACATTACAATTCCAAGGATTGAAAAAACATAAACAACTCTAAAAGGAACAGCACATAATAATATTGGATTAGCTGTCGGTATAAAAAGAGAAGGGGTGATAAAAGATATTAAATAAGAAAGCATAATAAACTTTAAAAAATATTTAACTCAATACTACTATTTGCTAAATTTATAAGCAATAATGATATGCAGTTTCATACATAGGCCTCCAAAAAGTTCTAACATCCATGATTGTGGAGCTCCATAGGCTCAAAATTGATTTTAAATATTATAAATGATAAAGTATAATAAATTATAATCACGTTCTAATATGGATGAGTTAAATCAGAGCGATGTCTTCAAAGAAATAAAGGTTCTGAAAGAGGAAAATCAGAACCTAAGAGATGAGTTAAATCAGAAAGAAAAGGTAAGCGAAATTAGTGATTTGGAAAAAAATCTACGGAACAGATTAAAATTTACACTCTATGTCGTGCTAATAGTTTTTATTGTTACTATTATAACAGTTTTAATATTCGGTGGTAGTTTAATGGAAAGTGTTTCTTTTATGGGTGCTTTTGCAATGTTCCCATTTTTTATGCCACTTGCTTTTTTGGATGGGAGTACGGATTATAAAATTGGGATATTTTTAGTACCATATGTTATCTATTTATATCTAATAATTAGGATGAAAACAATTTCTAGAAGGACGGTATTTGCGATCACTGCCATATTAGGTCTTTCAATAATAGTTTTTATACCTAGCTGTGTGTACATTATAAGTAGTTTCTCGTATTAAAACCTCAATGTATTTTTTATAAAAATTTTAAGAATTTTTAACGAAAATTTAATCTTACACGGCTAATATTTTTCATATATTTTTTTAAAACAAAATATATGAAAAAAGAAAACGGGATAATAATTTATCAAGCAAAAACAGGAGCCGTAGAAGTGCGGCTTGATAAAAACAAAGAAACAATTCTTCTCACTCAACAGCAGGTAGGTAAACTTTTTAATGTACAAAAAGCAGCAATCTCCAAGCATGTTAAAAATATTTTTGACACGGGGGAGTTGGATAAAAAATCAACTGTTTCCAAAATGGAAACAGTTCAATCTGAAGGAAAAAGAAAAATTTCAAGAAAAATCGAATATTACAATCTCGATCTGATAATTTCAATTGGATACAGAGTAAATTCTATAAATGCTACAAAATTTCGCCAATGGGCAACCAAAATCTTGCATCAACACATCGTTGACGGTTATACGATCAACAAAAAACGGCTCGCGAAAAATTATGATTTATTTCTAAAAGCTGTTGAACAAGTAAAAACATTATTGCCGTCGGGCGGAGCTGTAGGCGCAACTGACGCACTCGAATTGATAAAAATGTTTGCGAACACTTGGTTTTCACTCGACGCATACGACAAAGAAAATTTTCCAAAAACCGGAGCAACGAAAAAAGAATTTCAGCTCACCGCAAAAGAGTTAACAGATGCACTTTCAGATCTAAAAATCAGCCTTACGAAAAGTGGACAGACCAGCGATCTTTTCGGAATCTCAAGAAAAGAACAAAACATGGAAGGTATTTTGGGCAACATATTGCAATCCTTCGGAGGAAAGGATTTATACCCGACAATAGAAGAAAAGGCCGCGCACTTATTGTATTTTACAGTAAAAAATCACCCATTTATTGATGGCAATAAGCGCTCGGGCGCATTCACTTTTGTTTGGTTTTTGAAAAAGACAGGAATACTTAATCCAATACGCATGACGCCGGAAGCGCTCACTTCATTAACACTTTTAGTCGCAGAAAGTAACCCAAAAGACAAAGAGCGAATGGTCGGGTTGATTCTATTGCTCCTCAAATGTCAAAATGAGATTTGACAAGCTTTAAATTTGCTGTTAGATTGTAATTAGTAGGAGACGAAAGTCTTTTACATCTTATTATTTTAACGTCAAAACTATGCAAGGGACGATCAAGAAGATCACAGATAAGGGCTTCGGCTTTATCACAGGAGAAGGTCTTCAGAAAGATTTATTCTTTCACAGCAATTCTCTAGTTGGAGTAACATTCAACGAACTTCAAGAAGGTGACGCTGTCACTTTCGAAACAGAAGAGTCTCCAAAAGGACTTAACGCTGTTAATGTTCAACGTGCTTAAAGTTGAATAGGCCGTAAAAACGCCGATTGAAAAGCCATTACCCAAAAGTAGTGGCTTTTTTGTGTTTTATTTGAAGTATTTTATTCCTCGTTGACACAACTGTATTTTTAATGTATTTTGTTCGTCTAAGTTTATAAATAAAAAATTAGATGAATCCTGAGACAGAAACAAAAAAAGAAGAAACTGCGGTTAAACTGCCGGAACCGAAATTTTCAGACATGAAAATAAATCCGCGAATACTAAAGAAACTTGAAGATTTAAAATTCACAATTCCTACGCCTATTCAAGTAAAAACAATTCCGTTAGGACTTGAAGGTAGCGATTTGATAGGAATTGCACAAACCGGAACAGGGAAGACTTTGGCCTTTGGTATCCCGATTATGCAAAAAATAATGGATGAAAAAGCGTTGGCGCTTATTGTACTTCCGACGCGTGAACTTGCTTTGCAGGTTGACGAAGTTTTCCAAAAAGTAGGTAGATCTTTTGGAATAAATACCGCAGTTCTAATAGGAGGAGCGGCATTTGGCCCACAAATAGCGGCAATTCGAAGACACCCAAATGTAATCATAGGAACACCGGGTAGAATTATAGACCATTTGGAAAAAAGAAATATCAGACTTCATGCATGCAAAGTCCTTGTTTTGGATGAAGCGGACAGAATGTTGGACATGGGTTTTGCGCCTCAAATAAAAGAAATTTTGAAAGAAATGGAAGCTTCAAAAGATCGCCAAACTCTACTATTTTCAGCAACAATGCCAGATGATATCGCGGCTATTGCAACAAAATACATGAAAACGCCTGTAAGGATAGAAGTGGCTCGCGCCGGATCGGTTGCGGATAATATCGAACAAGAAATATTCTTTGTAAAAAAAGACCAAAAATTTCAATTACTTGCGAAACTTTTGCAAGAGCACACAGGTTCGGTTTTGGTTTTTTCAAGAACAAAATATGGCGCACAGAAAATATGTGGTGAACTTGAGAGAATGGGACATTCGGCCGCAGAAATTCATTCAAATAGATCTTTGATGCAAAGAAGACAAGCTTTGGACGGGTTTAAAACAGGAAAATACCGCGTACTTGTAGCGACAGATATCGCATCAAGAGGAATTGACGTTACAGGAATACAATTGATTGTAAATTTTGACTTACCTGAAAGTCCTGAAGATTATGTACATAGAATAGGTAGAACGGGAAGAGCAGGCCAAAAAGGCCGTGCAATTTCAATCGCAACGGCAGACCAAAAAGGCAAAGTCTACAGAATCGAAATGCTAACAAAAACGAAAATGAAAGTTTTCGGAGATGCAAAAGACATGCCAAGCGCATCACAGGGTCGATCACATCCTTCAGAACAAAGACATTTCTTCAAAAAACGCCAATTTAGACGAGGATCAGGTGCAAATAGAGGAAGAGGAGGTCCATCATCAGGAAGATAATAAAAAACAAACCACGCCATTGTAAAAATGGCTTTTTTGTGCTAAAATAAACAGATAAAATCAAAAAAATGGACGAACAAATACAAAAACAAATAGAATCATTAAATAATCTTGAAACATTCAAAACCGCGATTTTAAATTCTTCAGAGCATGTAATCATAACAAACACTGAAGGAATCATTCTTTTTGCAAATAATGCGGCTTCCGAGATAACAGGATACTCTATAGAGGAAATGATAGGGGAAAAAGCTGGGAGCAAGAATCTTTGGGGCGGCCACATGGATTTGGATTTTTATAAACAACTTTGGCATACGATCAAAGAAGAAAAACAAGTTTTTAAAGGAGTAGTGAAAAATAGACGAAAAGCCGGAGAATATTATTCTGCGCAGGCTTCAATTTCTCCCGTGTTAAACGAAAAAGGGGAACCGATTTACTTTATTGGAAATGAAAAAGACATAACAAAAGAGCTTGAAGTTGATAAGATGAAAGATGAATTTATTTATATAACATCACATCAATTAAAAACTCCGATAACAAGAATAAAGTTAGCTTCTCAAGAATTATTGGATGATACAAAATTAAAAATGGATGAAAATCAATTGATGTATTTGAACGCAATAAAAGATTCAAACATTGAAATGTTAGCCTTGGTAAATGGGCTTTTGGATATCGCAAAACTTGAAGCGGGAAAAATTGTAATAGAAAAACAAGAAACAGATTTGAAGAAAATAATTGAAGATTCAGTAACGGCATTGATAGACAGATCGAAACAAAAAAATCAAAATTTAACAACGGAAATAAGGCTAGCCAACACGCAAATTTCCGCAGACGAAAAGCTCTTAAAGGAGGTATACAAAAACCTTATTAGCAACGCTGTAAAATACACACCTGATAAGGGTGAAATAAAAGTAATAGTCGAAGAAAAAGATGGGATGATTTTATCTACAGTATCTGACACGGGAATGGGAATTCCCGAAGAAGAAAAAGAGAAAATGTTTGCAAAGTTTTTTCGCGCATCAAACGCTAAGGAAAAAGAAAACGATGGGACAGGTCTTGGACTATATTTTATAAAAGAAGTAATAGAAAGAATGGGCGGAGAAATTTGGTTCGACAGCAAAATAAACGAAGGAACAAAATTCTTTTTCAAAATTCCAAAAGCCTAAGAATGTTTTTCAGCTCTTTTAATTTTATCTTGAGCCGTTTCTGGAAGATCATCTGTTGAAGAATGCGCTGTCATGTATTCTTTCACTTTCGCAACGATTTCATTCGGAGTGTAATCACTTTTTACAAGATAAGCTACAGCCCCAAGCTCAAGCCCTTTTTCGATATCTTCTTTTGATCTATCAACATTTGTCAAAAAAACAACGGGGATTTTTTTAAGAGTTTTTTCAGCTTTCATTGCTCTTAATACATCAAGTCCGCTCATTTCAGGCATCATGAGGTCCGATACAACAAGAGTTGGCTTGAATTTTTTTATCAACGCAAGTCCTTTTTTACCATCTTCCGCCTCATGGACATCATATCCATCCTGACGAAACTTATTGCAGTACATATTCCTAAGCAAATCATCATCTTCAAGAACAACCAAAACATTTTTCATAATTTCAAATTTAAATAAGTCAAAAAAATTATAAGAACAAATTGACTTAAAGTAAACATTAAAATAACATAAAGACACCTAATTCCTCATCAAAACTATGAAAATACCTCATTTCATAAATGGCAGAAGATTATTCTCTACAATTGTTTCAACAATTTTTATTATTTTTTCAATAGCTCCTGTGGCATTCGCCGCAGTTTCCGGAACCGCCGGATTTTCTCCACACTGGTATAAAGGTGGGCAGACGGTGGCAATTCCTCTTACAATAAACAGCACAGGAACAACAAATATAATCTGTATAAGTGTACACAGACCATCTAATAAATACACATGGGTTTCTGGATCAGGCAGCGGATGGACTACCCATGTCTCAGCGAACAATACTACATTATTATTTGATGGAGGACCTTTGACTCAGGGGCAATCTACGACACTAACGTTAAATGTTACACTTTCAAATTCAAATGCGTCATTAGAGGATTTAGCGGTAAAAGCTGGTCCGAACGTATCTGGGACAAACACTTGTTCTGGAAGCGAAGATTTGAATCAATCATCTAGTGGAGCACTCAAGATAGGAATAGACGTGTCGGCTCCAACCTCTCCTACTGTATCAAGTGCTACCGCAACAAGTTCAACAAGTATTACAGTGGTATCAACAACAAGTACGGACTCAAGATCAGGATTGCATGCAACTCCATACCAATTTAACGAAACGACTTCAAACTCAGGAGCGACTGATTCCGCATACCAGTCCTCAACAACATATATAGACAGCGGCTTAAGTCCATCTACCCAATATTGTTACCAAGTAAGGGCGCGAGATGCAGTATTAAACGAAACACCGTATTCAACCCAAGTATGTGCAACAACTCTAGCGGATACAACGCCACCAACTCAACCAACGATAACGAGTGTCACAGCAACAAGTTCAACATCAATCACAGTAGTTTCGACTACTAGCACCGATGCCGGAGGACTTCATGCAACTCCATACCAATTCAATGAAACGACATCAAATGCAGGAGCAACAGACTCAGGATATCAAGCATCAACAACATATATAGACAGCGGCTTAAGTCCAAATACTCAATATTGTTATCAAGTAAAAGCGCGAGATGCCGCATTAAATGAAACGCCATATTCAACCCAAGTTTGTGACACAACTCTTGCCGCAGCGGATACAACACCTCCGACTCAACCAACAATCGTAAGTGTCACAGCAACCAGCCCAACAATTATCGAAGTGATATCTACGACAAGCACCGATGCCGGAGGACTTCATGCAACGCCATACCAATTCAATGAAACGACATCAAATGCAGGAGCAACAGATTCCGCGTATCAAACCTCAACGACTTACACAGACGTTGGACTTAGTCCTGAAACACAATATTGTTATCAGGTAAAAGCAAGGGATGCCGCATTAAATGAAACCGCCGATTCAACTCAAGTTTGTGCAACAACTCCAGCTTTAGCGCCAGTAGATACAGATGGAGACGGGCTTACAGATTCACAAGAAGCAACTCTCGGTACAAATCCAAATTTGGCGGATACAGACGGAGATGGGCTTACTGACGGTCAAGAAGTAAACACATCTTTAACAAATCCATTACTTCCAGATACAGACGGAGATGGACTTTCTGATGGCCAAGAATTAAATACGTATAATACAGATCCGCTTGTTGCAGACACAGACGGAGACGGACTTTCAGATGGACAAGAAATAAATACTAATCTCACAAATCCAAATAACACTGACACAGATGGAGATGGCCTTTCAGACGGACAAGAAGTAAATACATATGGAACAAGTCCGACGAACATAGACACAGATGGAGACGGACACACTGATTCAGCAGAAATATCAGCAGGCACAAATCCGCTTGATGCAAATGATCCGCCACCTGATCCAGGCAATCCTGATCTAGATGGAGATGGACTTACAAATGATCAAGAAACAACACTAGGAACAAATCCAAATGTTGCGGACACAGACGGAGATGGACTTTCAGATGGCCAAGAAGTAAATACTTATAGTACAGATCCACTTCTTGCGGACACAGACGGAGACGGACTTTCAGATGGCCAAGAAATAAACACATATAGCACGAGTCCGACAAATTCGGACATGGACGGAGATGGACTTTCAGATGGCCAAGAAATAAATACATATAATACAAATCCAAATTTAGCAGACACAGACGGAGATGGATTGTCGGATGGTACAGAGATTGGAACAGGAACAAACCCACTTGATGCAAACGATCCAGCACCTGTAATTTCAGATGATGATGGAGACGGACTTATAAATGCGGACGAAGCAACATATGGCACAAATCCAAATGTCGCTGATACAGACGGAGATGGTTTAAGTGACGGAGATGAAGTGCATACTCACGGAACAAATCCAAATGTTGTAGACACAGATGGGGATGGAATAAACGACGGAGATGAAGTAATTGCAGGAACAGATCCACTCGACGCAAATAGCCCTGGAAGCGGAGGAGGAGGCGGAGGTGATCCTACGGATTCAGATGGCGACGGACTTTCAGATGATAGTGAAACAAATATTTATCACACAGATCCAAACGATGCAGACACAGACAATGATTTATTAAGCGATGGAGATGAGGTGAATGTACAAAATACAAATCCATTATTAGTAGATACAGATGGAGATGGTTTATCAGATGGAGCGGAAGTTTTGACATATTTCACAAATCCGCTTTTGGCTGATACAGACGCCGATGGACTTAACGATAACCAAGAAATAAACACATACAATACAGACCCAGGTAATGCAGACACAGACGGCGACGGAATAAATGACGGAGCCGAAATCACAGCAGGAACAGATCCTCTTGATGCAGGCAGTCCAGGAGGCGGAAGTAGCGGAGGAGGAGACACAGGCAGTGGAGGAGGAGGTGGTGGTGGTGGTGGCAGTGAAACTACAACACCACCTGTAACTCCGGGCTCAGAAATTACTGAAATAAACGGAGTAACAGTCGATCAATTATTAGACACAAATCCTGAAGATTTATTGATACCGCTAGAGCCGACAACAGTTCAACCACCTCAGACACAAGAGCAAAATATTGGAGAACCGGGAACTGAAACTCCTATAAAACAAGTAGGTGAAACAACGACGCTTGCCCCAATCGTTACAACGATAGGTGATTTTATTCCTCCAAGCATTACTCTTACAAAAACTCCTGACGCAGTTCAAAAAGGAAACAACATTAATATCGAAGGAGTAATCACGGACGCAGGTGGAGTTATAGAATCTCTAAAAATATCTTTGGACGGAGGCAAAAGTACATTTCCGGCAACAACAGTGAAGGGAATTGGGAAATCAAAAACAACTTTTTCATTTAGCTCAGCAGGGCTTGTAGACGGCAATTACAAGGTCGTAGTCTTTGCCGAAGACAACAGTGGAAATCTGATAAAAAGCAAAGAATATGATTTTGTTATGGACAATGTGGATCCATATATCGGATCAAATTTATTTGTGATAGGACTTTTAGGGCTTCTTCCAAATCAGGAATTGGTTCACAATGCCGCAATAAATTTCAACGAAACTTTATATCTTCCGGTCTCCGGAGGAGCGACAGAAGTTATAGCTGTTGATGAGGATGGATTAAAATATCCGTTTAGCCAAATAGAAAATACAGGCATATGGATGGGAGAAATCGGACACAAAAAAGATGGATATAAAAACTTAAAGATAATTTCAAAAGATGGCGGAAATAATGAAAAAATAAAAAACATAGACGCAATATATATTTATCCGGAAGGAAAAATTCTGGACGAAACAACAAATAAAAATATAGAAAATTACACAGTATCAGTTTATGAATTTTTAAAAGAAAATAATTCATGGCACTTGTGGGATGCAGAAGTTTTTGGTCAGCAAAATCCGGTTCAACAATCATCAGGTAAAATTCCATCTTTTGTTTTGCCGCAGGGAATATACACAGTTTTAGTGGAGGCGGATGGATACAGAAAATTATTTAGCGAAAGCCTTAGTGTTGATAAGACTGAAGTGATTAATTTAGATGCAAAATTGTCAAAATTATCAACATTTTTGAACAGCTTGGATTTTGGAGGGGTGCAGGATTTTGTTAAAATTCAGGAATCCGTAACAAATCCTTACAGGAAACAATTCTTGCAAGTGGGAGACGCATTCCCTTACGAAAAAGCTTTTGGCAAAACCGGAATGTTTAAAGATTCAAAAGAAAATACCGGCATAAAATTAGTGTCTGTATTTCAAACATGGAATCCGTTCGGAGAATCACAACTGAATATTTTTGATAAAATGCGAGGTCAAAATTTATTAAACAAAATACAAATAGTTTCAGAAATAGAAACAGAAGGAAAGTTGCAAAGTTTCTTAAAGAGAGGACTTGAAGATATTAAAATTTATTACGACAGGAATGGAGAATTTACTGATTTGGTAAATGTATCCTCGGCTCCTTATCATTTCTTTTTATCTGATGACAACAAAGTAATTGAAATGAGAGTGGGGGTGCTTTCCCAGCAAGAAATACAAGAAATATTCAACTCTTTAAATAACTTAAACAAATAAATATGTTATTAGATTTTTTATTCAACACGGCAAACTTCATTATTCACGTACTAGCATCATTCGCTTCTTTCTTGATAGGGTGGTTATTTCTGGACGTTTGGTTTTCTGACAAGAAAAACAAAACCAATTTGGCGAAAGGAGCAGGATTTTTCCTGATTGCGCTATTTCTTTTGTTTAGCGAAATTGGAGATCTGATAGGAGGCTATTACAATCTGGTTGAACAGGTTTTAATTATTGGATTAATCCTTGTCTTTGTAGGATTTATAATGGAATCAACTCCATTATTGGCGGAATTGGACGCTAATATAAAAGCTTCAAGCAGAGCAAAAAATACAAAAGAGGTTAACATATTCAAAAAAATATTAAGCGTGTTCTTGATAATTGCAATAGCCGGAAATTTTGCAATAAATTTTTTGAAACCTGATTTATATTTAAACAAATTCGTAATACTCGGTTTAATAATTTTTAATTTATTATTATTAGCTTCAAAACTTTTTCTTGGAATTCAAAAACAATTAAAAAATTTATTTTACGGAATGTTTTTCTTCGGAATAAGTTACGGATTTACTGTTATAGGAGAGTATTTACTTGGGACAGACATAAGATTTACAATTTGGACACAAACATATGGAATAATTTGGTGGGCTACAAAAATTGCATTATTCATTGGATTTTTCATTATCGGAAGGTATGCATTCTATTACCTAAAATATAGACTTAGAGCAAAATTCTTCATCTCATTTATAGTATCATCTTTGATAGTGTTTTTTGTGGTTACAATCGCATTCCTTTTGGTGCTTACAAATGATTTTCAAAAAAATACTTTGAACAATTTAAAAGCGTCAAACAAGGCGATACATCTTTCTTTGGTGGACATAAGAAATAGGTCAATACTAGCCGCAAAAGCCCTCGTAAACAATGAAAGTGTAACTAGTGGAGCGAGCACGGAGAATCATGATCTGATGAAATCACCTGTTGAAGATATTTTATTAAGTGGGAATGTTGATTACATAATCATAACAAATGAAGCAGCTTTAAGTATCTATGAAACAAATGACAAAGAAGCTTTTGGGAGAAGTTATTCCAATGATAAATATATAAAAAGAGCATTGGAAGGAATTCCTACAAATACATTTTTGGTGGAGAAAGGAATTCTTAGCCCTCAAGTAGTCGTAAAAACATATCTGCCGATAGTAAGAAATGAAGGAGTTTTGGGAGTGGTGATTGTTGCAAATATAATTGATAATCAATTCTTGGATGGCATCAAAAAACAAACAGGATTAGATTCATCAATCTATGCTGACAATACTGTAATCGCGACAACATTCTCAACAAACGACGGCAAAATGAGGCTTTCAGGTACTAAAGAAAATGACACAGATTTATTAAATACAGTTCTTAAAAAAGGAGAGGATTATTCAGGATCAATAGAAATATTCAATCAAGAATATTTAGGAATTTATACTCCGCTAAAAGATGGAGACCAGAAAATAATAGGAATGGTTTTTGTCGGAGAACCGTCTGCGATAATTTCTGCAGTAACAAGACTTTCGATGGAAAGAACATTTGGATTGGCATCAATCTTGATATTATTAGCATTAATCCCAATCTATTTCTTCTCAAAGAATATAGCGCAAGAAGAGTTGGTTTAAGCTATTTACATCCCTCTTTTTCCTTTCTTTCTGTCATTCTCAGTCAAAAGCTTCTTTCTTAGACGAATACTTTTCGGAGTAATTTCAGCGTATTCACCTTCTTTTACATATTCGATGGCTCTTTCCAAAGTCATTTCGACTATTGGAGTAAGCTGAATTGCGTCATCGGAAGTTGCCGCACGAATATTTGTAAGATTTTTATTTTTAATAGCATTAACAACGATATCGGTACCTTGGTTGTGTTCACCCAAAATCATTCCTTCATAAATTTCAGTGGCAGGATTTACAAATAATGGACCTCTCTCTTGAAGTTTCCATAGAGAATAAGCCATTGTTTTGCCTGTCTCGCCGGATATCATCGATCCAACTCCTCGTTTGTCGATAGCACCTTTATAAGGCGCAAAACGGTCAAAAGAATGGAAAAGAGTGCCTTCTCCACGAGTCATAACCATAAACATTGAAGAAAATCCAAGAAGTCCTCTTGTAGGAACCTCAAATTCAAGCGATGTGTTACCATTTTCAGATTTTACCATCTTAAGTTCTCCTTTTCTTTTTGAAAGAGCTTCAATAACTTTTCCGCTCATGTCATCCGGAATATTTATAATGGCATTTTCAATAGGTTCGCATTTTTCACCATTTATTTCCTGCATAACGACTTCAGGTTGTGAAATTTGCAATTCAAAACCTTCACGTCTCATTGTCTCAATCAAAACCGCGATGTGCATTTCTCCACGTCCGTAAACTTTTATCGCATCTGAATTTGGAACATTTTCAAGTTTCAGTCCTACATTTGTCTCAAGCTCTTTCTCAAGCCTTTCACGAATATGACGACCGGTAACATATTTACCTTCTTTCCCAGCAAAAGGTGAGTCATTAACCATAAATTCAATGGCAATAGCCGGCGGATCAATCCTTATCGCAGGCAAAGCCTCAACATTTTCATCATTTGTAATTGTTTCTCCTACACTAATATCGGGAATTCCTGCAATCGCAACAATATCCCCCGATGTAATCTCCTGAGTCTCAACTTTTTTAAGTCCTTTAAATGTAAAAACTTTCGTGATTTTTCCTTTTCGTTTTTGTCCGTCATATCCAAGAATAAATACGTTTGTGCCTTCACTGGCAACTCCATCCGTAACTTTCCCGATTCCCAAACGTCCTATGAAATTATCATAAGCAAGAGTTGCGGGTTGCATTCTGAAAGGTTTTTCAGGATGAACTTCAACCGGCTTCACATTTTCAAGAATAAAATCAAAAAGTGGTAAAATGTCTTTTTTCTCGTCTGTAAGCTGTCTGATCGCTATTCCTTCTCTTGCGATTGTATAAATATAAGGGAAATCAAGCTGTTCATCATTTGCTCCTAAAGAAGAGAAAAGATCAAAAGTAAGATCAACAACAGCATCTGGACGAGCCATAGGCTTGTCTATTTTGTTTATAACAACAAGTACTTTAAGCCCTAGTTCAAGCGATTTTCTAAGAACAAATTTAGTCTGTGGCATAGGTCCTTCAAAAGCATCAACAAGAAGAAGAGTCGCATCAACAGTTCTAAGCATTCGTTCAACTTCAGAACCGAAATCCGCATGCCCTGGAGTATCTACAATATTGATTTTAGTTCCTTTATAGAAGATGGCTGCATTCTTAGCATAAATTGTGATTCCTCTTTCCTTTTCCTGATCATAAGAATCCATCACGCATCTATCAATATGCTGATAATCTTCGAAAGCGCCACCAGCCTTTAGCAGAGCATCCACAAGTGTGGTTTTTCCATGATCTACGTGCGCTATAATGGCAATATTTCGAATATCCATAATCTTTTGATAAAGCCAAACAATTCTACCCGGAAATCGCTT
Organism: Candidatus Altimarinota bacterium; assembly: GCA_023231115.1. Classification (GTDB taxonomy): domain Bacteria; phylum Patescibacteriota; class Gracilibacteria; order UBA1369; family LOWO2-01-FULL-3; genus UM-FILTER-38-24. Next base: position 55,001 of record JALNWA010000001.1, read on the forward strand.
TAACACAAGGGAAAGTGAAAATTATTTGCATTCCACGTCAAAAAATGGTTCAATAAAAGACAGAGGGGGTTAAAGACCCTCTGATTTATCTTAACACCAATACAATGTCCACAAGAAAAAAAGTATTTGTTACAAGAGAGATTCCGGAGGCAGGTTTAAAGATGCTTGAAGAACATTTTGACCTTAAAGTAAGGAGAGAGGACAGCCCTATCCCAAGAGATCAATTGATGGAAGAAATAAAAGATTGTGATGGTGTTTTGACGATTTTAACAGACAAAATGGATCCTGAAGTTATGGACAGCGCTCCAAATCTAAAAATAATTTCAAACTTCGCGGTAGGATACGACAATATACAAGTTCCGCAGGCTACGCAAAGAGGAATTGCAGTAGGGAATACACCTGAAGTTTTGACTCAGTCTACGGCAGAACATGCGCTTGCCCTTATAATGTCAGTAGCAAAGAGAACAAATGAAGGAGACATGATAATGAGAGAAGATTCATTCCCTGGATGGGGTCCAATGTACATGCTTGGCACAGAGCTTGAAGGAAAAACAGTTGGAATAATAGGATATGGAAGAATCGGTAAAAAATTGGGAGAAATGATGGAAAAGGCTTTCGATTGCAAAATAATCTACATGGATCACAGCGAAAAACCCGCTGGTAAAGCAAGGAAAGTTGAATTGGATGAGCTACTTAAGGAATCAGACATTGTAAGCGTACACGTACCGTTAAATGACAGCACTCGTCATTTCATCGGAGAAAAAGAAATGAAAATGATGAAAAAAACTGCATATTTGATAAACACAGCGCGCGGACCGGTTGTTGACGAAGAAGCTCTTCTAAAAGCCCTTCAAGACGGTACAATCAGAGGTGCGGCGATGGATGTTTTTGAAAAAGAACCAAGACGATTGGCCGGACTTGAGAAATGTAAAAATGTTGTAATGACTCCACACACGGCTTCAGCAACATGGGAAGCTAGAACAAAGATGTCGGAGGTTGCGGCGCAAAATATTATTGGAGTTTTGATCGAAGGGCAGAAGCCTGTATCGATTTTGAATCCAGAAGTTTTGGCAAAATAAACCTATGATAAAAAATCGGAAAAAGTTAATCAAAGACTTCCCTGATTCAAGGCTTTTTCTTGATGTCGCCGAAGAAGCTTTAAAATTTTTATCTCCGGAAAATTTAATAAAAAATTCTTTTAAAAAAATCGATGATTTAAAAAAATACAAAAATATTTATGTCATCGGCGCGGGAAAAGCGACTTACGGAATGGCAAAAGAAATAAACAAACTTCTAAAAAACCGCATAACAGAGGGATTTATAAATGTTCCGTCTGCAATCACAAAAAAAATTGGAAAAATAATTGTAAATAAAACAGGCCATCCATTTCCTGATAAAAATGGACTAAAAGGTACGCAAGAAATTTTAAAAATTGCGGAAAAAGCGGACAAAAATGATTTGGTTATTTGTTTGATTAGTGGCGGAGGCTCTGCGATGCTAACTGCTCCAATCGCTCCCTTAAGCCTAAAAGACAAGGTCGAAATTACGAAACAACTTTTGAAAACAACTGCAACAATTCACGAAATAAATACTGTAAGAAAACATCTGTCGCAAATAAAAGGAGGGAATCTTGCAACAAAAATAATGCCTGCTGATTTGATTGCTCTCTATATTTCAGACGTAAAAAATGATGATTTGGACATTATCGCATCGGGTCCGACAGTACTTGATAAAAGCACTTCAAAGGATGCATTAAACATTTTGAAAAAATACGGAATAAAAAATCAGAACGCCGAAAAAGTGCTTGCCGTAAACGAAACTCCTAAATCTATAAACAACAAAAAAGTAAAAAATTATGTGATAGGAAGTTCCGTAGTCGCACTGAAACATTTGCAAAAATTCTTACAAAAGAAAAAATACTCTGTAGAAATATTTCCGGATTTTTTGGAAGGCGAAGCAAAATTAATGCCAAAAAAACTTTTCAAAATCGCAAACCAAAAAAATAAAATTTATCTTTTCGGCGGAGAAACAGTAGTAAAAATTATTGGAAAAGGTTTCGGCGGACGAAATCAGGAATTGGCATTAAGCGCAATAAATGAAATTCCCGAAACGGCAAAATTAATGACACTAGCGACAGATGGCGTCGATGGAATCTCTCCAGTCCCAGTAGCAGGCGCAATCATCACTCCGACCTTAAAAAAACTCTGCCAACAAAAAAAACTCAACATAGAAAAACACCTTCAAAACAACGACTCCTATTCAGCCCTAAAAAACCTCGACGCTCTAATCTACACGGGTCATTCCGGAACAAACGTGGGGGATATAGTGGTAGTTTCAAATATAAACTTGACAAAACGGAAGCGCGTTGTGTAAAATAACCAACCATTAAGGAAATAATTCAAATTTAACTAAATTTACAATGGGAAATAACCAACCAGAACTCAGAACAATAGATCCTACAAGAACAATTTTAAGCATGGACGACCATGCCGCTAGAGCATTAAACAGATTTACAGGTGCAAATCCTGCAGATATCGAAACTGCGAAATTCAAAGAAGGCGAAGCAATGAGGGCATTGGTAAAAACAAAGCTAAATGCAGTTACTAATACATCTCCAGCCGTAGATGCTCCAGCCACAACTACAACTTCCAAAGGTCCACTTATCCTTTCAAGCCAAAGTCCACACACACCTGAGCACAGACAATATCTTGAAAAAACAATACAAACAGCACTGCCAAGTTTAAGAAAAGCTTTCTCGAATGCAAGGATTGAAATCCCTACCGACACCGAAATTTTACAAGCAATGACTATGACAAATCGTTTCACTCCTGAACAAATAGAGGCATTGATGAGAAATATACAGGTTCCGGGACTTATAGTTTTGCCTGCACAAATGCAGTCGTTTGAAGATTATGTGAGACTTTTAAATGCAAACAAAAAAAGACAAAGACAGTATGACGTTTCTGCCAGCGATAACAGGACAACAGCATTTTCTAAGCAAGATAAAACACTAAGAGACGAAAGAAAAGGACAACCTGCGGAATGTAAGTTTGGAATAGGAGAAATGACCCAGGAACCTCAAAATAGACAAGGAAAACTTAGAGATATAGTTGAAAAATGGGAAGGTAGCCCTTTGGCAAACCTTACAAGAACAGCAACACCTAGACAATATGCTGTCCTACAAGCGCAAGCCAAAGATTTATTGGATTTGAACGGATGGACAATACTATCTGAAGAAAACGCTCCACACAAAATAATCGGAGATGACAATCTTGCCTCCGGTGCCAATGGCTACTACTTTTGGGCTGGTGGCAATGGAGTCCGTTTCAATGAGTACAGTCCGGAGCTTGATTGCAGTTACGCCCGTGTTCGTCCCGTGGTGGTGGGGTAAATTGAATTTTGAGATTTGACTTTTCTTTGTCTTTTTTGCTTTAATCTTTGGTGCGCGGTGAATAGACACCTACCCTTTGATAGGCAAGGCTACCGCAAATAAAAAGCACATAAACCACCACGTTTGAGCCAAGTTCAATTCTCACAGAAAAACCAATCGGTTGCGACTGAATTGGTGGAACGGATGGGTTTGGTCAAAAAATGCGTCTTTTCTTGTCTCCGGTGCCAATGGCAACAACAATTGGAATGATGACAATAGAGTCAATTTCAATGAGAACAATCCAGAGAATGATTACAATAACGCCCGTGTTCGTCCCGTGATGATGGTTATGTGCTTTGGGTTGCTTTAAGCCAGCCACCAAGCATTCTTCCAATCTCTGCCAAAATTTCCTGTAATTTAAAAATATTTGTTTCATTTGCCAGTTTTAGCTCAAGAAACAACCTCAATTTCAAAACGATTACTTCAAGCAAAGAACTGGATTTGAGGAGATAGGCAGCCTTCATAGGCTTCGGTGCATTTTTTGCCAATATCAATAAATCCAAGAGCTCAAGGGTGTTGTTTTCTATGGACGTCCCAAGAGAATACCTCATCTTTTTGCTTAATCCACCGTTCAAGATTATAAGTAGCTTATACGTTTCGTAACACCTGTTAATTATCGGGAATATGTCCATAGATTTAAGTTTAAAAAATATTTGGGGAAGCTGGTTTGTTTTCAGAAAAGGAAAGCACTCTACCTCCGAATTACAATATTTCCAATACAACTTGGAGAAAAATCTTTATAAACTTTTCATAGATCTAAATGCAGGAAAATATAAACATGGTGGATATCGAAAATTTATCGTTTGCGACAATAAAAAGAGAGAAATTTCAGTCGCTGATATTCGCGACAGAGTGGTGCACAGACTTATTTACGATTATTTAAACAAAATATACGATAAAACTTTTATTTATGACGCGTGGTCATGCAGGCTTAAAAAAGGGCTGATGGGAGCGATAGAAAGAACCCAAACATTTTTAAGGTGTTATCCGAATAGTTATATTTGGAAATGCGATGTGAAAAAGTTTTTCGATAGCGTCGACCAGGAAATTCTACTTGGAATTTTGGATCGGAAAATAAAAGATAAAATAACTATCAACTTAATACGTGAAATTATTCGGAACTTTGGTAGTGTCAAATATGGGAAAATAGGAATGCCAATCGGGAATCTAACGAGCCAAATTTTTGCCAATATTTACTTGAACGAACTCGATAGATTTGTGAAACATATAATGAAGCCAAAGGAATATTTACGCTATGGCGATGATTTTATTTTGGTTGAAAAAACTAAAGAAAAGTTGAATTTTTTTAGAACAGAAATAATCAATTTTCTGAAAAATGAATTAAAATTAACGGTAAATACAAAAAGCGACAAAATTATAAAACCTTCGCACACGCTAAAATTTTTAGGAATAAATCTTTTGCCGGCAGGCAGAATCTTAAACAAAAGAAGCCTTTCGCGTGCTACGCAAAAGCTAAATCCCTCCAACATCTCAAGCTACAGTGGACTTATAAAGAAACATTGTGATGAAGAATATAAAAAATATTTTGATTGGAAGATTTTAGAATTATTTTAAGAAAATTTCACGATTATTTAATGTCGGTATGTTAGCTTCGTATCAAAATATATAAAAAACAAAAATCTCCTGATTCTATCCCTTTCGGGAACGCGATGATAAACACCACAGTTCAAATCAGGAGCAATTCCAAAGGAAATATATATCAAAAACCTAAAAGCGGTCAAGTCCATTTGACCTCCACGAAAAGATTGTGTACACTTAAGGTACACTTAATTTTAAAAAACATGACGACAAAATTCATAGGGGCAAAAGATTTTAGGCAAAACATGTCGCTGTACACAGCACAGGCAAACAAGAAAAAAATAAAGTTTATTATTCTCAAAAAAAATATTCCGGTTCTTGAAGTAAGCCCAATAAATGAGAAGGAATATGCTTATGTGAAATTTTCAAAAGAACTTGCGGCCTCAGAAAAACAAATACAAGAGGGAAAATCGTATACCCAAGAAGAAGTAATGAAAGAATTCGGATTACTGTAAGTTTATGTACAAAATAATTTATTCCAAAAATTCGGTAAAAGATTTAAGAAAAATTGATAAAACAATTGCACAAAGAATTATCAAAAAAGTTTTCTTTTTTTCAAAACAAAAAGACATCTCAAAATTTTCCAAGCCATTAAAAGGATTTGGAAATAACAGGTATAGATTCCGTATCGGAGATTATCGCGTTATTTTTAAAGTAAATAGCACAGGCGAGGTTAGAATTCTTATGATATTAAATATCAAACACCGCAAAGAAATCTATAATTTTTCAAACTAAATTCCAGTTGCAATTTCACCCAAATACAACGAAAATGAATAAAACAAGTTTTCGTTAAAAAAATTTGCCATGATACAGAAATTTCCATTTAAAGAACTTTTTTTTGAGGAAGTCAAAAAGACCAAAGGAATGGCTAATTGCCATGCACATCTTGATCGTGCATACACTCTTACTCCTGAAATTTGGAAGCAGGCTTCCGCATTGATGGAGGAAAAATGGATTTTAAATCGCGAAATAAAAAGAAAACATACGGAGGAATCTCTAATAGAAAGACTGACATATTGCATCGAAGATTTTATTGCGCAGGGGATTACGGCTTGTAGAACACATGTTGACGCGGATAGCATTGTCGGAATGCTGGTAGTGGAGTCGGCGGCGAAAGTAAGAGAAAAATATAAAGGAAAATTTACCCTTCAATTAGTAGCTCACCCATTGGAGGGATTTTTAAATGAGGACAGAACCGCAGAAAGCAAAGAGAAAATGGACCTATTTGAGAAAGCTTGTGCCATTTGCAATGTAGTTGGAGGCCTTCCATCAAGAGATAGAAATAAAAATGAAGGAGATAAAAAACATATGGATTTCTTGATTAGCATGGCGAAAAAATTTGGCAAAGATATTGATATGCACGTGGATCAGGAAAACAATCCGGAAGAAAAAGACAGCGAGTGGATTTTGGATAAAATAGAAAAAGCGGGAATGCATGGACGAGTTACTTTCGTTCATGCGATTTCAGTTGCGGCACAAATGGAAGCTGACAGAAAAAGAATCTACGAAAAAATGGCTTCTCTCGGCGTAAATATAACAGTTTGCCCAAAGGCGGCAATCAGCATGAAACAACACAAAGACAAACTTGCTCCTCTTCACAATTCAATCGCACAAGTCGATGAAATGCTTGCACACGGAATAAATGTATCACTTGGAACAGACAATATTTCAGATATTTTCGTGCCGGAAGATAACGGAGATTTATTTGAAGAAGTTTTAATGCTTGCGAGCGCGGTGAGATTTTATGATATTGAAAAATTGGCGCAAATGGCGACAACAAACGGATTTAAAACAATGAAAATTAACTAAAAATTTTTATGGCAAAAGTAAATATTCAAAAACTTTGGCAGAAAAAAGCAAACTTACCATTCAATTCCGTGGTTGAACATTACAATGCGGGAGATGATGTTATCTATGACCAAGAACTTATTCCATATGATGTACAAGGCTCTTATGCATACGGAAAAATGCTGAACCGACACGGTATTTTGACAAACGACGACATGAAAGTTTTGAAAAAAGGACTCGACGAAATCATGGATTTATATAAAAAAGGAAAATTTATTTTAAAAATTGAGGATGAAGATTGTCATACAAAAATTGAAAATTATTTAACTGAAAATTACGGAGATATCGGCAAAAAAATTCACACAGCTCGTTCAAGAAATGATCAGATCCTTGTGACAATGAGGCTTTTCATGAAAGAAAAAATGATAAACATGAAACAAAAAGCGTTGCGTGTTGTTTTAGATTTGATCGACGCGGCCAAAAAATATGAATTTATTCCGATGCCTGGATTTACGCATATGCAAAAGGCAATGCCGACAACTCTCGGAACATGGTATGGATCTTTTGCAGAAAGTTTACTGGACGATATAAAAATTATGACAGCGATAAATGATATTTTAGTGGATCAAAACCCACTTGGGAGTGGCGCAGGATATGGCTCACCGTTCGCATTCGACAGAGATAAACTTTCAAAAGATTTAGGATTATCACGAACACAAAACAACGTAATTTACTGTCATAATTCACGTGGAAAAATTGAAGGAATGGTCTTGGAAGCATGTTGCCAATTAATGCTTACATTAAATAAAATGGCGAGCGACTATTTACTTTTCACAACTCAAGAATTTAAATTTTTCACAATTCCGGACGATATAGGAACAGGCTCATCGATAATGCCACAAAAGAAAAATCTTGATGTCGCAGAATTAATTCGCGGAAGAACATCTACTGTATTGGCATGCAGAAATGAAATCACGATGAATATTTTGAATAAAATTTCCGGATATCACAGAGACGGACAGGAGATTAAGAGACCTCTATTTTTAGGCTTACGTTACACGGAAATGTCACTTGAAGTAGCATCAATAATTGTAAAAAGAGTTGAGCCGAATGAGCAAGCTTTGTACAAAGATATGACTCCGGAACTTTTTGCGACACACAAAGCTTTCCAGTTGGTGAAGCAAGGAAAAATGTTTAGAGATGCTTATCGAGAAGTCGGACTTAATTTGGACAAAATAAAAGTGGACAAAGATAATATTGTAAAAATGTTGAAAGAATCAAAACACCAAGGAGGAGCTGGAAATCTGCAACTCGAAAAATTAAGGCAGGAAGCCAAAAAGTTGCAAAAGGCCTAATACTGTGATACTCTAAAATTTAGAGTATACAAATTAACAAAGAACACTATGAAGAAATTTTTATTTTTTCTGCTCGGTCTAAGTTTAGGTATGGCAGTAATTTGGGGGATCGCTGTTTTTATGCAAGATAACGAAGGAACAGAAGTTGTAATTCCTGAAGAAAAAACAGAAAACATCTCTGTGTCAAAACTGACTTCATCTCAAGAAATATCAAGTCCTCTTCTTGTGGAAGGACAAGCAAAAGGTACATGGTTTTTTGAAGGAACATTCCCTGCAAAGATTGTAGACGAAAAAGGAACGGAAATTGGAAGTGGCAGTATGAAAGCCATTGGGGATTGGATGACGGAAGATTTTGTTGAATTCAAAGGACAAATTTCTTTTGATAAAACACCATCGAAAACAGGATTTTTAATATTGGAAAAAGATAATCCATCAGGTTTAAAAGAAAACGCTGAAGAATTTAAAATGCCTGTGGTTTTCAAAACGGAACCAGCTGAAATTGTACAAACAGCAGAAGCCGCACAAGCATCACAAACAGTAAAAGTTTTTTTCAGCAATTTAAAAAAAGATCCTGAAATGTTGGATTGTGAAAAAGTTTATGCCGTTGAAAGAAAAATAGATGCTACAAAATCAGTAGCGACAAGAGCTTTGGAAGAACTTCTAAAAGGGCCTACTTCCGCAGAAAAAGCTAACGGTTATTTCACTGCAATAAATGATGGTGTGAAGATAAATAAAATATCTATAATTAAAGGTGTTGCATATGTGGACTTCACTGAGACCTTACAACAAGGAGTTGGAGGTTCATGCAAAACATTAAATATAATTTCACAAATAAAAGAGACTCTAAAACAATTCTCTTCTGTAAAAGAAGTGAAGATTTCAATAGAGGGGGAATCTGAAGCTATACTTCAGCCTTAGCCAATTCATCTGTAACGATTTTTTTTGTTTTCACAAACAACAGCATCACGAAAGAAATAATCGCGAGCGTTCCGCCATAAATGAATGTTGCATTAGGCCCGAATTTATCCCACAAAAGTCCTGCAATAAACCCTCCTGGGAGCGCTGTAATGGCTATAGCTGTTTGAAGAAGCCCCAAAGCTGTGGCCTTTAAATGTTTCGGCGCCACGTCTGCGACAAACGCTCTTTGCACTCCGTCGACCATTGCATAAAAAATTCCATAAACTGCAAATGCAATCAAAAGCGAAGGCAAATTATTGGCGAATATAAGCCCAAAAGAAGTTAAAGCAAAAAGTAAAAATCCTATCGATAAAAGAATTTTTCTTCCAAATTTATCGGAAAGAGATCCGGCCGGAATGCTAACAAATGTATAAACCAAATAGAAAAAGACATACAGCAAAATGGAATTGCTGTCGGAAAAGCCAATGTCCTTGGCTTTAAGAAGTAAGAAAGCATAGCCAAAATGTCCCAATGCAAAAATTGCGGAAATCACAACAAAAAGTTTTAGATTTTTTGGAAGAAGACTTATGCTCAATCTAAGAGTCGTTTTTTCGGATTCAGGAACTTTCTCGTATTTTTTTTCTTTGACCAAATAAATAAAGAAAATAACGATGATTCCAGGCCAAAAAGATGCTAAAAATAAATCTTTGTATCCCAAAATTGGTAAAAGCAACCATGCCGCAATTGCTCCAAGTACGCTTCCAACACCATCCATTGCTCTCTGAAATCCAAAAGCTTTCCCGTAATATTTTGGGTCACAAGAGTCCGTCACAACCGCATCCCTTGGTGCGCCTCTTATACCTTTTCCTATTCTTTCAACAACTCTAATTCCAAGTACCAAAGGCCAAAAAGTGGCGATAGCAAAAAGAGGTTTTATGACAGAAGAAATCCCATACCCCAAAAATATAAAAGGTTTTCGTTTTTGAGTTTTATCAGAAAAATATCCGGAAACTACTTTAAGTAATGATGCAGTAGTTTCAGCGGCACCTTCTACAAGTCCCACGACAGCCGCGCTTGCTCCCAAAACAGAAGTAAGATAAAGAGGAATAACGGGGAAAATCATCTGACTAGTCAAATCCGTAAAAAGGCTTACTAAACCCAACAAAACAACATTTCTTGTTATACCTTTAAACCAACTTTTCATGTTTTTTATTTTATTTTTTTAACGATACTTTCTCCGGCAATTCTACCTGTGCACCATGCGGCTTGTAAATTAAATCCGCCGGTAAATCCATCGACATCAAGAATTTCTCCCGCAAAATATAAATTTGGACAGATTTTTGATTCCATGGTTTTGCTATCCACGTCACGTAAATCAACTCCTCCTGCAGTGACAAATTCTTCCCCCGGAGTTTTTCCGGAAATTCTGAATTTCATATTTTTCAAAAATTCAGTGACTTTATTTAAATCTTTTTTTCCGACTTCAGAACATTTTTTTTCGCTGATTTCTGCATCTTTGCACATCATTTCAGCAAGAGCTTTCGGAACAAAATTTCTCAAAACATTTATAAATTCTTTTTTTTGATTTTCTGAAATATTTTTATTTAATTCATTAAAAATATTTTCATATTTTTTATCAGGGAAAAAATCTATAAACAGAAAAACTTCACCATTATTAAATTTTTCATGAGCCGCCATTGATGAAATTGCAAAAACCGCAGGCCCTGAAATTCCTTTATGTGTAAACAAAAACGGCCCGATGAATTCGTAAGTTTTTTTGCCCTTTATTTTTAGCGTCACATCTTTGAAAGAAATTCCGGCAAGATTTTTTATATTTTTATCGGCAAAAGTGAACGCATGTAAACTAGGGGATAGATTTGTGATTTTATGTCCCAAAGATTTTGCAAAAGCATATCCATCGCCGGTAGATCCAGTTTGACTGTATGCATTTCCTCCGGTAGTTAAAACAAGAAAATCAAAATTCATTGCTTCTCCGTTTGAAAATTTCACATGAAATTTCTCATCTTTTTTTGTAATATCTAAAACATTATATTTCAACAAAAGATTAATTTTATTTTTTTCGAAAATATTTTTGAAAAGATTTGTTACATCTTTTCCATTGTTCGATTTTGGAAAAACACGCATGTCCTCCTCTGTTTTTAAAGGTACTCCATGAGAGGAGACCCAATCAAAAACATCTGCAGGCGAAAAATTATACATCGCAAATTTTAAGAAATTTGCACCTCTAGGATATTTTTTTAAAACTTCTTTTATATCACGAAGTCCGGTAGTCACATTACATCTTCCCCCTCCTGTAATCTCAACTTTTTTTCCGATTCCATCGTTTTTTTCTATTAAAAAAATTTCGGCATTGCCTTTTAAATTTTCAGCTATAGTCGCTACTACAATCATTCCAGCGGCTCCTGCACCAATAATTCCAATTTTCATAAAGAAAAATTATATTTTTCCGACCAAATCAAGTCCGGGTTTTAGTGTGGCAGATCCGGGTTTCCAGCTGGCAGGACAAACTTCTCCATGATTTTCACGGACATAAATGGCCGCCTGTAACTTACGTAAGAGCTCTGTGGCGCTTCTTCCAACAGAATTGTCATGTACTTCCATAACTTTGATTTTCCCGTCAGGATCGACTAAAAAGGTGCCACGCAAGGCAAGTCCTTCTTCGTTTATATATACTCCAAGTGCACGAGAAATATTTCCTGTAGGATCGGATCCCATTGGGAAGGTGATTTTTTTGATCACGGGAGAATTGTCGTGCCAAGCCTTATGCACGAAAACGGTATCTGTGCTCATGCTTACAACTTCAGCATTTAATTTCTTGAATTCTTCATAATTGTCTGCCATTTCTGAAAGTTCAGTAGGGCAAACAAAAGTGAAGTCAGCAGGATAAAAGAAAAGAATCAGCCATTTCCCTTTGAAATCGGAAAATGTCATCTTCTTTGTGTTCTCATTTTGATAAACTTCAAATTCCAGATCAGGAAGAAGCTTATTGATAAGAGTGTTTTCCATAAATTAAAAAATGTTAAAAATATCGACAGCATTCTATATGTTAATTTGACATCTTTCAACAATTAACAATATGTGCTAATATCCGCGCATGCCAAATAAAACAATCATTTTTGAAGACAATGCGGTTCTCGTGGTTTCAAAACCACGTGGTCTTTTGACGGTTGCCGCAAAAGAAAATAAAAAACAGAAAAATCTTTTAGACGAATTAAAGGGAAAATACGAAGAACAGAGAGTGAGGCTACGTCCTGTAAATAGGCTAGATAGAGACACAAGTGGCCTAGTGATTTTTGCAAAAACAAAAGAAGCCTTCACAAACATAATGCAAAAACAAAGATTGGATAAAATAGAAAAAACATATTTTGCAATAGTTACCGGAATTTTGAAAAAGAAAGAAGGGGAAATAAAAATTCCATTACCATCAAGAGAAAATCCAAAAGTAAAAATTCCTGCAAAAACTGAATACAGCGTTCTACGAGAATTTAGAATTGTAAAAGCTTCGCTGATTGAAGCCAAAATAACGTCAGGAAAATTTCATCAAATAAGAAAACACTTCAGGATTTTGGACAATGCTCTTTTAATGGATCGTGATTATATGGAGAGAAGTGATTATGTGAAATATCAAAAAATAGTGCCATTCAGACATTTTTTCTTGCACTCAGCTGAAATGGATTTTACTCATCCGATAACAGGCAAAAAAATGCATTTTAGAGCTGATTTGCCGGAAGAATTTACAGAAGCTCTAAAAATTCTAAAATAATAAATGAAAAGATTTCAAGAAATAGATTTATTCAGGGGAATTGCAGTAATAGGCATGATAATTTATCACACAATTTTTGCGATAAATTTTTTAGGCATAGCATACACAAATATTTTATCGGATTTATGGCTTCCATTCCTAAGATTTGTGCAGTTCACTTTTTTGGGACTTGTAGGGGTATCGATGGCAATTTCAAAAAAAACATATGCACAACAAATAAAAAGAGCGTTAAAAATATTTTCAGGAGCACTCGCGATAACAATTCTTACATACATTTTTGTTCCTGATTATTTTATAATTTTCGGAATACTCCATCTGATAACAGTAAGTATTTTAATTCTGCCGGCAATAAAAAATAAAAAACACATGGGGTTGATTTTTGGTCTAGCGGCAATAGCAATCAGTCTCTTTATAAGAAACATAGATTCAGAAAATATTTTGCTTTTTATTCTCGGATTTAAAAACACAACAATAGCTTCTTTGGATTATTTTTCAATATTCCCATGGATAGCAGTGCCATTTTTTGGGCTTGAAATAGGGCAATACCTATACAAAGATAATGCCCCAATTCTTGACGCCAAATGCCCAAAAATTTTAAGTCCTGTTCTGTTTTTGGGACGTCATTCATTTTTGATATATGTTATTCACGTCCCGATAATTCTTTTATTATTATTTATTTTTCAGACTTTTTTTCCCCTGCAGGTAATTAGTTTTAATCTAAATTAGAAGATAAACCACAAAAAACATGAAAGTAGCGGTCCTTCTTTCCGGAGGAGTAGATAGTTCGGTAGCATTAAAATTATTACAAAAAAAAGGTTGTGATATCACAGCCTTTTACTTGAAAATATGGCTTGAGGACGAGATGTCTTTTATGGGGGAGTGTCCATGGGAGGAAGATTTGAAATATGTTCGAGAAGTTTGTAATAAAGAAAAAATTCCTCTGAAAATCGTACCGATGCAGAAGGAATATTTCGACACAGTTGTGAAATATACGATTGAAGAAGTAAAAAAAGGTCGCACTCCAAATCCGGATATTATGTGTAACAACAATATAAAATTCGGACTTTTCTTGAATAAAATAGACAAGAGTTTCGACAAAGTTGCGACGGGACATTACGCTCAAGTGATAAAAAAAACAGGGAAATATTTTTTAAAACGCTCTCCAGATAAAATAAAAGATCAAACTTATTTTTTGGCAAGATTAAGCCAAAAACAATTAGCTCGTGCAGAGTTTCCGATAGGACATTTGAATAAAAAACAAGTCAGAAAATATGCGGAAAAATTTGATCTTCCAAACAAAAACAGAAAAGACAGTCAGGGAATTTGTTTCCTTGGAAAATTAAAATACAGTGATTTTTTGAAACATTATTTGGGAGAGAAAAAAGGAGATATTTTGGAATATGAAACCGGTAAAAAAGTAGGAGCACATACGGGAACATATTATTACACGATAGGGCAGAGGAAAGGCATTTTATTGGCAGGCGGACCATGGTATGTAGTCGAAAAAGATCTCAAAAAAAATATAGTTTTTGTTTCAAAAAATTATCACGACAAAAACAAAAAAAGGAATGAATTTGAAATAACTGATTACAATTTTTTTAGGTCTAAATTACCTTCAAATACAAATTTGAAAGTAAAACTTCGTCACGGAGAAAAAATGTATATTGCAAAAATTACAAAAATAACCCCGCACTGCGGGGCAAAAAGAGCGCATGTAAAAATCAATAAAAATGACCAAGGGATCGCGAAAGGACAGTTTGCGGTTTTCTACAAAAATGATATATGCTTGGGATCTGCGGTAATAGATTAAACATGAAATCAGAAATCGTAAAAATAGGAAAAGTAAAAATTGGAGGAGGGCTTCCAGTGGTAATTCAATCTATGACAGACACTCCGACATCAGATATAAACGCTACAGTAAAACAGTGCATAGAGCTTTATGATGCGGGTGCAGAGATAGTGCGAATGACTGTAAATGATGAAGCTTCTGCAAAAGCAATTCCTGAAATAAAGAAAATTTTAAAGAAAAAAGGTTATGAAAATATAGCACTTGTTGGAGATTTTCATTTTAACGGACATATTTTATTAAATAAATATCCTTTACTCGCAAAAACTTTAGATAAATACAGAATAAATCCTGCGAACGAAAAATCTTTTGAAGAATTCGTGAGAATCGCGATAGAAAATGACAAGCCTGTAAGAATAGGCTTAAACAAAGGCTCTTTTGATGGGGATATAGTTAAAGCAATTTTAAAATATGTAGAAAAAGCGGAAAAAATAGGACTCAAAAAAAATAAAATTGTATTAAGTCTGAAAAGTTCGGATGCAGTCGATTTTATTTCTGACCATGAAAGACTTATTTCAGAAATGAAAAAAAATAGAAAAATCTACGCACTCCATGTCGGGCTTACAGAAGCCGGAACGGGGACCCAAGGAATTGTATCAAGTTCTGTTGCGACAGGAATTCTTTTAAAAAAAGGAATTGGGGACACTATCAGGGTTTCAATAACTCCATCAAAAAATGATAGCAGAACAAAAGAAGTTGAAGTGTGTAAAAATATTCTACAAACGCTAAATCTTCGCACATTCACGCCAAAAATCACAAGTTGTCCGGGATGCGGAAGAACAAACAAAAAATATTTTTTAGCCATGGTTGAAAAAATAAATGACCACATAAAAAAATATAAAAAGACAAAAAATCTTCATGTCGCAATAATGGGTTGTATCGTAAATGGACCGGGGGAATGTAAAAAAGCAGATATCGCAATAATGTTGCCGGGGCATCAAGAAAAACAAACAGCGCAAGTTTACATCAAGGGCAAGCTAACAAAGAGCTTGAATGGCAAAAATATGCTAAAAGAATTTTTTGAAATATTAGACAAAGAGCTTAAAATAAGATAAAAGTTTGTTGCAACATAACAAATAAAAATGATTCTTTCAGACCAAACTTTAGAGCGTTTAATTAAGGAAAAAATTATTGTAATTGATCCTGTCGATGAAAAATCCATACAGCCGGCATCGATTGATTTAAGGCTTGGTACACACTTTTTGGTTATTGAAGAAAATGAAGCGGAAATAATAACTTTGGACTCGGAAATTAAATATAGAGAAATAAATAATGACAATATTGTGATTCCCCCAAATTCATTTTTGCTAGCAACGACACAGGAATATGTAAAACTTCCAAACGACATTACGGCATTCGTAGAGGGCAGAAGCTCTATTGGTAGAATTGGACTTTTTATTCAAAATGCAGGATGGGTTGATCCGGGATTTGAAGGAAGAATTACGCTGGAACTATTCAACGCAAGCCCACTTCCAATAAGATTACAGGCTGGGAAAAGAATTTGTCAGCTTGTTTGTTGCAAGATGGATGCCCCAGCAAGGTCTCCATATAGCGGAAAATATCAGGGACAAGACAAAACAACAGGAAGTAAAATTCACAAAGATACAGATACTATAAAAATAAATATATGAAACAATATTTGGAATTAGTAAAAGAAGTTTTGGAAAATGGAGTCGAAAAAAAAGACAGAACAGGAACGGGAACTATCTCAATTTTCGGTACGCAAAAAAGATACGATTTGCGCGAAGGATTTCCGATGGTTACAACAAAAAAAGTTAGCTACGCAGGAATTTTAAGAGAGTTACTTTGGTTTTTAAAAGGGTCTACAAACATCAACGATGAATTAACAGAGCACACTCCGATTTGGGATGCATGGGCGGACAAAGACGGAAACTTGGGGCCTATTTACGGCTACCAATGGAGAAAATGGGAGAAATTTACTTTGGATGAAGATCAGAAAACATATAAAAAAAGCCACATTGATCAAATTCAAATAGCGATAGATACAATAAAAAATAATCCTGATTCACGAAGAATAATTGTAAATGCGTGGAATGTTGCGGACTTGGATAGAATGGCTTTACCTCCTTGTCACGCATTCTTCCAATTTTACGTTGTAGGAGAGTTTTTGGACGTACAGCTCTATCAGAGAAGTGCGGATGTCGCGCTTGGCGTACCATACAATATTGCGAGCTATGCGACGCTTTTGATGATGGTCGCACAGGAATGTAACTTAACTCCAAGATATTTCGTTCATACAACTGGAGATACACACATTTATTCAAATCATTTGGATGGAATAAAAGAACAAATAAAAAGACCGACACACAAATTACCGCAGTTGGTTATAGCAAAAAAACCTTTTTGGGATTTAAAATTCGAAGATTTCGAATTAAAAAATTACGAGCACGAGGCATTTATAAAATTTGCAGTAGCTGTATAATAAAGTCATGAGTAATAAAGAAGTTTACATAATAGTCGCAGTGGACTGCAAAAATGGCATAGGAAAGGACAATCTAATGCCATGGCATTTCAAAAAAGAAACGCAATATTTCAAAGAAATCACAACAGCGGTCAAAGATCCAAGCAAAAAAAACATGGTAATCATGGGCAAAAATACTTGGTATTCTTTACCTGAAAAATATCGTCCGCTAAAAGATCGAAAAAATGTAGTGCTAACACGCGACGCATCTCTAAAAATAGAAGGAGTTGAAGTAAGTTCTTCTCTAGAGGATGCCGTAAATTTAGCAGGGGATGACATCGAAACAATCTTCATAATCGGCGGTGCAACTCTTTTTCAGGAATCTTTATCCTATCCAAACCTCACAGGACTTTACATAACATTCGTTGAAAAAGAATACGAATGCGATACGCATTTTCCTGAGATCCCAGCCAAATTCTCAAACAAACAACTCCTAAAAGAAGACGAAGAAAACGGCGTTAAATTCAAATTCATGTTATATAAATAAGGCTTTGGCGAAACAGTTATAAAAGCTTGGTGTATTTAAATTTTTATGACTTACTAAACCTGTTGCTTATGCATGCATATGCAACATTTGAGAGCCCGTACATGTTAGGGCTCTCAAATAGTTTAGTGGAATGAAAATTTAAATATACCAAGCTTTTCTTTGGCTTATTTCGCCAAAGCCGCATCAATGACTTGTTCGTAAGCCTCAACGCTGTACATTCCGTCCATCATATAGCCGTTTATTAAGAAGCCAGGAGTTCCTCTAAATCCAAGATCCGCGGCATCTTGAGCATCTTTTGCGATTTCATCTTTAAATTTATCGGTAGCTACACAAGAATCGAATTCAGTTAGATTTGCTCCAGCCTTACCTGCTGATTTCCTCAAGCTTTCTGCCGTCATTTCTTCTGTAAGTGCTGACGCGAAAATATTTTCATGCATTGCAAAGAACATTTCATCTCCGCCTTGATCTTTTGCACACTCAGTTGCAAGAGCCGCAGGATAAGCCATCGGATGGATTGAAGTAAGTGGAAGATCTCTATAAACAAAATTCATTTTTCCTGTATCTATATATTTTGTTTTAAGCGCTCCAAAAACTTCTTCGTGGAATCTTTGGCAAACAGGACATTGATAATCAGAAAATTCAATCATAGTAACTTTAGCTCCGCTATCCCCTAAAACCGCATCATCATCAGTAAAATCACCTGTAACTACAGTCCCTGTTTTATCTTCAGGTTGAGCCGCTTGTTGTTTTGTAATAAATGCTTTTATTCCTTCTTCAACTCTCGCATTGAAAACGTCGGTAGTCATCTGATTGCTATATTCATATCCGAAAAACACAAGCGCTCCGGAAATAAGTACAGAACCTATAAGAATAGAAATAGGAAGAAATTTGTTTGAAAGTTTTTTCATATTTTTTATTTATTTAATTAATTAATTTAAGAAATCAAATTTTTTATCGCACCATTTTGTCTTTGAGTAGACCTTTTTGCCGTCAAAATATATTTCCGCATCCGCCCACTTGAAATTAAATATCAAATCCCAATGTATGCTCGAATCATTTCCATTTGGGCACTCATCATAACATTTGCCCAACGCCATATGCAAACTTTTGCCCATTTTTTCATCAAAAAGAATTTGACGCGTCCATGTTTTTATCTGATCATTAAGCCCAAAAGCGAACTCTCCAAAATATCTTGAGCCTTTATCTGTATCAAGAAGTTTTGTAAGTGCAATTTTGTGATCGGAATCAGACTCAACAACTTTTCCGTCTTTAAGCGTAAGTTTTACCCAATTAAAATCATGTGATTGATAATGAGTAGGTACATTATATTTTATAACTCCATTCACAGAGTCGCGAACAGGAGAAGTGAAAATTTCCCCATCCGGCAAATTACATTTTCCGCAGCAGGTAATCCATTTTTGTCCCGCAACAGAAACTTCCAAATCCGTTTCTTCTCCGGTAATTCTTATTTTTTTTACTTTTTTTACAAGCTCTATAAATTTTTCCTGCAGTTTTTCTTCTTTTTTCCAATCGAGCAAACAACTGTCCAAAATAAAATCCTCCCATTCTTCTAGGCTTCTGTTAGCCATTATTGCAGAAGAATTTGTGGGGTAGGCAAGCAAACACCATCTCTTTTTATGCAAAATATCGCTCAATGGTTTTCGCGCTTCTTGGGAAATATTAAGTTTTTCAAAATCAACTTCTTTGAGTTCATAAGGATTTGTGTCCGCAAGAATTTGAACCATAGCGTCATAACTATCTGCAACTTGTTTATCCAAATCACTCAAATGTTTTAGCTGATTTATGTCTGCATTTTTGAAAAATATTTTGCTAAGTTCATCATTTGAAAAACGAACATCGATAGCAATTGCCCCGGCTTTTACACATTCTTCATAAATTTCTTTTAGCAGGGGATAGCTCTCAAATCCGTATCCTCTCAGCAAAATCCTCTCACCTTTTTTCAAAGCGATTGAATAATTTACAACAATATCAGCAAGTTTTTTTAATTTGTATTTGTCTATCATGCGGGCATTATACAAAAAAACATTGATTTATAAAAGCCATACCCGTAAAATCTCCATGTAAAACTCCAAGCCGGGGTAGCTCATTGGTAGAGCAGTGGATTGAAAATCCACGTGTAGGCAGTCCGATTCTGCCCCTCGGCACCACTTTTAAAACTGAAAAATCCACATCCCGATTTTACCAATCGTCTCTTCTCCAATCGTCGTCCCTTCTTCGATCATCATCCCTTCTTCTATCGTCGTCTCTTCTTCGATCCTCATCTCTTCTTCGATCTTCCTCTCTTCTTCTGTCTTCCTGTTTTTTTTGACGGTCATTGTCCGCATCCGTCTTGAAAGCGACTAATAAAATAAATACGCGATCGTCGACATCAGATTCTTCGACATTCATCGTCCAAGTATCTCCCGCTATATTTACAATAGGCCTATTTGCATGCATTGCTGGCGTACCATCAGAATTCATGACGGCAAAATTGGTCGTCAAAAAAGATACAGCCTCTGAGGTGGCGATAACTTTTTCATCAGGACTCATTATTCTATATGATGTTTTAATGCCAAAGCCAAGCATGCTTTCTATCACATTTTCTTGAATTGTGGCTATTTCATGATCGCTACAATCACTCACTTCTACTTTATTCCCCCATGAAAAAATGGCACGTCTTGCTTTAGCCAAACAGTTTCCTGTTTCATCAGAGTAAGTATAGCTGGGAGTTAATGAAATAATTTTTTTAACAACATTTCCGGCTTCTCTTCCGTCTTTTTCAACCGAAAAAGTTGGAAGAATGGTTACAACTTTTTCATCAACAACATAATGCGTGTTAGTTCTTTCGGCCCTTGGATAAACAGGTAAAGGAGCAGTAGGTAAAGGAATCACGGGAGCAACAGGAACTTCATGAGTTTCGGGAGTTGCAACATGTTCATCAACGATATTAGGAATGTTTGGTCTTACAGGTTCCTCAACGGGTCTGCAGGCAGTAATTAACGATGCAGATAAAATAGTCCTTAATAGAAGTGATTGATAAGCTCCTTTTGCATGTGGCCTAGGGGCAATTCCCAATATATTTTCGCCGATTTTATTTACTGATGACAACATAGTGATTTCATTATAGTGGCCAATGATAAAGCACCACCTCATATTGTGTCAAATGTAGCTCATTGGTAGAGCATTGGTGTTTTCCTTACACTCTCTCGATTACCCTCGTAATACCATCGGAGATTATCCGCAGAGTATCTCCAAGTTTAAAGAGAAAAGACCGAGGAGAATCACCTAATTCGACAAATCCATAATCACAACGT
Source organism: Candidatus Altimarinota bacterium (assembly GCA_023231115.1). Lineage (GTDB taxonomy): Bacteria > Patescibacteriota > Gracilibacteria > UBA1369 > LOWO2-01-FULL-3 > UM-FILTER-38-24. Next base: position 75,983 of record JALNWA010000001.1, read on the forward strand.
AAACAAGCTTGAGCAAAACGAGTGTTCTGATGAGACAGTGCTGGCTTGGAGGGGAGCGCGTATCCGCGAATGTTTTGGAGTTGTTCAGTCAATTTCAATTTTGGCGTTGCACCCCAAGGATAAAGTGATAAGAAGTACAGCAAAGAAGGGTTATGCTCTTCAAATCTAACAGCTTCATCGCGTTCCTCTACTTGCAAGTGAGGCAGAGAAATGCCCTCTTTAGGTGTTATTCCCATAATCCTTCCCCCAAATTCTTCTATGCAAGGGTCATAGCCTCCCAATGTAAAATCAGCAATTCTTCGAGGAGCAAAAGCACGTATCTGTAATAGCCAGTCTGGCTTGTCCTTGCGACTGGCTCCCTCATATTGATACGCCATATCCTCATGATCCAAAACCCCTGCCTCTTCAACAATACGTCTAATCATCATGGCATTTTCGAGGCGCGACGACGAAAAATGGGACTCATTTTCACGCATAGGTAAAGCACCTTCATAATTCATGGTTCCCGTAACGCTTTCATTAAGTTCCTCATACGTATCACCTCTATCAACGAGAGGTTTGTAGACATCCACCATAGTGATTTTCGGGCGATTTGGATGTTCAGTTATAGTGGAGAGGGGATAATCAAATTGTGGTGAAAACGAAACAGTTACATTAGCTGGATCAAATTTAATACCCTCTTTTTCAGCATATCTCCTAAGTCTTGGATTTTCGCACTCATCCATGAGTGAATCGGCAACACCTCCGGGATAAGAAGGATTATCAAGTAAGTGAACAGGAAAATCACGCATCGTAGGCATTGCATCAACAAGTCCGTCAAAATCACCAAAACCTTTCAAACTTGTTCGAGCGATGAATTTATTAACTCCAAGTTCTCTGCAGGCTGTCTTTACACCACCTGCAATCCCTCGGTCGATTTGTCGATTAACAAGATCCTGAAGATTGGCAATCTCCATAGGTGGAACTAAATCAGCACCATTAGGCACCCGTTCTCGAAAATAAAGTAACGGACCATGCTTGCCACCATATTCCTCTATGTATCCCTTAAACTGCTCGTTCATATACATGCAAATATAAGGCCATATTAAATCAAATCTCAGAAAATAAGTCTATAGATTTCACGTGTAGTATAGTCCGAACGTCCTCTACGACTACGCACCACTTCTTGTAAAACAGATTTGATATTTTAGTTTTGATTTATCTCAGCCTTTTAGACTAAGATATAAAAAATAGCCCTATCCTTTATCAAAACCTATGGAAAATTTGACCGACTCAACGCAACCATCAACACAACCTCCTGTACAGCAAGTACAACCGCTAATTCCACAGCCAACTCCCGAAAATCAATCACAAAAAACTATTATAAAAATCTCAATAGCGGTTTTAGCTGTCATTTTGATTGCGGTCGGAGGATTTTTTCTTTATCAAAAATTCTTTAATACTGCACAAGCACATTTTCTGCCACCGGAATTCGACAAATATGCAGTTGGGGCTGATGCTTCAGCGTTCATAATAATTCGCAACGACGAAAACACCACCAACTTTATCAAAACTTTGGGGCTACCAATCCAAGACAAAGTGAGCAGTTTTAAAAATGCGCTCCTTGTATCTAAAAATAGTAATCAAAAAGAATCCATTCAGGCAACTCTACAATTCACTTCACCTGAGGCGGCGGACGATATGAAAAATTTTATAGAATCTCAATCAAATCCTTTACTCGAAGATACAGATATTGTCTCAAAAGATGGATTCCTCATTCTAAGCCAAAAAACTGCAGGCGATTTTGAGGGATCTTTCTATGATAATCCAAATTTAGCGAAATTAAATGGCGATATTTTTGACAATCAATTCCTTTTTTACTTTGATGTAAAAGAAAATGCGAGTCTTCTTAATATTATTGGAGTATCTGTCGGTATGGCTTATTTGCAACCATCAGTCCCAAGTGGAATATTTCCTGTCGCTTCAGCATCAGGATTTATTAATGCTGAAGACAATCCAAGTATGATCATAGAACCTGCGAACGAAATTTCCATGCAATCCAAATTAATGTACATGGCGTCTCTGGCAAAAAACAATATTTTTTATATAAAAATCGACGACAAAACTCTAAGTGTCGGAATGGCCACAAACATAATGAGCAAAGATGAGTTTATGGCTTTGGACAGCAGTATTATGCCGGGTACACCAAGCGATAAAGGAAGTTATTATACAGAAATAATTAAGTCGTTTGATGAGACAATTCCTGAGTTAAAAAGCATTATAAATCAGTTACTAGCAACTCAAGAGATCCTTTCTTCGAAGTTTGATGTTTCGTTTAAAGAAACAATTTTTGATTTAAAATTAGAAATGTCTTTGTCGGACTTGCAAGAATTAATCAAGGGTCTTCAGGGCTCTCTTTCAGAGGCACCAAAAAAGGGCAGAGATACTGCAAGGATAGCAGATGTTCAAAGAATTGAAATGGCACTAGTAAGCTCAAATTTAGAGGGCAATCCATATCCTGCAAATTCACAATGTGTTGAAAAAATCACTGAAATCTCAGAAAGCTTTTCGGAGGAAATTGGTATTCCAAGCGATCAATCCGGTCCACAAAGTTTTGGCTCAATAACTTGCGAAAAAGGATATTATTACCAAGCGATTCCAAAGGTCGGATTCCTTCTATGGGCAAAATTAGAGGTTCCGGATAACGGAAATTTTGATAAAACTCCGGATCAAGTAAATACGGCAAAAGACATCTCTCTTGGCCAAAGTGGAAATTTTTACGTTGTCTTCCTAAGAGACGACTCTGTCGGATCAAGCAGTTCTACTACGCCAATCACCTCCGAAGTTAAGAAGGTTAAGCGTTAACAATCCGATTTAAAAGGCAAATTACAAAAAGAAAACGGACCCTCAAAATATAATTTTAAGAATCCGTTTCCTGGTGGTAACTTTTGAATAGGATCGCTCCTATCAAAAGAATACCGGAGAGCTGATTTCCATCCGTATAACTTGCGTTATAAAGAGGAATCAGTGGGGCAATTAAAATATAAAACTTACGTTCCATATCCCAATTGCACATATATAATAACACATTTTACTGAAAAATACAATGGCGCTTTTCTAAAAAAAGACTATTATAAAAACGTAATCCATAACAAAAATATCTTATGGAAATAACTTTCTTTCACAAGAACCTAACAAAGGCAGAAGAAAGCTCTTTTGCTGAATATGTGGAAACAAAACGGGAGAGTATCGAAAATCTTCTGAATACGTTTCCACAGAATGCGACCCTTATGAGGGCGAACATCGAAAAGTTCGATAAGCACGATGCTTATGAAGTGGAGTTGTCAGTTATATTGCCGACAAAACAAATTGTCGCAAAAGAAGCCAGCCATTTGATAACGAAAGCGGTAGATCTCGCAAAGGATAGGGTAATTGTGCAGATTAAAAAGCACATTGCCATGATGAGAAAAGAGAGAAAACACAAGTCTGTTCGAGAAAGAAAGGAGGCGGGAATAGGAATAAAGGAAGAAGTTCTATTCTAAAGAAAACACAAAAGAAAAGAGTCCCATATTCTGGGGCCCTTTTTTTTTGAAAGTAATTTTATAATTACTTAACTGCTGGAGCTGTTTCAACAACAGCTGGAGTTTCTGTAGCTGGAGCTTCTGGAACAACAACTGTTGTTTCGTCAACTGCTGGAGTCTCTGTAGCTGGAGCCTCAACTGAAGCTGAACATCCAACTAGAGAAAGCATAGCAACTACAGCTAGAGATAATGCAACTTTCTTCATAGCCATATAGGTTAAAAATTAATATGTGTTTAAAAGTGACTTGCATAGTCACAACAAAAGGAATTATACGTATAATCTTAAAAATGTAAAAAAGATAAAGTTGACAAAAACACAGAGAAATGGTTTTAATTAAGCCATGATTTGCGTTCCTATAAGCCAAATTAGCAGTAGAAAAGCCATTAAAATGATGGTCTCAGCTCAAAAAGTCGCTGATGTAAGCGAAATATGGTTTGACGAAATTTTGGATTTTTCAGAAAAAAATTTAGAGGAATTAATGAAAAATAAAAAAAAAGAAGTAATATATAAATGGCAGGGGAATATTGAAAATCTAAAAACGATTTTAAGAAAAAAAATAGAATATATAGACGTAGATATAAAAACAGAAAAATCAATAATCAATAAAATAAGAGAAATAAGCCCAAAAACAAAGATAATAATGTCGTTTCATGATTTCAAAAAAACACCAAAAGATTCCGATTTGAAAAAAATAATTTCAAAAATGAAAATAAAAAAACCGGATATTTTTAAAATAGCAACTTTCGCGAATGATTTGTCAGACAATTTTAGAATATTAAAAGTTTTGTCAGATCTAAAAGAAAAAGGGCAAAATGCGATATGTATTTGCATGGGAGATAAAGGCAAATTATCCCGCACTGCTGGACATTTGCTCGGAAATTATTTAATGTACGCACCGCTGGATAAAAAAAATATGACGGCTGAAGGACAATTAACAGTTAAAGAACTTAAAAAATGTCTCTAAAAATAGGAATTGTAGGACTCCCAAATGTAGGTAAATCAACGCTATTTAACGCATTAACAAGGACAAAATGCGCTCAAGCGGCGAATTATCCTTTTTGTACAATTGACCCGAATGTCGGAATAGTGGAAGTTCCAGATTTTAGACTAAAAAAACTTACTGAATTTTCAAAATCAGCAAAAACAATTCCTGCGACAATAGAATTTGTGGACATTGCAGGGCTTGTAAAAGGCGCAAGTACGGGAGAAGGCCTCGGCAATAAATTTCTTTCACACATAAGAGAATGTAACGCAATAGCTCACATAGTTAGAGTTTTTCATGATTCAAATGTTATTCATGTTCACGGAAATGTTGACCCAAAAATTGATAAAGAAGTTATAGAATCAGAATTAATCATCGCTGACATGCAAACGACGGAAAAGCGCTTGGATAAGGCGATTTCAGATTCAAAATCAGGAGACAAAGAAAAGAAAACATATGCATCTTTGGTGGCAAAAGTTTTGGAAAATTTGCAAAAAGGAGTTATGGCGGTTGATATAGATTTAACAGACGATGAAAAAGAGAAAATAGAAGATTTACATTTGCTCACAATGAAGCCAAATTTTTACATAATCAATTTAAGCGAAGACGAAATAAAAACCGCCGACAGAAAAAAGTTTGCGGAAATGCTTGATGTAAAAGATGAAAATAAAATTATTCCGGTTTGCGCAAAAATAGAAGAAGAACTTGGGGATTTAAACGAAGAAGAAGCATACGAATATCTAAAAGAGCTTGGCTTAAAAGAAACCGGTTTAAACGCATTGATCCGTACGGCATACGAAACGCTTGGGCTTATCACATACTTCACGACAGGCCCACAAGAATCACGAGCATGGACTATAAAGAAGGGGACTCTTGCCCCTCAAGCGGCCGGAGTAATTCATACTGATTTTGAAAAAGGGTTTATAAAAGCCGAAGTAATAAACTGGCAAAAACTTTTGGAAGCCGGAAGCGAAGTGAAAGCCAAAGAATTGGGCCTTTTAAGAATTGAAGGAAAAGAATATTTAGTTCAGGACGGAGACTCTATGCACTTCAGATTTGCTAATTAAAATATTTTCTGAAGTTTACGAAATTGAAGCCAAGATATAAATAAATCATGGCTATTTCTATTATCAAAGTTGTCCAACTTAATTCCAAATCGAAATAAAACAATTCAAATAAAAGGAAGATTGAGGCTAAAATAGGAACACCCATGGAAAAAACCAAAAATCTTTTTTTATTTCTAATCACAGGGAAAAATTTTCTTATAATATCAGTAAGATAAAAAACACACATAAACAAAACCAAAAGACCTGCATCCAAAATGGCATTAAAAATAAGTTCTGAGTCTTTCGCGATTGGAATGTCGTCGATAAAAGGGATAATCAAGGGATGAATAACCCATATCGCAACCGTAAAAAGAGCAAAAAGATAAGTGAAATAAATACCAAAATAAGAAAATCTATAAGCATATTTAAACCCATCCATTCTGTCTAACTCATGAAAAATCTTTTCAACATTTTCTGTGTCATCAACAACTATCTGAACGGAAAAATATGCTTCCTCTTGTCTCTTCGACGCATACCCTTTCAAATAATTTACATCTGAAGAATATTTGTACAAGATTTCAGAAACATCTTTTAAAAGTCCAAATCTGTTTTTTGCAACAATTCTTAAATTAACTTTTTTTCTGTCAGTCTTTTTTTTCGCAAGGGATTTTACAACATCAGCAACTTTAAAATTTCCTTCTCCTATAGCCATAAAGATACTTTGCATGTCACAAAAATCTTTATGCATGCTGGCACAAAGCACTTCTTTGGATTTCTTAAAATTAAAGTCAGTTATAAGACCAAGACCGGCAATATCAAACTCTTTTTGGAGAATTCTTTTCCCTTCTTTTATCTTTGATTCATCAGCAACTTCCACGAGGTATTCTCTTATTTTTGATTTTGCAAAATTTGTCTTGGCAAAAGAAAGCCAAGAAATTTCAGGGGAGCAATTTTCAGAAGTTATCACTTCAATAATGTCGCCGGTTTTTAATCCTGTAATGATAGGGGAAATGTATCCGTTTATTTCAGCTTTACAGGAATGATCTCCAACATCGGATGAAATAGCATAAGCAAAATCTATGGCGGAAGCATCCTTTGGCAAATCTATGCGTTTTCCCTTTGGAGTAAATACAAATATTTTATCCTGAAATACATCGGATTTTAATTGTTCAAGGAAATTTTCACTGGCATACAATTGATTTTCCGATTCAAAAACATTGCTCATCCAAGATGAAAAAATATTTTCAGAATTTTTCTTGTTTAACAAAGAAGGAATAAGGCCGTAATCGGTTTGTTTTTGCATTTCGCTGGTCCTTATTTGTATTTCTGAAAGCAATCCATCGAGTCCAAAAACAGTTGTATGCAGACTTTGGTAACCATTCATTTTTGGATTTGCAATGTAATCTTTAAACCTTCCGACTTTTGGCACATATAAGCCGTGAATAACCCCAAGCGCTTGATAACAACTTGATATATCATCCACAACAATTCTTACCGCAATTCTGTCTTTTACCTCATCAATTGTTTTTCCCTCAAGTTTTATTTTTTTATATATGTTGTATAAATTTTTCTCCTTTTCGTAAATTTTAGTTTTGATTTTTGCACTTTTTAACTTAGAGGAAAGATCTTTTATAAATTCATCAACGCTATCTTTGTGTCTTATGTTATTTTCTTCAACTTTCTGCTTCAATTTTTCGTATTCAGGAGGGAAAATATACTTGAAACACAAGTTCTCAAGCTCTGATTTGAAGGCCTGAATACCAATGAGATTTGAGATAGGGACATAAACGTCCAACGTCTCTCTTGAGATCCTTAAGCGTTTCTCGGGCTTATCAATGAAATGCAGAGTTCTCATGTTGTGAAGTCTATCCGCAAGTTTTATAAGAATAACTCGAGGATCTTTTACGCTGTGCAACAAAAGTTTTTTCAAAGATTCAACTTCTCTTTCCGGCATATTGCTCTGATAATGCACTTTCGCCAATTTTGTAATGCCATCAACAAGAAATGCGATTTTTTCACCGAAAAGTTTTTTTATTTCATCTATACCATGACTCGTGTCTTCCGGAACATCATGAAGAAGCGCACTAATAAGCACATCTTGCCCTGCATGTATTTCCGTCAAAATTGAAACAACCGTAACAGGATGAACAATGTAAGGAGTTTCATTATCCTTTCTCATCTGCCCAAAATGGGCATCTTCTGCAAAATCAAAAGCTTTTTGGAATTTTTTTTCATCGAAATCCGGCAGGTATTTTTTAATACTTTTAATCAAAGCATTAAGATCGAAATACTTACTGTAATCTCTTTGCACCATAAAAGCGGTAAATTAGCACCTAAAAGGATGAAAAAAGCATGTCACAAAAAGGCTGTTTAGTCAACTTTTTTAATACTTAGAGCATTGAAAAATGGCTTAAAAAAGAGTAGAATGAATAGATTTAAACAAAAACAAAATAAATGACGGAATATTTCAAGATACACATAAGCTCAAATGAAGCGGAACAAAATGAGGTAAAACACGAAGTTTTGCAGGAAAAAACTGAGCCGGAAAAAGAAAAAAGAACACTTAAAAACATATTTAAAGACGCGGCTCGTCAGATTATAGCCAGTGCGGTAATCCTTGGAATAGGTATTTTGGCCTTAAATTGGTCCGCCTATTACAAAATTGCGAAAAATGAGGTTCAAAAGTTTACCGGAACCCAAGTTGAAAGCCCTTTAAACAAGCTTACCGAATCAAAAGGAACAGCTAATGTTTTACAAGCAAACACACTAAATACACAAAGTATTCCGGCTTTAAATTTGGAAATATCTCCAAGCGACAACAGGTTAATAATCCCTCGTATAAACCAAAATCTGCCGATTGTAAGGATCAGCAGTGAAAGTTTGATAAGACGAGATTGGAGCGCACTGGAAAAAGAGATGCAAAATGCTCTTCAAGACGGAGTGGTCCACTATCCAGGAACAAGTATCCCTGGAGAATCTGGAAATATGGCTATTACAGGGCATAGTTCCTATTTCCCATGGGATTCCGGAAGATTTAAAGACGTATTTGCGCTTTTACATGATGTAGTTGTGGGGGACAAAATCGTGATGTATTGGGACGGCAAAAAATATATATATGAAATTACTGAAATAAAAGTCGTTCTTCCAAGCGATATTTCAATCTTAAAACAAACTCCGGAAAATAAACTTACGCTTATCACTTGTACTCCTGTCGGAACAAACTTAAAAAGACTTGTGGTCACGGCAAAGCCAATAGAAGACTTGGGCAAGTCAAGCGACGGGAAAATAAAAAGGTAAATTCTTAAAGATTTTGAAGTTGTTTGAGGAGTTCCTCTTCTTCTTTCTTCTCTCCTACTTTGCTCAAAGTTTCTTTTTCTTTTATTTCAGCAAATTTTTCTTTCATATTAACTTCCGTCATTTGAGGTGTTTGCGCAGTTCCAGGCATTACTTCCGTTGAATATTCTTGGTCAAGTTTCGCAAGCTGATCCCTCTCATTAACAAGTATGCCCCTAAATTTGCTTATTTGCTCTTCAGACATTATCGGCATAATTTGAAGCCAATATTCACGTTCCTCTATATTCATAGACTCAGTTTCAAAAATGAGTTTTATAAGATCGGGAAATTTTTCTCTTATAATCTTCGGAATAATATAAAAAGATTCTGCTTCAGTAAGGTACTGCTCGGCAGTTTTATTTTTATCTACCAATATTTGTTGTGAAATTTGTGCCATCTACTAGATTATAAATACATTACCGCCCGAAGTTTCAAGTCTTTCTTTTGCGTTTCTTACCCTCTGAACAAGGTTTTGGACTTGGAATGTCTCTCTAAAACCGCCATCAACAAGCCCTTTAATGTCTCTAATTGCCGAAAGCATATTAAACGCTTCAATATCAACTTTTCCTTTTTTGTCTACGGGAAGTTGATCATATGTCGTATGGTCAATCAAAGTATCAGGCTTATACAAATCAATTTTTCCTTTTGATGTTAAATCAAGAACCAAGTTCAAAAATTCCTCATCTTTAGGGTCATTTCCCGAAGGTATAGCCAAAGGCGTGTTTAGAGTCTTTTGTGTGTCGGGGTCTATTTGATTATTTGTCTGTGAATCCATTTTTCATTGAATTAATCCTTAAATTATAGCAGAATTATGCTTAGAAATCAACAAATCCATGAATAAAGAAGAAGCTAAAATAAGAATAGAAAAGCTTAAGGAAAAAATCAACAAGTTAAATTACAAATACTTTGTTTTAAATGAGACCGAAGTTTCCGAGTCGGTAAGAGATTCTTTGAAAAAAGAATTAATCGGATTGGAACAGGAATATCCTGAGTTTATTACTCCTGATTCTCCAACTCAAAGAGTGGGAAGCGTTTTGTCAGGAAAATTCAAAAAAATAAAACATACGACTCCGAAAAAAAGTTTGGCCGATGTTTTTTCGCAGGAGGAAATTCGTGATTGGGAAGAGCGAATCGACAAAATAGTCCCTGAAAAAAAAGAGTTTGTTTGTGAATTAAAAATCGACGGATTAAACATAACAATTCTTTATGAAAAAGGAAAATTTGTGAGAGCTTTGACGAGAGGAAACGGGATAGAAGGGGAAGATGTGACTCATGCGGTAAAAACCATTGAAGCGGTGCCGCTTCAATTAAACGAAGGAATAGACGTCGAAGTTTCAGGGGAAGTTTATTTGCCAAAAAAAGAATTTGAAAGGATGAACGAGTATCAAAAGAAAAATGGCTTAGAGCCTTTTGCAAATCCGAGAAATGCGGCTGCGGGAGCGGTAAGACAGCTTGATCCGAAAGTTACAGCACAGCGTGGTTTATCTATGTTTTTTTATCATGTTGATAAAACTAATTTAAGTGAAAAAATAACTACACAGGAAGAAATTTTGGAAAAATTTAAATCACTTGGGTTTCCTGTTTGTGATTATTATGAAAAATTAAAATCAATTGATGAAGTAATAAAATTTTGTGAAAAATGGGCAAAAAAAAGAGAAAGTTTAGGATTTGAAATCGACGGAATTGTTATAAAAGTAAATGATTTTAACGTTCAAGAACGGCTTGGATATACAGCAAAAGCTCCGAGGTACGCAGTCGCATATAAATTTCCGGCGGCACAAGTCTCAAGCCAAATTTTGGATATAATTTTACAAGTCGGACGAACCGGAGCGATTACTCCTGTTGCAGTTATGACGCCGACATTGGTTGCAGGATCAACAATTTCGCGCGCGACTCTTCACAATGAAGATGAAATAAATAAAAAAGATATTAGAATTGGAGACACAGTAATAATACAAAAAGCCGGAGATGTAATTCCGGAAGTTGTCTCCGTGATAAAAGATCTAAGGACAGGCAAAGAAAAACAATTTCATTTTCCAAAAAAATGCCCTGTTTGCGGGTCGGATATAGAAAGAAAAGAAGGGGAGTCCGCATATAGATGTACAAACAAAAATTGTTACGCAGTTGAAAAAGAAAAACTTATACATTTTGTTTCAAAAAAAGCTTTTAATATCGACGGGCTTGGAGAAAAAGTCGTTGAACAAATGATTGATGAAGGGCTTATACAAAAGTTTCCGGACATTTTCTTACTTAAAAAAGAAGACCTCATGGGAATGGAATTTTTCAAAGATAAAAAAGCGGATAATTTAATGAATAGCATAGAAAAATCCAAAAAAATAGAATTGGATAAATTTCTTTTTGCCATTGGTATCAGGTATTTGGGGGAACAGGGAAGTTATGATTTTGCAAAATATATAATTCAACATCAGAAAAAATCGAATAAAAAAATTGAAAGAGAAAAAGTTAAACTATCGCAAAACCAATTGTTTGAAATAGACGAAACTTCGCAGGAAGAAGAGTTTTTTTCAATACTTGATTTGATAGAAACGGTAAAGTCTTTTTCATTGGAAGAAATGAAAAACATAGAAGGTGTGGGAGAAAAAATCGGGGATGAATTGTACGAATGGTTCAATAATGATAAAAATGAAAAACTTCTCGAAGATTTATATAAAGTTGGAATTGTTTTGGAAATTTCAAATCTTACTTCGACAGGGAAACTAAAAGGAAAATCCTTTGTATTAACAGGCGCTCTTGAAGGGCTTTCAAGAGATGAAGCAAAAGATTTAATAAAGAAGAATGGAGGAATTGTTCACTCATCTGTAAGCCAAAATACAGACTTCCTTTTGGCTGGAGAATCTGCCGGAGAAAAATATACAAAAGCAAAAGAGCTTGGAGTGAAAATCATTGACGAAGAAACACTCAGAAAAATGCTTTAGTCTACGACTTCCCCTCCAAATATTTCCAAAGCCTCATCAACGGAATTGTCTTTTTCATCCACGACGGATTTTATTTCTATATCCTTAATTACAGACAAAATCCGAATACCATGCCCAAAAACCGAAGTGATGATTTCCTCAAGTTCAACCCTATAATCGTGTTCCATTACTTTGTCTTTATGAAAAGTCGATGAAAACGCAAGCGTCAAATCGGAACCATCAAGCCTAAAAGGAGAAGCGTTTTTTACTGACATTCTAAGCGCTGGAGCTTTTGTTCTTTCAACTATTCTTGGCCATCCTTCAATAATTTTTTCAATTGTAAAATCGGGAGTAACTCCGGAATCTATCGCAATCGAAGTCGGAGTTTCTTTTTTTACAGGAACATTTATCGGAGCATGTTCACGTGCAATTGAAACAGGGGCAACAGGTTTGATGATTTTTTCTTTCACAACTTCTTCTTTTAAATTTCCGGCAACTCGAATAATGGCTATTTCAAGAGGTAATTGAGGTATACTCATTGTGTTCGTTTTTTCATAAGCAAATTGAAACGCCTCAACAACTTTTATAAGCCAAGCGGATTTTTCAAAATCATTTTTCATCACGCTATCAAGAAGTTTAGTTCTCAAATCTTCTATAAATTCATGAATAAATTGTTTCAAATCACATCCTTGATCGTGCATATCATGTACAATTCGAAGAGAATCTTTTACATCTTTTTTCTCAATAGCTGAATAAAGTTCTTCAAGCAAAATATAACTTGTTATGCCGAGAATTTCTTTCACGTGTTCAAAAGTCAAAGAACCATTTACTGTTAGTTGTTCAACTAAACCGATAGCATCTCTCATCCCGCCGTCGACATATCTGCTGATTGCCTCAAGAGCTTTGTCTTCTGCGGTTATTCCCTCAAGCTGAGCGATATAATTAAGTCTCGTCATGATAGCTTTTCCCGTAACACGTTTAAAATCAAAACGCTGACATCTTGAAATAATTGTTTCAGGAATTTTGTGGGCTTCAGTTGTAGCAAGAATGAAATATGCATGAGCCGGAGGTTCTTCAAGTGTCTTAAGCAAGGCATTAAAAGCCTCTTTAGTCATCATGTGCACCTCATCTATTATATAAACTTTATATTTTGAGCGAGTAGGAGAAAACTGAATTTTCTCTTTAAGATCACGAACTTCATCTATACCTCTATTGGAAGCGGCATCAATTTCTATAATATCAATTAGTCTTCCATCGTTTATCTCCGTGCAAAATTCACATTTGTCGCATGGCTCGTAATTATCTTTCAAATCACTGCAATTCAAAGCTTTCGCAATAAGCCTTGCTGTTGAGGTTTTTCCGGTTCCCCTAGGTCCCGTAAAAAGATAAGCATGAGAAACATTTTGAGACTTAAACGCATTAACCAAAGTCGTTTTTATGTGCTCCTGTCCCACAAGATTGTCGAAATTGTGAGGCCTATATTTTCTGTATAAAGCTATTTTTTCCATGTTTTTTTCTTGGTTGGAAAAGCATACTAGCACATTCTGAGAGCCTGTTTAATCTTTTTTTCAAATATTTCTCTTGAAAAATTTTGAGCATGTCGGCGAATAGTATGTGGAGAATAGAATTTTTCGTTATACATAAGCCTTGCGAGCCCGTCTTCCATAGCTTCAACAGTTTGCTCAAAGAAAAATTCCCCTGTCTTTCCAGAAACAACAGTCTCGGTAACGCCACCTTTCCCATAAGCCAAAACGGGCTTTCCACAAGCCATCGCTTCAACAGGCGTAATCCCAAAATCTTCTTCTCCTGGGAAAATAAGCGCGCGACAATTTTCCATGTATTCTTTCACGGTTTCGTCATCTTTAAACCCAAGAAAATCGATATTATCACCGGCAATACTTTCGAGATATTCTTTCTGTGGTCCATCACCGATAACAATGAGTTTTCGGCCTATCTTATTGAAGAGTTGGATGGCAAGATCAATTTTTTTGTACGGAGTTAATGTAGAAACAATCAAGAAATAATTTGAATGTTCTTCTTTTGCTCTAAATTTATCAGCTTCAACAGGAGGATAAACGATATCACTCTCCATTTTGTAATATTTGCTTACACGTTTTTGAACATGTCTCGAATTTGAAAGATACTTTGTAGGCCTGTCTGCCGCGATAATATCCCATTCGCGCAAATATTTAATCAAAGGCGCATAAAGAAAAGACTTAAGCCCTTTAATGTTATTTTCTTGTAGGTATTCATTGCTATAATCCCACGCATAGCGCATAGGGGAGTGACAGTAGCAAATATGTTTCGTCTCAAGAGGAGTGATAATACCATGCGAAAAAGCCCCGCTCGAACTTATAACACAATCAAATCCTTCAAAATTAAGCTCTTCAATCGCACGCGGAATTTTGTGAGTAAGAAGCCTATAACGCTTTCTTATAAAACGCGGATAATTCTGCAAAAAAGAAGTGCGCACTCTTTCCTTTGGGAAAATATGTCCGACTTTTTCTTCATCATAAAGCAAAGTAAAAATAGGAGCTGTAGGGAACATTTCTGTAAGCACTTTAAGAACACGTTCAGCTCCTCCAAGCTTAAGCAAAAAATCATGGACTAAAGCTATTTTCATTTATTTATTTAACTGGTTTCTCTTCTAAGATTGTAGGTTCTGCTACCTCATCTAGCACAGGCTCTGTTGTTGTAGTGTTAGCTTCTGTAGCCAAGCTCTCAATATCAATTCCTGAACATTCCTGAATAGCCTTTAAGATTGTCTTATTTGTCTCTTCATCATTATACTTGTCTGAAATAGCTTTCATGCCAGCTTCATCTTTGTTGTTAAAACCATACTCTGAAAAAACTTCCATGGATTTATCCAAAGTTTCTTGAGAAGGCGCACGCGGATCGTCTGAATTGAAAATCAAACAAAGCGCATCGGAAGTAGCTTCGATAAAACGACTTCTTTCACTTTTAAATCTGTTAAAAAAGCTACATCCGGATAATAAAAACACAGCTGATAGAAGAATTATTAGACCTTTTTTCATTTTAATAAAATTTATAGGATATAAGGGAATTTACTGAGGGAAATTATACCTTTTTAAAAATAAGTGTCAAATTTTCCAAAGCTTTTTGTGTTGAGAACATCGTCTTTTGTAAGCCATCCGCGCCTTGCATTAAAAACGCCATATTCCATGAAATCCGGTTGCTCTATGCTGTGAGAATCTGTATCTATAACAAATTTAGCGCCTTTATCTTTCGCGATTTTGATGAATTTATCAGGCAAATCGAGGCGAAGCGGACTTGAATTTATTTCAATCGCAACATGATTTTTCACACAAGCTTCAATAACGCGTTCCATGTCAAATTCCATCGGAGCTCTTTTGTTTATGAGCCGGCCGGTCGGATGTCCAAGTATTTTCGCATAAGGGTTTTCTATCGCTGTAATAAGCCTTTCCGTTTGCTCCTCAAAAGAAAGCGTGCCATACATATGCGCACTAATTACAACAATATCAAGTTGTTTCAAAACGTCATCATTAAAATCCAAAGACCCATCTTTCAAAATATCAACTTCACAACCTTTCAAAATTTTAATTTTTCCTTTAAATTTTTTATTTAATTCATCAATTTCTTTCCACTGCCTTTGAATGTCTTTTGTGCTCATCCCGTTCACAATAGCCATAACGGAAGAATGATCTGTCACAGCAAAATATTCGTATCCCTTCGCGATAAACGCTTTAGTCATTTCTAAAAGGCTGGCATCCCCGTCACTATAAGTTGTGTGTGAATGAAGATCTCCTTTAATATCTTTTAATTCTATAAATTCAGGAAATTTTTTATTTTTAAGTCCGTATTCAATTTCGCCGTTATTATTTCGAAGCTCGGGAATTATGTAAGGCAAGCCTACGCTTTTAAAAATATCTTCTTCCTTCTGTCCGGAAATCATTTTCTCTCCTTTGAAAACGCCATATTCGCTTATCTTTAGCCCTTTCCTTTTTGCAATGTCTCGAATTTTTATATTGTGATCTTTATTGCCGGTAAAATAATGCATTGCCGCACCAAAACTTTCGTCTGCAATAACACGTAAATCAATCTGAATTCCACTTTGCAAAACAACACTCGACTTAGTGTCTCCGCTTGAAAGAATTGTCAGGATTTCCCTATAAGAATTGAAATGTTTCATCACAGTTTCACTGCTCTTTTTTGGATTTTTTACGGTCACAAGAATATCAATATCTCCGATGGTTTCTTGTCTTCTGCGAAGGCTTCCCGCATATTCAATTCTCTTCACATCATCGCATTTTTCCATGTAAGAAATAATTCTCTTTGCCTCCTGCATGGCCTCCGAAATCAAATGTCTTTTTGTGGAAAAATAAGCATGTTCTGAAATCGCTTTCAAAATATCATTCTCTGTTTTTTCTCCCATCCCAGGCAAATCTCTAACCTTATGTTTTTCGCATGCCTCCTTTAGTTCATTGATACTTTTTACTTTTAAATGAAAATAAATAGCTTTTACTTTCTTAGGTCCGAGACCTCGTATTTCAAGAAGTTCCAAAAGTCCTTTCGGGATGGATTTCTTAAGTTGATCACATTCTTCGCATTTACCTGTATTAACAAGTTCAATGATTTTATCTTTCAGTCCTTTTCCAATTCCAGGAATATTTTCAAGTTGTTTCGGATCTTTAGCAACTACATCGCGCAAATCATACGGAAAATTCGCGATAACAAGTCCGGCCTTTCTGTAAGCGTTTATTTTGAAAACACTGTCCCCGCGAATATCAAGGATGTCGGACATTTCTTGAAAGATAGAAGATATTTTTTTATTGTCCATGAGGGGAGTGTTACTAAACTTCATCCCTCAATTTACACATTCCCTTTCAAAACATCCAGCGTTTTTTTTGCGCACTCTTCCCAAGAAAACAAAGATAATCTTTCAAATCCTTTTGCGGAAATTTCTTTTATATAATTTGTATCATTAGCCAATTTATCAAGTCCGTCAGCGATAATTTGAACATCATAAGGATCCACATAATATGCGCCTTCGCCACCTACTTCAGGTAAACAAGAAACACGGGAAGTCAAAACACTCTTTCCATAAGAGAATGCTTCAAGAATAGGAAAACCAAATCCTTCATACAAAGAAGGGAAAGCAAAAATTTTACAATATTTCATGAATGCGGCTTTTTCCTCTTCTGTAATATAGCCCGGCATGATAACTCTATCATCAATTCCAAGATGATTTACCATCTTCAAAATTTTATCAAATCCAACTCCTCTTTTTCCCGCAAGAACAAGGTAGAAATCACCATTCTTTTCCAGAAATTTTTTAAATGCCTGAACAAGTCTTTCAAGATTTTTTTTACTTTCAAGTCTTCCAACAAAAAGAACAAATTTTGTTTCTTTATCAATTCTAAAATTTTGAAAAATTTCAGACTCAGAAAACTGTTTTTCAATTATTTTATCGGAAATTTTAGATGCGCTAAACCCGTGGGGGATTACAACAATTTTTTCTTCCGGACATTTGAAAAAATTCATCAAATCATTTTTTGTCGCTAAACTTGGAACAATAATTTTTGACGCATGCTTAACGGCATACTTTGTACTCCAATTTAAATAATTATATTGGAAAGAAGAATAAACACTTTTTAAATATCTGAACGCAACATCATGGATTGTAATGACACTTCGTTTTGGTCTTATTAAGGGCAAAACATGAGAGGGGACAAATAAAACATCAATTTTCTTTTTCATCATTTTCAAAGAAAGCCAAAAAAGAGTCCAAAGTTTTTTCGCTTTCATTACAATATTATGAATAAAATTTTTGTTCGCGATGTTTAGTTTTTCTTTTGAATAAAGAAAAATCTCATCATCAGTTTTTTCCGCAAGTTCTATTATAGAATTTATAATATTGAAACTATACCACTCGACTCCAGTGGATTGTTCGTGCCCGTACCTTGAAGCATCTATTCCAATTTTCATATAATTTTTTAAGCCCGCAAAACTCTACCAGAAAGCCTATCCTCTAGCAAGCGCTAAAACACAGATGTATTTAGTCTTAGCCATTTTTAACGCCCTGCTACATTCATTCACGGTGGAACATGTTGTGACAATATCATCAATTAAAATTATATTTTTGTTTTCCAAAAAACTTTCGTATTTTTCATTAACGAAAATTGAATTTTTCAAATTTGTTAAACGATCATTCCTTTTTAATTTTGCCTGATCTTCGCGATTTTCTCTCCACAGCACGTCACAAAATTTTAGATTAAGTTTTTTTGCAAAATTATATGCAAGAATTTTTGCGTGATTTTCTCCGCGTATTCTGATTTTTTGCTTACTCATTGGAACGGGGACTACAACAACATTTTCAAGCATTCCATTTTCTGAAAATTTCAAAAATTGATACCTCAAAACATTTACGAAAAAAACATTTATGGCCTTCAAAAATTTATATTTAAAATTCACAACAAGCTTTTGCAAAATTGTATTTTTGCTGTACAGAAAGCACAAAATCAATTGATCAAAAAAGAAAGTTTTCTCGCAAAATCTTCCGTAACAAAATTTTCCGCAAAAACTTTTTCTTTTACAATTTGGACATCTTTGAAATCCAATAATTTTAAGTGAACTTTTACATTCATTACACAAAAAATCTTCAAATTTTTCGCAATTGATGCACCTTTTTGGAAATAGAAAATCTAAAATCATGCAGACACAATAAAGTATCCACATTAAATATTCTTAAAATTTTTCTAAAGTTTTTCTATCGTAAGAAACGCAGTATTTTCTCCGACGGGGTCCTTATCGAGAGAGATTTTAAATTCGCTGTTTATGGCTTCTAGACGGACACCTTCAAGATTATATTCTTTCAAAATATTATCTGTAACTTCCCATCCATTGTTTCTTAAATCCTTTGCATATTTGGAAAAAGCATCTTTGGAAACATTAGTTATTTTAATTAAACTTGTTGTATTGCCGGTTTTTGTGCCGTCAAAAGTCGCATCAATTTTTCCATACAGAAATTCAGGAATGTCTGAAGAAAGCCCTTCTGGCCACACAACTCCTTTATCACCTTCGCTTATTGCTATGTCAACATCCAAGTCGGAAAGAGAACTTGGGTTTTCTGTAACAACTGAAATTTTTTCTTCATCACTGCCAAACCCGCATCCTGAAAACAAAAACAAAGTGGAAACAAAACAAATTAATATTTCTTTCATAAAATATTCAGAATTAAATTATTTTACAGATATTTTTTTGACGGCTTTCCAAACCAAAAAAAATCCGATTACCATCGTTATATACAAAATGATAAGCGGTATTCTCTGACTTTTAAAATAATCACTTCCATAGCCGTAAAGTATAGGTCCGACAAAAACGGCCGCCTTGGAGGCTACGGAAAAAAGTCCGAATTGATAACCGGATTCGCTACGATCAATGATATTAGAATATTGAGATCTCAAGTAAGACTGACTGTTTCCTATCGCCATCGAACCGGTCAAAATAACTATGGCTAAATTGATCATGCCTGAGCCGAACAACAAAAGAATAATTGAAATTCCCCATAATATAATTGTACCTCCGAGCAAATTAATAACTTTAAATTTTCTCGCCAAATAACCGCCATACCATGTCGCAGGGAAACCAATCAACTGAACAAGAAGTAAAACGCCGCCAATTTCAATATTTGAAAATCCAAATTCTTGAGCCAAAAATATTCCCATAAACAGGAATATCACGGTAACTCCTTCACTTATAAACCAATATCCAAGAAATAATAAAAATTTATTTAATTTTGATATAAATATTTTTTTAACAAGAGGTGGTTTTTCGTTTAATTGTACGTCTTTAAGCCCGCGCAACGAATATACGGAAAAAATAATATAAAAAATCGCGGTACTCAAAAATACAATAGGGGAATAATCATCTCCTGTTAATTTTTGAAAGATTACAGCGATAATAAGAGCCAAAACACCGCCGACATAACCGAATCCCCATGCAAATCCGCCATATTCATAAGAGTCTTCTTTCGCAGAAACATGCGGTAAAATCGAATCACCTAGTGACAACGCTAAAATAAAAACAGCGTGTGTGAAAATATAAAGTGAATAAACATATCCAAGCGCATATTTTACAGCGAAAGAGATAGCCACCATTCCCAAAAAAGACACTATGATAGACCATTTAAAAGCTTGAAATTTACTGGTTTTATCGGAAAATTTTCCAACCAAAACCGAAAGGAAAACCCCTATAATTGTGGCAATCGCATTTGCAACTCCCCATGCGCCCAAAGAATATCCGTGCGTTAATAAAACGGTGGAAAAAAATACCGGCAACAAAAAAGACGGATAAATCAGATAATACGAAGAATTCGCAAAATCATAATATGCCCACCTCATAATGCTTTTTGGAAATTTCATAAAATTAATTATAAATTTTAGTAACAATTAACTTTTTCTCCTAAATATTCTTTTTCAGCTTCGGTGAATCCCCAGAAAACATCGCTCAAATCTTCAAATCCGCTACGTCCCATTATGCCGACGACATCAAATTCATTTTTGTTTCCTTCGCATTGATAAGCATTTTCTTCCGTTTGACCCAAATCTTCTCGACCGCAATATTCTCTAAACCAATCCGTTTCAGGCTTTCTACACAAAGCTTCCTCAAAATTTACGATATTTGGGTTTTTCTCATTTGGTAAATAACAATATTGATCCCAAAGACCGAAAGCGTGTCCAAATTCATGTACACTTCCAATAGGCGCAGTAGCCATAGTTAAGAATCCTCCAAGATTGCTCTTCCCGACAAAAGTCGAGCAATTTGGGGCAAAATCACTATTAACGCTTTCTTTTGGGTAAATCACATAATATTTTAATTCTCCTCCAGCTTTTTTAAAAAGAGCTTCGCCGATATCTTCATCAGTCGGAAGACAAAGATCATCAAAATAAGAATGAACTCTTATATACTCAGGACAATTTGCAAATTCGGTAGCCGCAGAAACACCAATGGTAACTTCTTCGACGTAATCATTAAAAGCCTGTTCATCTTTGATGGAATTTCCAACATATGCAATATTCAATTTGGCTTTTTTACAAGTGCCGTCGATATAAACTTCATCATATTCACAATTTTGTTCTGACAACAAAGCGTTTTGCGGATAAAGACGGGACTTTTCTATACACGTATTTCGAACGCAAGCTTGGGTTGAGCTACACAGGTCGTTGTTATAAGAACACAAGTCTGGATTATCAAAGACAATTCGATTATTTGTATTTTTCTCCATGATTTCATAAGTCGCTCGAGTGTTGGCTTTTTCGCCCAAATAAGCGTTCAAAGTACCGTCGTTATATTTCAAAATTCTGGTAATCATTTCCGCCATTTGTCCGCGGCTGAAATCATCATCGAAATAAGTAACGCTCAAAGGAATAAGGTTTTTTTCGCTTGCCTTAACCACAAGATCTTTGTACCAAGGAGACATTTCAGAATAATTTATCCCAAATCCTTTTAATGTGATTTTCGCGGCTTCAACAAAAATAATTTTTTGTTCGGGTTTAAAAGTACCGTCCTGATAACCTACAACTATGCCGTTGTTTTTCGCAAAACAAACATATTTTGTGTACCATTCGCCGGCAGGCACATCAGAAAAACAATTTTCAAAAGCGAAAGATTCGAATTCATTTTCATACACGGCTTCCACAACTATTTTCAAAAGTTCCGCGCGATTAAGCGTCTGATATGGCTTGTATGTGCCGTCCGGATAACCATTCACAATTCCTTTTTCTGTTATAAAATCAATGGCCTTGGAATAATTATGAGCCTGATTTACGTCGGTATAAGCGGCATAAGCAAAAGCAACACCGGCAAAAACCGATAAAGATAAAAATGCTAACAAAAATTTTTTCATAGGATTTTTTTTATGAGGAAAAACAAACTAATAATAGCATGTAGTTTTGGTAATAGAAAAGATGCAATGAAAACTAGCCTAGTTGACAAAACCAGCAGTTTTCATTACAATAAACTCCAATTTAGACGTTTATTATGGCACTTTCCCCACAAATCGAAGGAAATAGAGAAGCGATAGGCGGACTTAACCCAAAATTGTTTTGGGAAAACTTTGCCGCGTTAAACGAACATCCAAGAGATTCTATGCACGAAACTCCAGCACTTGATGCAATAAAAGATTGGGCTAAAATGTCAGGTTTTGACTGTAAACAGGACAAAGTCGGAAATTTATGTGTTCATGTTCCCGCTTCTGAAGGCGTTACTGCTCCACCTGTGATTATTCAGGCTCACATTGATATGGTTTGCGTAAAAACACCAGAGAGCAAGCATGATTTTTCCAAAGATCCAATCGAATTAATAAAGGAAAAAGATTACATAAAAGCAAAAGATACAAGCCTCGGAGCGGATAATTTACTTGGAGTTGCGGCGGCAATGGCAGTGGCAGAAGATAAAACGGCTATACATCCAGAAATGCAAATACTTATCACAATAGACGAAGAAAGTGATTTTACAGGAGCAATCAATCTTGATGTAAAAACTTTAGGTCTTACGGGAAGGCAATTAATCAATCTGGACACGGAATTTCCAAGTACTTTGATTACTGCGAGCGCGGCATATTGCGATATCGTGGGGAAATTGCCATGTGAAAGAGAAAGCCTTCAAGGGAATGAAGGTGAGTATTATGAATTAAAATTAAGCGGGTTTACGGGAGGTCATTCAGGGCTTGATATAGACAAAGGAAGAGGTAGCGCAAATATGTGTTTGATAAGGATTTTGCAAAAACTTTCAGAGAAGGGAGTTAAAATAATTTCCATTAATGGCACCGGAAAATCAAACAGCATCAGCCCATTTGCGAGTGCGGAAATATTTGTGCCGTCACACGTTAATGTTTATGAAATTAACTCATTTCTTGAAGGTGAAAAAATCGAATTTAGAAGAACATTAAAAGATGAAAATGATTGTCCAAATGAAAATATTAAAATTGAATTAACAAAACTGGACAAAGACGTAATTCAGAATGTCGGGGCTATAACAAGTGAGCCAAAGGGCAAAATTTTTACAGCATTAAAAAATATACCGGAAGGAGTTATTGAAAGAAGTCACGCAAAAGAGACACTAGGATCTCCGGAAAGTTCTTCAAATACTGGATTCATAAGAGTCGGGAATGACGCCGAATTAAAAATTTGTGCCAGAAGTTACGGGGATGAAGAAACAGAAAGAATTGCCACCGGTATTGTAAGAGCTTTAACGGAAGTTGGTTTTATCGTGGAATTACTTTCAAAAGGTGGAAGCTGGGTCGGTGATCCAAATTCTTTACTATCAAGAACAGTTCTTCAAACTTTTGAGCGATTAGACGGGGACTCAGGAAAAGTTGAAAGAGTTCACGGAACGTTGGAGATTTCCGGAATTATCGAGAGATTAAAAATGGCATTGGGGGGAGATTTTGATGCGGTTTCATTTGGAACAACTATTTTGGACCAACATTCAACATCGGAAAGAGTCCCAACTGCTGACGTTGAAAGATTTTACAATCATCTTTGCGGAGTTTTGGAAAAACTTGCGACGCAACAGTAAAAAACATGATTATTTAGGCAATAATCCATATTCAGGACATCCGGAATTTCCGCCCAAATATCGTTCGCCGGAATAAGTTAAATAATCCCAACATGGAACATTTTTTCCGTAATTCGGACTGTCGATTTTATATTCGCACCTATATCCGGCTTCAGTTGTGGGAATTCTGTCCATGACTTTGCCTGTGCCGCCGACGATTCCTTTACGGGCGGTACATTGGTCGTAAAAGAGCTGAACAAGCGGAGAAAACACTTGAACCGTTTGAGTAGTTGCAGGTTTACCATTAACCATATTTGTCGTGTCTTGAGTCACTCCTTTGCTTGTATCTATCGGTTTTCCGCCTTCAATTGTAGGCCAGCTCGGAGGAATACCTACTTCAGATTCCGGAATTAATTCATCAAAATTTTCCCATGCCTTTTGCCAATTTGCTTCCGCATCTTTTTCACCGGAAGCAAATCCTATAGCTGAAGCGGCAATTTCATTAGTTGAAGAAACCGCATCTGCGACACAAAAAACATTAGTTGAATGATCTCCGACTGAAAGTCCACCGGTGCCGATACAAACAGCTCTTGGTGTAATATCTTCGTAAGTAAAAGGCTTTGGAGGAATTTCTTCAGGCTCTTTTGTCTCAACTTTATTACTGACGCTTGGAGTACTTTTTTTAGGAGCGGTATTGTTTGTTGTGGTTGGCGTTTGAGTTTTTGGCTGAGTGGTGGTTTTTGGTTGAGTTACTTGTCCGCCACATGGAGGCCCGCCAGGAATCTCTACGCATCCCGCATCAAATCCGGGGACATAGAGCCCGTTTTCATACGATGGAGGCACATACTCCGCATACGCAGTATTCTCTGAATTTGCAAAAATATTGGTACTGCTTGAATGTAAAATACCATTTAGCCAATGGCTTTGAATCAAAAGTTTTGCCGCGATATAACGCATCGTCTCTCGGTCATTATTTTTAATTGCGGTATCTCCGAATTCTTTAAGTGCTTTTATATTTTTAATGCTTATCGTAAATAATTCTTCCGCATCGCCATTTGAAAGTCTAAGTCTGAAATCTGCAGGATGAGAGGGAAGAGCCTTCCATGTATTAGTCTTTTTTGACGCCGCCAACACTTGATTGGCCCAATCAACAATCGACTGGCGATAACCAACCAATCTCGATGGTGTAGACGACACTGCAAGAGCGGTCAACCCATCCACAGAAAATTTAGAAGAGTCTTTCACTTTTGTCATTGAGTCGCCTTTGATGGAATGTCCAGACATAATATAGTCACCCATTATTTTTGCAACAACAGCATCGGAAAAATTATCCTGAATCACAGGTAAAGCTTTTTTTGCGTAATCGTAACCGGAATTTATATATCCGAAGAAACCAAACAAAATTATTATAAAAGAAATACCTGACACAATTACACTTCGAAGCGTATTCGAAATAGGATGTTTAACCAACAATGTCCGTTTAATAATTTCCATCGCAACACTAACCAATATCATCATAAACACAACAACAGCCACGATGCCTGTGGCTTGATCAGACTCCTCTGTGGACATCTTCCAGCCTTGAGAAACATAGGTGGAAAGAATGCCCAAAATACAAAGAAAAACAAAAAAACCAAGCATCGTAAAAAAAAGTCCTCCAATGTTTTTTGGCTTATCAGCGACATTTTTCCCCTCACCACGAAGAACACTTCCACAACTTGGACAAAATTTAGAATAAAAAGGAATTTTTTTCCCGCAATCAGGACAATACATATTTAAACGGATGAGGATCCCGACGGCGCCATTATAGCAATCTATCAATGTTAACTTCAAGTAATATTGGGTGAATTGCTAAAGAAAATAAAAAAGTATAAGATAAAAACATGGAAGAATTATTACTTACACATAAAGGGGAAAAAGTAGCAGAACTAGGAAAAGACAACTCCGGAGCGGTTGATGATCAAGAGAGATTCACTAGAAGCCAAATAGTAGACGCTTTACGCGCACGAGCGGTGCTTTTCGCACAAACAGGCGGTCCTGACACTGACGGCAAAACAGTAACTTCAGAAATAGAAATTCTATTGAGAACAAGTGAATTGGTTAAGACAGAAGAAGGACGAAAATTTTTATATGTCGAAAAAACAGCGGAGATGTAGTCCAAACTTTGAGTCTACGCAAAAATCTTTTATGCAAGATTTTCTGGTAACAGGTATGTTCCCACTTATTTTTGCTTCTTTTGGGCTTTCAGGAGGGAGAAAACGGAGATTATTTGTGTGAAATAATCTATAAGGCTAGAAAAATTACAACAAATATGCTAAAATGATAAGATTTAATCTTAAGTAATGGATAAAGAAATAACAATAAGTGAAGGGTTGCCAGACAGAATAGTTCCATTAAGAGATGAATATGGAGGAACAGAAGAAATGGGTAGATTCCCAATTTTAGATAAAATTCAAACTGATACAGAGGGAGCAGTTAGTGGGACCACTAGGGCAAAGGGAGATGAAATTTTAGGTGATATTGTGGAAATGGCAAGGGCTGAAGGAAATGATAAAGTCCGTTTATGGAATATGTTAGTAACTTATGTGAATCAATCTGGTTATAGAAAACCAAAAGAAAGAAAAACGGAAATATTGAGCATCGGGTGCGGAGATGGTAAGGATGCAAGAGCATTAGATGAATTTTTTGGCGAAGGAAACTTTGGGAGCCCAAGCGACAATATAAACTATACTGGTGTAGATGTAGACGTCAACGCCATAGAAAAAGCAATTGAAAGAAACAAAAGACCAGATTTTTCAGCTCAAGTTACAAAGTATAAACTGCCAGAAAACTATCAATTTATTTGTGGAGATGCTACAGATTTAGCAGGATTAAAAGGAGTGCCACTAAAAGCGGATGTTGTTATGATTAGACATCAACAGATTTATAACAATGAAGAAGTGTGGAGGAAAATTTTTCAAAATGCCTTAGAAAGAGTTAATGAAGATGGAATTATAATAATAACTTCTTTTTCTGATGTAGAACATGAAATGATGATTAAAGCGATAAATACATTAAATTGTGAATTACTAGTGAACGAAAGGAATAAATTTGCAATGGTAACGAATATGTCGCCAAAGGTATCTATTGATAGGAATGTTTTAATTTTAAAAAAAATAAAAAGTTCGAATCCAGTATGAAGTTTTCTGGTAACAGGTATGTTTCCACTTATTTTTGCTTCTTTTGGGCTTTCAGAAGGGGGGAAACGGGGATTTTGATTGTTTAATCTCTCGGCAACTCATTGATAAAATTCAAAAAAACAAGTATAATTAAACATTATTTATACTTAATAAATGACAACCCGAGTACCTGAAAAAACAGATTTTGATAAAAAACAATTTTTAATATCAGCCTTTTCAGGTATACGAAAAATTCCTTCCCCTAGTCTTGTTCAAGGACCACATTTCAATGCACTGATGTCTGTTTATCTTGAAGTTAAGTCAAGACTGACAGAAATAGATCCACGATTACCAGTAGGACTAACTAAAAATGTCTTAAGCATGGAAGAACGCACAATCTATGACAAACTGGATCCTGCAAAAAAAACAGCAATAGATCAGTTAAGATTATATCGAGAACAACTTTTAAGGCGAGTCGTGACAGAAGAGATCATTCCGTTTTGCTCATCACAAACTCTTCCACAAGATACACTTTCTCATCCAGAAACTTATTATCAACAAAGAAATAAAAGAACATGCGCCATTGCCAATTTTTGTAGTTTATTTGAAGAAATAACCGGAGAATCATTGGACGAAGAAGAAATTCTAGCAGTAGCAAGAGATAAAGGACTAATTTCTCAAGAGGAAATTAGTGGCGAAGTAATTTCTAAAGATATTTTATTGAAAATTTTTAATTCACAAGCATTTAAAGAAAATTTTCCGGTGCTAAACGTCAAAACGGTTCATCTAACAGGACTTGATTTCGAATACCTAAAGAATTTAATAAATAGATTAAAACAAGCAGGCGTTAGAGTTTATTGTATGCTTACTATTGAATCGGAAATCGCCAAAGGGGGATGGCATGATGTTATTTTATTAGAAGCAGATGAAAATAGCGTCACAATTAACGACCCTTCTACCCTTGTAGGAGGCCAAAAAAGAAAGATTCCAAAACAGGAATTCTTGGAAAGGTGGGGCGAAACATACCTATCAGGGGACTTAATTATCGTTCAGTAGTCTATGGTAACAGGTATGTTTCCACTTATTTTTGCTTCTTTTGGGCTTTAAGAAGGGAGAAAGCGGGGATTGTGGCTGTTTAAATTCTACTTTTAAGCTGGAAGGCTGTTTAAGATTAATATAAAATCTAGTTGTACGAAGTATTATGAACCAATAAAATAAAACTATTAATATGAATATGTCCTTGTCCAGATCGCCGGAAGATATTGAAGCTCCCAAAACATTTAAAGTCACAGGAGTAGATACATTTGGACTTTTTTTAGAAGACGGCGGATTTGTTCATATCTCAAAAATTAGTGATTTTCACAAAGGTAGTTTGTTTTCACTAGGAGAACTCAATAAATGGTATCCGATAGGATCATCCGTAGTTGTAAAACTTGAGAAAGAAGAGAAATTAGTTAACGGAAAAAAACGAATCCTTTATGATTTTATGGGACCAGGGAATATAATAGACGTAAATGCCGAAGTTTCGTAATATACCAAACAACAGTACACATGCAGTTACGTTTTTTAGCATACAGGTATGTTTCCACTTATTTTTCGTTCTTTTGGGCTTTCAGAAGAGGGAAAGCGGGGATCGTGCCTGCTTAAAGAAAACAGGGCAGTGATTGACAAATATTGGACTGTGGTGTTAATGTGGCCACAATTAATAAAAAATTATGATTCCGCGTTTCAATGATGGAGAGATGACAGCCGGTGAATGGGAGGACTGGAAAGAAATCCAAGGTTTATCCCCAGAACAACTAGCTAAATTATCGATAGAGCAAGGTTGGTTTCAGCCTGGCCAATTTGTGGGTTCACCAAGATTAAGACTAACTCGTGCAGGTTTAGCAAGAATTCGGCTCGACAGAACAACTGCCACTGATGAGGCAAATGCTTTAATTCAACAAGCGAAAGCAACAAGGGACAGAATGCATTCTACACTTTCCGCAGTTTAATTTCGGCATGTGATACAAGCTCCAAGGTTATTGAGATAACCGCTTCTGTAAGCTATTTTCTGGTAACAGGTATGTTTCCACTTATTTTTGCTTCTTTTGGGCTTTCAGAAGGGGGAAAATGGGGAATTATTTGTGTGTAAAAAACAAGTACTTGACAAAACTCACAAAAACGCGTAAAGTCAACAACCTGTTAAAGATAACCAACATTATTTATGAGTCTCTCATCACCAAATAATTATGCGGCACGATTAGCAATATTGGCAACAATGGCGGCAGCAACTCCAAGTTGTATCGACCAAGTTGAAGGGGTAACCATCGAAAGCACAGACGGTGCGAATGCTTTTGATGCGTCAATCGCCACAATAGACATGGGAACAACTGTCGAAAAGACGGATGTCGCTAATGTTGACGATGCATCAATCGGCACAGACATAAAAGACATAGGAGATGAAGTGTCATTTAAAAGTAAAAACCTATGTCCCTTATTCTCAGAGACATGCGGACATTCAAAAAGTACTGAAGCCGATTTATGCGCATCAGTAGATAAACAAGATTTTGCGGATGAACTTTCTGTAGAAATGGATAAAGCACTACAAATTTTTGAAAAAATTATTCGATCAATAGAGGCAAATGAAAACCTTGCAGACCTTAGTTCAAAGGTAAAACATACACCATTTGGTTATTCACTGCTTGAGGTCAATACAGACGAATTTTATATGGGCATTTTTATACATAATGAAAATCAAAATGGTGTTAATAGTGTTAGACTAAGTCGATATTTTAAGCCGATTTCAGGCGGAACGGGGGGAAACGATCTTGTCTGTCGTTTCGATGCAAGCGGAAAACCGCTAAGCATAGAATTACAAACTCCTTTTTTACTAGACCCGTCCGATGAGCAATGCGACGAGGGTAAGAGTACAGACTATTTTTTATTCGGTGATCAGGGGGGGGATTATCTTAAAGCATACTACGGAAACAACTACGATAACCTAGGCCTTCCCAACGCTATTAGCGAATTTAGACATAGAGAAACAAAAGATGAGCAGAGTTGGGAGAATGGTTGCGCATGTGGTCAGCTCCCCATCCAATGCCCTTCTAGCAAAACATCAATAGATACAGGCTGTACAGTAACTCCCGGCACAGGAACTGGTTGGTCTGAAGTATTATCAAGGGAAATGGATCCGCAAGCCGCACAGTCACTACTTGAAAGACTGACTGCACTGGTTGAGGAACTCCTCAAAAAACACGGCATTCATTCTTAAGAGCCAAATAAACTTTTTAAACTTTTGCAACTTTTTAAACTTTTTTCTGGTAACAGGTATGTTTCCACTTATTTTTGCTTCTTTTGGGCTTTCAGAAGGGAGAAAATGGGGATTTTGTCTGTTTGAAGAACTCAAGATTATTCAACCCACCAAATCATCAAGATTATATTCATTCATTCCGTTTTGTGGATATAGTTCTCCTATATAAATTTTCCCTTTTTGCATATATCCAAACATAAAGCGACTAAAAGGGAATTTATCATTACTTAAAATTGATTTTTCTACTTCAGATAAATCAACCTCAACACCTATATCTAAAATTACAAAAAGACATTCATGCGACTTTACGTTGTTTAATGACTTTATAAATTTTATCAATTCGTCAGTGTCTTTCTTTTCTCTGCCGATGCCAAATCGTTTTAATTGGAAGCTCAATCCTTTTCGTTCTCCATTCTTATGCTGTTCTTCTGTCGCAATTACACAATCCGTTAGAGTATCTTCATTTATACCTTTTCTGAAAATATTTGCTATTTCTTCCAAAGAAAGTGAGGCATATTTAGGTAGTTTACTTAAGATTTTTGGCTTTAGTTCAAATCCAATCTCACATTTTTCACCCCATTGTTTCTCACAAAAGTTCTTTAACAACAATGCTGTGAAAAATTCATAATCTTTAGAATTTGGACCTCTCCCAAATTTGACCAAAAAATCCATAACAGCCTTAGATGAATAAAATACGAATTTATTTTTAGGCATAATCGGAAGAATTTTTACTTATTTCTTTTAATTCTTGTACTTTTTCATCAAAGTGCTTAAAGAGTAACAATATTGGGAGAAAATATTCATTAGTTTTTATCTCATTTCCAGTACTTTGAGACTTAATTTCTAATATTTTGGGGTAATAGTTCCCTGTAAGTCCAGCTAAATTAGGATGACAATAATTTGAAAGGGATTCATACATTTCCAGAAGATTGCATTCTCCATATTTTTTAAGGTAAAAATTTGCTTTTTCCAGATGGCTTACAATATTAGTTGAAGTTATTAGGTTGTTCTTGTCCAAACTTCTCATGCCCAAAAATAACTTTTTAGTTCTTTCAGCATATTCTTTATTTTCTTCTTCATTTTCAAATTTAGAATTAACCAAGTTCTCTAAACTTATAATTTGCCTTACTGCAACAGCAAAAGTTTCAAGAGCTGCTCTTTCAAGCAAAGCCATATTAATTTTTTGATTATTTAGTTTTGCATATTGATATCCATTCTCCAACTCTTTAACTCTCTTTAAACAAAGTTCCCAAAATAAAGTAGTGGTATTCAAAACGAAAAGCTCCATCGGTTGTTCCTTTTTATCTTCAATTAAATCGAAATCCAAATTTTCAAATTTATATTTTCTAAGCCACCGATATGTTTCTTTACCTACATTTGGCATCTCAAATAAAACTTGAATTTGTAAAATAAAATTTTATAAGCTCTTATAAGCTTCTACCTGTTTCTCATTTTCATATTTTACCATCGAATAATCCTCTCCCCATTTTTGCTTAGCACCTGTCATGATTTCTGGATATTCTGTTTGCTGGTTAATCCATTCATAAGCTTCTACCTGTTTCTCATATTCATATTTTACCATCGAATAGTCATTGCCCCACTTTTCCTTTGCATTAGCTAAAATGTTGGAAATTTTAGCATTTTTTATGACCCAGTCGTAGGCTTCGGTTTGATTCTTTACCTCGTAATTAACCATTGCATAATCACTGCCCCATTTCACGGAAGCATTTTTCTTAAAAATTTCTATCATCTTATCTCTACCAGTCTTTACTTCCACGACAGGAGTTTTAGTTTCCACGACAGGAGTTTTAGTTTCCACGACAGGAGTTTTAGTTTCCACGACAGGAGTTTTAGTTTCTATGACAGGAGTCTTGGTTTCTACAACAGGAGTCTTGGTTTCTACAACAGGAGTCTTGGTTTCTACAACAGGAGTCTTGGTCTCCACGACAGGAGTTTTAGTTTCTACAACAGGAGTCGTGGTCTCCACTCCATTTTTAACTTTCTCTTCTGCATCAGTTGCCAAGCCAAATAAAACAAAGAAAATGAGAATAGGAGTTCCAAAAATAAACCATGTTTTTCTCTTGGTCATTTCGCCTTTAAAGAAGAAAGAAAAAGCTTTTGGCTTAACTAACCCAAGGATTAAACCACCAATAGAAGCAAGCAATAGAAGTAAAAATAAATCTGACATAATTATTAAGTTAATTATAATAATTTAGAAAAATCATAAACATAGAATACACCAACCTAAAAGATAACTATATCAATTTATTTAATCCTCAATAAATAGTATAATACTCAGCGAAAATGTAATGAAATTTTATGAAATTAACAGGAGCTACAGTCCTAAAAATTCTAAGAAGCAGTCAGCGTGTTCAAAAAGCTCGGGATATGATTGGGTTAGAGGATGATGAATATGTTTGTAGAATTTTGCAAGGTGGCGTGGAAATAGGGAATAGGAAAAAAATAAAAACAAGAATAATAAAAAAAATACAGGAGCAATCTGCTTCTATGTCTATACACACAAAGGTAATTCCATATATTGAAAAAGAAGTGATTGCATATTTTGGTTTACCAATCAGTGCCTTGAAGGTTGTTTTGATGGAAAGATACCCATGGAAAGGGTACAGCTTTTCTGTCGACTACGGAGAAAGGTTAGTGACGATTAAACTCCCAAGAAAACTTAATACTGAAGAATTAAACCTTTTATTTGATAAGATTAGAAAAATAAATGACAGCTCCACTAAAGAACCCGATTTTGAAAAGATAAAACCCATAGAGTTCTTTGATGAAAAATTTCTATTAAAAAAGAAATATGAAGCCCTCAGAAAAAAATACCCTACAGAAATCCCTGAAGATATCCGAATGGAACTGGTTCAGGAAGCCAGAGATATTATGGGAATAAAAGCCAATTATACTGCAGACAGTTTTAGAAAAACAATGTCTGAATTTAATGAAAAACTTGAAGGGTAAAAGGGTGCATTAGCTCTATCCATAAAGGAATTTTGGCATCGACAATAAACCTAGTTTTAAGACGGCGGGTCGCTTTTTAAATATTCATTCATACTGTTTCCTGCAACTTTATCAAAGTATGAAAAAAGCCACCCAACAATTCAATGTAACAGTCGTTTTTCACGAGGATGAGAAAGCGAACCAACTAGCATTTGAGCTAGCGATTAGGGCTCTTTTGGATATAAAAAATGGTGATTTACAAACTTTACAAAACAACAAATGAAAAACCCTATTGAAATTTCAGAAGTAAATATAATACCGATAAAACCAAACGAGGGGCACCTCGGCTTCTGTTCATTTATGATTGATAAGAAGTTTTATGTCGGGAGTGTAGCAATTTTCTCCACAAGAGAAGGGGGGATTAGGTTGGTTTATCCCAAAAAAGGAGAAATTGACTGTTTTCACCCAATAAAACAAGAGGTAGGACAGTTTATAACTGAAACGGTTTCAAATAAATTTAATAATTTTTTAAAACTTAATGAAAATGGAAAAAAAGAGAATGCACAAAATTATAGTAATAAGACAAGCACAAATTATTGAGCTTGCTCCAAAGGCAAAACTTATTCACGGGGCGGTATTGGATTATATATATTGGCTCTGTATGAACAAATCAGAAAGAGTTGAATACAATCGCGTCAATCTTAAGGAGAACGAGGGGACTCCTAATGAAAAAACATATAGACTTACATGGGTTAGCTATCCTCATTTGCTTGAACAGATGCCTCTTTTACGTGGAAGAACAGTCGCCACATTGACTCCAGTATTCAAATGCCTTGAGGAATGGGGATTCATCAAAACAGCGGTATGGAAAGGAAAAGGTAGAAAATATGTTGGATTGTTAGAAAAGACACATATCCTTTATAAAAAACACGAGGACAAAGAAAAGGAAGAAGAGAAGCAAGAGGAGGAGGAAAAAGAAGGAGAACAAGGGGAAACTGTTTAGCTAACTAAATAAGAGTAATTTAGTTAGCTAAAATAGAAATTTTGCATCTGTTTAGTCTCCTAAACTAGATTGTTTAGCCAACTAAATAACCCCCGTTTAAATTGCTAAACATATAAATGTATTAATAAACAATAAGAATAATAAGAAGATAAAGAACTATCTTCTCAGCTGAAAAAAAATTCAGCTGAGATGCTTCAAAAAATACAAAACAAAAATTTTTTTAAAAAATTCTGACAAATAAACATTAAGAAAAATTAAATACAAATTAAAGCCAAATTCCTAGCCAGCCCGAAATTTGACGTAATGTAAGAATATTGCAGGCCACGAAGTGTAGGCTCTCAATAAATTGCCTATAAAACAAATTTGACTTTTGGGTAGTATAATTTAGCTTTTGGCGAGATGGCTTTAAATAAGGAAAACAAGGGGGAACAACAGTAGCCAAATTACACAAAGTAATATTAGTCCCTCTACAGAAAGGTGATTGTAGCACAATTCTCATTCTTGGATAGAGACGTTTAATTTTTAGCAGAATGGCTTTAGATGGAGAAACGAACCATAACATTATCGATTAAACGTTACATAACCTGAAAACACATCCAAGATAATAGGAGATTCACAGAAAGGGAACAAACTCTTTTAATATATCTTCAGAGGCTCTATAATTCCTAATGCTACCCAATAAGTATTCTTTAAAACATTCAAATGTTGGCAAACTCCATATCAATTTGGGGCCTCTCAGGAGGCCAATGGAGTTGCCGAAAGGCGTACTTGTTGGGTAGCCCTCTATGAGGGGTCCCAATTTTGGTATTATTTAAAACTCCAAATATGAGAAAATGTCCATTTTGTTCAGAACTTATACAGAGTGATGCAATCTTATGTAAACACTGTAAAAAGGATGTTCCAAAAGAAAAAACAGCCTACGACCTGATGAAGGAAAAAGAAGAAAAGTATTTAGCCACCCTAAGTGATGAAGGAAAGAAAAAGTATTTTAAGGAAAAACGAACAGAAAATATTATAAAAATTTTATCGATATTATTTATCGCAGGTTTTTTTATAAGTCTTGCATACGATTTTAGTTGGGAGTTTACGGCAGTTTTTACAGGACTAATAGGTTTGTATTTTCTAGTTAAATATCTATTTAAAAAACACAAAGAAAAAAGTTTTGGAATTCGCTTTGCGAACGCCACAAGCAAATATAAAGCGAATAAAAAACGTTATCTCATAAGAACGGGGGTTGTAGTGGGGGCACTATTGATTATTTCAGGAGCATTGACGACCAACTCTATGCTAAAAAAACAGAAACAGGAAATGATAACAAATTATCCTGTGCCTAAGATAGAGGTGTTGAGTAGTAAAGACCCTCAAGGTAAGGCAGACAAGTATTTGCTAAAGCTAAAGGTGACTGATACTGAAAATTTAACTATATCTCACGGGGATACAGTTGAAAAAAATCTTTCAGGCAAAAGCGATATTGTTGAACAAGAAATTCTATTATTAACTCCAAAGACGGACATTTCCATTGATGCAAAAAATATATATAAGACCTCACATGAAAGTATTCTGATAGAACGCGATAAAAATTCTCAAGAGCTTGCAAAGGAAGAAGAAGAAAAGAAAAACTCACAAATATTCTTAATTGAATTTGATATATCAGACAAAGAAACTCAAATAAGCCGAAAACAAGAATATATAAAATCATTTAATATTCCATCCGATGAATATACAAGAATAAACAATCTCTATTTCGCTAAAGGCAATCTTACTTTAAACAAAGATGATTTTGCTATACAGGTATGGCAGAAAGACATAAGTCAATTAAGAAGCGAAGTAAATAATCTTAAATATAAATTAAAAGCGTTGAAATAATTTTTTAACAACCAACAACATGGATATTGAAAGCAAGCTAGGACTAGGGAAAACCCCACCAATGGGGCCTTACTCAATACTAGCCGTCCTGACTGGAGGAGCGGCAATATTATTTACGTTATTCATACCTATCCCCGGAGTATGGATAGTTCTTTCCATAATGTCTGTAATTTTAAGTACTATCACTATAGCGAGACAAGAGCGTCTAGGACTGATAGGGTTATGTTTAGCTCTAATTCCGATAGTAATTATGGCATGTTCAATGCAGAGTAGCGCGACTAGATACAACGACTCCCTTAATGAACTGCAAAATTTGTACAAGAGCTCATATTAAGGATTAAACTCTCGTTCCTAAATACGCAGAGTATTAAACTATATAAATAATCTTTATTATTTACCCAGTTTAATATAAAATATAGGAAATAACCCCTATATTTTATGAATTATACTATTAAAAACTCTATAAATAACCTAGAGAAGCTATTGGACCCCATAAAAGCTTACCTGAAAGATTCTTCTGAAGAGTTATTTGTCATAAGGTGTCTATTGGAAAAAGACACTAGCGACAAAACTAAAAAGGCTCTTATCTCGGATATAAAATGCATTTTACATCACTTCAAAGAAGCTACAGGGGAGGATTTTGCTTTTAATAGGCTTACAGCGAGAGATATTACAGATTACAAGAGATACTGTATTGAGGACTGTAAATATTCCGTGAATACTACAAATAGGAAATTGATTAACCTTCGCAATTTCTGCAAGACAGCCGTAGAGGAGGGGAAGCTAACTGCAAACCCTGCAAAAGATATAAAGCTACTTCCTTCACAGCCATTGGCACCTAAGGCTTTGCCCAAGCCAGAATTAAGAAAACTACTCAAGGAAGTAGAAATTCGTGGTAATGAAAGAGATTTACTCATTGTTGAAATGCTTAGTGGGGCAGGTTTCAGAGTTTCAGAGCTAGCCAATATGACCATTCCTGCTATCTCTATAACAGAGAGGCAAGGGGTTGCTACAGTAATAAACGGGAAAGGTGGTAAAACTCGACAGGTTCCTTTAAACAACCATATCCGACAATTACTCAGTGAATATATAGAGAAAAATAAACTCGAAGACAGACTGTTCATCGGGCAGAGAGGGGCGTTGACCACGATAGCCTTCAATAAAATTATAGACTTTTATTCTAAAAAGGCAGGAATAAAATGTCACCCGCACACACTAAGACATACCTTTGCTTACAACTTTTTGGAACAGAACAAAGGGGATATAGTGGGACTTTCCCAAATTTTAGGGCATTCCAATTTAAACACAACTGCTATATATACTCAGAATAGGCTTGAAGATTTACAGAATAAAGTCGAGAATATGATATGAATTATTTAATTGCAGATAAATAGAATAAATATGTATGGACTGCATCAAGGGTATTCATATCAGGACTTACTCACTGCTTTTCTAATTTCCGAGAATCTTCACAAAAAAGACCTTAGAATTGGAGTGGAATATAAGGAGAGCGTTAATGACTCATTTGACGACATAGTTATCATAATTGATGGTCAGAAAACAAAATTACAAGTAAAACATTCTTCAATAAATAAATTTATCAGGAAGAGCGATTTCACTAAAGAAAAAAGTGATTTAAATCTTGCTAAATTATCCAAATCTTTCTTGTCAAAAGAAGATGCAAAGTATGTCGTTATAACAAACAGAACAGTAGACGTGACTCCTTTCTTTCATGAAAATAAGCAAAAAACTTTTTCTTTATCCAAAAATATTTACTCAATTTTTGAAAAAGAATTTAAGAATAAAAAATTTATACAGAGCTTGACCATTGAAGCAAATCTACCAGAGGCTTCTTTTGATTTAAGCAAACCAGGAAATTTAGAAAAAGAACTGCTTGAATCATTACGTCTAAAGGTTGGGATTGGTTATTATCCAAACAATCACGTAGATGTCAGAGATGTTGCAGGGAGGCTCATATTACTGGCGAGCAAACTTAGAAGCTCAAAGGAACATAAACTTATAGATAGAAGTTACATCTTTAAATACATCAGTCTGAATTTCGAGTATGGCCATATTGCACAAAACTTTCCATTCATTTCCGCAGAACATCGCTTATATAGAGGAATGACTATAAAAAAAATTAAAGATTTAATTAGTACGCATAAATTCACCATACTTGAAGGGTCTCCTGGTAGCGGGAAATCACACATTTTTGATGACTTATTTAATAAATTAGTCGATGACAAGGTTATTGTTGCTCGACACTTTTGCTATCTTGAACCAACAGACCAATTAGCACAGGAACGAATAGTCGTTGATGCGATGTACGGAAATTTTATGCATCAACTAGGAAAATTTGAACCAAAACTTGCACAAGAAATGAAACCTTGTTTTGCGGCAACAAAAGTAAATATAGAAAAATTAATTGAGAAAATCGCGCAATCTGGGAAAAAGGTTGTGCTAATGGTAGACGGACTAGACCACTTAAATAGAGTTGTTGCACAAAACAAATTATCTCCAGACCTTATAAATAATTTTATTACCAATTTATTAGAAATAAAATTACCTAAATGTTGCTCTGTTTTTATAGCATCTCAACCAAGTAACGAATTAACAGGTATTGTAGAAAAAAATGATACTGGGGTTCATTTGCTACAGCCTTGGGACGAAAAATTAGTTAAAGAGTTTGTGGTTAAACACAATGACCACCTTTCTGAAGAAAGAAAATTCACAATAAATACTGAAACGATAAAACTTCTTACTGAAAAAACTGAGGGCAACCCTCTATATCTCACTTACGTTCTGAAAGAAGTCATTTCAAGTAATACTAAAATTCATTTTTTGAATTATATTCAAGATTTACCAAAGCTTAATAATGACCTAAATAATTATTACAAATATTTATCTAAAGATATCACCTCTAATGATTTTGCAATAGTGCAGACATTGGCTTTACTGGATTTTAGTGTTTCACTAAATGAATTAGGAGAAATGTTTCCTCCTATACAGAAAAAAGGAATAGATGAAACTCTTAACAAGATACTGCCAATTTTAAAACCTGGTATAGTTCAGGGTGGGATAAGAATTTACCATGAAAGTTTTCGTAGATTTGTTATTAGTAATGGTAGAGGGGGTAAGTTGTATAAACACATTACAGATTGGCTTGAGAATCAAGGTTTTTTTATTTCACAAAGAGCTTATCGATACCTAATTCCATACCTTATTAGGGCTAAAGAGGAAAATAAAATATACGGACTTTTGGAAAGTGATTTTGTGACAAAAAGTTTATTCTATTTTCATGCTGTAGAAAATATTTTAGAAAATCTCAATAAAGTTGCCAATTATTCAGCGCGAAAACAGCGATGGGACATATATTGTAAGGCTGTTGAGTTAAGAAGAAGTATATATACCTATTCAGAAGAGAGATTTGATTCTGTTGATGAGCTTTACCATCAAGCTATTTTGAGTGTTCATGGGGTAGAGATATTTTGCGAACGATTAATTTTTGACGGTAAACGTATCTTTTCTAAACCATATGGCATTCTTTTGTGTAAGATGGCTGAACACGCAGGAGGGAATCCGCCTTGGGACTTTTATGACGTCGCAGGAATATCAATGCAGATTGGTGACGAATCAAATGTTCTTCATTTTCAGGAAGTTGAAGCTGCTCACTTTTTAAATCTCATTAGGGAATCATCAAAAGAATATGCCTTGAAAACATTTAAGAGAATGGTTAGTAAAAATA
Organism: Candidatus Altimarinota bacterium; assembly: GCA_023231115.1. Lineage (GTDB taxonomy): Bacteria > Patescibacteriota > Gracilibacteria > UBA1369 > LOWO2-01-FULL-3 > UM-FILTER-38-24. Next base: position 115,374 of record JALNWA010000001.1, read on the forward strand.
CTTTTCCTAACACTGAAAATCGTCAAATAGAAATGCTTTTAAAAGAATTTGACTACGTATTTGGTGTTGCAAAAAACTATAGGTCTTTGCTGAATATAAGGCTTTCCAAAGAGAAGAAAATAAATTTAAGCTTACGAGTTGCTGAATATCTACATAAAGAAGGATATAAGGAGGAAGCCTCTAAAATTAGTACATCAATCCTTGGAAAAACAAAAAATATATCTCTGATTCTTCAGAGCATTTTATTCGGAGGAGAAACCAAGGGAATAACAATCTCAAATAATATTATAAACCTTACAGAACAGATTTTAAGATTTGAAAACGTGTTTGATAAAGAAAAGGAAATATTCAATGAATGGTATGAGTCAATACAGCTTTTTTCTTATATAAAGCCATCTTCAGTAAGGGTAGCAAAAAAACTAATTACAACTATCGATGGTTGGTATCGTGCTTGGATTTATTATCTGTTTGAACTTTCGTTGTTAGAAGCATCAAATTCTCCACGTGCAACAAAGGAGAGGCTCTTAGAAGAATACATCAAAAAACTAAGCTTTTATGCACACCCATTTAAAGGCAAGCCACGAGCAATGGATTTATATGGGATTCGTGAAATTTGCACAGATTCATTCAGAAGAACATTGGAAATTGCTCATAACTTCTCAAACCATGCAGAAATACTGAATCTCCTGTCCAATATAAGTAAAAAGACAACATCATACCTGCAAGGTTCTAGCAGTGGACCCTTTAGCGGGGAAATTTTTAATAGCTTGTTAAAAGATACTTATCCTTTTTTAGATGAAGACAAAAAGAAAAAAGTTAGGAAATTAATTGAGAACAATACAAAGAACGGCGATGGTTCTTCTGTATATTATGATTCGGCAGCGTTTGAATATCTTAAATTAGCTACAATTCTTGCCTTAAACAAAAAATCATCGAAATCTAAACAATGTCTGATGGATGGATGCATTAGATTAGCGGCATATGGACAAAGGAAAGACGTCACAATTTATGAGATTATTGAACCAATTGAATTTATAGCAAAAAAGAATTTAAAATTTGCCATTGATGCTTTTAAAAGAAGTTATCCATTAGTAGAAACCGTATGGAGGCATACTGACGGTAGTAGTACAAATTGGAGCCTACATCACTGGTTAAAATCACTTGTAAACTCAGACACGAAAACTTCTATACAAACGTTAATAGAAATGGCCAAAACAGACTCTGGACACGATTTCAGGATAGAAGCAGGAATAGAATATCTATGCGATAAGTTGATAGAAGAAGAGATGGAACCAGAAATAGTTGCAAACCTTTATGAAACGATAGTACAGAGGAATAATACTCGCATAGATGTCTCATGTGGGTTGAAAATCGTAAAAACATTATTGGGAAAACACAATAAAAAAAATGCACAGAATCTCTTTAATTCAGTATGTAGTACGCTGTATGAGGTATCAATTCTTGAGTATGTATCAGAAAAAGAAAACTTTAATAAAATATTGTTATTTGCAAAAAAGAATAAACTAACAATTGAAAAATACCACTTTGAACAGTTTGATGCAGAAAATAAAAAAGGACAAATTCCTACTCCGTCCTTAAAAAACACAAAGACAAGGCTACCCGCAATTCCACATTTCAATTTCTCCAAATTAACATTAAATAAAATTCGCAGACTAATTGAAGATAATCCTCATGGTCATTTTCTAAATCACAAAAATATAGAAAATTTTGGAGCTAAACTTTCAAGTCTTGAGGGAAAACATTCAAATGAAGTACACAGTTTAATTCTATCTCTGGTTAGAGAAAAACTTTATTCAGACGAGGATACGAACGGACTTATTGCCCTGAAAAATGTTTTTCAGAAAAAAAAGAAAATGGAATTAGTAGCTTTCGTATCTATGTTAGGTTTTGTATATACAAGGGGAGGTAATGGATGGCACTCACTGGCGGATAGCAAATATAATTATTTAGGGAGAGAATCTTTTCGTATATCTAAAAAAGTAGCTCAAAAGACTCTTGCTAGCGAAATGTCATATCTTTTTTCTAAAGCAACATATTTTACTGGCCCCGTTAGACATCTAATAGAGTTTTTCTCTACTAATGGAAAAAACAGTATGGCTCAAAAAATATGGGATGAGGCTTATGATGTTATAAAATATAGACTCCCGACTCACCCAGATTTAGATAAATTACTTCTAAGTAAAACACCATCTTTTAATTACAAACAAAAAGAGTCAATTAAGTCTCTTCTTCTGGAACTAATTCGAATACGTAAAACGTGAAATCAACAAAAAAATACAAGCTTCTTCGCCACTTTAGTTCTGCACGGGGATTTAGTAGTACCTACATCTCAACCCCTATTTTGCTCAAGAACACGCGAGAACCACCTCGCTGGCGGTGAGCAAGGGTGTTAGGGATATAGGATTCATCCTTTTTATTCTTTCTGTTTTAAATTATAATTACATCGTTATACAGCGGTGAAATTTAATGAAAATGTATGTCCGACAATGAAAAACCTGTAAAAAAAATAATAGCCGCCTACATAAGAGTTAGTACCTCAGAACAAGCAAAAGAGGGCTATGGCCTGGACACACAGATTCGACATATAAAAAATGAAGTTGAGAGATTCAAAGACAAGGGCTGGATTCTTGAAGATAAATTTATTTACAGAGATGAGGGAGTCTCAGGAACAATTGAAAGTAGGCCTGCATTTCAACGTATGCTGGAGGATGCAAAGCAAAAGAAATTCGATATTTTAATTTCGTGGAAGATTGACAGGCTTTCGAGGTCGATGAGACTGCTCCTCGAAACCATGGATAAATTAGGGGAATACGACATTGACTATAAGTCTGTAACAGAACCATTCGACACAACGGCTGTAGGTAAGCTAATTTTTAGAATATTTGGCGCATTGGCGGAATTCGAAAGGGACTTGATAATGACAAGAACAAGCGAAGGAAAGATAGATTCGGCAAAAGAGGGGAAATACGTAGGCGGGGGAGTTCCATTCGGATACAAAATAGTTAAACAGAAAGTTGTAATAGACAAAGAAGAGGCAAAAATAATAAGAACCATGTTCACATGGTTTGTTGAAATGGATTATTCAATAGAGAAAATTGCAAAACTCCTGACAGAAAGAAAAATATTAACAAAGGCAGACACAAAGAAACTCGGGAAAAGGACAAAAAATCCAAGTTGTTACTGGCACCACTCAATGGTCAAACACAAACTCCAAAATGAAAAATATATTGGAATATGGTATTGGAATAGAAACGGAAAGGACAAAAACGGGAATAAATATGAAAAACCAGAAAAAGATTGGATAAAATTTTTTTATACAGGGATTATGGACGAAGAAACCTTCTATAAGGCTCAGGTTAAACTTAACAAAAACGCTTTACTCTCAAATCACGCTAAAAATAAATATTTATTCTCAGGGAAAATAGTATGCGGTGAATGCGGAGCTTTTTATACAGGATACATCTCCACAAAGAATACAAAAAACTACAGATGTAGCAAAAACAACCAAGGCAAGGGAGCTGTAAGATGTAAAGCAAGTCACATCTCAGAGCAAAAAATAACAGAAGCCCTTTGGAATCAAATTGAAGTATTCTTGAAATATCCAGACAAGGAATTCAAAAAAATAACAGACGCATTAAGAAAAAACACATATTATCAAACTTTGATAACCGAAAAGGAACATGCGGAGAGAGTGGTGCAAAGCAACATGGACGCAAGACAACGAGTGAAAGAAGCCTTCAGAAACAGAATTTATACAGAAACCGAGCTAGAAGAAGAACTTGGCATCATTGATAACAGTACAAAAACTCTGCAGGAACAGCTGGAAGGGATTAACAACCAACTGACGACAGAACACGCTAAAAAAGAAAAAATTATCGCCATCAAAGAAATGGCTAAACAACACAAAGCCCACTTAGATAACCCTGATTACGAAGCAAAATACGACATTATCCAAGCCATAGTCCACAAGGTTTTAATTACAGGAAATGACATCGAACTGGAAGTAAAAATACCAAAATACATCAAAAACCTAATTGAGTCCGACAAAATTAAGTCGAAACATATCAATGGTGGGCGGTAGAGGATTCGAACCTCTGACCTTCTCGACGTCAACGAGACGCTCTACCAACTGAGCTAACCGCCCGAATTCTAAACAATTTTCAATAAAGCGAGCTGAATTCTATACAGGATTTTTAAAGTTGTCTAGCCAAATAAAGGTGATTAAGGTATAATCTTTAAGAATTTAAAACCAATTATATGGATCCACAAAATATACAAGGACAAGGTGCTCAACCAGCAGGCCAAAATCCTCAAGGACAAGGACAAACTCAACCACCACAAGCAATGCCACCACAAGGTTTTCCACCACAAGGAATGTATCCTCCACAGGGCTTTCCACAAGGAGGAATGGACCCTGCGATGTACGGGAATATGGGCATGATGGGCGGCGCAATGCCACCACAAGAGCCTGAGGACAACACTCCTGCAAACTTTCAACTTGGAACGAAATTCGCACAACCGTTAAAAATAAAATTGCCAGCGCATGATATGAGTTTTGATGAAACATATTTTTTGACACTTTTGGCCGGTTCAATTTCACTTTCAAGAGATGAGAAAAAGAGAATTATCGAGTCTGTGCCAAAACTAAAACAATCGCAGATAGATGAGCTTATCAGCATTTTCGAAGAAGAAAAAGAAAAGTTTGCGGCACTGTCAAAAAAACATGTTCCTCAATTGGAAAAATTGGCTCAGCAACACTACAATGAATGGATGGACTTGGAAACGGAAGTTGAACAAGCCAAAAAGAAGAACGAAGATCAGGACAAGGCTGAAGCAATCAGAAAACAATTAGGCCTCTAAAAAATATTTAAATCCTCACCAAAATCCTATGAAAAAGTTAATACCAATATTTTTAGTTCTGTCCGTATTTGTCGGATGTAATTCAGCTGTGCCTGAAAAAACTCTAAGTACAGCAGGGGACAGCGCATTGGATCAAAAATTTTATGATCAAGGAGTAATGGGAAATGACGTGACCTTATGCGCACAGATTTTAAATGAAGGAATGAAAGCTGAATGTACAAGCATTGCAAACGCCGGAACAATCACAGCACAAGCCGTTATTAGCGGAGACCTAGCCTTGTGCAAAAAAATTGATCTACCTCGCTATCGCACAGCATGTGAAACCCAAACTCAGCCGGTCGTGGATGCGAAACAAGCGGATGCTGATAGAGAGAAAATAGCTCAAGCGGCACAGGAAAAACAGGACCCAAAACTTTGTGACCAGATCAAAGATGCAAATCAAAAAGCAACTTGCAAATATAACATTATTGCAAACAAAGCATTGGAGGAAAAAAATCCATCTTTATGCATACAAATAGGCAATAAAGTTATGGAAGATGAATGCAAAAGCTTTGCTACAAAATAGACTAGATCTTAATTAGCATAATCAAGACATCTTGCGTAAACTTTTACCATTGTGTTTACCAAACCTTGATTGTAAATATTTGCAGAACAAGAGAAGCTTAATGGATAAATTGTGTTTACATATCCATCTGCACTAATACTTATTCCACAGCTTAAAAGCATTTGCCCAACATTACAGCTTGAAGTAAGCAAAGCGGATTTATTAGGTCCGGGAGCTATTGTTGCTGTTGAAGTATACTGTTTAATAGAACCGAAGCCTCCTGTAGCCGTTACTCTTCCGGTAACAGAAACATTACCAGCCTGAACGGTAAGATCTCCAGCGGCAATTTGAACACCTTCAGCATCGTTTATAACTACAGGGCCAGCAGTTCCATTTCTAATAGGTCCACCGATATCAATACCGTCGACGTCAGCAAGATTCAAGATGCCACCTTTATTCTCAATTGCCCCAGTCACATTAATCCCGTTGAATGTAGGTCTGACATTTTCACTGTCAGTGGGATTGTAAGTAGGGGCGCCGATTGCGACACCTATGCCAAAAGATAAAACCCCGAGCATAATAGCGACAGAGCTGGAAATAAGAGCACTTTTCAGATATCTGTTATTCATTTTGTTTTTGTTTTAGATTTTTTACTAAAGATATTATAGCATAAATGTCTAATAAAAACAAGCCATCAAAAGCCTGTATTTACTCAGCATTCACCGCATCTCTTACTTCGAAATCTATATTTTCCGCCAAGCCGGGAATCGTTGGTGCCCACGCAGGCCAGCTTTCGATTTCGACTTTGTTTATTTCTGTAAGATTTTGAATATAATTTTTCGCTTCTTCAATATTTTTTCCGACAATATGTTGTCGTATTTTTTCAAGAAATTTAGAACCGTTATCCGTAGTAGGATCAATCGAAAATTCCTCAATTCCTTTTATATTAGCGGTAAGTTTAACTTTGCCGGAAGCAGTGTCACGTTCAAAAATTCTGTAAGTTGAAGAATCTTCATTTATGCGAAGAAGTTTTTTTTGCGGACTTTTTTTCATTTCAAGTTCTTGCACCAGAATATTCATCATCTCATTTGAGTCATAATAAAGCCCTTTTATGCTGACACTCGCGGTAACGTTAAACTCATTCATATCTTTGTTTATGATATCCGTAGGGGCGCTTATTTTGACTTCGCCGATCTCAATAGCTGAGTCTCCTTCAAGCAAAGTGTACTTTGAAGTATCGCCGCCGGCGAGTTTTGCTTTTTCTTGAATCGCAATTTTTAATTGCTGTACTGCATCTTTCAAGACCTCATCTTTTGCTCTTGATTTAGCGGCATCCAAATCTTTATCGGAAACAAAACTCAAATAATCCGTAACACCTCCTGTCATTGGAGCGGTATTTTCTGCGTAAATTTTTGATTTGCTGTCATCGCGAAGTGCCGGCAAGAAAAATCTCGTAGGCCCGATATTTCCCTTTGCTCCGACAATACTTCCATATGCATCTGTCGGATCAGCGGTAACAAATGCCTCAATTTTTCCGGGACCGGAAGTCGTCGCAGGAGGAACAGTCACGCTACTTGCGATTCTAAAAACAATTCCTTCTTTTGTTTGAAATCTTGTTTGTCCTACAAGCGGCCAAGTGTTTCCGGACAAATTGTAAATCATGATTTTTCCGCTTGAATTAGCTCCTTTCTCAGATATTTTTTTGCCGGTCGCATAATGAGTAATTGTTTTTGTGACAGTTGTTTCGATAGGATAACTTGCAATCATATGCGGATCTTTTGCCTGAAGTTCAGCGCCGTTTTTTTGAGAATCCGCAAGAGTTATATTTACGGATTTTTCAAGAACGCTCGCCGCCGGCGTGACATAAATTGTGACCCCCGGAAGCGCAATATATACAACAACAAGCAACACACAAAGAGTGGCTACAATAAGCCCTATAAGAGCTTGCCTGTTTGGAGCGACTATCACAAATTTACTTTTCGATTTTTCTTTTTTTGGTTGTGATTCTATTTTTTTAACATCGACAGTTTTTTTGAATCCTTTAAATTTTTGCAAAATTTCACTAATCGAAATTTTCTTTTCCGCCATTCTTGTCGGAGCTTCTTCCTCGAGAGAATTCACACTCGCTTTCAGCGGAGTTATTTTTAATTTTTCATCGCTGACTTCAGTCGAAAAAAGCACAGGCTTGCCTTCGGCTTCTCTATTGTAAACGGGAATTCCGATTTGCGCCGCCATATAAATTCCATTCTTGTCATTTGTGATTAAAAATAGAGATTTTCCGTCATCTTCCATTTTCCTTTTCAATATTTTTAAATTCACAATACTTTGAAAAAGTATTGATCTCTGCGGAACAACAATATAAATATTTTTCATTTTCAGCGGACGAATTTTGTCGTAAATAGTCGTTATTTCGTCATCAATATCCGCATATAAAACTTTCTTTTTCGAAATAATCTCAGCTTTTTCAACTTCTTCGGTTTTCTCGTCAATGTCATGTTTTACCTCATCCTGAAGAGCTGAAATGTCATCCTTTTTGTTTTTTTTTACGTTCATTTATTTTTTATGCAATTATATTTGCATCAGGCGAACAACTTTTTTGAGAACTTTCGAAAGAAGTTGTTCTTCGTTCATAAACTCCAGCGCCAAATTCGCTAAAGCCATAGGCATAACGTCCTGAGGATCTTTTAGAAGTTTTGTCTCATCAAGCAAATTGCTGATGAGTTTTGTGTTTAGGAAATTTATTTGCGGCTTTCTTGTGAAAGGGAGCCCTTGATACCACTCACGGCTTTCCAAAGCCTCTTTTATCTCAGGCAAATGAGCTCCGCCGCCTGAAAGAAGTATTTTGGAAGGAAGAGAATCGAGCTCTGCAAAGTCCTCAAGAGTCAAAACGACGCCGGAAAGCCAAACATCGGCATCAATTTTCATAGCTTCTCTAACTATTTTATTTGATTGTCTTTCAAGTTTATCATTGCTGTAAGCCAATTTTATGTCTTCAGCTTCTTTGTACGCGATATTCAAACTTTGAGAAAGTCTCTTTGTAAAAGTTCTTCCGCCGACAGTAAACATTTTTGTGCCTTCTACTGCGCCATTTCTGACAATGGCAACATTTGTTGTGCCGCCACCTATATCAATAAAAATCGAGCTGAATTGTCCTCCGTCTTCATATCCAAGCGCACGAGTAAGAGCATAAGGCTCAGCCGCAATCGCAAGAAGTTCTTTGTCTATTTCAGATGCAATTGTTTGAAGCGCTCCGTAATGAACTAGGGGAGCGAACGCATTGAAAATACTTAAAGTGACTTCTTTTCCCTGAAATCCAATCGGATTTGTGACTTTATATCCATCAATTCGGACGTCGACAATCGCCGCATTTACAAGTTTTACATCAATTTCGCTATATCCTGTCTCATGTGAAAGTTGGCTTCGTACTGCGTCAAAAGCTTTCCATTGAACTTTGTGTACAATATTTTTTAGTTCTGAAAGATCGATTTTGCTGTTTGCATCACGACGAATATAGCTAGTTGTATTTGTCGCACCCTTAACAAGTTCTCCGGAAATTCCAAGAATCATTTTCTTTGTAGAAACATTTGCCATATTTTCGGCTTCTCTTATAGCACTATGGCAATTTGCGATTACAGAAGCGATATCTGTGACCACACCGCTATTCATATCTCCGAGTTTTTGCTGTTTTTTCCCTACTCCAAGAATTCGTCCTTTCTTGCCGTTTGCCTCACAAACAAGCGCTTTTACAAAATCGGTGCCTATATCAAGCGCCAAAAAATATGAATCACTGGTTTTCTTTTTTATTCCACGAAAAAGTCGGAACATAGCTTTTATTGGTTTTTAACTCACAAAATATACGAAAAAAACAGACAAAAAGCAAGGTGGTAACGTGAAAAAGAGGTGGGCATATCTCCACAGGACTTAGGCTTCTTTGTTTAATGTCTTATCTTTGTACGTATAGAACGCAATGCGTCCTGTAAAGATATGCCCATCTCTTTTTCGTCATTATGCTTTGCAAAAAAAACTTGAATTTTTCATGGCATTGGTTTAACATACCAACGGAAAAGGCTTTCGGCCGTGGTTTATATACCACCCTTAGCGGAAAGCCCTTTTTCTTTTTATTTATCTGGGAAAATTGATATCAAAAATTTTTGACTGTTTTTCTTGTTTTCTTTGATCTGTACGTAAAATAGCTCTTTCTCTTTTGTCATACCAGTAAAACGGTGAAAAATTTCACCAGCCTTATTTGGGTTTTCTTTTGATTTTGGCTCAAATCTCGAATTTTGAATAAGGTCTATGCCTGCAGAAAAATATTTAATCCGACGGGTTCTATCCCTCCAATTTTTCTTGTCAAAAAGATGTTGCCAAAAAAGCTCAAGGAATATTTTATCTTTTTTGAAATATGCCGATCTTATGTACGTCCTTCTTTTACTCCTATGCCTTATTCTTTTATAAACGTCTAAAGTTTTTTGATGCAACTCCTTGAAATCTGTTCCTGCAAGCTTTTTGCAGTTTGTTTTGTATATTTCTGTCATTTTCCGCTACATTATTTTGCGTAGCGTATCAGACGAAGATTAAATTTTTATTAAAAAAAGTTAAAATCTATTTTTTCAGCTTTAATCTCATTCTTAAAATCAAAACAATCATGCATGCCGCCAATTGAAGGTTTATTACTAAGCTAAAAATCAAGTCTTTAACAACAAATATTGCATATAGAGATGTAAAGAATGTTGTTGCTGTCCAAATAATATACGTATAGACGTTTGCACTTGGTTTTCCTTTCCATAAGTCTCTCATCGTTGGGAAAAATCCCGCAAATGTAACCACTCCGCCAATACTATATAGAAATGTGATTCCATAAATAAAGTATTTTTCCATGTTTTAATTTTGAGGTTAAAAAATCATTATTACCGATACCACTCACTCCCACTATCAAACGTAACTTTATTTTTTTGCTTTTCTGCAAACCTTTCAAACCCAAGAGCAATAAGTTTATCAATCAAGTCGGCATACTTTATTCCGTATGCCTCCATCATTTTTGGATACATACTGATGCTCGTAAATCCGGGCATTGTATTGATTTCATTCAAATAAATGTCTCCGGAATCAAGATCAATAAATGAATCAACTCTTGAAAGACCACTACAATCAAGCAGTTTATAGGCTTTCACGCTTACTTCTTGGATTTCTTGTGCAATTTTTTTATTCAACTTCGCTGGAATTTCAGTTTTTGAAACTCCGTTTACATATTTATCATAAAAATCATAAAATTCTCCACCAACAATTACTTCGCCGACAGGTGACGCAATAGGGGAATCATTTCCGAGGATTGCACATTCGATTTCCCTTACGTTAAGCCCTTTTTCGACAAGAATTCTACTGTCAAATTCGCATGCAAGGTCGATAGCTTTTTTCAAATTTGCCAAAACTTTTACTTTTGAAATTCCAACAGATGAACCCATATTCGCAGGCTTAACAAACAAAGGAAAACCCAATTTTTCTTTTATTTCTTCAATAATTTTTGAAGATTCTTTCTTCCAAGCCTTGCGATTAAAACCGACATATGGCACGACTTTTAGGCCTGCCGCTTCCCACAAAGCCTTTGTTTGAAGTTTATCCATTGAGGTCGAAGATGCCAAAACTCCGCATCCGACATAAGGGATATGTAAAATATCAAAAAGTCCCTGAATAGTCCCGTCTTCTCCATATGGTCCATGCAAAACAGGGAAGACTATATCAAATGGAATTTTTTTAGGATTTGTTGGAAGGGTAACTTCCTTAAGATTTTTGAAATTATGTTTTGTGAAAGATTTAAGACAATCCTTTCCTGTAAGCCATCGCCCATCAAGTGTTATTCCGATTTCGATAACATCATATTTTTTGGGAGACATAGCGGAAATAACGCCGGCCGCAGAAACAAGAGAAACTTCATGTTCTCCGCTTTGTCCTCCAAATATGACACCAACTTTTATTTTTTTTGCCATAATTTAGTTATTAATACACCGCGCATTATACATAAATTCTAGGTATTCTGTCATTAATTCTTGCCGTAACTTCGTAATTTATTGTGTCCGCCCATTTTGAAAACTGCTCCGCTGAAATATTTTCATCGCCATCGCGACCAATCAACACAACCTCATCTTCAAGGCTTGCCTCAGGGATATCAGTCACATCAACCATTATTATATTCATGCAAACTCTGCCTCGAAGTGCAGCTCTTTTCCCATGAATGAGTACATGAGCGTTATTTATTCCTCGATCATATCCGTCGTAATATCCGACCGGCAAAATAGCGATTTTTGTTTGTCTGGTGGTCTTATATGAACATCCATATCCGATAAATTCACCACTCGGTACGGTTTTTATTTGCGCAATTTTTGTCTTCCAGCAAAGGGCGGGGACAAGTGAAATATTCATTTTTCTCTCATTCGAAAAAGACAAGAAAGTCTCATCAGAAGGCCACATTCCATATGTTGAAATTCCCGGTCGAACCATCTCAAAATGTGTTTCCGGGAAAAGCAAAGTCGCCGCGGAATTTGCACAATGTTTGAAAGGAATTTTTATTTCCAAATTTTCAACCATCGCAACAATTTCATTAAACTTTTTTAATTGAATTTCCGCATAAGAATGGTCTTTTGTGTCTTCTATATTTGCAAAATGTGTAGATAAACCTTCAATCTCAAGATTTTTAAAACTCAAAATATATTTCACAAAATCTTCAATTTCTTCCGCCACTACGCCTTGCCTGTTATTTCCAGTCTCGATTTTTATATGAATTTTTGCTTTTTTGTCTAATTTCTCCGCAATTTCGCCAAGCCGAGAAACCGTCTCTTTATTATAAACAACAATTCTTAAATCCAGATTTAAAACCTCTTCAAGATCGCTAAGTGCAATATATCCAAGCACATAAATCGGCGCAAGAACGCCAGCAGATCGTAAAGAGCGAGCTTCATACAAAGCATTCACAGCAAGCCAATCCGCGCCACTTTCAAGAAAAATTTTCGAAGTTTCAATAAGCCCATGCCCATAAGCATTCGACTTTACGCACGGACACAAAATTGTATCTTTCCCAACAAGATTTCTAAAAGTATTTATGTTTGATTGAAGCGCATTCTTCGATATTTCCACCCAAACCAAATTTTCCATGCCAAAAAGATACATCAAAAGCTCCAAAACAGGCAATTGACTGAAATAGCAAAACGTGTTACTATATACATAACAAAAACAAATATTTAACCAAAACAAATATGAAAAAGCTTTTGTTCTCGTGCCTGTTTCTAGGGACAGTTATTTTTTTGAGTGGGTGTTCTCTTGTAAATGGCAATGAAGTAAAAACTTCAGCCTTAATAAGTTACGATTCAACTTCGGGGGAAGATTTCACTTCCGAAGGTGATTCTTCAGCAACAGATTCAACTGTAAATAAAGATGATGGTGATAAAGAAAACGATTTTATGGACAGTAATTCCGGTGATAACTTCGTCGATGACGGAAATTGTGATTCAAGTGGAAACTGTGTAAAACCGGATCCACAAGCTCCACAAGATTCACCGACTGATACACAGGGTCCAGACCCTACAAGTTGTGATTCATCAGGAAAATGCTATTGGAAAGACAACAGTCCTGACAATAACAATGGAGGCAACAATGATGACAAAAATTGGAATAACAACGGTGGTGGAGGACAAGGCGGAAACGACTGCTTCTCCGGAACAAACACGGAATGCAAGGACAAAGCCCTAAAAGCTGACTTTCGAGATATTGAAAGAATGGAAAGAGAAATCAAGCAATTGATGAAAAAATCTGACAGCACTGCGGATTTCCAAGCAATGCTCGACAAACTTGCTACCCTTAAAGAAAGTTTGAAAAATATAACTTCTCAAGACGAAGTTGACTCATTGCGTAGCCAAATCTGGGAAGTTCAGGATTCACTAAATGTATTCAGAATGGCGGCGGAAAGCGAAAGAATGCAAAAAGATCTAGAAATGAGCAAAAAACGATATGAAAAAGATAAGAAATTTTTAAATGAGGAAGCAAAATCAGCGGACAAAGAAACAAAAGCAAAAATCGATGAATATCTAAAAAATCTAGAGAAAATAAATTCTTTAATGGAAGACATGATTGCGTCCATGAAAGACGGTAGTGATATGGACGTAGTAGATTCAATAAGATGGGAACTCGATGATCTAAGAATGACAATTGACGATTTCTGGCAGGATTTTCAGGCTCATCAAGAAGGAAAATGGGCTGAGCAAATGTTTACAGACGTTGAAAAAGGAATCAAACAGATGAAAGAAAAAGAATACAAAAATCTTACAGATGAAGTGAAAGTCAAAGCAGATGAATTGATTAAAACGGCGGAAAGCATTATCGCGGAAGGTAGAGCCGCAGAAAAAGCGGGAGATTCAGAAGCCCTAAAAGATGCACAAGACAGATTGAATGAATTGATGATGAAAGCCGAAGATTTATTCGGAAGACCAAAACCAAAATTCGAAGACATGGGATTTGATAAGAATGTCGACATTGGATTTGACGAAGTTTCCGGAGATATGAGTTATGAAAAACAGGTGGAAATTGTCAAAAAAATTCTCGCGGCAAATCCTGACATCATCAAAGTGATTTTGGAAGGAGATCCTGTGTTAGCGGAAAAAACAATGAAAATCTTGGACAGAGTCCCTGAAAATATGCAAAGCGATTTCTTAAACGATAAGGCGGATTTATCAGATCTATATGAGGAAATCCTAAAAACGAATAAACAAATTGCAAACTACAAAGACTTGATTTTGGGATACAATTATTTCGGTGATGCATCTAAAGAATTGGTCTCACTACTTGGAGAAGTTCGTGATGGCTCACTTTCTCTAACAGATTTAGTTTCAAAATTGGAAGCTCTTAAAAAAGAATCAAAAGATTCAAAATATGAAAACGGAGTAACTTCTTTCTCAGACTATGACGATAGTGATTGGTATTATGAACCGGTCGAAGGAATGACAGACTTTTTGAAGGGAAAAGAAGGGGATAGATTCGCAGGTTCTGACAATATTACATTTGCTGAAACACTAAAAATTACATTGGAAAGATTTGGATATGGACAATCTCAAGGCGATACATCGTATGCGAATGCGAAGAATCATTGGGCAAAGGGATACTATGCAAAAGCCGAGGAATTGGGCATCACATTGCTAGATCCTGACAAATTAATCACACGTGGAGAAATGGCAAAATTGATTGTAGAAGCAACATTGAAAACTCCTGCAGAACATTCAAGCTCAAGCTTCAATGATGTAGATACATCAAATCAATATTTCAACTACATTGAGACATTGAAAGATTACAAAATCGTGAGCGGGGATTCTGCAACAGGATCGTATAGACCGAGCGACAGCATAAACCGCGCCGAAACTGCAAAAATCATCGAATACGCATACGAAACATTGCAGTTGCAAACACTTGATTTGAGCGAAATCAAAGACTTGGCGAAGTAAAAAATAATAGACAATACGCAGAAAGAGCCTTCGGTGGCATTGACCAGTAGAAGGCTCTTTTGCTATAATCCTAGCTCAAAGAACTAACCAATCAAGCTTATGTTTGGAAACATGAACAAATCACCATATCAGGCTTACTCAAGCGCAAAACTTTCCCCAACATTTTTCGGAAAAGTTATGATGTTTTTTACTTTTGCAATTATTTCTTCGGTTCTGGGGATTTTCGTCGCGACGATTTTTCTTCGTGAATATTTCATCACAATGCCATGGATAATGTACGCATTTTTTGCCGCAGAACTTATTCTGGTTTTTACCTCAAGAGTTTGGAGTACAAAAGTACCCCTAAATCGCTTCCTTTTCGCATTGTTTGCATTCATCACCGGTATCACGGTTGCTCCGCTTATAGCAATAGTAGCGGCCTCTACTGCAGGGGTTGCAATACTTACTAAAGCGCTAATAATCACAGCATTTGTATTCACAGCGGTCGCAATTCTCGGCTACACAACAAAAATGGATCTTTCAGGAATGAGAATGTTTCTATTTATGGGGCTTATCGGCATGATTATCACAGGAATAGTCGGAATATTCTTGCCATGGGGAAATACATTCGAAATGATTTATTCCGGCATAGGAGTCCTATTATTCGCAGGATTCACAGCATACGATTTCCAAAAAATCAAAATGTATCCAGAGGACAGATATATCGACGCGGCGCTTGCACTATATCTCGATATTTTCAATTTATTTATTTACATATTAAGACTTTTAATGTCTTTAAACAGAAGATAAAAAAATGGACAAACTAATTTTCAAAATATCACATCTACTTGAAAGCCCGACAGGGAACAGTGAAATATATTCTTTTGATGTTCCTCTCGACCTTGAATTTGTCGAAAAAAAAGGAAATGTAACAGGAAAAATAGAGATAATGAGAATAGACGAAGGACTAAATGTGGTTGCAAAAGATGTGGAATTAAATTTGAAAACAAATTGTGCAAAATGTTTGAAGGCATTTTCACAGAAAATTAAAATCACCTCAGCCGAACGACAATTCGAATTAAATCCACCTGAAAAAGCTGAAGACGAAAACGACGTTTACTTGATAAACAAGAAAAACCTGACTATAGACGTTACGGAAATGCTTAGACAGGAAATAATATTGCATTTTCCGGTAATTTCGGTATGCTCATCTGGCTGTAAAGGGCTATGTCCATATTGCGGAAAAAATAAAAATCTGGCAAAATGTACATGTTCCGAGCCGATTGAGGCTGATTTCGAAGGAAATAAGCCACTTAAGGCGCTAAAAGAATTTTTTAATAAAAAATAATCATGGGAAAGAAACCAGTACCAAAGAAGAAAACCTCGGCGGCGAGGTCAGCACGAAGATACGGAAGCTTTAAAACGAAAACATTGCAAAAGCTTTCCGGACTTACTGCTCTTGTATCATGTCCAAACTGCAAAGGAAGAATCCCTTCTCACAGGGTTTGTCCGGATTGTGGTATGTACAGAGGAAGACAGGTAATTGACAAGAAGAAACAAATCGACAAGATCACAAAAGTAAAAGCTTAAAAATATGTCCAGTTTCAGGCATCTTGCCAGAACTTGCGTTATGCAGACGCTGTTTGCGTATGAATTTCGGGGCGAAAATCCCGAGGAATTCCTCGAACGGATTTTGGACGAATTTGCACCAAATATTAAAGATAAGATTTTTGCACGAGAAACATTAAAAGGTGTTGTTAAACATAAGAAAAAATTATTGGAAGTGATAGAAAAATTTGCTCCGGAGTGGCCGATTGATAAAATCGCAAAAATAGATCGTGCCGTTCTTGAAATAGGCGCGTATGAAATTTTATATTCAAAAGAAGTTCCACCAATCGTTGCAATAAACGAAGCTATTGAAGTTGCAAAACATTTTGGAGACGACAACAGTCCAAAATTTATAAACGGTGTTTTAAGTAGTATAATGAATTCAACATGCAAAACTTCTCAGACATCGAAGAAAAAATCGGCATAACCTTCAAAGATAAAAAGCTTCTTGAAAACGCTTTTATCCATCGTTCTTTTATCAACGAACACAAAAAAGAAGGACTCATAGACAATGAAAGATTGGAGTTTCTTGGCGATGCTGTTTTGGAACTTGCGGCGACAACGTATCTTTTTGAAAAAAATCCGGAAAACAAAGAAGGGGAATTGACAGCTCTTCGCGCGGCGCTTGTTAGAGGGAAAAATTTGGCATCAGTTGCTGAAGAATTGAACCTCGGAAAATATTTGTTTTTAAGTCATGGTGAAGAAAAATCAGGAGGAAGAAAGAAAAAATATATTCTTGCCAATACATTGGAATCACTTATTGGAGCAATTTATTTGGAACACGGATATGCAAAAGCGGAAAAATTTATTAATAAATTTATCCTCACAGGGCTGGACGAGATCGTGGAAAAAGGGCTTCATATAGACGAAAAATCTTTATTTCAAGAGATATGTCAGGAGAAAGAAGAATTCACTCCTTATTACGAACTTGTCGAAGAAAGCGGTCCTGATCACGACAAAAAATTTATTATGGGAGTCTATATAAGAGAAAAATTGATTGCAAAAGGGATAGGTTCAAGCAAACAAAAAGCTGAGAATGATGCTGCAAAAAATGCGCTAAAAGTTCTTAAGTGGCAATAAAATAAATGCAAAAATTTGACGAAAAATCATGCGGACTCGTAATCTTTAGAAAAGAAAAAAACGAAAATCTTTTTCTGATTTTAAAATATCCGGGAGGGCATTTTGATCTTCCAAAAGGGCACGTTGAGGATGAAGATTCCTCAGAAAGAGCTACAGCTCTGCGAGAACTTGAGGAAGAGACGGGAATAAAAAAAGTAAGATTTGTGGAAGGATTCAAGGAAGAAATTTCATATACATACAATAAAAAAAATAAATCATCAAACAAACATGTGATATTTTTTCTCGGAGAAACTGACGAAAAAGATGTAAAAATATCACACGAACACCTGCAATATTATTGGTTGCCGTACGAAGAAGCATTAAAAAAACTTACTTTCGAAAACGCAAAAGGTCTTTTAAAGAGAGCCAAAGATTTGTTATGATGAAACAAAGAAATTAACAAATTTTTGACAATGATAATAAATTTTGAGAACAAAATTACGACAGGAAAACATGTTTTAGTTGTCCTTGTTTTTGAAGATGAAGCAATGAAATCCGTGAAAGGATTGCCGGACAAGGTGCTCGAATTTTTGGCTAAGGTAAGGGCAAATAAAGAATTTACAGGAAAGAAAGGAGATAAGATTTACACATATATTGAGGACAAAAATCTTCCTGAAAAACTTCTTTTGATAGGGCTTGGTAAAAAAGAAAATTTTAAATACAGAGCCGCAAAAGAATCCGGAGCGATAATAGGAAAAACTTTAAAATCAGTAAAAACAAAAGAAGCTGAAATATTTTTTCCTGTCGGATTGAAAAATTTTATAGATGAAATTTTGGAAGGAATATTTCTCTCTCAATATGAGACGGATAAACTAAAAACAAAATTTACAAAAAAAGAAGATTTCAAAATAGAAAAAATAAAAATTTTCACAACGGTTGAAAAAAATATTGCAGAAAAAGCATTGGAAAAAGCGAAAATAATGGCGTCAGCGGCGGACTTTATAAAAGATCTCGTTAATTATCCGTCAAATATTGTGGATGTTCCTTATCTTGCGAATGAAGCAAAAAAAATCGCAAAAGAAAACGGATACGGTATAGAAATATTTAGTGAAGATGAACTTAAGAAAATGGGGGCGGGCGGAATTTTGGCCGTTAATCAAGCCTCAAAAAAAGAACCGAAACTCGTGGTATTAAAATACAATGGAGCAAAAAATAAAAAAGAAAAACCGATCGCAATAGTGGGGAAGGGAATAGTTTTTGACACAGGTGGCCTTAGGATTAAGCCGGGCCAATACATGGACGAAATGCATCAAGACATGGCGGGAGCGGCTGTGGTATTGGGTTTATTTAAGGTCTTGAAAAAACTGAATATTCAAAAAAATGTTGTTGGTGTCGCGGCTCTTGCTGAAAATTCATTGGGAGGAAATGCTTATAAACCATCAGATATTATTACAATGCTTTCGGGCATAACTGTTGAAATAAACAATACTGATGCTGAAGGGCGCGTGGTTCTTGGTGACGCGGTCACATATTCTTTGAAATACAATCCGAAAAAGATAATAACAATTGCAACACTTACCGGAGCGGTTTACGTTGCATTAGGACATAAATATTCAGGACTTATAAGCAACGATGGCAAAATAAGAAGAGAGCTTTTGCAGGCCGGCAAAGAAGTTGACGATCTTGGATGGCCGCTTCCTCTTCATCCTGAATACAAAAAAGCGATGGAGAGCAAAGTCGCAGACATAAGAAACGATGATAAAGATACTTCACGTTCTGCCGGAAGTTCAAAAGGAGCGGCATTTATTGAAAAATTTATTGATAAACATGACTGGTGTCATATCGATATTGCTGGAACGGCATTTACAGATATTCCAAAACCATACGAATCAAAAGGAGCTACAGCAAGCGGATTTTATATGTTGCTGAAATTTCTCGAGAAATATTAGAAATTCGCGTTTTCGTTTTTGCAAACTCTATATGAATAATAAGCAGCTGTTACAGCTTCTGCGGATCCTGTGATAGCTTGTTTGAATTCTGTGTCAGTGCAATCACCTGCGGCAAAAACTCCGGCCAAATCTGTTTCACTTTTTCTGTTAATTTTTATTTCTCCTTTTTCATTTAATTCAACTCCAAGCTCTTTCGCAAGGTCTGTTTGTGCGCTGTGTCCAATCGCAAGGAAAACACCGCTAAGATCAAGTTCTTTACCTGAATATTTGCCTGTACCGGCCTTAAATCTTATTTTTTCAACTTTGTCTGTCCCTAAAATTTCTTCAATTTCGGAATTATACAAAACTTCAATTTTTGAATTCTGCTCGATTGCTTTCGAATTTATAGGCTCGGCTCTAAGAATATCTTTTCTTACGATTATATAAACTTTCGATGCATGTTCGGTCAAAAATAAAGCCTCTTTTGCGGCGGCATCTCCGCCTCCGACTATTGCAATGATCTTTCCTTTATAAAAAGCTCCATCACAAAGCGCGCAAAAAGAAACACCTTTATTTTCAAATTCTTTTTCACCCTTAACGCCAAGTTTTTTATGTTGAGTCCCTGTGCAAAATAATACTGATTTGCATTGATAGTCTACACTAGCGGTTTTTACTGTGAAAATAGGACAAGCTTCACCGGGATTTTCAATGGATTTCTCAACTTTTATAACTTTATCTGTTTTTATTTCAGCCCCGCTAGCAATAGCATGATCATACAAAGACATGGCCAAATCAGGACCTGAAATGCTTTTTATTCCCGGCCAATTTTCAACAAGATGAGTGGTTGTAATAAGTCCACCCGGCATCTCTGCAAAAACAAGAGTTTTAAGTCCCAATCGGGTGCCGTACATTGCGGCAGAAAGCCCGCTAATTCCACCTCCGATTATGATAAGATCATTCATTTTCTTTCCATTTTATACAATTAACAGGACAACTATCGATAGCTTGTTGAATGTTTTCCTCTGTGTCGTCCTGAGTTTTTGCGAATGACTTCCCGTCATCGTTCATCTCAAAGACCTTTGGGCAAACCTGCGTGCAAAGAGTGCAACCTATACACACCGGTTCATCTACATATACTATTTTTTTTGCCATGCGCAAAATATACCAAAAGGGAGTGAGGTATGCAAATTTTTACTCAGCCAAGAACTTCCCCAACAACAAAGCGAATTTGCCAGTATTTAAAGAAGTTGAGATTTTATCCAATTCAGAAAGAATAAATCTAATATTGGAGTCTTTTTTGTTTTCCAAAATCCACGCTATTTTCGCAGTAATAAAAGGTGCGGCTTGTGACGTTCCGGTCGCATATCCATAATTGTCACCCGGTGTTGTACTCAAAATATCCTGAGCCTTAACAGAATAATCGACCCAAGTTCCATAATTGCTTTGAGGTAATTTAGTCCCGTCGTTTTTAAGTCCTGTTACAGCAATAACTTTGCCATATGCCGCAGGATAATATTTTTTGCTGGAATTGTAATTTCCGGCGGCGGCAACGACTGGTATGTCATTTTTAAATGCGTAATCAATAGATTCTGACAGTAAAGATGATTTTTCCTTTAATCCAAGGCTCAAATTGATAATGTCAGCATTATTATTTACGGCAAATTTTATCGCTTTTGCCAAGTCGCTCATTTTTCCTATTTTTCCATCGGTAAATTTTATAGGCATTATTTTAGCGGAAGAATTGCTCGCAACAATTCCGGCTACATGCGTGCCGTGTCCATAATCATCGCTGATATCTTCATTGCTATCAACAAAATTATATCCCGTGACAATTCTATCTTTTAAATCTTTATGATTGATGTCTACTCCGGAATCTATGACTGCGACAACGATATTTGAATTGGGAACAGGTTCATCTTCTTCGCTTGTGTCAGCCACTTTTATTTCATCATAATCGCTTAATTCAATTGTAAAATTCGGCTCGGCATAAGAAACAATATCGATTGATTTGTATTTTTCCGCAATTTCCTTTAAGTCTGTATTTGTTCGAAGCTTTAAAAGAAAAACGTCATCCAAAGAAGAAGGATTTTTATCATTTTTAAGTCTCACAACTAATTCTTTTTTATCTTTAAAAATATCCAAAATATTTGTTTGAGATAAATTTGGCACAAAGTTGTAAGCCAAAGAAGGGGATTGACCATTGCTATTTCCCAATGGTTCTACATCCATTAATCCGTACTCGAAATTTAACATGGCAATTTCTTCAGTTGTCTCTGTTTTTTCGCTACATGCAGGGAAAAGAAACAAAGCCAAAAAACAAAGAATCAAGAATTTTATTTTTTTTGTTGAGAGCAAATGCATTTTTTTGTTTTTACTTCCATATATTATAGCATTTTTAAGAGCTCACCACAATCTTTGGGCGAGCTCTTTACGATAATCTATATTTTAGAATGAATATTTACTCTGAAATTACAGAGGCTAATTTCGCGAATTCAGCTCTTGTAATGTCTCTGCTTGGGCCGAATGTGCCGTTCTCGTAGCCATTTATTAATCCAATGTGTTTTGCATAATTAATATATTGTGCGTACCAAGCGTTGGAATCAGTATCAGGGAAAGTCGCTGTCTCAGCGGTCAAATCTTTATTTGACGCTTCAAGCAATATTTTTAAAGCCTCAACTCTGGAAACCTTTTGATTTGGTTTGAATGTTCCGTCGCTATACCCGCCAATAAGTCCGGCTGTTTTTGCCGCAGAAATATAAGGAGCAAACCATTCTCCGATTTCAACATCACCAAATGGCTTAGCTGGCTCTTCAGAATCGCCCATCTCGGGGATTGTGATTCCATATAAACCAACAACAATTTTCACAAGTTCAGCTCTTGTTATTTGAGAATCGGGTTCAAATTCTCCGTTTGCTTTTCCGCTTATAACGCCTTTAAGTCTCAAATTTTCTATAAATGTTTCAGCCCAGTGTCCGCGTACATCGCCGAATGGTGCAGCTACATTTGCCGACTGTAATTCAACATCAGAATTATTATTGACGTTTTGAGAAGTTTTGCTGGATTTTGAAGATAGATATCCACCGCCACCTCCACCTCCGCCTCCACTGCCGCCACCGCTTAAGACAGAACTAAACGAAGCGAAAGCTGTGAAATGTTTTGTCCAAATAATTAAATTAGATCCGACGTCAATTTTGCAATCTCCATCTACCGCCAAAGCATCACCCGTTGCTTGAGTGTTAGCTTCGCAAACATTTGTAATTTCAGTAAATGTTGTTCCTGTTCTGCTGTAACCAACTCTTTTTCCGGCCTGACCAATAAGAGAGATTCTTACTCCCTTATCAAACGATAATTTTCCTGTGAATCCAACTTCTATTCCCATTTCAAACGTTCTAGTTTCTCCAGAAACTTCAGGAATAGCGACTGTTGTAGCAATTGGAGCGGCAATTATTCCATCCCAAGTAGAATCAGCGCTGGTTATAGTTGTAGAAGCGGGGATTACTATGGTCGCAAGGTCGGAAGTCATTGTAATTGCAGGAATTGTTCCAACACCTCCGGAAACGAACGATCCAACATCAACAGTCGGATTAGTTGTTTCTCCATCAACCGTTACATTAATTGATTGTGTAGGATTAGTGATTACAACCTGCGGAGTCGTATTGTTAACTGTAGCATTTCCTGATCCGTCCGGTGTGGTTTGCGTTGATGTTAAACTGGAATCAACCAACAATAACTCTGCAGTATTGCCGGCAAAATCAGAAATGCTGACAACAACGTCATTGGCGAAAGTCGTAATTTCTGTAGCAGTAATTGTCAACACAGCTCCTGTCCAAGAATAAGTTAATGTCTTATCAGATCCGGCAGTTAAAGCCTTTTCAACTGCTGTTTTTGAGCTGTCTGATAAAATTTCATTAAACACAAGGTCAGTCTCTCCAACAGATAAAATTAAATCAGTAGAACCATCTCCAAGTTTTGCAACACTTGGATTTGTATTATCAATATTTATAGTAATATCGGCAGACTTATAATAATTTCCGGCATTATCACTAATTATCACAAACAAAGGGTATGTCCCATCAGGGAAAACGTCTAGCTCTTCACTTGTATCCCAGTCAATTGAGTATGGAGCGGTGGTATCTTCCCCAATTTTTGTTCCCATGCTTTCATAGAAAAATGCGACTTTCTCAACACCTGAGCCAACATCGCTAGCATCTGCATTTATAGTAACAATACCTTTCAAATAAGAATTTTCAGCAATATTTGAAATTGATCCTGTCGGGTCAATTGAATCCGGATTAACAGTTATTGTATAAACCAATTCTGTTACGCCGTCTTGTGCTGTAACTTTTAATGTATTTCCATCTAAAACAGGGTCATCAACATTTGCAGAATCCCACGTCTGGTTGGCCTCAACTTTTGTTAAAGCGGCCAAAAAATCTGTCTTTGATGTTCCAAAAACCACATTTTTAATTGTGTCTGTTCCTATTGTGTAAGTTGATGATTCAACTCTTGGTAAAGAATTTTGTGAAATTGAAATAACAGGCTCAGTTTCAATAAATGGTCTCATTAATTGCCAGTGATCTGACAAAATTGTGGAATCATAACCATTATCTAAAATTAAATTATCTCCATTACTTGTTAGAGTATGACGATTACGAGCACTCCAACTTGTACCAACCGCTTGTGTCCAATTTGCACCATCAGAGCTATACCATAAATCATTTTTATAACTTGCCGTATTTTTTCCACCGGCAATCCACATTTTATCCATAGCCACAACTACGCTTGCAAAATAACGAGTATCCCACGGAGCTGATGCAGTTTCCTGTGTCCAATTCACTCCATTAGTACTGCTCCAAACATCATTTTTGTATGTGCCTTCGCCATAACCGGCCATGATGTACATTTTGTCTCCAAACGTTAGTGCATTGAAAAAAGAACGGATACTCCAATCGGCTGATGCAGTTTCCTGAGTCCAAATAATTCCATCACCGCTACTCCACACATCATTGAGGGCTGTGCCAGCGGATCCTCCAAAAATCCACATTTTATTATCAAAAACAGTATATGCCATATTTGAACGTGCGCTCCATCCGGCATTATTCGTTACTTGTGTCCAAGTAATTCCATCTTCACTATTCCAAACATCATTTCTTTTTACATTGCCGGCTAAGGTACCACCAGCAATCCATAATTTGTTATCAAAAACGAAAACAGCCATATTTACACGTCCACTCCAACCGGCAGATGCAGTTTCTTGTGTCCAAGTCCTGCCATCTCTACTGCTCAAAACAGAGCTTACATTGTGATATGTACCTGCTCCTTCTACAGCTTCAATCCCGCCGATTAACCAATATTTATCATTGAAATATGCAGATCCATGTTGATAACGTGGTTGTCGAGTTGTGTCACTGGAAATTAACTGTTCCTCATATGGCAAGAAAACCTCATCCCAAGAAAAAGAAGAATCAGCGTCTACATTACCATAATACAAATATACATTAGCCACGGAGTCGGCATTTATTGAAGGCATTTTTCCGTAAAAAGTTGTTGAAGTTGTGTTGCAAGAATCTGAAACCATATATAAAGGCAATACAGTTACTCCGTCGTTATCAGTTAGACGGAAATCACTACAATCCGATTTAGCCTGATCAGCCGAGATTATAGACTGTGTGTCAAAAGAAATTTTTATCGGCAAATTAGCCACAGAAGAAGTGGTTGGATTGTCGATAGTAACCGTTGCACGATAAAGCCATGCAGAATCATACCAATCTGAGTCCGCGGCCATTGCC
The DNA here is from genome assembly GCA_023231115.1 of Candidatus Altimarinota bacterium. Taxonomy (GTDB): domain Bacteria; phylum Patescibacteriota; class Gracilibacteria; order UBA1369; family LOWO2-01-FULL-3; genus UM-FILTER-38-24. The sequence continues at coordinate 140,644 of JALNWA010000001.1, forward strand.
ATAGGAGTGAATATCAAACTGGAGACCATCATAAAAGATGCAAGCAAAAAAGCCGCGACCTTCTTGAGTTGGTTCAACATCATATCGTTCATATTTTTGTGGTTAGATTAGCTTGTTTATTACCAAGAAATAATTCTACCCCTCGTCAACTGAAAACGCAAAGGAAAAAGCCTCCCATTGCTGGAAGGCTCTTTCCCCCTCATTCCTATGAAAAATGTCTAATCGTATATCGTTGTAAGGTCTCTCTTAATTAGTCTGAAAGTCCTGCTTTATGCATTCTGTAAAGAAGCAAAGCGACTTCTCCTCTTTCTACTTCCTGTGAAGGATGTAGGTAAACTTTTCCATCAACTGTTTGTGTGTTGTAAAGTTCGTAGCTGAATGCAGCGTTTGCGTATTCATAGAACCATGATGCTTCTGAATTATCAGCATATCCACATCCATAGTAAGGATCACATTTTGTGTAATCTACTGGTGGGTAGTAGTATCCGTTTGCCCATTCATATCCTGTGAATTGTTTGCTAGCTTCAAGTACGAATTTTAGTAATTCAACTCTTGTAACATTGTTTTCTAGTCTTGCTTCTGTACCATTGTTGTATCCCTCAAGCATTCCGTAGAATTGAGCAGTTCTTGCAAATGTCATATACCATGCGTTTGAATCAACATCCTTGAATCCAAGTTTTGATCCGTCTGCAGGAAGTAAATCAACATTAAATGCATTTAGAACAACCTTAAGAACTTCAGCTCTATTGATGTTCTTGTAAGGTTTGAAGCTTCCATCAGCATATCCTCCAAAGATTTCGTTTTCAGAAACCCATGTCAATGCTTCACAAAGTTCGCTAGAGTTATCAACCATGTCAGAATAATATTCTCCACAATTTGCTTCTGTATCAGGAACAATTGGAGTTGGATCTACTGGATCAACTGGTGTTGGTTCAGGATCAACTGGTGTTGGTTCTTCTGATCCGAAATATGCTGTATTTCCGATTGCGAAGATTCCAGTCTCAGTATCTTTTGAGCTTCCAGAAGTTGCTTTTGAGATAAGTTTGTAAGAATAAAGACCGTCTTTCAAAAGTTTATCGTCAGAATCAAGACCATTCCAGAATACTTCATTGTATCCTGCAGTTTGATCAACGTAGTCTAGAAGTTCAGCTTTTGCTTTTCCGCTTGCTGTAGTTCCTTCGTAAACTGCTAGGTAAACCTCTGCGTCTGATTCAAGAGTATATCCGAATGTTCTTCCATATCCTTTTTCTAGAGCGGCAGGACCTGCATAGTCAGCAGTAATATTAGATGCTTTGCTTGATGCTGTGTCCTCTTCGATGTCGAATTCTACCCAAGTAGTGCTTAGAACTTTGTCTTCTGTAGGATTTTCAGCTGTGATTTTGAATTTCCAATCTTTACCGTAATCAACTTCGTCTCCTTCCTCGTCGTATCCAAAGAATGATACAGCGTACCATTTATTTTTCTTCATTGTCTCGTTTTCAACAAGTGTAACTTGTTTTTTAGCACCTTTGTAAGCCTCAACTGTAACTACAGATGAAGTATCGACCTTGAAAAGAAGTGTTGTAGCTTCGTACTGCGCAGGATCAAAAGATGTCTTTGTGATCAAAGTATTTTTGATTGAAGGTTGAGCGTATTCAACAGTTACAGATTGTGTAACTTTGCTTCCGTCAGCTCTAACAGTGATAGTCCATACTCCAGCAGAGACATAGTCTCCGTCGTCGTCAGTTCCATCCCAGATTTCGCTGTAGTCTCCGTCGTCAGAACCTTGGTCGTCAAGGATTTCAATAACTTTATTTCCGCTTTTAGCTTCGATTGAAAGGTATTTAGCGTCAGATAGAAGTTCGAAATCGATTACTAATTCACCGTCTTTTACTGGATCCCATGTTTTTGAAGGATCAAGTGTAAGATCGCTGATAGAACCGTTGCTAACGTCAGCAACAGTCAAAACTGTGATAGGAAGTGTGTATGTATTTACACCTGAATCATTTGTAGCTGAAACGTAAACTGTGTAAACACCGTCTGCAAGAGCATTTCCATTAGAATTTTTTCCGTCCCAAAGGATAGAATGTGATTCTGTGCTTGCATACCATTTTGTTCCATCGTATTGGCTGAATGTTTTAACAGTCGTAGGACCATTTTTAATTAGAACTTTAACATATGCATCTTTATCAACGTTGAAAGAAATTTCGCTATTTTCATTTCCTTCTGGTGAGAAAGTTACAGGCTCAGCTGTAAGGTCAGTAACCTTAGGAGCTGCAGCAACTACAACAACGTCACTATTAATAGTAACATTTTTTGTGTCTGAATCTACTAATACACCTGCAGTGTCATAAGATTCAATTTTCACAACGTAGTTTCCGTCAGGATAAACAACATTGTTGGCATCTTTTCCATACCAAGTATAAGTAATACCTGTATTAGGTTTTGTTGCGATCAAACCTACACCAGTATTCTTGCTGTCTACTAAAAGGCTTGGGACTAACAATCCGGCCGTATCGTAGGCATAAGCTAAAACATTGTAAGTTGTAGCAGATCCTACTAAATCGTAAGTAACCTGAACAACTTCCCCGTTTGAAGGGTTGAAAGTGCTTGGTGAAACAACAGTCATGTTGTTTACTCCGGCACCGGCTGCGAAAGCAACCATGTTAGCACCTGCAATGGCAAATATTGCCGCAGAAGCTAGAAACTTTTTCCACATAGATATATGGGTTAAATATATATTGTTAATTCTTGTTTTTGATGACAAGGGAGTAATTGTACTCATAATAAATAATTTGTCAAGTGTATTCTTCTATATTCTTTTTACTTTATTTCGTAAGTCTATAAAGGGCTTGTGCAACCTCTCCACGAGACATAAGGTTTGCAGGATACAAATTTGTTCCATCAAATAATCCGAATTCATTAGCAAGTGAAGCGTATGTCGCATACCATGCTCCGGCTTGTACATCTGAATAGGTTGATCCATTGCTTGAGAATGTAAGTCCGCTGGCTTTTGCCGCTTCAAATATAAGTTTAAGCGCTTCTGCTCTATTTATAATAGCGTCAGGTCTTGCAGTTCCTTTTCCTTTATCTCCTGAGAAAATACCTTTATTCTTTGCAGTCTTGATGTATTTCATATACCAAGCTCCTTTTTCTACATCGTTAAATCCAAGTGTTGTTCCGTCATCATTTTCTAGAGAAATTCCGAAAGCTTCGATTACAACTTTTAGAAGTTCCACTCTATTAATAGTCTGATAAGGTTTGAATGAACCGTCGCTATATCCATTGAATATTCCATTTTCAGAAACCCATTCAACGGCATCGCAATATTGATTTACTCCTTTAACATCATCAAATCCTCCGCAATCCGCAACAGGTGTGACAGGCGTAACAGGAGTAGTGTCATCTGTGTCATCTTCATTTCCTGTAATAATAGTTACATTTGAGCTTATTCCGTCATTTGAAGATGAAGAACCGCTTGATGAAGAGCTTCCGCTGATATCTCCAACAACTCCGACTATGAACATTCCTGATTCAGTCTCAGTTGTCTTAGCTTTTGAAACAATCTTATAAGTATAGAAATCTTTAGCTAAAATATTTCCATTTTTATCTTTTCCGTCCCATAAAAGTTCTTGATATCCAGATTGCACGTCTTGGACATTATTCAAAAGTGTCGCAACAACTGTTCCTGAAGAAGTCTTTCCTTTGTGGATTGTTACAGTTATGTCAGCCGCGTCTTCAAGTTCAAAACCAATAGCCATTTCTTCTCTACCGCTTGTAACGACAGGGGAGATATAGTCATTATATACATTTGATTTACTGCTTGAGTCTGTGTCTTCAGAAAGATCAGCAGTAACTTTTACAGTATCGTAAATATCTTCATTGGCTAAATTCTTTGCAACAAGTTTTATTGCAACTGAATCACTATAATCATAACTTCCACCATCCCATGAAATTGCATACCAAGTGTCTTTTACAACTTCCATATCTTCTTCAAGGGTGTCGTCATCAGTACCTCCTTCCGTGACAATAACGTCAACTTTTGCGTCGTCATCAAGTCTGAAAAGAATGTTTGTTGTTTCACCAAGATCATTGTCGATTTTGTCTTTTGAAAGGTACAAATCTGAAATTTCAGGTTTGTCGTAAGAGATTTCAATTGATTTCACCGCTGTAAGAGAAGTAGAACCGACTTTTGAGTTGAATGTAATCCTCCATGATCCGGCATCCGCATAATCTCCGTTATCGTCAGTTCCGTCCCAAGTAATTTCTAGATTATTCTCCGCATCAATTGAAGTTTCATTATAAAGTTCGATTGAGTCTGATGGTCCTACTGCAGTAATTACAAGGGAATCAAGATCTATATCTGCATCAAACTGAATTGCCATTTCTTCGTCAGTCGCAGGTTCAAATTTTGAAGAAGGGCTTGTAGAAATGTCTTGTATATGAGCATTACTTGAAGAAGCACTTCCCTTTGAATTGTCTACAATTACATCTTTTTCTTCCTTCGTTACTCCAAATAGATTTTCAGCAAGAATTACAACTTTGTAAGTGCTAAGGCTAACGTAATTTCCTGAATTATTTTTCCCATTCCATGCAACAGCGTGTGTCTGGTTTGCATTAAATGAATCTCTGTCGTAGTCACTGAAAGTTTGTATAACTCCTGTTGTAGTTCTAATTTCAACAGTAAGATCGGAATCTTTTGTGTTTCTGAAGCCAATAATTGCATCTTCGAAATCCGGATCAAAGGAAGCAGGGGATACGGTAACAGTATCAAAACCTGGTTTGTTTGTATTTCCATAAGCCACAATAACATCTTTTGGTGCAGAAAGATTTGTCATTCCGGTTTTTGAAGCTGTCAAAGTGACAGTGTATGTTCCGGGTTCAACAAGGTGTCCTGCATATTGTCCATCCCATTGAAAATTTCCTGTAGTTAGTTCAGTCGTTCCGGCTGTAAATGCCTTTATAACAGTGTCATATTGATTTGAAATTTCAATTTGAACTGCATCTGCGGCTACAGCAAGAGTATAAGCGATAGTTAAATCTTCATTATTTCCGCTTGCAGAAGGGTCAAAGCTTGCTCCATTCAATGTAGGTGTAGCAGTAAAAGAAGTGAATGAAAGAGCTGTAACTTTTGGACGAATATAAAAAGCGTAAAGCCCGGAATCAGTAAAAGTATCGGTTGTTCCAGGAGCTTTAACCTCTATATTAACAGAATAAGATCCGTCAGGACATGCTGTGTCAAGCGTACAAACGCTTGTAGTATCAACAGCAGGATTTGATTTTCCATCCCAAGTTAATGCCGCAAGTTCTGTTGTAAGAGTTGTGTAATCAGCTGGATTAACTGAATCTTTCAAATCCCAAATTTTCAAAACTTTAAGTTCTTTAGGGACAAGTCCAACTGTAAAAATTGAAACTTTTCCATTTGAATGAGCCAATTCTGTTTGCAAACCGCTTGTTGTAAAACCAGCATTAATCTTTAGAATTTGAGCTTTGCTAGGCTCAAAATATTGAGGATCTCCACTATCAACGCTAACGTTGAGAGTTGAGACCAATGAAGCTGGAATTTCACCGGCAAAAACAGATTGCACACTAGTTGCAACCATAAAAATGGCACATAGGCCAGACAAAAATTTCTTGAACATATCCTGATTGTTAATTAATAAAACAGGGGGGCATATTACACAATATGCGTGACTCTAGTCAATAGAATTAAACAATTCCTTAATTAAAAAAATAGTCGCCGGTGCATTAAGAAGTTTTTTTCCGTTTTTGTCATAAACATCCAAAGGTAATTTCGCGTCGACGATATCTTCACCGACATTGTAGGGGGTTCCGTAAGTGCCTTTCAAAAATTCATGATCATTCCCTCCGAGTTGTGGCCTGTCGCCGACAACCAATATTTCGCTAAACTTAGCGTCAAAACTCATTCCTCGGGTTTCTTTCAAAAGCTCGCCAAATTTAAAAATACCAAAATCTTTATCTCCATTTTTTGGAATAATAACGACTCCGATTCCTGAATTTCCTATGTTCACAAAATCAGCGTAATTCGGAGAAATTTCCTTTAACAACTTGATGGTAACATCATAAATTTTATCAGAAGTTTCATAAACATCCTCAATTTTATTGTTTTCTTTTTTGTCTTCGTCGTGACGATTTGAACCAATCACAACGACAACCTGATGTTTATCATAATGAACTTTTCCAAATCCTTGCGTTAGCTCGGCAAGCTTATCCATAAGCCATTTTCGCTCAACGAGTTGTTCGGGCCAAGGTACTTTATAAAATTCTTTATATTCATCTATTCCGGAATCAAAAACATATCCAATCGATCCATTTTCAGCAATCAAATAAAGATTTTCCAAAAATTCTTGTCTTCTTGCGGGTTCTATTTTTGAAAGAATAATTTTAAGTCCGTGTTCTTCAAAAGAATCTTTTTGACGACCGGTACAAAAAGCTACAGGAACTTTTTGCGCCAGTTTATAAAGAACATTAACCATCTCATCGGACGGAGAAATGCTTCCTTTTTCGGTTACAGTTCCATCAAAATCGAACATTGCGGCCTTAAACTTCTCTGTTTTTTTCATTTATTTTTTTGCTTCTTTTCTGATAATGCTCCAGTGATAAAGGTACAAAGGAAATGCTACCAAAAACATCGCTAGATATTGAGCAAAATCACGTTTTATCTGATTATCATTTTGTAATTTATTCCTCTCTTCAACTTTTTTTACACATTCATCTGTTTTTGTTTTTTTCTGTTCCGCCGTCAAAGAAGTGTCTATAAGATACTTCTTTCCACTGTTGTCGTATGAATAAAACAAAGCATCTTCACTGCATTCTCCGCCTTTTATCTCCATAGGATAAGAAAGATTATCCCAGCTTCCATGAACACCGAAAACATATTCGCGAATGACAATATTAAGAGATCCAATCACGGAAATAAGCAAAACAACAATCGCAATTGCAGTTACAAGATAAAGATAAACAGATCTTATAATCCCAGTTTTTTTAGTGTTTTCCATGATGAAAGTTTTAAATAAATAACAAAAATATGATACCACAAAAACATGTGAATAGAAAAATGATTAATACTTCTTTGCTTCTCTTAATCTTTTCGCAGTCTCCAACATATTCTCACTAAGAGTTTTGAAAACGGAATTGTAAGGGGTTTTCAAGTTAGGCAAAAGCCAATCCACAATTTCTGCCGCAGTTTCAACATTATTGGTGTAAGCCGTAAAATGCACATTTTTATCAACCATATCAAAATATCCCATAAGCAATTCTTCCGTTTTAATCACAATATCCGCATCTTCTCTCGTAACGCCTCTAAAATCCAAAGTCTCAATAAAATCTCTATAATAAATAAAATCATTCATCGGATTTGCCTTTATTGCTTTCTTGAAATTTTCTCTACACAAAGCCAAATCAAATGCGGGATTTCTCCTGTTGCAATACAAAACACCTTTCAAATAATACGCTTGCGCGTCCAAAGGATTTAAATTTATTTCTTTATCAATAAAAGTTATAGCACTTTTGAAATCTCTTTTCTGAAGAGCACTATCGCCGGAAGTCAAAAAATAATTTCTTGGAAAAAGAGAATATTCCAAAACAGCAGGATTGTAAGTTTTTTGAATAACGAGAAGAGAACCTTCATACAAAGAAACAGCACAAATAATTACTGCAAAACAAATCACAAATAATTTATAAAAACCGGAAGGTGATACATCTTTTTTGATGAGCATACTGCGAATAAAAGCCATAAACAAAAACAACAAAATCAGATTTTGCAGAAAATTAAAATTGTAATCGATTAAATTATGAGCGAATCCTCCGAGAACTGAAACAAAAAGCACAAACACAATATCTTTTTTTGAAATACTCATTTTTGTCTGATCCTTGCCAAAAACCCTGCGTACAAAAATAACGAATAACGTCACCAAAAATCCAAAAAATGAAAACAAAGCGATAAGTCCGTTCTCAACTCCGATTTTAAGGAAAATATTATGAGGATGATCCGCATTTGCCAGAAAAGTTGTTTGAATAGGGTTATATGCATTTCTAAAACTAAACGGTCCCCAGCCAAAAACCGGCTTCTCCTTTATAAGTTCTATTGAGCCTTTCCAGAAATCAGCTCTTTCTGTAACAGAAGTAGCGCTGTCAGTTGTGTTGAATTCAAGCCGTTTTTCTATGTCTATTACATCATTTTTCAATGATCTTACATAATTCGCACCGTAAAAAAATCCGACCGCAATGCCTCCTACAAGCAGGCAATAAGCGACTTTTTTGAAATCAATTCTTTTGAAATAATAAATAAACAAAATCACAAGTTGCCCCGCAAAAGCAATCAAAGCTCCTCTCGAAAAAGTGAGTAAAAGTCCTGAAAGAATAAATCCGCACAACACTGCAAACTTTAGATCAATTTTTTTGTTCACAATCGCTACTAACGGCCACACTAAAAGCAAAAACAACGCAAATGCGTTTGGCCAAACGTTTGAATTATCAAGTAAATTAAAGAACGGTCCAAACATTCTCACCTCAGCTCTTGTAAAATAAAAGATATATCCGAGAAAAACTGCAAAAACACAAAACCACATCACGACTTTCAAAAACTTTTCACTAAATCCAATTTTGATGTTTGAATAAATAAGATATAGCAAAACTGCGCTCAAATAAGCCAAAACTTCGCTAAATCCAAAATTCTTTGTTTCCGAAAAAACAAAAGACAACACCACAAAAACACAGAAAATTCCCAAAAATAAAACTTCCCATAAATTCCATTCCCGTTTCTTTCGAAGTTCATAAATTGCCATCGGCAAAAGCAAAACTCCAAACAAAAGAACCATCGGAAAACCTGCGCCGTAATCATATTTATTAAAAACCGGATTGAAAAGTGTCGCGAGCAAAACAAAAACGAGCAAATAAAAAGAAAAATTCTTCATGCCGCGATTTTACCACAAATAAAAATTCGTCAAAACGAAACATTCTCAACTATGCCTTTCTAGCTCGATTTCTTTTCTTCCTTTTAGGCGCAGGCGCAGGAGGAGGATCAGCCATAAATCCACCGGCGACATTATTTAACATGATTAGAGCATCGTCAACACTGACAGTAGTTTGCAGTTCACGTTTTTTCGGATCTTTAGATGTAGGTCTGTTATAAAAGGCAAGTCTTTGCTCAATTTTTCCATTTTCTCCAAGCCCCAATACGTATCTAGTTCTCTCTCCGATAGAAATTTGAACAACCAAAGGAATTTTTCCTTCTGGAATTTTCGTTATGTGAACGACCGCAGGTGCTGTGACAAAACTCAAACGATCGCTGGCTATTGGGCATGAGCCTTTTACTGAAGAAGCCTCAACAAGGTGCATTTTAATTTTTTCCGCGATTTCAGAAGTTGTAGTGGGAGGAAGATTGCTTGACAAATAATCTTGACCATAGGAAGACAACGCCTCTTTTGAACTAGGCAAACCATTCCAACCTCTACCTCTATTACCTATACCCATTTCAAATTTTAGTTTAAAATATAATCATAACGAGCAAAGATTTTAACTCATTTTCACAAAAAGTCAATACGTGAGAAATTAAAAAATTATGAATGACCAAAAACTAAAAGCGATTTTAATAGACATTATAACTCCCGACACAACTCCACAAGAAGCGCAAAGTCGCATGGAGGAATTGGAAAATCTTACAAATACATTCGGCGGAGTTGTTGTCGTAAAGACAATGCAGAAGCGGGGAATGCCCGATTACGACACGTATATCGGCAAAGGAAAACTTGATGAAGTGATAGAGCTTGGCAAAGCAAAATACGCAGATGTTATTATTGTAAACAACATCCTGAAGCCAAGACAAAGCTATTCCATAGAAGAACGTCTTGAAAAAACAGGCATGAAAGTTTGGGATAGAATAGATTTAATTTTGAAAATTTTCGACAAACATGCAAAGACAACAGAAGCAAAATTACAAATAGAATTGGCGAGTATCGAACACATGGGACCGAGAATTTTTGGAATGGGACTTGATTTGATGAGGCAGGAAGGAAGAGTCGGTGTGCGCTCAGGACAGGGAGAATCAAACATTGAAATAATGAAACGACATTTGCGAAAAAGAAAACAAAATATTTTGGATAAGTTGGAGCAATATGAAAAAATCAGAAAACTTCATCGCGACCACAGAAAACGCCAAAATTTAAAAACTGCGGCGATTGTCGGATACACAAATGCAGGAAAAAGCTCGCTTCTAAATGCGATGACAAACAAAGGTGCATATGTCGCAGACCAGCTTTTTGCGACACTTAGCACAAGAGTCGGAAAGCTCTACATTCAGCCAAAAAACGAAGAAGAAGGAAAATACATTCGCGGACAAGAAATATTAATTTCAGACACAATCGGGTTTATTCAGGATTTGCCGCCATCTCTTATCCAAGCCTTCAAATCAACTCTCGCAGAGACTGTCGAATCCGACATAATTTTGCATGTAATTGACGTCACTGATCCGCACATACACAAAAAAATAGAAGTGGTTGAGAGTATTTTAAGTCAGCTCGGAGTCGGAAATATTCCAAAAATTTATATATTCAACAAGATGGATATGGCAATGAGAAAAACACCAAAAGAATTAGATGCAAATGAATACAAAGGGCTGGTTAAAGCCGGAAAAACAAGCGCGAAAGAACTTGGCTGGGAGGAAAAAGAAAAAGCTGAGAGAGAAAAAACAAAAGAATTAAAAATTCCAAAAGAACCTCTGCAAGAAATAAAAGAAAAATATAAAAAACACCATCCGGTTTTTGTCTCAGCAGTCGAAAAAACAAATTTGGACGAACTTACTCAAGTAATAGCAAAATTTTTGTAAAATTCTGTACTTGAAGCGGACATAATGATAAAATTCAAAGAAGTTTTCCTATATCAATCCTCATTCAAAAAACATGGCTCATACAAATAAAAATACTTATGCTTCCAAAGTGTCAATTATTGGTTGTGGAAGCGTCGGTGCGACGACGGCTTATGCATATTTACTTTCAGGAACGGTTACGGATTTGACAATAATAGATATCGACAAAAAAAGAGCACAAGGATTAATGTTGGATTTGGAGCACGCATTGCCGTTTACTCCAAATATGCAAATAACAGCCACTGATGATTTTTCAAAAGTCGCAGGTTCAAAATTAATAGTTGTGACGGCAGGAAAACGCCAAGCAAAGGGCGAAACAAGACTCGACTTAATAAAAGCAAACAAAGAAATTTTCAAAAATATAATTCCGAAAATAGCAAAAGCGGCTCCTGACGCAATATTGTTAATAGTTTCAAATCCCGTTGATGTGCTTACTTATCACGCATTAAAACTTTCAAAATTTTCTGCAAACAGGGTTTTTGGATCTGGTACTTTATTGGACAGTTCACGGCTTCAATTCCACATTTCAAAGAAAATAAAACTTCATCCAAATTCGATAGATGCTTATGTTTTAGGGGAACACGGCGACACATCATTTCCGGTTTACAGCTCTGCAAATGTACTCGGAAAACCATTAAAAGACTTCGAAGGATTTTCGCAGAAGGATGCGGAAAAATGTTACGAGGACACGTGCAACGCCGCGTACAGAATTATAAATGATCAAGGCTACACTTGTTATTCAATTGCGACAGCGGTTCGCGAAATCACAGATGCGATTTTCGAGGATCAGCACAAGGTTTTACCGCTTTCGGTTTTGCTGAAAAATTATTATGGACATAGTGATGTTTGCTTGAGCGTTCCTTGTGTGGTCGGTGAAAACGGAATCGAAAAAATCATCAAAATTCCGCTAAACGCAAAGGAAAAATCCCTCCTCGCAAAAAGCGTAAAAACGATAAAAAGTTATTTAAAATAGCTTGACCTAAAGAATTGGAGCCGCATCAGGAGTGCATGTTTTTGCGCATTCTCTTTCCGGTTCCCCCAACTGATCATCGGAAACATTGAAAACTCCAATTGCTTTCCCTGGAGTGCTATTCATGGCTCTAACAAGATTACCGGTAGCTCCTCTTATAGCGTTTGTCTTGGCGTCAGGAGCGGTAGATGCAGGTTTATCTGTAGTATCTGAAGTATCTCTACATTCTCCAGCAAACAAAGTAAGTCCGGCGGCAACCGCGGCAACATTCATTTTAAATCCCATAAAAATAATATTAATAAATTGCGAACATCATAATACTTCGCAGGTGTTTGTCAAATGTCTTGGGGCAGTGATTGACAAAACGGAGCTATATTATTAAACTCATATACTTAAGTAAATAGTATCTCATGGCTCCAAAACTCGAAACTCGCGAGGAAGTGCAAAGAGGACCTGACTTGATCGTCAGGAAAACTGCCAGACCGACAGAATATGACGGAATCCTTGATCTTGAAATTGCAGTAGTTCGAGATAAAGTATGGATTTTGTTAAATAATTTATTGCCGCCGGGATGGAAAATTTTGGAAATGGATGAGTCGCTTGTACCGAATTTACAGCTTTCCGCTTCCGCAAAAACAATGGCGATTTTAAGCCCAAAAACTATTTGGACCGAAGATGGGGCAATGGTCATATTTTTGCACGAAGCCGGACACGCGAGAAATTATTCACAAATGGGCAGAGACGCTATTGAACGTAATGTTTTACTTAGGAACCATAAAAAAGCATACGGTATCCAAAAATTGCCCGAAGATTTATTAAGAGAATACGCACAAAACGTTGTACATGACGAAAAAACGGCAAGTGAATGGGCGTTGGGAACATTTAAAAAAATAATGGATGCAGGCATAAATCTTGAGCCTCATTTAACAATCGCGGAAATCGAAAAAATGAATGATGAAGCCTTGCTCTCATATCTTTCCGAAGACGGCGAACAAATCATAAGCACGAGCGGCGTCCGCTTAATTCCACATCCAAAATCACTTCCGGAGCAATTATGGCTGTATGTAAGAGGGAAATTTCGGCTTTAAATCTTCAATGAAAATTCTTGATATTGCTTTTCTAATAATTTTGTCAGCTTAAAAGCCTTCTTGTTGATAGAGCTATCCACGAAAAAAACTTCCTCTATTTCGGGTTCAAGTTTAGAAATTTTTTTATCAACAATTAATTCTCTCTTCATGACTACAGCCTACCATATAAAAAATATTTTCAAAGTAATATTCTTTTATTATAATGCAGTTATGAAAAACATCATAATCTGCAAAATTTGCGGTAAGAAATTAACAGGAAGACAAACTTTATATTGCAGTATGTCATGCAAAAATAAAGTGCATCAAAGTTATCCCGCACAAAAGAAAAGGGGGATTGAACGAAAGATAGAAATTGTCGAAATGTTCGGAGGCAAATGTTCAAAATGTGGCTACAAAAAGAACATGTCCGCACTATCATTTCATCACACAGATCCAAAAAAGAAAGATTTCAAACTTGATGTCCGCTCCCTATCAAATCGCAAATTCGCCTACATTCAAAACGAACTAAAAAAATGCATCCTCGTCTGCAACAACTGCCACGCCGAACTCCACAATCCGGAGTATGAGATGAATTCGTAAGTCTAATCTTGCTTGCTTTGTTCCACCTCTTCTATTAATTCTTCAATAATAATTTCCTTTTTTACTGGATCAATTCCTGCAGAAATTCTATCACTGGAAGAAGATGGCTCTTCTAATTTTTTACCAGAAGCCTTATTCAAAGCTCTAACTATTACAGACAAATTTTCCAAATCTCCTTTTTGAATTTTGCAAGCCAACTCTTTAGAAATTTTCATTTTCAACTTCTCTTTATCGATATAAGATTTTTCCTTATCACAAAGAAAAGCCAAATCCTCCTCCTTTTTTCTACCAGCCTTAATATAAAGATATTCAGGTAAATATTCCTCAAGAGATTTTTGTTCTAGATGAAAAAATCGCTCACCAAACATTTGTTGAAGGTCTTCAAAGTCTTTAACATTAATGTCGTTTTTATTATCAATTAAAACTACAACTTTATCTTTGTAGGGTGTAGTACCAGATATTAAAGGAACTAGCGTTTGGCTAAGAGCAGTATATAAATAATCTACATTGCTCATTCCTCTTGCTGACAGTACTTTAACATCATATGGACCAATATTTAGCATCTCAGAAATTTTCTCCACAATTATCTGATCAGAGCTTCCTTCTACAATAAGAAAATTATTCGGGAAAAAAAGATCTTCCAACGAATTTCCAAGTAATCTATATGTTATATCAATTAATTTTCGCTCATCGTTTACTTTATGAGCCTGCAAAAAATCATCATTAACCTCTAAAACAGAAATACTGTGTTGTTTATCCGTGCTTAGGAAGAGATGTGAATGTGTTGCAACAATAACTAATTTACCTGAATCTATTAAAACTTTCTTAAGTTTTTTTTGCAAATATGGTTCTAGGCTTTCCTCTGGTTCATCAATAATTATAACTTGAATCCTTTTGCAAGCAACTGCCGCAAGAATAGGAAATAATGCACGCAAGCCAGAGCCATGTCTTGTGGTCTCAACCGAACCGGTGTGTGATACTAAATGCTGTCCAAGTTTATGTACTGGAAAATCAAGATCACTTACTAATTTTTTAAAAGTAGCATTAGATTCTTCAAAATTTCCACCATGATGTAAAAGTAATGCCCACAAATCACTTACATTACCCCCGTCATCTACAAGACGACCAGTATGAAGGGGGCGTTCATGCAAAATTCTGGCCAAAGAAGAATTATATTCTTCGAAAGATTTAGCTCCAATTTCAGCAGTTTCTACGATAGATATTCTATGGGAAGGTATAAAAACAATATTATTTACATTAACAGACTTGAGCCCACTACCAGATGAGTTGCAAAAATATCTAAACAAAAGCTGCAACACTGTAGATTTTCCGCAATCATTAGCCCCAACAAGTACGTTATATCCATTGCAAAGCTCTAATCCAAAACCCTTTTTAACAATGCCGTAAGTGCTAGGTCCGTCATGCCTATAGATGAAAACAGTTTTATCCATACTAAGAAAAACAAATTCTTTTAATTCAATTTTTGGTGGGTCTGACAGGACTTGAACCTGTGACCAATCGGTTATGCGTATCACTATCACTTTCGTGATCCCTTTCGGGTTTGTAATCCGGACTATACCTTCCTCCACGAGGGAGTCCTACCGTCTAGTCTCTACACCTTCCCCTTAATCAAAAGAGGCTTGGCTCGGTATTGCCATGCTTGCTTTCACAAGTTTAGGGTTCACCGAATTTGATAGGTTATACTTGAAAGTTGCCTCTCAAGCAGCCCATTGACCGCAAAGCTTAGCGCAAACGCGCCTTAGCGATGCCATCTTTAAGCCGACTGCTCTAACCAGCTGAGCTACAGACCCACATGTTAACGAACGCGGAAACCGCCTAAATCAAATCGCATTATAAACAATAAACTCTCAAAATAAAACAAAAAATTTTGGCCATGTTTCCATAGTCAAAATTTCGTAGTATCAAAATTATTTTCCTTTTGCAGTAGCCAAAGTTTTAGCCAATCTTGATTTCTTTCTTGCGGCGTTGTTCCTGTGAATAAGGTTCTTTTTTGCCGCAGTATCAATCACAGAATAAGCCTTAGTCAGGAACTTTTCAGCTTCTTCAAATTTCGCCTCTTTTATAAGTAGAAGTGCTTTTTTGAAAACTGATTTAAGTTCTGTGCGTACAGGAGTATTGCGCTCTCTTTTCTTCAAACTCTGACGCATTTGCTTTTTTGCTGACTCAATTACTGGCATTTTTTTGAATTTAATATAATAATAGGCGGTGCGATTCTACGGCAATAAATCCGAGCAGTCAACAATTTATACTAATTTATGAAAAACACAAGTAAAAAAATAATTCTCGCATCATTAAGCCCTCGCAGAAAAGAGCTTCTTGAAGCGGTTGGACTAAAATTCGAAGTTCATCCTAGTTGTTTTGAAGAAAAAGAAAAACACATAAGTCCGATCCATTTAGCTCTACACAATGCGATCGGCAAAGCGCAGGACATCGCAAAAAAACACAAAAACGCAATAATAATCGGCGTGGACACGGTTGTCGCATACAAAAAACACATCATCGGTAAGCCAAAAAACAAGGCTGACGCAAAAAGAATTTTAGAATTATTAAATGGCACGACTCACAGAGTGGTATCAGCAGTTTGTGTGATAGATACGGCAAAAAACAAAGTATATACAGACACGGAAATCACATATATAGAAATGGATTGCATCACCTCAAAAGAAATTGACGCATATATACGCCACGGCGAAGGCACAGACAAAGCGGCGGGCTACGCAATCCAAGGAATAGGCGGACTTTTTATCAAAAAAATCCGAGGTGATTATTTCAACGTCGTCGGTCTTCCAATGCACAAACTGAAAAAAATTCTTGAAGAAGCCGGGGTGAAAATTATATAATAATTTCTATTTTGCATATTATATTTTTTGGCTGAAATATGTCATTAGAGCGCATTGCGTTCAAGAGCACTGAGATAGGGCATCAACCAAAACTAGCTTAAGCTCCATTGGCATATACTAGCCAAAAAATCACTATTGACAAAAACAGGATGGGGTGTTATAGTGACACGCTTTATTACTTATCCAATATTTCCTTACCCAAATTTATATGACAAAATTTATGCAAAAATTTACAACGTCACTTGTGACACTTGCTGTGTTGCTAGGACAAACTGTTGGAGCTTTCGCAGGGTTATCATTTGTAGTTGCTGACAAAGCGCTTGCCGGTGGAGGAGGCCTTCCAGCGAAGATAAATTCTTCTTCAGTTACAGAAACAAACGGAACCTACCATATTAACTATTGTACTGATGTACAAGGTTATCTTACTGTAGGCGTTTACCAAGCGGTTGGCACAACTTCTTCAAAGAAAGTTGCCATTATCGCTGACAATATGAATACATTGGCTCAATGTTCATATGTTATTTGGGACGGCAAATACGGCGACCAAAACGAAGTCGGAACAAAAGGAAACAAGGTTCCAGACGGTCAATATTTCTATGGAATTACCTTAGACGGTATTTCTCCAAACTCATACGGATCAGCTTACACAGCTGATTGGCTTACTGTAAAAACAACAGTAATAACGGACGGTATCAAGCCTAGAACAGACGACAACACAACCTACACTGATATATTCACGGATTACACAGATTCAGACGTAAAAATCACTGATGTATCTATTAAAAACAAGTCTTTCGACCCTTCAGACGACCAAGAGGCAAAAATCACTTTCACGCTTAATGAAAGCGCAAAAGTCACTTTGACAATCGAAGATGAGGACGATGACGAAGTCGTTACCCTTATTGACGAAGATTCATATTCAAAAGGCGAACACAGCGTCAAATGGGACGGTGAGGACGAATGGGGCGATATCGTTGACGAAGGTGATTACACATACATTTTGAAAGCCGTTTCAGGAAGCGAAAGAGACACTGAAACAGGTACTTTGAGAGTAAAAGAAGGTGCTGTTAACGACGATAGCGAAGATCCTCGTATACAAGACGTTTTCATTACAAAAGATGATTTTGACTCAGACGCAAACGAATCTACATACATTGTTTATACGCTTACAGCTGAGGCTGACGTGACTGTCATAATATACGACGAAAGGGGAAATGGTGTTGTGAAAATCGAGGACGAAAGCGACAAACCTGCAGGAACATACTCAATAAAATGGAACGGTGAAGACGCTGACAATAAAGAAGACGGTACATACAAATACAAGATTTACGCTGAAAATTCTGAAGGAAAAGCCTCAAAAGAGGGAACAATCAAAATTTCAGAAGATTCAAAAACAAGCGGTAAACCAAACATCTACAAAGACAGCGCGGACGAAGGTCTTTATGACCCTTCAGAAGGGGATTTAAACATCAAATTCAGGCTTGATAAAGACGCGGACGTCACTATCGAAATTCGTGACGGAGACTCTGTTTTAGCCACAATTATCGATGACGAAGAGCTTCTTGAAGGTACAAATTCTGTAAACTGGGACGGACTTGATAAATACGACGAAGCTCTAGAAGAAGGCCTATACCAATACAAAATTATAGCCGCAAACAACAAAGGTAAAGACATTGAATTAGGATCATTCATGATCACAGATTCTGCAACATATAAATATGCCGACAGTTGTGGTTCATTCAAAGATATGACAGACGACGAAGCTTATTGTGAAGCCGTCCAGTGGGCATACAATAGCGGAATATTCTCAGGATACAACGATGGTTCATTTAAACCTCAAAAATCGCTTACTCGTGCTGAAGCATTGAAAGTAATCCTTGAATCACAAAACCTACAAATCGCAAGCGCGAAAGGTCAAAACTTTGGATTTAATGACGTTGATAAATACGCTTGGTATACATCATATTTGAAAACAGCCTTGGATCTTGGAATAGTCCACGGTTACGACGATGGATCCTTCAGACCAAATTCAACAATCTCAAGAGTTGAAGCATTGGCAATGTTATTGAACACAGCGGAAGTGGTTTCGAATGTTGTTGTTCCTACAAACACTTACGGACAGCCATATTACGACACACCAAACACGAAAAATACAAAATGGTATATGAGTTATGTATGGTTTGCGAAAGAATATGATCTTACGGAAAACGAATATTATTTCTACCCTGACTCAAAAATGACTCGTGGAGAAATGGCCGACATGCTTTACAGATTGTATCAAGCAGGATTCTAAACTATCTATCGAAAGAATATTGGAGAGCAAAAGCGCCCCCTCAAAAGGGCGTTTTTTTTTGCAACGAAAGGGTGATTGTTAATAGTACAAAAGATTTTTGAATGATAAATATGGCCGGCTGAAAATAGTTTCCTTAAGCGCATTACGTTCTCTTAATTTAAACATTGGTCTTAGGTAAAAGAAGTCTAAGCTTAAGGGGACTATTTTAAGCCGGCCATTCAAAGATTTTTCAAAAATCTTTTGTACTATTAACATCTTTTGTTGTAAAATAAACTTACTCATTAACCTTATTCAACTATGTTCAAAGGATTAAAAGGACTTATTGCAGGCCTACTTGCAGGAACGGCAGTCGGTATTTTATTTGCGCCAAAAAAAGGTGAAGAAACCCGCAACAAAATTAAATCTGAGATTAAAAGAGGAGGCACGGGACTCAGCGCAGTGAAAGAAACTTTGGAAGGCGTCGGAAAAGACATCGGCGGAACATGCAACGAATGCATGGAAGACGAAAGAGTAAAAAAATATGCAAACATGGCAAAAAAAGAAGCAAAAGAATTGATCAATAAGAATGTCTCAAAAAGCACGATAAATAAAGCAAAAAAGACTTTCAACAACGCAAAGAAATTCACACAAAACGCTGTAAATAAAGTGGAAAAAGTTTTCAAAAAATAAGAATAGGATTACACAAGCCGTTTAATACCCATCCATTTTCCTGAATAAAATCCATTATCCAAGCTTTTTTTTGCCTGACTTTCCTGATCAAGAAAAAATGCTTTTCCTGCAGGAAATTTCTCGACTCTTTTGCCTTTAATCATCCAATCTCTTTTTTCTTCAGACCATTCTCGTTCAACAATTCCAGCCTCAACTTCACTCGCCTCGACAGCCAAAATATCTTGCGGAGTTCTAATCTTTTTTGCAAGATCCTCCACAGAAAAATTCTCTTCATTAAAAGTAACTGATTTTCTTCCTTTTTCTTTCAAGAAATTGCAAAACGCATCTATAAATTTCAAGCGTTGATCTTCGCTCAAAAAATCAAAACCATTTTTCGCCCCTTCATAACGTCCGACCGATAATCCACATCCTCTAATGATTGCCTTGATGCCATTATTTCTATATTTCTCTTCCATTGCTTCTTCAAAACGGCTGCCAAATCCTGTGCCGGAAATCTCCATTTTAGCGTCATCATGTTCCACAAAAATACCATTTTTAGTGAAATGGATAATTCTTTTGAAGTGTCCGACAATTTGTCCATTTGAATCAACAATATCCATATTAATAAGAGTGCTTGTTCTAAGGAAAAATCCTGTTTTATCAATTTCAGAGTTTTTTTCAATAATAGACAATGTCTCGTAACGCCTTTCTGTTTCAGCAGAATTCAATTCATTAACTTCGACATTTGCAACTCTGTACCCAGTTTCAGGATCTGAATATTTAAATAAATTTTTCAAATTAATTCCACCACCAAGCCCCAAACTTTCTCTAATTTGGTCTGCCTGTTTCGAATCATTAATACGGCTGGCCTGTTCAGCCTTCAAGTCATCCTCCGCAGTTAGATCTGTCGGTTGTTTGTCTGACGATACAGCATCAGCTGGGGCTACGATCTCTGAGTGTTCATCTAAACCTTTAATATCTTCACTTTCTGCCATAACTTATAATTACAAATTACGTAATTATACCATAAACATGATACTATTGCCAGACACAACATAATCTGTTATCGTAGGCTCTTAACTTTTCAAGCATGCCAGAAGGTATCGAAAATCCGCGCGTAATTTATGTCCCAATTTCACCTGGTTTCCCTGATGAACGATATGCAAGCTTTTTTGCGGAAGCTGTAGAAGGCGGATTATTTGATGCGGCGGTAATTGAAACATACATGTCTGGTGGGGTGGGGGGCATGTCATATCAGGAGGGGGTGCCTTTTCATACTTTCGGGGAAATCAATATGGTTTCTAGAGCTTCACAGCACATTCCCACTTTTCTTGTACCACAAGCACATCAAGAACAAAAATATCCACGCAGGAACGATGGGCCGGAATTAGCTGGAGGGATAGCCTTGGAGACAGCTTATTCTGGTGTAGCAGACATAGTCGTGTCAAAAATAATTGAGGTGCTGAAACGCAATCGTGACCCGCAGGAAGTTATCGCAGAAGTACGCGAATATTTTCGCCAAAGACAGTGGCCCCTTCCTTTTCGCAAATGTCGCGAAGGCGAAACATGGACAAGATAAAAAAATGGCAATTGACTCTTTTGCTATCTTGAATAACTAAATTGTTCACAAGCTAGCACTCCTGCCGTCCTTAAGCCCAAAACGGGGCAAATTTTTATTAACGTATACGTTGAATTACAAAGCAAAAGTTAATTACGTAAATCGTAGTAAACCCTATGCAAGTCTTTTAATGCCCGTCCATTTTCCAGTAATTTCCAACGTATCTTCTTCTCTGCCAACAACTTCATCTTATCCCTCGAATCTCCTTCATCATCTCCACTCTCTTCTCAATCAACTCCACAGTTCCGATATCCTTCCTGTGAAACACAGGCCCTTTTATCAAATTAACGCCTTCCTCGGCCAACTTCTCTGCAGAAGCCAAATCATCTCCGATGCCGACAACCGCGACAGCCCTTGAGCCAGCCAAATAAAGGCCGTCCTCTTTTTCATCAACAGATCCAAAATAAACTTTAACCCCGTCAGGCATTTTGCCGACCTCGATTTTTTCTCCTTTTACGGCCGTATCCGGATATCCATTTGGCACCGCATATTTGCAAACAGTTGCCTTATTTTCGAATTCAATTTTTACATTATTTAAATCCCCGATAATTATACTTTCGCAAATTTCCACGAAATCACTCTTCAAAAGCGGCAATACATTCATCGCTTCAGGATCACCAAAACGAGCATTGTATTCAATCAATCTCACCCCATCTTTCACTGCAATAAATCCTCCATACATCACTCCTTTGAAATGACTTTGAGTTTCTTGTTTCAAAGCTTTCGCGACAAGTCTTGTGATGTCGGAAGCCTTTATCAAATCACTTTCCGTCAAAAACGGAAGACTGTGATTTTCGCATGAATAAGTTCCCATTCCGCCTGTGTTTGGGCCTTTATCGCCTTCAAAAGCGCGTTTGTGATCTTGCACCGCCGGCATATCTTTCGTATTTTCTCCGTCGCAAAAACTCATCAAACTAAATTCCTGTCCGATAAGTTTTTCCTCAATTACGACTTTTCCACATTCCAATAAACATTCCTTCGCATAAGAAAAACCCTCAGCTGTATCAGCCAAATGGTCTCCTGAAACTTTCACTCCTTTCCCGCCTTTTAGTCCGTCAGCCTTCACAACAAAATTTCCCTCAAGTGACTGCAAAAATTCCATCATTCCATCTTCAGCAAAAAACACTTTAAATTTTGGATTGCCATCAATTGCATATTTTTCAAGCAAATTTCTTGTAAAAGATTTTGAAGATTCAAGGCGTCCGACAGTCTGCAGTGGGCTTGCGCTTTTGATCCCTATTTCAAGCAACATATCAGTAATTCCATAAGCAATAGGAGCCTCCGGTCCGACAAATGCAAAATCCGGTTTCACTTTATTTGCAAATTCTCTTATAGCTTCTTTATCGCATACATCGGCCAATAAATAATCAGTCGCAATTTTTGCAAGTCCGGGATTTTTAGTTTTTCCCACAACAAAAATTTCGGGTTTTTGAGGACTTCGCAAAAAAGTTTCAGCAATGCTGTGTTCCCTCGCACCGTTTCCCAGTAGCAGAATTTTTTTCATGCCACAAAATTTATATTGTAAGATTTAATTGATCCTCAAGTTCTTCTTTCAAAAATCCGTCATCGCCTGTTCCGTCGCGTTCGCAAGATCTTGAATATTCCTGATTCTCAAGCACTTCTTCGCTCACATCTCCGGTCGGATATTTTCCATTAATACAGGCCATGCACATATTTTTGATTTTAGGATTTTCTTTTAGACATGAAGTCAAAACGTCATTAACATCAGAATAAATCAATTCATCCGCTCCAAGAAATTTACGAATTTCTTCCGTGGTGTGGCTTGCCGCAATAAGCTCTTTCCTCGAAGGCATGTCGACTCCATAAAGACACGGATTTATAACAGGAGGATAATAAGACGCAAAATAAACTTTCTTCGCGCCGGCCTCTCTCACCATTTGAATAATTTGTTTTGAAGTATTTCCTCGCACAATACTGTCATCAACCAAAAGCACATTTTTGCCTTTTAAGACCAAGGGCATCGCATTCAATTTATATTTAATAGATTTTTTTCGAATTTTTTGCCCCGGCATAATGAATGTTCGACCGATATATCTGTTTTTCACAAGCCCTTCCGCGTATTTAAGTTCAAGCTCATCCGCGACCGCAAACGCCGCAGTTCTTGAAGAATCAGGAATAGGAACAACAATATCGATATCGAGTTTTGCCGCTTTTATTTTCTTAGCAATTTTTACTCCCATATTATTTCTTGCCTGATAAACTGAAATATTATTTAAAATTGAATCAGGTCTGGCGAAATAAACATATTCAAAAATACAAGGCGTAAATTCTTCATCAGCAATTTTTTTGCAGTGGATTTTTCTGTCTTTTTCTTCAATAAAAATCGCTTCGCCCGCCTCAACATCTTTGACAATTTCAAATCCCAAAATATCAAGAGTCACAGATTCTGAAGCGAAAATATAATCAATAGTCATGCCATTATCTCTCTTTCCGAAAAGAAGCGGACGAATTCCATGCGGATCCCTGAACCCGACCATTCCTTGTTTTGCAATATACGCAACAACGCTATAAGAACCTTTTGCCCTTTTATAAACACTTTCGACAGCTTTCCAAATATTACTCGGAGTAATCCCGTTTTCCGGATTTTGTTTTGATAAAGATTTTGTAAAAAGATTTAAAATAACTTCAGCATCGCAATCTGAATTAACGTGTCTTTGATCCTTTTCAAATAATTCTTTTTTTAATTCAAATGCATTGAAAACATTTCCATTGTGCGCGAGCATTACTCCATAAGGAGAGGGCCCCAAAAATGGCTGTGCGTCCTCTTTTGAGCCGGCACCAATCGTTGAATATCTTGTGTGTCCGATACCTGCATACCCTGTGAGTTTTTTCATGTGTCTCGTATGGAAAACATCTTTCACAAGACCTGAATCTTTTCTTACGTGAAATTTTCCGTCATAAGTAATCATTCCGGTCGCGTCTTGTCCGCGATGTTGCAAAGTGACAAGTCCGTCGTATACATCTTGAGCGATATAATCGTGTCCAAAAACTCCAAGTACTCCGCACATATTTTTTTTGATTAAGGAATATTGTTTAGACGTTTCGCCGCGTGAACAGTATTTAGCATAAGACAGGCAACAGTCATAGGTCCGGCTCCGCCCGGAACAGGAGTGATATAACTTGCTTTTTTTGAAACATTTTCGAAGTCTACGTCTCCCGTAATTTTTCCATTCTCCATTCTGTTAAATCCTATATCAAAAACAATTACGCCGTCCTTTACCATGTCAGCGGTAATCAAATTTCTTTTGCCGACACCGACGCACAAAATATCGGCATTTCTTGTGTGAGCCGCCAAATCTTTTGTATGAATGTGGCACACGGTCACCGTCGCATCTCTATTTAAAAACATAGTTGCAAGTGGCTTTCCTACGATATTACTGTGGCCGACGACAACGACTTCTTTTCCTTCAACGGGAATTTTATAATGTTCAATCATTTTAATAATTCCAAGTGGAGTGCATGGAACCAAGTCTTCGAAGTCGGTACTCAGGAACATTTTCCCAAGGTTGTAAGCCGTAAATCCGTCTACGTCTTTTTTTGGATTAATGGCGCGAATAACGTCGGGAACAAAAATATGTTTTGGAACAGGTAGTTGAACTAAAATTCCATGAACCATTTCGTCCAAATTTAACTCCTCAATTTTCTGAATTAATTGCGCAGTTGTAACATCTTCTTCAAAATCAAATTGTTCCCATGCAATGCCGGTCTCCGCGCAAGCAAGCTGTTTTTGCTTTATATATGAAAGAGATGCAGGATTTTTCCCTACAAGAATTACGGCGAGCTTCGGCAAAATATGATGAATTTCAAGTCCGCTAACTTCATCTTTTAGCTTAAGTAGCATTTCCTTCGCAACCTTTCGCCCGTCTAAAAGTTGCATAATTTTTGAATAAAAAATAAATGGCTTCAGAGATATTGTCTCCAAAGCTATTTCATAATAACTTTACTGAAGCCAATCGTCAATAAAACCTTTGGTCTAAGTGTTCTAAAATCTTGGAACTGATGACAAAATCGCAATATTCGAATATACTTCTATCAGAAGTTCGTACAAGAACCAGTTGTGCGAAATGATAAAAAAACGATACATACTAATCCTCAAAAACATTAATATGAAAAATAAATTCACACTTTACATTTTCTTGTTTATAACTCTTCTAATTTCCCCTACGCCTGTTTCAGCTGACACGGCTCCAAAACCTACTATGAAGTTTAATATTCAGTATGAAACACAAAATCAAATTACTTTACTTGGTGGAGAACAATATCAATGCGAAGATAAGAATTGTGAAGAAATTAAAGCACTTGGTGAATATGGACCACAAAGATTTACTTGCGAAAATAATTCTTGCAGTTCTTTGGCATATGGATACTCTCCATATCAAAAATTAGTTCTAAATTTTTCAGATAAGACAAGAGAAAGCCAAATAATTCACACTGAAGCATTTAATGCTGAATTCAATGTAAAAGTAACTGACTCAAGCCTAATCATTGAAGAAACAACACCAATAACATCAAGAGGGAGAGTTCCCTCATTCATAAAAGCATTAATAATAACCTTAATTCTTGAATTATTGGTTGCGTTGATTTATTTATCGATAACTAAAATTTCCAAAAGGATTCTTCTTTATGTCTTAATAGCTAATGTAATTTCATTACCTATTGTTTGGTTTTTGTTTCCATCAATTAAAATTACGTCTTTGGTTTTCTTGATGTTTGTTCTTTCTGAAATATTTGCAGTAGTTTTCGAAGCATATTTCATCTACCATCTCAATAAAAAGATTATATCGCTAAGGAAATCATTTGTTTTAAGTACAATTATGAATTTGGTTAGTTTATTCGTGGGCGGATTTATTTTTTCGTTTTTCTTAATGATGTTTTAACTTTAAACGGCGGACTGTTACGCGCAAACGTTATATGACCAAGTTCAACACTTCCTAATGAAAAATATATTTATAATACACGGCACAGAAGGTCATCCAGAAGAGAATTGGTTTCCTTGGCTAAAACAGGAATTAGAGAAAAAGGGCTATAATGTTTTGGTGCCACAATTTCCTTCGCCACCGACAATCCCAGCAAAAATAGCTGAGTGGTTTGATGTTCTTAAGGATTATGAGCAATATATTAACGAAGACACTATTCTAATTGGTCATAGTTTGGGTGGCGTTTTTACTCTTCGCGTATTGGAAAAATTAAAACATCCGGTCAAAGCCGCTATTTTTGTTGGGACGCCCATTGGAGTTCGTCCTATTTTGAATTATGATCGAGACAGCAGTTTTAGCGGATTTTTATTCGATTGGGAAGTCATACGAACAAAAGCTTCTCATTTTGAAGTTTTCCACTCCGACGACGACCCTTATGTTTCCCTTGAAAATGGCGAACAACTGGCAAAAAATTTAAATGTGGCACTAAATTTCGTACCAAACGCAGGCCATTTCAATGCAAAATCAGGTTATACAAAATTTGATTTATTATTAGAAAAACTGGTGGCAAGTTTTAAATAGGTATAAACGTTTAAAATCGAGATGAATACCCCAACCACCCTTCCACAACCTTCCACAGCATCTCCGCCGTGTCTTTGATTTCTTTTTGCACCTGAAGTTTTTTCCAGCCGTATTTTTCCGCAAGTATGCCAAGAACTTTCTGACATTTTTCAATCAACACATCATTTGTTTCATGAACATGTTTTTTTTCTTTCGATTTTTTATCTCGTTTTCCTTCAAGCATTACAGCGAAATCTTCTTTAAGTAAAAATTTATTCATGTCCTCGAGCCACGCTGTATCAAGCCCTTTTGCTGTTCCCCAAGCGATTCCGGTGCCGATATAATCTTCCGCGACGACAATATATCCTTCCTCTAAAAGTTTTTTTAATTTAGGTTCGTATTGATAACGATTTAAAACAAACCAAAGTTGAAGCTCGTCTTCGGCAATTTTTTGCGATCCGCCGCGAAGAACATCATTCAAAAAAGGTCCGGTAGGGGACAAATCATAAATTGGATATTTTACATAAAAAACTTTTTTGCCTTCCTTTTCCAAACGCTCAACCAAAAGTTTTGCATGAGTGCTTTTGCCGATGTTATTGATTCCGTAAATTGTAATTAATTTTCCTTTCATAGTACAAATAATTTGTTCAGCCGTTGGTCGGCCATTAATCATTGCCCGTAGCCTCCAGTACTTCCAAAACCACCGCGGCTTTCTTTGAAAATTTCATCGCTTTCTTGCCATTCAAATTTGTCGATTCTCACGAAAACTCCTTGTGCGATTTTTTCTCCGCGTTTTATTTCTACGGGAGTTTCTTTAAAATTATAAACCAAAACTTTTATTTCGTCTTTTTCCCCGCAATAATCATGATCAATAATTCCAAAACCGTGTGGGGGACTGATTCCTTTTTTTGAAGGTGTTGAACTTCTCGACGCAACAACAAGCATATATTTTTCCGGAACTTCGACAATCAAATTTGAAGGCACCATAGCCATTTCTTTAGGTGCAACCAAAACATCTTCACGCGCAAGAATATCAAAACCAACCGATCCGTCTGTTTCGTAAATCGGTAGTGGCAAAGTTTTGTCTATGCGTTTGATTCGAACTTTCATAACCTAAAGTCTTTATTTATAGCATTTTGTCCTGTAAATTATACATCGCACAGAAGTAAATGAAAGAATAAAAGTTAACAAAAAAAGACGATGAAAATTTCACACGAGTTAAAGAAAATTTTCTATTTCATAACAAATTTTGTACTCACAACAAAAGAAGATATAGATTTTGCAGTAGGCGGACAGGCGGTGATTGAGGGCGTAATGATGCGCTCGCCGAATTCGGTTGTTGTCGCAGTCAGAAAAAAAGACAACTCCATAAAAATTTCCGCAAAAAATCATAAATCAATAATTCAAAAATATAAATTTTTAAATATTCCGATAGTGCGGGGGATTGTAGGACTTATTGAAATGATGAGCATCGGAATGACTGCAATAAATTTTTCCGCGAATGAATCTATCGAAGAAGAAGAGGAAATAAAAGCAAACGAAGAATCAAAAAAAGAAGAAAAAAAATCTCTTTCAATGAAAATTTTCGAGACTGGAATGTTTGTTTTTTCAATAGTACTCGCATTGGCCGTAAGTGTCTTTATGTTCAAGTTTGTCCCACTTTGGATAACCACAATTTTGGACGGACAATTCGCATACATCCATGACAATTTTATAATTTTCAATTTGATAGATGGAGTAATAAAACTTTCAATTTTTCTTGCGTATATTTACATCCTTTCACTTGTCCCGAGTTTCAGAAGAATTTTCGAATATCATAGCGCGGAACACAAAAGTATTTTCACTTATGAAAAACATCTCGACCTAAACGTACACAACGCAAAACCACAATCAAGATTTCATCCGCGTTGCGGAACAAGTTTTATTTTAATAGTTTTTGTTTTGAGTATTTTGGTTTACACATTTGTCCCAAAACAAGAAATTTTCTGGCAAAATCTTGGATTACGACTTGCGGCACTTCCGCTTATTGCAGGCCTTGCTTATGAATTCCTAAAATTCAGCGCAAAATATCGCGAAAGCAAATGGGTAAATATTTTCGTCGCCCCAGGCTTAGCTCTCCAAAAAATCACAACAAAAGAACCAACCGATTCACAGCTTGAAGTGGGATTAACTTCCTTAAAAGAGTCATTGGAAATAGAAAAAGCCGCGCAGTCCTAGTCAACAAGATCCGATTTTTGATATCCCTTTATTCGAAGCGCCCAATAAGTAGGCAAACCCACAACGCGATTTATTCTATCTACTACTGCTTTTGATCTTTCCTCTATTTCTTCGCGACAGATGTCTTCCACGCCGAGTAGCATTTTTGCTTTTTCGATATCGATAACATCCAATTCCTTTGCAATTCTAAGGTAAGAATCCATAAGCCTAAGTCTATGAATGGTTTTGTCTATAGCTCCCCAAAATTCCCGAAGGCTTTGTTTTGCCAATAATTCGCTTGGTTTTATTCCACCTGCTCCATTTGAAGCCGGCATTTCCAAAATTTTTCTATCATAAATTTTATCATGAATCATTGACGCAACAACCCTTCTATGACTTCCATGTGGTAATTTTGTATGGAATTTCCCCAAAGACACAAACCCGGGTTCAGAAAGCTCTCCACCTTCAATAAGTGAATTTTCCCATTCTTCACCAACATCAGGAGAAATTTCGTTGCCAAAAGACAATCTTTTAAGATCTAGTGGATGCGACATATAATTAAATTTTTATCTGCTCTCAGCCAATGCGGGATTTACATCCAATGGAATTCCAGGCCCCATTGTTCCTGCGATTGTCATTGTTTCGACGTAAGTTCCTTTGACGCTTGCAGGCTTTGAATCAAGAACAGCCTTAAGAATAGCCTTAAGATTGTTTTTCAATTTTGCCTCATCAAAAGAAGCTTTTCCAAAAATATTGTGTAAGTTTGCTTCTTTGTCGACACGAAGTTCAACTTTACCTTTTTTAATATCGGAAATCATTTTTGTAACGTCAGGAGAAACAGTTCCGCTTTTTGGATTTGGCATAAGTCTCTTTTGTCCAAGAATTTTAGCCACTTTCGCAAGCTCTTTCATTTGATCAGGAGTCGCGACTGCAACATCAAAATCAGTCCATCCGCCTTCAATTTTTTGAATAAGATCGCTTGTTCCTGCCATAAGAGCGCCGGCCGCCATTGCCTCTTTTACTTTTTCCTCACCAACGAAAGCAACAACAGTAACTTCATTACCTGTTCCTTCAGGAAGAACAACAGTTGTACGCAAATTTTGGTCTGCTTGTGTAGGATCAAGACCAAGTTTCATGTGAATTTCGCAACTTCCGTCGAATTTTGTTACAGAAGTTTTTTTCAACAAAGAAACCGCTTCATCCATTGTGTAAACTTTATTCTCGATAAGCTTTTTAGCTTCGAGATATTTTTTACCGTGTTTTTTCATGATTTTTATTGTTAAGTGGTGATATCGGGTCGCTCGCTTTTGCGCATCGGCCCTCCCACGAAATAAATATATTTTTAACCTTGGACTGTTACGCCCATGCTCCTTGCAGTTCCAGCGATGATTTTTACCGCTGCATCAAGGTCATTTGCATTCAAATCTGCCATCTTTGTCTTCGCAATTTCTTCAAGCTGAGCACGTGTTATTGTGCCAACTTTGTCTTTGTGAGACATAGCTGATCCTTTCGCAAGCTTTACAGCTTTTTTGATAAGAATAGCCGCAGGAGGGCTTTTTAAAATGAATGTGAAACTTCTGTCATCAAATACGCTCAATTCAGCCGGAATAATTGTATCTCCAAGCTCTCTTGTTTGATTGTTGAATTCAGTACAAAATTGTTGAATGTTTACTCCATGCGGACCTAGAGCCGTTCCAACCGGTGGTGCCGGAGTCGCTTTTCCAGCCGCGATTTGGAGCTTGATTACTGCTAATAATGATTTTGCCATTTTGGTCTTTCTTTAAAAATTAGTTGAAGCGAGTGCGTAAATGTAGGCCTATTCTAAGGTTTTTTATGGAAAAGTCAATCAAAACTCCATATCAAGAAGTTTGATGAGGTTTTGGACTTGAGGATGATATTCTTTCGGATAAGAAAAACCGTAAATTAAATTGCCAAATCTGACTGTCAAAAACGCGACATTTTGGCGACGGGAATCATTCATGAAAAAAGAATTATCTCCAAAAGAATTAGTCTCGTTTATCTCTATGTCAAGCCCTTCCGAGCCACGAGTCTTTAGCGTGTCGTAAACATCTTTTGTTGTGTTCATCGGGCCGACATCGATGATGTAAACTTTTACAAGCATTGCGTCAGCAGACTTAACAACATTCTTGAAAATTTTAAGATCTTTTAAATCCTGTAAATAAATTGTTTTGTATAAAAATCCGTCAAAAGCTTCCGTTTCAAGCGTGGCATTGGTAAAACCCGCACTTTTTAATTGATCTTGATTAAGATAAACATTCAAAATAGCGGGCTTAAAACTACTGCTTTCAAAGTCACCAGAATCTCCAGCAATGATATCGTCAGCAACAGGCAAATCAACAGTATCTAAGCCGCTAATATCGCTTGAGCCGGTTGGTTGATCAATGCCGTCTCCAAATTCGGTAGGAGGTAAAGTTGAAGGATTAAGTCCAAGTTGAGAAGTCGTTTGACTAGTCGGATTTTGCGTGTCGGCAGGAGCATTTTCTTGCGCATCAGCACCCAAAACATTTGCCGCCAAATTCAAAGCTCTTGGAAGGGGATTTTCGGCCTTGTCGGAACTGCTGTTTTCTCCCGTCAAGAAGGCCAAATCAAGATTAGGCCAATACTTGTTTGCAACAACTTGCGCCGCAACAACCACTATAATCAAAGTGAGAATGACAGTAAAAACTGTAAATTTTCGCATAACTTAGAAATGAGGAAATTCCTTTTAACTAGAATAAGAGATTTTCCACAGAAAATCAAGAAAAATGACAACAGAATTGCAGAAGTGTTCTTTCGGGTGCATTGCGTTTATTTAATCTCAAGCGTTTTGTGTGAAATATCTCTTTAGAGCTTAGGCTTCTTTAGTGAATTTTCAATGTTTGTAAAAAACAAACGCAATGCGCTCTAAAGAGATATTTCACACAAAACATTTACAAATTAAAGAAGCCTAAGCCCGAAAGAACACTTCTGCAATTCTGTTATCCCCCTTATTTCTTCTTTATCTGTGTGAAATCAAGTTCCATTGGAGTCTCTCGTCCGAAAATCGTGATAAGAACTTTAACTTTTCCTTTTTCTTCATCAATATTGCTGATAATTCCGTCGTAATTCGCAAACGGTCCATCCAAAACAACAACATGGTCTGAAACACCGAAGTCAATTTTGAATTTTGGCTCTGATTGACCCATATGCCTCTTGATAACCTTCCATTCATCGGGAGAAACAGGAACCGGAATAGTGCCGGCACCGACAAATCCAGTGACATTTGGAGTATTTCGAACAACATACCAGCTATCATCAGTAACAATCATATCAACAAGAACATATCCGGGGAAAATACGTTTTTCCTCTGTGACAGGCTCTCCTTTTTTGATAACAATTTGAGTTTCTTTAGGAACAACAACGTCAAAAATCATATCTTGCATCCCAAGGGATTCAATACGTTGCAATAAAGCCTCGCGCACAGCATCTTCATATCCAGAATAAGTATGAATTACATACCAATGTCGTCCTGTGTTTTCGGCTTGTCGTCCCATCGTTTAATTATTTATTGTGCTTTAAATGATCCTGCGACTTTAAGCAGGTATGTATATCCTTCCGTAAAACCGTAATCGACCAATGCAATAAAAACGGCTGAAACAAGGCAGAATATAAGAACTATGATAGTAATTTTTATAGCCTGATTTTTTGTAGGCCATACTACTTTTGGTAGCTCTTCAAGTGCTCCTTTGATGTAATTTTTTAACTTATTGAACATAATATTTTAGATAAATCCAAAAAGCCTTTCGGCTCACCTGCACAAATTACCATCCATCCCCACAAAATGCAAGGAATTTTTCTTTCCCCTTGAGCCCAAAGTCATTTTGTGCTAAAATATATAGAAAAATAAAAACAAAAGCCGCCTATGTCAAAACAAAATTTCAAAAAACAACTTCTTGAGCTGACTATTGTGCTCGGACTTATGGTTGTTGCACTTGGAACATTTTCGTTTTTCACGCATGCAGGTTTAGCGCAGGCAGACTCGCTTCTTCCAATAACAGAAGGGACAAAAAAGGCTTTTGAAAGTTCTAATATTCCACAACCGTCCGACAAGTCGGGACAGGAGATCGTGGTCGACCTTGTCATGGGCGCATTGTCTTACGTGAAAGTGCTTGTTGGGGTGGTTGGATTTGCGATGTTGATTTTTCTCGGATATCAACTTGTGATGTCTTCAGGAAATGAAGAGAGTTTGGGAAAAGTGAAAAAAGGATTTATTTACACATTGATTTCATTCGTGATTATAAGCATGTCGCAAGATTTGGCGAAAATCTTTGACATGTCTCAAGGAACATTGTTGGGAAGCCCTCAAGAAATTTTAAATCGTGTGAAAATTTTTGACAAACAAGTCGAAATTTTTATGACATTCATAAAATACGTAATTGGAACTTATGCCGTGATTATGGTTGTGCGTTCAGGCATTTCTTTTATGACCGTGGGGGGAGATGAAGAAAAAACAAAAAAAGCAAAAAGTGGCTTGATTTACAGCATTTCAGGCCTGCTTTTGATTTACATTGGTGATGTTTTTATAAACAAAGTTTTCTACAATATCGATAAAACGGCATATTCCGGCGTAACGGGAGTTCATCCGATGATAAGCGTAAAAACCGGAATAGAACAAATAACAGGAATAATAAATTTTATAATGTATTTCATTGGCCCTGCGGCTTTTATAATGCTTATAGTCGCGGCATTTATGTACTTAAGTTCGGCTGGTGAGGAAGAGAAAATGAAAAAAGCAAAAAATATTCTCGTTGCGACAATTGTCGGAATTGTTATTATTTATGGTGCTTTTGCAATAGTGAGCACTGTTTTATCAAGTCAAATAGCCAGTCTTGGAGCCATGGTAACCGAATAAAAATATATGAAAAAATTTATAAAATCATTTTTAGTTTCATTCCTGCTCATAAATCTTGGGCTTGCAATATACACATTTTCAACATTCGGAAGCTTTATGCCAAATGCATTGGCCTTAAATCCGCTTGATGAAATACAAAAAATAGGGAGCCAAACTAAGCTTGAAGATTTTAATGCTTCAGGACAACATCCTGATGCTCCTGCGGACTACGCACAACCGGGAGTTGGAACTATCACAAGTCCGATATATTTTGCAATTGATATGGCAAAATTAGCGCTTAGCGGAATAGCAATGATCGTCATTGTTGTAGCGGCGATAAGGCTTATTTCAACCACAAATGAAGAAGACGCAAGCAAGGCAAAAAACACACTTGTGTATACGATAGCCGGACTTATCGTTGTTCAACTTGCGGGAATAGTCGTAACAAAAATGTTTTTTGGAGAGCAAGGTGAAGCGTTCGAAAGCATAGCAGTAACAGAAATGTTTGCCGAGCAATCAGTGGCTCAGGTTAGAGGAATTCTCGGAGTAGTTGAGGCGTTCCTTGGAATAGTTGCAGTTTTGATAATAATAATTCGCGGATTTACAGTTATAACAAGCGGAGGAAGTGAAGAAGATCTTACAAAAGCAAAAAAACATGTCGCCTATGCGGTAGTCGGACTTGTTGTAATCATGCTTTCAGAAGTCGTGATTCGTGGAGTTGTTTTTCCGGAAGGCGGACAGGTGCTTCCTGACACAGAAATCGCAAAATATATCATAGTGAAAATAGTGAATTATGCAGTCTTATTTATTTCGATAATTGCGTTCCTTGTTCTCTTCTATGCCGGATATTTGTATGTCACTTCAGCAGGGAGCGAAGAAGCAGGGACAAAAGTCAAAAAAATATTTACGTCATCAATAATTGCTCTCGTTCTCGCATTCGGAGCCTTTGCCATTGTAAATACGCTTATAAAATTTGAGCCGTATTACGAAACAGGGGAGACAACACCAACGACAACGGTGATCGAAGAAACAAAATAAAAACAAACAAATCGGTTGCTATAAATATTTAAAAAAAATATAATCAGATAAAGTGCCTCACCACTATGAAAAACAGAATAAATAAAATAACAAAAATCGCGTTAATCTTAGGAATTTTCACGACACTTTTTTCAGCGAATATTCTATCTGTGTCAGCGCAGACTTGGTTTGAAAATTTACAAGACGCAGCCGGTAAACTTTTCACAACAGATGAACAAGGAACAGACTTATCCGATTTTAAACCCGGAGAAAGCCTTGAGCTTGAAGAAAAAGGTCTAAATAAAGCGCTTACCGCATCAACCGACGTGCGTGAATTTATTTTGAAAATTGTGAATTTTGCGCTTGGATTCTTGGGGCTTGTAGCCATTCTTATAATAATCTATGCCGGTGTTCTTTATTTGACTGCAGGTGGCGCGGAAGAAAACACGGGAAAAGCCAAAAAGGCGATAATGTACGCCGTTATTGGACTTATTATAATTGTAGGATCATACGCAATCGTAAACACGGTAATAAAGGGACTTGGCGGTGGTACGAGCACTGACACCGGAAAAGTCGTGGGAGTCAATTATGGAAACAGTTTTAATGCATCAGCTGTTCAAGTTCAAAGTGTAGCGAAAGAAATTTATTCAAACTTTATTCTTTTCGCACAAAGTGCTGAAGAAATAAAAGGAATAGTAAATGATTCTAACAAAGATTCATTAAATTATTCAAAAAATCTTGTAGCAAGGCAAGATATCCTAAATTTCTTATCAAGCGAGAAACAGAAAGTTTCAAATATAAGAGGAAGAGTTCCGCAATTTTCAGCGGCATACGTTGAAGCAAATACAATAATAAACAAACTCGAAAGGCAAATAGATTCTGTGAAAATAATGCCTGAAAGGCTTGCTCTTTATGATGTTAACACGGGCACGGTTTACGAAAAAGGGGAGATAAATGTGTATTGTACATATCCTGACCCAGCACGTCCTTCGTGCGTTACTTACCCTCAAGGTCTTTATTCGCAATGGAGTGAAATAAAAAAAGAAATAAATTCTCCTGACAGCGATCTTTTACGGCTTTTTGAGGCGGTGAAAACTGATTATTTGGATAGATTGAAAAATGATTATATGCCTGAGCTTTACGCGATGAAACAAATTTTCGGAGGCTTTGACGCTACAAAAGATGCGGGTTCGAGCGTTGCGGAATCTTTCAATCAAATGATGAATGACTACGGATATAATCCTGCAAATCCAAACACATATTCTACGGGATCATTCATGTATAAAATAAAAAATTGGAGCGTAACAAATTCATCAACAGCTGAAATCAGCGAAGCTACACAATTACTTATAAAAATTCTAAAAGCGCAAATAGCATTTTCAGACGGGCTTCAGTCCGTTAAAAGCGTGGAAGCGCATTTG
The DNA here is from genome assembly GCA_023231115.1 of Candidatus Altimarinota bacterium. GTDB lineage: Bacteria > Patescibacteriota > Gracilibacteria > UBA1369 > LOWO2-01-FULL-3 > UM-FILTER-38-24. The sequence continues at coordinate 176,567 of JALNWA010000001.1, forward strand.
AGCGCAAATACAGTTTCAGGAAATGCACCTCTTGTCGTGACTTTCAACGTTCTTGATTCGTTGGATCCTGCCGGAGGAAGTATTATAGATAAAAATATAGACTGGACAAATCTTGGAGGATCAAAGACTTTAACAGGAATGTCAGTCGATGTTTCAGACGCGGTTGTTTGTACAGCGCCAATTGAAAAAGAAATTTTTGGGCCGGCATATAGACAATGTACATTTAAATATCCGGGTACATACTCTGCAAATGTAACAATAAAATCCAACGACCCTACAAAATATGTCCCTGGAATGAGCAGTTTGGTCATTAAAGTAAATCCACCGACAACAAAAATAGATTTGCAGGTTACAATTCAGGGCAAAAAAATTCCTGTGATGTCTTATTATGAAAATGGAATTTTGAAAAACGACAAAGACACAGTTAGCATTACGCTAAATGAAGCGAAAAAAGGAATAATATTCGACGCTTCGAAAACTGAAAATGTTGAAAATTTTAAATGGAGTTTTGGAACGGGAAAAGTCTCCGGCACGAGTGACAATACTATAGACAACGATCAAACCGGACAACAAACAGTTGTTTTCGATTCCGAAGGTAAAAACGTTATCAGGCTCGACGTAATGAGCAAACTTGGAGAATTGGACAGCAAATATTTTGTCCTTGATGTGAGAAATGTCGCGGCGCGAATTCAAGTTTCTCCAAATGAAAACGTATTTATAAACAGACCTATAATAATAGACGGAACACTTTCTTCAGCTTCTTCCGGAAAAATAAAATCATATGAATGGGTGATAACAAAAACATCTGGAGAAATAAAAGAAATAGATTTGGGAGAAAACAGGAACAATAGTTCTTTTGCTCATAAATTTACAGAGCCTGGAAAATATAAAGTAGGCTTAAAAGTAACAAGCGAGTTGGAGACGGTTCAAGCGGAACCATATTCATTGACAGTCGAATCTCAAGCTCCAAAGGCGATTTATGAATATTTAATTCCCGATACGGCACAGCCTTCCACGGTGAATTTCAATGCTTCAAAGAGTTTTGATCCAGACGGACAAAATCCATTCATTACATATAAGTGGAGTATCGCGCCGGATTCGAAAAGCGGAGAAGCATGGATGCTTTTGAACGGAAGCACTCTTAATGATAAAAATCCTATAATAAAATTCAGAAAAATCGATGATTACAAAGTGACATTAAGAGTTTCGGATTCAAGTACATTGGGATCAGGTCTAAAAGAAGAATACACGGAAATAACAAAAACAATCTCAGTGCAAAATGTATTGGATGTTGCATGGGGAAGTTCTCAACAAACTACGGCTGTCGTAAATGCCGAAGGGAAAGCGACTATGAATTTCCTTCTCGCAAGTGAAAATGCAATTGCATACGAAATAAAATTTGGAGACGGAGACTCAAGCAACGGCGAAATAAAACAATCAAAAGTAATTTCACACACATACGCAAAAGCCGGGAAATATGACGTAAAAGCAACGGTCTACGACGAAAACGACAATGACAATTCAGTGACAAAGAAAATATTTATTGGAGGAGGGGATCTGCCGGTCGCAAAAATGACAGTATTTGTAAATGGAATTGAAATTACGGATTTATCCGATGAAATAAAAGCATCGAAAGGAGACGTCATAACCTTTGACGCCAGCGAATCAAAAAATACAGACGGAACAGGAAGAAACTTGAAATATAATTGGGACTTCGGAGACACCTTTAAGAGTTCAAACAAATCAGTCACTCATATATATAAGGAGTTGAGTCCGCAAGATCCTGGATATTTTACAGTACAATTAAAAATATATGACAAAGACGTTGTAGAAAAGGAAGCAAGAGATGAAATAAAAATGAAAATCGCAAACAAAGCTCCTACACTTTCGTCATTGGAAGCGGTTCCGGATTCTTCAAACACGGATTTAGTTACTCCGGTGAAAGTTGATTTAAAGGTATACGGAGCGGAAGACAGAGATGGAGACATATCTCAATTTAGATGGTGGTATTTTGATGTTGATGATCCTGACGAACCACTTGGAATGCAAATTACACAAACACCGGAAACAAAAATAACAATTGGTACAAACGGTAAAGAAGGCAATGAAGTGGAATATGGATTTGGAGTGGAAATCACAGATAATGACAACGCAAAATCTTCAAGCAGAGATGTTTTGACTGAAGAGCAAACGCCAAAATTAAAAGTAAAAAACGGACCTAATGAAGCTCCTGTCGCAAAATTCAAAGTAAATGCGACAAAAGTTTTCACAGGCGACAAAGTGGTGTTCACAAGCGCATCAACGGACATAGATGGACAAATTGTGTCTTATATATGGGATTTTGAAGGAGATGGATTCTTCAACAACCCTCCAACAAAAGAAGCCGTCGCGGAACACACGTATTCAAATAAAAATTTAAATGGTTACGACGTAAGACTAAAAGTAATCGACGATAAAAGTGGAGAAGGCGTTTCAACAGCTTTCAAGGTTTATGTGGATAGCCTTTCCGCACCGCCAAAAGCCGCATTCAAATATAATGTTGTTGACGGAAGCGATGGCAAAAAAGTTAAATTCACAAACAACTCAACTTCAGACACCGCAACGGGAGCAACTATAATAAGGTATTCATGGGATTTTGACACAACCTCGTTTCTTACAACTGCCGATTCTGACGGAGACGGTAAAAAAGACAACGATGTCGATTCAGCGGCAAAAGATCCGGAAAGACTTTACACGGAACAAGGAACATACACAGTAAAATTAACGGTCACCGACAGCAACGGAGCGTCTGATTTTGTTTTAAACACAATGAAAATTCCAATGGCAAATCCGCCAAAAGCGGCATTCGGATTTTCTACAATGGATGACGGAATACATTTTAAAAACAACTCAACCGCTGACTCAACAAGAGGTGCAACTATAGAAAAAAATATTTGGGATTTCGATACTATGGTTGATTCTGATGGCGATGGCTACAGAGATAATGACGCAGATTCAAGCGACAAAGAGCCGGTTCATATTTATACAAAAGCCGGAAAATACAGCGTAAAATTAACAGTAAAAGACAATCAAGGAAACTCCGACGGAGTCATAAACATAGTGAATTCATTGTCGGGTTCTTTGCCAAATGTTGCAGGAACGGGAACGACCGGAACTCAAGTTGGAACAAGTATCAAAGCGGTTTTGGAAACAACTCCAAAAGAATCAGCCGAGGGAATAATTTATTTAACAGGGGATATTGGATCTGTCACATTTAATTTCTCAAATTCACAAGGAAACATCGCAAGCTATTCAATAGATAAAAATATTTATTTTGATACTGACGGAAATGGAATAAAGACGGACGACAACGATTTTAAGACACAGTTGCCGGGCACATGGAAGACAAATTTCGAGAAAGTATGGGGAACAACAGTAGTTAAATTAACAGTCACTGATATATATGGAAATATAAACACAGTGACAAAAGAAATAAAATTTAAATAAAAAATTTTTATGGATAATCAAAACGAGAATACTAATGATATAAAAGTAAATTCTTATGCTAATGCACCGGAAAACACGCCAGTGCAATCTCAAGAAAAAGTTGAGCCGGAAAAACAAACAATCGGACAAGTAAAAAACAATGTAAACCCTTCGGCAAAACCGCCGTTAGATCCGGAAGCAAGGAGAAAGGCAATAAAAAAATTGCTTATGGTTGCCGGAATTGTTGGCGGAGTGATTGCGGCAGTAAGCCTTTTTATGATTTCGAAAGTTGATGAGGATGGAAATAATCTCATCGCTCAAACATTAAATCTAAACAGTCTTTCTTTCACAAACATTCTTAGCACGACTATACACATAATTTTTATGTTGGCGGCACTTGCGGTGGTTGTATTTGTAATGAGAAGTTTCATGGCGATGAACAAAGTTCAGAAAGAAGACACCATCGGTCGCAAAGTGGCATTAAAGAAATTGATTATTCGTGGAGTCGCTTTATTTTTATTAATGATTGTATGGGTTACGGCATTAATATTTATTGAAATGAACAGATCGCTCGTAACAAAATATTTGCAAAATCCTATCGTGACAACGCCGGCGCAAACATTAAATCTAACCGCTCCGGTTGAAATAAAATTCGACGCATCGCACGCGCCGATCGATAGAGCGATTTTTCAGGTAATTTCTTACGATTGGGATTTCGGCGATAACAAAACAGGAACAAGCCAAGTGGTAACACACACATACGAAAAGAAAGGAAGGTTCGACGTGGTTTTGGCGATAACAAAACGAAACAAAACAACGAGCGAAGAATCAAAAGACACATATGCAATCACAGTAGTAATAGACAAGCAGGCATTAAGCGCAATAATCAAAGCGGACAAAGACAACGGACCAATTCCTTTGGAAGTAAGTTTTGATGGTTCTGATTCTGTAAATCCTGACGGAACAATCAGAAAATTCGAATGGGATTTTGATGGCGACGGTAAAATTGATGAGACAGGAGAAACTATAAAACACACTTTTGAAAAAGCGGGAATATACAAAGTTTCATTAAAAATAACATCTTCAACAGGGGACAGCGCGGTTATTGTAAAAGAAATAATGGCCGGAGAATCCGATTTGGAAGCCGTAATAAGCGTGTTAAATGAGCCAACGGAATTTGTAAAAGACACTTCATATATTTTCAAGGCTGACCAATCGGTTTCAAAAAACAGCACAATTGAAAAATATGAATGGGATTTTGGTGACGGAACAAAGACAGAAACAGGAAAAACAATTTCTCACACATTCAAAAAAGAAGGAGCTTTTGAAATTATGCTTACTGTAACCGACAAAGCGGGAAGCGAAGGAGAAGTGAAAAAAATCATAAATATCGGATCTCCAAAAGGTACGCCAAAAGCTGTAATTTCCAGCGACCCTACTATAAAAGAAGGGGACTTGGCTATTTCCGGAAAAGTTCCGTTTGCCGTAGTATTTAATGGAGGAGAAAGCGCGGACAGCGATCAAAATATAGTTGATTACAAATGGGATTTTAATGGTGATGCAAAATATGAAGGTTTTGGAAAAAACATTACACATACATTCACTGAAGCAGGGACATTTACTGTAACATTGGAAGTTGAAGACGCGGATAACAATACTTCACAAGCAACAATCGCGGTGAGAGTTCTTGAACAAGGAATTCAAGCCGATTTAAAAGCTGATAAAGTTGAAGGAACAGCTCCACTTATTGTAGCGTTTGACGCGAGCGGATCTACATATCAAAGCGGAAAAATCACAAGTTATAAATGGGAATTCGGTGACGGAACAGCGCCAAAATTATCGACTGCATCTATTACACATAAGTATGCATCAATCGGTACATACACAGCAAAAGTGACAGTTGTCGGGTCGGACAATTCTTCCGACTCTGAAGAAATCACAATTACCGTGAGAGAGACTCCGTTGTCAGCATGTTTCACTACAAATTTTAAAGAGGGGCAAGCTCCTTTGGACGTAATTTTTGACCCTGCATGTTCTACTGGAACAACAGCAAATTATTATTGGGACTTCGGAGACGGGGCTTCATCTACAGATGTTAAGCCTACGCACACTTTCACAAAAGAAGGAACTTACAAAGTTGAGCTACAAATTACGGATGTTGACAATACTGTGAGCTCGTTCGATACTGAAATCAAAGTCCTACCAAAACAATAATTTTAAAAAAATCCTATGAAAAAAGAACAAGTTTTGAAGACACTACAAATATTAGTTTTCTCTGCAATGGTTGCAGTCATCGCAGGCGCAACGGTTTATGCCGAGGATGCCCCTCCGGGAGTATCTTCTCCTTTTGGAGCTGATGATATTATAGGTGGCACATCCGATACAGCGACAGAAGAACCCGTAGTGGAAGACACAACTGTTGATGAAACAGACAATGCAGGCGAAACACTAGAAACGACAGTCCAACAACCGGTAACGACACAATACACAGAGCCAACAACAGCAGAAGTACAAAAAACCACAACAAAAAAGACAACCAGCCTTCCAAAAACAGGTCCAGAAACGGCTCTTTTGGTTGTTCCAAGTTTGGTTGCAGGATATTTCGTAGTAAAAGGACTAAGGAAATAAATCATGGGAAATGTCGCACTTGTGTTTTTCAGGAAAATATAGTATAATATAAACAATCCAAGTTATTCTTAACCGAATAGTGCGGAGGAAAACTAAAATATTTATTAAAATAAACAAACATGGATATGCAAAATGCAATAACACCTGAGATGAATCAGGCGGCACCTAATAAGAAGTTAGGATTTTTTGCTCTTGTCGGAGTAGTGCTTTTAACAGCCATCGCCGGAGGAGTCTATTATTTCGGATTTTCAGACGTGAATCCTCCATCATTGCCATCACAGGCGGGAGGACAAGGATACATTTCCCACAAAGGGACAGGTTTCACGCAGTATGAAAAAACCGATAAAGATAATTACAAAAAACCTACTGACGCGACAACTGTTTCAAAAGTGAAAACTGTAGACAGTGTTGCTTACCTTGTTGCGGACAGAGCAATCACGCTGAAAGATGCGCTTGAGAAATATATTGTTCCACAAGAAGGAATGGCGATTGCACTTGCAAAATATGATCCAACAACGAAATTATTTTACACAACGGAACAAACAGTTCAAAACTGGAAAACAGCATCAAGTGTAGTTCCAACAACACAATTAATAAAAGGAGAAGCATTTATCGTTATTACAAATGCTACAGAATTTGAAACATATCTTGCACCTCCAACAAAAGAAGTTGAAGGAATAAATATTCTAAACCTTAAAAAGGGATGGAATATGGTTTCATTGAAAAGAGAAGATATAAAAACATTGAAAGCAAAATATAATGTTACATCAGGATGGGTGTTGAATAGCGCCGGTGCTTTTGATAAAGCACTTGATCTTTCAGATGTAAAAGACAGTGAACTTACAAACGCAGTAATCTGGTTGAAGTTCAACGCGGCCCCTGCAGTATTACCACCGGTCCAAGACGATAACCCAATGTCATGGCCTGCACCAACAAGTGCAACGGCGACATACGATGCAACAGGAAAACAAATCAAAATTTCTTGGACAGCCCCTGCAAGCGCAATACTAACAGGATACAGATATGAAATTTATAATGAAGCAAACGTTTGCCAAAATACTGTAACTACAGGAGCGGCAATCAAATGTGGGACATTAGTTGCAAAAGACATTTTGTCAGGAACCCTACCTATAACACAAATTGCAACAGATTTAAAATTTAACATAAAAGTTTACGCGGTATATGCAACCGTACTTGCAACCAAAGACAGCGACACAGCCGCAACAGCTACTGTAACAGTACCAAAAATAGGTGCGGTGACAGTGGTAGTGGACGACGTATTAAAACTTACTCCAAAATGGGGAAATGAAAAAGTTAATATTATGTTGAATGCAAAGGGAAAGACCAATGCTGTTGATCTGTCAAAATTTATAGGATATAGAGTGAAATACGACAACAAAACAACAGAAGTATTAGTAGCTACCAAGGCAAATGTTACCCCACAAGGTACAAATGTTACTTTGATTTACAACGCAACAAAAGGATATCACGAGGAAATACAAATTACAGGATTAGCAAATGGAACAACCTACACGGTTGAAGTAGAAATGCTATACAGTGCGGGATTTGTAGCGTCACCTGAAGGTAAAGACTCAGTAACAGGAAAACCTGAAGGAGCGACAACAAACATAGCGCCAGTAGTTACAATGGCGGCGATAACAGGAGAAGTAGATTACACTAAACCTTTAAAAATAAGTTGGACAGTTGTAGATGCGAAAAAACTTCAATATAAAGAAGCCGCAAAAACAACGTCGACATTGAGCTACACATGGAAATTCACATCACCTACAGGAGGATGGGAATTGACATCTGCATGGGGATCAAAAGCTGGAGAAACAGGAGTTGGAACAACAGATGACGGAACTTGTTTCAAACAATTATTCGGAGAAGATGGAAAGGCTTTAGCAAGCGGACTTGATTGGGGATGTGAATACATGACATTACCTGCAACAAGAATGGCTTCAGGAAAAGAATATACAATGGAAGTCACAGCATTTGATGGAGCTCTATATTCAACACCTGCAAAAGTAACATTCAAAACAAAAGTAGCGACATCATCTGGAAACCCATTTGATGATTCAGACAGAGGGGATGAAATCGACAGAGGAGACGATACAACAAGAGGAGATGATTCAGTAAGAGGAGATACAGTAAAAAATGTAGCTCCGGTTGTAACAAAATTCACAAATCCCGTAGAAGGATCAACAGTAAGCTCAGACAAGAATCTAATGATATACTGGGATTATTCTGACGAAAAACAAACTCAACATACATACGACCAATATAAAGAGTCTAAAGTTAGTTTCACATGGACTCTTACAGATACCACAACATCAAAAGTTGTATGGGCATTAACTCCGGAATGGGGAAGAACAGACGCAGAATCAAAAGTAACACCGACGGATGGAGCATGTTTCGTTATATTAGCAGATAGCAACCATGTAGTACAGAAAGATAGAGGCTATGAATGGGTATGTCCACTTGTAACATTGCAGAAAAGCTGGTTAGCTCCAGGAAAATCATATGCATTTACAGTAACAGCATACGATGGCCAATATTCTTCAGCTCCAAAAACAGTAACCTTCAAAACAGAAGCAGTAGCGGAAGTTACCTCACACGACCAAATCCTTGCTGCATTCAAAAAAGGACTTGTTTGGGAGAAACTAGAGGTGTTGCAGAACGGAGATCACGTGACGGAACCAAACCTCGGCGATTTATGCGAGACATATAATAATGTTACTGATTGGGATTGTCCTGTGACTGGTCCAGGATTCGTTGACCAAGATTTGAACACTGGCGATAAAACTTTTATATACAAAATCCATCTAACTGACGAGGCAAAGAAAATGATTGGGACAAACCTCCCCGCAGACAATAACTTCTATTTTCAGTTTGCTTACAAGCCATATTGGGGAGCAAACGCTGGTAATACAACAACAAGTTCAAATATAAATTTCGAAATACTACAAGGACCTAACTTTAGTCTAGTAGATGATACCGAACCAGAAGTGAAAAATAAGAATGTATCGATTTATGAAAATGGAGAAAGCATCTTAGTGAAAGTAAAAGTTCCTTGGCCAGGACTTGCAATTCGTTCAGAATTGGGGGCACCAGGCGGTGAAAAAGAAAAGACATGGGGTAAATATGACATAGACATGAATTTCTATGAGATGGCTGACGCTAAAGAGATTGTTGACGGTGAAGCCAGTATATTTGCTAATGGCTATGCTACAGAAACAATAGATCGACCAAAATTGAAAATTGTAGCTAAACCAAACATACTTGTATGCCAAGAAAATTATGAATTTCAAGTTATCAACGAAGGAGGTTTTCTACCATATAATGCTTATAAAAAAGTTAAGTTTTATGTGTCAGGAGTTACAAATGTTATTGGCCAGCTGACTCCGGAAAAAAGTTTAAATGATGTATTTGATGAGCCACTAAAAGTTATGGTTTCAGGTGGAAAAACAGACACAGAATGTTATGATCATGGCAATGGGGATTTCTGGCTGGTAAGAGATACTATAGAAGGAGATACGACCATCTTCCATAGCTATTATAGCACTGTCAAGGCATATGGTTCACTTTTCAGTCCAATCCTCGATGGACTATTCGACAACATATTCAACCTGTTTAAATAAACAACATCACATAAACAAAAACAAAAATGAAAAAATTAATACTAATATTCTCGCTCATTGCCACTATGATGTTGGGACAGGCTGTAGCGTTCGCCGCAGATGAGGCACCACCATCACTAGGAGGCATTGACACGCCGCCATCATTAGGAGGCACAGGAACTACAGATCCAGATCCTGCAGACCCCGTGGATCCAGTAGATCCTGCGGATCCAACTCCTGACAACAAAGGAGAAGAGATAGATACAGATTCTGACGTTGACACAGATACAGACTCAGACACAGACGTTGATCCAACTCCAGATCCTAAACCAACGCCGGTAGACCCAATAAAAAAGAAATACACTCCAGTACCTAAAGACGGTGGTATCACAAAAACCGGTCCTGAGCTTCTATACTTGCTTATCCCAAGTCTAGTAGGAGGATATGCGATGAGAAAGAGGAAATAAAATTTTTATAAAATTCTTTTTCGCCAGAAAATTGACAGGCCATTATCGCTTTGATAAAATACACACGTAATACTACGAAGAAGACCCTTATATGGTTTTGTCCATATCGGGGGCTTCTTTATTTTTGGCAGTTATAGCAGATATCATCTTTTTTGTTAGATAAATAAGCAATCGGAGCATTTGTTTTTTTCAAAAGGATTGAACATCTTTTGTATGGAGACAATAAAATTTTCAATTTTTCTTTCGATAAAAGAAATTTTACAAGGCTTGCATAATCGCCGTCACTTGAGATGATTATAGCTTTCTCGTAGGCATTTTCGTAAAACCCCTTAACTGCACACAGAACAAGGTCTGCATCGCAATTACCCTTAGTTGTGCCATCATTACATTGAACTGCTTCTTTGAACACAAGAATAAAGCCAACTTTTTCTAGAAAATTATAAAGATTTTTATATTCCGCAATAAATCCAATAAAAATATACGCACGATCAACAAAGTATTTTTCCTTGAGCCAGATTCTAAATCTCAAATAATCCAACTTCCATCCAAGCGAATAAATCCCTTTATGTAGATTTGCACCATCGATATAAGCACAATTTTTTTCATAATTCTTCATAATATTTTCGTAAAAAATAGGTTTCCCCAAGCAATCTATCAAACCGACATTAAATTTTTATTAAAAATTTATAAAATATGCAGAAATATCCTGTTTTTTAGGGCAATTTCTTGCCAAAACGCAAAAAAACATGTATAATATCATAATAAATAAAAACAAAAAATGCCTGAAAATCCAACAAATGAAGTGCCAATAGAAAGCATCCTCGAAAAAACGCTCAAGAAATATAAGATGTTTTTTCTTTCCGCGGCAGGACTTTTTGTTGTAGGAATAGTGCTTTTCACGAACTACAACATGGGAAGCAAATTGACGGGATTTATCGGAGTTACAGACCAAACAACACAACAAACAGCACAACAACCTGCTCAACAACCAGCTCAGCAACCGCAGGTCAACACAGCAACGACAACAGGCTCTACAACAGCCACTACAGACACGACAACGATTATTACAGCAACAACAGTTCAGCAACCAACAACTACAATTCAGGCGACAGAAATCCCTGACACAGAGGCACCTCCATCTTTAGGCTCAACCACAGTACAAACCGTTATTCCTCCTGTAAAAACAATTTCCGCAATCACACTAAAAAAAGCGACAATTTCATTAAAAGAATTCAATCCACTCGTAAACAGCACAACATTCACAATAGAAACCTCAGCTGACGCAAAAGTGGATATAAAAATTTACGACAAAGACGGAAATATAGTTTCCTCACCTGCAAACAACAAAGACGCAATGGGGAACAAAGAATATGAAGTGTTTTGGGAAGGTAATGACCAAGACAAAAAAACGCTTTCAGCAGGGGAATATTCATACAAAATTTTTGCAAAAGATCCTGCAACAGGCGAAACGACAGACACAAAAACAGGAGATGTAACATTGAAATACGGAACAGTCGTAACACAAGATTTTGAAAATATAAACGCAAAGACTTCGGACAGCGTTTCAGTAATCCCAAGCCAGCCGACACAAGCGGTAACAACTCAAACTCTCCCTAAATCCTCAAACAACGAAGCAATAATGGCTCAGCAAAACGCAACAAGCGGTGAAACAGCCGGTACAGGTCCTGAAACAATTATATATTTGATTTTCCCTATTTTGGGGTACACTATCAGTAGAAAATTTAAATAAAACATATGGACGAATTAAATCCACAAAATCCAGCACAACCAATAGCAGAAGTGCCATTAGCTACAACACCTGCACCTGAGGCGCAAACAAAACCTGCAGAGGCACAAGCTCCTGTAGCGACAACACCTGCACCAACAACACCAGTAACTCCAGTAGCCACTGCAGAAGAGCCACAAAATGCTTTCCTTCAGATGATTATGGAAAACAAAAAAATAGTAATCATCGGAGTAATTGCGGTTATAGCTGTAATCATCGGATTAAGCGTTCTTATCGGGGCAAAATCAAGCAATGAATATCAAGGTTTGATTAAACTTATAGACGAGGAAACACAGGAATTAAAAGAACCATCGATTCCATTACCCGACACGACAGCAACGGTATCGGAAGAAGTTGTTCCTGCCACCAGCGAAGAGCTTACTCCTGCGAAAGTTGCACGATAGGCATCGACAAAACGTTGACAATAACCCCATTAAGACGTACATTGAACTTGGGCTTTGAGTCATAGGAGAGAGTTTAACTATTTCGCCTATGTCTATCTTCAGTACATTAATGGCTGTAACAGTTTTGGGCTCAGTCCTATTCTGTTCTTTTGTGATACACAAAACTCTTCAATACAACAAAAAAAATCACTTGCCGGAATCAAGCTACACCAAACTATTTGGATTTATAACAAGGGAATACGTAATAGCGGCTTATACAACTTTCATTTTGTCTGTCACGATTTTCGCGATTTGGTTCATCATCACTTTATGAACACACAAATAAATAAAGACAGGTTTTTCAAAGGCCAGCAGGAAGGCGAAGAATTTGTGTGCTTTTTTAGGCATCATTGGATAGAACTTTTGAAAGATATGATTTATTTTTCGATTTTTTTTGGACTTGGAGTTTTGGCTATAATGGACATTGAAAAAATAAAATTGGTAATTAGAGAAAGCATGGAATTAAAATTATTATTTTTGACATTTTTTATTATTGGAAATTTTTATATACATAAATTTTTCATAAAATTAATTAATTATTTTACAAACATAGGAATAATAACCGATAGGCGAGTTATAGATCACAAAAAAACGGTTTTCTTGAAAGACACTGTAGATGCGATATACATGGCGCAAATTCAAAATATAGAAAAAATAGAAGAAGGGCTTATGCCAAGTATTTTCGGTTTTGGAGATATAAAAATATTTTTGTCGGCGTCTGATTCCGTAAAAATTTTCTGTAATGTTCCAAATGCAAAATTCCATTTTCGCTGTATCAGCCGTCAAAAAGAAATCCGTCAAATGGCAATGTTAAAAGAACGTCTTTCCGGAAGAATTGATCAAGAAGAAACCGGCATGCCAGAAATAAAAATGATTGATTCGGAAGAATATATAGAAGATTCTTAAGCCGTTTCCTGCCCTTCATTCAGCGCCGCAGACACAACATCATTCCACGCTTTTTTCCCTTTTTCGTTCAAATGAATTCCATCGCCGTGAAATTCATTCTTTATTTTTGTGCCACCGGCGGTAGTTGTTTCAGAAGTTGTATCGATACAATCACTTCCATATTTTCTCTTTAATTCATCGTTGAATTTCGCGACATATTGGCCGTTTTTGTCGGACGGTTGAACTGTAATAAATTTAACAACACTTACTCCTTTGCTAGAAAGAAACCTTTTAATTTTTTCATAATCTTCAAGAGTTTTTTTTACGGACGCATCATTATTAACGCTGTTTTGCGCCATTCCTGTTATTATAATTTGTTGCGGAAGTCTTATTCCGGCAGTTTGAATTTTGTCCCACCAATTATTTTCAAGGTTTTGTAAAAATTCTCTTGGAGATAATGCCGTAACTCCTAAACGACCACCCATGCTTTTTGGCATACCGACAACGGTACTGCTTCCAAAAAACCAAGTTTTTTGTCCTGACTGCAGATCACAAAATCCTTTTTTAATCCCACCAAGATCAATAGAAAAATTTATATTTTCGCCTGTTGCGACCTCCGTGGACGCACTTGGTTGAGGAGCGACACCGCCTTTAAATACTTGCTTTGCCAAAGCCGCACGTTTAGTCATTTCTCCTTTTTCATTTCCAGGTCTTTCAATATATTTTGAAAAAAGTGCAGTAAGTTCAGACACATCCGCGCCTTCTTTTGCTCTTGCTATAAGGATTTCTCCTCTGCTTTTTAAAACCTCTTTATCCAAAATTAAATTAATATTATTTTCAGGATTTTCTCTATATCCAATACTTCCCCCCCAAGGTTGTATTTGAAAAAGTCCTCTTGATGCTCCACCATCTCCGTTTGCCTTAGGATTAAATCGAGATTCTGAATATGCATTTATAAGCGCCGCGGCGACAATGTTTCGAATTGCTCCGTCCGACAAATCTTTATCAAAGGCCTTCAGCTTTGTCGTAAAAATATTTTCAATAAGATAAGCCATATTTTTTTGCGACCCATTTAGTTGCATTTTCATTTGATCAACGACATTTCCTTCGGCTGGAATATTTATTCCCAAAGTTTGCTCAACATTTCCTTGAGCATCCGCGGTAATCCCGTTTTTTTCGGCGTCAAGTCTTTTCATTTCATCCTGCAATGAAGTCAAAAACATACTGATTTTTTCCGGAAAACTTTTATCGTTATTTACAAACGCAACTTCATAAGCTTTTTTTAAGCTCGGAACAATGTTCTTGAATGATTCAAATCCAAGAGCTTTCTCGATAGACTCAATCCCAAGTGTTTTCGTTAACAGTTCATTTAAAGACATTTTTGCATATTATTTTATCTAAATATTATACCACAAAAAAGCCTGTTTTTAAAGGGAGAAAAGGCAATAAAGAAATATTCTCACATCTAATTTATTTCTTCTCCACCTTTGCTTCTTTGAAAAGTTTTTTTGCAATAATGAACACAACGAAAGCTAAAATTACAAAATTTAGCAAATCCGCAAGAAAACTTCCCCACGGAATAGAGATAGGTCCGATTGATAAAACGGCTTCCTTCCATCCACCTTTCACAAGCGGAGAAACAAACGGCATGACGATATTGTTAACAAGAGATTTTACAAGATCAGTGCTGGCAGTACCCATTATAAATGCGAGAGCGAGCCCCATTATCTTATATTCCCTTATAAAAGCCAAAAATTCCTTCCACATAAGCGTAAAAAATGATATAATATACAGATAAAACTATAACAGATGTTTGAATCAATAACAAAATCTTTGGGCTTAGACTCTATTGCAAAGCAAATGCATGAAGGTTTTTTCGCGAACATAATGCCAAGTTTGCAAAAAGCATACGAAGTCGCGAAAGAAAATAAGGACGGCAGTTTTGTTGACAAGGCGAAGCTATTTTTGACTTCTTTCAATCAAGAAATGGAAAGATTGAAAGCGGAAAAAGGAAAAACAACTGAAGAAACTCAACAAAAGACACAGCAAACATTGGCGAGGACTCAAGAACAATTAAATTCAACTCTCGAAAATCTTGGAACCGCAAGCAAAAGAGCTTTTTCAACAGCAATGGAAGTGGCAAACGACACATACAATAAAGGACTATCCGGAGCTACGTGTTGCTTTGATTGGGTTTCAAAAATTTATGCGAAAGCTGGAGTAAAAAGGAAGGAAGTGTTTTCAACACTTAACAAATACCGCGGACAAAATTGTGGAGACGCTCATGCCGGAGAAGGGGAATATTCGTCATTAGCTCCGGGCGATCATATTTTTTATAATTTACAAAAAAACTACGACGCGAAATACGAAGAAAAAATGCAACTTTATAAAGAAGGTAAACTTAAAGAAAAACCTGAGCGCAGAGAAGCCGTGGATAGCCAAGGAAACCACAGCGCGATTTTTATAGGCTGGATTGATGAAGGGAATAAAATCGCACAACTTGCCAGCGGAAGTTATGGTACAAATTGGGGTATGCATAAAAATCCAATAGATTTCAACAAAACTCCGATAACAAGAATTTTCAAACCGGTTGTGGCGTAAAAATGAAAAGACTCTAAGTGTTTATTTACTCATTGCAAACGATACAACCCCGGAAACAATAGCGGAAATAAAGGCATTTATAAGAACAAAACCTTTCGAAAATCCGATAGACACTTTATCCCTGCTTTTCCATACATCCAATAGTATCTCTCCATCTCTAAACTGTTTGTCTTCGATTTTATCAATGCGTTTTTCCATGTAATCAAAACGCCTGTCCATCTGGTCTAAACGCTGTTCGATTAAATCAAGACGTTGCTCAACTGCTGTTAGACGTTGCTCAACTGCTGTTAGGCGTTGCTCAACTGCTGTTAGACGTTGCTCAACTGCTGTTAGACGTTGCTCAACTGCTGTTAGACGTTGCTCAACTTTATCAAAACGTTGATTCACCTCAAGCTTAAAAGCTTTGAGGTATTCATACAACATTTCATTTGTGACGCTCTGGCTGTCCATAAATAAAGAGGTTAATTAATAACAGCCACGACAATACTACCACGACATTAAAATTTCGTTAAATATTTATAAAATTTTCTTAAATTATTTTAGTTATGCAACTACAACAGGTTCATCTTTTTCAAAGCTTTTGTAATCTGTCCTTCATCATCCAATTTAATCTTTCCTTTAATAACCCCATCAACCATAAACACCAATTCATTATTCTGAATAAATACATTCGGAGAACAAGGCTGTCTAAAATCATTATAGACAATCAAATCTGTATCAAAGTCCGGCCTTTTCCTTTCATAATTGTCCAAATCCCCAACATCTTTAGTGGCAAAATCAACAATCTCTTGCAGAGATTCAACAATGGTTCTTTTTCCCAAAGCTTCATTCCTTACAATTCTTCTTGAAATACGCTCAATTTGTGGTGATTCTACAAAAATTTTATAATCAGTTTTTTTAGAATGTGTAGCGACACCGAGGGGGATTAAACCTTCCACTATCACGACTGATGCAGTGGGCATTGCTTTTTCTATGTCCGCTTCCATTGCTGTCACATCATGGGTTCTATTTGCAGGAGTGGTAGTGGCATTCTGTCTATATTTATCTTTTTTAACGATAGTACAAGATACTCCGGCCATGTTTAATCTTTCTTGTAATCTACATGCAAATGTCGTCTTACCAGCACCGACTTTACCCTCGATATCAATTAAAATAGAAGATTTTGTCTCTAAAAGTCCTTGTATATTAGCAACAGCTCTATCCAATCCAGCTTCAAAACTATCTACAAATTTTTCACCGCCTTCGGCAAGCCTGTGAGACCATTCCTTAAGAGTATCTTCATCATTAACAGATGGATGAAATGGTGGATTTACACGCACACGCAAAGAAAACTGTAAACGATCTTTATCCACCGAACCAAGAACGGTCACAGGAACAATCTGCGCATTTGACGCTCTGGATATTTTGGCCAATCCCATGTGGGGTCTGGCAATATTGTTAAGATAATTTCCTGCAGGACCTTCCGGACATAAAAATAAAACAGGGTCATTCTCGCATAACAAGAACTGAACTGCGGTTGACACAACTTCATCTCCGTTTGTAGCTCTGGATTTACTGTCTGCCAAATCCGATCGCCTCACAGGGATAAAATGCCGGAGCATCCGCTCATCATTTTCCCAATTTGGAAATAATTTTGTAAACATTCTGATATTTGCCACAACACGCCATGGCCTGTCCTCCACTGTTTTTATGAATCTATTAACAAATGTAAAAACATCCACAAAAGAAAACTGATGATTGCCGGCTATAATTACAGGGCCTGTTTTAGGGATATATTCTTCGCCAGTTACGCTAAGATCGACAACAAAATTATCCTGTACGCTTTGAGCCAAAGTTAATAGGGGAGAAGGAGAATCATTGATTGATGGATTATTATCCACAACTGCTTTTAACTTCCCGTTCAGCCTATTTTTAAAATCCATTATCACATCATTACCATCGCTAGTTTCAAAAAGGCTGGAGGTTACCCTCATAGCATTATATACACTGATTTTATCAGTCACAGTCTCAACCATAAATTATTAATATGGAACTCCACAATTTTTATAAGGGTGTATATATACCAAAAAATAACTAATTTGAAAATAGTAAGGCAAAAATGTTTAGCCCTATTTAAGCTACTTGGTTGGGGCGGTAGGATTTACCCCTTCGGGGCATAAACTTCGAATCTTCCCTCCCGCATATTGAAAATCATCTCTGCCTTCTGCAGAGCTGTTTTTCAATGGTTGGGGCGGTAGGATTCGAACCCACGAATGGCGGGACCAAAACCCGCTGCCTTACCACTTGGCCACGCCCCAATGTAACGCGCAAGATATTAAATGAAATTTCGTTTACTTGCAAATTAAACTTCACTGCTCGGACAAATCTTGTTTAGCGGACACCCCTTGCAATTTGGCTTTCTCGCAAAACAAACACGTCTTCCATGCCACACAATCATATGAGAAAATTTTCCCCATTTCGATTTCGGAACAATTTTCATGAGCTCTTGTTCTATTTTTACCGCGTTTTTTTGTAATGCCAATTTTTTCGCGACAAGTCCAAGTTTTCCGCTTATCCTAGCGACGTGCGTGTCGACCACGACACCTTCATTGACACCAAAACCACTCGAAAGCACAACATTCGCAGTTTTTCTTGCAACTCCGGGAAGAGTGAGTAAATCATCCATTTTACTTGGAACTTTTCCTTTAAAATTTTTCAAAATTTTCTCAGCCGCGCCTTTTATACTGCGCGCTTTTGCTTTATAAAATCCGGTTGAATAAATATATTTCTCAATTTCTTCAAGTGTAGCTTTTGCAAATGCCTTCACGTCCGGCAATTTTTCAAAAAGCGCAGGAGTAACCTGATTTACTCGAACATCAGTGCATTGCGCAGATAAAATCACTGCAACCAGCAATTGAAAAGTATCTCCGAAATTAAGCTCGATTTTCGCATCGGGATAAGTCTTTTCAAGAATATTTATAATCTCTGAAATATTGTTTTTCACAAACTAAATTGTATCCTAAAGTTCGATTCTTCTCAAATATTTCTCCGGAAGAAGCTTCAAATCTTCCACCGCAAACACATTCAAAGGAAGGTAATTCAAAGGATCGATATGGCTTCCGTCTTTAAGTAATTCAAAATGTAAATGAGGCCCTGTAGTCATATATCCAGCACCTTTAGTTCCCGGCATTCCTCCGCTAAGACCTAGGATTTGTCCCTGTACGATTTGATCTCCTTCTTCTACCAAGATCTCACTTACGTGGCCATAAACAGTGCTATAGCCGTTTGCATGTGCCAAAATCACGTAACTGTAACCATATCCATTGTCTTTTGTTTTATAAACCACTCCGTCAGCCGGCGCATGAACAGGGGAGCCCTGATATACAGGAATATCGACAGCTTGATGCGCGACACCAAAAGTGGTTGCATAAGCCGAATCATGATAATACGCACTAATGCCTTTTTCCGGAAGCACAGGCCAAGAAAGCCCTTCAGGATTAAGCGTCGGAGCGGTTGAAAGAAATTCATACAAAGAACGAGTTTTTTCATCCAAAAGATTCATGTATGCGTTTGGATTGAAGTTTTCTCCATCCTCTGCGATTTTTCGTTTAACAAGTTCTAATGCATTACTCAAATCTTTCACGTCCTGCACCATCGTATATTGTTCTTTTTGGCTTTGTTCAAGCAATTTTGAATACAATTTCTCTTGTCCGAGAGTAAGTTTCAATAAATTTTCTTTCGCAATTTTCTCATATTCAAGCTGTTTTTTCTCATTTGCAAGAGTTTCCTGAAGTTTAGCCAGTTCCTCACGTTCAGTTTGAAGATTTTGTTCTTGTGATTTTAGCTCTTCTCCAAGAGAAGAAAGCTTATCAACCATTTGTTGGCCGGCCTCATTAAGAAGATTTAAATAGTTTAATTGTCTCATTTTGTTGCCGATACTTCCGTCTGACAAAAGCAATTTTAACGCATCAACTTGCCCGTTTTCGCCAATTGAAAAATATGAAGACTCTTCCGTATACATTATTTTCATATAATCTTTAAGCAGGTCTTTTTGCGCATTCATAGCCACTTTTTTGACTTCAATTTGTGATGAAAGTCTGACGATTGAATTTTCCGTTTCGCTAACAGAGTTTATGGTTTCCATAAGCCTGTTTTGAGTGAGAAAGCTTTGTTTATCGATATTATCAAGTTGTCCAGACAAAGTCATTTTCTCTTCAGAAAGAGCTTTTATCTTGTTTCTTTGATCTGAAATGCTGTTCAAAAGCTGATAATAGTCGGTTTTTTCAGAATTATATCGGTCTTTTAATTTTGACAAAAACTCTTCATTTTCATCCGCAAAAACACTGTTCGGAACGAAAAGAGCTGATACTAAGGCCAAAATCGCTAATTTCTTAAATA
This sequence comes from Candidatus Altimarinota bacterium, assembly GCA_023231115.1. Taxonomy (GTDB): domain Bacteria; phylum Patescibacteriota; class Gracilibacteria; order UBA1369; family LOWO2-01-FULL-3; genus UM-FILTER-38-24. Next base: position 196,839 of record JALNWA010000001.1, read on the forward strand.
CTGACTTCATTTATTTTTGTATTTGTTTATCCGTACATTTTACCATAAAACGTGTGAGAATACAACCGTTGATTCATAGGAAAGTTGGGGAATACTTCTTAGGACGCATTGCGTTCAATTTAGGACAAATATGGATGACAATCAAAAGAAGCCTAAGTCCTAAGGAGTATTCCCTAACTTTCTTTGTAAATTCGCTTGCATTCCCACATAAAACCCATTAAAATCATCGGGCAATTTAAGAAAAAGATATGTCACATAAAAAAGCAGCAGGTTCCACCAAAAACGGCCGAGACTCGCAGGCCCAGCGCCTAGGGGTGAAAGCATTTGGAGGAGAAACAGTAAAAGCCGGATCAATAATTGTACGCCAAAGAGGCACACAATACTTTCCTGGTAAAGGAACAGATATGGGAAAAGACCATACAATTTTCGCTTTAATAGCAGGACAAGTTAACTTCACTGAAAAAGCTTTAAAAAAATTCGACGGAAGAATTTACAAAGATAAGTTTGTAAACGTACAATAGCTTTCAGCTAAAAAAAAGAAATGGCCTTAGAAAATTTTTTTGGACTTGAAGGAGGTGAGCCGATGTCAGAGGCGGCTTTTGAAGCATTCAAAGAGCGCATGCAAGAAGCATGGGCTCAAATTGCCGCTATAAAAAAAGAAGAACAGAAGCAAAAACAAAAGGAAGATGATCTTTTAAAAATCCTCATGGCTTTTGTAAAAAACAGCCAAAAAAACGAATTAACTCTACTTATAAGCCGTGCGCTTGAACAAAATCTTCCGGCTGGATTTATTTTAGCAATGATAATGCTCGAAAATGATGAGCTTAAGCCTTTTATCGGAAATTTCTTAAAACAAGAGTCTTCTCAGACACAAGCTCTTACATTTTTTGGAGAAAACGATGCATCTATGCCTCTAAAAGCCAAAATCGCAGTGGACGCATGGATGAAAGGAATGATGTTCCAAGCTGAAGAATATCCACAAAAACTGATAAAACACTGCTATGACATAGAAGAATCTGAAAACGAAGACCCTCCAAAGAAAACTATAAAAAAAATTCTCACCCAGCTTTGTACCTTTGTTCTACGTGATTATTTTGAAAGGATGAAAATCGAAAACAACTTCGAGCGTTTGCAAGAATTTTCGCAGTTTATTCTAGAAGGAATATTCACAAAAACTGAAGAAAATCTTCGTTCAAGAGCATTTCTAGAAGGGAAAAAAGCTTAATCTCTCGAAAGACCTTTTAGTTTAAGCTCGTTCATTATTTCCTCGGCGGGCTTATTGATTATTCCACTTTCACACATGTATTCCGCAATGGCTTTTGCTTCATCACTATTAAAATTATCAACTCCAGCTTGATATATCATTGCCGCAACTTTAGAAATTTTGGCAGAATCAAGCCCATATTTCACCCCCAAATCAATCATAAATTTATTCTCCATAAAAGTTTGTTAATATCAAAAACATTCTAGTAAATTTCAATAAAAATTACACTTCAAGGCGGTTGCAGAAATATTAAAAAAGTGGTATAATACAACTGTAATAAAATAAAAACAAAAAAATATGGCAAATCCAAATGAGGCTCCAAAATATTCAACTGAGAGACCAACCCCTCCAGAAACTCAACAAAAATCACCTGACAAACAGCAAAAAACGCCTCCTGATACAAAAGATATTATGAAAGGGGCGGCATCATGTCTTGTTGACGCAGGCAAAAAAATCGAATCAATGAAATTCAAAAGACTTCATTTGAAAACGGGATATGAGGTTGGTAAAGCAGAAATGAAAGAATCGGAAAGGAATGCAATTCCAAAACTTGATCCAAACATAGAATATAGAGCTGTAGGAGGAGCAAGTGTTCTTGCCTATAACTCCGAAATTCCAAGGGACGAGGATAATTGGAAAATTTGGTCACAACTCGCAAAAAAATATAATGCTCTTCTTGCCGGATGCAGAATTTACAATAATTTCCCTGGATACGATTCAAGTGCAACCGAAACATTATCTGTAATAGATGCGCTCGATCGCTTATCTGCAAAACAAGGTATGCAAAGCGCAGGAAAATTTGACGCTGTGCAATTTAAAAAAGATTTGGATGATCGTTTTGGGAAAAAACTTATTTATGGATCACACGGTGTTTTGAATATGCTTATTGCATTGGACCGTGCACAGAATGAAGTACCATCCGAAGCAAATAATTCAAAAGTCCTTTTTGAATTGCGTTCGTCAGAAACAAACAAACGCGAAAGTCGTTTCTCCGCATTGGATAAAGCTCTTCTAAAAGAAGGAAAATTACAAGACACAGACACAAAATCAAGACCAGCACCAACACCGGAGCCAAAACCGGAGCAAAAACAAGCACCAAAACCAGCACCAAAACCAGCACCAAAACCAGCACCAAAGCCTAAGGATGAAGAAAAGCAAACTAATGCTGAAATGGCAAGCATAACAAAAGCAACGGTCGCGCTAGGAAAGGAAAGAATTAGACTACTAAGCTCTGGAGAAAAAGTCGAAAAATTAAAGAAAAATGCAGATGGATATTCTTTTGTCTTAACAACAAAAGACAACAGAAGTTATGTAGTACGGGCGACTATAGAAGATGGAAAACCAATATTTGTTATTGATGGTTTAGGTAATGAATTAACGCTTGAAATTAGAGCAAAAACTCCGGAAGAATTAAGAAAAAACATGGACAAGCTTATCAAGCCGATAAAACAAGAAAAAGAAAAAAAATCAACAAAACCATCTGTAACACCAGCTCCGGCTCCGGCTCCAACACCGGCACCAGCACCAAAACCAGCAGTTGGATTGCCTGGTGAGGTAACACCTGCAGGATTACCTTCAGATGTAACACCTGTAACACCAACACCAAAACCAACACCAAAACCAACACCAACACCAGCACCAACACCAGCACCAACACCAGCACCAACACCTGAAAAAATAAATCCGAGACAAAAAGAATTTAATGAATATCTCGAAAATGCGAATATGAGAGGTATAATTAGCACAAAAAAATGGGAAGAACTGATAGCGTTCGCTGAAGAAAGCGGTAAGCAAAAAGATGAAAATTTTGAAAAATTATACAAAACAATTTCAGAAGGATTGATTCATATTAGTATTTTATCAGCAACAAGCCACAAAACGCTTGGCATCATGTTAAAGCATTTTGTGGAGAAAGATTTTGAAAAAGCAAAAAATACCATAAATTTTTTCAGACAAAGACTTGATTACAGGGTCGAATGTCTATTTTCGCAAGAAATCCCCGAGAAAATACAGGAAGTAATAGCGAATGAAATAATTGAAAATAAAGGAGAAATCATAAACAAACTTAGAGACAATGTCATTATTAATATACTAATTTCCGGAAATGAAAACATTAAATGGCAAAAAGAATTGATTGCCTTTGTTATTGAAAAATTGGACAGAAAAAGATTTTTAGATCTAATGGAAGATAACAAAGCCATTTATAAAAAATATTCGACATTGTTAACTAAAGAAGAAAGAAAAACATTTGGTCAAAAACAACAGCCCGAAAACAATCCTAGCACAGCCAAGGCTCCTGAAAAACCAAAATCATTTGAACAAATGTCGAATCAAGCCCCGAAAGACCTTGAAACTGCCATCAAAGAACTTAAAGAAATCGCCTATAAACTAAATTACGAAAGGGGAATTTCGACAGAAGTAATTAAGATGGAAGGAACAAATAAGATGCCTGTACAAAATTTTATGGTGGAAATACGCCAAAATCCAGGAACAAAAGAAGTACAATTCTTTATTCTTCAAGGAAAAGACTTGGAATTTATGTACACAAATCAAAAAACATTGGCGGAAAACATAGAAAAAAGACTTAAGTGATAAAATTAGAATAAAGTTTACTTTTCCCCATACAATGTGGTAAAAAGAACCCCACAAATAAAATTGTATGAAGCCAAAAGACACGCCGGTATATGTGTCAGACACCCCGGGGTACATATCGGAAACAGATTTGAAACAGATAGAATCGAAGCTGGAAGCCGAAGGCCCAAGATCACGAGGAGCACTTCGTATACTTCGTGAATTTTCAACAGAAAATGTAAAAGAACCTCATGAAGTATGGGAAGTAATAGCGGCAATAAGACATCTTGTTTATGATTTAGAGCTTAAGGGTGGGCCAAAAGCCATAGAAGAGTCTTCAAGAGAGGCGGCTATCGCGCAACAAAATGTTGAATATGGAGCTGATGCTAACAAAATAGTGCTGGAAAATGGAGAGCAATTTGCCGAAAGAATGAGAGTAATAAGGACATTTATTGCTTTGAAAGCACTTGCCACCTTAAGCGGCGAGAAAATTAACGGCAGACTTGGAATGATAAGGGCTCGTTTCAAGAAACCGGATCCGGAACACAAAGGCGCGAGAAAATATATAGATTTGGAAGCCAAAAAAAACATAAGAGCAATTACGGATAGAGTTCCAACAGATGAACTTTTAGACATAGTAAGATTGGCTGAAGAGAAGCATCCTGATGCAGAAACTGAAACTTTGGTTTCACTTGCAAGAGGTTCCGCGCTTGAATTTTTGATAAGAAGACTTATTACTTCAAGCCCAAAACTCATTCAAAAAGCCAGCAAATTTTTCACTTCCAGATATATAGAAGCAGTATTAGACCAAATGCCGGACAGCTTGGCAGACGGAAGAATCGGAGGAAAAGCGACAGGCGTACTTTTGGCTTATGCCGCTCTTGAGAACAAAACTCCGGAATTTGACGATCAGTTTGCCAAAGATCACGGTTACGAAGGAAAGACCAAAGAATTTTTTGCAGAAATGGATAAAGAAATAGAATTAAAGGAAAACAGATCGCATTTTATAGGATCTAATATCTTTGAACAGGTAATAGATTCAAATCCAGGAGTTGCGGATTCAGCAATGATTAAGAGACTTAATATAGATGGAAAAGAAGTCCCCGATGAATTACACGCAAAAGTAGAGGAAAATATGCTTAAAGCAAAATTTCCGGGTCATTTGGAACGTCAACTTTGGATTTTATTCAAAAAACTTCATGGAAAACCAATCATCGCAAGATCATCCAGCGAGCTTGAAGACAGAATAGGGGCTTCATTTGCGGGAAAATATGACAGCGTGGAATTGGCAAACTCAAGCGATAAAGAAAAAGAAGATTTTGAAAAATTCAAAGATGCAATTTTGCAAATATATGCAACAGTGTTTAGAAGAGAAGTAATGGAATACAGAAAAGAACACGATTTACTGATCAACGATGAAGAAATGGGAATATTGGGTCAGGACTTAAATGGAGACCACCATAACGATTATTTTTATCCTGATTTTGCGGGGGTTGCCATGTCTTACGCCACTCAATCAATAGGTTTCAACCCAAAGAGAGGTGCAATGACAATAGTTGCCGGACTTGGGGAGCAGGCGGTAGACGAAGGTGGAAGATTTGTAATGTTGGCAAATCCCAAAACATCAAGGAGCGAAACGGATAAAACTCAATCAGAAATGGTGGTTATTGACACAAAAAACCAAAAGAAAATAAAAATTTCGCCAAGGACATTGATTCAAAAAGGAAGTTTATCTCAGAGAGTAGAGAGATATGGGATTGAACTCGACATGGACCGCGTTGATGGAGGTTTCCCGTTATTGACTTGCAAGGAATTGGTTCAGTCAACAAACATTCCATTGAAGATAGAATATATGATTCAAAAATTGAAACATCAACTCGGATATAACGTTGATTGTGAATTCACTATACAATCCCGCTACGACACAGAGGAAAAGAAATGGAAATGGGTCGTAAAATTGGTTCAATGCCGCCCTCAAAACATTCCGAAAAATCTTCATCCGTCAAGAATGCCGGGAACTGTCAGTAAAGACAGAATCCTCCTTTCAAGCATGAAAGGCACGAATGCGACTTCATACAAAAATATCCCATATATTTTATACATTGATCCGAAGATTTTTAGCAACTCAACTCAACATGCGGGGGTACATGCTTATGTAAACGCAGTAAACCAAATGTTGGGAAAAGGGGACTATCTTATAGTTGCTCCTAAAAGATGGGGGTCAAAAGATCTTAGTTCAGGAATTAATGTTAATTTCGCGGAGTTTTCAAGAGCGGCCGGATATATGGAAATTTTTCCGAATGGCGGTACTCAATATTCATGGGGAACTCACTTTTTCCAAAATACAATGGATGCCGAAATGGCCGTAGGCGCATTCGAATACGAAGGAACAAATGATGCTTTCTTGAGAGGAGCACCTAACACGGAAAATATCGAAACAAAAGAGGGAACACGCACACCTCCGGAAATTCCTGACATATTAAAACCATATGTGAAATTGATAGACGTAAATCAAGCCTACAGGCAAGGCAAAGAAGACAAATCCGAGGACAAATGGGTTCTTCACGTCGCTCAGGACAACACGGGCACGGAAGGAGTAAGACCTTCTAACGTATATATTGCAAAATATGGCAAAGAGCTTCCCGAAGCGATATTAGAAGAAGAATCATAAAAACACTTCACTTTTTCACCTTTTCTGCTACAATTCCCTAGCTTTTCAAGAAAAAGCGCAATTATCATGGTGAGTTTAGCTCAGTTGGTTAGAGCATTAGGTTGTGGTCCTAAGGGTCATGGGTTCGAACCCCATAACTCACCCCATAGTTCGAACATCGTTCCGTTAGTATGTTTTTGGCTTGCGGAAGGCGTTTTCATGACTCAGTTCTATTCCTCAAACCTCCATTCGATTGTTCGAGAAAGATTTATGTAGTACAATTTAGTCAATTTATTAAATTATGCATGTCAAATTGGCAACCAATATCTTTAGAGAGTCTTAATAGCGAAATTCGTAATGCAGAGCCTGAATTAAAAGGGATTTTACGAGATTTTTGGCAACTTATAAAAATTTTACCTGAGAAATGGGCAGAAGAAAAATACGGGAAAGAAGGATGTGGTTTTTGGGTTGTTGCAATTTGTGGCAAAAAAATTGTTTGGTTTAATGACATCGAAGAAGGATTTAATGTTTCTTACTATAAAGAATACGGACAAATTGAAGAATATAGTTGCAATCAAGATGAATTAGTTTTGAGTGTTAAAAAGCTTTTTGATTCTACTAAATGATGTTACCGTAATTTAACTGTACCAGTATTCTTCGAACGTCGTTCATTAACTCACCCCAAAAAAAAGCTGGCGAGCCTGCAAGGTTCGGTAGGTTTTTTGTCGAATAGAAAAATATTTCAGCTTTGACATTTTTCAGGAAATGGTGTATAAAATACAACCTTAAATTATATTTATGGAAGATTTTGTAGGAAGGGCAACGGGCATACAAACAGCAATAACAGGTAAAACAATAATACAAAATGCGGTAGAACGCCTTTGTCCCGAAGAAAAAACACGTCATGTCGTGGAAGGTATGCATTTTGTGAATTTACCACCGGATATTTATCAAAAAATACAATCGGAAAGAAATGAAGTAAGACGAAGAATAGCAAATCTTATAGACTTAAAAAGTAAATCAAAAAGACAAAAACCAATCACGGAATTTCAGAAAAGTGCATTACAATTGATGTTGGATACGAATGATTTAGGCCAAGCGTTAACAAAGGAAGGGGCTTGTGTTTTGCTTGAGGTACCGCCTGAAGAAATTCCGAATCAAAGTCAGGAAATTCAAAAGATGCTGACGAACATAGGTCAAACTACGATTAGTGTAAATTCAGTGTTAACATTTACTAAAAAATCAAGCAAAACAGATCCAACTTTCAGAAATGCATATTACTTTACCGCAAGGAATGCCGATATTCCGGAAATAACAAAAGAGGACGGTTTCGTCGAACCAATTCGCAAACTTACAGATGAAGAATGGGATATGTTAGCCGTTGTTTTGGAAGAAGCGGAAATGAGAACCTCAAGAAAATCACATATATTGAGAGAAATTTTTGGAGCTCTTGCAGAAGCTGCAGAATTGGGGAAAGCTGTTACAAAAGAATATGTAAGAGGTAGAGCATCCAAAATCTTAAAACGTGAAATAAAACCGGCGAATTTGGAGCAATCAATCGCTTACGCCCAAATTGATCTTGGAGAAAAATTCAGAGAAATGGGATTCGAACTTATAGATAAAAACGGCGTAATTCAAGCGGTTCTTTCAAAAGATTTGGATGATTATGACGACGATTTTTCAACTTATGAAAGAGAAATGACAGACGATATAAAAGAAAATATTCGGATCAGAATCGAAGATTCTTTGCGGCATCTAGACTGTGATAACAGGCATTTACCGGTAAGAGAAATATTATTTTATATTCTCAAACACAAGGGATGCACAATCGCAGAAATTATGAAAAATCTAAATCCAAAAAAAGTTGAAAAGGCTGATGAAGACGAGCTTATCACTCCGGAAAAAATGCACGCTTTCATAATAACCGTAAGAAAATTAAACGAACTTTGCGAAAATCACTCTCCGCTTGGAATAAATTTATACGGTACAGACAGACTTCACATTGGGTTATCGAAAAAGCCATATGTCCCGGCGGTTGGGAATTACAATTATCATTTGGAATCTCAAGAATCATCTTTGTATCCTCAACCTTACAATATTCATTTTAATTACAGTTTTTTTAGAAAAATTTTATTGAATAAAACTCCACATCTGATTTTGGCTGACAGCGATAAAGGTTTATTGACAAGGACAATAGCGGCGTATTCAGCTTTTAATTTTAGAATTTCTTCGTCGATAATCGGTGCGTTGATTAAAAAATTAAATCCAAGAACCAACAAAGCGACGATAACAGTTTCATTAAATGAGCTAATGGATGAAATAAATAGAGAATTTTCAGAGCATGGTGTTGTCATGAAACGTGATCAAAAAGGATATTATTTTGAGACAAACGTCGGATCGAATGGAGCAACAAAGCCGACAAAATGGCATGATTATTATTTCTCTGAGGACTTTTTATGGCCTCAAGAAGCGCTTTCTGGGCACGAAACCAAATTGAGAATAAATTCGGCAAAACCTGTTGATCAAAATCTTTTGTCGCAGGTTATGGAAATGCGCAATGCTTTGCCATATCCATTTCCTGAAACAAAAGATTCTTACGGAGCAATACCATTAACCGAAGACCGGCAGATTCCAAGTGGGATGAAGGAACAACTGGTACGAGAGGCTTGTAATTTGGCGAAAGGAAGTATAACAAGAAAATCAAATTCAAAAATGCCTGATTTAAAACAGGCAATATTGTTACAGATGGTTATAAGTACTCTCAGAGGACAGGCGATGTTGCCACAGCAACTTGCAAAATCAATAGGGGTTGATGAGAGAAAAGAAACAAAACCTTTTGCACGAACTTTTAATGAGCTTCGTCAAATAATAAGAGGTTCAGGCAATACTCCGATAGGGATTAAATCCATAGAACTTCCGACAAAAGTAGACGGACAAAACGCCGCTTATTATCTTGGGTTCAAGGAAAACGTTTAAACACAAATTTGAACACAAAAGAAAAACTCCTCCCACTTGGGGAAGAGCTTCTTAACAGACTTAGGAGTACCAACGCCCTAGAAAAGCCTTAATATCCTAACCTATCAAATGAATTGCCGAAGCAACTCAAGCAGGTAAAGTATACGTCGGTTTCAGAAAAATGCAAGAGAATTTTATTTTTTAAACTTGTTTATCTCAATTTGCGCTAATTTTTCCGCCATTATTTTATATTTCAATTCAACTCTTTGTCTTTTTTGACTGTTTTTTTCTAGTGCGGATTTTTCTTCAGCGAATGTGTCAAAAAGGTCATCTACTTGAGCTTCTTTCATTACAGGCAAAAGTGTTTCGACCATTGTTTTTGTGTGCTGGTCGATTGTAGAAGTTTTTAGGAATTCTAGAATTTTATTTTTTTTGTCTGCGATTTTCATAGAGTGGGGGAATGACATTTTTAGGCTTTCGCCTCTCCGATTTTTCCGGTAAGTATTGCGATCATTCGATCAAGATCTTTTACATCAACAAGAGAAACTAATTCCGCTAATTGATCGATTGTTAAACTTGCAGGTTTTTCCAAAACAAGTTTTTGCACGAAATCAACGACTCTTACGACATCGCTTTTGGTTGTATTTGGAATAATATATTTTTTATAAGCGGCGACGACTTTTGCTTTATCATCCGCGGTAATTTCTTTTTCTTTGAGAAGAGACATTGTGTCTTTCAATTCAGACAATTCGGAAACTCCGCTTATTCCAAATTTTTTAAAGAAATCCAAGTAAGAGGAATTCAAAGGATTCAAAATATCCAAAACCGTTATATCGGGCTTTAGCACTTTTAAAACTGAAGTTTGTAAAAGTTTTGCAATCGGATACTTTGAACTTTCGGACGCCTTTGAGATTTGTTCAAGTGCGGTTTTTAGTTTGTCTTTATCCGGATATTTAATTTTTAAAGCTTTTAATGTAGAAATAGCAGTTGCAGCGACGGCCTTGAATTCATCAAAATCCAAAACATCTGTTTTGCCTTCCTTTACGGCTTTCGAAAGCTTATCAAGACCTTTATTGGCAAAAACTTGTTGTTTTTGACTCAAAGATGCTAATGACGCGACTCCTGTTGCAAGAGCTTCTTTATATGAATCTGCTGATCCTTTTTCGACTTTTGTTTCGTCGAGTTTTACGGCGGTGGTTGCGCTCGCCATGGTTTGCTCAGTAGTTTTTGTTGCGGCGGCTTGAGCTCCTTGAGATATTTCTTCTTTTTCTTTCCCAAGTCTGCCCCATTCTTCTTTGAATTTGCCGGAAAATACTTTCCATTTTTCCCCCCATTTTGCCTTCCAAGCTTCGCCGAAAGCTTCCGTCAAAGATGGAATAAATTTTGCCAACAAATCTTTTGAATTCCCAAAGAATCCCTTCGCTTTTTCTCCTATTTTTGCTATGTCTTCTGATCCGAACATATTGTAAATATTTTAACGCTGTTCAATCTTAGGAACTTCAGCAGGAGCACTATGTCTTCCCCCCCTTCTTTTGTTTTTTTTCTTTTTTGGATGGCTTCCGCTATCGCTGTCACTGTCACTTCCTCCTCTTCGTTCCCCAGATCTAAAAGCATCTTTAAAAGCTTTTTCGCCTTCTTTCCAAAAATCGGGTTTTATTCCCTCAAGAATAGCCCCGCCTACAGTATCAACTATAGGTTCAAGTATAGCATCAGCAAGCACTAATCCGCCGAGAACAAGTGCCAGTCTAAGTGCTCCACTGGCAATTCTTCTGGCAGTAGGATTAGGGATTTTATTTGGTAAATAATCCACCGCTTTGATAAACTTATTCCCGCCATCAGCAGGAGGGGCATCATATCTAGCTTGAATGCTTTCATACAATGCACGGAATCTCCTCTTTGCTTGATATATTTCAAACTCTGCAGGAGCCGTTATTCTGTCTGGAACAGTCGCTCCAATCCCAATTCTGCTGTTGTCATAAAGAGGTTTAAACAATATCAACCAAACCGCTTCTACAGCCCTAGGATCACCATTTTTGAAAGCCTCGAGTAATTGTTGTATATAATCTGAGACTTGAGCTTTTTCCGTCGGAGTAAGATTCGTGGCATTAAGTTTTTCTTGAACCAATGCGCTAATCCTTGAAAAATCAAGGCCGACAACATTAGTTCTATTTTCCAAAATATCTTTTGCGTTAACCCACTTTTGAATTTCTACCGCTTCAACATTTGCGTTTAGAGCTTTAACCTCATTTCTTAGCGTTATTTTATCAGCTTCGGGAGTGGCTGGATTAGCAATTTGTGCATTTTTAGCGGCAATCAGCAAAGGGAATTTTTTAGCTAAAATATCAATAGCATGCCTTTGAATTACCCCGCTGATTAAATTTTTAGCCTTGGCTTGATCACCATATTTGACTTTAACGGCCTCTTTTTGCATATTTTTATACATCGCATCCAATTCATCCAATTCACTCTGAGCAAGCACTCTTTTCAATTCTCCAATGCCGTTCAATATCGTATCCAATGGTGCAAATTCAGTAATTTTTTCTTTGGCACCCTCGCTCGCTAGGATAAATTTTCCTGCTTTTCCTGCGAGTGGAGCAACTTGCTTAACCGTAAATCCAAATGCAGCTTTTAGAAACTTGGTATATCCAGAAAAAATAGGTTTAAACACTATTCCAACAATCGGAAGAAGGGACGCAGCTCCAAGAATTAACCAAATAGTTGGGAGCACCCCAAATATATAAGAACCAACAAAGCTAGCTTGCAGAACTTGGTTTTCAAGTCCCGCCTTTTTAGCCATCTCATTTAGAGCATCTCTGTTTTTTGGATTTTCCGTGAATTTACCGAGTCCCTCTGCGTCTACGGCAGTATACCAAGCAAGATTTCCGGCATCAGTAAAATAAGGGACAAATTTTATGAATGGACTGAATACGCCTAAAGCCTCAGGAACTTTTGCAACAGCATCCAATAATGCAATATCCTCTTTTCTTCCTCCTCTTTGTTCAAGTTCAGCACGCGCATCAGCAACAAGATCTTTCTGAGAAGTTGAAGCTATTTTTTGTAAAACCTCAGGACTTGCTTCTCCGACTTTTCCTCCACCTTCAGCGGTAATTACAACATTTTTAGAATCAGGAGAAAGTTCCTTCAATCCCGGTAATTTTTCGGCAACAATTTCAATTTCCTCAACCGGTTTAATATCGGCCTTACCTCCGCTAAGTACAGCGGAAATAGCAACTCCCATTTCAAGCAAAACTTGTTTCCATCTTGGAGTTCCTCTAAATCTATCGAGAGTAGTTCTTCCGGACATAACATCGCTAACATTCCGAACAGGTTCTTGATTTCCTAATTCTAATCCTTCTTTTGCCATGGTAGTATTTCTCAATGCCTCGCTAACTCTGGATCTGATTTTTGCAGGCACTGTAGAAGTAATATAGGATATGTCTTTCATTGACAAAGTCAAGCGTCCAATAAGTTTTCCACCAAGCCTCAATCCTCCGCCCATCGCTCCGGCTGAGATATAAGCGTGAATAACTTGATCAATAAGATTCGCATCAACTTGAGCTTGTTCTGCTCCGTCAGCTATAGAACTTCTGGCTTTTTCTCCAAAGAACATCGCTAAAGCATCAAACTGAAGATCTCTCAAAAGCCACACCGCAACTTTCTTTGATGTGGAATCCAAAGCGGTATTTTTTATAAGCTCGCTGTATTTAGATGCAAGTCCGTCAAAATGCCTGACACTTTCTTGGACAACCGTTTTTATCTCATTAGGTAGGCCTTCTCTTCCTAAAATATTTTTTAGTCGAGCAAGAGCATTAGCAGGGGATTTACTTCCAACTGCGGCAAAGACCTCACTAACCAAATTTTTATATTTAGGATTTTTAAGAGCATAATTAAACAATGCTTTTCCGGCATCTGTCATATTAAAATATCTGCAAACAATGTGTCCAAATTTGAAAAAGGCGAACATTGGCATTTCAGCAGCCAATTTAAGTCCGGCTTCTTCAGTTTTTCCTTCCAAAAATAATTCTGTTAAAGTCTTCCCTTCACGATCAAAAACTTCATTTCCCAAGACAGTATGCACTTCGGAAAAAGTGTATGCTTCAACTGCAACTTCTGTCGAAAACACAGTAAAGCGTCTTACATATTGAAGAGCTTTAGGCATTTTATTCAAAAGTTGAGCAAGCTTTGTAGCCTTAGATATTCCTCCAATAAGACTCAAAGCTTTTCCTCCTACAAAAACGGCCATACCTCCGGATGCATAAAGGAGTGCAAGCTCACCTACGAAATTTGCTATATTGTTATAAGTCCTGTTGTTTTCATCGCTTAGTCCTCCATCAGGGGCAACAGATTCGTAAAATTTCTTATAAACTTCTTTGTCAAAAGGAGTCATATTTGAAAGAATATCTCTCGTCATGTATTTGCTGGACAAAGAGGCGGAAACAAGATGAGAATCATAATTTATCGCAAATACTGTATTAAAGAGAAATGCTACATTAGCCCTGTTGGCAACTAAAGTCTCCTCATCGGTAGGCATTCTTCTATTTTCATTTAAAAAATCTCTTTTAAAACTTTCAACAAAAAGTTCTTGTTGTTTTGCGGACGCGAGATATCCTCTAAGTTGTTTTGCCGTATCATTTTCGGCTTTTTGCCTGCATGATGTTTTTTCTTCGTCGGTCAATTTATCTTTTGCTTTCAAAAGATGAGTCTCTATTAATCTTGACATTGTAACCCTTGACTCAACAAAATTTCCTTCTTCTCTTTGAAGAACGGAGATTGCAAATCCGGCTTGTCTTAGACGATTCGTGGACATCGCAGATTTGTTGTGAAGCATAATTGAGAGTTCATCCAAATAAGGAATCTCTTTTTCCTTCTCAATATATTTACCGATAAATTTGATAGATTCTGAGAAAAGACTTGCAAGTGCACTATTACTTTTAGATTCTTCTATCAAAGCATTTTCCAAATCAAAAGGAGTTTTTCCTTTAGCATCAGTTTTATAATAATTTAACAAAACAGCTTGAACATCAGCTAAACTTGCTTTTGCGGCATTTAGTTTTTCTGAAGGCATGGAAAGCTCTGCAATTTTAGAAAGAAGAGAAAGTTTTCCAATTTGGGTTTTTGCAATTTCAGAAAGATTTTCCAATCTTTCATCGAGAGCCTCATTTCTAGCAACTTTAGAACCTTTTCTTTTCTTGCCTTCCAATTTTTCACCTGTTTTTTCAGCGGCAAAATATCTTTGTTGATCCAAAACACCTGGAATTTGATTTGAAATTGATTCGCTTAATTCAAGGACTTTTCTCTTTTCAGCATCGCCTATTTCACTGTTTCCTCTAACACTTTCATAAAAATTAATTACGAAATTTGCTTTGATTTTTTTATCTGCATCAGCAACTTTTTTACTTTCAGGAGCACTATCGAGAACTTGCGCTACATATTCATCAAGCCATTTATCTCTTAAATTTGAAAAAATATAATCAAAATTCTTTAGAGGGTCCTGACTGTTTTTCTTTGAAGAAATAGTTTTTCCCCATTTAGAAATCAGAGCGTTTATTGCATTCATTTTTCTGAATCCGTCTTCGCCAAGCCAACTTGCCTCTATATAATGAGCAAATCTGTAATTTTCTTTTTCTTGCGTCAAAGTAGTTATAAAAACACGGTCATCTTCACTGGTAAATTCTTTCTGATCAACGCGGTCAAAAAGTTTTTTTAAAAAATCTTTAACATAAGCCGAAGCAACAGATGTGCCATATTTTTGAGCGATAAGTACGCCCAAATTGGTAACAAAAGCATGAACGGATTTTACTTGTTCCTTTTGCCATTTATTAGGATTATTTTCGAAAAGAGCAGTAGTGGATTTTAAAATATCTTTAAAATTTTTCTCAAAATTCCTTTCAGAATCTGCTTGTAATTTATTAAGTTTATCTCCCAAGACAGAAATATTTTTATCAATATTCGAGCCGGATACTACGCTTTCCGATAATTTCAATTGTTCAGGTCTTGCCATAAAATTAATTTATAAAGTTACATTAAGAATATCTCCGAGATTATTCGTATTGCCATTAGGTGAAGGATTCCTAGGTTTTGATTGCAAGTGAGTCAAAGGCTCAAGTTTTGAAACAGGCACGTCATAATTATTTTTATTCTCTCTTTTGAGGATATTGCTCATTCTGACATTAATCTCCGTTGTACCATAAGAAACTAAAATTCTGTCTTCTTCAGATAATCCTTCATAAGTTTTAGCCATGTAATATTCGTGTTTTTCAATTTCCTCGTTATAACGCTCTAAAGTATTTGAATACTCAATAGTATATATTTCGATATGGCGGTATAAAGCTTCCAAATTAACCAAAGTCTCGTCTTGAGGGGGAGTGAATTGCAATCTTTGTTTGTAACCTGCAACTATGTCTTTCGTAAGATTAGGGATTTCCCATTTAATGACTTTAGAAATAGATTCTTGCAAAATATGCAAACGAGATCTTAATCCCACCAATCTAGATTCCGTTTCTATTCTTCGAGGATCATCTTTTTCAAAGGCTGCCTCTTTTAGATAATTATCCAATCCAGTAATCTCCCCATTTACTTTGAAAATTTCTTCTTCAGTTTTAAATTTTTTAGCATTTATCTCATTCAATTTTATCTCTATTTGACTGAAATTATCCACTGCGGGCCTGTAAAAATTTTCAAGCCTGTTTTTTCTGATAATCAAAGCGGCAATCTTGGAAGCATGATCATTAATTTCATTTACACCTTTAGGATTGTCACAATTCGTTTTTTGAGGTAGGAAAAGACGCGTATTCTTGAATTCTCTAAATTCAGCTAATTCAAGAGGTTTCCCAACCATCTTATCTTTAGCTTTTGTGAGGATATTTTTCATGAATTTACTCAAACCTTCTTTTCCGGCTTTAAGAAATCCAACAGCATCTTTTGTCGTTGAAGTGGCAAGTCCGATCAATTCTGCGGCCGAAGTCATTATATCGCCGGCACCTCTGGCAATAGGTACTGCCCATCCTTCCTCAAGTTTATCATCATATATCAATCTTTTCTCTTTGAACTGAATTTTATAAAAATCTTGCATCATATTTATTAATTAAATAACCAACCTTTAAATTTGAAATAAAGATTTCTGACACTGTCCGTCAATTTGCCTTTTTTGAAGTATGTATCGATAATATTCTCGTTCAAAATAGTAGTCTCAACAATTTCAGAGATTCTTTCGTTAATCATTTTCTCTTGTTCTGATTTTGTTAGAGATCTGCCGGCAGTTATCATTTTTGCCTCAAGCTTCTCAACTTCTTCATATAGGTAACTTTTTTTGTCTTCGTTTACCCTAATAGTGATTTGCTTTGAATCAGGAGGAACATCTACGATTTCAACTTTGTATCTCGTAGCATAATTAGTATCAATAAGTTCATCAAATTTGGCTGTAGGTTCTCCATAACCTCCATCTTTTAATTCACGCAATGATTCTTGCATTCGTGAATGGAAAAATTTGAAAGTCTCAGGTAAAGCCATTTTCTCTACGTTTTTGCCGTCACCAATCAAGCTTTTTAACTTATCAAGCTTAATGCGGTCTGCGTTATTCCCTTTTCTAACTGTAAACACAAGTGGCGCTTTCCTTGTTCTGAAAAGCATAGAAACAGGAAGTTTGCTATTTGGATTATTCAACCAAGCATCAAACTCAATATAATCACTGCTCATCTTAAGTGCTTCTTTCTCTGCAACGTGCTCGAAAGATGTTTCATATTTAGAAGGATCTGCATCATATTTCTTTCCAAATTCAGTCCATGTCATTATTTCCCAATAACTGCTTTGTACAGGGACTTCTTGAGGTAATTCACCTTCATTCATTTTTGCAAACATACCCTCCGCAACATAGTTCGCGTAAGCCGCATGTTTTTTATAAAGAGGATCGTCAACTCTACGCATATTCCCATTTTGATCTTTGTCCAATTTAGGATTGTCCAAGTCGTGTGTATAAGAAGCATACACGCTCAAAATCTTACCTGCTCGGTCAGTTCTTTCTTTGAACAAATCATCCTTTCCATATTCCATGAAAATCTGAGTTGAGAACTGCTCATACCAAAGCCCATAAGTTTTACTCTTGATCGCAATATTTGAAACTCCGGACAAAATTTCTTGCCTGAATTCCTCAGCGGCAAAAGCTTCTCCTTTAGTCTTTTTAACATGCTCAATATTAGATAGTTTTTTACTTATTTCTTCGAGTTTGGCAACCATATCATTTATAGCTCCTTTGTTGTCCACAGCCTTCGAAGCCTTATCAAGAGTTCCGCCTTTGGCAATTTCGGCCGTCATGCCTGAAATCAAAAATTCAGCTTGTGCATCGACCATCGCTTTTGTGTAATTTTTTGGAATAGATCCCGTAAATTGATCCAAAGAAAATCCCCTCCACCACTTATGAGAAGTGGCTCCTTTCCACCAATTTGGAACATTCTGAAACAAATTTACCATGTATTCTTCAGGTACTCCGTACAAAATTTTAGTAAATTTCTCAGTAGCTTCCTTTAAATCTTTATTTTCTTTTACAGCATTCTCTGCAATTTCCCTCAAGAATGGATAATTGCTTTCGCTGAATATTTTCTTTTCTTCACCCTTTGCAAGAACGTATTTACCTGTTTTTGCATCAAGTTTAAATCTAATTTCGACCTTATTATCTCCGGCAATGACTGTAAATGATTTTTCAGGATCATTATTTTGGCCTTTAAATTCAAGTTTCTTCGCCTTATATAAGAAGAAGAAAGGACTCATGTCAGCCTGCTGACCAAGTCCAGCCATTACAAGATTTCCATAAAGTTTTTTTGTATCTCCGCTACTATCAAGATTAAGAAGAAGTTCACCGTTTTCCTCATATACCTCTACAGTCGAACCATCTTTTGAAACTTTCAAAAACACCTTCATTGTCTTAGCTGTGCCAAGTAAAGAATTTGGCATAACTTTTAAATCTGTAACAAATTTTCCATCCTTATATGTAATGTCTCCCAATTTCAAATCTTTTGAAGCGGATTTGTTTACCTCAACAACAACATCTTTAAATTTACCTATTATAGATTGTTTCAATTTATCAGCTTGATCGTTTGCATTCCCTTCAAAAGGAATTTCAGTCAAAGCTTGAGTCAAAGCATCAGGACTTCCTTTTGCCTTTTCATAATCATAAAGAGAAAAAACTGTATATTTTTTAGTTGTGCTGTCTTCTCTTATCACAACAGGGAAATCCATTACTTGAGCCTTATAAACCCCCGGAGCAATAGGTGTATGTGTCGCATCAAATCCCATGCCTTTATCTTTGAATACTTCTTCAAATCTCTTTCTCATTCTATAAGAAGCAAAGTTTAAACCAAGTGCTTCTCCAAGCTTTCCGCCTGAAAGAATTCCTCTCTCTCTTCCGGCAACAGATTCAAATGCCATCGCGAATTTCATCAATGTCGCGTCCTTAAGAGAAGGAGTTTTATTTAGAGCTTCTTCAAGAGTAAGTCCGTTATTTTTTGGCTTAATGTGCATATCATAAGAATCTCTTACAACTTTCGCTATAAGATATATTTGTTGTCCGACTCGTTTATATTCTTGTTCTTTAGAAGTAAGTGCTCCTGTTTTATGAAGAACAGAAGGGGACATTCCTCTAAATTGATCTCCGAAAGGACTTGGAATAAGCGCATTTGGATCTATAAAATCGATGCCTTTCTCATTTGTCTCATTAAATAAAGAGTTCAAATCTAAAACATTTGTATAAGCAAGGTCTCTTAAGACTGCGCCATCCATTTTTTCAGATCCGGCAACATTTAAATTGTAGAATTTCTCAAGAGGACTTCCTCTTACTTCAGCGTCGGTTCCCTTAAATCCAAGCGCTTTAAGAGGATCATATCCTGCATTTTTTGCAAACATATTTGCAACATACAAGAATGACGCCGCATAAATTCCAGTTTTTGCAAACTCAGGAGTTTTTTCCCATATTTTCATAGCGCCTTTGTATGCGACATAAACACCAACGACATAGACAAGGGCTGTACCCCAATCTTTTTGTCTTATGGCATCTTGGAATTTTTTTACATTATCAGTCACAAATTTTATACCGGTAGCGGCAATTTTATCTTGCCCTTTTTCTTGCTGCATTTCAGTAGTTTGCTGTTCGAACATATCCTGTACTTTCATGCGCTCTTTAATTGCCATAAAGAAGCTCACAGCCTTTTGAATTCCGGGATTTGCAATCTTGTTTTTGTTTGCCTCCGGAGCTAAATATATTTTTTTCTTTTCATCAACAGATGAATAGCTGTTTCCGTCTTCCGGTTTTATTTCACCGAATTCCTTCGGATCCGAAAGTTTTTCAAGTTGTTCAAAAATATTTTTGAAAAAAGGATCAGGATTTTCTTTGTTATAAATTTCCAATTTTGCCCAATGATCTTTTACAACATCAAGTCCGGATTTTGAAGTAATATCCCAAGTTTCAGCGTTGATTGAATGTTTATCTCGCAAAACCGCTAAGTTTGTATTCCCAAGCCCTCCTACAAGTCCTTCAAAAAATTTCTTTTGACCGGCATCAAGGTCTGATTTCAAGGCTTCCATGTCTTCTTTTGTCTTTTTTTGTTCAGCCTGTTTATCTTTTTCAAATTGAGCATCACTCTCAAGTTTTTCGCTTTTTAAATCGATTTTTTTCTTCTGTAATTCTTGAACTTCCTTTTCCAAAGTCGCAATAGCTTCATCTTGTAATCGTAGTTTCTCTTTATCGGTTTCTTTAGGCGCCGCCTTAAGCTCGGCCAAATTTTTTTCTTTTGCATCAATGTCATCCAAATCTTTTTGGATTTCATCAGGCTTTCTGAGTTTCTTCTCAGGAACAGGCTCAGGTGCAGAAGTAATACCTGCTTTTTCCGCAGGTGCATCGCCTGGATTTGCCATCAGCACCCTATTCTCTTTTACAAGATTAAAAGGGAATTTTAGGCGTAGAATAAAGTTTTTTGCGTTTTCCATTTGTTTTTGTTTTTTTGAATATCAAATAAGTATACCAAAAAATCTTCAGTTTTACAATACGAAAAACAATGGTAGAATATATCCACGTAAATTTAAAAAAATCACAATGGACTACAAAATTAAAAAATTACCAAAGTCAGAAGTTGAAATAGAAATTACTGTTTCGGAAGAAGATATCGAAAAATATTATAAAAAAGCCTCTGAAGAACTTTCAAAAGAAGTGAATGTAAAAGGGTTTCGACCGGGACACATACCGCAAGATGTACTTGAGGCAAATTTGGACAAAAAATACATAATGGCCCATGCGCAAGAAATGGCTATCCAAAGGTCATACGCCGATGCTGTCATCAAAGAAAAAGTACAGGTTGTCGCTCGTCCAAAAATTGAAATAAAAAGCGAAAACCCTTTTTCTTACGTGGCGGTTGTTGCGGTTTTGCCGGAAGTTGAGATCAAAGATTACAAATCAATCAAAGTAAAAAGAGAAGAAGTGAAAGTCACAGAAAAAGATCTTGAAGAAGTTATGACCGATTTAAAGAAATATTCAACGACATACAAAGACACAGATGCAGAAGCCAAAAAAGGGGATAGAATGGAAGTTGATTTTGAGGGTTTTGACGAAGAAGGAAAATCGCTCGAAAACACAAAGAGCTCAAGTCATCCTGTGATTTTGGGAGAAAATTCCTTAATTCCAGGGTTTGAAGAAGAACTTGTCGGACTTAAAAAAGGCGACAAAAAAGAATTTGATCTGAAATTTCCAAAAGATTATCCAAAAAAAGATTTTCAAGGCAAAAAAGTGCATTTCAAAGTCGAGGCAAAAAGACTTGAAAATGCAATTGAGCCCGAGGTAAACGAAGAATTTATTGAAAAGATGACAGGCAAAAAAGGATCAGTTGAAGAATTCAAAAAAGAAATTGAAAAAAACGTAAAAGACAGAAAAGAAAAAGAGGCAAAACAAAAAGTTGAAAACGAGTATCTTGAGGAGCTTTTAAAGAAAACAAAAGTTGAAATTCCTACAGCGTTAATAGAGGAAGAAATTGATTTTATGCTTCACGATATCGCAGACGACATGGGCTCAAAAGGAATAGAGTTCGAAAAATACTTGGAAAAAGCAAAAATCAAGATTGAGGAACTAAGAGAAAAATACCTGCCAGAAGCCGAAAAACGCGTAAAAATGAGGCTTGCACTACAACAATTAATCAAAGAAGAAAATGCGGCTCCTTCAGAAGAAGAAATTTTAGCTGAATTTGAAAAAATAAAATCTTTCTACCCTGAAAAAGAAGCGGCAAAAATCACGGAAGATTTTGAAAAAGGAGAATTACGCGCCCAAATCACAAATAGACTTGCGATTCGTAAGCTATTTGACAAAGTCCTATAAATTCTTTGTTGACAAAAACAGGCTGTTTGTATAAAAAAATGTTGCAAGTTGTTTAAAAAAATTATACACTCCAGTCGAAAAGGGCATAAAACTAGGGCAAAATGTTAAAAAGACTTTTTACGTCAAACACGCGTATTAAGCTTCTAACCGTCTTTCTGATGAATCCTGAAGAGGAATATTTTATCAGGGAGTTAACAAGGAAGCTTAATGAACAAATAAATTCCATTCGTCGTGAATTGGACAACCTTAAACGTGCCGGACTTCTCAAGACTAAAACGAAAAATCGAAAGAAGTATTATGTCGTGAACAAAGAATTTATTTTATATGAAGATTTAAGAAACATAATAATCAAAGCTCTTTCTTCCGAAAATACGATTGCAAAAGATATTGAAAAAATCGGAGATGTTAAGCTTTTAGTACTTTCCGGACAATTTATCGATATGCCGACAAAATCAGTAGATATGCTGGTGGTTGGGGATTTGGACAAAAATACACTTACAAATTATCTAAATAATGAAGTTCGCACAAAACATCCTGTAAAATTTGCTCTTATGAGCGAAAATGACTACAAATACAGGATAAATTGTAACGATAAATTTATATTGGACCTGCTTAACGACGAGAATAATCAAACGCCGATCAATAAAGTCTAAAATTCTCTTGATTTAAGCCCAAACCTTCTATATATTTTCTACGCTTTTAATTCAAATATCATGAACATCGCAGAGGAACTAAAAAATATCGGTATGACAGGCAAAAAAATCCCTGAAATACAAGCTGGAGACACAGTAAAAGTCTATCAGAAAATAAAAGAAGGAGACAAAGAGCGTATACAGGCCTTTGAAGGGCTTGTAATAGCTGTTGGAAGCGGTTTTGGAGTAAACAAAACAATTACTGTTAGAAAAATTGTTGAAGGTGTAGGAGTTGAAAAAGTAATTCCTGTATATTCACCAAATGTTGAAAAAATCGAAGTTAAAAAGAAATCAAAAGTACGAAGAGCAAAATTGTATTACATGAGAAAGAGAACAGGAAAATCAGCAAGACTTAAAGAAACATTGGTTAGCGACAAAGAATTCGAAAAAGCGGTGGAGGAATTAGCTGTTCAAAAAGCCAAAGAAGAAGCACAAAAGGCTAAAGAACAAGGTCCAGATGCAGTTGAAGAAGTTTCCACAGAAGAACAAGCATAAACATCAAAAGATGTCACGATTTATATCAATAGAAAAAAGCCTTCGATCTGAGGGCTTTTCTTTTATCGCAGGGATAGATGAGGTAGGAAGAGGCCCGCTTGCCGGACCTGTTGTTTCGGCGGCGGTAATTTTGAAAAACAATGCAAAAATTCCGGGATTAAAAGATTCAAAACAGCTCACAAAAGCTCAAAGAGAAGCGCTTTTTCCAATAATAATGAAAAATGCTTTGGATTATGCCATCGCAATTGTTTCGCATAAAACGATAGATGAAATAAACATTGCAAACGCAATAAGGTTGGCGAACAAAATGTGCATTGATCATTTGGAAAAAACACCGGATATGGTGCTCATAGATGGCAGAGACAAGCAGATTTTGGACATTCCATATAAAACAATAATAAAAGGGGATACGAAAGTGAAATGCATCGCGGCGGCTTCTGTACTTGCAAAAGTGATGCGCGACAAATTGATGGAAAAATACGCAAAAGAATTTCCAATTTATAATTTTGAAAAACATGTCGGTTACGGAACTCGTGAACACAGAACGCTAATTGGCAGGTACGGTCCTTGCGAGATCCACAGAATGAGTTATAATTGGAATCTAATTGTAAAGCCATGAAATACGTTGTCACAGGAAATTACGGAGCAAAAAACCTTGGAGATGAAATGATTCTTGAAGGAATGATAGAAAGCTTAAAAAAAGCGGATAATTGTGCAGAAATCCATGTATTAAAAGGCGACGAAAAATTCCCTGCCGGAATAAAAAGTTTTATAAAATGGATTTTTAGAGGCAATAAAACTGCTAAAGAAAAAGTAAAAAATTGTGATTATTTTGTCCTTGGCGGAGGCGGACTTTTCGGAAGCTTAAGCCAATATGCGAATATTATTTGGTGGGCGCAAGCGATTGGGGCATATCACTACAAAAAACCCGTTTTGATGCTCGGACAAAGTGTCGGAAAAATAAAAAATAAATATATCCAAAAACTTGTTAAAAATATTTTCAATAAAGCTGATTTGATAAGTGTTCGAGATGAAAAATCAAAAGAAAATTTGAAAGGAATAGGCGTCACAAGAAAAATAATATTGGTGCCGGACTTGGCTTTTGTAAGAGCAAATTGGCAACCTGACAAACAATTATCTTTGCACGGGATTGACGCCGAAACTGTGGAATCAAAAGATGTAATTATAGCTTTAAGGCAGATGAAAAATCTTTCGGAAAATTTTAAAATTCAAATTGCGAGATTTGTTGAATGGCTGAAAAAAGAGCAAAAAATGAATGTAAAATTCGTGAATTTTCAAACGGGAAAAACAGACAACGATGAAATTTTACATAACGAAATAAAAAATTCGGTGGGGGACGATACCTTGGAAATTATCTCCCCAAAAACAACAGAAGAAGTAATTAAACTTTTTGAAAATGTAAATTTCGCACTATGCATGCGTCTTCACTCGGTAATAACAGCAATGCTTACAAATACGCCATTCATAGCCATAAATTATGCGGATAAAGTCGCAAATTTAATGGAATATATGGGAAGCAAAGAAAATATTTTGGAAATGACAGATGTAACCTTTGAAAATTTAAAAAATCTTTACGACAAAAAAATAAAAACATCAAAAAATAATCAACCAGAAAAAATAGAAGAATTTATTTCACTTTATTTGTCGAAGCTTCCGCTGAAAAAAGATCTTTGATTGATTTATGATCTCTGTCTAAATCCTTGGCTTTTTCTTGAATATTTTCGCCTTTGTTCATGCAAAGGTGCTCATCCACTTGAGCCAAACGACTTTTTTGAACAAGTTTTCCGGCATCCATAAGCCCGTCAAAGGACTCACCGCAATCTCCCCAAAATCCATTCAAAATTGAATATTTTAGAGTGCCTTGTTCAATGTAAAAATTATTTACATCAGTGATTTCAAGTTCATTTCTGTTTGAAGGTTTTAAGCCTTTGATTACGTCAAAAACCTGCGGATCGTACATATAACATCCGGTAACGGCAAGATTTGAAGGTGGATTTTTTGGCTTTTCTACGATGTTTTTAATGTTTTTCCCTTCGATATCTGCAACTCCATAAGCCTGTGGATTTTTAACCTCTTTTAGGAAAACTCTTGCACCTCTTGGAACACTTTTAAATTCCTCCACGGCCTCCAAAAGATCATCTTCAAAAATATTATCTCCAAGGATTACAACCACTTTTTCGTTATTTGCAAAATTCTCAGCAAGACTTAAGGCTTGAGCAATGCCTCCAGCCTCTTCCTGAACCTCGTACGAGATTTTCATGCCAACATTGGCACCTGAACCTAGAAGTTCAAGAAAACTGCCACTATGGCCTTTTCCTGAGACTATAAGCACATTCGTTATTCCGGCACTTTTCATCGCATAAAGCGGATAAAAAATCATCGGTTTGTTATAAACCGGCAATAAATGCTTATTTGTGACTCTGGTAAGCGGATAAAGCCTGCTTCCGGTACCTCCTGCGAGTATAATCCCTTTCATAATCTTAAGTTAAGACTACTGAATTAAACAACAAAACGACAAAAATAGCAACATCTAGTTCTAATACGGCGCAATGATGAAATATTTTCGAAGATAATCTTTGACCGCCTTTTTCCAAGGCCTCATTTCAAAATTAAATTTTGTACTTTTCAATGTAGAATATTTCGGTCTCTTTGCAGGGCGATTCAGCTTTTCAGCAGTGATTTCTTTAACTTTTGTCTCGAGGTAAAGCGTTTTGAAAATATTTGCCGCCAAATCACTCCAATTTGTCGTTCCGCTGTTTGTAATATGGTAAATTCCATACTCCAAAACAGGTTTTTTCTTTACAAAAAATTCAATAACTTTTTTTGCAAGATCTTTCGTGTAAGTCGGTGCGCCAAATTGATCATTCACGACTTTAACTTCTTTTTTTTCTTTTCCAAGCACGGCCATAGTGTCGACAAAATTTTTCCCGTTTTCTCCAAAAAGCCAAGAAGTTCTGATTACATAAAACTTTCTCATGTTTTCGGGAATTAATTTTTCTCCAAGCAATTTTGATTCACCGTAAACATTAATAGGACAAGGTTTGTCTGATTCTTTCCACGTTTTTTTATGTCCGTCAAAAACATAATCTGTGCTGAAATGAATTAAAACAGCTTTATAAATTTCACATAAACCGGCAATTTTTCCAACTGCGTTTCCGTTTATATCCATTGCCAATTTTGGATTTTTTTCAGCATCATCAACAGACGTATATGCGGCGGCGTTTACAACAAAATCCGGTCTAAGTTCATCGAAAATCACTTTCATTTTTCTTTTGTTTGTAATGTCGCAATCGCTACTATTAAAGCCAAAAACTTTGTGCCCCATTTCAGAAAGATTTTCATAAAGACACGACCCAAGCATACCGGATTTTCCGAACAAAAGAATTCTCATAAAAATTATTTTTGAAATTCTTTAATCTTTGCTATAAGGCTTGAAATAGCTACAATTTCACTTTCGGAATTTGTTCTTTCTTTCCATTCAACCCCTTTTGATTCAAGTGTTCTTTTGCTTATTACAATTCTTAAAGGAATTCCAATCAAATCTGAATCTTTCAATTTTACGCCGGCAGTTTCATCGCGATCATCAAACAAAACTTCAATTCCTTCATCTGAAAGTTTTTTATATAAATCTTCAGCCTCTTTAATGACATTCTCATCATTTCCTAAAGAAATCAAATTTACCAAATATGGAGCAACGCTTTTTGGCCAGATCATGCCTTTTTCATCGTGTTTTGCCTCTACGATTGTGCCGACCAAACGAGTCGTTCCGATTCCATAACATCCCATAACGACAGGATTTAATTTTCCTTCATTATTCGCAAAATTTAAACCAAAAGCTTTTGAAAATTTCGTTCCAAGTTTGAAAATATTTCCGGCCTCAACAGCTTTTATTTCTGAAAGATTTTCTTTACATTTTGGACATGGAATGCCTTTTTTCAAGTCTTCAAGCGTTTTTCCATGCATCACTCCATCCTTGTGATCTTTCGCAACTTCAATATTTTGTGCAATTCCACATTTTTTACAAATAATAATTATGTCTTCTCCGGCAGGAGTTTCTACAGAAAATTCATGCGAAAATTTATCTGAGAATATTCCACCTGAAGCCTCGATAACGTATGCTGTAAGCCCACATCTCTCGAACACTCTCAAATAAGCGCCCTTCATTATTTCATAATATTTATCCAAATCCGCTTCATCTGCATGAAAGCTATAAAGGTCTTTCATTCCAAATTCTCTTCCGCGAAGAAGCCCGGATTTAGCCCTCGGCTCGTCACGAAATTTTGTTTGAATTTGATAAACACTAAGCGGTAAATCTTTGTAAGATTGAATATATTTTGCGGCTAGGGGAGTTACAACTTCCTCATGGCTAGGCCCGAAAACGAATTCTTTTTCTCCGCTTGCAACAGTTTTGTACAAGATTTCATCCATAGTTTTTCTTCTTCCTGTAATTTCCCAAATTTCGACAGGATGAAGTGCCGGCATAAGAATTTCTTGGCCTTCCACAGCGTTCATTTCTTCACGAATGATATTGCAGACTTTAGTAAGAACTCTATGTCCTAACGGCAAAAAATTATAAATTCCAGCCGCCAATTTTTCAATAAAACCCGCCTGCGTAAGCAGTTTTGCATTTACACTATCCGCATCACATGGAGGTGTATGCCTCGTTCGTCCGAAAAGTTTGCTGTATTTCATTTTCTGAATTGTAAATTTTACTTCCGGTAAAATATATCACTAAGAATAGAAATTTGGAAATTGAAGTTGTTTAGGTGTATATTCAGCCTCCTAAAAACAATAATTATGTTAGACGAAGCGGCAAGGAAAGAAATACAGGAGACAAGAGCTTTACAAGTGGGTGCGTTTTTACAAAGTTCTTATATCGATTACGGTAACTACATAGAAGGACTGTCATTAGGCAAATTGCCAGACCTGTCAGATCTTCATTCAACGAATTCAAGGATGAGAGGGCATTATATGAGTTTTAATTTTAAATATTGTAAAAATTTCGGCGCAAAGCCTTTAACAGTGTTGGCACCCGAACAGGAAGCTTGGACATGTTTGTCTCCGTTGATTTACAATTTTCTTGAAAGATTTAAAGTTTTTATAGACGGATATGAAACTAAACAGGATGATGAATCGAAAAAAACCATATTCAGAATTTTATTGAATGAATATTGGCGTTTAATATTAAAATGGAATGTCATTTCTCAATCCTATAAGGCAAAAGAAATGTTTGAATCCGACGAACAAGTCGCCGAAAGAGAACAAGCTATTCGTGCTTTGACAGAACACATAAAAGCAAAAACAAAAGCGGCACAATGATAAGAGATTAAGTTGTTTCATCAACACCGTCTAATACATACTGCTTTTTCTGCATTCAGGATCTTCGTTTTGAGGTGGATCAATATTTAGCAACAAATCAGGTAAATTTTCTCCCGCAACAACAAGATCAATTACTTGTCGTTTTTGATCTGGAGATAATGCATCAAATTTATCCATAAGATCATTTGCTCTTTTATCGAAATTACTAATGCCATCTTCAGGCTGAACCAACGGTGTAGGATCCATTGACGCTTCTTGCGGCTCGACTTTCGGAACAACCGCTACCTCAGGTTTTGGAGCCACTTCGGGTTTTGGAAATTTAGGTTCTGTAGTTCCGGCGACAAAGTTACCATCATCTGAATTATCAGCAACTTCATCTTTTTCACAACCGGCAAGAGCCAAAACAATAACTCCCAAAGCAGCTATTTTGCAGGCACGTCTTAATCCGGCTGTCATTTTTTGCACTCTGGCATCAATATTTTTACGTCCATCTATTCCTGATTCAGCGCCTTCGCCACTCGTATGATCAATTCTTGATTCCGCTTTAGCCATATTTTTAAAATTAAAATTTTAATACTTTATTCTTACACCAAATTCAGAAAGTGAGTCAAGAAATGACAAAAACAATTTGATTACACAACAATTCAATTATCCACAACATACACATTGCGAGATATTTTTTTGCAAACGCAACGTTCGTTTGTCGCTTCTGCAAACCAAAATATCACACGTGCCAAGACGACGAAATGTCATGCTTGTTGTGCAATTTTCCACAACAATTTTTGAAAAACGCAACGTCGTTTTACCGCTTCTGTCAGCCAAAATATCGAGTTTTACTGCAACACGCATTTTAAGAATTCGCTACTCGAAAAAGTTGAAATTTTGGCTTGTGCCTGCTAATATTCGGGCACAAAACATCTTTAAAAAAATAATCCTATGAACAATATAAATCAAAATATCACATCGTCAAAAACGGCTCTACTAAGCGACGAAAGCCTCTACGATCTTTGCAAACAATACGGTGAACGCGCAAGAATCTGGCGACAAAGATTTGCAGGACTTTTGCCGGAAGTTTTCAAGCGCAAATTATATGAGAAGAAAGGCTTTATTTCGATTTTTGAATTTTCAAAGAAACTTGCAGGAATGAGTGAAGAACAAGTCAGATTAGTTTTGAATTTGGAAAAAAGATTTGAAGAAATGCCAAAATTAAAAACACTTTTAACAGAAGGGAAAGTAAGCGTAAATAAACTTTCCAGAATTGTCTCGATTGCCAAACCTGAAAATGAAATATTTTTGGCGACACAGGTGCAAATTTTATCAAAAAGTGCGGTCGAAACTTTGGTGCGAGATGAAAAGTTTGCCGAGGAAAATAAAAATCAAAATGGCTTACAGGAGAGCTTTTTTGACACAAAAAGTCTGCCCGGGCAGACTTTGGATTTATCTTCGGAAGTGCAACAAAAACTTCTCGAACTTCAAGAAAAGGGCATCGATATCAATGACCTATTACTTGAATTTCTACAAAAACGCGAAGAAGAAATCGCACAAAAAAAAGAGGAAATCAGTCGAGAAATCTCAGAAAAAGAAACGGAAAAACAGGATAACAAAACTTCAGTCGATTCACGGAAAGCCTCTCCTGCAAGCCCTTCGCGACACATCCCCATCTCCATAAAAAGAATTCTTTACGCGCAACACGGCACAAAATGTTCCATAAAAAATTGCCAAAAACTTTCACAGCAAATTCACCACATACAAAGATTCTCCGCCGTACCAAGCCATGATCCGAACTACCTCGCGCCACTCTGCAGAGAACACCATGAACTTGCACATACTATAGACGTCCCTAACGGCTACAGTGACTGGTATAGCGCAGATATAGCTTATCGCGAAATACGCCAGAGGGTGGGGGACTAAACCTCAATTTAGCCTTTGTCTCCAACTAAAAATATTGCAATAAACAGATGATAGAGATATTGTTACCTCCATCCGTAATTAATAACTCTACATAATATGGCTCCTAACGAAGGCAGAGAACAGGTTCCAAGCGAAGAAACTATCCCAAGAGGAGAACCAGTTCCACCACGAAAACCATTGCAAGAAATGCGGATAGTAAATGGTGCACTTAATACTTTAAGTAGTGCAGGCTTGGGACAACTGCCAGATTGCGGAATTACTCCTGAAGAAATCCAAAAAGCTGAGCAAGTACTTGCAAATGAAGGCGTAACAAGTCAAGAGGAGATCCTCCGTTTAGTTCGCAGGTGGGAAAGAAAGAATTTAACAAGTTTTTAAAACAATGCGCGGAATCCCTTCCTACCTCGTCGCTTTCAGCGGCGTTTTGCTCACGACCCCATGTTTTCTTTCTTCCAATTTATCCATCAATTTCTCCGCCCACTGCTCGTGCGCTTTGTACCATTCAAAAGTCTTCGCGATGCCTTCAGCAAAATTCACGGACGGCTTCCATCCGAGCTCATTCTGCAGTTTTGTAGAATCAATAGCATAACGACGATCATGCGCGAGTCTATCATTTACATAAGTTATCAGACCTTCGTCCTTTCCCAAAAATTGAAGTAAAAATTTAGTAATTTCAAGGTTTGTTTTTTCATTATTTCCACCAATATTGTAAACCTCACCGACCCTTCCTTTAGCCAAAATCATATCAATCGCGCGGCAGTGATCTATCACATAAAGCCAATCTCTAACATTTTTCCCGTCTCCATAAACAGGCACAGGCTTGTTTTCCGCTATCAGCCTGAAGAAATAGGGGACTAACTTTTCCGGAAATTGATAAGGTCCGTAATTATTACTGCATCTGCTGATCGTCACAGGCATTTGATAAGTCTCAAAATAACTTCGCACAAGCAAGTCCGCAGAAGCTTTTGACGCCGCATAAGGACAATTTGGCTTGATAGAAGTTTTCTCCGTAAAATAATCTTTTGAATCCGTTCCAAGGTCTCCGTAAACCTCATCAGTTGAAACTTGATGGTATCTTTTCACTCCATTCAAGCGAGAGGCATCAAGCACATTATGCGTTCCGACAATATTTGTAAGAACGAAAATACTTGGACCTGTGATACTTCTATCTACATGAGTTTCCGCGGCAAAATTTACAACAATATCAAATTTTTCTTTTTCAAAAAGTGCATCAATAAAAGCTTTATCGACGATATCTCCTTGTACAAAATGAACACGTGGATTCTCGATAATATCCGAAAGATTATCCAAATTCCCCGCATAAGTCAGCTTATCCAAGACATAAATTTGATCTTCAGGATAATTTTCAAATCTGTAATGTACGAAGTTGCTTCCGATAAAACCGGCCCCTCCTGTAATTAATATTTTAGTCATTTACGTATTTTTTAAATTCCTCCAAATCATAAATATAATCTTCCGGTACATAATTTACTGAAGAAACAGCCATAAGTACAGCATCGGGCGAAAAATCATAAAAATCTCTGAAACACATTTCATTCATCAAAATCGCATCATCCGGCCCTTGCAAAGAAAACTCAATCCACGTAGCACCATCATGAAGTCGCGCTTTTACTGTACCTTTTTGACATATGTACATTTTTTTTTCATGTTTAACAGCATGTCCGCCTCTCGGCAAAGTGACATCAGTAAGATAATAAATACGCTTTGCCTCCCAATCGAAATAATCTTTAAATTCAACAACAGTAAGATTTCCCCTGTCGTCTTTATGAGTTTTGAGTTTTATTTGTTCTGCTTTTGCCATTATTAAATTTTTACTATCGCCAAAATTTAAACTGTTCGTATTTTCTTTTCTTGCTTGAAGGCCTCAAGAATATCGCCGACTTGCAAAGCCACGTCTCCGGAAAACTTAATTCCACACTCATTTCCGGCTCCAATTTCATGCACAACTTCATCGACTTTACGCAAAGATTCAAGAACTCCGGTTCCGACAATATTGTCAGTGTCTTCTTTTGTAACACCGCGAATAACACGCAATTTTGCCTTATTCTCAAGCTTTCCACTGGTGACTCTACATCCGATAACCATTTCTTTTTTCTTGGTAAGGAAGATCATTTTCACTTCTGCCCGTCCAATAATAACTTCCAATATTTCAGGCTCAAGAAGTCCGCTCAAAAGCTTCGTAATTTCCTCAAGCAAATTATAAATAATTGTATATTTTCTTACCTCAACACCTTCTCTCTCTGCAGTCCTTTCAACATAAGGTGCATCAAAATCGGCATGGAACCCGACAACAATTCCTTTGCTCGCCGCCGCCATTGTAACATCTGATTCTGTGATTGTTCCGACACCGCTGTGAATAACTTTGATAGCAACGTCATCATTTTTTATCTTGGCCAAAGATTGCTTGATAGCCTCAAGTGAACCTTTTGTATCAGCCTTAAGAACAATCTTCAAAATTTTATCAGATTTAATTTTAGAAAGAATTTGTCCAATAGAAGAGCCTTTTTCCTCATCATGTTTTTTTGTGATTAAATTGATTTCCTCGGCTTTTTGCTTGGCGACTTTTTCATCTTTCACAACCTGCAAAATATCTCCACTCACAGGCGTTGAGGAAAGCCCTGCGATTTGAACAGGCGTTGAAGGATTAGCAAATCTTAGATGTTTTCCATTATGGTCAAGCATAAGTTTGATTCTTCCATGAGCCTTTCCAATGACAACATTGTCCATAAGTCTGAGTGTTCCCGTATTAATAAGAACAGTCGCGACAGGCCCAAGGCTGTGATCCAAATGGGCTTCTATAACAGTCCCAATCGCTTCACGATCATAATTTGCTTTAAGATCCAACATTTCAGCTGTAAGCAAAATCATATCCAACAAATCATCAATTCCTGTTTTTGCCAAAGCTGAAACTTTAACAATAATAGTATTTCCGCCCCAATCTTCAGGTTGAAGACCATATTCTGCAAGTTCACCTTTTACTCTGTCCGGATTAACATCAGGTTTATCCATTTTATTCATCGCCACGATAATAGGCACGCCGGCCTCTTTCGCGTGATTTATTGCTTCAATAGTTTGAGGTTTTACTCCTTCGTCAGCCGCAACTACAAGCACTGCGATATCTGTCACTTTCGCGCCTCTTGCCCTCATGGCTGTAAAAGCTTCATGTCCCGGAGTATCAAGAAAAGTAATAAGTTTTCCTTTTTTAACAACTTGATAAGCTCCAATATGCTGAGTAATTCCGCCAGATTCACCCGAAACAACGTCAGTAGATCTAATCGCATCCAAAAGTTTTGTCTTACCATGATCAACGTGTCCCATCACAACAACAACCGGAGGTCTTGTTTTAAGAACGCTCGCATCATCTTCTTTAAGAAGACTGGAAACATTCCCCGCAATAAGCTCTTCCGCGGTCGCCGCAGTTCGAATTCTCTTAAGTTTTATTCCGCTGTCATCAGCAATAATCTGCGCTGTTTCAAAATCAATTTCCTGATTGATATTCGCGCGTATTCCATTTTTCATCAATTCTCCGATAATTTTCGCGATTTTTATTCCGGTTTTTTCTGCAAATTCTTTTACTGTAATAAAATCTGAAATCTCAACAAAATCCTTTGCAACGGCTACAGGATGTGTCTTATCAAAAGTTTGTGTTTTTCTTCCGGCATCTTTACCGGCCATTTTCTTTCTTTGGCTTTTTACAATTTCTCTTTCTCTTTCTTCAGCAATAATTTCATCATAAAGCTCCGCAACATCGCGCGGAGAATCGTTCAGCTCAAGCAAATCTTCATTTTCTGCATGAACTTCCTCATCTTTTTTTACATCTTTTCCCACTTTCGCAACATCATTATTTTTTTGAAGTTCTTCAATCACGAGTTCGGCAATTTCATCGTCAATTACTCTAGCCTTAGGGGAAACGCCTGACCCCAGCTCCTCCAATTTTTCACGAAGTTCTTTTCCTGTAATGCCCAATTTTTCTGCGAGATCGCTTAGTTTTGTTGACATAAGTTTCTTAAGCTGTAAAAATCGTAAGCAGTTTATACTAAAAGTATGGAAGTTGCAATTCTCATTATAGGTCTGGGCATATTAGGGTTTTTAGGTTTTCTTAGCTATACAAAAATCACCGCGCCAAAAGAAAATACGGATGATAAAATGCTTCTGCAATACATAGATTCTTTGCGCAAAGAAATTCGTGACGTGGGTACTCAAAGCAGAAAAGAAACGCAGGAAAGACTGGACAATATAAATGATCGAATAGCAAAAGGTCTCGAACATTCTTCAACAACTTTACAAAAACAATTCTCGGAAAGTGCCGTTTTGATAAAAAGCGTCACAGAAAAACTTGTAAAATTGGACGAGACAAACAAACAAGTTTTGGGTTTCTCAGAACAAATGCAAAGCTTGGAAAATATTTTGAAAAATCCAAAACAAAGGGGAATTTTGGGGGAATATTTTCTTGAAAGTTTGCTTTCACAGGTCTTTCAACCAAATCAATACAAAATCCAATACAAATTTTCAAATGGAGAAATAGTTGATGCGGCAGTTTTTATGCAAGACAAAGTTATTCCTATTGATGCGAAATTTTCGCTAGAAAAATATAATAAAATAATGGAAGAAAAAGACGAAACCAAGAGAGAACAATTGGAAAAAGACTTCAAAATGGATGTCAAAAACAGAATCGACGAAACTGCAAAATATATTCGTCCAAAAGAAAACACAATGGATTTCGCATTCATGTTTATTCCTGCTGAAGGAATTTATTATAATTTATTGATTTACAAGGTCGGAACACTTGATATCAATGCAAATGACCTCATCGAATACGCATTCAAGAAAAAAGTAATAATAGTTTCACCGATATCATTTTTTGCCTATTTACAGACCGTTCTTGAGGGAATGAAAAATGTGAAAATGCAGGAATCAATGGGTGAAATTAAAAAGAATATAGAAGACTTAGGTCGGCACTTAAACAGTTACGAAGCATTCGTCCAAAAAATGGGAACCAGCCTTGGCACAACGGTAAATATGTACAACAGTTCATACAAAGAATTTAAAAAAATGGACAAAGATATTTACAGAATAACAGAAGGAGCGGAAGGCGGAAAAGTTGAACCATTTCTTATAGACAAACCACAGGTTACGGATTAAATTTAGGATAGATAAATTTTAAAAACCTTTTCTCTATGGAAGTAAGAACAAAAGCTTTAGTCTCAGTTTTATTGGTAGGAGCCGTCGTTGGCGGAGTATACGTGTTTTCAGCAAATAATTCCGCTTTATTCAAAGGACAAATTTTCAATAATCAAACTCCGGCGGTGGACACAACAACAGTGACACTTTTGCCTGATTTAAACGCAAAACTTGAAGTCATGTCTCCTAAAAACGCAAATGAAGACATCAAAGCAGTCGTAACAATCGAAAATTCTGGAGAAGGACTTCTTTCAGGAAAAACACCATTCAAATACACATTATACATAAACGACACAGAAGTTTTCACAAACTCAGATTCTTACACTGAAATGGCAAAAGGGGATAGCTTCTCCTTCACATATCCAATTCCACGAGCCATCTACAACTACGGCTCAAAAGGCACAGTTGTAATAAAACTCGACACCGACAACCAGATCAAAGAAAGTAACGAAAACAACAACGAAGTTGTCGTAAATTACAGTCTTTAAACCATTCATCTACGGATAAAAACCTTAACCTTGACAAGAGGGGTAAATTGCAGGATAATACTCTCTTAGCATATAAAATAATTTGTATGACAGATCAAGGCGAAGGGCAAAATCTTACAGAAGATGTGCTCGAAGCAGTTGAGGAACAAGCCACCGATGAACCTGAAGTTGATCCAGTTGTAGAAAATGACACGAAAACAATTCAATTAAGAGCTCAGACAGCAACAGAACTTACCCCGGAACAAACATATCTACAACAAATCAAAGCAGATTTTGATTCTCTTCCTCATCTGCATCCCGGAGTAGAGTGGATTGACGTTGAAAAATCACTACAAAAAGATCCTGAAAGCTTAAGAAAACTTGGAGCCTTTAATGCAAAAGGTCATAAAATGAATGTAGTTGGTGAAGAAAATGGTGAATTTATTTTTGTATCTGCATGGAGTAATTATGAGGAAGTTTCTCCAGACCACAGAAATATTACATTTGACTTAGAAGGGCAGAAATTAGCTGAAAGCAAAGGTTATAGGCCTATCGGAAATGCAGTAAGTATTATTGCTAACATAATGGGAGTTAAAGAAGACGAGGCTCGTAATTATTTGGCTGATCTGAAATTTTATGAGCAACTTGATAACGCAATAGACGTAAAGGGCGGTGCATGGCTTAAAACAGATAAAACTTGGAGAGAAAGGGGCGATGCGTACTGTGCTTCCCACCTCAGTCTCCTCTGTGGTTCCTCCCGTCGCCTTGCGGACTATCTTAGTGCTCGTACTTCATTCCGTGCCGAGCTAAGGGTCAAAAAAGCAGCTTAGTCTTTGACGCTCTTAAACCGCTGGACAAATCATCCTGTATTCGCAGAAGCTACATAGTTTCTCGTTTGGTGTAGGCTCGAAATTCGAAGCCTTCATTTCTTCAATTCTTTCTGTTATTTCTTCAGCGGTTGTATTTATTTGATCGTCGCTTCTTTCGGTCGAAATTTTTTCATTCGCATCAAGGAAATAAAGTGAAAGTTTTGAAACATTAATTTTGAATAAATCTCTGCAGGCAAGCGCATAAATCGAAAGCTGAAGATCTTTTTTTAAATTCAAATCGCTATGGATTGATCCTGTTTTGTAATCCACAACTTCATAAGTGCCATCAGGCAATTTATCGATTCTATCAATACGGCCACTTAGCGTATATTCGCCGATTTTTAGATTAAAAGATCTCTCAAGAAATTCCGGAACAGTCCAAGGATTGCAGTTCGTATCGTAATATTTTTTCAGCATCTCAAGACCTTTTTTCTTTTTAATATTCTCATGTGCGACGCTGTCGTATCCCTCAGGATTCCAATTCTTCAAATATAATTCTTCCATCACGGAAAACGGCAAATCTTTTTCTTTGATTAGTTTTTGATAAAAATCTTTTAGCGTTTCATGCACACTGCTACCAAAATTCGTAACATGTGAAGAAGGAACCGGCACTTTCAACAAATAAGAATAATTATATTTTAGCGGACACATTTCAAACGAACCCAATTGAGAATAACTGACTCTTTTTTTGTCAAATTTTGGCAAATCAAAAATCTTCGTGGTTTTTTTGTTTAATTTTTTCAAACTTTCGATAGGATCGGCGACAGTTTTATTTTCAATTTGCTCAACGCCACTGCAGTCCAAAATTTCGTCTATAAAGACTGATTTTTTCCAAACCCTGTTGCCTTCGTACTTGTCGCTGTAACTTATGTGGAGGCCCTTTCTCGCGCGTGTCATTGCTACATACATAAGTCTGCGCTCTTCCTGCATATGAACGTCTCCCTCAGAGTAAATCTCGGTTGTAAGTTCTTCCGGAACTGTGAAAGTATCCCGGCGATTTGTTCCCGGAAATCTTGTGTTTACCAAACTTCCAAGAAAAACATAATCAAATTCAAGTCCTTTGCTTCCGTGTGTTGTCAAAATCTGCACAGCCTCGCGCGAAACTTCATCTTCTTTGTATGCCATCGGAAATTCCGATTCTTCCAAAAGTTCAATGTACGAACAAAAATCCGCGACAAAATTATTTTCATTATCTTTTTCAAAAGCGGAAACATTTTTCGCGAATTCATTCACATTGTAAACTTCCTCAAATTTATCATTGTGAAGTAAATATTCGAGATGTCCTGATTTCATCAAAAATTCATTTATCGTAAGCCCGACACTATTTTTCTTTGAAAATTCAATAAGATGCGCAAAAATTTCATATATTTTTTTGAAATTACTTTCCATCCCAGGCAAAACTTCATTGTCTTCTTCTGCAAGTTTTTTTAATGCAGTTACCAAATGTTTTTTTACAGGATTATTTATGATAGATAAAATTTCGCTCATTGGTATGCCAAAAACATCAAGTTTAAGAATTCGAAGTAATGAAACATCGTCGTAAGGATTTGAAAGAAATTTTACTACCGCGACCAAATCTTTTATTTCTGGCAAATGTAAAAGTCCCTTCGGATCGTTTACGTGATAGGGGATTCCTGCAGATTTCAAAGCATCAATAAAAGAATTTGTAAGTCTGTTTGTTCGCACCAAAATCGCAAAAGAAGAGTAGGGAAGTCCTTCCTCTTTCTGCAAAGAATTTATTTTCTCCGCGATAAACTCCGCCTCATTTAAATAATATTGAAAATGATGTACATGCACTTTTTCATCATGAATACTGTTTGAATGAAGACGTTTTACAATGTTTGATTTTACCTCAAGCCTATCGGGATTATTGTTTTGTATAAGGGCATAAGCGCTATCAAGAATGTTTTGCGTGCTTCTATAATTTTCCACCAAAACAACTTTTTCTGTTTCCGGAAAATATTTTTCAAATTGCAAAATATTACTCAAACTCGCACCGCGCCATTTATAAATACTTTGATCATCGTCTCCGACAACCGTTATATTTTTATGTTCTTCTGCAAGCATTCGCACGAGTTTAAATTGTGCATAATTTGTATCTTGAAATTCATCAACAAAAATATATTTGAAACGATTTCTGTATTCGGCTAAGACACTTTTTCGCGTCTCAAAGAGCTTTATCGCATATGTCGTCAAATCACCGAAATCCAAATAATTATTTTCAATAAGTAACTCCTGATATTTTTTATAAGCATTCGCGACCTCAAGATTTTTTTTGCGAACTTCCTCATCTTCTAGCGCACCAGCCCACTCAATATATTTTTCCGGAGTAATTAATTCATCTTTCAATTTGCTGAAATGCGTCAATAAATCCGAAATAAATTTATTTGGATTTCCAAGTGGTCGATAATAATCCAATTCAAAAGCGTACAAATTTTTCTTGAAGAAAAACCATTGTTCCTCTTTTGTAAGAATTTTATAAGAAGTGTCGAGGCCTATCTCAAGCCCTGATTCGCGCAAAATCTGCTCGGAAAAAGAATGAAAAGTTTTTACGCAAATTTCCTCATAACCAAAAGGCATTTCGGTATCGATACGTTCAATCATTTCATGAGTTGCTTTCTCCGTAAAAGTCAGCGCCAAAATCTCACTCGCCTTGTACACCCCCGAATTTATCAAATGCAAAATACTCGAAGTAATCACTCTCGTTTTTCCTGTTCCCGCTCCCGCAATTATCAAAAGTGGTCCTTTTGTGTGATCTATCGCTTTTTGTTGCTCGGAATTAAAATCCATATTTCAGCATTTATTAATCTACAAAGAGTGTAAACAATTAAAAAATAATGTAAAGAGACATAAAAAAAGAGGCTAGTGATTTCAAACCCAAGTTTATAAAAATTTTAAGAAAATTTAACAAAAATTTAATGTCGACCTGCTAACGTGTGTGCATTATTTAACTTTTTTATATGCAAAAAATAAATGTGAAGGGGACTGAAATCGTAATTTTTCAGCAAAGAGATGACGATTATCTCTCGTTGACCGATATAGCTCACTATAAGGATGAGGAAAGATCAGATGATATAGTAAAAAACTGGCTTAGAAATAAAAATACTCTTGAATTTTTGGGACTTTGGGAAAAAATCAATAATCCAAATTTTAAACCCGTCGAATTCGACGGGTTTAAATCTCAAGCTGGCTTTAATTCTTTTGTTATGACGCCTAAAAGGTGGATTGAAGGGGTAAATGCTGTTGGCCTTATTTCAAAGGCTGGTCGTTACGGTGGCGGTACTTTTGCCCACAAAGAC
This sequence comes from Candidatus Altimarinota bacterium, assembly GCA_023231115.1. Classification (GTDB taxonomy): domain Bacteria; phylum Patescibacteriota; class Gracilibacteria; order UBA1369; family LOWO2-01-FULL-3; genus UM-FILTER-38-24. The sequence goes on from JALNWA010000001.1 coordinate 236,900, forward strand.
ATTGCGTTTGAGTTCTAAAATTATTAAAAATTCTTAAACTTTATTTTGTCGCTTTTAAATTGCCTCGAGTTATAATAAAAAGCACAACGAAATTCGAAGAAATAAAATAAAACATCGCCATGTTTAAGGCAAAAACTGACAAAATAGCTAATATTGCAGTGATTACTCCGAGGGTGATAGGCGAGTTGCAAACTTTATTAAAAGGAAAAACTTGTGTTTATATAGATTATGCAAACGTCAGACCATGGTCGGAAAAATTGAAATGGCATATTGATCTGGTAAGATTGAAACAATTTTTAGATTCTTTCGATAACATCCAAGAGGTCAATTTTTATAGTGGAACTTTAGAAGGAGACGCAAAATCGGAAGAAGAAATAAAAAACATCCAAAATCGTTCATATAGCCTTAGAACAAAGCCTGTAAAAATAATGAATTTCTCGATTGACGTGAGGGGAATAGCTTCAATGGAGGAAAAATCATTACTTGAACAATTTGTGCGCCGATGTCTATTGCGTAAATATAGCCCAGGAATAGTAGAATATCTAAATAAGCGTTTTCAGGACATGAATAAACTTGGAGAATTTTCCATAGAAGATAGGAAATGTAATTTCGATGTTGAAATAGGAGTAGATATGCTTTTAGATTCGGAAAAGAATAAGTTTGATACATGTGTATTATGGAGTGGTGATAGTGATTTTCATGATCCACTAAAAAAACTTATTTCTGATAATAAAAAAGTTATTCTTTTTGCCACAGCCAGACGAGTTGCAAAAGAGTTGAACGATTTAACAGAGCAAGGATTGATAATTTTTGATATACAGAAAATTAGGAATTTTATTTGTTGGAATCGAGAAATTTTAAATCAAAAAGCAAAAGAGCCCTCCTTGCGGAGAACTCCAAGCTCTAGAATCATTGATCCTAAAGATCAAAACAATAGTATCAAAATTTTAGAATAAAATCAATTTATTTTACTACTTCGCCTCCTCCTCAGCAACTTCCTCAACTTTCTCTTCACTTTCTTCTTTCTTTGCTTTCTTTTTCTTTTCTTCTTTCTTCTCCTCTTTTTCGCTCATCGCCTTGATTGAAAGTCCAACTCTGTGGTCTTCAGGATCAATAGCAATGACCTTAGCTTTCACTTTTTCTCCAACCTTCAAATATTGAGTAATATCAGGATTTTCATCAGCTGTAACTTCGCTAACGTGTATAAGTCCGTTGATATCATTTTCAAGTTTCATGAATGCTCCAAATGGAGTGATTCTGTTGATTTCACCTTCCACAACAGTTCCAACTTCATATTTCTTTGTAGCCTCAACCCAAGGATCAGGAGTTAGTCTCTTCATAGAAAGGCTGATCTTGTCTTTGTCTTTTCCGATGACCATAACTTCTGTGTCTTCACCAAGCCTTCCATAATCACGAGGGTCTTTGACGTGTCCCCAAGCGATTTCTGAAATATGCACAAGTCCTTCAAGACCTCCAAATGTAACGAAGATACCGAATTTAACGATACCGCTGATTCTTCCTTTAACTTTTTGTCCGACATCAAGTTTGTCGAGTGCTACTCCACGTGTCTCTTCTTCTGCCGCTTTTTCAGATAGAATTAATTTTCCTCCTTCACGATCAAGATTAATGATACGTACAGTAAGAGGAATTCCGACAAGCTTTCCAAGTCTTGCAAGAATTTCGTTGCTGTCAGCACCGTCGACTCTAGGATAGTGCAATGGAGCAAGTTGTGAAACCGGGATAAACCCTTTGATTCCATCGATATTAAGTAGAAGTCCTCCTTTGTTTGCTTCGTTCGCCATAACTTGAATAGATTTGTCGCTTTCGTAAGCATCAACAAATTTCTTCCAAGTTTTTTCTTGGCTCGCTTTTCGAAGTGATAGGACAATAAGCCCATCCTCGTTTTCTTCTTCCAAAACATAAGCATAAATGCTATCGCCCGGTTGAAGCGTTTTTAATGTATTAAGGCTGTCATTAGCCTCTTGTCCGGAAATAATACCGGTTGATGTGCCGTCCAAATCGACAAGCACTTTATTCTTTACTACGCTCACAACAATTCCATCTACAAATGTACCTGGAACCGGTGGATTAAGCACGCCACTAGAGGCAATCAGCTCATCCATAAGTGCACTTTTGGTGTATTTATTCGCCATAAATTGCGTTTAGCAGGACCTTTTAATATTTATAAGCTTTTGCGCATAAAGGTGGTCCATGCCGTAAAAATCCATTTACTAACAAAAGCAACGGGGATTATAAGAAGGTTTTGTGCGTTTGTCAAAGGGAAAATTATAAAAAAAGCCCCCGTCATTTAAGGGAGCTTTTTGCCAAAGTTTTATTGTTCTTTTCTGGCAGGGGTACCAAGTTTTTCCAAAAGTTTTTGGATCAAAATTGCCAACCTATTCATCTCTCCCATATTAGGGACAATTTCCCTGTTGACACGCCCGATTCCATACAATTCGTTTTCTCCTTCCCCCATCTCAATCAAGGAATTCAGTCTTTTTAAGGCTATTGATAGGCTAAGAGCATTAGAATCCCTCTTTATGAGTGCACCGGGATGCGTGATGTCAATCTGTAAATGCCTGTATGTAGCTTTTAGACCGGACAAACCAGAATTTATAGCCCTCATTTCCTCCATTTCTTCGGGACTCAGCTCACTTACAACTTCCCCCACGATACGAAAACCATGCCCAGCATCGTAAACCGGAATAATAGCTCTCCCTGTTTTTGGATCAACATGATCACGTCTAGAAAAATAAGCCTGTCCTTCATTTCTTCTTATAACATCTCTAGGATACATAAAAAATTCCCCCTCCTTTAACCCGCCTACAAGCAACATTTTTTCATCCGCTTCATTCTGACCTTCTTCACCAACCACTCCTTCAACTCTTTCCACTGTGCTCTTCCGCGCATCAAGCAATGGGGAAACCAACTTCATATTCACTTCATCAACCGAAGATAACACAACATCTTTTACGGTTGAATACACTTCACCACTCCCTTGAATCAAAGCGTACCTCTTTAAAACTTCACCGGTATCGCCAAATAATTCATGTTTGGGATCTCTACATTTCATTACAAGTTCATAGACTGCTACGGGGTTCTCATCAAGCAAACGTCTCAACGCAATCATCGTTGTTGTAACAATCGACTTCGCTACCTCACCTCCATTTTTTAAATCTAGAGTACCGTGCTCTTCAGTTCTATTTCTATCCATATATTTAGTTTTTAATTACACTAAACGCATTATAACATGTCTACAACTTAATGCAACCATAAATCATTAAAAATTCTATATTAGGATTTCTAATTTTCACATACATGCAAACCCACACAGCAGGTCTTTTACGTCTTACAATAAAACTTGACAGATTGTTGACTTGTTTCATTTCTTGTGTTAATATTTTGTTGCCCTTGAAAAAGGGTCATAACTTCCCCGGCTGTGTCATTGACTGATACTCCGGGTTTTTCTATTATAGGCACATGGAAGAAAGAATTTATGTTTATATCGATGGCGGAAATTTTTATCAAAGAATAGTGAACGACTACGGATTTCATTATCAATCTTTTAAATTATCCAAATTTTGTAATGATCTGATTGGCGCCGGAAGAAAAAAAGAGGGGATTCGTTATTATGTAGGTAAAGTGAAGCAATATCCCGATAATCCTAAAAGTATTCAATTGTATAATTCTCAGCAAAAACTTCTTCAAAAATTAAAAGATGAGGAAATTTATAGCGTGCTTGGGCACATTCAAAAGATTGGCGATACATATAGAGAAAAAGGCGTAGATGTCAGAATAGGCTTGGATCTCTTGGAGGGAGCATATGAAGATCGCTATGATACAGCTTTAGTTATAAGCTCAGATAGTGACTTAACTCCGGCTTTTGAACTTGTTCGCAGAAAAGGCAAAAAGATTGAAAGTATTATGTTTGATCGTAGATTTTCTATCGCTCTGCAAAAAGGTGCGAGTACTTTTAGAATTTTAAATAAAAACGATTTAATCAAGTTTGGGAGTTTAAAATAGCCCACATCTTTCGATGCAGGCTATTCTCTATGGTATTATTTCCCTTCAAGTTTTATGAGTAAAACTCAAAGACACCAAAAGTTTAAACCTACTTGCTTTATATGTCAAAAATTACACCTTTACCAACTCCACGCCCTTCGCACCTTTTTTGACAATTTTGACTCTGTCGTTTTCTTTGAATTGGCCGTCAAGGAATTTTTCTGTCAAAGGATCTTCGACAAGTTCCTGAATAGCGCGCCTAACAGGACGTGCGCCGTATTTAGGATCATAACCGACTTCCGCCAATACATCTAAAGCTGAAGGTGTCACCTCAAGTGTAAGATTTTTTGGCTTGATACGATCCATCAATTTATTCAAATTTAACTGAACGATTTCTTTGATATTCGCATTTGTAAGCGCATGGAACACAACAATCTTATCTATTCTATTCAAGAATTCCGGCTTGAAATGATCTTTAAGCTCTTTCAAAGTCTCGGATTTCATTGCTTCAAATCCTTTTTCAGCTTTCGCAATATCAGGACCTTGCGCGGCAAATCCGATTGGTGCCGCTTTATCCGTAAGTTTTTTCGCTCCGATATTTGAAGTCATCACGATAATAGTATTTTTGAAATCGACTTTTCGTCCCTTTGCGTCTGTAAGTTCACCATCTTCAAGAATTTGAAGCAACAAATTAAATACATCAGGATGAGCTTTTTCGATCTCATCAAAAAGTATGACGCTGTAAGGTTTTCGTCTAACGGCTTCAGTAAGCTGTCCGCCGTCTTCGTATCCGACATATCCAGCAGTCGCACCGACAAGTCGCGAAGTGTTGTGTCTTTCCATAAATTCACTCATGTCGATTTTTATAAGAGCGTTTTTGTCGCTGAAAACTTCCTCGGCGATGGCTTTTACAAGCTCGGTTTTTCCGACACCAGTAGGCCCCATAAATATAAATGAACCAATAGGTCTTCTTTCATCAGCGAAACCCGCGCGTGATCTTCGAATTGAATTACAGACCGCGCTAACGGCTTCCTCTTGCCCGATAATCCTTGTTCTGATGGATTCTTCCAAAGATTTTAATTTTGAAATATCATCTTTTAGAAGCCTTGTTACTGGCACTCCGGTCATAGTCGAAACAACTTCTGCGATATTATCCGCAGTGACTTTTTCACGTTTTGCTCTTGGAGTTTTTATGAATTTTTGTTCTTCAATTTTTTTCAAAACGTCCAATTCCTCATTTCGAAGAGTTGCCGCATCTTCGTAACTTTGTTTTGAAACACAGTCTTCTTTTTTCTTTATTATAGCATTAAGTTTGCTTTGTAATTTTTTAACTTTATCGTTGTTTGAAGTCTTATTTATGCGCTTTTTAGCGGATGCTTCGTCGACCAAATCAATAGCTTTGTCAGGCAAAAATTTATCATTCAAGTATCGTTTTGAAAGAGTGACTGCGGCAGACAAAGCGTCATCTGTAATAAGTAAATTGTGATGTTCTTCAAAAGATTCTCGAATTCCATGTAAAATTTCCAAAGTTTCTGAAGGAGAAGTTTCCTCAACCATAACGGACTGAAACCTTCTTTCAAGGGCCGCATCTTTTTCAATATGTTTTCTGAATTCCGCGGTGGTAGTCGCTCCAATAACCTGAACTTTTCCGCGAGATAAAGCCGGTTTTAGAATATTCGCCGCGTCCAAACTTCCTTCCGCGCTTCCGGCTCCCATAACCGTGTGAAGTTCGTCAATAAACAAAATCACATTGTCCTGACTCATAACTTCCTCGATAATTTGTTTTATTCTTTCTTCAAATTCTCCTCTGTATTTTGTCCCTGCGACAATCGATGCCATTGAAAGTGACAAAATCCTCTTATCTAGCATATTGTCAGGCACTTTTTCAGCCGCAATCGCTTGAGCAAGTCCTTCGCAAACCGCAGTTTTACCGACTCCGGATTCTCCGATAAGTACCGGATTATTTTTTGTCTTTCTCGAAAGAATGCTGATCACGCGTTCAATTTCTTTTTTACGTCCAACAATAGGATCCAATTTTCCTTTTTTAGCCTCATCCACAAGATCAGTTGTGAAATAATCAAGCGCCGGTGTATTTGTTTTTTTGCCGTTTTGAGCCGCCACTGTTTTTTTCTTTTTATAATTAGGCGTCTCGTCTTTCATTTGTCCGTTCATCATGCCCTGAAGTCCCGCAAGGAAAAATTCAATAGGATTCATCGCATTGCCATTTTTTGGAGGCATATGAACTCCGCTCGAACTTTCATCCATTGATCCGTTTTTAGGATCGTAATTTTTTGCTCTGTCAAAAATTTCAAGAATTTGGGCTTTTACATCAGCAGGGGACACCTTCATATTTTCCAATATAACAGTAGCCGCAGTGTTGTCTTGTGAAACAAGCGAAAGAAGTAGATGTTCTGTTCCGACAAAAGAATGTCCGTTGTCATGAGCAAGCTTCACCGCGCCCTCTATAACTTCCTTTGCAAAGCCTGAAAGACCTGTGGCCTGACCTGCGCTCGCAACATTAGAAGTGCTGTTTCTTCCTACAGTCTTAAGAACAAGGTTTACATTGTCCAAAGAAACACCGAAATTTAACAGTACGGAGGCACCAAGAGAATTTTCTTGAGCCAAAATTCCCATAAGGACATGTTCCGTTCCAACATAATTTAAATTTGCATCCTTAGCTTTTTCCTGTGCAACAACGAGAGCCCTTTTTGCCTCTTTTGTGAATTTTTCAAATTGATTGAATTCTGTCATTTTTATTTTTGATTAATTTATCAATAAATTCTACCATAAAACGCTGATACTTTCACCCTATAAGAGCGATTTATGCTTTACGTAAGAGAAAATCCTTGTACCATACAATATTAGCACTTAAACACCTTGAGTGCTAGAAATCTTACTTGACATTAGCAAGATAATATCGCGATATTGTTTGTTTCCGCTTAGAAGAAAGGTGTGGTTGTCGACCTTTACATATATGGCAATTTGATCTCCTTTATCAATTTCGACACATTCAAACGCGCCAAATTTGAGATTTTTGCCGGAAGGCAAGTCTCCTGAAACAATATCAAGTCCTATAAGTTCTTTGCCGTCAGAAGTCTCCGTGAAGGAGTAATGATACGAAGATCCTTGCATAGAAGCCTTTTCTCCGGAGTAATACCATTTTGCAGGATATTCACCCTTAAATTTAAAAGGAAGACTTTCGAAAACTGAAAACTTCAAATCTGAAACCGGAAGCGTTTCCTCTGAAACAGAAGGTTCTTCACTATTGTCTCCGGAATCGGAAATCTCTGAAGTAAATCCTGTAAATTTAAAGCTTGAAAGAATTTCGTTATATGCATTTTTATGTTCGGAAACGGTAGGATTTCCCGCAACAAAAGAAATCTGATAAATAAGCCCGTTTCTATACAAATAAACATCTTCATTGTTGTTTCTGGAAATTTTTAGCGCATCCAACAAATCCTCTCCGACCTTGTTCAAATATGAAGAAGGGTCAGCCATTTTAGGCAAATTTTTATCAGCATACGCAAACAAAGCGTCATCTATAGAATCTTTGTTTGGCGCAGTAGGATCAAAAACAAAAGGTGTTTGAAGAATTGTTACGACGTCGGGTTTCCCGACAGTTTCATTTTTTAAAGTTGGAGCAGTCAAAACAACGCTGTCTCCAAGATCTTCAAGAGCCCAGTCGTTTGGATAATTTATTTCAAAACCAAGATCGGTGTTTTTATATGAAACCAAGTCTTTGTCGGTTTTATCTTTTGAAAGAACCTCCATCACAGATACGCCTGAAACTTCAAAAACATCATCTTTTGTGTTCATAAAGCCCATAACTTGAACTTTATTTTCAAGATATTCGTTGCTTCCAAGATTAAGAATAAGGCTTCTCAAAGGAGTAATATTGTCTTTTTCGTCCACAAGTATATGAGTCCCGTCATAAGTTGCGTCGGAAGGCTTGTCCTTCAAAACTCCGACTTTTGTAGTGATATCGGCATCATCTTTGAAAAATCCGCCGACACCGCATCCGGAAAAGAAAATAGAAGACATCAAAACCACGGAAAAAATAAAAATCTTTTTATTAAACATATTTATCTTTTTAATTTTTAAACGAACTGATTATATAAGATTTCTCTGTAATTTTAAACCTAAATGCTCATAAGCGTTGTCCGTTGCAATTCTTCCTCTTGCAGTCCTTTCCAAAAATCCCATTTTTATCAAAAACGGTTCGTAAATATCTTCAATTGTGTCTTCTTCTTCTGAAGTTGCCGCGGAAATTGTATTTAATCCCACAGGTCCGCCTTTGAATTTTTCAATAATGACAGAAAGAATTTCTCGATCCACGCTGTCCAAGCCCAATTCGTCGATTCCCATTGCATCAAGCGCTTCTCTCGTTGCACCAAAATCTATAACGGATTTGTTTTTCACATCTGCATAATCTCTAACTCTCTTTAATAAACGATTCGCAATTCTCGGAATTTGTCTTGAAGACTTAGCAAGAAGAGTCGCGGCAGGATCATCAATTTTGCATTTTAGAATTTTCGCAGACCTCAAAAGAATTTCTTTGATTTCGTCGGTCGTATAAAATTGAAGTTTTAATACATTCCCAAATCTTCCGCGAAGCGGCGCGGACAACATGCTAATCTTAGTCGTGGCTCCAATAAGAGTAAAATGAGGCAGAGCAATTCTCATTGTCCTTGCGGAAGGACCTTTCCCAAGCACGATATCAATTCCAAAATCTTCCATCGCGGAATACAAAACTTCCTCAACAACAGGCTTAAGTCTGTGGATTTCATCAATAAACAAAATGTCATTAGGTTCAAGATTCGAAACAATAGACGCAACATCTCCTTGTTTTTCCAAAGCAGGCCCTGAAGTTATACGAATATTCGCACCAAATTCATTTGCAATAATTTGTGAAAGTGTCGTTTTTCCAAGTCCAGGAGCCCCATGAATCAAAATATGATCAAGTCCGTCTCCGCGTTTTTTTGCCGCCTCAATCGCAATTTTCAAATTTTCTTTTGAAGCTGTTTGTCCGATATATTCATTAAAAGTCTTTGGTCTAAGCACATTTTCAAACTGTACAAAGTCTGACGCTTCGACTTTTTTACCTGTCATCAAATTTTCTTCTTCTCGTTCAATCATTATTGTGGCTTGATGTGATATATAAATTTTCGAATTCCTTCCGGATCAGGAGCTTCATTATAATCTATACTAACCGAACTTGCAGCTGTTTCGAGTCTAAATCTACCATAATCGAATATCCAAAATTTTGAAATAAAACCTTTTTCCTGAGTTTGTATTTCCTCAATATCACTCAAAAAAGCCTCGGATTCCTTGCGCGTGGCAAGCCCAGTCCAATTGATATAAATTATTCTTTCATTCGTGACAACAAGAGTGTCAGACCAATATATTATTGAAGTATAAGCACAAACAATTGCAAAAAGAGCAAAAAGAACGAGGTGCGCTATCACAAATCCTTTCATTGAGAACGAGTCTTTGGCCATATATAACAAAAAGAAAAACGGCAAAAATCCGATAATCGTTTTTACCATTTTAAACACAAAAGGTGTCGGATGGTGATGGTAAACCTTCATTAGGCGTTCTTCTTTCCTTAAATCCATAAAGAATATAAAATGATTTCGTTACTATTCTAGAACATGAAGAACATTTTTGCATCAGGAAAAATAAAAGGGCTTGAAATAGCGAAATTATCGCTTGGTGGATATTTGCTATACATGGGCATAAATTTCATAGCGAGTATGCTGATAGTTTTTGGCGGACTCAAAATTTACGGATGGCAAATAGGGGAGAGGATATTGCCTTTTGTCGACAAAAATATTTTAAATCTCGCGTCAAACTACAATATTGCAATAATAGCTTTTGTAATCGCGTTTATAATTCCGCTGATTGAAGAAATAATTTTTAGAGGACTTTTATTAAACTACCTCATAGAAAAAACAAATATTCACAGCAAAATTGTGGTGATTTTGTCTGCTGTAATTTACGCATTATTGATGGCAACTTTGTTCTCAAACTTTAGCAAAATTCTCCCTATTTTTGTGTTTGGACTAATCGCAAGTGCCATCACGATAAAGGCAAAATCTCTTTATCCGGCCATAATTTTGCACGTACTAAACAATCTCATAGGCATAATTATAGAAATTTTTCTGTTCAAATTATAATTCCTATTGAAAATTTGGCTTAAACAGTGTAAAAATCCAAAGTAATCTCTACATGTCCGCGTAGCTCAGCTGGATAGAGCAATGCCCTTCTAAGGCAAAGGCCGCAGGTTCAAATCCTGCCGCGGATACCATTTTATAAGCCTTAAGCCTTCGCTCTTTCAATAAACTCTGCAACTCTTGGATCATTTTCCTGCTTTCTTAAGTCAGCAACGAAAGCTTTCACGCTTTTGTTAACATAAACAGGGGTGGGTTCAGCTACAACTACATGGAGCTCACCACTTGCATCTGTCCAAGTACTAGCAAGTCTGCTAGGTCCAGCAGTGTTAACAAATTGCTGTTCGGTTGCATCTAAATAAAATTTATTAACAATGTCCATTCCAACATCAGCAATAGCCCTAAATCCGGCTTCCGCATCAGTTATGTCATATTTACCGTCTCTATCGACCAAAACTCCTGCGTCAAAAAGAGCTTTTAGAACACCGACACCGGCGAAATAATAACGTTCTCCTTCACTGCCTCGTTTATTTGAGTTTTGCTCAACATATTCGGCAACGGTAGCAAGTTTTACCAAAAGTTGTTTCTTAAGGAATTTTTTATTAGCCTCTGAATTATCCTTTGAAAGACCGCGCAATAATAGCTCAATACCTGCGGTTTCAGCTTTTAATTCATCCAAAACGGCTGAATCAACAGCTCCCTGCCCCAATCTTTCCTTTACATCAGCGTCTTCAACTGCGAAGATTGCATGACCCATTTCATGGAAAGCTGTATCTACTGCAGAAGATTTCTTGAAAGTTTCATCATCTATTTCTCCTGCTTGATTTGATAGTTTTCCAAGCAAAGGAATTCTGGTCTTGGCCGCAGATTCGGCGCTAACATTTGCATGAAGCATAATTACCTCCCTTTCAGATTGTCCTTCTGTGTAAAAATGTAAATTCGGTCCAAACGCAAAAGGCTGGATATTCACGATTACAGGAGGAAATTCGTACGGTTTCGCAAGGGCATCCTTGTGTTCATCAAGAATTCCTTGACCGATAGGTTTTGATTTATCAATAATTTTGCTTAATTCGGCGGTTTCAGGGGTCTGGAATCCAAGTCTTATTTCCACGTCCACTTTACCGGCATCACCTGAAGCCATTGGACAACTTTGTGGAATAAGCATAATAGGACATCCTTCTTTTGCCAATTTCACAGCACTTGCCTGAAGATCTTGCCACATTGTGTCAAGTTCTGCAGGATTTACATTTTCAGATCCGTAAACCTGTGCCATTTGTCTCAAATAAGCCGGAAAATTGCGATAAGTTTCCGGGATTTTGCCTTCCGCCAATAATTTCTCTGATCTTTTAGCCAATTCTTCAAAATTATGAACAAGTTTTGAAAATTCAAATTTGAAAACATCCTTGAAAGGCTTGTCTTCTCTTTTATCACTTTCAGGATTTGGCTGAATATCGTAAATATATTTAGCTCCCGGTTCAGCGCCAAGCTCAGTCTCGACTGATCCACCCGGTGCATCCGCCAATTCTATTTGTTTTGTATAAGCCTGATCCAAAAATTTTCCCGTAAGACTTGCACTGTCCAAAAATAACTGAAGTTCATCTCGTGCAACTCCAAGCCTTGCCAAACTTTCTTCCGGCAATTCTTTTACCCAGCGTCTTGATAGCTCAACAGAAGCCAATTGTCTCTCTGAAGAGGCCAAAACAAGCGTACGCCAAGCCTCAGGATTAATCTCTCTTATATTTTCAAAGGCGCTCAAGTCTTGCATTCCCAAACATTTTTCTAAAAGATCAGAATCAGCCAAAGTTTTTCTAAGTTCGGCATTTTTTCTTGTTTTAGGAATTTCTTTAAGCCACTGTGCGGCTTTCAGGTCAATAACAGCTTTCGCTGAAGAATTCCATCTGCCTGCAACCGTGTCTTTTGCACGAGTAAATAAATCCTCCACGCTATGAACATCAGAAGGGCACTTTGGCCACCCTTGGGTTTCCACATTTGTTCTGTCGACTGTAGATTTAAGTTGTCCGCGAACCTCGCGAGCTGTATTCACAGCCTGAGGCAAAGGTTCTCCTTTATGAAGAACATCAAGCCTGTTTCTATCATCAGGATTGAAATTTTCACCAAACCTAGGCTCTCTTTCGTCTTCTTGAGGAACACCATTAGTAGACATAGAAAAAAATAATTAAAAATTTAATTTAAAATATTAATCCTGAACTTCGACTGTAAAAAAAGTATAGTGCCCACTCCTGCTAGGTTCACGCAGACGAGGATTTCTACCAGACACCCTGTACGCAACCAAGCATTTTTTTCCATCAACAGTCACACCTTCACCAACCATAACTTCTCCATCAGTTCCGTAATCAGCGCCTTTGGCATAATGAAGATTATGTAACAATCTAACAAAACCATGCGGGTATCTAGGATCGTATTTATCGCCAAAAAGCTCAGTAAGTCTTTCATTAGACACTACAGTGGGTCTAGTTGTATCCAAAGCAGATAGAGCATTTGACCCTGTATCACCCCTAACATTAGCGACTTTTTCATCACCAACTGGGTTAACAGCCTCAGCATGTTTTTCCGATGGACCGACGGCATCAGGAGCTTTTCTTGAAATATCCATATATAAATCGTTTATAAGATAATATTAACAATCATATAGTACCACACACACACACTTTGTCAAGTGGATATAAATATAGTCTTACTGAACAAAAATCGGTATTAAAAAGATTTTAGAAATTTTTTATAAAAATTTAATATTTTCTTAATGTCGACATGCTAAATTCCTCACGTTTACATCAAAATATTTGCCAAACATGTAAATACAAAAGCCTTAATTCATGCCCGAAAGCATGGTATAAAAATAACGAATAATCCAATTCTTATGGCAATGAAATCTCCAACAGAACCGATACTTTTATCAGAGAAGGACTATGTTCGGTTTGAGAAAATGCTGAAAAGAAATGACAAGAGGAAAAAACTCACAAAACAAGAAAGGGAATTGTGGGAGGGATCAAAGGCTCTTGATGGCGTAGTCAGAGCTATGCTAAATGAACGATTCAAATGATTTTCAAGTAAATTTCTTCCCATTTAAAGACGGAATGAAGATTCCGACAACTTTTGAATATGAAGAAAACCACAAAGACATAATAAATTTCTTCAACAAAAAAGCTTCACAATGTTCAAAAGAATTTATAGCAAAGATATTTGTAATGAAAAATACGGACAATGTTTTTTTAGGATACATCGCTATATCAATATGTAGTGTGGGGAAGAAATATTTAAAAACGACAAAGGCAAAAGGTCTTTATGAACGCCCAGCAATAAAAATAGGACAATTAATTATAGATAAAAAATATCAAAACAGAGGTTACGGAAGCATGGCGATAAGGTTTGTAATGTCAATTGCTATTCAATGGAAGGCGTTTCTTCCATGCAGACTCATCGTGGTAGACGCAATAGATGAATCCGCAAAAGAATTCTACAAGAAAAAGAATTTTAATGAACTAACAACGAAAAAAGACACAATGGTTCTGGATTTGGCTCCAATCTTAAGGCTAAAATAAACCAATTATTCTAATGGCTATGAAAAAAAGCACTTTGTAGCAACAAGGTGCTTTTTAATTGCGACAGATTCAAGTCCTACTAAAAATATTAATCCTGAACCTCGACTTTAATAATAAAATAGGTTTTTGCGTTACGATTAGGTCCACGTGGGCGAGGATATTTATCGCTTATGTTATAAGCAACCAAGCATTTTTTCCCATCGACAGTTACACCATCACCAACCATAATATCGCCATAAGTACCATAATCCTCACCTTTAGCACGACGTTTATTGGTTAATGATTCAACAACCTGCATTTTGGATTTATCGCCAAACAAAGCATCAAATTCTGCCTTCTGAGAAAGATACAAGGCACTTCTCCCTGCATTATCCCTAATACCAGCAACCTCTTTAGAGTCAACAACCGGCTTAGCTTCAGGTCCCTTAGTAAAACCAAGAGCCTCACCTGTTTTTCTTAAAATATTCATACAGAAATTATTTATAAAATAATAATACTAAACGTATAGTACCACACACACACACTTTGTCAAGCGTTGGTTAAATAAGACTACAGTGAAAGCTTTTTTACTTCATCGTCAACATCAGCTTGTACATCGCATAAGCGACTTCGCCGCGAGTCATTCCTCCGGACGGATTTAGTTTTTTGATTCCGTCTTCGATGACGCCAAGATTTTTTGCATAAGAGATATAAGGAGCGAACCAATCGCCGACTTTTACGTCAGAATAAGGGCTCACGCCGACGCTGTCTCTGACATCTACCTCCATTCCCGCAAATAAAATCTTGTAAAATTCAGCTTTATTTACAGTGCTTGTCGGTCTGAAAGTTTTGTCTTCATATCCGCTCACGACACCGGCTTTATATGCAGTATACAAGTATTTCGCATACCATTCTTTCGAAGAAGTGTCTTTGAAAGGAAGGTGTCCGCTGTCCAATTTTTTGTTTATAGCTTCAAGAATAAATTTCAAAGCCTCAACTCTGTTTACAACATTATCAGGCTTGAAAGTCCCGTCGCCGTATCCTGCAATTACTTTTGTTTTAGCCAAATAATTTACGGCTTCATAGTATTTTGAACCCGCAGGGACATCGGAAAATAAATCTCCGGTCATGTTTTCAACAATTGTAAATTCTTTTGAATAATAAGTTTTTCCGTCAAAATCCAATTTTAATTTGTCATTTCCGGCTTTCATATTTTTCATTGAATTCACAAATTCTCCGTTATTGTTAAATTGGAGACTTGAGAAAATAGGTGAAGTTGCTATGAAATTTCCTCTAACTGAGGAAACTACGGCTTCACCAAGAAATCCGTCTTTGAAAGCATTTCCATTTTGATCTCTAAGCAAAATTGTGAATTGTGCATTTTGATTTTCCGTATAAGTGTCATTAATTTCAAATTCAAAAGTCAAAACTTTTTCTTCAACAACAGGAGTTTCTGATACCGCTGGAGTTTCAACAGCGACAACAGGCGTAGAAGTTTCTACAACAGGTTCTTCAGAAGTTGGAACAGCGCTTGTTGCAGTGGCGGCACCGTCAACAGCAGTTGTTGCGGGCGTAACATCTGGTGTCACAGCTGAAGAAGAAGTCGTCCCTGCATTTGAATAAATCGCATTAGGATCTATGTAAACATTTACATATTTCAAAGGATTTACAGTCGTAGACAATGCACTTTCTTTTCCAAGTCCGGCATTTATCGCACCAAAGAAATCAAGTCCGGCATCGCTCATTTCCTTGTTTGTAAAAGGCCAAAATGGATGCCAAGGCGATTCGCTGTTGTCCATTTGAAAATGGACATGAGGCGTTGTCGCTGTTCCTGTTTTTCCACTTAACGCGATTTGTTGTCCTTTTGTAATAACATCTCCGACAGAAACTTGAACTTCGCTCAAATGGCTGTAAGAAGAATAAAGTGTGATTTTTTGATTTGCATCTTCAAGGCTTGGAACATTGTTGTGTTGAATTACAACGTGATGTCCAAAACCTGATGATTGATTTGAGGCTTTGATAACAGTCCCATTCATAACAGAATAAACCGGAGTCCCTTGCGGAACTTTAATGTCAATCGCCAAATGCGATCCTGCATTTTCTTTTCCGTCCAAAAGATAGTTTCCCATGTAAGGTACGCTATAAGTGATTTTTGCGTTTCTCACTTTGTCGTCAGTGGCATTTCCCCATTTCAAAGTGTCTGTTTTTATCAAAAGTTTTTCAGGTTCATATTTTGGAACATCAGTTAGCTCTCCTTCGCTAAAAGCGTCATAAGCAGATTTATATTTATCGGATGTTATATGTGTCCAATCAGGAATTTTTTTGATCGGATAAACTGTTCCGTCAAAAGGCGCATGCTCAGGATAGCCAACTACGCTCGTATAAATTAGATTTGAATACATCCCTCCTACGTACAGAGAAGAGGCAAAAACACCTACCAAAAGTAATGTAAAAAGGGGATGCTGAAAGTAGTAACTTCTATCTTTTTTCATTTTGTGTTTGTTTTTGTTTTATTAAATTATAAAATTATATCAAATTCCGAACCAAAAATCAATGAATAAGACCTATATTACAAATAGCGAAGCGCAAACCAAGGAAATTGCGGCATCAATTTCAAATGAAATCAAAAACGGGGGAGTCGTTTGTCTTTTTGGGGATCTTGGAACCGGAAAAACGATATTTACGAAGGGATTGGCCGAGAGTTTAGGCATAGAAAACATCTCAATCAAAAGTCCGACATACACATACATCAGACATCACAAAAAAAACGGGAAAAATATTTATCACATCGATTTATACAGACTTGAACAAATCGACGAACTTTTGGCCCTTGAATTAAATGAAATTATGCAAAATAAAAATAATATAATTGTTGTTGAATGGGCTGATAAGATGAAAAATATTTTGCCGAAAAAAAGAATAGACGTGGAAATTTCATACACAGACGAGAATTCAAGAAAAATAAAAATAACAGAACACAAATAAATGAAAAAAGCTGAAATAAAAAAAATATACGAAAAATTTTCAGTTCCCCAGAATATAATTTTACACATGCAAAAAGTGGCTGAGGTATGCGCTGTTTTGGCAGACAGAATTAAAGAGAAAAAAATAAAAATCAGAAAAAATATTATAATAAAATCAGCTTTAATCCACGATGTTTTTAAAACCGACGGGAAATGTCATGCGCAAAAAATGGCTGATTATTTACGAAAAATAAATGAAAAAGAAATGGCAAATCTTGTCGAAAAACACGACTTTTCGCAAATAGATAATTTGAAAACTTTGGAAGAAAAAATTTTATATTATGCCGACAAAAGAGTTTACGAAAATAAAATTGTTTCACTTCAAACTCGCATCGACGAAAGCAGAAAAAAATATCCAAACATTTCCAAAGAAGTTCTCGAAACTGAAGATAAGATGAAAAATCTTGAACGCAATCTGTCAACCAAAATATCTGTACAATTTTAAATTTTCAAATTACGCTTACCTAAATAAAAACTTAACCAATTTTCGCATGAAAATTCAAAAACTTCTAGTATTGGCATTGTCAACAACTTTGCTTTTGTCTGCATGTAGCAAAACACAGGAAGAAGGAACACCAGCGCCTGCAGGTGATGAAGCGGCGGTAGTTGAAGAAATTGCAAACGCTCCGGAAGGTTGCCCTACAAAAAACACTTTGGTTGTAAAATCTGAGGAAGCCGGAACAGTGGCTTTTGTACCATCTAATTCATGGTTTCTTTCATGGGGTCCTGAATCAGGAACATTTTATTTCATGAATTACAACGATTTCGATCCTAAAAATTATTCAGCGCACACAATAGCAGGAAAAGACGTAAGAGTATCTTTTGATCTTAAGAATAAAGACAAATCTCCACTAAAAGCAGGAGTTTGGAATTATAGAAAAGACGCGGAAAATAATAAATTGGATTGGCTAAACGTATATACAGAAAAACTTGCCGGCGCTGTATTTGATGACAACGCGAAAGTTGAAATCACTTACTTTGGCTCTGACTATGTTTGCGGAAAAGTTACTGCAACAGATTCAAGCTCAAGCCTAAACGGTGAATTCATCGCAAAGTTTTACGACTGGAAATTTTAAGAAAGTTCGTTGATTTTCTTTAGCGTTTCAGGTCCGACAACACCTGCACCTTTATCTGATTTATCAGAGATGATTTTGTTCGCAATCTGAAATTGAGCAACGGCTTCTTTCGTGATTTCTCCGTAATAATCTGTAACAACTAGGCTTTTGAAAAATCCGGATTTCTTCAAGAATTCTTGTAATTTCTTTACCTCATTTCCTTTGGATCCAAACGCAAGCGTGTTTGTAAGATAAGCCTGCCTTGCTTCTTCCGGAATCTTTGCAGGATTGGAATTTGTTCCTTTTTTTGTTTCAATTGCAAGTTTTGTATAGCTTCGAAGAGAGATAATTTCATTCATTCTTGATCTTGTAGTAGGTCCGAAAACTCCTGAGCCTGTTTCAGTTTCCGCTGAAACAATTCCTTGCGCCTGTTGGAATTTAAATAGGGCGTGCGCAGTCAATTCATCATAAACTCCTGTAGGCTCAACTTTATAGTAATTAAGCTTCTTAAGCTCATTTTGCAACGCTTTAACGGTATTGCCGGTTGCTCCTGAGGAAAGATTCACAGGCATCGTCCCGTCAGAAGGAATTTGTATTTCAACTTTTGGTTTTTCAACAAAAGAAGTTGTAGTCAAAGTGACATCCGGAACTTCAGTAGTTACGGTTGATCCACATTTTGCAATTTTTTCTTCTTCGCTGTACCCGACCAAAGAAATTTGTTCGGACAATTCATTATTTATACCGTAAACGGTGATATCTACATTTCTTTTTCCCCAAGCCAATGCTCTTTTAAGCCCTACGTCTCCATATCCCATCCAAATATCAAGTCTGTCGTGTCTGTTTGGATCTCCATTCGAATCCACAATCGCTCCACCTCTGTCGTGCACGGCAACTATTCCAATTCCTGGAATGTAAAGTTTTGTTCCAAAAGGGTAAGACTTTGGAGCCGCAACCATTCCGGGATAAACGTCTGTACCATCAGCTCCGTGAACTCCATGTCCATTTAATCTTATATCCGCCTCATAACTACCTGTCGCATATTTTTGCTGACATGGTAACGGAGAATAATACGCAGAAGTTGTGAATGTTTGAGTGTAAGGATAACTAATCCCGTCAGCCGAAGTTTGAAATCCCTCAGCTTCCGCCAAGTCTCCACCAAAAGATGATAGGGGACTTAAAGCAAAAAGTGAAAGAAGAGTCAAAACTACGACAGGAACTATTTCTATATTTATTTTTGTTTTTCTGTTTTTCATTATTTTTGTTTTTGATTTTTGTTTTGAAATCTCAATATTATACCACAAAAAAGCCCCCCACTCAGGAACTTAGACTTGTCAAAACCAGAAAGTCTTTTTTAATTAAAACGTCGCAAAAAGTGGAAACTTTAGCTACACTACGCCAATTCTGCGTAATATTTCCCTATCCACAAATTCCCGATCCCTTCCGTACTTGAGTCTTGAAAGTTGTTTATAAGCCTCTGCCGCCTCTTTATCTCCTTCCTCGGTGTAAGGATTTACAGGAGTAATACTGAACGGACGTGAAGGCTGAGTATCGACTGAAAGTTTCATTACGGCTTTATATTTATCTATATTTATAAGATCTCTGTCGCTAAATACCGGAGCCATTTCTTTGGCCATAAACTCGGCATCCTGTGCGCCAATCTTGTAAGACATGATAGTCCCAACGTTACCAAAAACAGCATCCTTTAAATTAGCTTTTTTCTTGTTTGCGGCACCGCCTTCCTCAAGCTGAGCAAGATACTGATGCGCCATAGTAAGCCCAAGGCGATATTTTCTGGCTTCCGAAAGGATTGTTTCAATACTATCCGTGACATAATTTTGGAACTCATCGATGTAAAGGAAGAAATCTTTTCTATCTTCCTTCGCCATTTTTTGTCTCTTCAAAGCCGCCATCTGTATTTTTTGTACGACAATCAAACCAAGCAATTTTGAATTTATTTCTCCGACGCTACCTTTCGAAAGATTCATAAGCAAAATTTTGTTCTCATTCATTGCCTTAGAAAAATCAAAAGCGGATTTTGTTTGTCCGATGATATTTCTCATCATTGTATTTGTGACAAATTGCCCGAACTTAGCAGCAAAATACGGAATCATTTCTTGTTTTTCTCTTGCTCCTGTCTTTGCCATTTGATGATCCCAGAAAGAAGCAACAATCGGATTTGTTACATATTGTCGTTTTACTTTTGCAAAATCATCATCTGTGAAAAGTCTAACCATTTCAGTCAAAGAAGCACCATTTGGGTCTGACATAAGAGTCAAACAACCGTTTCTGAAATAATCCTGAATACGCGGACCAAACACTTCTTCATCAAAAAGTTTAATCATGATGTTCATTGCATCAAGCGCGACAAGCTCTTTCTCTTCCCATGTGTCGGCCTCAAGAATATTAAGTCCAAGCGGACGCTCCATGTCGGAAGGATCAAAATAAATTACGTCATCAGCCCTTTCTCTAGGGATAAATGGCAAAATGTCTTCAATAAGAGATCCATGTGGATCAATTACGCAAATACCTTTACCGTCCTTAAGATCTTGCCTTATCATTACCTGCAAAACGGAAGATTTACCTGTACCTGTTTGTCCAATGACATAAAAATGTCTAAACCTATCCTCATTTTTAATACAAACTTTTTTCTTTTCTCCGCGATAAACATTGTATCCGATAAGTAAACCTTCTTGCGGAATATTTGGAGGAAGGGGAGCAATCTTATAATTTTGCCACGCAATCGAAGGATATTTATTGAATCTTATGTTTGGAATATGAAAAATACTTGCAAGTTCATCGCAAGACAACATCATTTTCTTGTGAGAAAGCCATTGCTGAAATCCACGCTTAAAATTTCTAAAAATAAAATTCGTTACAAGAGTTTTATTATCATGCCAATGCGTGCCTTCAAAGCTGTTTCCGTTGGATGATCCATACTGAGAAAAAGCACTCTTCATTGAAACAAGATTTGTTTTAGCAGCTTCTTTCGTCTCGGCTGAAGAAACAAGCCTGATAATAGTTTCAAATCCCGGTTTCGAATTCTTTTCCTCCATTGCCTTTACTTCTTCATCTGTCATAGGAGTCGTTTTTTCCTGAGTATCATGAGATTCTTTTCCTGCTTCGCCTTTCACAAGTAAATCAAAAATCGCGACAAGCCAAGTCAAAGGATTGTACCACTGCGCATTATGTTTTTTCTTATTTTGAAAAATTTCACTGGCTTTTCCTCGGCCTTTTTCTTGCCAATCATTATCAACCGGCCTAACCATAATTTGGATTGCGGCACCTTCATTGGAATCAATTTTTGAAAGAGAATTTATAATTCCGTTTAAAGGATCAGCATTCATTCTTGAATAAGCCTTTATCGGGAAATAGAATTCTTTCGTAGGCACAATATATGTCGAAACAACACGGCTTTTAGGCTTAAAGATATTATAATCTTCAACTTGTTCAATATAAGCGTCCGGAAAAAACGCAGTAAGCTGTTTTTCGATAAGAGGCTGTAAATCTCTCGGACAAACAACGAAAAAATGCACAATTGAATCCAAAACGGCAAATTCAAGCGAAAGAAAATCTTGCCCTGAGACAAATCTGTCCAAACGTTCGTTATAAATACTATGCAAAGTTGTATAAAATTGAGACATTATGCCTCCGCATATTTCCTTGAAATCTTTTTGCATCGAAAATTGTTCACCTTCAACTTCTTTATCTTCTTTCGACTCTTTTCTCGGGATTTTAATCTCAAGAAAAACCATATTAAAAGTTCTTTCAATATTTGCTCTAAATTGAAGATACTTCAGGATTAACACGGTAATCCCGATCAAAACAACGACAACAATTGATATAAGTAACCAAAAATTCATTTTCTAGATTTAATTTATCGATATATTTTAGCACAAAAGCCAAAAAATCGCAATTTAGTCTTTTTTATTTTCTATAATCTTAATGCCTAGTTCTTCGATTTGCTTTTTTGGCATCTCTGAAGGAGCTCCAAGCATTAAATCTTTTGCCTTTTGATCCTTAGGGAAGGCGATAACCTCACGAATATTAGGCTCATTGGCAAAAATCATAATCAAACGATCAATTCCCCAAGCAATTCCGCCATGAGGAGGCGCTCCATATTCAAAAGCTCTAAGCATATGTCCAAATCTTCTTTCGCTATCTTCATCTTCAATTTGTAAAATATCGAAAATCTTTTTTTGAACTTTTCTGTCATGAATTCTGATTGATCCGCCGCCAATTTCAGTGCCGTTTAAAACAATATCATAAGCTTTCGCCAAGGACTCTTTTGGATTTTTTTCAAAATCTTCCGGATCTTTAGGAGACGTAAATGGATGATGGACTGCCGCCAAGGTCTTGTTTTCCTCATCATATTCAAACATAGGAAAATCTTTTACCCACAAAAATGCAAAAATATTTTCGTCGATAAGTTTCATTTTTTGAGCAACAGAAATTCTTACATGTCCAAGCGCTTCGCAAGCGGTTTTAAATTTATCTGCTGCAAAAAATACGGCGTCTCCGTCTTTTGCCTCACATCTTTCAAAAATTTCATCAAGCTCTTCTTTCTTGAAAAATTTAACGATTGAAGATTTTGGTTCTTTATCAATCAAAATATAAGAAAGGCCTTTTGCTCCATATATTTTTGCAGTTTCTGTAAATTCATCAATTTCTTTTCTGGTAAATTTTGCGCCACCTGTGACTTTCAACGCTTTAACAATTCCACTATTTTTTACAGCATCTTTAAACACTCCAAATTCAGAGTTTTTAACAAGATCAGTGACGTCTGAAAGAGGAAGCTCAAATCTGATATCCGGCTTATCCACGCCATATTTGTTCATTGCTTCATCGTAAGTCAAAACAGGAAAGGGTTTTTTCAAAATCTTTTTATTCGGCACAAATTTTGTAACCAATTCAATCATCAATTTCTCATTTAAAGACATGATGTCGTTTTCATCAATGAAAGACATTTCCACGTCCATTTGAGTGAATTCAGGCTGTCTGTCTCCGCGTTGATCCTCGTCCCTGAAACATCTCGCAATTTGAAAATATCTATCGAACCCCGCCACCATAAGCAACTGTTTCAATTGTTGAGGTGACTGTGGTAATACATAAAAATTTCCATTATAAAGTCTTGAAGGCACAAGGTATTCGCGGCTTCCCTCAGGCGTTCCTTTAATTAAAATAGGAGTTTCAATTTCCACAAAATTTTCTTTTTCAAAATAATCACGAATATGTTTTACGACTTTGTGTCGAAGAATTATATTATTTTTCAGCCTGTCTCTGCGAAGATCCAAATATCTATAAGTAAGTCGCAATTCCTCATTAACGTCAGTTTCTTGATCTATTTCAAAAGGAGGTGTTTTTGAAGAATTAAGTATTTCCACTTTCGTGACTACAATTTCTATTTTTCCGGTATTCATATTTAGATTGTCGTTTCCTTCAGGTCTTTTCCTTACAATTCCGTTTATTTGAAGCACAAATTCAGGTCTCACATCATTAAGAACATCATGTGCGTCTTTGTGTCCGACAGGATCAGAAACAATTTGAGTTACGCCATATCTGTCGCGCAAATCTATGAAAATAACGCCGCCGTGATCGCGTCTCCTGTTTACCCAGCCGGCTAAAATTATCTTATCTCCATCATTTTTGTCAGTCAGTTCCCCGCAGGTATGAGTTCTATACATATAATTAAATTAAAATCTCCCTTATCTTAGAGAAGTTAAGATTATTTTTCAATCGGATAAAATCTCCGAGACACTTTTTTCGAAATTCTCGGACAAATTAATGCCGAAAGGAAGTTTTATTTTTTTATTTTTAACAAAAAGAGTGACAGGCGTTTCTCCTTTATTTTGTTCTAAAAATTCTTTAAGTTTTTTCATTTTTTCAGGAGGAACACTGTCCTCAATTTCTATAACATAATTTTCTTCCGTAACTTCTTCAGTATGAGAAATTTCCGCTATTTCAGGAGTCTCTGAACTTTCAAGTTCTTCCTTCTCGGCCAAGATATCATCTAAAAATCTTATAAATGTTACAGACTTATCTTTGTCGTCATAAGCTCCGGATTCTTTTGCGTTTCGAACCATGCCGTCGTAAGACAAAACTTTCAAATCATCACACATTATTTGATACTGACCTTGCCTGAAATCAAGTTTTCCGCTGATGGAATAAAGTCCGTCTTCGGTAAACATATTTCCAAATTGAGTGAGAAATTTTGAAAAAGCCACAGCGCGAATTCTCGCAGTAGGATCCTCAATAGCGAAAGTCGCCATATACGATCCGGCTCTCGTAAGAATTTTTTTCATGTCGCAAACAAGTCCGATTACAATAACTTTTTTACCAACATTTTTCTTAGTCAAATTTGCAATAAGATTGGCTTTTTTCGCAATATATTTTCGGAAACCTTTTAATGGATGTCCTGAAACATACATTCCAAGAAAATCTTTTTCCCCTTTTAATTTTTCCATCAACGTCGCGGGCAAAACTTTTTTCATTGTGAAAGAGGGGACAGATTGTTCCGAAGTCAAGCCTGCGAACAAATTTACCTGTCCGTTGTCTTCGAGTGCTTGCGCGCCTTTTGCATATTTTGAAAATTCATCATAATTTTCTGCAAGCTGTTTTCTCTCGCCAAATTCATCCAAAGCTCCACTAAGCGCCAAAGCTTGTAAAACTTTTTTGTTTAAAATTTTAACCGGAACTCTTTCAAGGAAATCTTCTAAAGATTTGAAAACACCACCTTTCTCGCGTGCATTAATGATTTCTCTCACCGGCCCTTCTCCAAGCCCTTTTATCGCAACAAGCCCAAAACGTATTTTGTCATTACCAATTACGGTGAAGTCCGCAAAAGATTCATTTATTGAAGGAGCCAAAACATCAATTCCCATTTCGTTACATTCTTTTATTTCCATCACAACTTTTTCCGTATTTCCGGAATCACTGCAAAGCAATGCAGTCATAAACTCGATAGGGTATTTAGCTTTCAAATAAGCCGTTTGATATGCGATAAGTCCATAACAAACCGCGTGAGCCTTATTAAATCCATATCCGGCAAAAGGTTCAATAACATCTTCAAAAACTTTTCTTGCAAATTTTTCATCGTGCCCGTTATTCACCGCACCTTTCACAAATTTTTCTCTTTGTTCAGCTAGAAGTGATGCAATCTTTTTTCCCACGGCCTTTCTCAAAATATCGGCCTCTCCAAGTGAGAACCCCGCAAAATCTCGCGCAAGTTGCAAAATTTGTTCCTGATAAACCGCGACTCCATAAGTATTTTCAAGAATAGATTTGAAAGACGGATGCAAATATTTCACTTTATCGGGATCGTGTTTTCCTTTTATATAATTAGGAATCCATTCCATCGGACCGGGTCTGTAAAGCGCGCCCATCGCGACTATATCGTCAAAAATCGTTGGCTTAAGCTGTTTTAAATATCTTCTCATTCCCGCTGACTCAAGCTGAAAGATGCCTGTAGTATCTCCATTTTGAAGAAGTTTAAAAACAAGTGGGTCATCAAGAGGAATTTTTGAAATTTCGACTTTTTCCTCTCTGGTTCTCGCAACAATTTTGCACGTTGTTTCAATGACAGTTAAATTTCGAAGACCGAGGAAATCCATTTTTAATAATCCCAAAGCCTCAATCGGTTTCGCTGAATATTGTGTGACAATTTCATTATCATCCGACGCGCTATTTTGCAAAGCCGTATATTCCGTCAAAGGTTTTTCTGAAATAACGACGGCACAAGCGTGAGTTCCGACTTGTCTTACCGTTCCCTCAAGTTTCATCGCGTAATCTATAAGTTTTTTCGCTCTTGGGTCGCTGTCATACATTTTTTTAAAATCCGGATTGTCTTTTACATATTCTTCAAGTGGCTCATATTTCCCAAGAACCGGCGCAGGCACAGTTTTCGCGATTTTATCAACTTCCGCGTAAGGAAATCCAAGCGCCCTTCCAACATCGCGAATCGCGGCTTTTGGAGCCAAAGTGCCAAACGTTGTGATTTGAGCGACATTATCCCTTCCATATTTTTTAATAACATAATCGAGCACTTCATTTCTTCGAGTATCGGCAAAATCGATATCAATATCGGGCATACTTACTCTTTCAGGATTAAGGAACCTTTCAAAGAAAAGTCCGTATGCGATAGGATCGACATCTGTAATATTTAAAGACCACGCGATGATAGAACCGGCGGCGGAACCTCTTCCGGGTCCGACAACAATTTCCTGACTTTTTGCGTATCTCACGAAATCAGAAACAATCAAAAAATACGTATCGAATCCCATGCTATGAACAGTCTTAAGCTCATATTCCAAACGTTCAAAATAACTTGCAGGAACTTCGTTTGGCATAAATCTATTTTTAAGTCCTTCAAGGCAAAGTTGTTTCAAATAATCATCGGGTTTTTCGTTTTGCGGAGTTTCAAAAGAGGGGATTAGATTTTTTCCAAAATCCAATTTTACATCACACATTTCAGCAATTTTTACCGTATTTTCAATAGCCCCCGGAAAATCAGCCATGGCTTTTTCAAATTCTTTTACGTCCGGTATCGAAAAGTCACCGATATATCTCATTCTATTTTCGTCGTTTACATTTGTCTGAGTTTGAATACAAAGCATGATGTCGTGAACTTCGCTATCCTCAGGCCTTGGATAATGAGAATCATTTGTCGCGACCATTGGAATTCCATATTCCTCCGACAATTTTTTTATTTTTTGATTAACAACATTTTGGTCTTCCATCAAAGGATGATCTTGAATCTCAAAGAAATAATTTTCTTTCCCGAAAATATCTATATAGGTTTTAACAACGGTATGAATATCTTCTTCATTTCCGGATAAAATTGCGCGAGGCAATTGACCTGTAATGCATCCGCTTAACGCAATAAGCCCTTCGCTATGCGCCTTAAGAAGCCCAAGATCAATTCTTGGCTTATAATAAAATCCTTCCAAATGAGCCTGCGTGACAAGTTTAAGTAGATTTTTATAACCTACGTTATTTTTTGCAAGCAATGTCAGATGATAAGGTCTTACGTCAACTTTCGCTTCTTTATCAAATCTGGTTCGTAACGCAACGTACATTTCACATCCCAAAACAGGCTTTATTCCATTTGCCATGCAGGCATTATAAAGCTCAATCAAGCCATAAGTTACTCCATGATCTGTAAGCGCCGCCGCCGGATATCCAAGTTCTTTTGCACGCATAACAATATCTTTTGGACTTCCAAACCCGTCAAGCAAACTGTAATGCGAATGACAATGTAAATTTACAAAAGACATTATTAAAACTTAGAAAGTAGGTGTACATGTATATGAAAAACTTCCTGTCCGCCTTCTTTCCCGACATTAACGTGCAGGTTATAGCCCTTAAGCTTAAGCTTGTCTGCAATTTTTTTGCATGCAAGAAAAAGTTTTCCAATCAAATGAGTGTGTGAGTCTTCCATGTCCGCAATTGAATCGATATGTTTTTTCGGAACAGCAAGTAAATGGGTTTGAGCCTTCGGATTTCTATCTTTAAAAATCACTAAATCCTCATCTTCATACAAAAATTCCGTGCCAAGTTCTCCTGAAGAAATTTTACAAAAAATACAATCTGACATATGAAAAAATATTAAAAGAACAAAGCAATTCTAAATAATAATCCGAAATAAAGAAAGGATTTAAAATTTACTTTTTACCTTTTCTGTTATCGTCTAATGTGTAAACAGCTCTACCAACCCTGACGAATTGAGAATTTTTCTGTAAATTTAGAGAAATTGTTCCTTTTTTAACATGTCTTTGTGCAAGAACACCCTCTATGATTTCCTGTTTAGTCATTGGGCTTTTCTTTGCTAACAAGCCTTCGATGATGTCTGCAACAGTTCCTTTTTCATATCCAAATTCTTTAAGAGCATAAAGACCACGTCCGACAAGAACAAATTGGTCATATCTGATAAGTTCGTTGTGAACAGCTTGTGTAGTAACAACTTTTTTATCAAACCCGGCTTCAGAAATTCTATTTGCGATTTCAACGAAATGTAATGGAGCTTTTGCTCTTTTTAGAACAATATAAGCCTTGTCTCTGATGCTTCTTGGATTGATATGTCTCCAAGACATAAGCCCAAAACCTTCCGGAGTAACTTTGATTCTCTTGTCCACTTCAAGACATGAAGCAAGCATAGGGTCACTGAATGTCTCAACTTTGCTTTCCAAAAATTGTCTTATTTGAACAACAAGTTTTGATTCAGGAAGTAAATCATTTTTCTTTTTAAGAACTTTTACTCCAGCTTCAGCGATAGAAGTAACAGTCAAAAGATCAATTTCTTTAAATCTCCAGAACGGATCATAAATATTTGTTTTTTCAGCTTCTTCAACATGAAGATTGATGTTTAGAGCAAGTCGTATGATATTTGCGTCAAGATTCTCTTTTGAACCGATTGCATTCAAGATTTTAGCGATAAGTTTTGTTTCAATCATAACTCCGCCACTTTCTTTAAGCATTTGATCGGCAACTTCATTTATAAGGTTAAGTCTCGTAGTCTGAACAGTTCTTCGAAGTTTTCCAAGTGCTATTTTTTCAATCTGTCTTATTCTTTCTCTTGTAACAGAAAAAGATTGACCAATACTTTCAAGAGTTCTTCTTGGCTTGTTATCAAGGCTGAAACGCTGTACTACAACGTCTTTTTCCTTTTGAGTCAGAACCATAAACATTTCTTCTACTACTTCAGAAAGATTTACTTTTTGAGCTTCATTAGTATTAGTCATAATTACTAAGTTTATTTTTAATTTTGTGTGAATTCTTTAGTACGGAAGAGAGAATATTCGCTCTTAATTCAATTGTCAAGCAAGAAAGTTGATAAAAGTGCAATATTGTTTCATAAAGACATTCGCATGAAAAGGGACAAGCGTACACCATGGCAAAAAATAAGTCAAAGAAATTTACGCTTAATTTTTCATGTTGCAATTTAAAGGGCTATAAGTAGAATAGTAGCGCCTACAATAACAGGTGAAAAAAATAAAGCCATGGGCGGATGGTGGAACTGGTAGACACGCTAGCCTTAGGAGCTAGTGGCGCAAGTCATGAGGGTTCGAGTCCCTCTCCGCCCACCACGCGACAATGTCGCGATTATTTAAAGAACTTCTATATGAAAGCATATGGAGAGATAATCAGAATAGAGCCTCCTGAAGTAAAACCACTTCTTCCAGAAAACGGTGAAGGAGGACAAGAAACGGCAGATCAGGGAAAAAAGAACAAAAGGACTTCGGCTGAGGACGCAGAAATAAGAGCAAAACTTGAATCGGATGCCTGGTATAGCAGGAGAGACACGTTTATATGTCTTGAAGGCTAAATCGCTTTTCACTATCCAATCTTCAAACTCATATCGGCGCTCTTTACGCCGTTTGTAAGGCATCCCATGGAGATTATATCGACGCCTGTTTTGGCATATTCAATCACATTATCTTCATTTATTCCGCCGGAAGCTTCGAAAAGCAGATTCTCGTATAATCTGGCCTCTTTTAAAGCAGAAATTGCATCTAAAATATCCGCAGGGCTCATATTATCAAACATAATAACGCCAATCGTTTTAGGCGCGCCTTCTATATCTAAAAATTTCGCAAAACCCTCCGCACATTTTATCGCTTCTTCCTTGTTTTCTACTTCTATCTCAATAAATCTGCTATCAACGTCGGCATTTTTAAGTCTTTCAAAAACAGTATCAAAATCACGCCCGACCATATCAAGATGAGTGTCTTTTATAATCACCGCATCAGCTAAATTTATTCTGTGAGTCCCTCCGCCGCCGACCAAAACCGCTTTTTTATCAATAAGCCCCCACAAAGTTTTTCGCGTAGGACATAACAAAACGTCGTAATTTTTAATGGAATCAACAACTTTTTTAGTGAAAGTCGCAACACCGCTCATCCTCATTAATAAATTCAAAACAGTTCTCTCAACAGCCAAAATATCATGAGAATAAGCCTTCATCTCCAAAATCACATCGCCTTTTTTTACAAAATCTCCGTCTTTAAATTTAAAATCAATTTCAAAATTTCCTTTAAGGCTCGGTCTGAAATTTGGATCTGCATCTACAAGAAAATATTTAATCTCATCAATTCCCGCCAAAATCATGTCGCTTTTTGCGACAATTTTCGCTTTAGCCTTCAACAAATCTTTAAAAAGAATATTTGTAGTTATGTCTCCACGTCCAGAAAGGTCTTTCTCAAGCTCTAAAAACGTATATCTGAAAACCCATTGCTTGTAAGCATTATTTTCAAGAGCAAGGAAATTTCCGACTTTATGTGTGTATTCTCTGATGGTTTTTCTATCCATTTTTTGTGAGTTCAAACATTTTATTAAACGCTTTAAGTGCCTGTTCAGTTACATCTTTCGGCACGGTAACCATGAATTTTTCATCTTTAAGACACTTAAGAATTGATTCTAGCGTATTTTTCTTCATGTCGAAACACAAATTGCATACTCCGTGGAAATTCTTATTCGGAATTTCTTTTTTTAATCGTTCAACCATTCCGCATTCCGTAAGCACAAGAAAGTCTTTCGCAGGATCTTTCTTAGCACAATCAATCATCCCCGAAGTGCTTGTAATATGATCCGCAATTTCCAAAATTTCATTTCTGGATTCCGGATGAGCGATTATTTTTGCATTTCCATACTCTTTTTTGGCTTCATAAAGCGCTTCTTTAGTTAAAAAATCATGAATTGGACAATGTCCGTCAAAAGCAATAATTTTCTTTCCAGGGACGTTTTTCGCGACATAGTTTGCCAAATTTTTATCCGGAACAAAAATAATTTCACTTCCATCAAGACCTTTGACTACAGAAACAGCACTCGAAGAAGTACAAACCGCATCGGAAAGCGCTTTTATCTCAGCAGATGAATTTATGTAGGTTACAACTTTCGCTTTCGGATGTTTCTTTTTTAATTCAATTAGATCTGAAGGTTTTAGCATATCCGCCATGGCGCAACCTGCGTCATAGAAGGGGACTAGCACTTTTTTCCCGGGATTCAAAATATATGCACTCTGCGCCATAAAATTCACTCCGCAAAACACAATAATATCAGCATTTGTTTTTTTTGCCTCCATGCAGAGCTGTAAAGAATCTCCCAAAAAGTCTGCAATTTCATAAATTTCAGGTCTTTGATAATTGTGTACTAAAATAACAGCATTTTTGGCTCTCTTAAGCTTCTTTATCTCATCGATAATCTTTTTTTGTTCGGTGGAGAAATCCATAAAACCTACATTATGCCGTGTACAAAACGCAACCAAAGAGTTTTCATTGCCTCATAACCCGCTTTCGCGAGCATAGCCAAAATACCTTTAAGTTCTCTGATTTTCTTCAATACGTTATTAAGTTCAAAGAAATTTTCTCTTTTTTTGACCATTTTCATGGCTTTTGTGTGCAAATATTTGATTTCTTTTTTTATTTCAACTTCTATTTGTTTCCTAATTTCAGGCTCCGTCGGGATATTCTTTAGCAAAGCGGCCCTGACTTGAGCATAAGTCATTCCGGAAATCATACCTTGATTCCCACCGGAAATCATCCCTTGGCTTCCACCCTCTTTTCTTGAAGAATTAGCTTCAGAAACTTCGCCTGTCGATTCTACCGACTCGACAGATTCTATAGTTCCAAGCGCTTCTTTACCGGCTCTTGTGGCCTCCTTCACCTCGCGAGATTCTTTTTGTGAAGATTTCTCAGGAGACTTTCCATCAGGAGTTACGAACGATTCGGCTGGTCTTTTTTGTGAGGTATCAGACACGTTTTAAAAGTTAAATCACTCTTGTCATTATAGCTCAATGAAACACAAATGTCAATTTAGAGGTTGACAAACGGGGGAATTTGTAGTTAAATAAAGAGTAGCCGAAAATTATAAATAATCAACAACAATATGGCAACATCAAAAGGAGGACCAGAAGCGAGTTTAGATGCTATTAATCCTGAAAATGGATTTAGCGAAGGTATGCAAAAAATAGCTCAAGAAATGGGCCTCTCCACAGAAGCTCAACAGGTCATCGCTGACATATCAGATCGGGCACCGAAAGATTTAACTCCAGAAATGATTGCAGGATGGGACGAAGAATTAAAAGCTGAAGTTGTAAGATGTTTTTCACGTCGAGTAAATGAAATTGAAATGGGTTTAATAGCTGAAACGATGATGACAGGGAAAATTCCAGAATTGGGAAGGACTTTAAAAGAAGACGCAGACTTAAATGCCTTGCTTGAAAGGCTTTACGCATTTTTATACAAAATAGCTTTAATGCCAACTCATAGCTCAATGATGGTGGCATATGGGGCAAGAAAAAAGGGCTTGGAAACAGAATTAGCTCGTATAGAGAGAAAAGCTGCCAAAAAAAATAGGAATAAACCTATAGAAGATATCAGTGCAGCAGTAAAAGCTGGACGGAGTGCCGCGATCCCAAGCGAAAAATATCAGCACTAATTTAAGCTAAATCTCAAATCTTCTATTGTCATAAAAATCATGAGTGATTAAACTCTTTGTTGTGCCTTACTAAATTTTTATGATAGAGATCGAAAAAGCCTACGAAGCCAAAAAGTACGAAGATAAAATCTATGAAAAATGGGAATCTTCGGGCGCTTTCAAACCAAAAATCGATAAAAAGAAAAAGCCTTTTGTGATATCAATGCCACCGCCAAACGCGACTGGAGTGCTTCATTTAGGCCACGCGGTAATGCTCGCACTTGAAGACATCATGATTCGATATAATAGAATGCAGGGCACGCCGACACTTTGGATTCCGGGAACAGATCACGCGTCAATCGCCACTCAAAATAAAGTTGAGCAACTTTTGGCGCAGAAAAAAATTACAAAATATGATTTGGGGCGCGAAGAATTTTTGAAAGAAGTGGATAAATTTGTAAAAAATTCTCAAGTAAACATTCGCAATCAAATCAGAAAAATGGGATCAAGTTGCGACTGGACACGAGAAAGATACACCCTCGATAAAGGGCTTACGGAAGCGGTACAACAGGTCTTCGTAAAGATGTACAAAGACGACCTCATCTACAGAGGTTCAAGAATCGTAAATTGGTGTCCTAGATGTGAATCGACACTCGCGGACGACGAAGTTGATTACAAAGAATCCGGAGAAAAATTATATTGGATCAAGTATGGACCATTTACTTTGGCGACAACAAGACCGGAAACAAAACTTGGAGATAGCGCGGTCGCGGTAAATCCAAAAGACAAAAGATATAAAGACATGATCGGTAAAAAATACATGATCAAAGGAGTGCTCGGAGATTTTGAAGTTGTTGTAATTGGAGATGAAAGTGTAGATATGGAATTTGGCTCAGGAGCGGTAAAAGTCACACCGGCGCATAGTTTCGCGGATTTCGAAATGGCGCAAAGAAATAAATCAGCATTTAAAAAAGCAGGAATAAATCCGATAAAAGAAATTATCGACGAGAAAGGTCGCATGAAAGATAACTGCGGAAAATACGCAGGAATGACAACAAAAGAATGCAGAAGAGCGATAGTTGAAGATATGAAAGAAATGGGAATTATAGAAAAAATCGAAGACTACACTCACAATCTTTCTATTTGCTACAGATGCGGATACACAATCGAACCGTTAATTTCCAAACAATGGTTTGTGAACGTAGACAAGCCTGTAATCAAAGATGGCGCAAAGAAAAAATCAATCAAAGAAAAATCTATAGAAGTAGTGAAAAAAGGAGAAATAGAAATAATTCCGGAGAAATTCAATAAGACATATTTTAATTGGATGGAGAATCTTCACGACTGGTGTATTTCTAGGCAAATTTGGTTCGGACATAAGATACCAGTTTGGTACAAAATGGATGAGAAATCAAAAAAAGAATACGAAAAAAATCCTGAAAAAAATAGATATTTATTGAATGATAAAGAAGCAATTTGTTCAATTGAAAAACCTGACAATAAAAACCATTACGTACACGATCCGGATACTTTAGACACTTGGTTTTCCTCAGGCCTATGGACTTTTTCGACACTTGGATGGCCGGACAAAACCGAGGATTTTAAATATTTTCACCCGACATCGGTTCTTGAAACAGGTTACGATATTTTATTTTTCTGGGTCGCAAGAATGATAATAATGACGACATATACTTTGGGAGAAATTCCATTTAAAACAGTATATTTGCACGGACTTATTCGCGATAAAAACGGCAAGAAAATGAGCAAATCCGCAGGAAATGGAATTGATCCTTTGGAAATGATTGCAAAATACGGTACAGATCCTGTGAGGTTAAGTCTTGTTATCGGAGGAACTCCGGGTAACGATATGTGCCTTTCAGAAGACAAAATCGAAGGCTACAGAAATTTCATAAATAAAATTTGGAATGCTTCTCGTTTTGCATTGATGAATGTTTCAGAAGAAGATTTTAAAAAGAAATTTAACCCAAGTATGGCAAAATCCACAGCAGACAAATGGATTTTGACAGAGTTAAATTCTCTAGTTAAAGCCACAAATATCGACATGGAAAAATATAATTTTTCCGAGGCCGGAATGAGAATTTATGATTTTCTTTGGAATAAATATTGCGATTGGTATCTCGAAATTTCAAAAGGAGATCACAAAAATCCTGTAGTTTTACTGCACGTTTTAAAAACAACACTAAAACTTCTTCATCCGTTTATTCCGTTTGTTACTGAAAAACTTTGGGAATTGATGGAAGAAAAAAATATGTTGATATCGGAAGAATGGCCTAAGGAAGACAAAAAAACTATCTTTAAAAAAGAAGCAAAAGATTTGGAAGAAGTTCGTGAAATAATTTCAAAAATAAGAAGTTTGAGATCTGAACTAAAAGTTGAACCTGCAAAAAAAATAAATGCAATTATTTATGCGGGCAAACAAATAAAACTTTTTGAAGAAAAAAGAGAAGTAATAATAAGAATGGCAAGACTTGAAAATTTACAAATTGAAGAAAAAGGCAAAAAAATTGAAGGAGCAAAATTAATCACACATGGCTCAATGGAGGTGTATTTGCCATTAAAAGACATGATAGACACAGAAAAAGAAACAAAAAGAATAAAAGAAGAGATGGCGAAAAAAGAAAATATAATAAATTCAATTTCTGCGAAACTTTCAAACGAAGGCTTTGTGAAAAATGCTCCAAAAGAACTTATCGCGAGAGAAAAGGAAAAATTAGCAGAATTAAAAAGCGAGCTAGCGAAAATGGCGCAAAATATGGTATAATAAGCAGTACAAATAAAAAAACAAAGTGTCAGATTCACCATATTTTGACCAAATAGAGCAAAACATTACAAGTCTGCTTTCAGAAAAAAAATTCAAGCAGGCCCATGAAATGTGCATAAAAGTTCTCGATAAAATTCCGGGGGAGCCGACATTTACGAAATTGAAAAATCGCATAGAGAAAGCCGTGGAAGAAGAAAATGATAAGATTTTGGAAAGAGCAATTGAAGAAGTAAAACCTTTATTTAAAGAAGAAAAATACGAAGCGGTTTTGAAAAAGCTTCAGCCTCTTTTGCAAGTTTCACAAAACAACAGCAAATTAAACAATCTTATTATTTCCGCTCAGGAAAAATACAAAAATCAAATCGAAGCATTGGAAAAAGGATTTGAAAAAAATCAAAGAGCAAGACTTACAAAAATATTTGAAGCATCTCCGGAAAGAATGATTGATGAATTATATTTTCTTGAAACAAATAGTCCGGGGAATGAAGTTGCAAAAAAAATAGTCATGGAATTCCGAGACAAACTTATCGAGAAAAAAATAAAAGATAAAAAAGATTTAATAGATTCAGATAAATTTGATGTCATTTATCATCTCATCGAGGAATTGAAAAAAATAGACGAAAAAAATCCGAGAATAAAAGAATTGGAGGAAATAACAAAGATAAAACAAAGTGAAACACAGTTTGAAAATAAAGGTGAATTCGTTTACAAAGGCGAAAATTATTTATCAACATTGATGAAGTTGAATAAGTATGCAGAAGCAATTCGCGTTGCTGAAGAAATACTTCAGACATCTCCAAATAACGAGGCGGTTAAAAAAACTCTCAGCTCAGCAAAATCAAAATTCTTCGAAACGTCTCGGGACGAAACAGTCGATTTGATAACCAAAAACCAACTTTCAGAAAAAGCGGATTACGACACTAATAAAGAAAATTTCACTGCGATATAAAATCTACTTACGTAGTTTATAAACTTTTCTTCCAACTCTCTCGAATTTTTCACTATTTTTAAGCGCCAACATAATAGTGATTTTCTTTACTTGTCTTTGTTTCAAAACTTGCTCGATGATTTCATCCTGAGACAATTCTTTTTTATCTTTAAGAATTTCCTCAACAACATCAGCAACAGTGCCGCTTTCAAATCCCCATTCTCTAAGCGCATAAATTCCTCTTCCAATTAAAACAAATTGTTCATGTCTGATAAGTTCATTGTGAACCGCTTGCATATTTACATTTCTGCCGTCAAACTTTGCAGATGAAATTCTGTCGGCGATATCAGTAAAATGCATAGGTTTTTTTTCGCTTCTCAAAATGTACATAATTTTATCGCGGAGAGTTCTTGGATTCACATGTCTCCATTCAAGAAGACCAATAAGCTCATTATCAAGGAGAGTAAGCCTTTTATCGATATCAATCAAAGATTTGATTTTCGTTAAATCAAAATTTATTCCATCAAAAGTGTCTTTTAAATCAGTGTGAACTTTTTCGATACTTTTAACGTTTCCATATCGATACATTTGATTTACAAGTTGTCCAGAAGCATATTTCAAAGAATAATCCGAAATCGATTTATCCCTTACGTAAGGGTGAAAATTAATTGTATTTCCGACGCACTCAAGTTTTTCATGCAAATTTAATGCAAGATGAACACTGTTTTTATCGACAGTGAAATTCGCAGGCATAATATCTACAATAGATTCAACAAGTTTGTCTTCTTTCATAATCCCTCCATGACTGCGTACGCATTCGTCTGCAAATTCATGAATATATCGGAGAGTGGAATTAAAAACATTTCGTCTCATTTTTGCTAGAGCACTTTTTTCGATTTGTCGAACACGCTCTCTTGTGACAGCAAATTCCTGTCCGATATCTTCCAAAGTATGTTTGCCGTTTCCGTTAAGACTAAAGCGTTTTGTAACAACGACTTTTTCTTTATCTGACAACAAAAGAAGCATGTTATTCATAAGATCCGGTAGTTCAAGAATCGTCTGAACAACGTTTGCATTATTGCCATTAACCATAGAGGAGGAGGGTTAGGTAAAGATAAAACTTTAGATGAATTATAAAAACACTTTGCAATCTACGCAAAGAAAAGGTGTTGTACTATTTGCGAAAATAGGTTGTTGTTTAATAATTATTTTCAAAAATATATCCAACGCATGGCACGGTTCTGATGAAATTCGCGTCTTCACATAATTTTATTTTTTTCCTCAAAGAACTTACATGAACATCGACAGTATTTGTCGGACAAAGAATATTTCTGTCCCAAACATCTTCAAGAATTATTGTTCTCGTCAAAACTTTCCCCATATTTCTTATAAAATATTCCAACAAAGAAAATTCTTTATTCCTCAAATAAATATATTTTCCGGAAACAAAAAGTTTTCTGGAAAGCATGTCTAGACTGAAACTTTTAAAATCAAGTGTGTCCATATGCGAGTTGGTTAATAAGCATTAAAACTATGCCACATAAAATTTTTATTAAAACTTTTTAGAGCAACGAAAAATAAAATGGTCTTAAGTAAGCCATTTTTTTAATAAAAAAGTGTTGTTGTAAATTTAACGACAGCTTTGTAAACTATATCAGGACTTTAATAAACAAAATAATGGATAAAAAATTAGATGACATCGTGTCATTGTGTAAAAGAAGGGGATTTGTATTCCCTGGCTCAGACATATATGGAGGGCTTGCAAACACTTGGGATTACGGCCCATATGGCGCACAGCTAAAACAAAACATCAAAAATTTCTGGTGGAATACTTTTGTCAGAGAAAGAGATGACGTAATAGGACTTGATTCGGCGATTTTGATGAACCCAAAAGTTTGGGAAGCATCAGGACACGTGACTTCATTTTCAGATCCGTTGATGGATTGTAAAAATTGTAAAGAAAGAATCCGCGGAGATAAATTGATTGAAGAAAGTCTTGGTATTGAAATGGCCGCAGGAAAAACACTAAAACAAATTGGAGAAATAATCGCGGAACACAAATTAAAATGTCCAAAATGCGGAAAAACTGATTTTACAGAACCGAGATCTTTTAATTTGATGTTTAAAACTCACCAAGGAGTAATCGAAGAAACGGCTACTGCGCTTTATTTAAGGCCCGAAACGGCGCAGGGAATTTTTACGAATTTCAAAAACATAGTTCAAACATGCAGACAAAAAATTCCTTTTGGAATAGCGCAAATCGGAAAATCATTTAGAAATGAAATCACGCCGGGAAATTTCACGTATCGCACACGCGAATTTGAACAAATGGAAATCGAGTATTTTGTTTCCCCAAACGACAAAAAAGAAATAAAGAAAATTTTTGATGAATGGAAAAAATCTTGCTGGGAATGGTATTTGGCTTTAGGAGTGAACAAAGAAAATTTGAGATTTAGAGAACACGAAAAAGACGAGCTTTCTCATTATTCTTCAATGACTTTTGATATTGAATATAAATTCCCGTTCGGCTGGGGTGAACTCATGGGAGTAGCTTATCGTGGAGATTATGATTTGACTCAACATTCGAAATTTTCAGGAAAAGATTTGAGTTATCTTGATCCATTCACGAACGAAAAATACATGCCACATGTTATTGAACCTTCATTTGGAGCGGATAGAACTTTGCTTATAACTCTAATCGACGCTTATGATGAAGACGAAGTTGACGGCGAGAAACGCACGGTAATGCGATTTAATCCAAAAATCGCACCTGTCAAAGCGGCGATTTTCCCATTAATGAAAAAAGATGAGCTTACAAGTATCGCAAAAGAAATATTCGACACATTAAAAAAGAAATTCGACGTCGAATATGACGATTCTGGCGCAATCGGCAAACGCTACAGAAGACAGGACGAAATCGGCACACCATTCTGCATCACAGTCGATTACGACACAATTAACGATCAAACAGTAACAATCCGCGAGCGTGATTCAATGAAACAAGAGAGAGTAAAAATCGCAGATTTAAGCGAAATAATTCTTAAACAATTATAAATATGTCTAAAGCTAAAATCGCACTTTACAGCCTTTTTCACGCAATCGGGGTTATGGCTTATATAGCATTGTTATCATGGATTTTCACATTCACGTTTCCGGATAGGCATCCATTTATCGGCCCTCTCGTAATGCTCACCCTTTTCGTAGTTTCCGCTACGATAACGGGCGGACTTGTCCTTGCGAGACCAATAACGCTTTATGTCGAAAAAAAGAAAAAAGAAGCTGTGATTTTTCTTGTCGCAACAATTCTTTGGCTTGCGGTAGGAGTTGCAGTAGCAATTTTAAGCATGCCAACAGCTACAGCTGTATTGTAATTGCAAAATAAGGGATAAACACCTTTCCCCCTTGTCTTTAAGCCATTTTTTTGGTATAATATTGAGATTAAAACAAATATAAAAGTATGCAGGAATTTTTCTTAAGTGTATGGGAATTCATAAAAGCGCATCCTATTGCGATAGTTTTGTGGGTAATTGGGCTTTATTTAGGCATAAAACTGTTAATTTGGTTGATGAGGTTTTTATATAGATATTTGGATTCAAAGAACATTGTTTACCTAAAAATCACTCTTCCAAGGGAAGATTCGCCGAAGGACAAGGAAAAAGCCACAGAAAAAGATTTTCGCGAAAAGGTCTCGATAATGTCACAGTTTTTCAGAAATTTGCACGAAACAAGCGAATTGAACTTGATGAACATAATTAAGACAAAGAT
Organism: Candidatus Altimarinota bacterium; assembly: GCA_023231115.1. GTDB lineage: Bacteria > Patescibacteriota > Gracilibacteria > UBA1369 > LOWO2-01-FULL-3 > UM-FILTER-38-24. The sequence goes on from JALNWA010000001.1 coordinate 276,570, forward strand.
TTTTAAGAATAATATATTTTCATTTGAGCTTGTCGCAAAACAAAAAGTCGTAAATTTTTACGTTACAACTCCTAGGTATTATCAGGATATTTTGGAGAAACAAATCACGGCATATTACCCTGACGCAGAATTGGAAATTACACAAAAATATGAAGAAATCCTGCCTGACCAAAAAATAAAAGGATATTACGCATATCAACATCAAGGATATTGGTTCCCGATTAAAACATTTAAAGTTTTGGAAAATGATCCGTTAAACGACATGACAAATATTTTTTCAAAACTTGCGGAAGATGAAACGGCGGCAATTCAGATGGTAATAAGACCTCGCAACGACAAATGGAATAAAAAAGCGGAAGAATATGGAGAAAAATATTTCAAAGGAAAAGATTCAGGAGGGTGGAAAATCCCAATCATCGGCCCGATTTTAAATGTATTTAAAGGCATTTTCCTCGGGTACGAAAAAATGGACAAAGATGAAACAAAAGATGCGGGAGGAGGATACGTTCGTATGTTGCAAAGCAAAGAAGAAATTGCAAAAAGAATAGGAGAAAAATCAGGACAATCAGGATATGACGCGGTTATCAGGCTTCTTTCAACAGCAAAAACAGAAGCGCGCGCTGAAGAAATCAGCAATAATATAATCGTGAGTTTGAGTATGTTCAAGGATCCTGGCTCAAACTGGTTCGACACAAGCAGATTGTTTTTTCTTGATGGAATGAACGACAAACTGTTTTTATTTAATTTTAGACATAGACTTCTTTACACAAAATTCTTGTTTTTCGGAGAAAATCTAAACATACTTGCGGAAGACGAACTTTCGTCAGTTTTTCATTTTCCAAATTCAAGATACAACTACACTCCTGCAATAAGATGGCTTGATTACAAGGTTTTACCTGCACCAGTAGATATGCCGACCGAAGGAATTGTACTTGGTCATAATATTTACAGAGGAAGCAAAAAAGAAATAAGATTCCAAAGAAACGACAGATCTCGTCATCATTACATCATAGGTAAATCCGGATCAGGTAAATCTGCGCTTTTGTCATATATGGCAAGGCAGGATATTATCAACGGAGAAGGAGTTTGCGTGATTGATCCGCACGGAGATTTGATCGACGACTTGATGGATTATGTGCCTAAAGAAAGAGCAAAAGACGTGATAATTTTTGATCCGGGCGACACCGAAAGACCAATGGGTCTAAATATTTTGGAAGCAAAAAATTCAGCGGAAATGGATCTTGCATCCTCTCAGGCAACTGAAATATTTATCAAACTTTTCGGTGATGAAATCTTCGGACCGCGTATTCAGCATTATTTTAGAAATGCGTGTTTGACTCTTATGGAAGACCAAGACGAAGGTGCGACACTTATTGATATTCCTAGAATATTCACAGATGACGCCTTCTTGAAATACAAAGTCAAAAAGGTAAAAAATCCGGTCGTAAAATCTTTCTGGGAACATGAATACGCCGCGACTGGAGACAGGGAAAGACAGGAAATGATCCCTTATTTCAGCGCGAAATTCGGTCCGTTCATCACAAATTCAATCATGAGAAATACAATCGGACAAAAAAATTCCTCATTCAATTTTAGAGAAATTATGGATCAAGGAAAGATACTTTTCGTAAAACTTTCAAAAGGTAAAATCGGAGATTTGAACACTCAACTTCTCGGACTTGTAATCGTTGCAAGAATCCAAATGGCGGCTATGAGCAGGGCAGATATGCCTGAAGAAAAACGTAAAGATTTCTTCCTCTATGTTGATGAGTTCCAAAATTTCGCGACAGACAGTTTCTGTTCAATCCTTTCTGAGGCGCGAAAATATCATTTGAATCTGATAATGGCGCATCAGTATATAAATCAGCTTGTAACAAGCAAATTCGGTGTAACATCAACACAAATCAGAGATGCGGTTTTTGGTAACGTCGGTACACTTTGTTCTTTCAAAGTAGGTGCCGAAGACGCTGAATATTTGGCAAAAGAATACGCGCCGCTACTTACAGAACAAGATGTTATCGGAATTTCGAATTACAAAATGTATTGTAAATTAAATATAAATAATACAACTTCGCGTCCATTTTCAGTCGCAACAATTTGGGATACTACAAACAAAAATGAAAAAGTCGGAAAAGCAATTTGGGAACTTTCAAGACTAAAACACGGAAGAAAAAAAGAATTCGTAGAAGAAGAGATTGAGACAAGAATAGGAATAGATTTATCGGCACCTCCTGTTGATGTAAGCAAAATGCCGACTCAACCAAACCTCTCAGCGCCTCCTGAAGGCAACGCAATGGCTCAAATGCTAGGTGCGGCCGTACCGGCAAGCCCACAAACGCCACCGGAGCCAACTCCACCAGAGCCAACTCAACCGACTCCACCGGCCGCCTAAATCAATCTGGCAAATTTAATAATTTCAGGATTAAGTCTCAACATTTCAGCCACATCGATAGCTTCGGAGTCTTCTCTTTTAGGGCTCATTTTATGGTCAAAAGTAACGTTTATAGCTCCACCTTCATCTCGTTTTGTCGTATGACCAAAATGAACAACATCTAACAGCTCAGGGAAAGATTCCGCGAGCTTGTCAGTTACATCATGACAATGTGAAGCGAAAGCCGCGTATTGCCCTCTCTTAAGCATTTCCACGACCATTGCGTAATACAAAGCATCTTGATATTTTGGCGAAGTGGAAGACCCGAATTCATCCAGCATCACAAGATTAACTTTTCCGGCAACAGCTTTTTCCATCATTTGTTTTACTCTCATTATTTCTTCTCCATAAGAACTCAAAGATTGATCACTTCTTGAAGTGACCCTGTCGAAATACATAATGTTGTCCAATAAAGGCATCGTAGCGCCCTCAGCACAAGGCGCATATCCTGTAGCCAAAGCCCACAAAAGGGCGGACATTGCACCCTTTTCCCAATGAGTTTTTCCGGACATATTTGAACTTCCAAGAAGTTTTGATTTTTTTCCTTGCCTAAAAGAAACATCATTTCTGACCTGTTTGTCTTTTTTTACAAACAAACTCCACGCTTCAGGCAAATGAATTTCTCCGGTTGCATTAAATGAAACAGGGCTCATACCTTGCCCCTTTATCATATGTCCAATATAAAAAAGTCCCATAGCGGAAGCGATACAGGAATTGACACTATGTTGGACATCTCTGTCTCTCGAAAAATACACTTCTTTTTCAAGCACTGTTTTATCTCTTTCACCAATTCTAGTTTTCTCCCCCACAATATTCCTAACTCTTGATATTAAACTTGTTCCAGAACCGACATTTGCACATTTATGCCTGACACCCCTCGAGGGGTTGGTGACATATTCTTCAAAATAATATTCAAGATTGTCAGCCATCTCGTGAGTGTCAATAGAATCATAGCTTCTGAGTATCGCCAGAAATTCGGCAGGATAATCTCTTCCGTCGACAAACATTTCTATCAGAAGAATAAAAGATAAAGTCCCACCCCATTGATTATAAGAGTTAAGCTCCTCACCCCTTTTGATTTCTTTCCAATATCTGACAATCACGCCTATTTCATCCTTTACTTTATTCAAATCACATTCCCATATTTTAAGCGGAGGTAAAAATTTATCGGATTTTTTGCAAACATCAACGGCACCATTAAATCCATCATCTATTCCATTCGGAGTTATTCCGGCCTCAAGTTCTTCCACCATTTCTTCATTAGATAGTATGACATCTTTTTGAATCCTCTCCAAAAGATTGAAAAAATATTCCAACGGATCCAAAGATGAATAAAGTTCGATTCTTTCTTCCTTATCACATTCTTTTGAATTGAGAAATATCTTGATTTTTTCAATTAGAGCTTTAATACGATTTCTATTAATTTTGCCCTTATTCTGTTCGTCAAATCCATCTTCAAATCTGGAGGCAAGATTAAAAAAATCCTGACTATATCTATTAATATGTTCTTTGTCACGAGAGAGATTTTCGTATCGGCGATAACCGCCAACCAGTTTATCCAATACGTCATAACTTTTGTTATAAATTGTCTTACGACAATTATTTTCATGCAAAAAACAAAGATAGAGTCCTATTCTTCTTTTTGTAACAATTCCGCACCACACCTCAGGGGTAGGCTCATCATCTTTGGAGAATTTTTCGAAAAGATTAACAATTTTAGGATCCGAAATCACTTCATTTTGCTCTTTGTCTTTCATCTCCAAAATTTCTTCAACATTGCGATTGTCAATAACAACCTTGTATCTATCAACTCGTGATTTCCATTTTTTTATATCTTGAAGCTGTTGCTCCATAGGAAAACTATCTCCCATCAATTTTTTGTTCATCTCCAAATAAGCATAAATGGCATTCAAATCATAAGCATTACGACGGCCGACGTCCAAAGGATTCATAGCCAAATTAAATCTCAAAAAATTTGCAAAATCAGCGATAGGCAGAAATTTAATAATAAAAAGCAATTTTTGCTCTATATCAAGCATTTCTTCAAACCTGTCATTTCCGGCAAGTAATTCAAAAGTCCGTTGTCTTTCCAAAACTTCTTGCGAAGTTAAAGCATCCCCTCTAATAACCATATCATTGATAGCGTTCTTCCTTAATTCAACATTATGAGGACTCCATCCACTAAACCGAATATCGCTATCCTCCATTGGGAGGTCTAGACCTAATCTAAAAGATCTATCGGAACTGAATACAGTCAAAAGACTTTCTTTTTTTGCGTAGGGAATCCTTCCTCTATGTTCAGGATTTTTTAGCTTTTGGCGCTCTTCCTCGGTGTAAGGCACAACATCTCTAAAATTTGGCTTTGCAGTTTCACCCATACGTACATCTTGCCCATCCAAATATTTTTGAGCATTTTCAATAATGCTTAAATCAAGCCCCCGCCCCTTGGCAACAGCCAAAGCATTTGAATCTCTAAGTCCGTGCGCAAGCTTATAGTGATAAATCGGTGTTCCGGTGGCTTCATCAATATCTGTTTCAAAATGGTAAATTCCAAGATTTGGCTGAGAAATATGTTTTTGTAAAAATTTTTCATTATGAGATGCCAAGAAGACTCTCGCGCCTTTTGAAGGCAAATACAAAACCGCACCTGCACGAAGTAGCTTGTATTGATCCTGCGCCGAAGTTGTTGACCACCCCTCGTCAACACAAACAAAAGGTTTATTTCCCAAAGATAACGTAAGTTTTTCCCAATTATCAGTTTCGCTTCCAAAAGCGCTCAAATCTCTAAAATGATCTGTCGAAGCCCTATCCAGATAATGAAAAGAATCATGCATAACAGGAAAATTAGAGCCGGCCTCACATGGCACATATCCAAAACTTTGAGCCAAGCATTGCATAAAAAATTCTTTCTTGAGTCCGCTGAAAGATTTTCCCGACATATTGCTTCCGGAATAAACCGTGACTTCATGTTCATCCGGAGAATCATTCAGAACTTGTTTAAAATCCGTAGATTCTTTTCTTCTTACAAAATTCCAACCTTGCTTATATGTTCTCGGAAGACTTACATCAAGGCCTGCAGACGTATAGCCATCAGTTTTTGAAATATTTGCAAACTCAAAAAAGACACCGACTTTCTCATTAAAATCATTGAAAGCACGTCCGATTCTTGTAGAAACAGACTCAACCTTAGAAAAATCTTCTTTTAGAAAAAAATCCCTGGTCAAACATTCCAAAGATTTACCAAACGCTTCCATTTCTTTTGCTATAGTCAAAAGTAGGGGATTGCCGGATTCGGAAAACAACGCAGCCAGTGAAGAAAGAGACTCCCTGCCTTTCTGGACCAACTCTATTCCTTTTTCCACAATATCTGAAGCAATACTTTTATTCCCGTGTCTGTAGGCAAATAAAGCGGTTTGGGTTTGATAAAAATCAACTTTAATAGTCGCGAATAAATGCTCAAAAATTCCTGAATAAACAGCATAACAGCAATTTTTAAGCTTAATAGCTTCATCAAGTCCGTCAAGTTCCAGCAAAGAAGTGATCAAAGCCTGTCTTTGTTTTATCTGAGTACGATCAGTTGAAGGAGTAATTATAAAATCAAACATTTTCTTAGTCTCAGGAAGTCCTCGTAAAACCTCAGGGATGTGATCAACACTTTCTCCCCTCCAATCAGATTTTTTTCGCACGCCCATCTCAAAATCCTCACTCTGAACGCTGTAAGAAGCCTTTTTTGAATCATCAAAAAGCCTTTCCATGCAGAAACCACTCAATAAATCCAAACATTCAGGCTCGTCAGATCCGTTTTCCGCCACGACCGGTTTCTCAACCAAACCTTCTACTCCCTCCTCTAAATCAACACCATCAGGTGTTTTTACATTTGGCATAACAAAAATACAAAAAGGAGGTATTTATACCTAATTGAGGGCAAAAACACAAGAAAATAAAATTGTGGTGTCAAGGGGGAGACTTGAACTCCCGACCTCCGGGTTATGAATCCGACGCTCTAACCAGCTGAGCTACCCTGACAGGTTTGAATTAAACGAAAAAGCAATTTTGGTTGCGGGGGGGAGATTCGAACTCCCGACCTCCGGGTTATGAGCCCGACGAGCTGCCACTGCTCTACCCCGCGCCATTAAAGAACAAATTAGCCATGAAAAAATACGGCAATTCATAACCAAAGTCAAATTAAACAATTAATTCCCAAAAAAAAATTTCCACCATTTTTGCGCATTCGAAAGCCCGATGTCTTTCGCGAATTCACCGGTTCCACCGTCCAAAACCTCATCATTTTTACTCAAAACATCTTCCGAAAGAACAATAACTTCTTCGCCGGGATTTACAAGTCCAAGGCTTTGTTTTGCGATTTTATCGATGTATTCTTCAGAAGTAAAATAAAGATAATCATCATTTTTTTGAGCGTTTTCTTGCGCAATTCTTTCATTCTCAGCACGAAAAGTCTCGATATACGTATCAATCTTATAACTGTTGTAAACATTTTTCGTAAGAGAATAAATCAAGTAGGAGACAAGCAAAAATTCGACGATTATAATTATTCTTGTAAAGCTGGATGTGTTGGAAAAACGTGAAGACATATTGCATTTTTAGGCGAAAAAACTCTATCATAATTAAAACATTTACTCAAATGCCCAAAACAAACCACGTACATTTTATAGGAATAGGAGGAATAGGCACATCCGCGATTGCGCACATCATGAAGAAAAAAGGTGCGGTCGTGAGCGGATCTGACATGGAAAAAACTGAAATTACAGACGCGTTAAAAAATAGCGGAATAAAAGTAAAAGTAGGTCACGACGCAAAAAATATTACAAAAAAAATAGATCTCGTAGTTTATTCTCCGGCAATTTCAAAAGACAACACAGAGCTTGTGCAAGCCGAAAAACTCGGCATAAAAACAATGACATATCCGCAAGCATTGGGAGAACTTTCAAAAGAATACTTCACGATCGCAGTTTCCGGCGCGCACGGAAAATCCACAACAACAGCCATGATAGCACTCCTCCTAAATGACGCAAAACTTGATCCGACTGTTGTTATCGGCACGAAAATTCGTGAATTTAAAAATCAAAATTTCAGAGTGGGAAAATCGAAATATTTGGTTGTGGAAGCCTGCGAATACAAAAGATCTTTCTTGAATATTCATCCGGATATTTTGGTGATTACAAATATCGAAGCCGATCATTTGGATTATTATAAAGATTTAAAAGATTACAAAAACGCGTTTACGCAGATGTCGGAAAAGGTAAAAGACGGTGGCATAATCGTAATAAATGACAACGACAAAAATTCAGTTGATGCTATAAAAAAGACAAAAAACAAAGTAATAAAATTAAGCGAAATTAAAAAACTTAAAATAAAAATCGAACCAAAAGTCGTAGGAAGTTTCAACAAATTAAACGCATCAATGGCGGCAATAGTAGGGGATTTACTTGATATTCCAAAAGAAAAAATCGAATCATCAATAAAAAATTTCAAAGGAACTTGGCGCAGACTTGAAGAAAAAAAGAAAATCGGAAAAACAAGAATTATCGACGATTACGGCCACCATCCAACAGAAATCACGATGACACTTGCCGCAATTCGCGAAGAAAATCCTCATGCAAAAATTTTGTGTGTGTTCCAACCACATCAACACAACCGCACGATAGAGCTATTAAAAGGTTTCGCAAATTCATTTCATGATGTCGACGAAGTAATTATCCCCGACATTTATAAAGTTCGTGATAAAGCTGAAGATATAGCGAAAATCTCTGCAAAAATTCTTGCCGACGAAATAAACAAAGCCTGCAAAAAACAAAAAGCTTCTGACGGAGGAGGCCTTCCAAAAACCGCAAAATTTATTCTAAAAAACCACGCAAACTACGACATAATCGTAACAATGGGCGCAGGAAATATTTATAATATATACGAGATTTTGAAATAATCCGCCTCACAAGGTCTATAGACTTGCTAAAACCACAAAAAAGTGTAATATAGAGTCTCTTTTTTTACATACAAAAATTTAATAAATGCTTAGACTCGTAACATCACAACCGGAAAACGATGGAGAAGGACAAGATCAAGAACCATGTCAAAGACGCCAATCAAGCATATTGGGAGAATACGATAAACGCAGAGAAATAATTAGAGTAGTGCAAGAAGTGCAAGCCGGAACAATAAGAACTCTAAAAAAAGCCATGGCCATGCTTGGGCTCAAAGGCATAAAATTCGAGGAACCTGAAACGGAACTTAAAAAAATGAATAACGAATACCTTAGAGACTTAGCAACATTATTCGAAGAAAAAGACGACACGGATCCAATGCTTAAACAGGCTAGAAGCGATTTACGAAGAATCGAAAGCAGACCAATATATCCAAGAGTTTTAATAACTATCGACGCATTTGAAAGACAACATAGAAACGCTCCATACTTCAAAGAATTAAAAAAAAGAATAGGCGCAATAAGAGCAATAAAAAGACATCAACTTATACTTTCATTCAAAAGAAAACTCGCGGATTTAAGTAAACAATATGATTGGTACACGGCAATACAATTTAAAGAGTCTTTTTTCCCGACAGAATATGAAGAAGGATGCGGACTAAAAATAGAGGATTTAAACCCGTCTGCCTCTGAAAGAATGCTTCTAAATCAAATACGAATGCAGGAAGATGAATATGAAGAAGGTTTTAACACAAAATTGTCATGAGGCTTGTTGGACCGGATGAAAAAATCTGTGGAGCAATGGAAGAAGGAACCAGACAAAAATCTCTAAGCGTTATGGAGGTTATTGATGCAATAAACGACTTAATTAGACAGGTAGACGAAGGTAGCGTGACAACATTAAAAAAAGCACGAGCGATTTTGGGACTTCAAGGTATTAGTTTTAATGAAAATTCTTCTACGGGAAATCAAGCGATAGACAGAAGTGCAAGGATATTGAGAATAAGATTATTGGGAATTGTTGCGAAATCAGGTGGAAGTATAAATTTAGCTCTTTCAGACTTAAAATACATTGATGCAAATCCTGCGCATTTAAAGGTATTACGAGATTTAAAGCGCATAGAAGATAAATATCGCGAAACTCCGTTTTTCCCAAAAATAAGAAAAAGAATTAATGCAATAAAACTTATTAAAAGACAAGAACTTATAAAATATCTAAGAAAAAGACTTCATAAACTGACAGAACAATACAACCGAGCAGAAGCGCTTCAATTCAAAATTGATTTTTTTGGAACAAGAGATGAAATTGGATGCGGACTCGCAGAAAAAGACCTTTCTCCTTCGCCGTCGGAACGCATGACACTGCACCGAATTAGAGCGGAAAATTGGGTTTATTAAACCCTTTTCCAAACAGTACCACTTGGCGTGTCCTCAAGCTCAATACCTTTTGCTTTTAATTCGTCACGGATTTTGTCAGACATTGCAAAGTCCTTTGATTTTCGAGCTTCTTCACGCTGTTTTATTAAAGTTTTAACTTCATCATCGACATCTTTTTCCTCTTCAAAAATTATGTTCAACACCTTATCGACACTTTTTAAAAACTTTTCGGCTTCATTAACATCATTTTTAGTAAGCTTTTTTGCATCTCTTAAACCATTCACAGTCTTCACAAGATCAAACACCACACCAAGCGCACCGGACAAATCAAAATCGTTGTCCATATACTCTTCAAATCCTTTTTTCTCATGTTTGGAATCGATTGCAAGTTTAACAACGCCTATTTCATGTATGTCTTTTGGCAAATCATCATATCCAACTTTCAGCCCTCTAACAAAACCTCTTATCCTTTCAAGTCCCGCTTTCGCCTGATCTAATAAATCAAAACTGAAATTAATAGGATTTCGGTAATGTGTTTGCAAAAACATAAACCTGACAACTTTTGGATCATATTTTTCAAAAACATTTCGTAGTGTGAAAAAATTCCCCAAACTCTTGCTCATTTTTTCATTGTCGATATTTATAAAACCGTTGTGCATCCAATATTTCGCAAAAGATTTCAAACCAAATGCGCAAAGTGATTGCGCGACTTCGCATTCATGATGAGGAAAAACCAAATCAAGTCCGCCTCCGTGGATATCAAATTTTTCTCCCAAAAATTTTGCACTCATTGCGCTACATTCAATATGCCAACCGGGACGACCTTCGCCCCAAGGGCTCGCCCATACGGGCTCGCCTTCCTTTTTGAATTTCCAAAGCACAAAATCATAAGGATTTTTTTTGCCTTCTTTTATGTCAACGCGGGCACCAACTTTCAAATCTTCAAGTTTCTGCCCGCTAAATTCGCCGTATTCTTTATACGATTTTACATCAAAATAAACGCCATCATCCAAAACATAAGTGTGTCCTTTTTTCTCAAGCTCCTCGATGATTTTCACCATTTCTTCGATACTCTCTGTAGCTTTCGGTGAAACATCCGACTCCATTACGCCAAGCGCAGTATAATCTTTTATGTATTCCGGAATAATTCTATTTGCCAACTGCGAAACAGAGATTCCTTCTTCTTTCGCGCGATTTATCATCTTGTCATCGATGTCCGTATAATTCGAAACAAATTTAACTTCATACCCTTTGTAAATGAAATACCTTCGCATAACATCAAAGCACACAGCGCTTCTGCCATGCCCTAAATGCCCCAAATCATAAACAGTCGGTCCGCACACATACATCCCGATCACGCCTTTTTTAATCGGTTCAAACTCAACCAACCCATTTTTTGTATCTTGAATTTTCATATGTAAATTTTACCTAACAAAAATATAACAAGCCTTACAACCAAATCAACCCCTATAAGTGCAATCATAGGCGAAAGATCAAGCATGCCGACTGTATGCGGAATTTTTTTTGCAAGATTCATCACGGGATCGGTAATATCATTCAAAATCATCGCAAATCTATTTGTAGGTCTTCCGTTATTTCCCATGGAAAACCACGAAAAAAGTATTCGTCCGATAATTGCATACGTCATCAAATTCCCCAAGACCAGCACAAATTGTGAAATGTAATATATAATCACGGACAAAATACTACCTGAAAAAGTTTATTTAAACAACTTCGAAGATTTGACGTAAAAAGCACCTCCGATTGAAGACATCACAACCATCCAAATAATCTCCGGACCGGCCTGTGAAGCGTCTTTTTGCATCTCTGCGATGGCTTCGCCACCAGCAAGACCAAGTTTAACGTCAGGAGAAACGACATTTGAAACCGCAGAATTTGGAACAGCGGAAACTATATTACTAAAATGCGCGCTGGTATTTCCTTTTGCATCAACGCCAATTACTGAAAAATAATATTGAGTGCCATTTTTTAAATTTGAAACGTACCAAGTTGTAGAATTTGTAAATGTATCGATAGCCTCAGTAAGCTGACTTGGAGAAAGTCCGTAATAAACACGATAATTTTTAATTAAATCAGCGCCAATCACAGGTTTTTCCCAATTCAAAGTAACTTTTCTGTCATAAGTAGTGGCATTAACATTCAAAACATCACCAATAAGACCTGTTTCAGCTTGTGGCAAATTTTCAAAATCTCCGGTTCCCGCCAAAGAGACTTTCACGCTGGTTTTTTGATCAATTACAGATTCATTTCCGAGTTGATCCAAAACGATAAACAGTAGTGGATAGTCACCATTATCAGCAGGAACAGTCAAAGAAATTTCATAATATCCTTTTCCGCTATCTGTCATGTCGTAAAGATTTCCATTGAAAGAAAGTGTGGCTTTTGAAAGCGTTTCTTTTGAAGTAAGGTTTATTGTTATTTTCGTGTTTGGAAGTACAGAAGTGGAAGGCGTAACTGTAATTTTTGAAACCTCCGGCGCCTCGGTGTCTATATTGAAAGTAACAGTCGCACTTTGGTCCAAAACAGTTCCGATATCATCGACAGAGGCCACATAAATAACGTGTTCACCGTCGGCAAGTTTATTTGTTGTATAAGTAAACGCGCCAAAAGTATCGGCATTCGCAGAACCAATTTCAAAATTATTATCAAATATTTTTAACTTCGCTCCGGATTTTGCATTTCCGCTAATTACCTGTATCGGATTGCTGTAAGTCCCCGCAACAGGATTTGAAAGAGTTATTGAAGAAGTTGTGCCGACAACTTGAGTCGATCCGGAAGTTCCGCTCTTCGGCAAAACAATAAATGTATATTCGCCGTAAACAGAAGGAGTGTTTATATCTCTCGCTTCGACATTGTAAGTGCCTGCCTGCTTGAATGCAGATGCAAGCGAGAAAGCGTGTGCGCCGACATCGTTTGCGGAGAAAGTGTAATCATTAGGAAGTGATGCGTAAAACGCATTCGAACCGTTTATCGAAAACTTTATAGTTCCAGTATAAGTTGTAACAGTTTGATTTTGTGCATCGATAGCGGTCAAATTGAAAGTCACGCTGTCACCGACAGTCACACTGCTTGGCACATTATCAAATTTTAGCTTCGAAACAGGGCCGGAAGAATTTCCGATATCTTCAAAAAGATAATTCCCGTTGTCGAAATATACGACTTTTGATTTTGCGTCGAGCACAGTGTTCGACGTCAAATCATAAGCAATATAAGTGACTAGACCGTTTTCTTTACCGGAAGCTTCAAAAACCACTTCGCCGTTTTGTCCGGAAATATTTGTACCAAAGAAGGGAACAACAGAGTCATTATTTGAACTTGAGATAAGCCTAACATCATGACCACTAACAGGATTTCCATTTTCATCTGCAAGAAAAACTGTAATTTTTGCAGTTTCTTTATTGATTTTTACAGTTTGAGATTCCGGAAGAACAATAGATTTCGTGGCTGAAACGGTCGAATTCGTAGCCGAACTTGCGAACGCCACAAACGAACCAAACATAACAATGCCCACAAACCCTGCCAATATTTTTGCGAAACGATTCATTTAATCTGATTACTAAATCAATATATTATACCTTAAAATACACCTTCCTTCAATGAAGCCAAACACAAGCACGAAATACGTCAAGCAATAATAAATAAAGCATCTATTTGTTTAACCTTAGGCAAATAACTCTATTTGCAGCACTCCAAACCTGCAAAGCTTCGTCGTTAACCGTTTCGGTAAAACCAATTCCTCTTTCTCTTTCTGCTCCATCTTCAGAACCGGAATAATGTAAATCTTGGTCTTGTTTATTAAAAACGGTTTCAAAGTCAGGACCATTTGTAGGCTGTTCAACTGTCCACAAAGACCCTTTTTCGCCAACAGTCACCTGAACTTTAACAATACCTTTTTTGCCAAATTCAGTACCGTGCTCGCCGGCATTATAAATAAGCTCTTCCAATGGGCCATGCAGGGCTTCGTCGATATCGATTCCCATATTCCTATCAAAAGTTTTGGATAGGAAATCACGCGCCTGTAATCTTTGTGTCTTAATTTTTGCCCACGAATTAGCATCCAAAAGCCATTCCGCACTTCCAGTCACATTTCCTATTGCCTCTATCCCTCCCTCATATGTAAGTCTCGGATTTAGCATGATTTAAATTTGTAATTATTAACCTTGAGGTAACCTTTTGGTCAATCTTCCAACCCTTTCTTTCAACCCATTTTCTAAACCAGAAACCACTGCTTCTTTTGGTTTCTCGGCAGAAATTGCAAACATTATTTCAGAGCCATCGCTAGAAAGATTCTCTATTTTAATCTGAATATTTGTAAAACCAGCCTCACTCAACATATCTCCCATACCCTTTAAATTTGCAAAATCCAAATGATCATCAGAAGTGACCTGCCCAAGCTCTTTCACTGAACCGTCTGCATACCGCAAATATCTTGAAGCGGTTCTTTGCCTTACTCCATCAGATAAACTGACGGTCGAAGTAGGCGCTCTCCATGCGAACTTAGTGCCATTTCTTGAATCAAACACACCGTATTCTCCCTTAGTATCATTAACAACATTTGTCCCAAGGTCTTCAGCCCACGGATAAGCACTTTTTTTAACGCTATTTCGCGATTGCAAAACAACTTTTCCACCGGGGACTAACAAATCATTAAAATCCTTCAAAGCTTTTACATAATTTTCACGTTCTCCAAGGTAAACAAAAGACCTAGACAGCCAAGTGATCGTATCAAATTTTTCATCACCAGCAACACTTTCTTTGATTTTTGAATAATCACCACGAGCATAATTGATGTGTCCGATAGCACTATTTGCCCTTTTACCAACTATACCTTGAATATCATCCACTTCGTGACCTTCCCTAACCTCATTGTCTCTTTCTTTTGCTCGTTCAACCAAATAATCTTCATATTCTCTCGCCTCAACACTCGCGCCAGTTGTAGCCAAATATCGACTCGTGTCTCCTTCACCAACAGCCAAATCCAAAACTTTTTTACCACTACCAAGACCTAAATCAAGTCTATCAACAAGCTTCATCCCAGCATTTTCAGCCTTTTTCTTTAATGTAATCCCTTCTGGAAGAATAGAATTTGGATCAAGTTTCCTGGAAATCAAAGAAGAAGATTCACCATAAAGACTTTCAGGAATATCATCCAAAATTAATCCAATTTGTCTCCTGTAATACTCGTCCACACCCATGCCAAAACAAGCCTTAGTCTCAATCTCGACACTTTCCTGATATCCCATTCCGTATCCACGTTCTGGAACTTGATGTTGTCCGTCAGCTGCGGCCATAATGCATTAATTACAAGGTTACATTATAGCACAAAAAAGCCATATTTTCAAAGATTAGAAGATATACATCGCATCTCCAAAGCTGAAAAATCTATAATTATTATCCTTTGCGACCTCATACAAAGATAAAATCTTGGCGACAGGATCCTTCACGCCTTTATGTTCAAGAAAAGAAGCCACGAGCATTATCAAAGTGCTTTTTGGCAAATGAAAATTGGTAATAAGCGCATCTATAACTTTCCAGTCATGCTTCCCAGGATAAATAAAAATATCAGTTTCTCCGCTCTTTGGCTCAAATCCATTGTCGTAAACAGATTCAAGAACACGCACGGAAGTCGTTCCTACCGCGATAATTCTTCGTGACTCGTCTTTTGCCTTATTCAGTGCATCCGCATTCTCCTTTGAAAAAACATAAAATTCATTGTGCATTTTGTGCTCGGAAAGTTTGTCGGCGGTCACAGGCAAAAAAGTACCTCTTCCGACATGTAGCAAAACTTCTTGCATGGAAATTCCGGCATTTTTTATTTTCGAAATTAATTCTGGAGTAAAATGAAGTCCGGCGGTTGGAGCCGCGACACTTCCTTTTTCTTTTGCGTAAACAGTTTGATATTGCGAAAAACTCGCAGTACTTTTCTTTATATAAGGGGGAAGGGGAGCTCTACCGTATTTTTCAAGCAGTTCATGAACCGTACTATCAGAAGCCTCCGCCGAAAAACTACCTCCGGAGGCCGGATTCCAAAATCTCACGTTTCTGGTTCCGTCTTCCAAAATTTCCAAAACCTCTCCCTGTAAATCAGGAGCAATTGTGAAAATTTTCCCTTCCAAAAAAAGTCTTCCGGGTTTTACCAAAACATTAAAAATATTTTCGCAGTTTTCTTTAAGTAAAAAAACTTCTTTTTGCGGCTTTCCAAAATTTCCACCAAAAACAATTCTCGCAGGAATAACTTTCGATCTATTCACAACAAGCGTGTCTCCCGATTTCAAATAATCACAAACATCATAAAAATGTTTATGATAAATTTTATCGTTTGCAACGTCATAAACAAGTAATTTACTGCTGTCCCTCGGTGTTACCGGATTTTGAGCTATAAATTCTTTAGGCAAAACATAGTCAAAATCACTTGTTCTGTATTCTTTCATAAATTAAATAAATTTTTAACCCGCCCAAGTAGTGCTGTGATCTTTTACGGCTTCAGTAGCTGTATTTTTAGAATCACGTTTCATTACAATCAAAGTCATATCATCTTCTTGTTTTCTGTTTCCCATAAACGCAGTCACATCTTTTGCAATATGATAATTCACACCTTCGGCAGAATATTGACCTGCGTACTCCCTAATCGCCGCTTTGAGCCTTTCAAGGCCATACAATTCCTCTGTGGAGCTTCTGGCCTCTGTAATTCCATCACTGTATAGCACAATGAAATCACCGTCTTCAAGTATAATTTCACGCTCATTAATGGCTTTTGAATTATCAGGAACCATTCCAAGCGCAACACCTCCCGATAAAACGGCTTCTACAACCCCTGTTGCATGTCTATAAATCAAAATATGTTCATGTCCTGCGCCGACAAAAGTTAATTTCTTGGTTTTATTGTCAAAACAAAGCATGACCATAGTCATAAACATCGCTTTCTTTACATGTTTTTTTATATATTTATTAACGTTCACGACAACATCAAAAGCATTGTCGAACATATCGGCAAAAACAGAGACAAGCGAATTTACCATTGTCATCATAAGTCCGGCTGAAACTCCATGGCCGGTGACATCCCCGACATAAATATAAGTTTTATCTTTCGAAGTATATATATCAAAACTGTCTCCACCGACTTCAGTGGCCGGTTTATATTTTACAACGACCTGAAGCCCATCTATAAAAGGGCTTTCAAGAGGCAAAATATCTCTCTGGAGTTGTGCCGCGACACTAAGTTCGCTGATCATTCTTTCCCTGTCTTGCAAATCACCGCTGACTTCTTTGAATCCTTTCGTAACTTGATTAAAGAAATATGCGAGCACACCAACTTCATCAATTCTGGTCGTGTAAATTTTTTTATAAGGTTTGCCGGTCAAAAGAGCTTGAATTTGAAAAAGAACACTACTCAAAGGTCTCGAAAAATTTAAATAAATAAGAACTCCCACAAGAACAAAAATTACGAGAGCTCCAATCAAAACAATCTTCAAGGAAATTGCTTCTTGCGCCCTAAAGAAAAATAAATATCCAAGAATCGCACCCAAAACAAGACCAAGAACCATGAGGTTCAAAATAAATTTTCTAGTTATACTCTTATCAATAAATTTCATTATTTTTGATTTATAAAATCATTCATTGTATTAAACACAGGCATAATTTGCATTATACCAATAGTGTTGAAAACATCGGCAACGTGCGCATTTGGCCCGACCAATACAAGTTTTTTACCATCTTTAACAAGATGTGCGTGAATTGACATAAAATAACCGATGCCTTCGCTGTTGATAAATTTAAGTTCACCAAGATCGAAAACAAGAGTAATTCCCTTGAAATTGTTTATCACATTTCCAAGCTCCTCACGGATTTCATCATGTCCGGCCTTATCAAATTCTCCATTGAATTTTACAAGAGTATCTCCGGCTTCTCCAAGTTTTTCAACAGTCAATATTAAACGTCTATCCATTTTATTTTTTGTTAAATTTTATATGTGACATAATTTTATCAATATTTTTATAAATTCGCACGTCGACATTTTGCAAATTTCGTTTAACAGTGTTTGCTTCATCTTTTTTACCGGAAACAAGCGTGTCCACCAATACAGGCAAAGCGCAATCTTCGGCCATTTTTGCCAACGCAATTGCAGAAGAAATTTTCAAATCGGAATTTTTGCAGTCAAGATATTTTAAACAAAACTTTTTTCTGCTTTTTATTTTTAGTTCACCGACCGCATAAATTCCAAGTGCTATTTCAGAATTTTTTTGAGAGTGTAAAAACGTATCGATAATATATTTTGCTTCATCATAAAATTCTTTAAATCTTCCTATCGCAATCGCCGCGGAAATTTTTTGCTTCGCATCATTCGATTTCAAATACGGCATAATAAACCTACAAATTGCGCTGTCCTTGATGTTTCCAAGAGAGTAAATAACTCCCGCCTTAAATTCTCCTTTCGAAGTTTTAAGAATTTTTAACAAGAAATCCGCCGCTTCAACATTGCTAAATTTTGAAAGCAATTTGATGATTTTAATTCTCAAATAATCATTCTTTTCAACTTTGTAGAATTTTTCAAGGGCTGAGACAAGCTCATATTCAATAACCACATTGCTGACAAAATCATCTCTGTCTCTAAACATATAAAGCGCGTCAAGCGCCGCCTCGCGAATTTCTTCAGATTTATTTTCAAAACATTTTGAAAGAGCGGGCACACTATGTACGTCCTGAAGCTCACCAAGAGCAAAAATAATTTTTTTCTTAGTCTCAATAGATTGATGTGAATCTTCCAATTTGGAAACCAAAAATCCCACGTTTCCTTCGTGACCTTTTTGAGCAAGAATGTCTACCGCATCAGATTTTCCCTTCTCTTGTTCGCAGTCAAATTTAAAAGACGCAACACTTGTGTAAAGTTTTTGTTGCCTGTAAATGACAAAAAACAAAATACCTGCAAACACAAACATCAAAATATTTGTATAAAAAATCAAAGGCTTCCCTGTAAAGAAATTCTGCAGAAGAATAAGAAAAAGTGTGCCGAAAATAGCACCAAGAGGACGCAAAATGCCATCCAGAAATTCGCGCAAATATGCACTGACATTCTCTTTCATTGCATAATAAGAGCTTTCCAATGAGCTAGCATAGATAACACTCGTAATCGTGAAATTATTTCTGGCCAAAACAGCTGTTGTAAAATTGAAAGAGAATAAGAGCCCAAAAAGGCTCAAAACAGTAAGAATCGGATGTATCAACATGCTTCCAAAAACTCCGAGGGAAGAAATCAATCTACTTCCGATAATAAGCTGAATAATTAACGCAGATGCACTAAAAATTATAAACAAAATTCCCAAATCGTGAAAAAACGCGTGTTCAAATCCACTGCCGGCTTCGAGTATAACGTGTGAAGCAGATTGATAAACGGCTTTCGTATATTGAAATTCAACGATATTAAAAAGAACCCATTGAAAAAATACAATCAATGAAAGACCTTTTATGAAAGAAACATATTTATTATCTTTGAATATGGTTTTAATTCTGTCGACAAGATCCGGATTATCCTTTTTCTTAATAACGTGAGAATGTTCTTCTGGTTGCGCCAAAAAAGCTGAAGCAATCATAATTATCGGGACAATAAGGACAAGAAGTCCTGCCCAAAAATATATAAAAGCCGCAGATGTTTTTATAAACGCGGCGCAAAAAGTTATGACAACACCGGCCATAAGCCCGCCCACGGTTTCGGAAGATTCGAGAATAGGCAAAACTTTTTCGCTTTCAAGCGGATTAAAATTCTCTTCAATAAGGGAATTAAGAACAATTTTAAATTGGCTTAAGAAAACCGAAACAGCGGTAATCAAAAATGCAAAAAACAAAAATGCACTATCTCTAAACCAATAAGCCAAGAAAAGCGTCGCCATTGAAGCGAATATCGTCAAAATAAGACATAGATTCTTTCTAATTCTGTGAATTCCTGAAGAATAAAGAACACTTCCGATAATTGTAAAAATCCCATTTAGAATAAAGAGATAGGGGAGTGATTTGATTCCATATTTTGCAACGAACATCGACATAGTAGCCGTCCAGCCCACTACAAAACCAACTCTGTAAAGAGATTTAAGCAACCAAAACAATAAAATTTTAAAGGATTGCTTATCGTTTATATTTAAAACTTTATTGATTACAGATATCTGTCCGAGATCTCTAAACATTTTTTGTTTTTATTTTATATCACATAATACCATATTTTTAGTCAATTATCAACCATTTAAGAGCATAAATAAAAGGAAAAATGGTAAAATACGCGCATGCAAGAAAACATATTTAGACCCGTAAAAATTGGAGTGGCGACAGCAATAGTGACGGTAACAACACTTCTAAGCAACTTTATAGGGCTTGCGAGAGACAAAATCATTGCTCTTCATTTTGGCACATCGACCGCAACGGACATATATAACGCTTCATTCTTGATACCAGATGTGATTTTTAATTTGTTTGTGGCGGGAGCTTTGACGGCCGCATTTATGCCTGTTTTTTCAGATTATATAAGCAAAGACGAAAAAGAGTCCATGAGCTTGGCGAACACAATGATGAACGCAATGACGGGAATAATTTTTGTTCTCGCACTGCTTGCCTTTATTTTTACAAACCCACTAATAAGTTTTTTATTCCCGAATCTATCACCTGAAATTCAGCTTGAAATAGCCAAAATGACTAGATTAATGCTTCCTTCAGCGATGATTTTCGCGGTCAGCAACATCCTCGGAAACATTCTGATGAGTTACAAACATTTCACCGCATATTCAATTTCTCCGATTTTATACAACATAGGAATTATTTCCGGAATATTACTTTTAAACGAAAAATTTGGAATATATTCAGCGGCGATAGGAGTACTCATAGGCGCATTTTTGCATTGCGGCGTGAGGATAATCGATGCAATGCAAACAAAATATAGATACTCATTTATTTTGGATTTAAAACAACAAGGGTTCAAAAAAATAATAAAATTAATGATTCCGAGAACATTCAGTTTGATAATGTGGCAAATAAATATTTATGTTTTTACAATTGTAGGAATGAAAATGATGACAGGAGGACTTGCCGCATTCAATTTTGCGAGGAACATACAAAGCTTCACAACAGCACTTATCGGGATCTCTTTCGCAACAGCCGTATTCCCATTTTTGACAACTGCGGTTAGCGAGAATGATCAAAAATCGTTTACGGAAGGCATGCAAAAAACCATACAAAACATTTTATTCTATACAATTCCTGCGATGGTCGGAACACTTTTAATGTCAAAACAAATAGTTTCACTTATTTTAGGTGGGGGAGCATTCGACGAAAATTCAACAAAACTCACTTCACTTTTACTTGTAGCAATAGCCATTTCAATACCATTCGAAAGTTTGACTCAAATTCTGGCGAGAGGATTTTACGCATTTAAAAATTGGAAAACACCAATGGTAACGACAGTAATATCATTTGCGGTAATAGCTGTTATGACAGCGATAATAGCCCCGAACAAAGGCATTGAGTGGCTTTCAATAAGTTATAGTGTAGGATTTATTTTATTGGTTTTAATGCAATCAATATTTTTAAAAAAATACATGAAAGGATTTGACGGAAAAGAATTTACAAAAAGTATAATAAAAATGTTTTTAATAAATGGAGTAATGGCGCTGACAATAATTTACACACAACAATTTGAAAATATTTTTAGTGCAAATATTTCAACATTATTAAGAATATTATTAGCAATAATTGTGTTCTTCATCACAGCAATAATATTAAAATCAAAAGAACTTTCAGGACTAAAATTGATCACACAAAAAATCACAAAGAAAAATCTTTAATAAACATTAAAAACACCGGAAATTTTTATGTCATCACCGCTTTTTTCCGAAATAAAGTTTTTAAGAGTGTGAATGTTTTTTAGCTTATCTATGCCGTCTCCACCAATTACAGGCAAAGCGTTTTTACCGCCGATAATTTTTGGAGCAATGTAAAAAATAATTTTATCCAACACGTTTTTTTCTTTCAAAAACGAGTCATAAAGTTTACCAAAAACAATAGATCCGCCTTCAACAAAAACACTCAAAATTCCATGTGCTCCAAGATACAATAAAAGTTTTTTTATAGAAATTTCTTTTTTACCAAAAGATTTAAATTTTATTCCATTTTTTTTAAATTCTTCTTTTCGTTTTTTTGATGCCAAATCGGTACAAGCGACAAAAACATTTTCATCTCTGAAAACTTTAGCATCAAGTGAAACGGACAAATTTTGATCAATAATTACTCGTAATAATTTTTTATTTTTATATTTTTCAGTTGCTCCAAGTTCAGGATTGTCTTTTTTTACAGTACCTCCACCGACAATAACAGCATCACATTTACTGCGAATATTTTTTGCATCATTTCGTGAAATTTCAGAGGTAATCCATTTCGATTCTCCTTTTGCCGTAGCGATTTTTCCGTCCAAGCTGATACCTGCTTTTAGAATGACATAAGGCATTCCGCATTTTACAAATTTAAAAAAAGGCTGGTTCAATTCTGTCAATTTTTCTATTAAATTTTTATCTTCCAAAATCTCGACTTCAATTCCATGTTTTTTCAAAATTCCAATTCCTTTCCCGTTAACTTTTTTATTAGGATCTTTCGTGCCGATACAGATTTTCTTGAATCCGGCTTTCAATAAAAGATCGGTGCACGCAGGAGTTTTTCCATGAAAACAACAAGGTTCAAGAGTTACATAAAGCGTCGCATTTTGAAAAAGAGTTTTATCTATTTCCATACTTCTTACAAAAGATTTTTTCATCAGTTCATTAATTGCGTTTACCTCAGCATGAGGCCCTCCAGCAACTTTATGCCATGATTCCGCAACAACAATTCCGCCTTTTTCAATCAAAGCTCCGACACAAGGATTTGGAGACGTAAATCCAATTCCGTTTTTCGCAATTTCATAAGCTCTTTGCATTAAATTCAAATCCATATTAAACATGTTTTAAAATATGCCCCATCTTATATTTTTTTGTTTTCATATAAGAAACGCTTTTGTCGTTAAGTGGAACTTCTATAGGAAGTCTTTCCAAAATTTTGATTCCATACGCTTCAAGTCCGACAACTTTTGTCGGATTGTTTGTCATAAGTCTGATATTTTTAATTCCAAGATCTGCAAGTATCTGAGCCCCAATTCCATAATCACGCAAATCGGCAGGAAGTCCAAGTTTTTCATTTGCAGTAACTGTATCAAACCCTTGTTCCTGCAAAGCATACGCTTTTATCTTATTCACAAGCCCGATTCCGCGCCCCTCTTGCCTGACATACAAAACAACTCCATCTCCTTCCTCGGATATTTTTTTCAAAGCATATTCCAATTGATTCCCACAATCACATTTCAAAGATTTAAAAACTTCACCAGTGATGCACTCACTCTGTACACGAAGAAGGACACCTTTTTCATTATCAATTTTTCCTTTCAAAAGCACGACATGTTCTTTACCTCCAATTTTATCAACATAAACTTTCATCAAAAAATCACCAAATTCCGTCGGCAAATTCGCCTCGGCAACAAATTCGACAAGTTTTTCTTTTTCGCGTCTATAAGCGATTAAATCTTTTATAGTAACAACCGGAAACTTGTGTTTTTTCGCAAATTCAATAAGTTCATCTCGTCTCATCATTTCACCATCCTCACGAGTAATTTCACAAATAGATGCCGCGCTCACAAGCCCTGCAAGTTTTGCCAAATCTACAGAAGCCTCGGTATGTCCAGCACGAACAAGAACTCCACCATCCTTAGCTCTTAAAGGAAATACGTGCCCGGGCCTGACAAAATCACCGGCCAAAGAATCCCCATTGGCAATCGCAGAAATCGTTTTTGCCCTATCCGAAGCTGATATTCCCGTAGTAGTTCCATGTTTATAGTCAACAGAAACAGTGAAATCACACCTGTGAGCCTCCGTGTTTTCCTCAACCATTGAATGAAAATTCAATCTGTCAGCAATTTCGGAAGAAATAGGCGCACAAATAAGTCCTCGTCCTTCTTTCATCATAAAATTAACGGACTCAGCCGTGATTTTCTCAGCGGCGACAACAAGATCTCCTTCATTTTCTCGATCCTCGTCGTCAAGAACGACAACAAAACCGCCACCTTTAATAGCCTTTATTGCGTCTTCTATTTTATCGAACATTGTGGTGTTCTTTATATTGCAAATCTTCTAAAAGCCTTAAGTACAGCTTTATCGGCTTGTAATAATTGTTCAATAATCTTTTCAGGATCTTTTACGAACGCTTGTTTAAGCAAAGCCTTTTCTTCTCTGAATTTCTTTTCTTTTCCAAGCATGATTTTTTCAACAATTTCAGCAGGTTTGCCTTCGTTTTTAAGCTGTTCAGCCCAGATTTCTTTTTCTTTAGCCACCATTTCAGGTAAAACCTCGTCAGGAGAAATAAATTTTGGATCAGTAGCGGCTACATGCATCGCAATATCTCTCGCAACTTCAGGACTTCCTCCGTCAAGAGAAACGAGAACTCCGATTTTTTTATTGCTGTGAATATATGAACCGACATTTTTGCCTTCCATAAGCTCCATAGCCCCAAGTTCAATTTTTTCTCCGGCTTTTAAAGCAAAATCTTTAACTTCAGGAAGATCCTTATCGTTAACAGAAATTTCACCTTTCAAAAGTTTTTCGGCAATGCTGTCTGCAAGAGCTATAAAATCTTCACCCCTTGCAACGAAATCGGTTTCGCAAAGAAGGGTAACCATAGCCGTTTTTTCGTTCTCGGATTTAATCGCAACAACACCTTGTCCGACAACTCTATCAGCTCTGTCAGATGCTTTTGCTTCACCTTTTTTTCTCAAAATATCTACAGCAACACTTTCGTCTCCATTCGCTTCTTCCAAAGCTTTTTTACAAGCCATCATGGAAACACCCGTTCTTTCACGTAATTCTTTTACTTGTTCAATTGAAATAGCCATCTTAAAATTAAGTTAATTTCTAAAATTTATTTTTCTTTCCTTGCTTTATTTAAGGAAGAAACAATTTTTCCTACAAGATAAGTCAAAGACTTAAGAGCATCATCATTTCCAGGAACTGGATAGTCTATAACCGTAGGATCTGAATTTGAATCAGTGATAGCAACAAGAGGAATTCCTGCAACACAAGCCTCTTTTACAGCAATTTGGTCGCGAACAGTGTCCACAACAAAAACTGCATCAGGAACATTTTTTAAATTCTGCACACCCCCCAAAGATAATTCCAAAGTGTCGATAATTTTCTTTAGTTTTGCCGCTTCCTTCTTTGTATATTTGTCGAATTCTCCGGAAGCCATTTCAGCTTTTAGATTAACAAAATATTTGATTCTATTTTTAAGAGTTGAAAAATTTGTAATAAGTCCCGGAATCCATCTTGAAACTACATAAGGCATTCCGCATGCTTTTGCAGATTCCTCAATAAGTTTTAAAGACTGAGGTTTTGTGCTTACAAAAAGCACGTTTTTACCCTCAGAGGCAATTTTTTCCAAGAAAGCCAAAGCTTTTTCAAGCCCTTCAGCCGTCTTTTCCAAATTAATAATATGCACACCGTCTTTTTCCCCGTACAAGTATTTTTTCATACGTGGGTTCCATTTTTGTGTGCGATGTCCGACGTGAACTGCGTTATCGAACATCTCTTGTGCAAGCTTTTTATCCATAATCCTTGTGGTTTACGCCCGCTTTATATTGGTTCGTGTCATGCCCCGTCATGCGGGGAGGATTTCACGAGTTAAAAAGCAGACTTGAAATAAAATAAATGTAGCAGTAATCTAATAGAAAAGAACCTTATTTGCAAGCCAAAATAACGAAAAACCATGAAATCAGTAAATTTATTAAGGGAAGATATAAATAAAATAGACAGCAAAATCCTCGATTTAATAAGGAAAAGAGCCAAAATGTCAGTAGCAGTTGGTGAAGCAAAAAAACTCTCAAAAACTCCAGTTCTAGACAAAACTCGCGAAAAAGAAATCCTAAAAAAACTCAAAACCCCATACGAAATCCAAATTTTTAAAAAAATCATTTCTGAGTCGAGGAAATTACAATGATTTCCTGCCACAAACCTTTTGACTTCCTCGCCTCAAAATGATATAATAATACAATGTAAAACAAACAAATGGAAGAAAATACAAAAACAAAAATAACAATCACATTACCGACAAACGCGTACTTTATGTCGGGAATCAGGGACTTCACGCTAAACATGATTAAAAACACAACGAACTTCGAAGAGAAGTGGGCGTTCAGGTTTCAATCAGTCGTGGATGAACTCTGCAATAACGCGATTGAATATGGATCAAGCCCTGGAAGCGAAATCAGAATCACTTTTATATACGCAAAAGATGATTATTTGGAAATTGAAGTGCAGGATACAGGAACAGGCAAAAACAGAATAAAAGCAGAGGAATTAAAGAAACTATATGAAGAAAGAAGAGAGCCAGCGTATCAATTCACAGGAATCAGAGGTCGTGGACTCGTAAAAATCATCGGAGAATGGAGTGATGAAATAAAATTTGAGGACAGACCGGAAGGAGGATTGAGCGTAACTGTAAAGAAATACTTAAAAGATCCTAGATTTAAATCAGGATTAC
Source organism: Candidatus Altimarinota bacterium (assembly GCA_023231115.1). Lineage (GTDB taxonomy): Bacteria > Patescibacteriota > Gracilibacteria > UBA1369 > LOWO2-01-FULL-3 > UM-FILTER-38-24. The sequence goes on from JALNWA010000001.1 coordinate 302,924, forward strand.
CACAAAAAACAGAACAAATAATTTTAAATTAAAAAAATAATTAATAACAAATAAAAAAATGACAGAAGTAAATATTTCAGTAGAAGACGTAAATCCAACACTTAAAGTGGCTCACATCTCAGGACAATTGGATGAGAGCAATGTCGACGAAAAAATTCAAGGAATTTATAAAGCCTTGGAAAATGCACCAAAAGGCTTAAACATGATTTTCGACATGCAGAATTTGGATTACATGAATTCAAAATCTATCGGATATTTGACAGATTTGTATGGGAAAATCACTGAACTCGGTGGAAAAGTCTCAATTTGTTCGGCTAAACCAAACATTCTGGACATTCTACAAGTTGTAGGGCTTACACAGTTGATGCAAAATTATGAATCACTTGATGCCGCCACGACTGCGTTAGCAGTCCCAGTAGTACCAGCTGTAACACCGACACCAACTCCGGTTGCCCAACCAGCTCAAGTAGTGACTCAACCCGCACCAACACCAGTAGCACAACCTGTGGTTGCACCAGCGGCAACACCTACAGTAGAAGCTACGGTTACACCCGCGCAAGCACCTGTAGCACCAGTAGCTGAACCTACAGCACCAGCACAGCCACAACCAGGCCAAGTGACATCAGACGGAGCGTATAAATTTGAAAGCTAAAAAATGAGCCACAGAAAATGCTATCTATATCTAATCCAACCTTCTTACTAACAATATCGACAATATTTGCGGCAATACCAGCCGCAGTATGGCTTTATATATTCTTCAAGAAAACAGACCAAGGAAAGGGCATCGTAGCTCTTGTTTTTGGTTTAGGATGTCTGACGCCTCCTGCACTTCTAGCACTACAATGGCTTTGGGCACCACCTATACAAGACGTTATAGCAAAAATGATGGAATGGGGATGGTCCGCACAAGTCCAAAACGTAATAATTTGGATTCTTACACAAACCTCAAAATTTGATTTAGCTGCTTTTACGGAAAGAACATTCACGGGTTACAATTCAAGCTTTATTGCGATGTTTATTCTTTTTGCGGCACTCGAAGAAATTATAAAAATGTACGTGATTATCGCAGTAGATAAACGCACACTTTTAATAAAAACACTTGGAGATTCAATAAAATTTGCACTCGCATCAGCGCTTGGATTCGCATTTGCGGAAAACATTTATTATCTTTACCAATATTGGCCAACGATTTCTTCAGGAGAATTAATAAACATGTACGTGTTTAGGTCGTTATTTACAGCATGCGCGCATATGATATTCTCAAGTATTTTTGGATATCATTACGGAATAGGTAAATTTGCGATCAACATAAACGCGCAAAAAAAGGTAACAGGTTCGACAGCATCAATATTTGAAAAAATAATTTCAAAAGTTTTGGGATTACCTCTAAGCCAGGCGTTTCAGCAAAAGATGGTGTTAAAAGGTTTATTCTTAGCCATTTTTATCCACGCAACATACAACTATTTACTTCAATTCAATAAAATTTTGCCAGTAATAATTTTTGTAATATTGGGATACGCCTATTTGAAATATTTACTCGGCCGAAAAGCAGGAAATTTAATGCTTATAGAAGACATTTCAACAAAACAAAAATCTAATTTTGCAAAAAAAGACGAAGAAGTGGTATTAGAACTTATAGGCATGTGGTTCAACGAAAAACGCTATGTAGACGTAATACATATTTGCGAAAGATTGTTGGAAAGAGATCCAGACAATAACGTAATAAAATTATTTAAAGCAAAAGCATTAGATCGTTTGGATGACAAAGACACATACAAAACAATTTTAAGCACAGTCGTAAAAGCAAAAGACGAAGTCTCAGCAAACGACAAAAACATACTTTCAAAATATGTCACAGAAAAAGAAAAAAACAGAACCACTCAAGATCCAAACGCTCAAGCAAGCCCTCAAGTAAAACAAGAAGAAACTATCATAAAAGCTCCTGAAAAAGACATACTTTCGAAATTCACCGGAGGTGATTCATTCAAAATGTAGCTTATCAGTTGAATTTAATAAGAAATACCAATAGTATGTAGGAAAGATTTTTTACTTCCTCATGTCTTTAGCAAGAGCAAAAATAGCACTCGTATTCGACTGGATGACAACTCCGGGCGGAGCGGAAAAAGTAAACCTGCTTTTACATAAAATGTTCCCGCAGGCGCCGATTTTTACGTCTATATTTAACGAAAAACGAGTTAAGGGATTTGAAAAAGCGGCGATAACGACATCGTACATTCAAAATCTTCCTTTCGCCAAAAATCATCATCAAATATATTTGGGATTAATGCCTGGCGCATACGAAAATTTCGACCTAAGCAATTTCGACATAGTTATTTCAAGCTCACACGCATGCGCAAAAGGAATAATTACAAAACCTGAAACATTGCATATTTGCTACTGCCATACGCCAATGAGATACGCGTGGGACAACTGGCATAGCTATATTGATAAATACAAAATGAATCCGATTATGAAATTTTTCGGAAAAAGAAGAATTCATGGACTTCGCATGTGGGACAGATTATCGGCTGAAAGAGTGGATTATTTTGTTGCAAATTCTTCAACCACCAAACAACGCATAGAAAAATATTACAACAAAGCCTCAACGGTAATTCATCCAATGGTAAAAACATCGGACTTTAAGGTATCGGAAAAAACAGGAGGATATTATTTGGCAGTTGGAAGGCTTACTCCTTACAAAAAATTTGATTTAATAGTTGAGACGTTCAATCAAATAGGACTTCCACTAAAAATAGTCGGAACAGGAATTGAAGAAAACGAACTGAAAAAATCAGCTAATGCGAACATAGAATTCTTGGGAAATGCAGACGACAAAACTCTTAAAACTTTATATAGCGAATGTGAAGCCTTAATATTTCCGCAAGTGGAAGATTTTGGAATCACAGCAATCGAAGCAATGGCTTCAGGAAGACCGGTAATCGCATACAAAAAAGGAGGCGCACTCGACTCAATAGAAGACGGAAAAACAGGAATATTTTTTGAGAAACAGGATGAAATTCACTTGAAAGCGGCAATAGAAAAATATCAAAAAGAGAAAAAACATTTCATTCCGGAAGAAATCAGAAAACACGCGGAAAAATTCGACGAAAAAGAATTTGAAAATAAATTTTTAAGCTACCTCAAAGAAAAGTGGGAGCACTGGCAAAAAACGTACTACTAAAAAAACAAAAGTTTTTTAAATTGAAGTCACAAGCGAAATCACTATATTTACAATAGCCCAAGCTGAAAGGGAAAGAATAAGCCCGATCAAACTGCCTTTAATCGCGTTTTTACCTTTTTGTTGATCGTCAGAAAGCCCGGCAAAAAGATAAAGATAACCTCCGTAAACCAATCCGCCGACAGAAGCCAATCCTGCAATTGCAATAATAAATTCAAGGATGTATCTCGCAAAATAAGGAATCATCCAAAACTTCACATCTCCTGTTTTGATAGCACAGCCCATAATATCAAGATAACTTGTCGTAGCCGTCCCAACAATCGCCGGCATATCAATAACACCAACTCGTCCACTTATAGCGGCCTTTATTTCTTTAGTGTGAATGTTCACATACCTCATAACGGTTTCACAGTCTGCTATGTTTTGATATTTAGTGTCAGGCAAAACAGTACCTCCGGACTGATAATTACTAACGCCTTGCTCGTTAGCACCGGTTGGACTTATCCCTTCAAGAGATGCAAGCTCGGATTCAGCAGTAGCAAGAGCTTTTTCTGCAAAATCCTGCGCGATTTTAGCGGTGTCATATTCGCTTTTAGCACTCATACTTGCATTAAGAGCCGTTAAACACTGTGAAGTATTAAATTTAGCACTACTGGGGTCTTCACCACAAAATTTTAATTTATCAACAACAGCATTAATACTTTTATCGTAAGCGGCATCAGTTTCACTTTTAGCATTCGCAAGCTTGGTTTTCAATTCCTCAATTTTTTTCTTTAAAGTGGCGATTTTCTCCACACTTCCGTATTGTAAATCTCCTCCACTGGAAGAAGGCGTAGTGTCAGCCACGGCCAAAGGTGCCCACCAAATAGAGCTAAAAATCAAAACCGGTAAAATGAAGAGGACTTTCAATTTCATCCAACACAGTATATCATCACCAAAGCACAAGTAAATAAAATTATATGAACGCATTACCGGTAATAGCAATTGTAGGAAGACCAAACGTGGGAAAATCAACGTTGTTCAATAGATTAATTATGGAAAAATATGCGATAACATCCGATATCGCAGGAACAACACGTGATCGCATATACAAAAAATGCGAAATTTCAGGATACGAAGTCACTCTCGTAGATACCGGAGGACTTGAATACGGAAAACATGAAAACATAGAAAAAGACGTACAGTCACAAGCCGCACTTGCAATAGAAGAAGCTGATTTAATAATATTTCTCGTAGATTTATCGGAAGGAATAAATCCAAACGACAAATTGGCCGCCAACGTACTTCGAAAATCAAAAAAAGAAGTTTTATTCGTGGCAAATAAATCAGACGCAAAAGGCGCAGAATCAAACAGCTATGAAACAATCGAACTTGGCTTTGGCGAGCCACTAAAAATATCAGCAATTCATGTGAGCGGACTTTTGGATTTAGAACTTGCCATAGAAAAAACTCTTAAAAAATTGAAATTTAAAAAAACAAAAAAGAAAGAAAAAGAAGACGAAGATACATTAAACATTTGCATCCTAGGAAGACCAAACGCCGGAAAATCATCATTAGTAAACGCAATAACAGGAACAGAAAAAAATATAGTTTCAGACATTCCGGGGACAACAAGAGATCACACAGACACTTTAGTAATACACAACGAGAAAAAATATAATTTAATCGATACAGCCGGACTTCGCAGACCTGGAAAAAGAGAACAGGGGATAGAACAATTCAGCGCGCTACGTTGCTTTAATGCACTTGAGAGATCAGATGTAGTGGTTCTCCTTATAGATGGCACGGAAAGAATTGCAAAACAGGACACGCATATTGTTGAATACGCGTTGGATATGAAAAAAGGTCTTATTATCGCTGTAAATAAAATAGATGATTTTGATAAAGAAAAAGACGAAGAGAAGAAAAACATGATAATTTACAGATTAAAACAAAAATTTGCATTTGTTCCATGGGCTCCGGTGCTTTTTATCTCTGCAAAAAACAAAGTCAACATTACAAAGATTTTTGATTTGGTGGATGAAATAAAAAAAGAAAGAACTAAGCATTTAAACACGGCCGAGCTAAATAGTTTCATGCAAAAAATATCGAACAAACATCTACCATCAAGCTCAAATGTAAAAAAACCAAAATTCCTTTATATAAGCCAAGTAGGAGTATCTCCACCAAGCTTTGTGTTGTTCTTCAAATTCGCCGAGAATCTGCATTTTTCATATCCAAGATACATTGAAAATGAACTCCGCAGAGAATATGGATTTACGGGGACAAGCATAATTCTAAAATTCAAGAATAAAGTTTAAGAATTCTTTCATCGTTGATTTTTAAATCTCCATATTTTTTTGTCCATAAATCTTTGAAATATTCACGCCTGTCAACGTTATGAAATTTCAACATATGATCGGAAATGACAATTCCGGAATTTTCGTGAACCAATTTAGCTTTATTTGAAGCCCTTTTTATTTGCCACTTTTTTAAAAGTTTTTCCGTGATGTTTCCAAGAAATCCGGAAAAAATAAATTCAAAAAAACGTTTCCAAAAATTATGTTTTTTGTAAATCGGCAAAATTTCATTAGAACGAATATAAAAATCATTTTCATCTTCAAAATGTTTTTTCGCCCATTCATTATCTTTTAATAACTGCATCGAAACTCCGTCATTTATGAAAGGCACTTGCGATTTTATCCAATAAGCCAAGTAGATATCGTTATCTATAGCCACCTTTGAAAGATCGAGAACGCTGTCATCAACAAAAAAACTTAAACAAAATCGTTGATGAATTTTATTTCCATGTCTTCTGACTCCGAGAAAATTAAAAACTAAAGTAACAAAAGTTCTTACAAGAAAAAGTCTTTTGCTTTTCGTGATAATAAAAAGGTCAATATCGCTTTTCTCATCAGCAAGCCCAAAAGCAAGGTTGTTGCAAACAGAAACCATTCTGACAAAAGGAACAATTTCTAATATTTTTATATATTTTCTGGCCTTGTCCCACAACTTATTTTCTATTTCTCTCATGTTTGAAGTATACTACTTAAGACAAAACAAAAAAACTTATGATTGACGCAAAACAATCAAAAAAAATTTTGGAAAGTGCGCCATCCTCACCGGGAATATATAAAATGATAAACGAAGAGGGGACTGTGTTGTATATCGGAAAAGCAAAAGATTTAAAAAAAAGATTACGACAATATTTTCAAAAAGATTATCAACATTCAACACGCACAAGAAAACTTTTGGAAAACGCTGTTAAAATAGATTTCACCTCTGTGGATACTGAGCTAGAAGCCATTATTTTCGAGTCGAATTTGATAAAACAACTTCAGCCAAAATACAATATTTTATTAAAAGATGACAAAAGCTACGTTTACATAAAAATAACAAATGAGGATTTTCCAAGAGTGCAAATAGTAAGAAAAGTGGAAAAAGACGGAGCAAAATACATAGGTCCGAAAACCGCCGCGCACAAAGTGGAGGCAACATTCAAAATGTTAAAAAAGATTTTTCCGTTCAGACATTGTAATCTGGACATAAAATTCGTAAAAAAATTAAATGTGGACAACGAGGTTGCGGTAAACAACAAAGTTATAAAATATCCATGTTTGGATTATTACATAAAGACGTGTTCAGCGCCGTGCATAGGCAAAATAACGAAAGAAGAATATGGAGAAATAATAAAAAATGTTGAAAATTTTCTCGCAGGAAAAGCCGATTCAATAGTGAAAGACATGAAAGAAAAAATGCAAAAATTGGCTGTTAACAAAGAATTTGAGAAAGCGGCAAGATTAAGAGATCGTCTAAAAAAAGTCGAAGAAATTCTGGAAAAACAAAAAGTTTCCGATCCAAATCAAGAAGACAAAGATGTAATAAATTATTACATAACTCAAAACAAAGCATATTTTAATTTATTTCAAATAAGAGACGGTAAACTGATAGGGCAAGAAAATTTTACGCTTTCAGCGGAATCCGCAGAAGAAAACGAAAACAAAGAAATTCTTGAGGCGTTTTTGAACCAGTATTACAAAATAGCAACGGATATTCCAAAAGAAATATTAATTCCACATGAAATAGAAGATAAAAATGAAATAGAAAAAATATTGAGCGAAGAAAAAAAATCAAAAGTTTCAATAATTATTCCAAAAATAGGGAATAAAAATAAACTTCTTGAAATGAGTCTGAATAATGCAAAAATTTACGCGGACAGGCAAAAACCAAGCTGGAAAGTCGAAAGCGAATTCACAAAAGAAGGGGTTGATGAACTTCAAAAATTATTAAAAATTACATCACATTTAAAACGAATAGAATGTTATGATATTTCACATTTCTCAGGAACGGAAACAGTCGGATCAATGGTTGTTTTTCAAAATGGAATTCCAAAAAATGATCTATATCGAAAATTCAAATTAAAGACCGTAGAAGGCCATCCGGACGATTACAAATCAATGGAAGAAGTTTTAACAAGAAGATTTTCAAAAATAGAAAAAGATTATAAATCAAAAGATTATGAATTCAAAAAAGCGACAAAGAAATATGAAAAAGAAATACGAAAAATAATAAAAAAAGAAGACCTTAAACCGGACTTGGAATTAAAAAAATTTTACATACTTGAAAAAAACAAAAAATCACTTTCAGCATTCGCGGCACTTTCAGAGTATTCCGAAAAAGTCGCAATAATAAACGCACTTTTTGTCATGCCAAAAGAACGAGGCAACAAAATAGGACACAAATTGATAAAAAACATAATAGCAAAATCAAAATCAAAAAGAATCTACATAATATGTAAAGAAAAACTAAAAGATTATTATCTGACAATCGGATTCGAAGAAATAAAAATAGTTCCGGAAGAATTACAAAAGCACTATAAAGATTGCATGTGCTGGGATAAAAAATCTGTGATTTTGGCCTACGACAAGCAAAAACACAAACCTGACGAATCATTCGTTCAAATTCCGGATCTCGTAATAATAGATGGAGGAAAAGGACAACTGGGTGTAGCCACAAAAGTAATGCAAGAACTGAACTTAAAAATCCCACATATTTCTTTGGCAAAACAGCTCGAAGAAATTTTCACACCAAACAGTAAAAAATCTATTATACTTGATAAAACGAATTCGGCATTAAAATTATTACAAAGAGTGCGTGACGAAGCACATAGATTTGCGATAACATACAACAAAGAAAGAAGATCTAAAAAAATGTTTCAATAATTCTTAAAAAAAATTTATGAAAAAAATAATTGCAAAAGTGTTGCTCGGAGTAAGTATACTTTCAGTATTTAGTGCCACAGCATCGGCGTTAACATTTCCGGAAACCGTAAACAGCGTAGTGTTGATACAAGTGCAAGATACAAACGGAGATTTTTATACAGGATCAGGGTTTTTTATCAGCAACGATGCCATTATTTTAACGGCCGCACATGTTATAGTGGATCCAATAACCAACAAACCTTTTGAACACATAGAAATATGTACAATCGAATCTGAATACGATGAACCTTGGTGTTATTTCCTTGCAGGAGTTTTAGCTTACGACACAGATTTAGATTTAGCGTTGGTATATCCGGATTACGTTATGGACGAAAACAGAAAATCAACCGGAGTTCAAGTTACAGCAGAACAATTTCAATCAATTGATTTACCATACGTAGATCTTTCAGACACAAAACCACATTTATCAGACGAATTAACAATTTTAGGATTTCCGGGTGCCGCAATGTCTTCAACAATCAGCCTAACAAAAGGTTCAGTTAGCAGTTTCATACCTTTAAACGAAGACATAACTTGGGCGTATACAACAGATGCAACAATAAATCCAGGAAATTCAGGAGGCCCGGCATATGATAAAAATGAAAAAGTTGTAGGAGTGGTATCGGCAGTATCAACAACGGGAATTGGGGGAAATTATGGATACATAATTTCAAATGAAATTGTTTATCTTTGGTTTTTGGATTTGGTCGATAAAGAAATTTTAAACAAAGATTTTGTCACTCAAACATTTTCAAACGATTATCAAGGCTTGGACGATGAAAACACACAGATTTTTACAGATGTAAGCCTAAATACGAAAAACGCCGAGGCGATATCTTTCCTTAAAAGCATAAATATAATATCAGGATACGAAGACGGTAGCTTTAAACCGGGCTACCCTTTAAACAGAGCAGAACTGCTTAAAATCCTTGTAAACAGCGCGTTACCTGAAGGGGAGGGAGACAAAATTGACACAGAAAAATACAGAGATTGTTTTCCTGATGTAAAAAACGAATGGTTTGCAAAATATGTATGTTTTGCAAAAGAAAAGGGATGGATTTCAGGTTATCCAGACGGGACATTTAAACCTGCAAACAACATAAACAAAGCGGAATCAACCAAAATGTTGCTTGAAATTTTTGAAGTACCTCTTGCAACACCGAAAACAAAGCCTTTCTTAGACGTAAATTTGGAAGACTGGTTTGCAGGATATATTGCCACAGCAAAAAACATGGGAATACTTGAAGAAGCAGGAAGAATATATGGACCAGCGGCACTAATAACACGAGGAGGAATCAGCGAAAACATATACAGACTCGCAATTTATATCAACACACTCGGAGAATAATGAAAAAAACAAACTCAAGAAAAGGTCCACTAATAATGGGCATATTGAATATCACTCCGGACTCCTTCAGCGACGGAGGCAAATTTATGACACTGGAAGAATCAATCAAACAAGCCAAGAAAATGATTGAAGAAGGAGTCGATATTTTAGATATAGGCGGAGAATCAACAGGCCCAAATTCGAAATTCGTAACACAAGAAGAAGAAATTTCCAGAGTAATTCCGGTAATAAAAGCGATAAGAGAATTTTCGGAAATACCAATTTCAATAGATACATACAAAGCAAACGTAGCGGCAGAAGCAATTAAAAGCGGCGCAGACATGATAAACGACGTAACTGCATTACGAGAAGACCAAAAAATGGCAGACATTGTAAAGAAGCATAAATGCCCTGTGATAATGATGTATTCGAAGGACAATTCGCCAAGAACAACGACAAAAGACAAAAAATATCCAAACATAATGCAAACAATAAAAAAGTTTTTTGAGGAAAGAATTGCATACGCAAAATCAAAAGGAATAAAAGGAGATCAAATAATATTGGACCCAGGAATGGGCCAATTCATAAGCAATCTACCACATTACAGCTTTGAAATAATTGCAAAATTACAAGAATTAAACATATTCAAAAAACCGATTTTAGTGGGATTTTCAAGAAAATCATTTTTAAAAGAAGAAATGTCTTCACGCGAAGACAAAGCAAAAACATTAAGCGCTATTGCATATATTAACGGAGCCAATATAATAAGAACCCACGACGTGGGAGGACTTAGAAATTATTTAAACCTAATATGCCAATAGTAAAATTAAATTGCACCTTAAGCTTTGCGGCATCGCACTTCCTTACAAAATACAAAGGGAAATGCGAGAATTTGCACGGCCATAACTATAAAGTTATCATTACAGTTGAAGATGAAATAAAAGAAAACGGACTCGCAATCGACTTTAAAGACATAAAAAAAATAGCTGAAGAAAAAGTAATAAACATACTGGATCATGCACACTTAAACGACATAATCGAAAATCCTTCAGCTGAAAATATTGCAGTTTGGACATGGGAAAAATTAAAAAAAGATTTACCTCTAAAAAAAGTCACAATTTTCGAAACAGAAGATTATTACTGCGAATATGAAGGGAAATAAAGCATATTTAAGCCTTGGATCAAATCTCGGAGACAGAGAGAATTTTTTGAAAAAAGCTATTTCGGAAATAAAAAAAATAGCAAAAATTAAAAAAAAATCAAAAATTTACGAAACTTCACCTGTCGGATACAAAAATCAGGGAAATTTTTTAAACATGGTAATCTCAATCGAAACGGCGGTCTCACCTAAAGAATTGCTGGAAAATCTACAAAAAATAGAAAAAGAACTCGGAAGAGAAAAGAAAATAAAAAACGGCCCAAGAACAATAGATATAGACATTTTGACATATGAGGATACAATAGTCGACGAACCCAACCTGAAAATACCACATCCAAGAATGTACGAACGCAAATTCGTTTTAGTGCCTCTACTTGAACTGCTGGATAAAAAAGAAAAAAATTCACAATGGATACACAAAAAATAGAAAAAGCAGCTAAAGAGCTGTTGAAAGCAATAGGGGAAGACGAAAACCGAGAAGGACTGATTAAAACTCCGGAAAGAGTGGCAAAATCTTTCGGAAAATTATTCGGAGGATATGACAAAAATCCGGAAGATATTTTGACTGAATTTGACGGAGAAAATTATGATGAAATGATTATATGCAAAAATATAGATTTTTATTCTACATGCGAACATCACATGATCCCATTTTTCGGAAGAGTATCAATTGGCTACATTCCAAATAAAAAAATCATAGGAATTTCAAAACTTCCAAGAATAGTCGAAATATTCAGTCGCAGACTGCAAAATCAGGAACGCATGACTATGCAAATCGCAAAAACATTAAATTCACTATTAAAACCTCAAGGAGTTGGAGTGGTTGTAGAAGCTCAACATTTATGCACGATGGCAAGGGGAGTGGAAAAACAAAATGCATCAATAACAACATCATCATTCACAGGACTTTTCAAAAAGAAAATGAAAACACGAAGTGAATTTTTAGGATTGATAAAATGATTTTACTGATAGATAACTACGATTCCTTTACCTACAACCTCTATCAATTGATAGAAAAACTGGGGGAGGAAACAAAAGTCGTGAAGAATGACGAGATTTCAATAAACGAAATTAAAAAAATAAAACCTTCAAAAATAATAATATCCCCCGGCCCGGGAAACCCAAAGGATTCAGGAATTTCAAAAAAAATAATAGAGACCTTCTACAAAGAAATCCCAATTCTTGGAGTATGTCTGGGGCATCAATGTATAGGAGAAATATTTGGATCGAAAGTATTACATGCAAAAAAAATGATGCACGGAAAAACATCAAAGATTTATCATTTCAAAAATTCAATATTCAAAAACATAAAAAGTCCATTCATTGGAGCAAGATATCATTCACTAATAGTTGATAAAGTCCCTAAAGATTTTACACTTACAGCATGGACTTCAGACGGAGAAATAATGGGCATAAGGCACAGCAAATACAATCTTTTCGGAGTTCAATTTCATCCTGAATCTTTTATGACAGGACAAGGAGAAAAAATAATGAAAAATTTTCTAAATGAAAAATAAAACAATAAAAAATACAACGATATTAGACATTTTCAATAGTCTTGGCAAAGATGAAAAAAACATATGCCTGTTTTACAGCAGAGAAAAAGAAGGATGGGAAAAAATATTGGCATTTAATCCTGTAAAAAAATTTATATACAAAATATCGAAAAAAGATTTTGAAAAAAATGTGACAAAATTTATAGAAGAAGAGACAAATAAAAAAAGAAAAGTTTTAGGTTTTTTCTCTTACGATTTAGGATATAAAATTCATAAAATAAAGAACAAAGCAAAAGATGATTTAATGCTTCCAGACATATATTTATTATCATTCGACAAATGGATAACAGAAGGGAAAAACGAAATAGAAATAAATTACGTAAAAGATATAATAAAAGAATGTTCATCAAATTCTAAAAATTTCACAGCACAACAAAGCAGAGAAGCTTACAACAAAGCCTATTTCACGACAAAAAATCACATAAAAGAAGGAGATATATATCAATTAAATTTGACGCACAGACTTTTGGCAAAAACAAAAACGCCTTCGAAAGAAATATTCCAAAAAATAATAGAAAATAATAAAGTCGGATTTTTAGCTTACATAAAAGACAAAGATTTCGAGATATTCAGCGCGTCACCGGAACGTTTTGTTAAAATAAAAGGGAATAGGATAGAAACAAGCCCGATAAAAGGCACACGCCCAAGAGGAAAAACAAATGAAGAAGATATAAAATTAAAAAACGAACTCAAAAAAAACAAAAAAGAATCTGCAGAATTAAATATGATAACAGACTTACTTAGAAACGATCTTGGAAAGTTCTGTAAAATCGGTAGCATAAAAGTGAAAGAGCAAAGGATAATTAAAAAATACAACAATGTTTGGCACACAATGAGTAAAATTTCAGGTACGATAGATGAGGGGACAAACCCGATAAAGGGTCTTATTTCAATGCTTCCAGGCGGATCCGTAACAGGATGCCCTAAAAAACGTGCAATAGAAATAATAGATAAAATAGAGCCAAAAACTCGTGGAATTTACACAGGAATAATAGGACAAATAACAAATAAAAATGATATGGATTTCAGTATCGCAATAAGAACGATAATAAGAAAAGGTGATAATCTTTATTTGCAAGTCGGAGGAGGCATAGTCGCAGATTCAAAAAACAAAGATGAATTTGAAGAAACCCTACATAAAGCAAAATCATTCATGAAAATACTATGATAACTCTACAAAACAATAAGTTCATAAAAAAAGCGCCTACAAAAGCCATAAGCCCCTATAAAACAAATAAAGGAGTTTTCGAAACATTAAGGACATTCAATAAAAAACCATTGTTGATAAATCTACATTTAAAAAGACTTTTCAATTCAGCAAAAAAAATAAATCTAAAAATAAAACATACAAAAAAAGAAATTATGGAGATGATAGAAAAAATCATAAAAAAATCTCCACATAAAACACAAAAAATAAAAATAATTGCCACACAAAAAGACACAATAATAACATCAATAAAAGCGGAAATAGACAAGAAAATATATTCTGGAGTAGCGATAAAGAGCATCAACACGCAAAGAATTATGCCAGAAATAAAATTGTTGTCATATTTTCCATCATTTATCGCACACGAGGATGCAGTAAAAAAAGGTTTTTTCGACGCACTTTTGATAGACGATAAAAACGAAGTATACGAAGGAGCTTACAGTAATATTTTCTGGTTTGAAAAAGGCATTTTATGTACACGCAAAGACAAAGTTCTCCCAGGAATAACAAGAGAAATAATATTAAAAAACACGAAATTCAAAATAAAATTTAAAAAAATAAAATTGGAAGATCTAAAAAAACAAAAAGAAATATTTATTACTCAAAGCATAAATTTGGTAGTTCCTGTAACAAAAATAGACGAAACAAAAATAAACAGTGGAAGTGTAGGAAATAAAACAAAAGCTGTCATGAAAGAGGTAAATTCCTTGCTTTTCTTCTCTTCCTGATAAAGAAAAAAGAAGCGACAAAAACAATAAAAATGACGAGAAAAATAATCCCTATCATTTTTGAATATTTGAAAATAAATTCCTGATTTTCTCCAAAGAAATACCCCAAAGCCGCCAATATAGCACTCCAAACAGTAGCCCCAAGGAATGTATAAAAAACAAACGATAAATAATTCATCTTAACAAAACCGGCTGGAATAGAGATAAGATGCCTAATTCCTGGGACAAGTCTTCCTAAAAAAGTAGCAATATTTCCACGCTCCAAAAAATATTTCTCAGCTTTTTCTATATGAGATTTATTTAAAAATATATATTTTGCCCATTTTTTTTCAGCAATAAGGTAAATCAATGGCCTTCCTAAAATTCTAGCCAATATATAATTAAAAGAAGCTCCAGCAACACTCCCAAGTCCAGCCAAAAGTACAATCAAAAAGACATTCATTTCTCCTTTTGAAGCCAAATAAGCCGCAGGAGGAATAACAAGCTCAGAGGGCAAAGGAATAAAAGAACTCTCTACAGCCATAAGAAAAAAAACTCCACCGTAGCCAAGATGAGCAGTCAAAGCCAACAATTTAGTTATCAAAAATTCCATTTTAAATAATATCTTTTATGTCTTCATCGGGAAGATAAATCAAGAACATACCAAGAAGAAAAGTAAAAACATTACTAAAAACAGGGTGTTCTGGAAATATATACATATCCAATAAATTCCAAAGCCCACGCCAAATCATTACAACAGCAATCAAGGCAAAAACAACTCCAAAAAATTTTTTATGCAACCGCAAAGAAATTCTTATTTTTTTCTGAACATCTTTTACAGAATTATCCATAGGAATTATATTTAAAATATGGTGCCCAAGGAGGGAATCGAACCCTCACGATGTTGCCACCACGGGATTTTGAGTCCCGCGCGTCTACCAATTCCGCCACCTGGGCATTTTAAAGAAGCGAGTGTAAAATTAACAAACAATTGATAATAAGTCAAAAGATTGCTACTCTGTACGCATGTTTTGTGACGAATTAAAAATAAAGGTTCAGGCAGGGAACGGTGGAGACGGCTGTATTAGCTTCCGCCGAGAAAAATTTGTAGCCAAAGGAGGCCCTAATGGTGGAGATGGAGGAAATGGTGGAAACATCATTATAAGAACAAATCCAAACATAAACACACTAAGCCATCTTGCCCACAAAAAAGCCTATAAAGCTTCGAAAGGTGAAAACGGAATGGGGTCAAACATGTACGGAAAAAGAGGAGAAGATATGGAAATTGAAGTTCCGGTCGGAACGATTATTTTTAATTCAGATAAATCAAAAATATTGGCTGATCTCTCAAAAGAACAAACTGAAATAATAATAGCAAAAGGTGGACGAGGAGGAATGGGAAACGCGCATTTCGTGTCATCTATAAGACAAGCTCCTCGATTTGCAGAAAATGGAGAACCGGGAGAAGAAAAAGAAATAGTGATGGAATTAAAACTTGTCGCCGACGTAGGTATTATAGGGCTTCCATCAGCCGGAAAATCAACATTAATTTCAGTAATTAGCAATGCTCGTCCGAAAATTGCGGAATATCATTTTACGACATTGATTCCAAATTTGGGCGTCGTAGATATGTCAAAATTTGGAGGAGATTCAAGTAATTCGTTCGTAGTTGCAGATATTCCTGGTTTGATCGAAGGAGCAAGCCAAGGAAAAGGGTTGGGCCATCAATTTTTAAAACACATAGCAAGAACACAAATACTAATTCACGTTATAGACGGATCGCTTGAAAACGCAGACATTAGCTATAAAACAATAAACAAGGAACTGAAAGAATTTGATAAAGCATTGGCAAAAAAACCGCAGATAGTAGTTATAAATAAAAGAGATTTATTGACAGATGAAGCATTAAAAGCAAAGAAAAAAGAACTTAGAAAGGCATACAAAAAAGGAGAAATATTTGAAATTTCCGGAGTAACACACGAAGGTTTGAAACCTCTTTTATTCGAAATCTCAAAAAAACTGATAGAATTCAAGAAATATCTTAGGAATAATCCACCGGAAGACGTGGTAGAAATGCCTGTACTTCAGCCACATCTTGAAAAAGCGCCATTTATTCTTGAAAAGATAAAGAAAAACAAGAATAGCAAAATTTTCAGAATCAGCGGAACAAAGATAAACAGGCTCGCAATAATGACAGACATAAGAAATCCGGAAGGACTTGAAAGAATGTATATATACATGGAAAAATTTGGTATAAATAAACTAATAAACAAAAAAGGAGCAACATTCGGAGACTTCATAGAAATAAGTGGAAAAAAAATACCTTACAGAAAATAAATGAAGATCATCGTAGGTTTGGGAAATATTGGAGAAAAATACGAGAACACGCGTCACAACGTGGGATTTATGTTTATCGATGAACTGATAAAGGAACTTGGGAAAGAAGTATCAATGGAAGAAAGCCCTAAATTCAAAGCAGAAATAGGCAAGATTTCACATGAAGGAGAAGATTTTTTGTTGGTAAAACCTACAACATTTATGAATTTATCCGGAGAAGCAGTCTCCAAAATATTAAATTTTTACAAAGAGAACCCAAAAAACTTATTCGTAATATACGACGACGTTGATCTGCCTCTAGGCAAAATACGAGTACGGGACAAAGGATCCGCAGGCACACACAACGGCATGAAATCAGTTATTCAACAGATTGGAACAGAAAATTTCACAAGAATAAGAATAGGAATTGAAAGCAGGGGAGTATCAAGCCCAAAACAACAAGATATCAGCGATTTTGTGTTATCTAAGTTCAAAGGAGAAGAAATTTCAGAGGTAAAAAAGGCCATGGAAGAGGGGATAAAAGAGTTAAAAAACCTTATAATCTCAAAATAAGCTTGACCAGTTCAGGATTTTTACGTAGATTACATACGCAAATTTTACGTATTAAACACCACAAAAATGTTCGCAATAATCGAAACAGGAGGAAAACAGTATAAAGTAGAGAAAGGTTCAATCCTAGAAATCGAAAAATTAGATCTAAATGCCGATGATAAGCTAGAAATCGACAAAGTTGTTTTGATTGTAGACGGAGAGAATGTAAAACTTGGAACACCATACATCGAAGGTGCTTTCGCAGAAGTAAAGGTCGTAGAACAAACAAAAGCAGACAAAATCTACGTATACAAGATGAAGGCTAAAAAAAGATATCAAAAGAAACAAGGACACAGACAAAAACTTACTAAAATTGAAATATTGAATATTTCAGCTTCAGGAGCAAAACCTGTAGAGAAAAAAGTAAAAGAAGTTGTAGTCAAAAAAGAAAAAAAAGAAAGCAAACCAAAGACAGAAAAGAAAACAGCTGTAAAAAAGACAACAGCTAAAAAAACAACTTCAAAGAAAAAAGAAGAATAAGCTTACAAAGCCTTTAGCTTAACAACTACATTATTTAAATCTTCAGGCAAATCAGTCTTGAAGATTTTTGTATTACCGTCAGGATCTTTGAATTTCAACATGTAAGCATGTAAAAATTGCCTCTTAAGACCAAATTCCTCCGTAAAGGCATCGTTGAACTTACTATCTCCATAAGCCTCATCCATAACTACCGGATGGTCTATGGCCTTCATGTGAACCCTTATTTGATGCGTACGGCCTGTTTTAATGTCTACATCAAGCAAACTAACATTCCCTGAAACAGTATTGTATTCATGAACAACATTATAAACCGTAACGGCGTTCTTTGCGCCAATACTTGCAGATACGCTCATTTTGGTCCTATTTTTGAGATCTCTTGTAATCGGCGAATCAATCACAGCTTTTTTATGCTTCATGATACCTCTAACAAGAGCATAATAATGCTTTTCAATTTTCCTGCTCTTAAAAAGTTTTACAAAATAATCATAAGAAATTTTATTTTTCGCAATAATTAAAATTCCGGAAGTGTCCTTATCAAGCCTGTGAACAATGCCAGGACGAACAGGATCCAAATCTTTCAACTCAAGCTTTGGCTTAAGCTCGTCAATAAAAGTAATCTCATTGGAAGTATCAGAAGGATGCATGGAAATTCCCGAAGGTTTTTCTACCACCATATAATCTTTATTTTCAAACAAAATATTTATCATGGACCTATTGTATACTATTCCACACCATATCGAAAATCATCTTATGCATATCTGAAACTTTTGGACTTTCTATTACAATTCCATATTCAGCTCCTTTTTGAAGATTAATAATACAAACCCTATTATCATATATTACGATTTCATTTTCAAAAAGTTTACCAAAATCGGCTTTATCAAGACACAAAACCTCAACATTCTTATTTTTAAAATTAAATATTTTTTTAATTTCATCAAAATTAGGCAAAATCATCCTAAAAGATTTTGAAGTTTTTCTTTTCAAAGCATCACTAAAAAAATCTGAAAAATTATTATCAGTTAAAAAATACTTATCGAGCGAAATATAACCCCTCTTTTCACAATTTGCCTTAAGAAAGTCATAAAGCACGTGTTTAACACCTTCCAATCCGTCAAAAAAAGACACAACAGGTTTATGAAAAACAAAATTATCGGAAACTCCCCTGAATTGAGGGATAACAGACATAAGTTTTTCCCTGTAATAATCAAAAACACGACATTTACGATCAAGATACCCTATAAGAAAATTAGGATCATTGGCGACAAAATATTTAATTTTTCTTGAAGCATAAGAAGAAACAACGCCTTTCTGTTCAAGAGATTTAAGAATACTCCAAACAGAAGTTCTGTTCATAACAAGACTTTTTGCAAGCAAAGTCACCGGATGAGAGCCAATACGAAGAAGCTCCATATAAACCTTTGATTCATTACCGGTAAAGCCTATTTGACACAGATATTCCTGCAACATACAAATATAAACAGTGAATACAGGAGGTGAATTTTACAATAGCACTGGAAGGTATGTCAATAGATTTTGACCACCGTTCAGCATTTTGCATTTTAAGGCGCAGTTTGGTATCCTGAAATCGCGAAAAAAAAATAACAAATAAACAAATGGCAAAAGACAATAAAAATTTGTTGGAAAGGGGAGTGGCAGATGTCATTGTTAAAGAAGAATTAGAAAAGAAATTAAATTCCGGAAAAAAACTAAGAATAAAATTTGGAATAGATCCGACAGGTTCAGATTTACATATCGGACATGGAGTTGTGCTTCGAAAATTAAAACAATTTCAAGATAGGGGAGACACAACCATTTTACTTATAGGCGATTACACGGCAAGAATCGGTGATCCAACAGGAAAATCAGAAACAAGAAAAACGCTTACAGAAGAGCAAATCAAGGAAAACATGAAACACTACATAGAACAAGCGTCAAAAATTCTTGATGTTAAAAAATTGGAAATAAGATACAACTCTGAGTGGTTTGCAAAAATGAGTATGGCTCAAATATTGGAACTAACAGCAAAAAGAACAGTAAGCCAAATGCTTCAAAGAGAAGATTTTAAAAATCGATTAAAAAACAATCAAGACATTTCACTAACAGAATTATTATATCCTATAATGCAGGGATATGACTCTGTAATGCTCGAATCAGACGTTGAATTAGGAGGAACAGATCAAACATTTAATATGCTGGTAGGTCGTGATTTACAAAAAGCATATGGATGCAAAACTGTCCAAGACATAATCACTGTCCCAATTCTTGAGGGTACGGACGGCGTAGAAAAAATGAGCAAGACGTACAACAACTACATTGGTTTTGCAGAAAGTCCAAAAGAAATTTACGGAAAAGCAATGTCAATTCCGGATAATTTAATAACAAAATATTTTGAATTGGCGACGGACGTAGAATTTGAAGAATTAAAAAACATCGAAAAAGCGCTAAAATCAGGCGAAAACCCAAAGAATTTGAAAATGCGTTTAGCTAGAGAATTGGTAACACTATACCACAACGAAGCATCGGCAAAAACGGCCGAAAAAGAATTTACAGAAATCTTCTCAAACAAAGGAAAACCTGAAGATATTGAAAAAATAAAAATTCCGGGGAAAAAACATAAACTTATAGATTTATTGGTCGAAACAAAACTAACAACTTCAAAAAGTGAAGCAAAAAGACTGATTGAACAAGGAGGATTGAAAGTTGACGACGAAAAAATAGTAGAAATTGACTCCGAACTTGATATAAGCAAAGAACGCTTGATACAAGCCGGAAAAAGAAAGTTTATAAAAGTGATTGGAAAATAATGCTTCAGAAAAATCTTGAAAAAGTATTAAGGACAACAAAAAAACACCTTGGAAAATTGTCTTCCCTTGGCGTAAATACAGTTAAAGATTTATTGCTTTATTTTCCGCGCGACTACAACGACACGCGCGAATTCACGAAAATAAAAGATATAATCCCAAACGAAGTAGCAACAATAAAGGGCAGACTGACTTCACTTTTCAACATAAACACAAAATTTGGGAAAAAAATCACACGCGGAATTTTTACAGATTTTAGCGGGACAATAGAAATAGTTTGGTTTAATCAGCCACACTTAACAAGGATGCTTCCTAGAAATACGGAAATAATTCTTAGTGGAAAAGCAAAAACAGGTTTTAGGAAAATTGCATTACAAAATCCGTCTTATGAAATCATAAAACCATACGAAGAACAAATCCATAGTGGCATAATAGCGCCTGTATATCACGAAACTGAAGGAATAACCTCAAAATGGATAAGAGAAAAAATAAAACCATTAGTTGATGAATGGCTTAGTTTTTTCGAAGAACATTTGCCTGAAGAAATTTTAAAAGAGCACAATTTGATGGGAATAAAAGAAGCAATAAAAAACGTACATTTTCCGGAAAGCGAAAAAAAATTATTACAAGCCAGAGAACGTCTGGGATTCGATGAACTTTTCATATTACAATTAAAAGTTTTACAAAGAAAATGGCATTGGCAACATGCGACGCAGTCGCAAGCAAAAAACATAGAGATTAAAACAGAGATACTTAAAGAAGCAATCGCCTCACTACCATTCGAATTAACTAATGCACAAAAAAAAGCACTAAAAGATGTGCTCGAAGACATTAAAAAACCTTATCCGGCAAGTCGTTTGATTCAAGGAGACGTAGGGTCAGGAAAAACAGTTGTTGCGGCATTAGCCGCATTGAACGTGGTAAAAAACGGCTATCAGGTTGCAATAATGGCCCCAACAGAAATATTGGCAAAACAGCATTATTCAACATTCGTAAAAACACTTACAAAATATAATCTAAATGTTCAATTTATTTCGGGCTCAACAACGAAATCAATGAAAGATGATGTTGTCAGACAAATGAAAACAGGCACAGTAGACATCGTAATTGGAACTCACTCGTTAATCCAAGAAGACATAGGCTTCAAAAATTTAGGACTCGCAATAATCGACGAACAACACAGATTTGGCGTAAAACAGCGAGAAATTCTAAAAAGTTACAATTCTCCACATCTTTTAAGCATGACCGCTACGCCAATTCCTCGAACACTGGCAATAGTTGTTTATGGAGATCAAGACCTTTCGGTGATCGACGAAATGCCAAAAGGCAGACAAGAAATCATCACAAGAGTGGTTTCGGAAAACAAACGAAAACAGGCTTATCAATGGATTGAAGATCAAATCGCAAAAGGTAGACAAGCCTTTGTGATTTGTCCATTGATAGATGAATCTGACGTGATAGAAGTAAAATCAGTAATACAAGAATATGCTCATTTACAAGAATTCATTTTTCCAAAATTAAAATTGGGATTGCTTCACGGAAGGCTTAAACAAGAGGAAAAAGACGAAGTTATGGAAGGTTTCAAAAACAATAAAATAAATATATTAGTATCAACTTCAGTAGTCGAAGTCGGAATAGATGTTCCAAATGCTACAATAATGTTAATAGAAGGATCGGAAAGATTCGGGCTCTCTCAACTTCATCAGTTTCGCGGAAGAGTAGGTAGGGGAGTATATCAATCATATTGTTTCCTTTTTACGGGAAATTTATCAGAAGAAGGAAAAACGAGAATGCAATCTATGGAAAAATACTCAAGTGGCTTTAAACTAGCCGAAATCGACATGCAATTAAGAGGTCCGGGAGAAGTCTACGGAATACGTCAAAGCGGAATTCCTGATCTAAAAATGGCAAGCTTGACAGATTCGGTAAATATAGAAAAAGCTAGAAATAGCGCCGCAAAAATCATAGAAAAAGATCCTTTATTAAAAAATTATCCAAAATTAGCGGAAAAAATTCCGGAAATTCAAGAAGTTTTTATAAATGATTAAAAAAATATAAAATTTTCATAAAATTTCAAAAAAACTTTTTCAAAAAATGATATAATTAAAGATTTAGATTAAACGCTACAATAAGCCAGAAAACAGACTTCCGGATTTTAAGTAAGACGACCTAAGTGTCGTCTTTTTATTTAAAACGCGTTAAAACGCAAATTTTAGGCCTACATTTTTAGTGAATTTAAAAACAAAAAGGGAATTATGCAAGAAACGGAAAAAGAGCAAGAAAAAGATATAAAAAAATAAACAAGAAGATAAAAGAGAGAATAATTAAATAAAACAATAATTAAAAGAAAAGAATAGAAAGACTAAAAGACACACAAAACAACACTTTAATAAGAAAATCAAGCTTAGTTCGCACAAGATACATTGTGCAAACCTTTGTCTATCTATATTCCCTTTAACATGTAGGTACCTTTAATCTTGTAACCCAATTTTTTGTAATACTCTCTTGTCCCAATCCCCGCTATGACAGCAATTTTTTTATATCCATTCTTTTTTGAAAAATCTTCCGCGTATTTCATTAGCCTAGAGCCGAAACCTCCATGTTGTTTTTCCTTGCCACTTCTCTTCCCCACCGCAACCTGTTTTCCATAAACGTGTATTTCTCTAACCAAAGCCGCATTTTTTAATTCAGGAATAAAAGTTTTAAACGGAAATCGAAGCCTTATTAGAGCTATAATTTTGTCATTTTTCGTATCCTCAAAAGAGATAAAAAACTCTTTTCCTCTATTAGCATCATATTTCCGAATGACCAATTTAATATCTTTTGCTTTAAAAGTTTCATTTTTAATCTCACGTGCACGTATTTCACGGAAGGTTTTTCCGGAATTTTTCATCAACTTTTGCTCAAGAATTTGCCTTACGTTAGACACTTTCGAGCCAGAAGTAATTTCGTCGGAAGGAATATCTCTCGCAACACGATCAACGCGACACCACTCCGGAACAGAAAGCATTTCCGCCAAAAGAACTTCTTCAAGAGTTTTATCGTCATAAGATTTATATTCCCCTCGTTTAAAAGTATAAAAAAGCTGAGATTTAGGCACAACAACACAAGGATATATTTTTAAATAATCAGGTTGAAATTCGGAATCTTCAAACAATTCTGAAACCATTTTTTTATCAAAATCCGGCGTAGATCCGGGCAAATTCGGCATCATATGATAACCGATTTTAAATCCACTGTCTTTTAGTAAACCTGTCGCATTTTTCACGGACTGCAAATCATGGCCTCTCTTAGTCAATTCTTGAACTTTTTCGTCGGTAGTTTGAACTCCCATTTCAACTTTTGTAACTCCAAGCATTCGCAAACGCCTCACCTCTTTTTTGTCGATATAATCAGGCCTTGTCTCAATATTCATGCCGATACATCTGACTTCAGCAGTCTCGTTTATCTTTACAACCTGCGCAAAAGAAAGATTTTTCTTCAAAGGCTTCTTGCCCAAAACAAGCAAAGGGAAATCATTCATAGCCAACAAACATCTTTTTACAAACCAAGTTTGATAAGCTTTTGGGTAAAAACTAAAAGTGCCACCGATAACACGTAATTCAACCTTCGAAACTTCATGTCCGGTCATAGTTAAAGCCTTAAGCCTGACAAAAACCTGAGTATAAGGATCGAAATCTTGGGAGAAAGCGCGTTGAGCCGCAGGCTGTGATTGCAAATAACTTTTCGGCATTCTTATGTCTGTCGGGCAATAAACACATTTTCCAGGACAAGGATATGGCTTAGTAAGGACCGTAACAGGCGTCACTCCACTCAAAGTACGCACTCCCCTCTTTCGTAGTAAAGAAAGTAGAGATGGATTATTCTTTATTTTTTTCTCTTTCAATAAATCGACATAAGCTTTTATCAAATAGAGATTATGAAAAACTTTTCCCTTAAATTCTTTTATTATACCGTTTCTGAAATGCTCAAAATCCCCTCTTCGTTTGAAGATTTTTTTTGAAGCGCGCATTATTATCGTTCTCGCGAGCTCCTGATTATCGTCTAGATTTAAATTCGTAAAATCCATGCAAAACAATTATAATGGATACATGAGGGAAAAAACAGCCATAAGCTTACTAAAAAAAGTCGTAAAAGACTATGCAGATATTGCAGAAGAATTCAATCAAACAAGAAAAAACAAATGGGAAGAGTTTGATAATTTTCTAAAATACATAAAAGATAAAAATATAGTTGCAGACATAGGATGCGGAAACGGGAGATTTTATGAATTTTTAAAAAAGCATAAAAAAACAAAATACATAGGGATAGATAACAACAGAAAACTGCTAGAGAAAGCCAAAAAAGAAGAAGGAGCAAAATTCATGAAAGGAGATCTTTTAAAGATTCCATTAAAAAAAGACATCGTAAATGTAGTATTGGAAATCGCATCTTTACATCACATTCCATCAAAAAAATTAAGAGAAAAAGCAATAAAAGAAGCAAACAGAGTACTAAAAACAAATGGAATTTTCATAGTAAGCGTTTGGAATCTGTTTCAACCAAAATATAAAAAATACATAAGAAAAGCCTTTCTTAAGTCAATTTTGACACTAGGAAAATACGATACAAGAGACACGTTTATCCCGTGGGCAAAAAAAACAGAAAGATATTATTACGCATTCAAAGAAAATGAACTTCAAAAATTATTAGAAAAAAATGGTTTTAAAATACTGGAAAAAGAAAAAAATAATAATATAGTATTCATATGCAGGAAGAAAAAATAGAAATTTTAGGAGTAAGATTCAACAACGTCAGCTTGGAAGAAGCGGCTGACAGAGCCATAAAATTGGCAAAAGGAAATTCAAAAACATACATAACAACTCCCAATCCGGAAATACTTCTTGAGGCCATAAAAAACCCTAAATTCTTTGAAGTACTTAATAAATCAGCATTAAATGTACCGGATGGAATAGGTATTTTATGGGCAAGCAAATACTTATCAAAAAGAAAAGTTCTAAAAGAACGTGTGACAGGAATAGATCTAATGCTTGAAATTTGCAAAAAATCGGGAGCAGAAAACTTAAAAATATTTTTACTCGGAGCGAGCGAAACAGCAGGAGAAAAAGCAAAACAACATCTGCAAGAAAAATATCCTGACATAAAAATAGTTGGAAGACTTAGCAAAAGTCCGAAAGAAGAAGATGAAAAAGAAATAACAGAAGAAATAAGTCGTTCAGGCGCAGATATATTATTTGTTGCATACGGAGCACCAAAACAAGAGTTATGGATAGCAAAAAATTTACAAAAACTTTCATCTGTAAAATTAGCAATCGGGGTAGGTGGCGCATTTGATTTCATAGCAGGCACAAAAAAAAGAGCCCCAAAAATCTTCAGAAAGATAGGACTCGAATGGCTAATTAGGCTTATTCAAGAGCCTAAACGCATCAAAAGAATATGGAATGCAACTATAAAATTCCCCTACGAAATAATAAAAAGAAGAAAATAATTTATTTTTTCTTGGCCGGAACTTTTCCGCCATTCATTTTCTTGTCTATAAACATCTCTATGTAAGGACGAATTTTTTCAACTATAAATTCAATCGCCATAAGCGGCTGAGCTATAGTTGCATGAATTTTCTGCACGGTGGTTTTCACTTCATTGCTGACATGAGAAAAATCACGAAGTATTAAAATCGCATAAAAAAGCGTAATACTCAAAAATATCACAAGAATAATAAAACCGATTGCTAACGACATATTTAAAATATCTGCAGACGTTGAGAACATAGGAAAATGGTTAAGAGGATAAAACCAAAGTAATAATAGATCAAACTATAAGCTTCTTCAAGACATCATTCACCATTTGTGGATTCGCCTTGCCTTTTGATTTTTTCATAACTTGTCCAACTAAAAATGCCATAGCCTTCTCTTTACCGGCCTTAACATCGGCAACAGGATCTGGATTTTCAGCCATAACTTCATTACAAACACGTTCTATTTCTGAAGTATCAGAAACTTGTTTAAGCCCTTTCTCCTCGACAATTTGAGAAGGAGAAGTACCATTTTTATACATTTCATCAAACACCTCACCTTTCGCAGTATTATTTGAAATAACATTTGAATTAACAAGTTTTATTAATTCGCCAATCATTTCAGGAGAAATTTTTTGTGAACTTATATCAATCAAATCTTCTTTCAATTTAGCGATAAGAATTGTAGTAATAAAAGAGGCCGCTTTTTTTGGATCCTCACAAATTTCAACAACTCTTTCGAAATAATCAGCCATGACAGGATCATCGGAAAGGATTCTTGCCTCATCCTCAGAAACACCAAAATCCTCTGTGTATTTTTTTCTTTTAACGCTTGGCAACTCTGGCAAACTTTTTTTTATCTCAGTGACCATTTCTTCGTCAAGAACAAGCATAGGTAAATCAGGCTCAGGGAAATACCTATAATCATCACTTTCTTCCTTATCCCTCATAAAATATGTTTCTTTCTTTTCATCATTCCACCCCATAGTTATAGGAGATTTTACGGGGTTTCCATCTTCCCATGCACGAATTTGTCTCGCAATTTCATAATCAATTGCATTCTCCAACATCTTAAAAGAATTCAAATTTTTAATTTCAGCACGTGGATATAATTTTTTTTCTCCTTTTGGTCTGATAGAAACACTCGCATCAAAACGCATCATTCCCTTTTCCATATCAGCATCACTACTTCCAACATAGCGAACAATTTTTTGAATTTCTCTGGCATAAGCAGACGCTTCTTGAGCATTATGCATATCGGGCTCAGAAACAATCTCCATAAGAGGTGTTCCGGCTCTATTAAAATCGACCAAAGATCCATCACGAACGTGCGTCAATTTTCCCGCATCATCTTCCAAATGCAAACGTGTAATTCCGACCCTTACACCCCCAACTTCAATAAAACCGTTTTTAGACACAGGCTCATCATATTGAGAAATTTGAAAACCTTTCGGATTATCAGGATAAAAATAATTTTTTCTATCAAATTTGGAGTGGAGTTGTATTTCACAATTAAGAGCAAGCGCGGCTTTTATGCCTTTCTTAACAGCTTCCTCGTTAACAACTGGAAGCTGACCGGGAAACCCCATGCAAACAGGACACGCATTTATATTTGGTTCTTTATCAAAAGAATCATTATCGCATCCACAAAACATTTTTGTTTTGGTAGACATCTGCGCATGAATTTCCAACCCTATAACGGCCTCGAATTCCATATAAATTAGTTAACGAACAAGATAATAAACAGATTTCTTCAAATCGGCAATAGAACCGTTATTCTCCAAAACGAGATCAACCCTTGACGGCTTTTTTATGAAAAATTCTTTTTTTTGATTTTCACGATCAATCCAAATCACTTTATCCACAATTTTACCAAATTTCTTTTCGTCAAAATAGACAGCTTCAATCGCAATATTATGTTTCCCTGAAGCCAAAAACACATCAACAAGCATTTGAATGTTTTTATAAACAAGAGGATGAATTAATTCATTTAATTTTTCAACATTTTCTGCGTTTTCCAAAACAATTTTTTTTAATTTAGTTCTACAAACACTCCCCTGCTTATTTAAAAAATTTTTTCCAAAAGTTTTTGTAATTAAAATCTCGCCATCGTTACCGGATCTATAAAGTTGATGCACAATTTTATCTGCAGAAATACACGAAAAACCTTTCTCTTTTAGAAATTGCATGACTAGAGTTTTACCACTCCCCTGCCCTCCTGTAAGCCATATAATCATAATTTTGCGCCTAAATCATTCAATGCTCTTTTATAAGATTGCAAAGCCGCCTTAAATTCTTTTTCTTCTATATCAACCATTTCATGAGCTATTGAATTTCTCATTTTGTGAGCCATCCAAATCCCATTTATATCAGAAAAGGATTTGCCACATTTTTTTAACTTTTCGCCCAAGGTGCCGTCATATCCTTTTTTACCCAAAGCATAATCAAGCAATTTATCAGCATCCAAAATAGCGTCTCTTGGATAAAAATGAAACATATCGATTATCCTTATCCAATGAGCTTTTATATATTGTAATTCTTTATCGGAAAGTACAAATTTTCTTTTTTTCAAAAAAATCAAAAAGAAAATCAATAGAAGCAAAATAATAAAAAACA
>JALNWA010000002.1 GCA_023231115.1 Candidatus Altimarinota bacterium
AACCGCACATGATTATTCAGAAGAAATAGCAAAAGAAAAAGGAACATTTCCAAACTGGGAAATTTCAATATTCGGACCAAAAGGTAAAAACAGAAAACAAAGAAATGCGGCTTTGACAACAGTTGCTCCGACAGGATCAATCTCAATGCTTCTTGATTGTAGCTCCGGAGTCGAACCATTCTTCGCATTGTCATACCAAAAAGAAGGAATGAACGGACAAAAATTCCTATATCTAAATGCTCTCGTTGAAGAAGAACTTAAAAATCTAGGCCTATATAGTGAAGAAATCGTCAAAGAAATAGAACGCACAGGATCAGTTCAACATATAGCAGAAATTCCTGAAGACATCAGAAAAATATATGTCACAGCAATGGATATTTCCGCAGAGGACCACATAAAAATGCAGGCGGCATTCCAAAGTGAAGTCGACAACAGCATTTCAAAAACAATCAATTTCCCATACAGCGCAACAAGAGAAGACGTTCGCCAAGGATACATAATGGCATGGAAAACAGGATTAAAAGGATGCACAGTTTATCGTGATGGAAGCCGAAAAGAACAGCCTATAACAGTTGCAAAAGACGACAAAAAAGAAGAAGAAAAAACATGCACGGGAGAAGGATGCGAAAAATGTGAAATTACGGAACAAATTCAAATGAAACAAAATTTTGAAGAAGTAATTCCGCCACCGGTAGGCAACGCAGATCCACATGCGGAACACAATCACGATCCACGCATGCACATGTCTTTAAGCAAAAACGAAATTATTAAAAGCAGAAAATGTCCCGACTGTGAATCTCCAATTCAAATCGCAGAAGGATGCATGCTTTGTCTAAACTGTGGATTTTCCGCTTGCTCAGCGTAAAGACTAATCACAAATAAAGTTGACAAACTAGGCAAAATATTATACTATTTTCGCTCATAATATTTCGAAAATATTTAATACGAAATGGCAAACAACCTAGCGGAAAATTTAGACGAAAATCAAACCGACAATACGGAAGGACAAGACAAAGCCTCAAAAGATCCTTTTGAAGGTACAAAAAAATCCAAGCTGACCTCTTCAGAGATTGCGGCTATTCAAAGCCACGATACGTCAATTTCACAAATCGCCAACGAACGAAATCGCAAAGCACATCAGGCAAAAACAGAACTTGGCAAATTGGCGTCTTCGTCAAAAGATAGAGCCCAGATAATAAGCATGAAAGAATATCGCGAATTTTCAAAAAGAATTCAAGAAACAGAAAGTGCAGAAAAAATGCAGGGCATTTTGGACGAAATAAAAGAACTTCCTGAAAAAAGAGCAAAAGAAAAAGAAGACGAAGAAAGACAAACGGAAACTCTAGAAAAAGATGATCCAAGGCTCGCGGAATTAAAAGAAGAATTCGATACAATTTGCGACGAAAACGTGCAATACATAGGAACAAAACAAATCGACGGATTCAAAAAATGGTTTGAAGAAGAGACAGGAAAAAAGCCTCAAATAAAACATTTAAAAGACGTAATAAAAAGATTAAAAGGAGAAAATTCCAGCGATTCAGGAGGACTCGCTCCGAGAAAAGAAGAATACGGAAAATTACAAACACTTTGCAAAAAATATGGCTTGGATGCACCTACAGATTCAAAATACATTGAAGAAGAAGGATTAAGCGAGAGAAAAGAATATAGAAGAAATGCACAAGAAATCGAAAATCATTTGATGAAAGTAAAAGAAACAGGATTCTATTCGAAAGAGATTATTCAAGACACAATGCAACAAGCTTTAACAGCAGACTCGCCATCAAAACAAAGAGAATTAAAATCGCAATTGGACAGAATTTCAAGAATTGAATCTGAAAGTTTCACACATCTTGATTCAAAAACAACAGTCGGAGGAATCACAATAAGAAAAATGAGTCAAAAAGGAAAAGATTTTTTGATAAATTATTACAAAACCATCGGCATAGATGAAAGAGAAGAAAACGTTAGAAATTGGCCAAAATTCATAGAAGCAGAAGCAAAACTTGCTGAAGATTTGCTTGAAATATACGAAGACCATCCAGAAGGATTTAGGCTTGCAATGGGCAGTTTTGAGCATTTAACATTTGAAGAAAAGGAAAAAGCTTTGAAAGAACACGAACGCTTGGTAAAAGAAACCAGCGACAAAGAAGAACTTGAGAAAAAACTTACAATCAAAGCCGCGCATGGAGCGATAGACGAAGCCGCACGAAATAATATTCTCGCAAAAGGAAAAGATAAAACACAAGGAAAATATAAAGAATTTTTTGAAGAAGAAGAAAATTTCAAAAACAAAAAAACCGGAGAAGAAGGAGATTTGGAAGAGATGAAAAAAGCATACGAATTGTTGATCAGTAAGACACCAAATGAAGAATATAAAAACTTGGCGGCATACGAAAAAAGACGAGATCAATATTCAAAAGATTTAAAAAAATGGGGAGAATACGACGATGAATTGGAAGACGATGAGATTGCAAAAATGAAGGAAGAATTTGATAAATCCGGATGGCAGGACAGAGAAGATTTGCAAAAAGAATTAACCGAAAAAGTTGAAACAGCAAAAAAGAAACACTACAAAGCAAAACGAATGACAAAAGGTGTGGAATTGGAAAAAACAGGAAAGAAGAAAAATAAAAAAGAAAAAGGTGAAGAAGATGAAGACAACGAAGAAGGACCAAAATCAGCAAAAGAAGCGATAAAAGCCGCCAATAAACTTTTGATGGGAGAAGAAGGAGCTGAAGCCCTAAAAACACTTTTGGAATACAACGAAAAAGATCCTGATGATCCAAAAATTTTATTTTGGATTGAAAAAACAGCCGAATACATAAGAAGCTTTGGTAGCGGTAAAAAGAAAATGGACGAATCTTTTGAAGATGAAGTTGAAGACGAAATTGAGGACGCAATGAAAGAAGAACCAATTAAAAAATTTATTGAAGAAGAACAAGTCGAGACCTTGAGTTTGGAAGGAACTGAAGAAAGTGAAAGACTTCATGAAAGCAAAAAATCAGCTAAAGAAAGAGCAAAAGACGAATCATTAAGCCGTGTAGACACAACATCTTTGGAAGGCGAACTTACTGAAGATTTCTACAAAAATTCGGATAAAGAATTTATTTTGGATGAAGAAGGAAGCGGAGAAGAAATGACAGAAATACAATTTGATAACAAAGAATATACAAGAGAAGAAGTGGATGAATTAAAGTCGGAAGTTTTTCATAAACAAGACAGACTTAGAGAAAAACGCGGACTCGTCGACACAGTATTAAAAGACAAAGACGGAAAAGTTATAACAACAAAAGAAGCAAAAGCAATCGAACAAAAAGACGTTGAAGATCTTGAAGATGAGATCCTTGAAAGTGCGGAAGAAAATATGTCCACAAAAAAAGGCGCATCGGAAGGAGCGGAAATATTCGACCTCACACAAAAAATCGCCGCAAAGAGAAAAACAAAAGAAATGGTCGACAAACGTCTTCACGAAAAATTAGAATCTGAGTACTAGCCTTTTCAACATAAAAAAGACAGCGAAGAAATAATAAATAAAAAATATTTCTGAGGTAAACCAGTTAATTTGCGAATATGCGAATGGGATATTTGCAAACATTTCAACCAAAAAAAGAACAACCTTCAAAATCGCATATTCAAAAAAAGCAAAAATCATTCCAACCCTAAAAGAGAAAATTCCAACGAATAAAACTGCAAAACCAAAAAACATAGCCATTGGAATAAGCGGTAAAACAAAAATATTTGCTATCGGAGAAATCGCGCTAAAATTTCCAAAATTAATAAGTATAACAGGCATAGTCAAAATTTGAGCGGAGATTGTCATCAAAAAAGCGCTTCTAAACCCACAAAAATCAGGAATGAATTTTAAAAAATTTTCCATAATCGGATAAAAATAAACAATCCCAAACGTCGCTCCAAACGACAATTGGAAACCAATATCTTCAAAAATTAAAGTCGGCAAAAACAAATTCATGAGAAACGCAGAAAAAATAAGTCCTATAAAAGGCATATACTGACGACCGGAAAACATCGCATAATAGCTGACAATTCCCATCATCGCCGCTCTTATGCAGGACGCGGAAAATCCGGTCAAACACACGAACAAAAGAATAAAAAAAATCATAACAAAAAAATTCCACTTCCTTCCCAAAAAACCAAAAGATTTCGAACAAAAAGCTATCAATATTGAAATATTATATCCGGAGACTGCAACAATATGAGTAAGTCCGGTCGCATTAAAATTTTCAAGAATATTTTTATCCATCGCATTCTTTTTTCCCAAAATAAGACCTTCAACAAAACCGGAATATGGCTCAGGCAAGACACTTTGAAAAACGTCACTTATCCAATCCCCCATCGAAGAAAAATACTGAGACAAAAATCCAAAGTCAAAACTTCCATAATCCAAATGCAAAAAATACCTAAAAATTCCAAATAAAAATCCAAGCAAAAAAAACAAAAAAACATGAAAAAATTTAGATTTAAAAATAAGGAAAAGATATCTCATCAAAAGAAAAACAATAATAATCAAAAACACAATTTCATCCCATTTTCCGGACAAAAAGAAAAAACCGAAAATAATGCCAATCAAGAACGCGCAGGCAAAAATTACAAAGAAAAAAGATTTATGAACATTCTCACCCATATAATTATAAAACAGTTATGGAATAACCATACAAGTAAGACTTAAAATTTTCTTAAAATAATTCTAAAATATCAAAGCTAAAAGAACATTTCTCAACAAAAAAATACAAACAATGAAAATCTCAAAACTTTTAATAATTGGGCTTTTACTTTCGCAATTTGTTTTGCCACAATCGACATTCGCATCCTTTATCGACGTACCAACTTCATATAAAAATTACGAAGCAATAATCTATCTTCAAGAAAACGGCATAATAAAGGGATATTCAGACGGTACATTCAAGCCGGAAAATCTTGTCAACAGAGCAGAATTCCTAAAAATAATAATAGAGGGATCAGGAATAAAAACAGACATATTGAGCTCCACACCATTCAGCGACATAAACAATCAAGCTTGGTACGCACAATACGTAAAAAAAGCATACGCAGAAGGATGGATACAGGGCTACACAGACGGGACTTTCAGGCCATCACAAACAATAACAAAAGTTGAAGCGTTAAAAATTCTTGGAGAAGTTCAAGACTGGCAAACGACCACAGTAACAACAATTCCGTTCTTGGACACAAAAACGACGGATTGGTTTACAACATATGTTTCATTTGCAAAAGAAAACGGATTGCTTGAAGAAGAAGGAAAATTATTTTTCCCAAACGAAGAGATGTCTCGCGCGAAAATAAGCGAAACCGTTTACAGAACAATAATAAAAGGGCTTTCTCCAGAGCCAATTCAGCCAATCATAGAAACAACACAACCAACCACTACAGAAAAAGAAATTGCCTCAGATTTTTATTCAAATATTTCTCTCAATTCCCCGATACCAACCACATTTTACAAAAACGAGGTCTACACAATAAAAGGAACTATAACTTCCGGCTCATACAAAGAAGCGACAGTAACAATAGTAGATCAAGAAAAAATTACAGAACCTGTCTTAAATAATCATTTTGAAATTTCTGTAATTTTTTCAGAAACCGGAAATTTTTTATTGGGAATTTTACCGGGAAATGGCGGAACAACGAAAGTTAAAACAATTTCAGTACTACCAACTTTACCATCCGTACAAAACATAGAAACTCCACCATCAAAACTTTCACCTGAAATAAATTTTTCAAACGAAAAAACTTTCGTAAACTTCGAAAAAACTTCATCGACAATAAACAAAATAACGCTGACACAAGGCACAAAGTCCGTGTCATATTTTTCACGACAATCAACATCAGAAATCCCGATTTTTTATAAAGACTTTGAAAATTTTTCTCTAACATCAACTTCTTATTACGTTGAATCGGCAAAAATATCATCATCCTCCCCTCTTGTAATTTCGTCAGAATTTTCAAAAAGTGAAACAAAAACATTCTCTCCGACATATCACGAATTTTCATATATTTCCGAAGAAGTAATATCAACTCCTCCTGAAAAAATGAGCAGTCCTGCAAAAATTTCATTCACAATAAAACCCTCAATAGAAATAGAAACAACAGGATATATCACAAAACCTGACGGATTTGTTGAAGAAATCCAACTACCTAAAAACCTCGACATTTACACGTATTCTTATTCCCCATCATCATCGGGAACATACATTGTGGAAATAAATAATTCGGAAGGAGTGGCAGTTGTAAACCATCCAGTTTACATAGGAAACAAAATTCCTCTACTCCCAGATTTTTTCGACAAAAACCAAAGAACCTATTTCACAGATACGGTTTCTTTAGACACAATGCGCGATGAAATGCTGAATTACATAAACGACACAAGAAGACGTTATGGCTTGGTGGAGCTGGTTTTATCTGAAGATTTGAATACTTTGGCTCAAATACATTCCGACGACATGGTAAATAATAATTATTTTTCACACACGGATTTAAACGGAAACACGTCTGAAGATCGACGAAAAATTCTTGGAATTTCAACACCTGTTGCAGAAAACATGGCAAAAGAAGTTTCGATAATTTTCGCACATGAGGGACTTGTTCGGAGCGGAGGACATCGAAAAAATATTTTAGAAAAAGAATGGACACGTGTCGGTATTGGCATAACCAAAACAAAAAATGACGGAGGATATTTAATAGTAACAGAAGAATTTTCGACAGAAGCAATAACAGCGGAGACTTTAACCTCAATGAAAGAAGATTTGTTTGCGACAATAAATGAAGAACGCACAAAAAATGGCTTAAGCGCGTTAACATTAGACACAACGCTAAATGACACAAGCAAATATTTAAACGATAAAGTAATTACCGAAAATACAATTCTTACAAATGATATCTTTTCAGATGCCTTAAATTCGTTTAACATAGGCGGAGACTCGGAGGGGTTTAGCCGTACATACAATTTATGGTGGACAATCGTGGATTCACTTCTCTTGGATGAACCGGCGCTAACAACCGAAAATTGGCTAAGAATGGGAATAGACATTCAAACAGATTCAGACGGAATAATAAATACATTAATAATCATCAATAAATAAAAATGGATTTCGAAACAAGAAAAATAAGAACAAAACCAAGCTTAAAAGACAGATTATCATCAAAAATATCTTCTGCCACAGCTAATAAAAAAATTAATATCAATCTTCCAATCCTAATAGCAATAACCATAATTTTGGTTCTTTGCGTCGGGATAGTAAAAGCTGTTTCAAAAGTAGACGTAAGTTTGGTTTTAAAAATAGCCGGAACGGATTTGGAAGAAGATTCTTATGGGCATACAAACTTTCTGCTTTTGGGATCTGGAGGCCTTAATCACGACGGAGGAACTCTCACAGACACAATGATAGTTGCAAGTTTAGACGATGAAAATAAAACAGTCACAATGCTATCAATCCCCCGAGACTTATGGATAAAAGACAGCGTCGTCGGAAATTCAAAAATAAATGAAGTATATCTAAACGCAAAAACATATTATGAAGAAATAAATAAAGTTCCGGCAAAAACAGAAGATCCAAAATCAAATCAGCAAGCCATGGAACTATTAAAAACAAAAATAGAAGAACTCCTCGGAATACCAATCCATTATTATGTCTCAGCAAATTTTGACGCATTCACTGACATCGTAGACGCAATTGGCGGCGTGGATATAAATGTTGAAAAAGCAATCTACGACCCATTATATCCAAAAGCGGGAACAGTCGAATACGAAACATTTTCAATGCCAAAAGGCTTACAACACCTAGACGGAAAAACAGCATTGAAATATGCACGAAGCCGCGAAACAACCTCGGATTTCGACAGATCAGAGCGCCAACAACAATTGATAATGGCGATAAAAGAAAGCGCGCTAAAAGCGAATATATTATTTAGCAAAGAAAAAATAGAAAATATTTTAGGAATAATAAAATCAAATCTAAACACAAACATCACAATTGAAGAAATACTTACACTTGGAAGTATCGCAAAAAATTATTCGAAAGACAGCATTGTAACAAGACTAATGCACGACGATCCGACAAAATGCGGCGGATTTTTGTATACGCCTGAAAGGTCTTATTACGGCGGTGCATTCGTACTTGTTCCCGCAGGAGGATTTGAAGTTATACATAAATACGCAGATTTAATTTTCGGATTCACGGCAATTTCAAAAGAAGACGCAAAAATACAAATATTAAATGGAACACCACGCGGCGGAGTTGCAGGAGAAACAAAACAAATTCTTCAAAGATTTTGTTTAAACATGTCGAGATTTGGCAATGCTGAAACAAAAAACGTCACTCAAACAACTTATTATTACAAAACAAAACTTAACGAAAAAGGAGAACCTATTGAATCAAGATCTCTCACTTTAGACTTTCTGAAAAAATTAATTCCGGGAAAAGAAGTTGAAGGAATTCCACAAAAATATATAGATTTGGGATACACGGATTCAGACATAATTTTGGAAATGGGAGCAGATTATACAAGCTCACCAAATTACATGGAAGACCCTTTTTACAGCCTGCCAATGCTAAAACCAGCAACACCAACACCCGCGGAAACAACAACTGAAACAACAACAACAACACCGACAAATGAGATTAAATAAATTCATTGCAGAAAATTCAAAATATTCGCGCAGAAAAGCAGACATTTTGATAAAGGACAAAATGGTATCTATTAACGGCAAACTAGCCGATTCTCTTGGAATGCAAATAGACCCAGAAAAAGACAAAATAGAAATCAACGGAGAAAAAATAATTCAGAAAAAAGAAGAAAAAGTGTATTTCGCATTAAACAAACCGATGGGGTTCGTCACAACGCGCGAAGATAGACACGCAAAAAGAACAGTAATGGAACTTCTTCCAAAAATTGAAAATCTAAAACCGGTCGGAAGGCTGGACAAAGAGACGGAAGGGCTTCTTCTCTTTTCAAATGACGGCGATTTTATACAAAGACACACTCATCCAAAATATGAATGTAAGAAAAAATATCATGCAATAATCGAAGGATTTTTGACTGACGATGAAAAGAAAAAACTCGAAGAAGGAGTAATTTTGGAAGACAAAAAAACATATCCGGCAAAGATACAAAGAATAAGACGGGATAAAAACGAAACAGAACTTGAAATAGAGATACACGAAGGTCGCAACAAACAAGTACGAAATATGTTTGCAATGTTCCGTCACAATGTGAAATACTTGCAGAGGATAGAGACGGGAACGATAAAACTCGGCAATCTAAAGCTGGGTGAGTTCAGAAAACTAACAAAAGAAGAAATAAATGATAATATCTAGTCTACTAAGCCTATATATAGCATCAATAATAAACCCTGATTTTGAGGCGGTACCTGCATACACAAATTCCGGATTCGCAAGTGTTTTAAACATAGATTTAGGCAATATATTGAGCGAAAAATCAGTACCGGTAAAAAAAGCCGCATATATTTCTCCTATAATCTCTCCAAAAAGCGCAATTGCAGTAGATAATGACACAGGAGCCATTTTATTCGAAAAAAACGCAGATGAAAAAAGACCAATCGCAAGTATCACAAAATTAATGACAATTTTAATAATATTGGACGAGAATGAATTGTCAGACACTGTAACAGTTTCATCAAATGCCGCATCATCCGGAGGAAGCACAATGTTTCTGCACACAGGCGAAAAAATCGCAGTAGAAAACCTTATATATGGCGCTTTAATCGGCTCATCAAACGACGCCGCCATAGCACTCGCCGAACACAATGCAGGCTCCACAACGGAATTCATTAAAAAAATGAACAAAAAAGCAAAAGATTTAAAACTCACAAACACACATTTTTCGACATCAAGCGGACTCGGAGACACAGACAATTATTCCTCTGCGCGAGACCTTTCAAAGCTTGCACGACAAGTATACAAAAATAAATTTATACAACATGCCGCAGAGTTAAAAGAAATAGAAGTTTTATCAAATGACGGATCTGTAACACACAAAATAAAAACAACCAACGAACTTTTAGGCGGATATTTGAATGTCAAAGGCCTAAAAACAGGCACCACAGACGCGGCGGGACAATGTTTGGTAACAATAGCCGAAAACGAGGGAGGACACGAAATAACAACAGTTTTATTGCACAGCCCAGATCGATTTACAGAAGCAAAAATTTTGATAGATTGGGTCTTTAGAGCATTTAATTGGTAAAATATGTTTCTCACTCAAAATATTGAAAAACTCACACTAATCCTCGGCTCAAGCATAACAGGATTTTTAATTGCTTTTATTTTGGCGCCATTTTTCACAAGACTTTTAATAAAATTTAAAATTGGCAAACAAATCAGAGAAAACGCTATTTCAGGCGAAAAAGCCGAACTCTTCAACGCTCTACATTCAAAAAAATCAGGCACTCCGACAATGGGAGGACTTTTAATTTGGGGAACGGTTTTATTGGTAATAATAATTTCCAGAATTATATCCGGATTTGGATTATTTGATCGTTCACTTTTAAACAGAAAAGAAACGTGGATCCCTATTTTTACAATGGTAACATGCGGAATACTCGGCGCGATTGACGATTACCTAAACATAAAAGGAGTGGGCATAACAAAAGGAATTTCAGCAAAATTAAAAACTTTTTGGCTGATAGTTTTCAGCGGAATAGGCGCGTGGTGGTTCTATTCAAAGCTTGGATTTTCAAGCATCTCAGTACCGATTTCAGGCATAGGGCCAATCGAATTAGGATGGTGGTACATTCCCCTTTTCATATTTGTAATCAACGCAACGGCAAATTCCGTAAACTTCACGGACGGCCTAGACGGACTGGCAAGTGGCTTATTGATAATGTCATTTGGCGCATTCGGAATAATTGCATTTGTAAAAGGAATGTTTATTTTGGCCGCACTTTGCGGAGTAATATGCGGAACAATTTGCGCATTTCTATGGTTCAATGTTCCACCCGCAAAATTTTACATGGGAGACACAGGATCCCTTTCTCTCGGCGCAACGCTGGGCGTTATCGCAATGCTTACAGATCAAGTTTTGATACTTCCTCTCATTGGATTTATCTATGTAATTGAAACGCTGTCAGTAATAATCCAACTCTTTTCAAAAAAATTCTTCAAAAGAAAAGTTTTCAAAATCGCGCCAATACATCACCACTTTGAACAAAGCGGCTGGGCTGAATTTACAGTCGTAATGCGATTTTGGATAATCGGCGGAATAATGACAACACTAGGAGTTGTCCTCGCACTTTCAACATTGAAATAGAATTTATTTTCCCATCAAAGGTGGCAGAACTTTGTCCCCTTCCATCTTCACGCCATACTCATCGGAGTTTTTCTGTTCATCGGTTTTGGCTTCAGGAACAGCAGAAGTAGCAACCACGTCGACAACGTCAACCACATCAGACACATCGGCAGAGCCGACCTCTTTATTATTATTCACAACTTCTTCAGTTTTTTCAACCTCTGCAATCACAACATCGCCAACCTCCTTAACCTCAAGCGCCGCAGTCTTAAGCTCAATAATGCCATCGTCAGTTTTTGTAACACTCTTCGCAAAATCAATATCACTTATAACTTTTTCAGCAAGTTTATCTTTCACTTCTTGATCTGCAGGCATTTCTTGAATAACAGTTATAACATCCTTTACGTCGCTTTTATATCCCTCAAATGCAATATCAAAAGCCTCCTCTTTCCCCTCTTCCGTGACAACTTCTTGAGCATCTGAAAGTTTTCCTAAAGCATTATCCATTTTTATTGCGACAAGATCTTCAGGCTTTAAATTTCCTGAAGTTTCCAAATCATCCAAAATAACTTTTGCTGTATACAAAGGAGAATCTGGAAGAACAAGACTCAAACTTTTTTTCTGTGCCAAAATTTTATCTTCAACGTATTTATTAAGCTCATCCGCATATTTTTCATCAGTACTTGAAACACTTTTTACAAACTCGTAAAAATTCTTCACATCAGCGGAAAATTCATCAACAGCTTTCATGGCTTTTTGTTTTTCCTCCTCGGAAGAATCCGCAGAAGAAAGGACTAATTGAGCCGTAACAAAATTCTTTTCAGAGAGATCAAGTTCTATTTTTTTAGATTTCACGTCATCGAAAGTCAAAAATAAAACCGCATTTTCCTGCAATGAATTTTCAAAAGAAACATTATTTGGATTTCCTCCTACACTTTCAATTTTCGCGACTAAAAGCCTTTCTTCGGTATCGGCAAGATATTTTTTATCATCACTAAGATTTGTCGTGACCCAATCATCACTCTTTTCTGTATTACTTAAAACCTCAACACTAACATTTTTATTATTATCCATTGTCACTTTTTGTCCGCTAACAGCCTTATTTACAGGCACTCCGGAAATATCAACAACGTGATTAAAAACCTGAACATCGGTTTTTTCATCATCCATCGCAACATTAAAAGCCGCTTTTTTAGCGGTTACATAAAGCTCATTTGCCTCAACAGTAAAAGAAGAATGGCTCTGTACAAGATTTAGAACACGAGTCCAAAGTCTTCCACCTTTCAAAGAAAGTTCTATATAACTTCTCACTTTGCTGTCATCAACTTTATCAAGTTTATTTAAAACAACAACAGTATCACTTGAAAGTCTGCTCACACTATCATCGAAAAAATTAATAGCCGCGTATCCGTCATTTCCGGTAACGATCTGATCCTTTTCTTGTAATCGCATATTCTCAGAGACCTGCAAAACATTGCCATCTCTCAAAACAGAGACATAACCTTTATAAGAATTCAAAACTGTAAAACTGTCGGCCCTTGCGACACTTGCATCGAAACTTAAAAAACTAAAAACAGAAAACGACATCATCACAGCAAGTGCTCCTGCAAAAAGTTTTTTCTGCAAAGCAAAAAAGTTTTCCCAGAAAAACCATTTTTGTTTTTTCTGCGAAATAATAGCAAACACAGACTCCTTAATTCTAGCCGCATCGTATAAGCCGATGTGCGTGTTTGAGGCTGCCTCCCTTAGACTTTCCGCTATCGGGTAGTCAAGGCGCATGAAAATACGATCCTTGAGTCGCGCTTTCGCACGAGCGTCTAAGGAAGGCACCGCAACCGCAGCAAGAATCTTCTCCACTCTGTCTGTTTCTTTTTCTGTTTCCATACTAACCTTTCAAACGGATTAAAATTGCATTTGTTACTCAAATCTCATACTTAATTCCCATTTGCTCAAATTCTTGTTTTAAAGCCTTTAGCGCACGGAATTGAAGAATTCTAATACTTCCCTCGCTCTGGCCCAAAACCTCCGCGATTTCAGCATTCGAAAAGTCATTTATAAATTTATAAATCAAAATATCCTGATATCCTTTTTTAAGTCTGTTCAAGGCACTTCGCAAAACTTGATTATCCAAATGTTTTTCAATTTTTCGCAAAGGATTATGTTCCCTGTTCATATCCGGAATCGAAACATCAATTTCTCCGACCATTTTATCTTTGGACGCGCGATAATAATCCACGACAACATTGTGAGCTATTCTAAAAATCCATGAAGAAAAATATGTGTCTTTTTTTTCTTTATAACTTTGTATGTTTTCCCAAACTTTCAAAAAAACATTTTCGGTAATATCCTCCGCATCATCATTTTTTACTCTATAAAAAACATATCGATAAATCGAATCTATGAAAATATCGTAAAGTTCAGAAAAGGCGTCGTGACTGCCCTCTTTTACTTCACGAACCAATGTCTCGATCCTTTCTCGTTTTAAATTAATTTCGTTCATCACTCCATGTCTTTAAAATCTGCCCTATTTAAACCAACTTATTAAATCTTTAATTCTTGAAACATAGCCCCACTCATTATCATACCACGAAATAACTTTGACTTTGTTACCCATAAGAACCTTTGTGCTGAGCAAATCAACGATTGAAGACCTGCTGTCTTTCCTGAAATCCACAGAAACAACTTCTTCATCCGTAGTTCCTAAAATACCTTTCATCGGACCATTTTCGTATTTTTTAAACATATCATTAATTTCCTGCGCGGTCACATTTTTTCCAAGTTCCGCAACCAAATCAATACAAGAAACAGTCGGAACAGGTACACGGAAAGCCATTCCATCGACCTTACCTTCAAGCTCAGGGATAACCCTCGAAATCGCTTTCATCGCTCCGGTTGTTGTCGGAATAAAAGATTCCGTCGCAGAACGAGATCTTCTAAAATCTTCCGGATTTGAATTATCCAACAAATTCTGCGTAAAAGTAAGCGCATGAATAGTCGTAACTAAAGAATAATTTACACCGAATTCTTTATTCAAAACTTCAAGTACCGGTGCAAGACAATTTGTCGTACATGAAGCATTTGAAACAACTTTATAGTCAGCGGGATTATAATCTTTTTCATTAACTCCGATAACAATATTCGGAATTTCCTTTTCCTTGCAAGGCGCAGTAATAAGCACTTTTTTAGCACCTGCGCTCAAATGTTTTTCGGCATCAGCCATCGTCGTAAAATTTCCTGTGCACTCGATTACAATATCTATATCATGTTTTCCCCAAGGAGCTTGCGCAGGATCTTTTATTTGATAAATGTAAGTTTTTTTGCCGTTAACAACCAAATCATTTCCATCAACTTTTATATCGTCATTAAGAATTCCATACAAAGAATCATATTTAAGTAAATATGCATGAGACTTCGCGTCGGATCTTGAATTTATCGCAACAACCTCAATATCATCACGTCCGATTATTTGTCTATGAAGATCTCTTCCGATTCTTCCATACCCGTTAATCGCAATTTTGATAGCCATTTTAAATTGTTTTGTTAAAAATTATTTAAATAATTATTTTGCACTGTCATCAAGTAATTTTTGAAATTTTTGAACCATTTTTACAGCTTCATTTTTTGGTCTTTTCCAAACATTTCTTCCAAAAATAAATCCGAAAGAACCAGCATCGATACAAGCATTTGCATTTTCGATCAAATCATCATCGCCTATTTCAGAACCTCCTGAAAAAAGAACAGGGACTCCTTGCGCCGCTTCCACAACACGTTTTGCGCGCTCCCATTTTTGTTCTTTTGGAGAAAGTTCACAAAGTTTTTTCTCTAATTTCCTGTAATATTCAGGAATTTTATCGTTTTCAAAGAAGTCCGCTTTTGGAGTCGTCGGCAAATTTGCTTTAATAATTGTCGCACCCATTTCCATCGCCAATCTAACAGCTGATTCGATAGCATAACTGCTCTCTTTTCCGCCTTTAGCCTCGATAGCACTTCCTCTTGGATAAGCCCAAACAATCAAAGGAAGATCAGCTTTTTCACATTCTCTTCTTACATTCGCCAATTGTGGCAAATCCTCATCTTGCCTTGGTGATCCGTAAAACATCGTGTACCCGATTGCGCTCGCTCCAAGTTTTACAGCATCTTCGACAAAAGAAGTATGCACAGAAAGCGCATTATCTTGAGAAGGAATCGAAGTTTTTCCATTCACTTTCAAAATAAGTGGAATTTGCCCTGCATATTTTGTCCAATATCTTTTCGCAACACCATAATGAAAAACCACTGCATTACATCCGCTTTCAATCGCTAATTTAATGATATAATCCGGATTTCCAGCTTCAGGATTTGGATCAATGTGCCTATTGTCATGCTCAATAAATTGATCATAAGGAAGAATAATTGTCTTTCCGCTTTCACGCACAAATTCCTTCACATGCGACAGCTCTCCCGCCGAATAATGCAGATTTTGAAAAAAACTTAAAGATTTATCCATATATTTTTAAAAAATTAAAATGCCCTAAACTTGAGGGCACTTTAGCACAAAAAGAGACTTTTTAAAACGAATTTTTACCTCTGCAATTTATCGCGAAGGAGTTTTTCTTCGATATTTATATCAAGCACTTCTATATTCAGAACCTGTCCGTCTTTATCATAATCTATCACGCAATTTTTCTGAATATCACTATCGGAAACTTTGCCTTCCTTAAGCTTTATATTTAACGCATTGATTTTCTCGT
This sequence comes from Candidatus Altimarinota bacterium, assembly GCA_023231115.1. Classification (GTDB taxonomy): domain Bacteria; phylum Patescibacteriota; class Gracilibacteria; order UBA1369; family LOWO2-01-FULL-3; genus UM-FILTER-38-24. The sequence continues at coordinate 16,008 of JALNWA010000002.1, forward strand.
CGTAAGTTATTTTTGCCATCGTTCTAATTTATAAATATTTTTTTACTTTTCCAGTTTTTATTACCGTAATTATCTTATGATTTTGCCCCTCCTTAGCGCAAACCAAGATTAGCAGTTTTTGGACTATTTTGTCCAGTTTCATAAAAACAATTTCATTTTGCCCCTCAATTATTTTATCCGGACTCGCATAACAATCAGCTATTTCTCTCAAAGAAATCTCCCTCTCCGCAATCCTTCCCATCGCATGTTTTGAGAATATAGCGCACTTTTCCCTCCTATTTCATCATGCATCGCCCTCGAAAAAGCCTCATGATCAATATGCAAATCAACCGGCTCACCCTTAAAAACCGGCGGAGCATAATTAAAAGATTCATAAATAGCCTTCTGATCAATTTTTTCTGGGATTCTTTCCATAATGGATTTGATAATAAATCATTAAATTATATCACAAAACAAGGCAAATGACTTCAATCCGACAACAGCGGCTAAAAAGCTTGACAGGACAGCAAAACATTGTTAACATTGCATCTATTTTTAACGCCACTAAAATATGCTTGATACTTTGAGAGAAAAAGTCCGCCTTGCACGCGACATAATATTACCGCCAAGAATTCCTGGTTGGGATTTAGTAAACAGATTCCGTGGTATTTATCGTATTAAGGCCCAATTTGTTTGTGAACAGGGCCAAACCCCAGAAAATCGAATTCCAAAAGTCATGCCGGTTGAACCGAATTATGAAGTTATTGAAAATGTCGAACTTTTAGGACCACCGCGTGTAGTAAGTCATGAAGAAATCGCGGCAAATCCAAGAAACATGAATCTACCAACAATAGAACAACTTCAAACTCCAAATTTTTACGAAGGAACTGTAATTCCCCAAAAAGCACTCACTCCTCAATGGCGTTCAGAAGAACTTGGTACAGATTTAGATAGACATTCTCAAGATGTTCTAAGTCCGGTAGAGGCTCATCCTTTCACAACAAATGTTTTTGTTTTCCCAGCACTTAACGTTAGTTTTACATGTGCCGTTCAACCTTTAGGACAAGCAACCGAGGGCGTTGTCATGCGAAATTCAACCCCATCACGTTTTGCTAATCAACATTTGGACATTGGTTCCAAAATGGAGGAGAAATCAGCCGGAGTTGGATATGTCGCTCATATACGAGTTCCTGTAGATTTAACAGAGTATTTTCGAACACCCGACGATATGAAAAACTTCAACGGAGCAATTACCGGACAAGATCCAAACACAGATTTAGCTTCGAGCATATTTGAAAACCTTTTCAGGGGCAAGCTCGAACGTATTGGCGCAGAAGTTGAAACAAAACGAAAAAGACCGGTAATAGGAGTTCTTTTAAGTCCCATAACAGTTCATTCCAGAATCGCTGACAACATCCTATCGTTAGCAAGAGATCCTGAGGGAGAATTTATAGTTGCCGCAACTTATTTAATGGAAACTCCTCTAACTCCTGAAGCAATTGTAGACATTTTTGGTGGCCCATCTAACGTGGAGGTAAGCCCCGCAGGCAAAGGAATGTGTGTATATATAAAATATAAATTCGATCCAGAGGCCATAGTCAAAGCTCTACAAGATCCTAAACTTAAAAATCAATCCCTCTTCTTAGATTATCCTACATCGGTAAAACCTAAATTAGAAATAGCAATCCGTACAGCTTGCGAACAAAACCCCCTATGGGAATGCGATATATATCATGATTAAATCACTCCCAATGAAACCAACTCTTTTTGATCAAGTAAAATTTGGAGAGCCTAAAATGAGGATCGAATTATCCGGAAAACGTGGAGGCGGCATAGAGGCCGGAGAGATAGTCCATATTACACATGGAGAAAAAAAGGGACAAAAAGGATTAATCTTTTTAATGTCACTCGGAGGTAGAGCGTTTATACAATTTGAGGACGGAACAGAGGGACTCTATGAACCACATCAATATGAAGATGTTCCTGCAGAAATGTATGAAACTGAACTGGCCAATAAAATACGAAAGATTCGAGATAAATTAAATATCTAAACATTAATTTAAAAAATATGGGACTTACTCTATCCGACAGCAACGCAGAAAATCCAGAAGACATTGAAATTGCCGCCTTGATTAAGGATTTAAAAAGCATACCAAATCCAGATCGTGCAATAGTGAAGACGATAGGCGCGCATGCCGCTATAAGTGCAACCGGAATGATATCTCACCTAAGAGGAAAAGACTCAATCGGTTTGAGATATTTAGCTGAAGTGCAAGAAAAAGGATGGGAACCATCAGCAATTTAGTGCCCCCCCTACCTGCTCGCAATAGAAGTCTCTCCGCTCAAATAAGCTGAAATAAAGAGATTCATCCAACATTTGCAAACAAATCAAAACTTCTGTAACATTCCCCCCTTTAAAGGACTAAGGGCATGGAAATACACAAAGGGACATCGCGCATTGCATTTGTCGGGGGAAATTTAACCGTCAAAGTGCCAAACCCGCATACGCTTCGTCATCTCGCTAAAATTTTTGAGTACTTAAAGCTTGGGGATCTTGAAGAACTACGCAATTGGTTTGGATATACCGAGGGTAATTGCGTTGGCTTCAGATGGGCAATAAGCGGATTGCTACAAAACTGGAGAGAGTTTCTTCTCAGCAAAGAATTAAGCGTAATTGCAGTTCCGACACGATTATCAATATTCGGGCTTTTAAACGTACAGGATACGGCTCAGAATCTCCCCTCAACGATTAGCGATAAAGATTTATTTGTAACGATGGGGATGGCTATTGGCCCTGAAATAATGAAGGATCCTCATAGTGTTTACGGCACAGACAATTTCGGTATTCATGACGGTCGGGCAAAAATGAGGGATTATGGCAATGTCAAAATAGGACCTATTTTAAAAGGCCACATAGATCCCATCAGAGAAGCACTAAAGAACTTGATGTCGAAACCAAAAGAAACCTTTTCTCCAACCCCAGAACTAAAAAAAAACAAATAATTATGACAAACGAAAAAAGCCCAGAAGAAACAAAAAAGTACACATGGGAAAATCACAGACGGGACCGAACAATAGAAGGTGACCTGCGCGGGTTTGTGCTAAGAGATGAAAACGGAGAATTCGTAGGAGCAGTAAGCCAAAAACCATCAAACCTAGGGAAATGGATGTTCTCAAGCAGAAGATATTGGATGGGAACCGGCGACTTTGACGATGAAGAAAAAGCAAAAACAGCGTTATTAGAAGATTTGGAAAAACCGGAAACCCCGGAAGACGAAAACATTTACGACAATTTATAAATAATTTATGCTCACACAAGAACAAATAGATCAAATCATTCAAGAGGCTATCGATGACCCAAGAGTACAAACTGTTTTACTCGCCGGCTCCTATGCTTATGGAAAGCCAACAGAGAAAAGTGACTTAGACGTCAGGTGTCTCACCAACGATGGTTCAAACTGGGCGGAATTTAATCGCATTCGTTTTAACACAACAATCGAAATTTTCTTTAATCCCCCTGACAAAATCAGAGGTTATTTCGAAGAGGACAGAAATTCACAAGTAGCTATGTGCATTTCTGTGTGGGATCAAGGAAAACTTTTATACGACATAAACGAAACCGGCTTACAATTAAAAAAAGAAGCACACGAGTTATTATTAAAAGGTCCTTACAAGGGTAAGTGGGAAAAAAGCAAAAAACACAACATGTAACCACCCTACCTGCTCGCAATAGAAGTCTCACCACTCAAATAAACCACAGTGTTTGGGTTTCTCATCTTAGAGACACGAGGAAGGCCTTGAATGTGTCTTAAAGAACGTGAATCTGAAAGCCTCATGTCCATCTGCTCGCCATCTTTGATTAAAACCTGATGTTTGTCTTCAAGCGAATTTAAAACATATCCTTTTGTGACCTGTCTTGTCGAAAAAACAAGTGTAATGACCGTAGCCAAAGCCACAAGTGAGACCAAAGAAAACATAAGGAAAAACGCCCCCAATTCAACATTTGGGAAAAATTTATTTAAAAGGTTTTTTATGCCTGATCGATATGGGGTTCCTCTTGAGAGAATAAGTTGTGACATTTTTTTAGGAATTTAATATTTTTTGTAAGTTAGCTTTGAGGAAGCTCTCTCACCTTTTTGTAAACTCGCAGTTTTGCGCTTCTGCTTCGCCTGTTTTGCTCTATCTCCTCATCTGTCGGGACTATGGGTTTTCGTGTAATTGGTTCAAAAATTGGATCACCGTGGTTTCGATAAATAGATTCTTCCATTGTAACTTGCGGCTGCTGCAGTTCCTTAAAGAATTGCTTCACAATGCGATCTTCGAGCGAATGATATGAAATCACCGCAATCCGACCTCCTATATTTAGCATTTCCGCCGCCTGATCTAGGGCATCAGACAAAGCCTTAAGCTCATCGTTAACAGCTATTCTAAGCGCCTGAAAAACTCTGGTTGCAGGATGGATTTTTTCTTTCCATCTTTTGCCTATCCCCCCACAAACCGTCACTTCAATAAAATTTGCCAATTGAAGTGTGGAAGTGAATTTTTCGGCTTTCCTGTGAGAACAAATCTCTCTTGCGATTTTTCGGGCATATTTTTCTTCGCCATATTCGTAGAAAATTTTCACAAGATCCTCTTCCTTCCATTCATTCACCACAATCTCTGCGGTAAGTGGATTCCTCTCATCAAATCTCATGTCGAGAGGCCCATCATTCAAGAAAGAAAATCCTCTGTTTGAATCATCTATATGAGGCGAGCTCAAGCCCAAATCAAACAAAATTGCATCTATTTTTTCGATTCCAATTTCGGTAATCCTTTTTTTCAAGTAACGAAAATTGTCGCTAATGTAGAAAACATTTTTAACTTCTTTCGCAAACTCTTTAATCCTCTTTTTCGCTTCTTTTAAATTCCTTTCATCTTGTTCAAACGCTATAAGTTTGCCGGTTTTCCCGACATTTTTTAGTAGCATCATGGCATGTCCACCAAGTCCAAGCGTCGCATCCACCACAATTTCACCTTTCTTCAATTCTAACAACTTTTCTACATCATTTTTTAACACAGAAACGTGCTCCATATTGGCTTCAGATAAAGGAATTTTCAATGTGCCACCCATCACTCTTGTTCAAAACTTGTGCACAACGAGTGTATAACTTTTTTACACTCCACTTCTTTCAAGATAATATGAGAAATCCCGCAGGGAGTCAACGAAACATCAACAAATGGTTCAATAAAACTGAACAACAACGCCCCAAAACACGCCAAAACGAAGACAAACAAGCCAAAACCGCCCCATGTAAAATAATATTGAACAAAGTTCAATCTATTGCATAGTTTTTTTGATCATAAAGCCCTTCAAAAAAATCACTTTGAAACCATCAAGCAAAAAGATAATATAAAAGAATGTTACATCCATCATTAATTCCACCGGAGATAATAGTGTTTTTCACAGCAATGACTCCCTTTGCGGACATAAAACTATCAATTCCGTTGGGAATGAAACTTGGGCTGACCGGATTTAGCTCAGCAATGTTTTCAATCGCGGGAACTCTTACAATGGGTGCAATAATATTGGCTTTACTTGGGCCGATCTCAAGATTTGGGATGAAACACTCGGAATTTCTAAACAAATATTTCACAAAATTATTCGAAAAAACACGCTCAGATCATTCTGAGAAAGTAGCAAAATATGGCTCAATCTTCCTGCCAATCTTCGTGGCACTTCCCCTCCCTGGCAGTGGAGTCACAGGCGGCGCAATCCTCGCCTTCATTTTCGGCATAGAATATTTCAAAAGCCTCGCCCTAATCTTCATCGGCACAGCAATTCCCGCAATAGTAATAACCTTCGGCGCAAAATTCATATTTATGCTGATACATTGGCTATCTTAAGCCAAAACAACATCTCCCTGTCTCAAAACAGTAATATTGTCATCCTCGACTTTTACAACAGTTGAAGGTTTGTTTTTAGGGATTTTTCCGCCGTCAATAACAAGAGAAATCAAATTTTTATTCTTCCATTCTTCAGAAATTTCATACATCACGCTCTCCCCCGCCAAATTCGCACTTGTCGTAATAATCGGCCGACCAAGAGCCTTCACCAAATTTGTCGAAAATTTATCCGAAGAAATTCTCATCGAAACAAATTTTTCGCCCACATTAAAAAATGAAGGTAATTTTTCAGTTCTCGGAACAACAATAGAAAGCGCTCCGGGCCAATATTTCTCCGCCAACTCCAAAGCTTTTTCTCCAAAAATTCCATATTCCTTCGCCATTTCAATATCGGAAACCAAAATCGCAAACGGTTTTTTCTCATCCCGCCCCTTGATTTCATAAATTTTCTCAATAGCTTTTTCATTAAAAACATCGCACGCCAAACCATAGCAAGTTTCAGTTGGATGCAAAATCACGCCATGAGCCCGCAAAACCTCCAAAGCTTTTTCAGAATCATTCATAAATTTAAACTTATTCTTCATGCACAGTACACAATACTTTAATCCATCGTCAAGCAAACTTCCCTTCAATCCAAACACGAACAACTCTATACTCTAAAAAATTAACCCCTCAAAAAATGTTAAAAGTTGCAATAAACGGATTCGGAAGAATCGGACGCCAAATTTTTCACATAAACTGCGAAAAGAAATATTTTGAAGTGGTCGCAATAAATGACCTAGGCGACACAAAAACCTTGGCTCACCTACTCAAATATGATTCAAATTACGGCATCGCAAAACAAGAAATTTCAGCGACAGAAAATGAAATAATTGTAGACGGAAAATCGGTGAAAATTTATAAAGAAATGGATCCCGAAAAATTGCCTTGGAAAGACCTTAGCGTTGATTTGGTCATCGAATCGACAGGTGCATTCACAAAAAAAGAAGGCTCGCAGAAACACATAAAAGCCGGCGCAAAAAAAGTCATCGTGACAGCTCCGGGAGAAAACATGGACCTGACAATTGTCCTCGGCGTAAACGAAAAAGAATATGACTCAAAAAAACACAACATCGTCTCAAATGCATCATGCACGACAAACTGTTTAGCTCCGGTTGCAAAAGTGTTAAACGACAATTTTGGCATAGTAAAGGGCTCAATGACAACTATTCACTCATACACAAACGACCAAAGAATTCTTGATTTGCCACACAAAGATTTGCGTAGAGCACGCTCCGCAGGCCAATCCATAATCCCAACAACAACAGGTGCCGCAAAAGCAATCGGCTTGGTAATCCCTGAACTTGAAGGAAAACTAAACGGAATTTCCGTTCGTGTCCCAACCCCAACAGTTTCAATTGTCGATTTAGTTTGCGAACTTAAAAAAGAAACAACCGTCGAAGAAGTAAATGCATTATTCAAAAAAACCGCAGAGACTTCAATGAAAGACATCCTCGGCTACACAGAACTTCCACTCGTTTCAATCGATTTCAAAGGCAATCCATTGTCAGCAGTCGTCGACTCTCTCTGCACACAAGTCGTCGAAAAAAACTTGGTAAAAGTTTACGCTTGGTACGACAACGAATGGGGCTACTCAAACCGCGTAGTTGATTTAGTAAAATTCATGGGAGAGAAAATGTAAAAATTCGCGCACTTGCCAAACCCACATTTAGCACTGTATAATGCTTACTGCTAATTCATTTTCAAAAAACGATAATGTCGGAAGATCGAAAAAAACAAGTACTGCAAGCCATCATCAATCATTTCATCCAAACTGCTGAACCTGTTGGATCGAATACTATTTTGATAAGTTACAAATTTCACGTATCCCCTGCAACCATCAGAAACGACATGATGGAACTCGAAAACGAAGGATATATCTCACAACCACACACTTCCGCAGGAAGAGTTCCGACGGACAAAGCATACAGACTTTTTGTAGACGAAATGGCCGACTATGACAAAGCTCGAAAAGAAGCCCTAAAAACACTCGCGCTTATCCAAGGGAAATATGCCGCGGAAAAAGTACGCGAAAATCTTCACGACGCAGTTTCAGTGCTTTCCAGAGCCACAAATCAAGTAAGCTTCTCGACAACTCCTGACAATCCACGAACATTTTTTCTTGGCATGAGCAACGCATTCCGCCAACCTGAATTTGCAAATAATCCGATAAATGCCAGCGAAGTTTTCGAAGTCCTTGAAAGAAGCGACAAATTCGTAAAAACACTCGCAAATTTGGACATTTCAGACCAAATAAAAGTATTCATCGGTGACGAAAACATCATTCCACAAGCACAATCTTGTAGCATCATTGTCACAAAATATCACAAAAATGGATTCGACGGATTTATGGGAATTCTAGGCCCAAAACGCATGAACTACGCTTTCAATATCGTAATTTTGGAAGAAATAAAAAAACTTTTAGAACAATAATTTTCAATAAAAATGTCAGACAAAAAAGATCACAATAAAATTGATTTAAAAAAGAAACTTGAAGAAGCTCAAAAGGAAGCCGAAAAACTCGACGAAGCAATTTCAAACGAACAATCTTCGACAGAAATAACAAAAGCGAAAGAAGAACTTTCCCAAATGACAGAAAGTGCAAAACGCACGATGGCGGATTTTCAAAACTACAAAAGAAGAGTTGAAGAAGAAAAAAAATCATGGGCAATTTTCGCAAATTTTGAATTGATAAAGAGCCTACTTCCTATTTTCGACAATTTCAAAAGAGCGCAGACACATGAGCCAAAAGACGTCAACGAAGAAACAACAAAATGGCTTGAAGGAATAGGAATGTCAATCAACCAACTTGAAAAATTACTTCAAGATTTCGGTGTCAAAAAAATCGAATCACTAGGCCAAAAATTCAATCCCGACTTCCACGAAGCCCTTGCACAAGACAAAGGCGAAAAAGACATAATCATTGAAGAACTTGAATCCGGCTACACACTAGGCGACAAAGTCCTCCGCCACGCAAAAGTAAAAGTAGGGAACGGCGAGTAAATTGACACAGATGAAACCTCGGGATACAATCATCCCCTCTTTAATTTAAACAAATTTCACATGCCGGAAACAAAAGACACAGAAGGAAGACAAGACACAGAAAGACAACCCAAAACCCCAAAATTCACAGCAACTCAAGACCCACATGCTTCGCGCACCATAAGTCTACGACGACACCTTAGCAAACTTGCTCTATTGGCCGCCATTGCCACCCCAATAGCCATAACCGCAGGATGTGATAAAACAGAAAAAAGCGACACTGCAAACAGCGAAAAAACATCATCAACCTCGGGAAAACCAAGTATTAGTGAAGCGGAAAAAATAGCTCAATTAAACAAAACCGCAAAGAATCTCTTGGAAGAGAATAAAGTTTCAGACTTTAACAAATTAAGAGAAAACAACCCGCAGTGGACACCTGACTTACATCTTGCAAACCTCACAGGAAAATTTCTTAATAAAGTAAATCTAAAAGGAGCGAACCTTGCAGGAATAAATCTAGAAAATTCAGTGAGTTCAGAAGCAGATTTTAGCAATACAAACCTTACGGGCGCAAAACTTAAAGGTTCAAATTTTCGAGAAACAAATCTCAAAAATACAAACCTTGAAAACGCAGATCTTACAGGCGCAAATCTTGGAAAAACAAATCTTACTAAAGCAAACCTTCGCGCAACAAAGCTTGCTGGTGCAGACCTTATGAACGCAAATCTTACAGGCGCAAATCTTGAGTGCACAGAAGCCCCAAACGCAACTTTTGAATATGCAAAACTTGATAACACAAAATTCGCAAATGCAAATCTTCATAACGCTGATTTTGGCCGCGCAACCCTAAAGAAAGCCATCTTTACAGAAGCGATACTTACAGGAGCAATTTTAAGAAACGCAGACCTTGAAAACGCAGATTTCACAAAAGCAAATCTCAGAAATTCAAACTTTTTCGAAGCAATACTTGTAAAAGCAATTTTTGATAGTGCAGACCTTACAAGCGCAGATCTTTCCAAGGCAAATCTCAGAAATGCAGATCTTAAAAACGCAATTTTAGTTAACGCAGAATTAGTTTTCGCAGAGCTGGGAAAAGCAGATTTTACAGGCGCAAACCTTACCCATGCAGATCTTTCAAGTTCAACACTTGCAGATACAAATCTTCGCGGAACAAAACTTAACAACGCAACTTTTGACTCCGCAAAACTTATACAAACAATCTTTTGTGGAGCAGACCTTACAGACGCAAAATTCAGCTATGCGACAATTGTTGGCTCAGATTTTAGAGGCACATCCAACATTCAAACTGCAAAATTTACCCTTCTCATCGAAGACTCAGTAAATGAATGGCCTGAAAACTTTAATAAATAAAGAAACACATGCACGAAAGACAAGAAACAGCCAAGCAATTCATAACTCCGGAAGTCGGCGTAACATATTTTATGAATCCAAATTTTATATTTGAAGGACAAGAAGATGCAATAGAAATACAAGATAGAGCTTCTTTTAGAATAATAGAAATTACCAATGGGTCTGCAAAAAAAATCTTGGCAAAAGTAGAAGTTATGGACGCCATACATGGTCCGATAAGAAAAAGTACATATTCAGTTTATCTTCCGAGACAAATGGACCCCGACATGGTAGGCATAGACCAAAGACAGGGAAAACCTTTCAGCCCGGAAAGAGCAAACGAATTTTTATCAACCGGAAAAATAAGAGCATCCGACAGAAACCTGCATCCCCTAGAAGCAATAAACACATGCCGAAGAGCCTTTCTAGCACTACAAGAACGCGATTCGAAAGAGCCAAAAACTCACACTCATTGCGAGTAAAACATTTTCATCCAATCCCGTCAAAACATAATCTTAAGATTTTAAGATTTTTTAACGAAAATTTAATGTCCGTGTGTTAAAACAATCACGAAACGTTCTCGCCTACACTTGCTTATTTCTTATTTTCTTATTATCATGATTGCAGAATTTCTTATTTTAAATCAAATGAATAAAATATTGCAAGCCACAAGCCGAGGGCAAATCACATTGCCAAAAAGCTGGAGAGATAAATTCAAAACAAATTATTACACAGTCGAAATAAAAGACGATACTCTCTCTTTCAAGCCCTTTGTGCAAAAGAAAACCTTCGAACAACAACTTGAAGACGCATGGCAAGAGTACAAAGAGGGCAAATTTATAGATCATGACACACTAAAGAAAAAATATGGACTATAAAGTTTTTTACACAAAATCCGCAGAAATAGACCTAGAAAAAATAGGCAAATTTGAAACAAAAAAAATCACACAAAAAATCGATTATTATTTAGAAAATAAAAATCCCATAAAATTAGCAAAAAAACTCAAGAACTGCAAAATAGACACGTACCGATTTCGAGTAGGAGACTTCAGAGTAATTTTCAGATTAGACAAAAACGGCAAAATAATAATCCTCGTAATCCTAAAAATAGCGCATCGGAAAGAGGTTTATAAAACCTAAAGACAATCCAATAAAAAATCCCCTTGACCATTCTTTTTTAGCACTCTATAATTACGAGTGCTAATTTGCGGTGACAATAAAAAAAACCGCAGGCACATAAACATTTTAACCAATTAAAACTATGTCAAAGATAATAGGTATCGACTTGGGAACAACAAATTCATGCGTAGCCGTTATGGAAGGAGGCGAAGCGATTGTTATCCCAAACGCTGAAGGTGGACGTACAACTCCATCCGTTGTTGCGATAAAAGACGGAGAAAGACGTGTCGGAATTTCCGCAAAAAATCAATCCGTAACAAATCCGGACAACACAATTTATTCCGCAAAACGTTTCATCGGTCGCCAATATTCTGAATCCACAACAGATATAAAAAGAGTTTCATACGCAACAGCAAAAGGAAAAGACGGCGAAGTTGAAATCGTTTTGGAAGGAAAACAAAAACGTCCTGCTGAAATTTCAGCAATGGTACTTCAAAAATTAAAAGCGGACGCAGAAGCGTACCTTGGATATCCTGTGACAGAAGCCGTAATCACGGTTCCTGCATATTTCAATGATTCACAAAGACAGGCCACAAAAGACGCAGGAAAAATAGCAGGACTTGATGTAAAAAGAATTATAAACGAACCGACTGCCGCCGCACTTGCATACGGTGTTGATAAAAAAGGTGGAGAAAAGAAAGTTGCCGTTTATGACTTTGGTGGAGGAACTTTCGACATCTCTATTTTGGAGCTTGGAGAAGGGGTTTTTCAAGTAAAATCTACGAATGGAAATACACAACTCGGAGGAGATGATTTAGATGCAAGAGTCGCACAATGGATTGTTGATGAATACAAAAAACAACACGGCGCAGACATTTCAAAAGATAAATTGGCTATGCAAAGGATCAAAGAGTCAGCAGAGAAGGCAAAAATCGAACTATCATCTTTGCACGAAACAACAATTTCACTTCCATATATTACAGTCGACAAAGACGGTCCAAAAAATTTCGAAGCAAAATTGACTCGTTCAAAACTTGAAGATTTGGTCATGGACTTGATCGAATTGACAGAAGAGCCTTGCCGAAAAGCGATGCAAGATTCAAAAATTTTCGAAAGCGATATTGATGAAGTAATTCTTGTCGGAGGGATGACACGTATGCCGGCTATTCAAGAAAAAGTGAAAGCAATTTTCGGAAAAGAGCCTTCAAGAGGATCAAATCCTGATGAAGTCGTTGCACTTGGTGCGGCCATTCAAGGAGGAATTTTGCAAGGAGATTCCAATGTAAAAGACATTTTGCTTGTTGACGTCACTCCCCTTTCACTTGGAATTGAAACACTTGGTGGCGTAAACACAATTTTGATTGAAAGAAATTCTGCAATCCCTACATCAAAATCACAAGTTTTTTCAACAGCGGCCGACAACCAAACATCAGTTGAAATCAATGTTGTTCAAGGTGAACGACCGATGGCTTTAGACAATAAATCACTAGGAAAATTCACACTAGACGGTATCCCCCCTTCTCCACGCGGAATGCCACAAGTTGAGGTTTCATTCGACATCGATTCAAATGGAATTTTGAATGTAAAAGCGATGGACAAAGCCACAAATAAAACACAGCACATCACCATCGCAGGAAGCTCAAACATGAGCAAAGAAGAGGTCGAACAAAGACGTAAAGAAGCCGAAAAATACGCGGAAGAAGACAAGAAGAAAAAGGAAATGATTGAGATGAAAAACCAAGCAGAAGGACTTATCGTCCAATCTGAAAAAGCGATCAAAGATGCCGGAGACAAGGTGTCCGACGAACTTACAAAACCAATCAAAGAAAAAATCGAAGCTTTGAAAAAAGTTTTGGAAAACAAAGACACTGACAACATCGAAGAAATCAAGACAGCTTACGAAATTTTGAGCACAGAAATCCAAAAAATCGGCGCTGAACTATACAAAAACGCCCAAGCAAATAATGCGGCCGCCGGCGAAAGCACAAACACAGAAAACGGCGAACCAAACAGCGAAACTCCATCCGACGACGGCACCAAAGTCTACAAAAAAGGCGACAAAAAGAAAGGCAAAAAAGATGGAGATGATGCAGTGGAGGCGGAAGTTGTGGATAAAGAGGACTAAGAAGTTCGCATTTGCTTGATGGTCGGAGTAAAGACCTATATACTACAAAACAGATATTCAACCCCCACAATATGTTTATGAAAAAAAATATAATTTTTACGGTTCTTTTGGTTCTTATGTTCACTTTTTCTGCATGTTCTCAGCAGGAAAACACGAATGAACCTACAAAAGATCAATCTCAGGTAAATAAAGAAGCACCTTCAGTAATAACTTACAAAAGTAATTTGTATGGGTTCCAATTTAATTACCCTGCACAATATTCTTCACAAGACATTAAGCTGAACAATATTGGAATGGAAAATATTTCAAATGGAAATGAGGTCTTTGGTGTTCAATTCTTTGTTCCATATGCATCAAGCAATCCAACAAGCGGAATGCAATTCTTTTTTGATATCCTAACTCCGAATGAAAAAGCCGCAGAATTAGCCCTAGGTGAGGGCATTACTCAAGAAGAAATAAAACAGATACTAAACAATACAACTTCACAAAAAGTGTATTCAAGTGAGGACGTACGTGGGTACGCAGATACCTCCTATCAAGAGAGCAAAAAAAATGAAAATTTTAAAATCTCTGATAAAATTGAGGAAATCTCCATCGCTGGGGAAAAAGCTTATCAGTACAGGATGACAAGCACTACCGTTTCCGGCAATCCTTCTGAGCTTTATATCTTTATTTCTGACAGGAATACTGTATATAAAATTGTTCTTACCGACAGTCCACTTATGCAAGAAGTCTTGTCCAGTCTCAAATTTAAGGATTAATATCCACTCTGCCCCTTCGCTAAAACAGAAAAAATTCCAAAAACATTTTAAAAAAACTTTAACTTTTTTTAACAAAAATTTAATGTCGACCTGTTACGCTCCACTCGACTGTTAAAATGGGACTAGGGTGGTCCCGTCGACAAGGTTGACACTTGATCGACCGGGGTTCGATTCCCCGTAGCTCCACATCTAACAGTCAAAAAGCCCTCCCACACAACGTGAGAGGGCTTTTATCTAAGGATTTCCATCGACAAGATTGACACTAAAAATATTATACCAAACAGCCCAAAAAATTTCAAATTTGCCACACCTCCGATTCCAGCATATTATTTCCACATGATAAAAATTCTCCCATACACGGAAAAATATAAAGACGATGTCATAAATTTAATTTTAGACATTTGGGAAAATGAATTTGATTATAAAGACGTTGAACGTCCAGACATTTATAACATCCCTAAATTTTATCAAAAAAACAAAGACAGTAATTTTTGGCTGGCCTTATCAGACAATAAATTAGTCGGAACAATCGGCATAATCAAAAAATCCGACGGTTCAGCACATTTAAAGAGAATGGCTGTGAAAAAAGAATTGCGAAAACAAGGTTTGGGAGAAAAACTACTTCAAACAGTATTGGAATTTTCAAAAAAACATAAAATAAAAACTATTTACATAGGAACAGTTCCCGAAAATACAGAGGCAATAAAATTCTATAAAAACCACGGTTTCAAGAAAAACAGCTTTGTCCCTGAAGGACTAGTCGTTTCGGACAATCCAATTTGTATGAAATTAGATATGTAAAAAACCTATTCTCACTACTTCACCGGAACAACATCAATCACCTTTTCAACTCTGGCACGAACAATCGCAGTATTGCCAGCAACATACCAATTACGCCTTAAAGTATCAGTATAATAATCAGGCTTGTAAAATCGTGGCCCATTCGCCCATTCACGTGAAGACAATCCAACTATGCGATAACGAATACTGATTATTATATTGCCCAATCTCCCGCCAAAATTTTCCGCATAAGTCCTAGGATAATTATCTAAATTTGCATCCCAAAACGTCCCAGCATGAACTTCATGGTCAACCTCAACTCCGCTTAACCCAGCCTTAAAATCAACATCAGGATTCCTCGCAATAATATCAGCACATTCATCATGTTCACCTCCATCAACTTTCCTCTTCGACCTCAAACACCGATATAGAGTAATTTCACTCATAAATTAATTAAATAAGAAAACATTAAAACATTTAAATGTCAAAAACTCAACAAAATTTGCCACCTGCCCAATTCCGGCATATTATACGCGCATGCCAAACATAAAACGCAAATGGGACGTAATCAGTAAAGAGCGAAGAGAAAGCCTTATTCGGGAAGTCATAAATTATTTCAAAACAGAAAAAGATGAAGAAATAGGAATAATTGCCGCGGAAGACATCTTGGATTTTTTCTTGGAAAGACTCCACAAAGACATCTACAACAAAGGCATCGAAGACGCAAAAACAACAATTAAACAAACCCTCGAAAACCTCGACATTGATTTGGATCTTTTATCTTCTAAATAACTTCCTTAAGACAATATCGCCCCCTCATACTTGCTTTTTCGACGAGCAAAGATATACAATAATAGAAATGTAATTTACTCATATGAGAGAAGGCTTATACACTGATTCACAAGGAGAATTTGACGGAAAACCGGAAGACAATCCAACGCTTCCTCTTCATAAAATTATTGCAAACGCCCTCAAGAATGGAATAAGGCGCTTCATCCCTTCTTTATCCGACAAAATAATAATGCCTCCAAAATTCAAAAGAAATACTTCAATCGCACTAGATCACACTATTAGTGAAATAGGTAAAGCAGGCACTTCATATCAAGTAATGGGACATAGCGGCGACCTTTACCTTTTAGGAAAATCAACAGGAGAAACAATGGAAATAATTCCAATTGACAGAGAAATCGTAGAGAAAAATTTCCGTAGAATCAATTAATTCAAAAGCTGAAATCCCCCATGTCCAAATTTTATCTTCTCATCGCCGCAATAAATGCACTCGATTTAGCGGCAGTAATATCGGCAAAATTCTGGAGCATAAACAAAAATCCGATTTTCCTTGCGCTCACAATCCTTTGTTTCGGAGGCGCAGGATTATTTTTTGCACTATCTCTAAAATACGAAGGAATGGCCGTCGCGAACATTCTTTGGATTGCAATTTCAGTTATTCTCATAACATTCGTCGGATATTTTTTCTTCAAAGAAAACATTTCAATAATCCAATTCCTCGGCATCGCATTAATAATGACGGGATTAGTTTTGGTAAATTGGAAATAAATCCACTGCGCGACTCGATACAGGCTTTATAGAGAAATAGCAATTCCGCCGACTTCTCCTGTTCTTCCTTTAATTTTTCCGGTAGCGTCAATCGTTGTCCCTACCCTTCCAAAAAACAGTACACCTATTTCATAATATCCATCTCCGCTTGCTGAAGGGCTTACAGTAACGCTCTTTTTTGTTTGATTTAATGAAACTTTCCCAAATTCTTTTAGTATTTTTTCTTGTAAATATTGAAGTGTTAAACCGCAACTACTAAGTGCGGCATCAGTAACAAATATATCCATCGATAGTGATGGATTTGCCTTTTTGAGAGCCTTTAATTTCTTTAAAACTGTCAGAACATTCGCTACAAGTATGTCCGGAGATCTTGTCCCATAAACATTATCCATGACAAATGAAAGCCCCTCTGTACCATCGGCATCTTTCGTTTCAAGAACAGTAACAAGTTCATCTGAAAGACTTTGCGATTGATTCATTTTGAACTCGCGAGTAATTATTAAGAAGCGATTTCTATCTCCGAAAGTGAGGTTTGTATCGTTATTGACTTCTTTTGATCTACATCCAAGACATTGACGTATGTGCGCAATAACGTCTGTTAGATTGCCGGTCATTGTACTGCGTAGAGTAATTTTCTTGTCACTTGCTTCAATCATTAGAAGTTTGCGGAAAGTATCTAGCCGCGATTTGAACCTACCACTCATCACTTCCGTTTTTGTACTTGATTCATGAAGTGCAAAAAATTCTTTTGAAATCGTATCTTTAGTGGCAAAAAGATCCATTGTGATTTTTTTCACCTCATCTAAGTATTTTTTTGCCGCATCATGTTCTTCATTTGAAAGCTCATTTTGTTTTTTATTTAATGCGGATTCCAGATATTCAATATCCTCACTGATTGGTTTCGCTCCGGAATTGCTTTCCATGTCTATGTCTATTTTTTTGAAGATAGCAATAACCTCATTGGAAGGCTTAAGAATGTCTTCAAGTTTGTGAATTTGCGCTTCAAGATCTGCCGACTCAATTGATTTTTGAAATTTCAATAATGATCCCAAAATACGCGCTATTTTTTGCATTTCCGGCAAAGTGCTTTTTTCATTATCAATAGGTCCAAAAGCTTCAATAACTTCATCAGAATAATTTGGATTCCTGAACCTCTCTGAAAGTGCTTTTCCCACCTGTTTTGATCCGAATTTTTGGACAATAACAAGCAAACGCTGTTCCATTTCATTAAAATTATCCGGATCTACCAAGCCGTCCATATTACGAGCCACTCCTCCAAGAGTATCTATAATCCCTCCGCTCTCTCCTATCATCATTGCCTCGGTTGACTCATTAAGCTTTGAAAAGAAAGACGGATCCATGCCGGAAAAAACATCATATTCTGTTCTCTGTGAGAGATAAGTATTGATTTTAGCTACATCTGTTTCTGAAAAATATTTAGAAACATCTACATTCTCTCCGCGCTTGAATGAGTCCCATTTACCAAGAACATTTAATAAAATAAAGAATGAAAGCAATGATCGTTTTCCTTCATTTAAATCATGAATATTTGAAAGATATGTTATAAGCGGAGCAATATGTTCCATAATTTCTGCCGAAATCGGCGGAAGATTTTTCAATCCCATTTCTGTTTTAAATAAATCACCGAGCATCTGTGTAATTTTAGAATCATATTCTTTTAGGATAATTCTTTGTTGAGCAACATCGTTAGTTTTAGAAATTTCAGTGGCGAGTTGAGCCAACATTGATTGAATTAAAGGCATATGAGTCTCAATATTCAGATTTGCCACAGTAATAAGAGATACTATGCCTTGCATAATGTTTGACTGCATCAATGAATAATTTTCTCTGTCTATTTGAAGATTATCAAATATGCCCATGACGGATAATAGTAGTCCTTGGTCAACTTTTAGAGTATCGAATTTCTCGTAAAATGAGGTAAAATCAGCATTAGTATAGTTAATATTTTTCGCCTGATTTGTTCTGTCCCTCTTTGCGAATTTATCAAAAAGTGATTGAGCTTTTTCTCTAACAGACTTCCCGTTATCTTGCACAATATCAGTAACGAAAGAAACAATGAAGTTTGATGTGCTTTCAATAGTCTTATATCCCAGTAATCCTTCATTTTTGATAGAATTTAGCATCGCGATCTCATGAGAAGCTAAAGACTCTTTTCCTTCTGCCAACACTCTATTTCTCAAAGCTACCAAATGTTCAAGAATAACATTTTTTGAAGAATCCATCACTTGCTTAATGCTATCTCTTATTTGAGGATTTCCTGCATAATCCTGGTCAATTGCGCTGTATGCGAAGAGAATAAATTGCCAATTGTCTTTCGTGACTCCATTTGCAATGTCAAAGGATGGGAAAATCTTAATAACCGCAGGATAAATTGTAGATATTTCCTTGTTTAAGTTGGAGTCAAAAAGTTTGGATTTAATATAGGCTCTCACCATTTCTTCCTCACTATATTTTTCTTTAGATGCATGTTTAAAAAGCAAATAGTCTAGAATAAAATCTGTATGGCTTTGATTGGTAAGAAAACTATAATTTTTCATTATCTCAAAAACTGAGTGATTGTATGTCAAGTGTTCTTGTGTTCCATTTATTCCTGAATTAATTCCTATCGCCACCGCTAACGCAAATATTATATTAAGAGTAAGCCCTCCTTCTGTCCGTGCTACGTCAGCAAAAATCTCGTATAGCTCTTTGAATTTTACAATGTCGTTTCCATAAAGACTCTTTGCCTTAATAATCCCGGGAATTATATAAAGATCTATCTCCTGCATATCTGCAAAAATCTTACATAGCTCCTTGAATTTCACAATGTCGTTTCCGTAAAGATCTCTATTATTAATTAGTCCGTCAGTTTTAGTTTTTGCACGACTTTCTATGGAAATCTCAGCAAATATTTCAAATTTTTCAAGGCTATCTTCGTATACACTAACTCCATCTGCTAACAAAGTGACTGGGGAATAACCATTAACATCTCTCTTTCCTTCATTCTCAATAATTGTTTTTTTAATCTTAAGAAATATTTCAAAATTATTTGCATATAAACTTTTTGTTGCAGTAAGGACAGTGAGAATTGAAGAACTAATTGTAGGATTAGAAAAATGAGGATGGCTTGTAAATAATTCAACAATTTCAGCTTTTGCTTTCAAAAACATAGAAAAATCATTGCCACATAATGGCATTAGCAGACCGAAAGCTCGAACAGCATATTTACCAACACTTTTATTTAAATCCAAAATTTCAGTCTTAACTTTCTCAAACATTTCCATATTATCGCCATAGAGTGCTTGTGCAGTAGCAAGGGCTTCAACAGCATAAGTATTTCTTGCTCTAACAATAGAACGAGGATTATCAAATCCACCAGACTTATGTTCTTCCATTGATACTTCAATAAATCCTTTTAATTTTTCCAGACTATTGCCATATGCAGATTTTGCGGCAACAAGAGCTTCAGCGATCTCAATCATATTGGCTCCTCTATCGCCAAAACCTAACGACTCTGTTTTTAAAGTATTTGAAAGATATTCTTTTAATGACAACAACTTGCCCAAATCGTCTCCGTAAATATCTTTTGCGGCGACTAGAATTTTTAACATAGAATCCCCCTCCTCCTCTGATGCAATTTTCGCAAATGCTCTAAACATCTCTATATTTTCACCATATACCTCTTTTGCGGCGACAAGAGCAAGAATTTTGTTATGGCTTTTATTTCCTATTTCGGCTAACGAGGCAAATTCCCTGAAAGTGTCTATATCATCGCCGTAGAAACTTTTAATATCAACAAAAATCCTTATCATCGAGATGGCTTCAGTATAGTTCCAATATTTCAATATTACTTTTGTAAATTCGTTGAAAATTTCAGGGTTATTTTCATAAACTTCCTTCGCTTTAATAACCTCTTCGACAACACCAGTATTAGAATATTTTTTTACAAGTAAAACAAAATTTTTAAACATCTCTATATTCTTTCCGTAAACACTTCTTGCATCGCGTAACTTACTTAACTGGTTGTGATCCAAACCCTGAATACTTTCTTCGATGAGTCTAAATCTTTCAATATCATTGTCGTATAATTCTTGAAAACCCAATAATGTATCCATTTCATTTGAAATACTGTTTTGATCTCTTTCATTTAATTTTTTACGGAAAGCCTCATAGATATCCGGCGATTTTTCAAAAGCTTTTTGTGCCCTAAAAAGAAGACCAATGTCGTAAGAATAGATTTTTCCCGCATTGATTGCATCAATCGTATCTTGGAATACTCTGTCGTTTATTTGGCTCTTATATGCAGATATTACCGTGGAAAGAGGACTATATTGATTTAAATCACCCGGCAAACCAACCAACAAATCAACAAATTTTCTAAAAGTTTTTGTATTATTTTTATATGCGTCACTGACATCACGCAGAAGTGCTACTTTATAATCATTCCCTGTACGAGCGACCTCTAAAAATCCTTGGAATTTTGCTAAATCATTTCCATAGATTTCTTTAACCCTTGGCTGATTTAGCAGTAGATGTACTTTTGGCTCATTCTTTTTTAGCTTATGCATCGTAAATTTAATCGAGACCCAACTTTCCACAGGCGTTTTTGTGCGTTCCACCTTTATGGCAGGCCCTACAACAACATCAGTATTCATCCCCTCCTGAAGTATATCCAAATGGAAATTCCACTTCTCAAATGGCTTCAGCATAAGATAATCACGAATATATTCTGAAGCTCTAATAGAAGCATCTTCATACAAAGAATCCGCTTCTTCCTCATGCATTTTCTTTGCCATTGCATCCCGAATCTCATACATTTTTCTTATATTTATTTCTATATCATCTCTTTCTCTGTCTCTTATTTTAGAAAATTTTCCCAACAAAAATTGTTTAAATGCATCAACAGATCCATATTCTTTTTCAATATTTTCGACTCCAATATTTCCGATTAAAAAAGCGGCATTTTGTTCAAAGTTATTTGAGATATAATCATAAGCGCCTCCATCCTTCAAAAGATAAACGAGAGTATATTCAGCCGCAGAAATATTTTGTGTAAGGAAAAAAGCCAATGCTTCATCTTTAATACGAGTACAAACTTCAGCATCTACAACAGCTAAATAAGCATCAATTGCAACATCATCTATTTTGCCATCTTTCACAAAAGATATTTTTCCGGATTGAAATTCTCTAGCATAATTAGCAAATTCCACCACCCCAGGCTCTGCAAAATTATGTCCCTGTTTTTCAAAATGCTGAACTTCATGATTAATAACAGAATCAACATTTTCACCCATAACAACAGCAATAACCGGAACACCAAGTCCTGATTGCGAAGGGTTCAAAGCAACCCCTTTGCAATGAAGAACAAATCCCTCAAGATCAGCTTTGTTGGAAAATCCAACAACCAAAACTCCCTTCATAAAACTCAACCTTACATCACCCAAAAATGCATCACTTGGATGTTTACTGCTAAAATTAGGAATAAATTTTCCAAACAATTTGTATAAAATTTGTTTTTTAAATTCAGGATCCTTAAGCTTTTCATTATTAAAGATCTTGCCATATGCTCCACCCAAAGATTTCATCTTAATAGCATATTCCGCAAATACAAACATCTGATTAGCTTCGCTTCTGCTGAGCCCTGAGCCTTTAATAAAATTATTATAAACATCTTCAATATTCGCATTCGGATTTTTAGAAATATTTTCTCTTATCTTTTGAATAGTACTCGCAACAAGCTCATTATGTTTTTTTACGAAAGCCCTGAATTGATCAATAGATATTTCACGATTTCTAAATTTTTGCTCTTCAATTGCAATAAGATCTTCACTAACGGCAGCAAAATCATCCCTAGCAACTTCAGAAAGTCTACTCCAAGATTCATTATGTTTTTTTGTATCTTGCAAAAGTTTTGTTTCGATTTCCGCGGCAACGGCAGGATCAATTCCCGCCTCGGTCGCAACATATCGAACACCATCCAAAACACTTTGAATCTGTATTTTTTCATTTGCCACATTTTGGCTTGCAGTCGCCACATCTGCTGATGTTTGTGTCGACGGATGAATTGTAACAGAAGCAATACTTTGGTGTAATGTTGGTCCATAAAACGACAATTCAACACTTCCATCTGTATTTATTTTTGAATCGAAAGATGAATTTTTTTTGCCCGCAAATTGTGATTTTAAATTTGCAATAAATTCCGCGGGAGTTTTTGCATTATAAACAAAATTGCTACCATCAACGCTTATCCCGACTTTCTTTGTGTCCACTCCAGCCATAGCAAAATGTGTACTTATTCCATCTGCGGCATTAACAAGCTGTGCAAGAACACCAAGAACCGGATGTGTCTTCTCAGCCCACTGTTCCATTGTTTCTTCACTGGATTCTTTCGCAACTTCCGCACCAAAAGCAGAAAACAAATCTTTTGGATTCTTTATTTTCATTTCAATTGGAGAAAATATTTTTCCTAATTTTTCCGTTGCACCTAAGGCACGAGATGCAACCCTAGAGCCAACTGCACTTTTTGAAACACTTGCAATTTTAAGTCCCTTCATAACAGTGCTCGCCGCCAAAACAGTACCGAGAGACATTGCATATCCCCAATAAAAATCTTTTCGCATTTGATTTGTATTCCAAATATCTTCTCTCTTAAAATCACTAAGTCCTGCAACATTTGTTAACTCCATTCCAACTCTTGAACCTACAACTCCACCTCCTGACATTCCGGCAGGAACTAAAAGTTTTGAAACAGCCGACACTACCCTCACACCGGTCGCACTTCCGGATAAAACTTCGGCAGGCAATAAAAAATTAGCTGACACCTGAATTAATTTGGAGACTATTTTTGCGCCGATAATACCACCGGTAACAGCGGCAATCGTTGACACACTAAACACTGCAATATCCTTTAAAGTTTGAGCATGATATTTATCCTCCATTTCGTTAAACTCTTTTTTAGCATCTTCCAGCCTTTTAAGCTGTTGAAGTGAAATTGGAGAATTGTCATTTTTTAAAACAGTATCAATAGTTTCCATGGCATTTTTTAACGCCATCAAATACAGAACTCTAAGTTGAGGATGAAGTCTGAACATTTCATTGTCTGCATTTTGAACTTTGGAAAGTTCGAGAAATAAATCCCCCCTCATGCTTTCAAATTTATTTCTCGCAATTTTCACTTCAGGAATAATTTTGTCATACGCCTCTGCGCCTTGATTAAAAATTCTTGTTAATTTTGTAGCATTTTTCTCCGCCCAATTTGGATCGCTTTGAGCACTGTCAAAGTCTGCAAGCACAAGCCCCAAAGTTTCATAATGCCCCAAAACTGCATTCATTATTCCACCATATTTCTTCTCCATTTCCACACCTTCTTTTTGAACCATTCCAATCGCCGCCGCAGAAACAGATAATCTGTCTACATCTGGCACTTCATATTCTTTTATTTCCAAAAACTCCGCGACCATTTTTGATTCTTCATTTGAATTTTGGGCCTCTTCTCTAAAATCTTTCATCAACTCTTCCCAACTTCTTTTCTCGCTGTCACCTTCTTTTCTCTGAGGTCTCGCCTTCATTACATCTAAGGTAAGCCCAATAGAAAGAAGTTTGGATTGTATTTCAGCGTGATGATTTAACATCGAAATATACGCCATAAGTCTTTGTCCGATTTTATTTCTTTCTTTCGCAGGAACTTTCGAAATATTAGAATATTTTCCCAAAACTTCTCCAAAAAAATCACCTTCCTTTTGCATTTTCATAGCAAGACTGTTGGATTCTTCAATCAATTGATCACTTTCAATCGCATATCTTTGAGCAATTGCTTCTTTGTTTTCTCCTTCAGAAACTTCTCCGGTATTTTCAAGTTTTTCATATGCATATTTAAGATACGGATTAGCGTTGATTTCTCCTGATATTTCTCTATTCGTCATCCAAATACGCATCTTCGATTCGGCGACTTCAATTGCTTTAACAGAACCGGGTTCCGGCATTTTCAGTTCTCCACAAAGATTTTTTATTTCAACGGAATTATCACATGCAAATATTTTTTCAATAATGCTTTTTACTTCAGCAGTCGCTTTCTTTTTTCCAACATACGAAAGTGCAATTTCTCTTTTTGCATAAAGCAAAGAAATTCTCCATTCAAAATACGGTCTATTCTTCGGATTTCTAAGTCCTCTGGAATTTTCAGCAAATTCTTTTTCAAACCTCTCAACAATTATTCTTTCTGTATCACTCATCGCAATTCTATATTCGACATAATCAAGAAGTTCCGACATCGCTTTTTCCGCGTGTTCGTTTTGCCCAGTGATATATGAATGCAAAATATCAGAAAGATTTTTTCCTTTTTTGTGCAATTCATTTAACGCTTTTTTTGAACCTGCGGCCATTGAGAAAAACGGCTTAAATTGATTATATATCGTATCTATTGAAAGCTTATTTACGCCTTTCACGACATTGGAATACAACGCTTTATATTCTTCAATTTTTAAATCTATTCCAAGCGCACGAAATTCATCTTCAATTTTTTTGAAATAATCCGCTTTGATTGGTTTGTCCAAAAGACCACCCACATCGCCCCCAAGACTCGCACGAGCGTTCACATTCGGGTTCTCACGTGATTCCCTCAAGGTTGACTGTTGCCTCTCACCACCGGACATATTCGGCGTACCTGAGCCTTTATTTGAGTCTAAACCTCCCATTTTTATTTTTATTTTTTGTCTAAAAATTAATCCATACATTATACCACAAATTTGGCTTTTCTAAAAGACCAAAACCCGCTATATTAAGACAAGAAACTAATCTTTTTCCAAAATGTTGAGCATTGATATAAAAAATTCAAAAAGTTCACCTGTAAAATTCTTAAAAAACATAGAAAAAAGACACCAAGACTTTTACAAAGTTATCGATGACAAAAAAGCATTTGAAAAAATCGAAAAACTCGCGAAAAAACTAAAAAATAATTTTAAATATTTTGTAGTTCTAGGAATTGGTGGTTCTGCGCTTGGCACTATTTGTCTTAAAAATGCGCTAAAACCAATCGACCATGAAAAACTTTTCGTGATAGACAATATAGATCCGGATTTCATAAAAGAAGTTGAAAATAAAATAGACCTCAAAAAAACATTATTTATTGTGGTTTCGAAATCGGGAGACACTCTCGAAACATTGTCGCAATTTTTTTATTTTCACAAAAAGATAAAAGACAAAAAATTAGATGTAAAAAAACATTTTATTTTTATCACCGATCCGAAAAAAGGTTTATTAAGAGAACTTTCAAAAAAAGAAAAATACGAAACACTTGATGTTCCGAAAAATGTCGGAGGAAGATTTTCAGTTTTAACAGCCGTAAGCCTTTTTCCGGCAATGTTAATTGGAATCGATATTAAAAAAATAATCACAGGCGCACAAAAAATGCGCAACAAATTTTTATCAAAAGATGCAAAAAAAAATCTTCCGTTTTTGCTCGCAAAAACACAGTACGATTTTTACAAAAAAGGATTTAAAACAAACGTTTTATTCCCCTACTCAAATTCTCTTTCAGATTTTTCAAATTGGACAGTACAACTGATTTGCGAAAGCACTGGAAAAAAATCAAAAGGAATAACAATAATAAAAGCACTCGGCGCAACCGATCAACACGCCCAAAGTCAGCTGTTTCATGAAGGTCCGAACGACAAATTAATAATATTTTTTGAAATAGAAAATTTCAAAAACACATTAAAAATTCCAAATGAAATTGCAAAAAGTCTCACTTTTGCAAAACTTTTAAATATAGAAAAATCATCAACTGAGAAATCATTACAAAAAGAAAACAGACCGACATTAACAATAAAATTAGACAAAATTTCCGAAGAAAATTTGGGCGAATTATTTATGTTATTTGAAGGATCGACAGCATTCCTTGGAGAATTTTTTGAAATAAATGCATTCAATCAACCGGGCGTGGAACATTCAAAAAAGCTCACAAAACAGGCAATAATCAATCTGTGATGATTTACGAAAAACAAACAGCAATTGAAAGAAACGCACTCACAAAATCATTGCGAAGTTTTTTTGAAAAAGAAAAATTCTTGGAAGTTGAAACTCCGATAATGGTAAAAATTCCGGGAATGGAACCACATTTAAACGTATTCGAAACAGACTTTATTGTCGGGAATAAAAAAACAAAACTTTTCCTAAATCACTCCCCCGAACTTCAAATGAAAAAACTTCTCGGAGCAAATTTTGGAAATATTTTTACAATAACAAAAACTTTTCGAAATGGTGAAATTGGCGGAGACACGCACAATCCGGAATTCACAATGTTAGAATGGTATCGCGTAAAAGCAGACTACAAAGATTTGATGAAAGATTGTGAAAAATTGGTAAAAACACTCGCAAAAAAAGACCAAATAATTTATCAAAATCACAAAATCGACCTAAAAACTCCGTGGGAAAAATTTTCTTGCGAAGAACTTTTTCAAAAATACTGCAAAATCTCGCTTGACCAAAATCGCACATTAAAAAAATTTAAAAAAGCCGCTGAAGAAAAAAATTTAGACACGAAATTCTGCAAAGATTGGGACGATATTTTCTTCAAAATTTTTCTGAATAACATTGAACCGCATCTCGGCAAAGGAAAACCTACTTTCGTCTACGACTACCCATCAACTCAAGCCGCACTTGCAAAAAAATGCACAAAAAATCCATTCTTTGCACAGCGTTTTGAGCTCTATATCGGAGGCATCGAAATCGCAAATGCATTTTCAGAATTAACCGACGAAAAAGAACAAAAAGCACGACTGATTGAAGAACAAAAAATCAGGAAAAAACTAAAGAAAACAATATTTGATATTGACGGGGAATTTTTAGCTAGTCTAAAATCCATTCAGCAAAACTGCGCGGGCATCGCGTTAGGCGTAGATAGATTGTTCATGATTCTAATGGATAAAAAAAAGATAGACGACGTTTTGCTCTTTCCACTAAATAAAATTCTTAACTAAAAATTTTATGGCAATGACAACAGATATAAAAAAAGGACTCGCAATAAATTTCAAAAACGGCACATGGCTCGTAGTTGAAGCACAATTTGTGAATCCGGGAAAAGGCGGAGCTTTCACAAGAGCAAAAATTCGAAACCTAAAAAGCAACCAAGTAATTGAATATACATTCAAAGCCGGAGAATCGGTCGAAGAAGCTGATATAAACAAAAGACGTTGCCAATATATGTACAACGACGGCTCAAATTTTTATTTTATGGACAATGACACATACGAGCAATTTTCTCTTCCTGCAGATGTAATCGCCAACGACAAAAGATTTTTAATTGATGGAATTGAATGTTATGCAATGCACATCGACGGCGTTCCTGCGAGCATAGAATTACCTCCAAAAATGGATTTCAAAGTAACAACAACAACACCGGGAATAAAAGGAGATACGGCTACAGGAGGCTCAAAAGAAGCAATAATTGAAACAGGCGCCTCGATAAGAGTTCCATTATTTGTAAAAGAAGGAGATATGATAAAAATAAACACAGAAGATGGATCTTATGTCAGCAAAGCAAATTAAAATTTCAACACCAAAATCCTATGCAAGACGTAAAACACATTATAGAAAATCCGGAAAAATTTATTGACGGAGCAAAAAATAAAAATGCGAATGTAGACATAAAAGAATTGATAAAGCTCTACGAAAAACGAAATAAAGTAATGCAAGATTTGGAAATTCTTCGCGCACGTCAAAACGAAGTTTCAAAAGAAATCACACTTCTAAGCGGATCAAAAAAAGACGCACTTTTGGAAGAAATGAAAAAAGCAAAAGAGGAAATAAAAAATCTCTCCCCTCAAATCGAAGTGTTCGAAAAAGAAATAGATGAAATCGCAATAAGAATTCCAAATCCAACACTCCCTTCAACTCCACACGGGAAAGATGAAACACAAAGTGTTGTCGTAAAAACACACGGCAAGAAGCCAAAATTCGACTTCGAGCCACAAGACCACATCGCACTTGGAAAATCACTCGACATCATCGACATCGAAAGAGGAACACGAACGTCAGGCGCGAGATTTTATTATTTGAAAGGAGATGCCGCACTTTTGGAATTTGCACTTCTTCAATACGTCATGAACAAATTGACACAAAAAGGCTTCACTCCGGTAATTCCACCGGTTTTGGTAAAAGAAGAAGCGATGTATGCGACAGGATTTTTCCCTGCAGATAGAAACGAAATTTATTCTGTAAATCCGGGCGAAGATAATCTTTTTCTTGTCGGAACATCAGAAGTTCCATTAACAATGCTTCACACGACAGAAATTCTTGAAGAAAAAACTTTACCGATAAGATATGCGGGATTTTCCACATGTTTCAGACGAGAAGCAGGCTCTTACGGTAAAGACACAACAGGAATAATTCGCGTTCATCAATTCGACAAAATAGAAATGTTTTCATTTTGCAGTCCTGAAAAATCAGAAGAAGAACACGAACTTATCCTCGCAACCGAAGAAGAAATAATGCAAGAACTTGGGTTTCATTATCAAATTTTAAATATTTGCGATGGCGATTTAGGTTATCCTGCCGCGAAAAAATACGACATCGAAGTTTGGATTCCAACTCAGGAAAAATTTAGAGAATTAACATCTTGTTCAAATTGCACGGATTTCCAAGCAAGAAGATCAAAAATAAAATATAAAAATGAAGAAGGAAAAAACGAATACATTCACACGTTAAACGGCACAGCAATGGCAAGCGCACGAACCCTCGTCGCAATTATTGAAAATTATCAAACAAAAGAAGGAGACATAATTATTCCTGAAGTTTTACGTCCATACATGGGAGGCAGAGAAAAAATTACGAGAAAACAATAAACATTGCGCTTTCCAAAACTTGAGATACAATTCCCTCCTGCTTTTAACAAAAAAATTTATGCAAGAATATCCACAAAGAGACACAGAAACATATGGAGAAGTAAAAGGCTCCACTTTTAAAGGAATGGAATTGGATCGTAGATCTCTTGAACTTATAGAAGAAAACAAATTTTCAGGACTAAGTTTATTAAACGAAACGACAAAAGTCGGCGATCCGGACACAGCAACATTTTTTGAAGAATTGGAAAGCCAATATGGAGAAGGCAATGTGACTCATCATTGCGCTTTTGTAAAAACCAAAGGGAAACCTGACGAAGGAATTATTCTATACTTCGCAAGAAAAAAAGATCAGCCAAATGTAGATGGCTTTAGAGCCCCATTGATAGGCCCAGGCTTTAGAATAATGACGAGCGCCGTTCAAAGACTCAGAAATCTAGGCATGGTGGACAACGACGGCGAACAAGATTAATAAATAACAACCACTTGACATCCAGCAGAAATAAGTGCATAATGCCTTCCATTTTTTAATACAAAATATTATGACAAGGATCGAAAAAACACCTGAAATCCCGTATAGCGGAATTATAACAAACGTACAACCAGTTCTTGATAGACATGGCGAATACTATCTTTCTATTGGACTTCCACACTGGGGAGAAGTTTCAATGCCTCTAACTATAGCGGACCTCGACAAGTTTGGAATACATAGCATACCAAAAGCCGGACTTGAAATAGAATGGACAGGAAACCCAGCTCATCCTGAGTATGTTAGAATAGTAGATGGTCTTTGCGATGGTTGTATCGGAAAGAACACACTAAACCCGAAACCGGGAGCACTGGAAAATCGTTGTAATCTTCAACAAGCTCTATCAAGCGGAGACGGTCCTACAACATTAGAATTAGTCGAAGGAACAAAAAGAGACTGTCTGCCAACAGCAAGAGCTACCGGTTTAGGAAAATACATACAGAGACAAATAGACTCGGCCGTCCGTGCTAGCCAACAAGGAACAAGAACAGAAGACCTAGACTCATAAACGAAACGGAAATCTACCTACTAAACTTTACCCACTATCATTTATATCACTATGCGAGAACAAAACACATGCCCACTTTTTAAAAGAGATCAAGTCTCACACGGTGATACTATAATAGTTGTTCCCAACGGCGAAACTCCGATACTCGCCCGTATTGAGGTCCACAATAGATTTGAACACATGTACAAAACAAAACCAGAACCATCAATATTTGATTTGAGTATATATGACGGCGATCCGAGTGGCAAAGAGATGACATTAGATGTGGCGGGCATATGTAAAGAAAGAGCAATAGTAACAAAGACATGCCTTGAAAAATTCTGCGGAAACCCTGATAATTTTAGAAACTGTCCTATCCTTAAAGAATTTTGGGCACCAAAAATAGATACAACAACTCCATCCCCTACCCCTTCACCGGCGGATGAGCCTCGATAAATTTCACGATTTCATTGATATCATCAGAAATTGTAAGCATATCATTATATTTTCGTCCTTCGGACAAATGTTCAACCAATTGATAAACTTTGGAGTCTTCACTCCAAAACTTTTTTCCAAAGAAAATCATCGGGCTTATCCATCCAAAACTTGCATAATGTTCCTGCGCGGCATCAGTAAATATTTCTTCAACAGTCCCCGCACTTCCGGGCGCATAAACAATTCCATGCAAAGCAATAGCCAAAAGAACATCTTCACGAATTGCATTTGAAAAATATTTCGCGATACCGGTCGCAAAAAGATTTGAAGGTTCATGTCCGTAAAACCAAGTAGGAATCGCAATATTATCAGCTCCTGTCGGATACATTTCACGAATTTTTTCGGATTGTTTTACAAAATTTTCATCTTTATCTGTCGGCGCCAATTTCAAAATTTCAATAGCCTCTTTAAGTTGAGCCTCTGTTTTTCCTGCAAGATAAGCGCCTAAATTCGCCGCCTCCATAATTCCCGGACCTCCTCCAGACAAAATCAAATAACCTTTTTCAGTCAAAATTTTCGCCATAATCGCAACTTTTTCGAAAGAAGGATCATTTCGTAAAATACTATGCCCTCCCATAATTCCGACACATTTTTTCTGAGTCATCCCATCTTCACCCATCCCGACAATGTCATAAAGCGCATCATCAGTGGCATGATCATGAATCCTTTCACAAAGCGCCTCATTTATATCTCCGGAATTTTTGAAAGACATATAATGATTATAAATTTTCAAATCCAAAGTCTTATCGTTTTTTGCATCAAATCCTTTCATCAATTCATCCCATGTATAAAGACTTTTTCTATACGGGTTATAAGGAAGTCCGACAATTTTCGGATAAATAATCGCGCCCTTTTTTCTCAAAAGAAGCTCGGTCTCGTCATCCATATCACACCCCAAAAAAGTTGTATTTGCCAATTTTATATTCGGCCAATCAAATTTCTCCTTTTTAAAATTCAAATCTTGAATAGTCAAATTCAAAAGAACATTCCCCTGTGTCAAAAGCTCTTTAACAGATTTTATTTCTTTTATTAATTTTTTTGGTGCAGGCATTTATGAAAAGTTAAATTTTATAAATGAATTATTTCACAATTTTATAATCTTACAAAAACTATCTTTAAAATTCTCTTGACTTTGTGTCAAAATACCATAGAATTGGGCGGTGATTAATCACGACGGTGATTTTCTCACAAAGACCTTCAGATACGAATGTGTTGTGGCAAGTTTGGTCTTTAAGTCCAATACGCAAACTTTGACCATTTTTTCATTATGCCAAAAGCAAAAAAAACACTTAAAAAATCTTCAAAAGAAAGTTCGAAAAAAGATTCAAAGATAAAAAAAACCGCTAAGAAAACGGCAAAAGCTTCTTCCAAAAAGGAGAAGAAAGTTACAAAAAAAGCGGAAAAAACTTTGAAGAAACTCGTTCCAAAAAGCGAGAAAAAGACTCAGAAAAAAGAGTCTGTAAAATCACCTAAGGTCGTAGCCGCACCTAAGAAAAAAGACATGGTTTTGCCTTCAGAAATTCTGATTAAGCAAGACTTGATTATTCAAAGGAGCAAGCGAAAATATATAACCCCTCAAATCGACAGAAATGTCGCAATTCCGGGACTTATAGAAGTACAAACGAATTCATACAAATGGTTTTTGGAAGAAGGAATTCGTGAGCTATTAGACGAAATCTCACCTATCCAAGATTTCTCAGGAAAAAAACTTGAGCTTCAATTTTTGGATCATTCTCTCGGCGAAATCAAATACAACGCCGAAGAAGCAATGAAAAAAAATATTACTTTCGAAGCTCCATTAAAAGTACACGTACAGCTTATAAATAAAGAGACAGGTGAAATTAAAGAGCAAGATGTTTTCCTCGGAAACATCCCATTAATGACAAATCGCGGAACATTTATTGTAAACGGAATTGAAAGAGTTGTAGTGAGCCAAATTGTACGTTCACCGGGTGTTTTCTTTTCAAAAAATCCTGCCGCACCGGGAATGCACAGCGCAAAAATTATTCCAAAACGTGGAGCATGGCTTGAAATTGAAACAGATAAAAAAGGAATTATCACAGTAAAAATAGACAGAAAGAGAAAAATTCCGATCACTTCCCTACTTCGAGTATTCGGATACAAAACAGATAAAGAAATCGGAGACTTATTTAAAGATGAAATAAAAGATATAGAACACGATCCAATCACATTAACTCTAGAAAAAGATCAGGCGGCGACACCTGAAGAAGCATACCAAAATATCTACAAAAAAATTCGCCCTGGCGATTTGGCGACAGCAGAAAACGCGAAAAACCTGATTAACTCAATGTTTTTCGACTATCGAAAATATGATATGGGTCCGGTTGCAAGATACAAATTAAATAAGAGATTTGGACTTTCATTACCAAACAAAAAACAGAATCACACTTTCCAAGTCAGCGATTTGATTCAAATTCTTAAACATTTGATCAACCTAAACAACGGAGAAGGTGTTCCTGATGACATCGATCACCTTTCAAACAGAAGAATCCGACCGGTTGGAGAACTTGTACAAAACAAATTCAGAGTTGGACTTCTAAGGACAGACAGAATTGCAAAAGACAGAATGACAGTTATGGATCTTGAAACTGTAACGCCTACACAACTTGTAAATTCACGCCCTATTACAGCGGCGCTAAGAGAATTTTTCGCAAGTTCACAGCTTTCACAGTTCATGGATCAAACAAATCCACTGTCAGAACTTGAACACAAACGAAGACTATCAGCGATGGGACCTGGAGGACTTTCAAGAGAACGTGCATCGTTCGACGTTCGTGACGTGCATCCTTCTCATTATGGAAGAATTTGTCCTATCTCCACTCCTGAAGGACCAAATATCGGACTTGTTGTTCACTTGGCGACATACGCAAAAGTAAATGAATATGGCTTCATTGAAACACCTTTCCGTGAAGTTTCAGATATAAGCAAAAATGGAGAAAAAGCTCTTATCGGAAGAATTCTACGAGAATCTATCGATGATAAAGGCAAAACAATCGCAAAGGCCGGAGACGTTGTCACAGAAGAATCAGCAAAGAGAATTGCAAAAGTAAATATCGAACAAATAAAAGTTCGCCCATACATCACAGACCGCATCAAATATTATGATGCAGATGCTGAACAAGAACTTATTATTGCACAAGCGAATTCAGAATTGGACGAAATCGGACAATTCACATCAACTCGTGTTTCAGCCAGAAAAAACGGAGAACCTACACTTGCGCACGTCAATGACGTAACGCATATCGACGTCTCTCCAAAACAGATTATATCAATTACTACTGCGCTTATTCCGTTCCTTGAGCATGATGATAATACTCGTGCATCCATGGGTTCAAATATGCAACGTCAAGCTGTATCTTTGGTTTCACCACACGCACCTATCGTCGGAACAGGTATTGAAGAAATCGCCGCAAAAAGCTCAGGACAAATCATTCTTGCTGAAATGGATGGAACAGTTTCATACGTTGATGCAAGCCAAATAACAATCGTTTACGAAAACGGAAAACAAGTTACATATAAAGTTACAACATACCAAAGATCAAATCAGGGAACATGTATTCATCAAAGATCAAAAGTCGACAAAGGACAACATGTCCGAAAAGGAGACGTATTGGTAGATGGACCTGCAATTGACAACGGAGAGCTTGCTCTAGGGCAAAATCTACTCGTTGCTTATCTTCCATGGGAAGGTTACAACTTTGAGGACGCCGTAATTTTGTCAGAAAAAATTGTAAGAGAAGGACTTTATGATTCAATTCACATTGAAACATTCACAGTCGATGTTCGCGAAACAAAACTTGGAGCTGAAATTATTACAAGAGACATTCCAAATGTCGGAGAAACAAAACTAAAAGATCTTGATGAAGATGGAATTGTAAGAATTGGAGCAACAGTTCATGAAGGAGACATTCTTGTCGGTAAAATTACTCCAAAAGGAGAAACAGAATTAACCGCAGAAGAAAGACTTCTTCGCGCAATTTTCGGAGACAAAGCAAGAGATGTAAAAGACACATCTTTAAGATTACCGGGAGGAGAAGGAGGAAAAGTTGTTGCAATTCAATTATTCACAAAAGAAAACGGAGATGAATTACAAACAGGAGTTTTGAAACAAATCAGAGTTGACGTTGCACAGACAAGAAAAATCTCAGTCGGAGATAAAATGGCCGGACGTCATGGAAATAAAGGAGTTGTGTCTATCATAGTTCCACAAGAAGACATGCCATTCTTGCCTGATGGAAGACCTGTAGACATTGTCCTAAATCCACTCGGAGTTTCATCCCGTATGAATATCGGACAGATTCTTGAGACACATTTAGGATGGGCCGCAAAAGAACTTGGGATCACAATTGCAACTCCAGCCTTAAACGGAGTTCCAACAGCTGAAATTCAAGAACAATTGAAAAAAGCCGGACTTCCTGAAGACGGAAAAATTACACTTTATGATGGAAAAACAGGAGAAGCATTTGATAGAAAAGTCACAGTTGGTATCGCATACATGATGAAACTTCATCACTTGGTTGAAGATAAAATCCATGCGAGATCAGTCGGACCTTACTCTCTTGTCACGCAACAACCGCTTGGAGGAAAAGCTCAACATGGAGGACAAAGATTCGGAGAAATGGAGGTGTGGGCACTTGAGGCGTACGGAGCCGCTCACGTTCTACAAGAAATGCTTACAATCAAATCAGATGATGTTTACGGAAGATCTAAAGCATACGAATCAATTGTAAAAGGAGAATTAATCAAGAAGCCTAGAATACCTGAATCTTTCAACGTTCTTGTGAAAGAGTTACAGAGTCTTGGACTTTCTGTAAATCTTATCCAAACAGGAGAAGTTGAAGAAGAAATGGACGAGGAAGAAATCCTCGAAGAAGATCCGGAAATCAGAGAGGAAGCTCCTGAAACAATAAAAGCGGAAATCGCAGAAGAAAGCGCAGGTACTTCTGTCGGAGAAGGAGGTCTTGAAGGAATGGATGAAGACAGTATAAATGAAGATTTAGGTCCTTTGGCTGATGAAATAGCAGACGACGAAAAATAATTTTTATTACTCAACAAAACATCAACTAACATAAAATTTATGAGATCGATAAACAAAGTAATAATAATCGGAAACCTTACTCGCGACCCTGAAATGAGACAAACTCCAAACGGACAAAGCGTTACAACATTCGGAGTTGCTACAAACAGACAATGGGTTACAAAAGGAAACGATAAAAAAGCATCAACAGAATTCCACGAATGTGTAGCATGGGCGCACCTTGCAGAAATTTGTGCGAATTACTTGCAAAAAGGAAATCTTGTTTACGTCGAAGGGTACCTAAAAACAAGAAGCTGGGATAGTCCTGAAGGAATCAAAAAATTCAAAACTGAAATCGTAGTTCAAGATCTTGTAATCTTGGAAAAAAGGAAATCAGGAGAAGGAGAATATGTCCCAAGTGAAGGAGAAATCACGGAAGGAACGCATTACGAAGCTTCCGAAGAACCTTTAGACGAAGATGCTCAAAACATCCCAAATGATATCGATAAAGACCTAGGTCTTTAATATAAAAACCATTAAAAACTTATAAACACCATGGTTAAAGAAAAAACAACCAAAGAACAGGTTTCAAAGGACAAAAATCCTAGAAATCAAGAACAGACAAAAAACCCAAGACCGGAAATCTTCAATGCGATTACATTAGGAGTTGCATCACCTGAAGAAATACTTTCATGGTCTTACGGTGAAGTAAAAAAACCGGAAACCATCAACTACCGTACACAAAAACCGGAAAGAGATGGACTTTTCTGTGAAAAAATATTTGGACCTACAAAAAACTGGGAATGTTATTGTGGCAAATATAAAAGGATCAGATACAAAGGCGTAGTTTGTGAAAAGTGTGGAGTCGAAGTCACAAAATCCGCAGTAAGAAGAGAAAGAATGGGTCATATCAAATTGGCCGTTCCTGTAACTCACATCTGGTTTTTGAGATCTACTCCAAGCAGAATCGGTCTTCTTCTAGACCTTCCGATTAAAACATTGGAACAAGTTGTATACTTTGCGGCGTATGTAGTTTCTCAAGTCGACGACAAAGAAAGACTTACAGCCCTTGAAACTGTACACAACGAATACAAGACTCAGAAAAAAACAATCCAGAAAGACTTCAAAGACGAACTTTTGACTGCCGAAAGCGCAAAAACAGCAGAAGAAAAAAAGAAACGAGAAATTGAAATTGAAAAAGAATTCGCAAAAAGAACTGAAGAATTAGACTACCAACATTCAGAAATGAAAGAAGCTCTAGAAAAATTAAAAGTTGGAAAAGTTTATTCTGAAATCGAATACAGAAAACTTGCAATGAAATTCGGTCATGTTTTCAAAGCCGGAACAGGAGCTGAAACATTACGTGAAATCATCGCTACTGTAGACCTAGAAAAACTTATCGAAGAACAAAAGAAAGAATCAAAGAAATCAACAGGACAAAAACAGAAAAAAATCATTAAGAGAATTAAATTGGCAGGAAGCTTGCTTAAAGCAAACATCAATCCTGCGTGGTTCATTATGACAGTTCTTCCTGTAATTCCACCGGATCTTCGCCCTATGGTTCAGCTCGATGGAGGAAGATTCGCGGCTTCAGATTTGAATGATTTATATCGCCGTGTAATCAACAGGAACAATCGTTTAAAGAGACTTCTATCAATCGGCGCACCGGAAGTAATCTGCCGAAATGAGAAAAGAATGCTTCAGGAAGCGGTCGATACACTTTTGAATAACAGCGCAAGACAAGGAAAAACAGTTTTCTCATCAGGAGATAAACGTAAGTTACGTTCACTTTCAGACATGTTAAAAGGAAAACAAGGACGTTTCAGACAAAACTTGCTTGGAAAACGTGTCGATTACTCAGGACGTTCTGTAATTATCATTGGACCAAAACTAAAACTACATCAATGTGGAGTTCCGAAAATTATGGCTCTTGAATTATTCAAACCATTTATAATCGGAAGACTTATCCGCGACGGATACGCACACAACATCAAAAACGCAGAAAGATTAATCCAATCATCAAAACGTGAGGTTTGGGATATTCTTGAAGACGTTACAAAAGATCATTACGTACTTTTGAATCGTGCGCCTACACTTCATAGACTTGGAATTCAGGCCTTCCAACCAATTCTAATTGAAGGTAAAGCTATTCAGGTTCATCCATTGGTTTGTACAGCCTTCAACGCCGATTTCGATGGAGATCAAATGGCTATCCACGTACCACTTTCAAAAAACGCACAGCTTGAAGCGAAATCTCTAATGGTTTCAACAAAGAATTTGCTTAAACCATCAGCCGGAGAACCTATCGTTACTCCAATTCAAGATATGGTTTTGGGATGCTACTACTTAACAAGACTTATCAAAAACGCAAAAGGAGCAGGAATGGTATTCGCAAGCGTAGAAGAAGCGGTTTTCGCTTACCAATGCGATCAAGTAGCTCTTCATTCACCTATCAAAGCAAGGTTTGACGGAGAAATTCGTGAAACAACAGTTGGAAGACTTATTTTCAACAGCTTTATGCCAAAAGGACTTCCATACTACAACGAAAATATGGGAAAGAAACAACTTTCAAATCTTGTAACAGATTGTTTCGAACATTTAGGAGAAGCAAAAACTGCAATTCTTGCAGATAATTTGAAAGATCTTGGATTTAAATTCGCAACAAAATCAGGAATTTCAATCGCTCAAAACGATATGGTAATTCCAAAAGAGAAAACTTTGATCATCGAAGAAGCTTCAGAAACAGTAAAACAAATCAACAACCAATATTGGAAAGGACTTGTAACTGATGATGAAAGATATCTACACACAATCAAAATTTGGACAAAAGCAAAAGCAGACATCACGGCCGTTATGGTCAAGAGTGTCGAAGACTCAAACAGCATTTACTACATGATTGATTCTGGAGCCCGCGGTAACTGGGGACAAATCACTCAGCTCTGCGGTATTAAAGGACTCGTTGCAAACCCTGCCGGAAAAACTATCGAGCTTCCTGTAAAATCAAATTTGAAAGAAGGATTTACAATTCTTGAGTACTTCATTGCTACTCATGGAGGACGAAAAGGTAAATCAGATACAGCTCTTAAAACTGCTGAGGCCGGTTACCTAACACGTCGTTTGGTCGATTCAAATCAGGATACTGTAATCAGAGAATATGATTGCGGATGTTCTCATGCACACAAAATCACACGTGAAGAATCAGAGAAAATCGGAGAAAAATTTGAAACAAGAGTTTACGGACGAACACTTGCTGAAGATTTGAAAGATCCAAAAGGAAAAGTAATTCTAAAAAAGAGCTCAATTATTGAAAAAGACACTCTAAAACAAATCCACGAACTTGGCGTAACAGAAGCACTTGTTCGTTCAATTATGACATGTCAGACAGAAGGAGGAATTTGTATGAAATGTTATGGAAAAGACCTTGGAACAAACAAAGAAGTTGATCTTGGAACAGCCGTTGGAATTATCGCCGCACAGAGTATCGGTGAACCGGGAACACAGCTTACTATGAGAACCTTCCACATGGGAGGAGTTGCGGAAGGAGGAGACATCACACAGGGTTTGACTCGTGTTGAAGAATTATTTGAAGCACGAACACCAAAGCGACCTGCGGTTATTTCAGAAATCGAAGGAAAACTACGAGTTTCACAAAAAGGAAAACAAACAGAACTTACAGTTACATCTTTGGATGCCGTAGAGGTCGAATACATAATGACAGGAGACCTTGCCCCTGTTGTAAAGAAAGGCGACAAAGTGAACGAAAAAACAATAATCGCACGTGCGGAAGGAGCAAAAAACACAATCAAAGCAGATGGAAGCGGAAAAGTTGTTGAAGCTGATGCTGAAAGAATAGTAATCAGAAGCGAAGGCCCAATCGAGAAAATATACAAAGTCCCATCAGGAAGAAGTGTAATTGTAAAAGACAACACTATTGTCGCGAAAGGACAACCTATAACAAATGGACATCTTGACCTTAAACAATTGCTAAGACTTACAGACACATACACAGTTCAAAAATACATCGTGACTGAGGTACAAACAATTTACGCATCACAAGGACAAAGTATTAATGATAAACATATCGAAATCGTTGCAAGACAAATGCTTTCAAAGATGCGCATTATCGACAGCGGAGACACAGAATTCCTACCGGGAGAAATTGCCGACATCATCAAATTCAACAGAGTAAACGCAAAAGCAAAATCAAAAGCAAAAGGAGAACGCCTACTTCTAGGTCTTACAAGAGTTGCTTTACACACAGACAGCTGGCTTTCTGCGGCATCATTCCAGGAAACAATTCGTGTACTCGTTGAAGCTTCCACAACAAGCAGAATGGATCGCCTTGAAGGATTAAAAGAAAATGTAATTATCGGTAAATTAATCCCTGCCGGAGAAACATTCAGAAGAAAGAATAAAGAATTGGTGGAAGAAGTAAGGAAAAAGATAAAAACACTTGAGACATTGGAAGAAAGAGCAGAAGAGGTCGAAGAAGTGATTGAAGAAAAAAAGAAAATGTTACCTGTAATCTAAGTTTCGTCTTGCTTTTAGCAAAAACTTAATATAAATTAGCCAAGCGTAAAGCGGGCATATATCTAATAAAATCCACATGCCAACAATAAATCAACTGATTAGAAAGCCACGAAAAACGGCTTCACAAAAAAGTAAATCACCGGCTCTTCAATCGATATTCAACAATTTGAAGACAAAATCAAATGCATTACCATGTCCTCAAAAACGTGGAGTATGCACAAGAGTTACAACAATGACTCCAAAAAAACCAAACTCAGCTTTACGAAAAATCGCCAGAGTTCGTCTTACAAATGGAATTGAAGTGTCAGCATACATTCCGGGAGAAGGACACAATTTGCAGGAACACTCAGTCGTAATTGTAAGAGGAGGTAGAGTTAAAGATTTGCCGGGAGTTAAGTACCATATCGTAAGAGGAAGTCTTGACGCGCAAGGCGTACAAAAGAGAAACAAAAGTCGTTCAAGATACGGAACTAAAAAACCTAAGAAATAAACCCATAAAATAAAGCAAATCCAATATGGCAAATTATAAAGCACTAAAAAAATTTATTCCGGAAGAATCATCTCCAATGCAGGAGAAATTCATTAATTACATAATGCTTGCCGGAAAAAAATCTACTGCAAGAAAAATTTTCAATGAAACATTAAAAATTATAAGCAAAAAAACTTCAGGAGATCCTGAGAAAGCATTCAAGACAGCCATTGAAAATGTAAAACCTCAGCTTGAAATCAAAGCAAAAAGAATTGGAGGTGCGGTTTATCAAATACCAATGGAGGTTAAACCGGACAGACAATTAGCGGTAGCTTGCAGATGGATTATCCAAGCATCAAGAGGCAAGAAAAGCGGAACAATGGCACAACGCTTAGCAAATGAGCTCGTCGATGCATCAAATGAACAAGGAACAGCGTTCAAGAAAAAAGAAGATACGCATCGCATGGCACAAGCAAACAAAGCTTTTGCTCATTTAGCGAAATACTAAAAATTATTTTAAAAACCTTAATACCCACAAAAAATGGCAGATGAGTTAAGAAATTTACGCAATATTGGTATCATTGCACATATTGATGCCGGAAAAACGACAGTTTCAGAACGTATTCTATTCTACACAGGAAAATCATACAAAATCGGAGAAGTACATGAAGGAGCCGCTGTAATGGACTGGATGGAACAGGAAAGAGAAAGAGGAATTACAATTACATCTGCCGCAACAACTTGTTTTTGGAGCACACCGGACGGAGAAAAATATAAAATCAATCTTATCGACACTCCGGGACACGTTGACTTCACAGTTGAAGTGGAACGTTCTCTTCGCGTACTTGATGGAGGTGTCACCGTTTTCGACGGAGCGATGGGAGTTGAGCCACAATCTGAAACAGTATGGAGACAAGCGGATAAATACGATGTTCCTCGTATCGCTTTCATTAATAAAATGGATAAAATCGGAGGAGATTTTTACATGAGTTTGGAGTCAATTCACACAAGACTAAATCCACACGCAGTTGCAATCCAACTTCCAATCGGAATGGAAAAAGAATTCAAAGGAATGGTCGATCTTATCGAAAGAAAAGCATACACATTTGAAGGAGACAAAGGAGAAAAAGTAATAGAAATTCCGGTTCCTGAAGATATGAAAGAAAAAATGGAAGAATTCCGTGCAATATTGGTCGAAAAAGTTTCAGAGCACGACGACGCCTTAATGGAAAAATTCATCAACGGACAAGATATTTCAGTTCCTGAATTAAAAGCGGCACTAAGACAAGCCACAATTCATACAAAACTTTTCCCTGTTATGTGTGGAACAGCATTGCAAAACAAAGGTGTTCAATTACTTTTGAACGCAGTTTGCGCATACCTTCCATCTCCACATGATCTACCTGCTATTAAAGGAACAGACATGAAAACAGGTGAAGAAATTCTAAGACATCCTGACTCAAAAGAACCGTTCTCAGCGTTAGCATTCAAAATCGCAACAGATCCATACGTTGGATCACTTTGCTACTTCCGTGTTTATTCAGGAACACTTGAATCAGGAAGCTACATTTTAAATGCATCAAAAGACAGCAAAGAAAGAGTCGGACGTATTCTTCAAATGCACTCAAACAATAGAGAAGAAATCAAAGTCGTACACGCCGGAGACATCGCGGCTTTAGTCGGACTAAAAAGCACAACAACAGGAAACACACTTTGTGATCCTGCACATCCCCTACTGCTTGAATCAATCACATTTCCGGAACCTGTTATCAGAATTGCAGTTGAACCAAAGACAAAAGCCGATCAAGAAAAAATGGGATTGGCTCTTCAGAAACTTACTGAAGAAGATCCAACATTCAGAGTAAATTCAGACCAAGAAACAGGACAAACAATTATCGCCGGAATGGGAGAGCTTCATCTTGATATCATTGTTGATCGTATGAAAAGAGAGTTCAAAGTCGAAGCAAACATCGGTGCTCCACAAGTAGCGTACAGAGAAACAATTACAAAAGAAGTAAGATGCGAAGAGAAATATGCAAAACAATCAGGAGGTCGTGGACAATATGGACACGTAATTCTAAAACTTTATCCACAAGAACCTGGAAAAGGATATGAATTCGTAAACTCAATCGTTGGAGGAAAAATTCCAAGAGAATTTATTCCTGCCGTTGATAAAGGTATCCAAGAAGCACTTACAAGAGGAATATCTGCGGGATATCCTGTAGTGGACATCAAAGCTGAACTTATCGATGGAAGTTTCCATGAAGTTGATTCGTCTGAGATGGCGTTCAAAATTGCGGCATCATTGGCGTTCCAAAGCGGAACAAAAGCCGCAAATCCTGTCATTCTTGAACCTATCATGAAAGTGGAAGTAGTTGTCCCTGAAAATTATTTTGGAGATGTAATGGGAAATATCAGCTCACGCCGTGGACAAATTCTTGAAACCGGCGACAGAACAATGGTTAAGTTCATCAAATCTACCATTCCGTTGTCTGAAATGTTCGGATACGCAACTGATCTTCGTTCAATGACACAAGGTCGCGGAAACTACACAATGGAATTCGGTTTCTACGAAAAAGTTCCAAATTCAGTCGCTGAAGCAATCATCACAAAGCGAACAGGAAACAAATAGAAATAATAAAATTTATAAAAAATGTCGCTTAAGTAACTGGCGACATTTTTTTGACATATTAAAAAAAAGGGATAAAATCCACTGCCAACAATAAAACAGAATGAAAACTCGAATTGAAGAATGGAAATCTCAGGAGCTCCCAAAGCATTACGCTCAATGCGGCGGAGCATGTTGCGGCAGAAATTTAAGCAATCTGACAGAAGACCAAGTGGCTTTAATCTTCGG
Source organism: Candidatus Altimarinota bacterium (assembly GCA_023231115.1). GTDB lineage: Bacteria > Patescibacteriota > Gracilibacteria > UBA1369 > LOWO2-01-FULL-3 > UM-FILTER-38-24. The sequence continues at coordinate 59,824 of JALNWA010000002.1, forward strand.
CGAAAACAGAACCGCACTTAATTCACACCTCAACCCAATCTTAAAAAGAAGCGAAAGAACAAATTTGTATGAGACAGATTACGTAGGAGAAGATGTCTGCCCACAATTACAAAACAACAGATGCGCTATCCACGAACATCCTCAAAGACCGCAAGAATGTCAACAATTCCCTGTCGCACTCGACGAAAAAGGTCGAATGATTATGGACAATTATTCCTGCCCGGCCACAGCTGATTTGGCAAACGTAGCAGACCTCTGCCTTGAAGCAAAAAGAAAAGGATACGAAGTGCAGTACATGTTTGGAATAAGAGAAATCACAATGGCGCAAATCCTCAACGCACTCAGATCTAGAGCAATTTCAACGATTAATCAGAATCCTTCCTGAGAAATAAGCTCAACATTTCCTACAGTATTCCCTAAGAAAATTTCTCTTGCATTAGCTTAATTTCTCGTATATATTTCCGGAGCTGTCGCATGCGACTAATTGTCGCAAGTTTAAGTCGACACAAATTATTATATATTATTTTAAACAATACCAATATGGCAGAAGGAGTATTTGTGAGAAACAAGCCACATATGAACGTTGGTACAATAGGCCACGTTGATCACGGCAAGACAACACTCACAGCCGCAATCACTATGGTTGCAGCAAAAAATTTCGGAGGCGGAAACAAGGCGGTAACATACGCCCAAATTGATAATGCTCCTGAAGAGAGAGCTAGAGGTATCACTATTGCTACTTCACATCAGGAATACGAGACACCAAAAAGACATTACGCACACGTTGATTGTCCTGGACATGCCGATTACGTCAAGAATATGATTACTGGAGCCGCTCAAATGGATGGAGCAATTCTAGTAGTATCAGCCGCAGACGGTCCTATGCCACAAACTCGTGAGCATATCCTTTTGGCGCATCAGGTTAACGTTCCGGGCATCGTTGTTTTCTTAAACAAGATGGACATGGCGGATCCTGAAATCGCAGACCTTTCAGAAATGGAAGTTCGTGAACTTTTGAAAAAATACGAATACCCTGGAGATGATATCCCTGTCATTAGAGGATCAGCTCTAAAAGCAGTTGAGAATCCAGAAGATCCAGCAGCAGCAAAACCAATTCTTGATCTTCTTAATGCTTTGGATACATACTTCCCAGATCCAGTTCGTGAATTAGACAAACCACTACTTATGTCTGTTGAAGATGTTTTCTCTATCAAAGGTAGAGGAACAGTTGCGACAGGAAGAATTGAAAAAGGAGTTGTAAAAGTAAATGAAGAAGTTGAAATCGTTGGAATTCACGATACAAGAAAAGTTACAGTTACCGGTGTTGAAATGTTCAAGAAGAGTCTTGATCAAGGACAAGCCGGAGATAATGTAGGTCTACTTCTACGTGGAATTGAAAGAGAAGAAATTGAAAGAGGACAAGTTATTGCAAAACCTGGTTCAATTACTCCTCACACACAATTCGAAGCTGAGGTTTACGTACTTACAAAAGATGAAGGTGGAAGACATACTCCATTCTTCAAAGGATACAGACCACAATTCTACATCCGAACTACAGATGTTACAGGAGCTTTCGAGCTTCCTGCAGGAGTTGAAATGGTTATGCCTGGAGATACGGTAAAAGCAACTATTACTCTAGGAGCACCTATCGCTATGGATCAAGGAACTCGCTTCGCTATCCGTGAAGGTGGAAAAACGGTTGGAGCCGGAGTAGTAGGAAAGATTCTAAAATAACACCACGACAAAGCGGTGCATGTTAAATCACAAAACTTTCAAAAAGACCTCCCGTCAAACGGAGGTCTTTTTATTTTTATTTATCATGAGAGGGCAAAACCTTAGAAACACCTTCTCTAACTCCCTTAGTTATAGCCCCACCAAATTTTGGAACAACAAAAGGTGGTAGTTCCGTCGCAGGAACATTCGGCCTAAGAGTTGTTATTGCCGTTTTCTTCGCGGCAGAAGAAACCCTACCCCCTTTCACTCCAGTAACAGAGTCAAAAATCGACAATGGAATTTTCACATCAAATTTTCTATCAGCCTGATAGCTTTCAGTCCAAAACCCTTCAGACACAAAAAACACACGCAAAGCTGAACCTAAAGCTCCATTCTTCTCAGAAACATGAATATTTCCAATATTTTTAATCAAAAGAAAACGTGATTTTCCCTGTGTAATAAGAGAAAACTCACACCACTTTAACGCTTCTGAAACATCTTCAACAACACTATGTTTTTTAAGCTCTTTCTGTACAAAAATTTCAAAACGTTCAATCATTTCAAGTCGCAAAATCTCAATTTCTTGTTGCGCCTTTATAATAGCGGTCTTTTTTGCCGCACCGTCTTGCAACAAGCCAAAAATAGATCTTCCCTCAAACCCATTTGTAACTTCAGCGGAGTCAGACACTCCAGCGGGAATTTCTGCCGCATCGCTCTCCCCGCCATAAGCAAGGTCTAAAGCCGCAGTCCCCTCGCTTCCATCAGGATTATTAACCATATAAATAATTAAAATACATTACAAAATTATACCACAAATAAGCCGAAAATGAAACACGCCATCATGAAAATCAATGATTTTCTTGACTTACGCATCTCAAACCGTTATAACTCTATTACAAAATTGCTTCTCTGTTTTTAGAGAATCACTCGCCCACTCGATGAAAATCGAAAAAGCGGGACAGCTCAAATTCATTAAGGCTAAGACCTTTCTAAACCCGAGCTGTAACAAATCTCGGTTTTTTTAAAAAATTTATATAACCCAAACACAATGGCAACAAAGCAAAAAATCAGAATAAAAATCAAATCATTCGACCACAGAGTCATTGATGAAACAACAAAACTGATCATCGACACAGCTGAAAGAACAGGCGCAATGATTGCAGGACCTATTCCACTTCCTACAAAAATCGAAAAATTCACAGTCAACAAATCAACATTCGTACACAAAAACGCACGTGAACAATTCGAAATCAGAACTCACTCTCGCCTGATCGACATCCGTGAAACAACACCAAAAACAATCGAATCACTATCAAACTTGAGCCTTCCAGCCGGAGTACAAATCGAAATCAAAATGTTGTCTGAGGACTAAGATTGTAAAAAATTTTTAAATGGAACTCGAAGACCTAGTCCCAGAAAAAGAGAGACACCCCGTCTACACAAAAAAATTTGTCGCTTTCTCAAAAGGAGAAGAACAGACGCTCAGATTATTTTCTTTCTCTCACCAGCATCACACAAAACTCAAAAAAGACGAAAGATTAATCGGAGCTGGAAACTACAGAGCTGGAGGCTACAGAGGAGGAACAATAAACTGGGACTCGTACAGCCTAATAAGAGAAGTAGGATATGACAGACCAAGCGATCCGAAAGAAGCGGAAATCGTATTAGCCGAAATCCGACAAATATTAGATGAATGGCAAAAACGGGTTTTTCCTTCATCTCTTTAAAATCCCTAAAACAAAGGGATTTTCTATATACTTAAGCCACAAATTCTGATATGGTTGAATTTTAATAACCAACAAAAACGCCACATGAAGAAATTACTCACATTTTTAGGACTACTCGGAATGATTTTTTTGGCTGGATGTAGCCAACAACAAGCACTCTCAGCTCAACAAGAACCAACAACAATCGGCCCTATTACAAATGAACCAGCAAATAACACCACTATCTCCTACTATCTTTTAAATAATCCAGCCGATAGCACAAATTTTTGTAATGGCGAAAACATGGACAGTACAGGCTACAAAGCCGCTTTAACAAAAGAAATAACCAAAACATTTGAAGGCAAGCTAACAATCGAAGAAAAAATCAAAAAAACCTTGGCTTTAGCTGTCGCAGACTCAGAATCATTTAGCGAAACTTACGCTCTAACTGCAAACACAACATTCGAAAATGGAATTGTCACAATGCACTCCGCAAACGGCTGGGCAGGTTCATCAATTTTTTATTGTAGCTGGAAGCCATTCGTCGAAAAAAACCTACGATTTCCGGAAATAAAAGAAATTAAATGGGCATCAGAGAATTAATCAGTAAACTTCCCCAAAAAATTCTCTTGACTACCCAAAAACACATCTGTATATTCTAACGGCAATTGACTTAGCAAGTTAATAAAGTTTTAAAGGGTTGTAAGTCGAAAATCTTTTAAAGCTTCCCGCTTAAAGGGATTAACCAATACAAATTATGTCAGGAATTATCGGCAAAAAAATAGGAATGACCCGTGTCATGCAAGACGACGGCCGCGTGATCCCAATTACTGTTATCCACTGCGAACCAAATGAGGTTGCACAAGTGAAAACAGTTGAAAAAGATGGATATCCGGCGATAGTCCTAGGTTTTTCCAAATTGAAAAAGCCTACAAAGACAAAGAAATTCGCTCATTTAAAAGAATTCCGAATTGAAGCTTCAGAAACATTCAACAAAGGAGACGCAGTCACATGCGAATCTCTAAAGGATGTTGAAGAGGTTACAGTTATGGGAGTTTCAAAAGGAAAAGGTTTCCAAGGTGTAATCAAGAGACACAACTTCGCCTGCGGACCTATGAGCCATGGATCACATCACCATAGAGAACCTGGATCAATCGGAGCAAGAGCAAAACCAGGAAGAGTTGAAAAAGGAAAGAAATTACCAGGACACATGGGGTCAGCTCAAATCACATTAAACAAAGTAAAAGTCGCCTATTTGGACGCAGAGAAGAATCTAGTCGGACTAAAAGGAGCGGTTCCAGGATCAAGAGGCGGAATAATAATTATAACGAAATAATAAAAAACATGAACGTAGATCTATATAAACAATCAGGAGAAAAGGCCGGAACACTCGACCTTCCAAAAGAAATATTCGAAGTTCCGTTCAATAAAGATCTAATTCACCAAGCACTTGTAAGACAAGCGGCAAACAAAAGAGTGAACCTTGCAAACACAAAAACAAGAGAATTCATTCGTGGAGGTGGAATCAAACCACGCCCACAAAAAGGCTCAGGTCGTTCAAGACAAGGATCAACAAGATCACCACAATGGAGAGGAGGTGCAGTCCTATTCGGACCTCTAGCCACAAGAAATTTCTCAAAAGATATGCCTAAGAAACAAAGAAAAATCGCTTTATTCTCAGCTCTATCTGAGAAAGTAAGAGAAAACAGCGTTATCGGACTTGAAGAATTCGAATCAAAAGACATGAAAACGAAAATGTTTGCAGAAATGGTAAAGAAATTACCTATTGAAAGAAACGCATTGTTCATAATCGCGGAAAAAGACGAGACAATCACAAGATCAAGCAAAAATATTCCAGAAGTAAAAACTATTCTAGCGCCATACGTAAACATTCAAGATTTACAAAAATATAAAACTGTTGTTATCTTGAAAAACGCTGTAGCTAAACTAAAAGAAACATTCTTAAAGCAATAAACAATGAGAGGACTAAGCACAATTATCGGACCTGTAATGACTGAGAAAAGCTCACGCCAACAAGAGGCAAAAAGATATGTATTCAATGTCCAAAAAGACGCGACTAAGATTGGCGTTAAACATGACATTAAGAAACTTTACGGAGTGGACGTTGCAGAAGTAAAAATGATGATTGTGCCAAAGAAAGAACGTTTAGTTAAAAGAGGATATCCAATGATCAAGAGACCAATGCACAAAAAAGCAATCGTAAGCATCAAAGGAAATAAATCATTTGATCCAAATAAATTTAAAGAAGCTAAGCCAAAATAATAATGACACTAAAGAAATACAAACCAACTACCCCGGGTCGCAGACAGATGACGATGTCTTCATTCGAAGAAATCACAAAGTCTACACCTGAAAAAGGTCTTACTGTAACTCTAAAAAAGAATTCAGGAAGAAATAATCTTGGACGAATCACAGTTCGTCACAGAGGAGGTGGAACACGCGCAAGATACAGGCTTGTAGATTTCAACAGAACTGACAAATTAGACATCGAAGGAACAGTATCAACAATCGAATACGATCCAAATCGCACAGCCAGAATTATGCTTGTGCAATATGTAGACGGAGAAAAAAGATACCATTTGGCTCCGGATGCGATGAAAGTTGGAGAAAAAGTTATCTGTAAAGAAAAAGCAAAAATCAAAGACGGAAACAGAATGATGATCAAAAACATTCCGGTTGGATACAATATGTACGAAGTTGAACTTAGAGAAGGAATTGGAGGACAGCTTGGAAGAAGCGCAGGAGCAATAATAAAGCTTGTTTCTCTAGAGGGCACACACGCTCAATTACAAATGCCTTCAGGAGAGATAAGATTAACAGGAAAAACATGCTATGCAACTCTAGGAACAGTAGGAAACATTGAACACAACAACATTGTAATTGGAAAAGCGGGAAGAATGAGACACATGGGATGGAGACCTACAGTAAGAGGAAAAGCGATGAACCCATGCGATCATCCACATGGAGGAGGAGAAGGAGGATCATCAATCGGTCTAAAATATCCTAAAACTCCTTGGGGAATGCCTGCACTTGGATTTAAAACAAGAAGACGCAAATTTACTAATAAAATGATCGTAAAAGATCGAAGAAGAAAATAATTAATTAAAAAACCATGTCTAGAAGTTCAAAAAAAGGACCATACTTAGACCCCAAACTTACAAAGAAAGTTGAAAAGTTGGACGCGGCAGGACAAAAACGTCCAATAAAAACATGGTCAAGAGATTGCAGTATTTCACCTGATTTCGTAGGACACACATTCGCAGTAAGCAACGGAAACCAATTTATACCGGTTTACGTCACAGAAAATATGGTAGGTCACAAGCTTGGCGAATTCTCCCCTACTAAGAAATTCAAAGTTCACGGAGGTAAACTAGCTAAGACAGAAGCATAATAATTTAAAAAAATGAAAGCAACTATAAGACAAATCAGGATAACATCAAAAAAACTAAATCTCGTAGCGCAGTTAGTTAGAGAGAAAATGGTTAAAGAAGCGCTTGATATCTTGAGATTTACACCAAAGAAAGGAGCAAAAATCCTTTATAAAGCGATAAACTCAGCGGCGGCAAATGCAGTCGAGAACAACAAGCAAAAATTGGAAGATCTAACAGTAAAAGAAATTATCGTAACAGAAGGAACAACATTCAAGAGAAGCGTACCTATTTCAAGAGGAAGAATGCATCCAATTCTAAAAAGAAACGCTCACGTTACAGTAAAAGTCGAAGCTATCAAAACTAAATAATTATTAACAAACCAATGGGACACAAAGTAAATCCAAAAATCATCAGAATGGGAGTCACAAGAGACTGGGACTCAAAATGGTTTGCGGAGAAAAAAGAGTTCAAAAAATTATTTTTACAAGACATCGAACTTGAAAAATTAATAGTAAAGAATCTTCCTGAGGCCGAAGGCATTGGAAAGATTGAAATAATGAGAACCCAAGGTAAAGTTATAATAAATATTCACACAGCAAAACCGGGACTTATCATCGGAAGAGGCGGAGAAATAATTGAAAAACTAAAAGACATTCTAGTAAAAAGATTCAAAGAAACATTCCTAATTAACATCAAAGAGATCAAGAAACCAATGCTTGACGCGAAAGTGGTTGCAGAATCAATCGCAAAACAAATCGAGAAAAGAGTTTCATACAGAAGAGCGACGAAAATGGCAGTGGAAAAAGCAATGGAAGCTGGAGCAATGGGAGCAAAAGTGTATGTTGGAGGTCGTTTAAATGGAGTTGAAATCTCACGAAGCGAATTATTCGCAAGAGGAAAAATCCCATTACATACATTCAGAGCTGATATCGATTACGCTTCCCTACCAGCTTACACGACTTATGGAAAGATTGGAATAAAAGTATGGATTTACAGAGGAAACGTATTTAAAAAAGATTTAGCATCAAGACTTAATCAACAAATAGAAGAACTTAAACAGGCATAATATGTTAGCACCAAAAAAGCAAAAACACAGGAAAGTTCAAAGAGGAAGATCCGATACAACCGGCATCTCAATGCGTGGAAACAGGCTTTCATTCGGTACATACGGACTAAAAGCTGTCCAAGCAAAAGAAATCACATCAAGACAGATTGAGGCGGCAAGAAGATCTATGACAAGATTTATAAAGAGAGGAGGAAAAATTTGGGTCACAATATTCCCACACAAGCCATTAACAAAGAAAGCACAAGAGGTACCGATGGGAAGTGGAAAGGGAGCACCTGAATTATTCGTTTGCCCTGTCCTTCCAGGAAGAATTCTATTTGAAATGGAAGGTGTAGACGAAGCAACAGCAAGAGAAGCAATGAAACTAGCCGCATACAAATTACCTATTAAATGTAAATTCATAAGCTCAACCTTAAAATAACATGAGAACATTAGAAGAATTAAAAAAATTAGAGAAAAAAGAGCTTCAAAAAGAGCTTGAGACTGCAAGAAAAGAGCTAGTTGAAAACAAATTCAACGTAAAGAATAATCAAGCAAAGAACGCACACACGATCAAAAAATCAAAAAAATATATCGCACAAATTCTAACTGTACTAAACAATGAGGAATAAAAAAGGACAAGTAGTAAGCACAAAACAGCAAAAAACGCTTGTCGTAAAAGTGGATAATTATAAGACACATCCAAAATACAAAAAGAGATTTAAAGTTTCAAAGAAATTTCATGTAGATAATCCTGAAAACAAAGCATTTGAAATCGGAGAAACAATAGAAATTTTTGAGACAAAACCGTTAAGCAAGCTAAAAAGATGGACTATCGTTAAACCAACACAACAATGATTCAACAGGAAACAAAAATGAAGGTAGCCGACAACACTGGAGCAAAAATCGCTGAATGCGTAAAAGTTCTAGGAGGAACACGAAAAAGATATGCGAGAATTGGAGATATAATTGTAGTATCAATCAAACTTGCAAATCCAAAAGGAATTGTTAAAAAGAAAGCAGTAGAAAAAGCGGTAGTAATCAGACAAATCAAAGCATTTAAAAGAAAAGACGGTTCAGCAATAAGATTCGACGACAACGCAGTAGTAATAATCGATAAAGATGGACAGCCAAAAGGAACACGCCTTTTCGGCCCAGTAGCGAGAGAACTTCGTGAGAAAGGATTCCAAAAGATTATATCATTAGCAACTGAAGTATTATAAATATATGAAAGTAAAAACTAACGATCAGGTGGTCGTCATCGCAGGAAAAGACAAAGGAAAGAAAGGAAAAGTTATACGTGTTATTTCTAAAGACAACAGAGTTGTTGTAGAAAAAGTAAACATACGTACAAAACATATCAAGAAAACCACTCAGAAAGCCGGAGAAAGAATAAAATTTGAAGCATCAATCGATGTATCAAATGTAATGGTCGTCTGCCCAAGCTGTGAAAAAATAGTAAGAGTGGGATTCAAGAGATTGGCAAACGGCAAAAAGCAAAGAATTTGCAAAAAATGTAAAGATTCTATAGATAAAACAATCCAATAATCATGACAAAATTAGTAGACCTTAAAACCAGATTCAACAAAGAAATAGCGCCTGAACTAAAGAAAACGCTAAAGTTGAAAAACGTTATGGCGGTTCCAAAGATCACAAAAGTAACATTAAATGTTGGACTTGGAACATACCTAAAGACACACAACAAAGATTATTCAAATGTTGTTGAAAATCTTACAAAGATTACAGGACAAAAACCTGTTCTTACAAAAGCAAAACAAGCTATTTCAAATTTCAAAACAAGAAAAGGTGAAGTTGTCGGAATCAAAGTAACATTAAGAGGAAACAGAATGTACGACTTCCTAAACAAACTTGTAAATATCACATTCCCTCGCGTAAGAGATTTCCGTGGAATATCTCCAAAGGCATTCGACGGTCAAGGAAACTACTCAGTTGGGTTTAAAGAACACATGGTATTCCCTGAAATCAGCCCGGACGATGTTATGAAAATACATGGAGTTGAAATATGTATCGCAACTACAGCTAAAACAGACGAACAAGGACTTGAACTATTAAAAGCATTCGGATTCCCATTTAAAACATCTAAATAACAAACAATGGCAAAGACGTCCCTAATAAATAAATGTAACGGAAGAAAAGCTCTAGCCGCAAAGCAAAAAGCCGCAGGTCAAACAGTTACATACCCTACGAGAGTATATAGCAGATGTGAATTATGCGGAAAAACACGAGGTTTCATGCGCAAATTCGGAACTTGCAGAATTTGTTTCAGAGAGTTGGCAAGAAACGGAAAAATAATGGGAGTTACAAAATCATCTTGGTAAAATATAAGTAAATTAAAATGAACACAGATCCAATAGCAGATTTGCTCACTAGAATAAGAAACGCTTTAAACGCTCATCACGAGACAACAAGTGTCCCATATTCAAAAATGAAAGAAAGTATCTTGGGAATTTTGAAAGACAAAAAATTCATTGAAGGATATGAAATTCAAGAAGAAGGAAAAATGAAAGTCATTGAAATAGAGCTAAAAGACGGGAAAGATGAATTAATTCTAAAAAGAATTTCAAAACCGGGACAAAGACTTTACGTTAAAACTGAAGAACTACAATCAATCAAGAACGGATTAGGAATTCAAATAATTTCAACTTCACAAGGTTTAATGTCAGGATCTGAAGCAAAGAAAAAGAAGTTGGGAGGAGAACTAATCTGTGAAGTATACTAACCTACAAAAACAATGTCACGAATAGGAAACAAATCGGTAGAAATCACGAAAGGCGCACAAGTTGAAGTAAAAGACTCTGTTGTGACCATAAAAGGACCAAAAGGAACTCTTCAAAGAGAATTTTCAAAAGACATAATTATAGAAATTGCAGACGAAAAAGTTTCAGTTTCAAGAAAAAATGATCTTAAAACTACGAGAGCTTTACATGGCCTTACAAGAAATCTAATTGCGAACATGATTGAAGGAGTAACAAAAGGATTTGAGAAAAAGCTTGAAATAATCGGAGTAGGTTACAGAGCACAACCAAACAAAAACAAGATCAGCATGACGCTTGGTTTCTCTCACCCTGTAGAATATACAGCACCAGATGGAATTGAATTTAAAATGGATACAGAATTGAAAAACGTAATCGTTGTCTCAGGAATAGACAATCAAGTGGTTGGAGAAGTAGCCGCAAAAATAAGATCATACAGAAAACCTGAACCATACAAAGGAAAAGGTATCAGATACCTAGGAGAATACGTTATAAGGAAAGCAGGTAAGACGGCCGCAACTGCAAAATAACACCACGCCGATGAAGTCGGCCGGTATCAAAACTAACTAATTAATATCTCACATCAATGAATAAAGAATCATCAAGAGCTAGAAGACACGTCAAAATACGCGCACGAATGCGTAATAACGAAAAACCAAGACTTATCGTTTTCAAAAGCGTAAGATACAACTACGTACAACTTTTCGATGACAAAACAGGAAAAGTGATAGTTGCAAGCTCAGACATCAAAGACAATTCAAAAGCGAATAAAGTTGAAAAAGCAAAAGCGGTTGGAGCTGACATCGCAAAGAAAGCAATTGAAAAAAATATCACTGAAGTAGCCTTTGACAGAAATGGTTACAAATATCACGGCCGCATCAAAGCTTTGGCAGATGGCGCACGTGAAGCAGGATTAAAATTTTAAAAAATTAATTTACAGCCATGACAAAAAGACCGCATTCAAAAGGAGAAGTTCACAAAGAGCAAAAGGAATATGATGAGCAAGTCATAGAAATAAGCCGTGTCGTAAAAGTAGTAAAAGGAGGACGCAGACTTCGATTTAGAGCAACCGTTGTCATTGGAAACAGAAAAGGAAAAGTTGGAATGGGAATTGGAAAATCAAACGAAGTAACAGGTGCTATTCAAAAAGCTATTTCACAAGCCAAGAAAAACACACTACAAGTTTTGATGGACCAAGGAACAATTCCACATGATGTTGAAGTAAAACAAAAATCTTCACACATCAAATTCATGAGAGCTAAACCTGGTACTGGAGTTATCGCAGGAAACACAATCCGTAAAGTACTTGAGCTAGCCGGGCTAAAAGACATCTACACAAAATCATTCGGAACAACAAATAAAATCAACAACACAAAAGCTACATTTTCAGCATTAAAACTTCTACGCACAACTCCAGGAATGGATGCACGTGCAAGAAAAGTGGCTGACACGCGAGCGAAGCTCGCCCAAGAACAGGCGTCAAAACAGCTAGCAAAACAGGAAAAAGCAGTACAACCTACAACAGCTAAACCAGTTGTAGCAACAAAACCAGCGGCAAAACCTGTCGCACCTAAAGAACAAACTAAACCAGATAACAAATAAACCATGTCATTACAAGATTTACGCAGCAAAGTTCCTCATAAAAAACGAAAACTTCTTGGTCGTGGAAATGCATCAGGACACGGAACATCTTCAACAAGAGGAGGAAAAGGACAAACAGCAAGAGCAGGATCAAGCAGAAAACCTGGATTTGAAGGAGGTCAAACTCCCCTACTTCGCAAAATGCCAAAATTAAAAGGATTTAAAAATCCATGCAAAGTGGCTTTCAGAATTGCATTCACAGGAGATTTAAATGTATTTGAAGAAGGAACAGAAGTTAACAAAAAAGCACTTATCGAGAAACAATTGATTTCAAAAAAAGACAACCCAATAAAACTTCTTTCAGGTAAAGGCAAACTTGAGAAAAAATTAAATATAGTAGTGAATAAAGCATCCAAAGGTGCTATAACTGAAGTTGAAAGTGCAAAAGGAAAAGTAGAATTAACAGAAAAATTCCCAAAAAAGTAAAATGTTCTCATACCTACAACAAATTTGGAATTCAAAGGATCTTCGAACAAAAATCCTTTTCACAATAGGAATAATTATATTGGCCAGATTTCTTGGTCATATTACAGTTCCGGGAGCAAGCGCAGAAGCCATCAGCTCAATGACTACAAAGAATGAACTACTTCAAATGTTCAGTCTTCTTACAGGAGGAAGCATGGAAAACTTCTCTATCATTTTGATGGGAATTTCCCCATACATCAATGCATCCATCATTATTCAGCTTCTTGCGGTAATCGTTCCAAAACTTGAAGCCCTTTCAAAAGAAGGAGAACAAGGAAGAAGAAAATTAAACGCATACACTCGTTGGCTTACATTCCCTCTAGCATTCTTCCAATCATACGGAATGATTCTTTTGTTAAATTCACAATCACAATTCCCTATTATCTCAAATGTAACAGATCCGTCAGTAGTACTTCCAATAATGCTTTCAATCACAGCAGGTTCAGTCCTTCTTGTGTGGCTTGGAGAACAAATCACTGAACGCGGAATTGGAAATGGAATTTCAGTACTTATCTTCGCCGGAATCGTTGCAGGAATACCGGGAATGGTTGGACAAGGACTTTTCCTTGCGACTGAAGACGACTCAAAACTTATTCCTTTCATTACAATGGTTCTTATAACAGTACTTCTTGTAACAATAGTTGTATTGGTAAACGAAGCCCAAAGAAAAATCCCAATTACATACGCAGGAAGAGGCGTTCGCGCAAAAAGCGATCAATCATTCCTTCCTATCAGAATAAACCAAGCCGGAATGATTCCTATCATCTTCGCAGTAGCTCTTATCAGCTTCCCAAGCCTTATTTCTCAATTCTTATTGGGAGCAAAATCAGAGTGGCTTAGATCTGTCGGAACCTACATGAAAGATATGTTTGTAGCAGGATCACTTTCATACGTTCTAGTATATTTCCTACTTGTATTAGGCTTCACATATTTCTACGTTTCAATCACATTCAAACCTGAAGAAATAGCAGAAAACATTCAAAAAAGAGGTGGATACGTTCCTGGAATACGTCCGGGAAAACAAACATCAGAATATATCGGAGATATCTCAAACAAAATGACTCTATTTGGAGGACTGTTCATTGGATTAATAGCAGTTCTTCCAATGGTTGCACAAATGTTCTTCCAATCAAGCGGAATCGGCTCAATCCCCCTTCTAATGACCGGTTCAGGAATAATCATCATAGTCGGTGTAGTTCTAGAACTTATCCGTCAAGTGAACGCACAACTTGTAATGCACGATTACAAAAAGTTCTACTAACATGCGACAAAGTCGCACGGTATTCTTGTCTTTTATTTGACAATATTTATAGTGAGAATAAAATGACTCCCCATCTTTAAACATATAGCAAATGCCAACAACACCTGAAAACCAAAACTTATTAGCAGACGACTTAAAGGATGAAGAAACATTAAGAACAACACGTGTCGTTCTGAATGACTTATCCGTCTTCATGGAAAGCAGACCTTCAATTTTGCGAAATCAAATATTATATAATTTTGAAGAATTTATAGTCAGAAGTAGAAAATTCGAACAAAACTTCAACCCCGATGCTGTAACAGCCTTTCTAGAAAACCTTAAAAAATACTGGGAAATTGCAGACAAACCAGCTGAAGGAGAAAGAGAAATGGACATGGGGATGGTAGCTCCAGAAAATTTTCACTTAAGCCCTGAACATCAAGCAAAACTATTGGAATTAGACAGGATGAAAAACGAAGACATAATGCCTGTAATCAAAGCAACACAAAAAGCAATCGCAGAAAGACTTGCACGTTTGATGGAAGCAGTGGACTAGCCTGTTTCTTTCTTGCATTTCCCTTTAATTTATTCAAACGCCAATCTCATTTTGACGAAAAATGATTTTATTTTCTGATTCATCGCGTGCGTTAGTCAATTTTGCGTGCCATTTTTGGCTCACAAATGCCAAGAGTGAGCACTCTATCAAAATCATAAAAACCTTTTATTTGACAAAATTTTAAACGGGTCTAAACTAACCCCCTGTCTTTAATAAACAACAAATGGACACAAAATTATCAAGCGTAGAACATATTCACTGCCCGGAGGCAAACACTCATGTAAGCGTTAGTGATGTAAAATATACCAGAGCAGTCGATGCCCTTGTTCAAAACTTCAGCGACGGAGCAACAAGAGTTTTATGCCCAATGGAATCCGACAGTCATTGCGAAAAATACAAGAAAAAATGTCCATACTCCGCACACATAAGGTAATAACAAAAAAAATGGGAAAAACCCCAACAACACCTGAACAAAATAGAAGTTTTTTAGCCGAAGGAGCAAATGATCAAACCGCATTAATACCAGCATTTGGCATCCTGCGTAATTTACGAAACATATCTTCAAAATATCATTTAAAATTTCTTGCAGATTTTGATGAATATATAGTTGGAAATCCAAACTTCAATCAAGAAGCTGTCGCAAGATTCCGCCAAAGTTTATTAGACTTTTGGGAAGCCGCAGCAAAACCTGCGGGAGGAGAAGACGCGGATGGAAAAATAACTTTGGAAGCATTGTTTAACGACCCACGCCAAATAGCAAAAACCGCAGAATTGGACAAAAGATATGAAGAAGATATAAAACCCGTGATAGAAGACACACAAAAAGCAATCACGGCAATACTTTCACAAGAAGATTAAAAAATTTGCATTCCACTTTCATTAGATTTAAACTCTCCTTCGTGAATATAATTTAATTTTTTTTCACCATGGACTTAATATTTTTTGGAATGCAGGGTGCAGGAAAAGGCACACTCGGAAAACAAATTTCGGAAAAATACGGATTCAAAATGTTTGAAACCGGCGAAGCACTTCGCAAACTTTCAAAAGAAGAAAGCGAACTCGGCAAAAAAGTAAAATCAATAATCGAAGCCGGACATTTGGTTTCAAATGAAGTCGTCATGGAAATCGTTGAAAATTTCCTACACAATCTTCAACCGGGCGAAAACGCATTATTCGACGGAATTCCAAGAAAAGTTGAACAAGCAAATTTATTAAATGAACTTTTAAACAACCACGGACGAAAATATATGGCGGTTTTAATCGATATCAAAAAAGAAACAGCATTAAAACGATTAACCACACGAAGAATTTGCGGAAAATGTAAAGCCGTCTACCCTGCCGACTACAAAGAACCAAGCTGTAAAGCATGCGGCGGAGAATTGACTACCCGCGCGGACGACAACGATGAAGCGATAAAAACACGGCTAAACGCCTTCGAAAACGAAACAGTTCCTGCAATAGATTTATACAAAGATAAATTAATAAAAATAAACGGCGAGCCTTACATTGATGAAGTTTTCAAATTGGCGATAACAGCGCTTGATCCGATTTTAAAATAATAAAATGAACATCCCAATAAAAACTCCGGAAGAAATCGACGCAATGAGAGAAGGCGGAAAAGTCTTAGCGCAAACTCTTGATGAAGTTTTAAAACACATAGAAATAGGAGTCTCGACATTGGAACTCGATAAAATCGCGGAAGAGTTCATCCTTTCAAAAGGAATGATTCCGGGTTTCAAAGGAATTTATGGGTTCCCTAAAACGCTTTGCGTAGCCCTAAACGAAGTAGTTGTTCATGGAATTCCACGAGCAGACGAAATTTTAAAAGACGGCGATCTTCTTACAATCGACTGCGGAGTGTTGCACAAAGGCCTTTATACAGATGCGGCAAGATCAAAAGTCGTCGGAAACGCCTCAAAAGAAAAAATCCGACTTATCAAAACAGCAAAATTGGCATTAGACAGAGCAATAATGATGGCTAAACCGGGTAATCATGTCAGCGAAATAAGCATAGTAATCGAAAAAACCGTCGAAGATGCCGGATTTAAGGTTGTTCACGACCTCACGGGACACGGAGTAGGCAGAAAACTGCACGAAGAACCAACAATCTTAAATTATTGGGACGGAACCAAGGGCCCAATACTAAAACCAGGCATGACAATAGCAATAGAACCTATTTTCTCTGTCAGCGCAAGCGAAATTATCACGCTAAAAGACAATTGGACCATAGTAACCAAAGATAGGTCTTGCGCAGTTCAAGAGGAAAACACTATATTAATCACCGAAAGCGGGAACGAAATATTAACAGTACAATAGATTTCAGGTTTTGCCACAAATTCTATTGCATAGATAATTTTTCTCATGTAAAATCCTACCGCTTTGCACTAAAAAAAAGCATAAAAAAAGGGCATACACATGAGCAAAGAAGATACAATTGAAGTGATGGGAAGAGTCCTTGAGGCGCTCCCAAATACTGTATTCAAAGTTGAATTAATAGACGAAGCGTATAAAGGAATGATTGTAAATGCCCATCTGTCAGGGAAAATGAGGATGAATTTCATTAAAATCCTCCCTGGAGATAAAGTGACTATCGAATTAAGCACTTATGACCTTACAAAAGGCCGCATAACTTACAGACATAAATAAACTTAAAAAACATGAAAGTACGATCATCAGTCAAGAAAATATGTCAGAAATGTCAGGTAATCCGAAGAAAAGGAGTTGTTAGAGTTATTTGTGCACTTAAAAAACACAAGCAAAGACAAGGATAATTTAACTTTTAAACGCATATGGCACGTATAGCAGGTGTAAACTTACCTAAAGACAAAAGAATCGAGGCAGGACTTACCGCAATCTACGGAGTAGGTAGACGTCTTAGCGCAAAAATTCTTGATGAGGCAAATATAGATAAAAATGTAAAAACTGACGAGCTTTCAGAACCACAATTGGCAAAAGTTCGTGATATCCTTCTAAGATATATCGTTGAAGGAGATCTTCGAAGAAAAATTGCAATGGACATCAAACATATGCAAGAAATCGGATCATACAAAGGATTTAGACATAAAAAAGGACTTCCTGTAAGAGGTCAACACACAAAATACAACTGCAGAACAAGAAAAGGAAAGAGGAAGACAGTTGCAAATAAGAAAGTCGTAACTAAGTAATAACTAATATTAAGTAATAACCTAGTATAATGGCAGATACAAAAGAAAAAAAAGTGGATGCTACTAAAGACGCTCCAAAAGAAGTTTCAGAAAAAGAAGCTTCAAAAGAACCAAAAGAAACTAAAGAGGCCGGAAAAGAAGCCGGAAAGCCCGCAAAAAAGGCAAAAGCAAGACGCAGACTCGTACAAGTTGGACATGCGTATGTTCAAGCTTCATACAATAATACAATCATCACGATAACAGAAGAAAACGGAAATGTAATAGCTTGGGCTTCATCAGGATCTTCAGGATTCAAAGGAGCAAGGAAAGCTACTCCATATGCCGCTCAAGTAGCTGCAGAAAACGCTACAGACAAAGCAAAAGCTTTTGGTCTTGAAAAAATTCGTGTTTTTGTAAAAGGAGTTGGAACAGGAAGAGATCAAGCAGTAAGAGGACTTGTAAATAAAGGTCTTGAGTTAATCTCAATAAACGACACAACACCATTCGCTCACAACGGATGCCGAAAGAAAAAAGCTAGAAGAGTTTAATCATATATTAATCTATTTTGTTAATAATCTATTTCTATGTCACGATACACAGGTGCAGTAACTAGACTATCAAGAAGACTCGGAACAATGCTTTTCACTAACGCAGGAAGCAAATTAAAAGCTTTCCAAAAGAAAGGCTATAAACCTGGACAACACGGGCAAAAACGTTTCGCACAAATATCAGAATATAACAAACATCTTCAAGAGAAGCAAAAAGCAAGATTTATGTATGGAGTAAGCGAAAAACAATTTTCAAATTATTTCAAACTTGCATCAAAAAGCGGCGAAGCCACAGGTGTAAAATTCATGAAACTTCTTGAACAAAGATTGGACAACACAATTTTTAGATCAGGAATTGCAACAACAAGACCACAAGCAAGACAATTTGTTTCACACGGACTTATCAAATTAAATGGTAAAAAAGTAACAGTTCCTTCAATCCAAATAAAAGTTGGAGACAAATTTGAAGTGGCTGAAAACAGAAAAAGCTCAAAAATATTTGAGAATCTAGATAAAAGGAAATGGAAACCTGCAAAATGGATCAAAATGGACGCGAAAGGACTTAGCGGAGAAGTTATTGCACCGCTAGACAAAGACGATATCGAACAAGCAATAGACAACCAACTAATTACGGAGTTTTACTCAAAATAAAACATAACACAATTTCAAATGCACATAATCCAAGAAGAAATCGGTATTCCGAAAATTAAAACTGAGAATATCGGTGATAATCACACAATTTTCGTGGTTGGACCTCTACCTACGGGTTACGGAGTGACACTTGGAAATGCTTTAAGAAGAGGATTACTTTCATCTCTTCCGGGAGCATGTGTTACAGGAATCAAGATCGCAGGAGTAAATCATGAATATACAGCAGTTAAGGGAGTAAAAGAAAGTGTGATGGACATAACTTTAAACCTAAAACTTCTAGATCTAAATAAGACGACAAAAGAACCTACAATAATCACTCTAGATACGAGCAAAGCAGGTGCAGTTCACGCAAAAGACATCAAATGTCCTTCAGACGTTGAAATTCTAAATCCTGACTTGTATATCTGTACTCTTGAAAAAGGAACAAGCCTAAAAATAGAAATGGTAGTTGAAAAAGGAGTTGGATACAGCCCTGCGACAACAAGACAAAAAACAGAAACAGACGCACAAATGGTTTTGGTTGACGCTATGTACTCCCCTGTTAAAAAAGTTCGTTACGATGTAGAGGCTACTCGTGTCGGACAAATGACAAATTTGGACAAATTAACTCTTGAAATTAAAACTAACGGATCAATTTCTCCTGAAGACGCTTTGAAATTTTCTTCAAACCTTCTTCAATCATATTTCAATTTATTCAACATTGAAAATATTATGGTAGAAGGAGAATACCTATCAGACATCAAATCAATTCTAGAAAAAGAAAAACAAGAAGAAGCTAACAAGCCAACTCAAGAATCATACACTCCAATAGAAATTCTTGGATTCTCTCCACGAACTCTAAACGCGCTTATCAATGGAGGTATTGGATCTATTGAACAATTATCTAAATGCACAGAAAGCAAACTTACAAATCTACGAGGTTTCGGAAAGAAGGCTTTGACCGAAGTTGCCGACGCTCTTGAGAAAAAAGGACTTTCTCTTGCAGAAGAATAAATTTTCTACTAATATAATCGCTTAAGCGAACACAAATATGAGGCACAACGTTAAAAAAGTAAAGCTAGGCGTAAACAAAGACCACACAACTGCTCTTATGAGAAATCTTGCGATGTCAGTAATAATCTATGACAAGATCAAAACGACATCAGCAAAAGCAAAAGCTGTTCAACCATTCGTAGAAAGATTGATTGAAATAGCAAAGAAAGGTCCTAAATTGGAAGCAATAAGACACATAGAATCATTGCTACAACATGAAGACAGTTCAAAGAAAATTTTCGATGTACTTGTTGAAAAATACAAAGAAAGAAAAGGAGGATACACAAGAATGGTACATCTAGGATATAGAAGTGGAGATAATGCTCCTGTAGTTCAATTAGAATTAGTATAAACTTTTAAGAAAATGACAACACAAAAAACACATATCGCGAAGGAAGCGGAAATCCAAAGAAAATGGTACATAGTCGATGCGAAAGACAAAGTCCCTGGACGAATCGCAACAAAAATCGCAGATGTACTAAGAGGCAAGAATAAGCCAATTTTCTCACCTCACATGGACTGCGGAGATTTCGTAATTGTTATTAATGCAGGAAAAATTGCATTCACGGCAGGGAAAGAAAATAGTAAAAAATATTACAGACATTCAGGATTTCCAGGAGGACTAAAAACAATTACAGCAAAAGAACTTTTAGTTAAAAAACCTACAGAAGTTTTGAAATTAGCAATCAGAGGAATGCTTCCTGTAAATAAATTAAGAGATGTAGTTATAAAAAAATTAAAACTATATCCTGATGAAAATCACCCACATGCTTCACAGCAACCAATAACTTTAGAAGTCTAAAACAATAATTCATGCCAACAACAAAGAAAACAACAATCAAGAAAGAAAGAAAATCTGTACCAAAAAAAGTGGCACAGAAAAAAACCGCTTCTGTAAAGAAAGTGGTTGAAGATGCTTTAGAAATGGCTCCGGCTACACCAGGCGGAAAATATTTCTATGCAAATGGTAAAAGAAAAACATCAATTGCACGAGTTCGAATATATAATGGTGCGGGAGCAATCACAGTAAATGACAAAAAAGCGAACGAATACTTTGTTGTAAAAACATTAATCGGTTTAATAAAATCTCCATTCAAATTAGTAGGTCTAGACCAAAAATTTGATGTTATAGCGGTTATTGAAGGAGGAGGAATAAATTCTCAAGCTGAAGCTCTAAGGCACGGAATAGCAAAAGCCTTGCTAACTTCAGATCCATCTCTTCGCCCGACTCTAAAAAAAGCAGGAATGCTTACACGAGACTCAAGAATGAAAGAAAGAAAGAAATTTGGTCTTAAGAGAGCTCGTAAGGGACCACAGTTCAGCAAACGTTAGACAATCGAAAGTCGAACACGGTTTATTTAGTCATTATGATTGGCTGAATATCATAAAAAAACGCATTGCGTTCTTTCGCAATGTTTCCTCTTTCTTGTTTCGCTTATTCTTTGTAAAATTTTATAATGGAACGCATTGCGAAGCACTAAGTTCCATGATGAAATTTTACAAAGAATCTGCTAACATACAACCATGCGATTCGACATTCTTACAATTTTTCCACAAATCTTTGATTCATATTTGGATCAAAGCATTTTGAAAAGAGCACAGGCAAAAAACCTCATCGAAATACACGTTCATGATATTCGAACTTATTCAAAACAATCACATAAAAAAGTGGACGATATTCCATACGGAGGAGGCGCGGGCATGGTAATGACTCCCCAACCCCTCT
Source organism: Candidatus Altimarinota bacterium (assembly GCA_023231115.1). GTDB lineage: Bacteria > Patescibacteriota > Gracilibacteria > UBA1369 > LOWO2-01-FULL-3 > UM-FILTER-38-24. Next base: position 81,456 of record JALNWA010000002.1, read on the forward strand.
ACGACGCAATTAAAGCCATCAAAAAGCTGAATAAAGGACGAGTGATATACTTCTCCCCTCGCGGAGACGTATTGACCCAGCAGAAGGCCGAAAAATACGCACAAGAATTAATCAAAAAACCAAAGACAGGATTTATTTTAATTTGCGGACGATACGAGGGAATCGACGAACGTGTTATAGATTTGGTTGTAGATGAACAACTTTCAATCGGAAAATATATTTTGACCGGCGGAGAAATTCCGGCAATGACATTTGTAGACTGTATTTCACGCCTTATTCCGGGCGTTTTGGGGAAAGAAGAATCTCACTTAAATGACTCATTTTCAAAAGCATTAAAAAGAAAAAAAGAATATCCTCAATACACTCGTCCACGAATTTTTAAAAATAAAAAAGTCCCGGATGTACTTTTTTCGGGCAATCATAAAGACATAGAACAATGGAGAAACCAACACTTGAAATAATACTTGCATTGATTTTTGCATCACTTCCCTTGAGTATTATTGCCTTGGCGAAGGTCGCAAACATCTTTGCGCCATACAACAAAAAAATCGGAAATATCACTACAATACTAGTGAATATACTAGGCGTTTTGACACGAACAGATTTAAAAATTCGAACAATATATTTCGATAAATACAAATTAAATCCGGCGGAGAATGAAGATTTTGCAAAAATGGAAGATTTGGAAACACACGAAGAAACACTCGTAAAAAGGCTTGAACTAAAAGAAAATCCGGTTATACAACAAATGGCAATCGCAATAAATTTTTGTCATTTCGAATATCTTCATGACATGGAAACATTAATCAGCCATTATTTTTTCATGGCAGGATTAAACAAAGAAAGATTTAGAAGTGAATATGATTTGGTACAAAATATAAGGAATCATCCTGAAAAAAAGATATCAACCGTAGTTCTACAATCCTCTGCCACAAAAGAAATTTTCGCATTCTCAAAAGGCAATGCGTGGAAAATTCTTGAAAAATGCACACGTCTTTACGAAAACGGGAAAAAAGTAGAAATGTCACAAAATGACAAAAGAAGACTTAGAAAAAAAATTGAAACTTTATATAAAAACGGACAAAAAGTAATAGCATTCGCTTCGAAAGCGCTTCCAATAAAAAAACTTTCAAATTATGAAGAAGGTTTTGTGGAAAGAGAATTAACGTTTTTGGGAATAATAGGTCTTACGGAACCGCTAAACAAAGACATAATCCCGACCCTCGAAGAGACAAAAAAACTTGGAATAAAAACTTATATTCTAACAGAAACAAAAGAAAAAAAAGCGGTCGCAATTGCAAAAGAAATGGGACTTATAAATCATTCTTACTTCGAATCAATTCCGGGATCATACCTAAAACAACTTCAAGACGCAAAAATAACGAAGATACTCGAGACAAAAGAAAAAGATTTTATTTTTACTGAACTCGACAAAGAAGACAAAGAAAGACTATGCCGAATATTCGCAGAAGCTGGGGAAAAAACAGCAATCATTGAAGACACGAACATAGAATTATTAAAAGAAATTCCATTACAAATACAAAAGGGAAAATCACTAAATAAAAATTATTCATTGTTTTTAAAACACGCTTTATCCTGCAAAATAGCCGAATTTATAGCAATCATTATAGCAATTATTTTAAACACACAATCTCCTATTTCATTTACGGCAATAATTTTACTGGATCTAACAATAAATTTAGTTCTTGAACTATCAATCATTCACGAAAAAGCCGAAGAACAAAAACAAAGAACATTAAAAAAAATCATGCAATCTTCACTGATACAAGGCTTCCTTATGGGCATAATAATATCAGGAGTATACGTGATAAATTTAATGCGAGACGGCTGGACATTGTTTGAGAACGTAGAACCAAGTCATCCATCACACGTCAGAGCATCAACAATAGCATTCTTTTTACTGGCCATAATCCAAATAATAAACGCATTCAATTTTGAAAATCCAAAGAAAAAACTTTACCTTATTTTGTCGGCAATAGTTTCATTTATGCTTTTATATATATTTATTTTCTTTGGATTATTTTCAGATTTATTCAAATTCACAGACATTATGGAGCTGGATTTCAGCATAATTTTGTTTTCAATCACAATATATATAGTGTTTACAGGAGGGTGGAAAATACTGAGAAATAAGCCGCAAAATAAAGAACAGATTTAATTAATAAAATTATTTTGGATAAAAAGAAAATACAAATTCAACTTCCTTCCTCGGGTTATTTAAGAATAAAAGTAACACCCAAAAGTGCAAAAAATTGCATAACAGAAATTTTAGACGACAAAGAAAACGGAGAAACATACAAAATAAAAATCGCCGCACCTCCGGAAAAAGGAAAAGCGAATGAAACATTAATAAAATTTCTAAGCAAAGAATTATCCATCCCGACTGAAAAAATCTCGATAATAAGCGGAAAAACAGAACATCTAAAATTAGTAAAAATATCAAAATGAATCTTGCAAACATAAAAACGATCAAAGAAATTCTCGAAAAAAATCAAACTTTTGCAAAAAAATATTTTGGACAAAATTTTTTAATTGACGAAAATATTTTAAATAAAATAACAGAAACTGCGGAAATAATCCCAACAGACAACATCATAGAAGTCGGACCGGGACTCGGGGTTTTAACGCAAGAATTAGCCAAAAAAGCACACTCAGTAAAAACAATAGAAATAGATAGAAACATAATTCCAATTCTCGAAGAAAATTTAAAAACGCTACCAAAAGAAGAATACAAAAAAATCGAAATCATAAATCAAGACGCACTAAAATATTTTTCAACATTTGAAAATTATAAAGTTGTCGCAAATATTCCATACAACATCACTTCCCCACTCATTACACACTTCCTTACACAAAAAAATAAACCATCTTCACTAACACTTTTGGTACAAAAAGAAGTCGCAGAAAAACTTACAACACTTGAGCCGGACATGACAGTTTTATCTCTCAACACAGCCCTTTATGGCGACGCGAAATATATAAAAAAAGTACCACCATCCTGTTTTTATCCATCCCCGAATGTTGATTCCGCAATAATAAAAATTACAATTCGAAATCAAAATGATAAAAATTTCATTCCAGAAGAAACCGCAAAAAAAATTCTACAAATCGCAAAAACAGCATTTTCTAACAGACGAAAAAAACTTTCAAACACATTAAAAAATCTAAAAAACTTCACAACAAATTTACCAATAACTCCGGAAGAACTAATCCAAGCCTCTGAAAAATCCCACCTCGATTTCGCACGCAGACCGGAAACTTTGTCAGTCAAAGAATGGCAAGCCTTAGCGGAGAACCTATAAGAGAAATTTATTCCTGATCAAGCTTCCTGACCATCTCGTAGCCACGTCTATAAATAATCTCTCCACTTTTTTTCCGATCTTCCATCGAAAATGACGGATCAAAAACCAGTGTTCTGAAATCATCATGTTGAGCACTACCACTCAACATATCCTGAATTATCCGCGCCCTAATTGGACTCTGTGGAGATGCAGCATCAAGCGTTGCAAGAGGAAGCAATCTTTCGACAAGTCTATTTTGTGGTTGTGCATCCTCACTAAAACTAACTAGATGTGAATATGGAATTGCGTTATTTGAATTAGCTATTTGCGCACCCCACGCAACCAATTCAGAAGGTGAAGTAGGAGCAAAAACACCATTTATCTGAGCAAGTGCGGGACTTCCAGGAATTTGAACCTGAGTATTTAATGAAAAAGGACGCCCTTCCATCATTTTCTTTTCAGTTCTAGGAAATCGTCGAGCAAGCACAACATGCATTGCCTCATGACGTAAAAAATCCTGCTCCATATCTCCTCTCAATTGCGCATCAGAACAAGGAGGTTTAATCCCATTTTGTCTGTAATAATCTAAAATTCCATCACTTGCCCTTTCGACATTGTGCGGCAAAACAAGCGCATGATCATGAAATGGCGCCGGAGTAAAACCATTTGGTCCATTTTCTTCAAGCAAAAGCCCTTTTCCGAGAACAAGTGCGGGAACCTTTTCCGTTCCTTCATAATCACTAACAGCAACCGTTTTCTTTTTCAAAACAGGATAAAGATTAATATCATCACCAGCATCATTCATAGCAACACTCAAATAATATCCCTGATCCAACAAATAAGCATTTATGTACCTCAAAACTCTATACATAATGTCCCTATCTTGATTCTTCATCAATAAATTTATTTCAGCCGCAATTCCTGAATTCATCCTTCCCATCTGCTCAGCTGTCTGCATTATAAACCCAGCAAGAACTCCCCTCTTATCCTCAGGATGATTTTTCTGTTCAGGCACAACATAATCAAGAATACCCCTTCGAATTTCCTCAACCATTGTTTTTGAAATCTCATCAAGTTGCTGAGGCGTAAGACCAGGACTCTTCGCAAAAGGATTTGCCTCAAGTCCATCACTTATCTCAAATGTTGGAACAACGACATCTTTTTCTTTCGGTTTTTCCATTCTTGAAGTAGCCACAGGTACATCTTTTCCTTCCTTCGAAACCACAGCTTGATTTTGAATCCTGAAAACCACACCAGCCACTACAGCCAAAACAGCTCCCCCAATAGCCACATTTTTGGCATTAATTGATGACGGTTTTTTAGGCACATTACTGCGAGACTCAACACTTCTTCTTCTACTTTTATCAGGTCCTTTTGCCATATTTTTTTAAGTTTAAGAATACCTCATATTAATAGAAGTGTAAATTTTGTCAAGTAATCAAAATAGAGCTAAAAAGCCCCCGCCAAATCCATCTTCATTTTCATCACAGCTTCTCTTGCCGCCTCTGCATATTTTTCTTCTGGATATCCTAAAATTTCGTAAGCGTTTGTAATTCCGCGACTGTTATTTACAATGGCTCCAAGCCCTTTTTCGCCGTTGCCACCACCGAAACAAACAGCTACATCACCTGCTTTTCCGCCTTGCGCACCATATCCGGGAACAAGGAAATAAGCGTTTGGCATAATCTCGCGAAGTCTTTTTGCTTGCTCAGGAAAAGTCGCTCCTGTAACGGCTCCGACAAAACTATACCCATTTTCTCCAATATCATTTGCGCCCCAACTATCAATCAAATGTCCAATAATTTCATAAACAGCTTTTCCATCTTTCATTTCCAAATCTTGCAAATCACTACTTGAAGGATTTGAAGTCTTATCCAAGATAAAAATTCCCTTTTCGTATTTTCGACATTCTTCAATAAAAGGCTTAATTCCATCCCACCCCAAATGTGGATTAATAGTAACAGCATCCGCATCAAATGCCGGCATAATAACTTCCTCATCTCCATCAAACAAAACAGTCTCGCCCAAAAAAGCTTGAGCATAAGCCTCTGCCGTCGATCCAATATCATTTCTTTTTGCATCCGCAATAGTCAAAAGTCCCATCTTTTTCGCATACTTCAAAGTTTCCTCATAACATTTTATTCCTTCATGTCCAAAAATTTCATAAAACGCAATTTGCGGTTTTACCACAGGCACAAGGTCATGGACAGCATCAATAATCCCTTTGTTAAATTCCAAAATCGCACTCGCCGCCGCCCCAAAAGGCGTTCTATCCGTATCCTCCACAGCTTTCATTTTCAAAAACTTTGGAATTTTATCAAGCCTCGGATCTAAGCCCACGCAAATCGCTGATCCCTTAGCCCTCACAGCCTCTACCAATTTATCTGCAAAATTCTTCATAATAATTTAATTTAAAATTTTATTGATTTAATTACCTCCATCATAAACTCATTATTACGCCCCAAAACATGGAATTGATAATATTCATCTCCGGATTTCAAAAAATAATTAAAAATTTTATTACTGCCAAAAGTAGAATATTCAAATTTTTGTAAATCAAAATCACCTATTTCAACAGCTCCAATTTCTTTGCCTCCCAATTCTTTAATATTTTTTTTGAACTCATCATATTTATTTTTATCAACTTTTTCTATCAAAGAAATAGCTTCCCCTCCATCTCCAACAGGAGCAGATTCAAAATTTTCAAGAAAATTTATATAACGAGGATTGGCTGTATCTTCCCACTCTCCCCAAATCGAATCCATCGGATAAAATTTCGAATATTTTGCAGGAACAGTAAACCTCATTCCAAAGGGCTCAAAGACATATTCCTTATCTCCATTTTCCAAAATTTTCTCAGGCAAAATAAAAGTCGACTCACCAAGCTCATCGATATAATCCTGAGAAAACGAAGGCAAAACTTCAGTTTTTTCCTCTTCAACAACAACTTTTGCTTCTTCGACTTCAGGCTTTTGTTCGTCAATTTCAACAGCAACATCCGTATTCACAAAACATCCAGAAGTTGAGAATAAAATGACAATACCTAAAATTATTTTTTTCATATAATTATTTAATTATTTATGCCCCATATTGCTCCCTATATTTTTTAATCAACTCCATTTTTTCATCATCAATATACACAACTCCGTCAATTTCTTTGCCATGTAAAACCTCTACCACATCATCCAAATTCACAATCGAATAAACTGGAACATTGAACATTTCCTCGACAGCTTTTACAGCGGAAACTCCATCATTATTTTTTTCCATCCTATCCATTGCAATCAAAATTCCGCTTACTTTAGGGTTTCCATTCGCTTTCAAAATCTCCATACTTTCGCGAACAGCAGTTCCGGCAGTCATGACATCATCAATCAACAACACTTTTGTATTTTCATTTAATGGCGCACCGACAAGCAAATTGCCCTCACCATGATCTTTGGCTTCCTTCCTGTTAAAACAATACGAAACATTTTTCTGAAACTCACTAAAAAGAACATTCGTCGTGGAAACAGCCAATGGAATTCCCTTGTACGCAGGCCCGAAAATAACATCAACTTCAATTTCTTTATCCAAAAAAGCACCCGCATAAGCCTTCGCAAGTTCATGAATAAGTTCACCGGTAAAAAAACTTCCCGCATTAAAAAAATACGGAGCAATCCTTCCGCTTTTCAAAGTAAATTCGCCAAATTTCAAAGCCTTAGCCTTCACCAAAAGTTTTATAAAATCGATTTTGTATTGTTGCATTTTTAAAAATTATTATTTGGTAAAAATTATTTTTTCTCTCCAAAATAAATCTTTTTTCCTTGCGCGTCTCTATGATATTTTCCAAATTCAGAGAGCTTTCTCACATAATTGTATTTCATCACGGAGCCCTGCTTGCAGGCCAAAACGCCAGTTGGATCAACAGCGCATTGTCCGCAAACACCAACACCGCATTTCATATATTTTTCAACAGAAACATAACAATCAATTCCACTTTTCCAAGAAATATCCCCAACAAATTTCATCATCATTTCAGGTCCGCACGTAAAAACTTTATCAATTTTTTCATTTTTTTCTTCGACTTCTTTAATAACATTTTCAAGCAAATTTGTAACAAGTCCTTGAATTCCCATCGATCCGTCGTTTGTAGAAATATGCAAATTTACACCATGTAATCCCAAAATTTTATTCGTATAAAGAACAAAATCTTTACTTCTTGCTCCAATCAAAAACTCAACTTTGCAATTTTTTTTGAGAGCCTCCACTGCAACAAAATACATCGGCGCCGCTCCATATCCGCCTGCCACAAGCGCCAAATGATCACCTTCATCAATTTTATAAAAAGTCCCAAACGGTCCGCGCACCCCGACAAAATCCCCCTCTTTCATTTTAAAAAGCACTTCCGTCGCAGATCCGACATTGCAGACAGTAAGCCAAAATTCCTTGCCGTCGTCATATGCAACAGACAAAGGTTTTTCATCGACACCGGGAATCCAAAGCATTACAAATTGGCCTGGCTTAGCCCCAAGTGGATATTCAAAAACATATGTATTAACATTATGACTTTCCTTAATGATTTTTTTTATTCGAATTGTAACCGGTTTTGTATCAAATTTTTTCCCGTCCATTTTTCAAAAAATTAAATTTTTACAGTTCCAATAATTTCTTCCAAATTTTTCACTCCGTTTTTTTCACACCATTCCTCAATCTCAGAAACGACTTTCTTAAATCCCTCAACACCGCGATAATAAACCATCGTTCCCATACCGACTAATCGCGCTCCAGCCATCATCATTTCAATCACATCCTCTCCAGTCATAACACCACCAGTACCAATAATCGGCGCTCCGGTAGCCTTAAAAACATCATAAACACATTTCACGGCAAGTGGATGAATCCCAGGTCCTGAAACTCCACCAACTTTGTTTGTCAAAATCGGCATCCTCGTATTTATATCTATAACAAGCCCCGGACCAAAAGTATTTACAGCACAAAATCCATCCGCACCGGCATCCATACACGCTTTTGCAATCTCTCCAATATTAGAAACATTCGGAGAAAGTTTTATTATTATAGGTTTTTTTGTATGCGCACGAACCACTTTCGTCACCGCAGCAGCATCGCCGACGACACACGCAAATGGCTTACCAAACTCGTTTTCCACATTCGGACAAGAAATATTTACTTCAATAATGTCAGGATTACAATCAGAGATTTTCTCAGCCAAAAGCCCAAAATCATCAATCTTTCCTGCAACAATACTCGCAATAATCGGCGCAGGTTTTTCATCATTATATTCCGGAAAAGTTTCACTTACCGCTTTCTCAATCCCCGCGTCAGAAAGTCCGACTGCATTTATAAAATAATTTTCCGTGCCAAACATTGTAGGATTCCTATGCCCTTTATGTTCTTCCAACCAAATAGATTTTGTAGTAACACCACCAGCTCCATTTCTAATAACATTCTTAAGACTCGACGCAGTCACGCCCAAAATCCCCGACGCAAGCACTGTCGGATTTGCAAACTCCACTCCACAAAATTTTATACCCAAGTTCACCATCTATAATTTTTATTAGAAAAACTTTACCACAAAACTACAGTATTTCAAATATTCACAAAAAAAGCTTGATTTTAAGCCAATTATTGGTAAACTAGCGAACAGCAACTAGAAACATTCTATGGACGCACAAACTTTTGAAAAAAAATTGACCCAAAAAAGAAGGGGGCAGTGTTTGTCATGCACGGATTTAATAAGCATCGAAGACTTGAGTAAAAAAGATATCGAAATGATTTTTGACTTGGCTTCGTCGGTCGAAGAATTGCTAAAAGGCGACATGAAGAAAATTGGCTTACTTAAAGGAAAAACACAGATAAATTTCTTTATGGAAAATTCTACGAGAACAAGAAGTTCATTTGAATTGGCGGGAAAAAATCTTGGAGCGGACACAATAAATATCTCAGGAGACAGCTCTTCAATGCAAAAAGGAGAAACACTTTTAGACACTGCAATCACTATGGATCAAATGCAACCTGACATAATTGTAATTAGAAGTGCAGACTCGGGATCAGCAAAATTTTTCGCAAAAAACGTAAAAGCGGCAGTGATAAATGCAGGCGACGGATGGAATGAACACCCTACACAAGCCCTTCTTGACCTATACACAATCATCAAATCAAAAGGCAAAAACTTAAAAGGAAAAAAATTAGTCATCGTCGGAGACGTACTTCACAGCCGAGTTTTTGGCTCTCTTTGGAGGATTGCAAAAATGTTCGAACTTTCAGTAACAGTTTGCGCACCATACACGTTAATCCCCGCAAACCTTGAAGATTTAAAAATAAAACATGAGCCTGACATCGAAAAAGCGCTTGTAGACGCAGATATAGTTTACACATTGAGACTACAAACCGAACGCGCCGCCGCTTCATATGTCCCGACATTAAGAGAATATTCAAAAACATATATCATCAATGCAAAACGAATGCTTTTGGCAAAAAAAGATGCAATTGTCATGCATCCGGGACCTGTAATTCGCGAATTGGATGTTCACACAAACATATTGGAATCGGAAAAATCAGTAATTCCTTATCAAGTGTTTAGTGGCTACTGCGTGCGATTTGTACTGCTTTGGTTACTTGGAGAAAACAGAAAAAATAAAACTGTGGAAAAAAGATTATACAAACCATTTTAAAAATGAAAAATTTATTGATAAAAAACGGAAGAGTCATAGACCCATCGGCAAATATTGACGGTATTTTCGACATAATTGTAGAAAATGGAAAAATAAAAAAAATAGGAAAAAATCTTGAAGATAAAAATGCGGAAATAATCGATGCAAAAAATAAAATCGTCGCTCCAGGATTCATCGATATGCACGTACACTTGAGAGAACCGGGCAGAGAAGACAAAGAAACAATTCACACAGCATCAAGATCCGCCGCAAAAGGAGGAATCACTACAATCGTAGGAATGCCGAACACAAGCCCCGTAGCGGATAATCAAACAGTCATAGAATACGTACTTTCAAAAGCAAGAAAAGAATCTTTAGTAAATATTTTTGCCTGCGGATCGATAACAAAAGGCGAAAAAGGTGAAGAACTAGCAGAAATTTGGGAACTCAAAAAAGCCGGAGCCATAGCGGTAAGTGACGACGGATTCGACATTCAAAATTTGGATTTATACAGAAAAGCTTTGCAGTATTGCAAAACACATAAAATGCCAATAATTTCGCACACAGAAGACGCAAATTTGGCAAAAAACGGACAATTACATGAAGGGAAAATCTCGACATTACTCGGCCTTCAAGGAATTCCGGCATGCGCTGAAGACGCGGCGACAGCAAGGATTATTACGCTTGTGGAAGACGTAAATCAGCCTGTCCATTTCACTCACGTATCATCGAAAGGATCAGTCGATTTGATAAAATTAGCAAAATCAAAAAAACTTCCGATCTCGGCGGACACAACTCCAAACCATTTTTCGCTAACTGACGAAGCCGTTCTCGGATACAACACTTATGCAAAAGTAAATCCGCCACTCCGAAGCGAAGACCATAGAAAAGCGCTTCTAAAAGGGCTTAAAGACGACACAATCTCGGTCATTGCAACAGACCACGCACCTCATCTTTGGACGGAAAAACAAAGAGAATTTGCACACGCACCATTTGGAATTGTGGGATTTGAAACAATGCTTTCTTTGATAATAACAAATTTAGTAAACACAAAAGTTTTATCATTAAAAGAAGCTCTCAAAAAAATCACAATAAATCCAGCAAAGATTTTAGGCTTAAACAAGGGCACACTTAAAAAAGGTGCAGACGCAGACATTTGCATATTCGATGAAAAAGCAAAATGGATAGTCGACAGCACAAAATTCGAATCCAAAGGCCAAAACTCACCATATCACGGAATGAAATTATCCGGAGTTGTCACGGATGTCATCGTAAACGGAAAAATAACAGTAACACACGGACAAATAATCTAAGATGGAATACATAATTTTAATAGCTTCAGGGATTTTAATAGGAATCATAGGAGTAGTTTTTGGCGGAAGCATGCTACTTTCTATGCCTCTATTTCAAATACTTTTCCCGACATTTAGTTACGGACAAATTATTGGAAACATTCAAGCCGGCTCACTCGCCCGCGGAATTGCCAGCACTATTTCTACAAGAAAACATTTGGATTTAAAAAAATTAATCCCGATAACAATTCTTTTCATCATAGGGTCAGCATCGGGCTCCGCACTTATTGCAAAATTGGATCAGAAATATTTAGTATTCGCAATAATCATAGCAATAATTTTGTCTGAGCTAAGCCCAAAAATAGCACCTCTAATAAACAACAAAACAAGATATATAGCGAGCTTATTTGTCGGATTATATGTCGGCACAATCGCGGCTGGCTCAAGCATCATGTTATTCGCGCTTTTACGAACGGTTTTCCACGAAAAAGACCAAATAGTTACAGCAAAAATACAAGCGAGATTTATTGAAACACTAGGCATAATTACAGTTGTTATTACTCACATTTTTTACGGAAATATAATTTTCCCCGTTTGGATTTTTTGGGCAATCGGAAGTTTTATAGGCGGACTTTTGGGCGGAGCAATCCTAAAAAAAAGCATTTCATTAAAACCAAAAACTCAACAAATTTATATTTATTGCGTATACTTGGTCGCACTGATACCGACAATAATAAAAGCATTAAACTAAGAAATAAATGAACGCAAAACTCATTCTGAAAGACGGCACAATTTTTGAAGGAAAATCCTTCGGCGCAGACATTTCTGTCGCAGGAGAAGTCGTTTTCAATACATCAATGGTTGGCTATCCTGAGAGCTTTACTGACCCTTCATACACCGGCCAAATCCTCACACTCACCTACCCGCTCATCGGAAATTATGGAATTCCTGACGACAAAAAAGACAAAGATAATATCGAAAAAATTTTTGAAGGAAATAAAGCGAGTATTTCAGGATTAATTGTAAATGAATACAGCGAAAATTTCAGTCATTGGACCGCAAAAAAGTCACTCGGAAAATGGCTTAAAGAAAACAAAATTCCGGCAATCACAGGAATCGACACTCGCGCGCTTACACAAAAACTACGAACACATGGCGTAATGCTCGGCAAAATTGTAACTGGAAAAGATATCGATTTTGCAGATCCAAATTCAGAAAATCTAGTCGACAAAGTCTCAATAAAAAAGCCAAAAATATATAAACGAGGCAAAAAAACAATTATTTGCATCGATTGCGGAATGAAAAACAACATCATCAGAAACTTCCTAAACCGCGACATAACGGTCATAAGAGTGCCTTGGAATTATGATTTTATGGAAGAAAAAATCGACGGCAAAAAAATAAAATTCGACGGAATTTTTCTTTCAAACGGCCCTGGAGATCCTGCAATTCTGTCCCCTCTTCACGAAATTATCAAAAAAGCCTTCGCATTAAAAAAGCCGATTTTCGGCATCTGCTTGGGCTGTCAGATAATGGCAATCGCATCCGGCGCAAAAACATACAAATTAAAATTCGGACATCGTTCACAAAATCAACCTGTCCTCGACATGATTTCAAAACCTCAAAAATGCTACATCACAAGCCAAAATCATGGCTTCGCAGTTGAAGAAAAATCATTAAAAAAAGATTGGAAAATTTGGCTGAAAAACGCAAACGACCAAACAGTCGAAGGCATCCGCCACAAAACTCTCCCATTTTTCTCATGCCAATTTCACCCCGAAGCCGCCCCCGGCCCTCTCGACACTGTACAATTCTTTGACGACTTCGTGAAAATGTTGTAGTTTCAGCTTTTCCGTATTGTCCAAAGCTAAAACTTGCTATAAACTCCACCCTCCGTAGTGAGTTATTAAATATAAATGTTGCAAGAATCATCGGATACAGATTTACCAGAAACCACTTCCCTCGAAGCAGGACTTCCACCAACAGCGAAAACAGCTCAGCCACAAATGGAAAAAGCTCCCGAATCTTTGAGCATTCGAGAAAGATTATTGAAAGCGAAAGCGAAATTAACAACTTTAAGCCGAACAAGCCCTGCAAAAATATTGCAAATCGTAGATTATCTTCTTGAAAATGGCACAGAAATAATTCCAGAAAACGAAATAGGAAGAATAATGGGAGAAGGAAAAGTCTCTCCTCAGGAAAGACTACAAATTCTCGGAATAACAACAATCACATTTCAAAAAAATAATATATCTTTTCGCAGAAGCGAAAATGGAGGAATAAGAATAGTAGCAGAAAACCCACGTCACGAAAAAAACCCACAAGAACCAAAACCACAACCCACCCCACCCCAACCCGCACAACCGGCACCTCAACCGGAACAACAAGAAAACGATTCCTTTACAAGAATCATAGAGGAAGCCCTTGCCTCAGGCAGAATTTACATATCAGATTCATCCCCTCAAATACTACCTATACTAAGATTCCTTTCAGAAACAGCGGATAAAGGAAAAAACACATATCTCGACGAGAGAACAATAACAAAAAAAATAGAAGAAATAACAGGTGAAAAATATGAGAAAATAGCGTCAACGCTAAAATCAATGAACAATATATTGCTATTTGCAGGCCTGCAAATAGACACAAAAACAGACAATAAAATATGTAGTAGTCGCGAACAAAGCATCAAGGTACAAAAATATAGATTATCAAAAATCCCAACCAAAGAAATCCCGAGAACACCGCAAGAAATATTGGCAAAAATGTCTAATTTAAAAGAAGGATTCACAAAGACATTCCTCCAAGAATTGGCACGGTCTCCAAATGGAATTTCCGGAGAAAGAAGCAGAGAAATAGAAAAAAACAATAAGATAAAAAGTCCTGCGAGAGAAATAATGAGAATGGCAAACAATGATCTTTTCCGTAACATGCCAATACAAATCACACACGACAGAAAAACACATATTTTAAATGTAGTCTTCAGAAGAGAAATAACCCGACCAGTACAACAACAGACACAAACAACAAAACTCCCCTACGAAACCCCGCTATTAGAAGACATAGACCCAAATCTAAAAACAAACAGGGGAAAAGCAGACATACAAGCCATCAATCAAATATGGAAAATCTCACGTGCAACACAAGAAGAAATCCAAGCGGCACTTACGTCAGCAAGGTCAAATCCAAAAGTCGCAGAAAACCTTACAGGAAATGTAACAGACAAAAACGGGAAACCAGTAAATTCAATGATCCGCCTATTGGAAGAATTTTCAGAAAATGGAAAAGTAATGGAGTCCGAATTACAAATCGGATTTCCAGATTTGCAAAAACTTAGAGCAGCCTGTCACAATGCAAATTCACAACCTGCAAGCATTTTCAACCAACATTTTCTTCAAATAATAGTAAATGGAAAACAAAGAGACACAGCAAAAAGAGAATACAGTGTCGCATCACAGCGCGTTCAATTTCGAAATCAAATTACGCAAGAAAAAGTAATAACAGATATCTACACCACAGCAAAACAAATAAAAGAAACCCCTTCCCTTTTCGCAAACGCACCGCAATTTTCAGCATTCATTTTCAGCGCGCTGTCAGATTTCACGATGGGCGCGACACTCGAGGAATTTTCCGCAGTCACAGGCCTTTCCGAAGAAGAAATTTTAAAAACCGTCGAATACATAAACACATCCGTAATTCCTCAAAACACAGACATAGAAATTCACAATAGAAACGGTATTTTGATTTTGGGAACAAAACACAGCATCCGCGAACGTTTTAAAACAATTCCGCTTATAGACACGCCACAAACCCACCAAGAAACAGTCCGCTGGAAATCATTAATAATAGAATTAAAAGAAAGAATCGCAAATATCGATGCCATCGACGTAAAAATAGAAGAAATTCCACAGGAAATTTTACCTGAACCCCAAGAACCAATCCACACACCGGAAACAGTAGAAGAAACAGCAGAACCTGAGAATATACCTGATTCAGAAGCTCCAGATCCACAAATCACAGAAAGACTTTCAAAAATATTACAAAACCCGCACACAGTCGGAACAAGAAGGAAATTCATAGAAGCATTGATTAAAAATTCAGGGGAAATATCAATAAGAGAAATCGAAGACATCTTGCCACAAACAAAAGTAAAATATGCCGCCATAAAATTCATGTTCAACACAAAAAGACCGCTCATAAAATATGGCGTGGGTTTAACACTGGACAAGAAAAAAAGAACAGTAAAAGCGACCATAATCACGGAATCAGAGAACCAAGCCCAACAAGAAGAAGACAACATACCGGAGACGAAAAACGATCAACCACAATTTTACCAAAGAATAAAAGAAGCCCTTGATTCAGGAAACATAAATTTTGGCCCAAACACAAAAACAAGCGCACCAGAAATAATTCTTGCAATGGCACAAGAATTCGACAGAACAAAACAGCCACTATCGGTAGATGGAATATCAAGAATCACAGAAAATAAATATAACCACGTACAAATAGGAAACATAATTGGAGCCAGAAACAAAATATTGCACAAATTTCTGGCAAAATGTGGAATATACCTTAGATCAAACAGACGAAGAACAAACACAAACACTGTAATTGAATATAGTTTTACAACAACAAGAGAAAAAAATGAGACAACAAATCCTGTTGAAATAAGACAAATCTTCGAGAAAGCACAAGAAGAAGGAAGAATAAAATTGGAACAAGATCTGCTTGAAGTATTTGAAATATTGATCAAAACAGGAAACAAAGCAATCTCCGCATCAGAAATTCAAGAAAAACTAAAAAACACGAGCAGCCAAGCAATAGGACGCAGAATAAATAGACTGAAACAACTTTTGGCAAAAATAGGCATTGAGATAATAATTGAAGACGAAAAAATTAAATCTGGACTGAAGACCAGACGCAATCTTTTCAAGCTGAGAAAAATTTGCGACTTACCGCACACAGAAATTGAAGCAAAGCCAGACATAACGCTGGAAATTCCAGGACTGGAAGCCAAAATAGTAGAACTGACAACAAAAAACACAGAATCACAAGCCAAAACAGCCCTTCTCGAAGCTCAGCTCGCCGACACACAAGCCACACTCGCAACTTTCGCAAAACAACTCACAGAAACACAAGAACAACTCACAGAAGCACAATCACAAGTAACTGCATTGACAGAACGCGCAAAACAAGCCGAAGATCTTGCACAACAAGCAATAGCAGAAGAACGAGCTAAAACAACTGAGGTATGCAATTCAGCCTCAGCCGCAAACGCACGTGCCACAGAAGCTGAACAACGCGAACAATTAGCAATAGCTCGCGCGCAAATTGCCGAAACAGCATTAGCAACAGCACAAGCCGCACTAGCCGCAAAACCAAAACCGATACGTCCGGAAGATCAATCAGCCCTTACTCGTTTAAGGATATTAGAAAGAGAATTTAATGCATTGTCAACCGCAAACGCAGATCTTAGAGCACAAATCGCAGGCGCAAATGAAAGAGTCGCACAAGCCCGTTCACTCGGATTTAGAGAAGCAGGACCAAAAATAAGAAAGGAAATAACCGACGAATTTGAAACACGCCTAGTAGAAAGAGACTCAAGAATAGCAACACTTGAAAAAAGAGAAAGACAGCTGAATGCGGAAAAAGCCAGATTGTTAAGTCAAACAGAAGATGCAATTCTTGAGACCAATGACCTCACAGCTCAGCTCAGAGCCGCAAAATCACTGCCACCAACGGAACAAGACAAAACACAATTAAGAGAAACACAAACCGCACTTGCCACGGAAAAAGCGAGAGCCGACGACCTCTCAGGAAGATTAACAAAATCACAAGAAATAGCATCACGCGCAGAAACAGCCGAAACACTGTTTGCCGCCACACAAGGAGAATTGGCAAAAATGGAAGGGCTCGAAACCAAACTTGCCGCAGAAACAGAAAGAGCCAACATCCTCTCCAAAAAATTAACAAAATCACAAGAAATCGCATACCGCGTAGAAGCCGCTGAAGCAGAATCAAGACTGACCACACGTCTAAGAATTGAAACCGAAACAGCATTAGCCTCTGCACAAGAACAAATCGCAAAACTCGAAAAAGACCTTAGGGTCGCATTAAAAGCAAAACCGGCAGAAACTTCAAAACCTACAAAGAAAAACGCTGAATTAGAAGCGGAAAACGAACGTCTGAGAACCCAAGTACAAATAGCCAACAGCAAAGTAGTTAGAATGGAACAAAAAGGAGGAATCCAAGCAATGAGAGATCAAATAGTGGAGCTTAAAGCCCGAGTTTTAGACTTAACAAGACAACTCGAGGGCAATGACAACATAATCACACTACAAACAAAAATTGGAAACCTTGAAGAAACGATTGCAAAAGAAAGAGCGAAACTAAAAGAAAAAGGAGAAAGAATTGAAGAATTGGAAAAACAATTAAAAGAATCAGGAACCGCTGATGAAACAGATGACGGAGACACGATGTCAACCGAACAACGCCTTGAAGCAGAGGAAAGACTACGAGCTCTATTGGCAAGAAAACCGGAATCAAAAACTCCGGAACTGACAAAATTAAACAACTTAATCCTTATAATTCAAAACCCTGAAACAAGATTCCCACCGACTGAAATATACGAAACAATTTTAGGAGAATTAAATCAGTTAATTAAAGAAAACAAATTCACAACAACAGGTCTAACATGTTTTAGAGGTGCTTTGAGTAGCGTAGTTCAAGCTCTTTCCGACAACAAAAAAATATCAAATGTGTTCAGAACCAAACAAATAGAACAAAACATTAAATCAATAATAAAATACATTTCAGACATACTTGAATCAAAAGACCCCGATTTCCCTCCGGAAAGAAGAAGTGGAATAACAAGAAATATCAGAAAAATTTTAGGACAATAAATATTTCCACCCATCCACAATTTGACTTGCACAAGAGAAAATTGTACAATCACCTCCTTTTATACAAACATCCGAAACCATGCCGGAAGTACAAGTCGACGACATAGAAATAGGCACAACTAAATCATCTTCACTGGGAAACCCGCCTCATAAAGACGGTCTTTCCTCAACTCAGGAATTTTCAGAAAACCCAAAATCATTCTCCGAAATCCTAGAAGAAGCGCTCGCCTCAGGGAAAATTCACCTGTCAAATTTTCATTCCTCACAAAAAATATTAGACATATTAAGAGCGTTAGCAAAAGCGACAGACGAAAATCCGGAAAGATATATTGATGCCGAAGAAATTTCAAAACGAATTTATCAAGAAACAGATGAAGACCCAACAAATATTGGAAGAACATTAAAAACATTAAGCAAAACATTACTATTTTCTTGTTTAAGAATAGAAGAATCAACACGGGAAAAAACATATACAGGCAGAAGCGAAACAACAAGAGTAAAAACATATAGATTTAAAAAAATACCTGAAAACAAAATTCCAAAAACGCCACAAGAAATATTGGAACAAATAGCCGAATTATCAGAAGGAGGCTTCGTAAAGGCATTATTTCAAGCAATAGCAAAAGAACCAAACGGACTTTCAAGAGAAAAAAGTAGAGAAATAGAAAAGCAATACAATACAAAAAGCGACACAGTAACCATAGCAATAGTTGCAAACAAAGAAGGTGTCCTAAAAAACACACCAATACGAATAAAATATGATCACCAAGCCGAAACATTCAATCCTATATTCAGAGAATACACGCCGTTACAAATACAACCGGCACCAAAAAAACCCAAGGAAAATGCGGACACTGCGACCGAAGAAGTCAGCGAAGAAACAGAAGAAACCTCCTTCACGGCAAAACTGGAAAAAGCAATTGAAGCAGGCCAATTACAATTTAGCCCACGCGTCCAAAACTATGCCATCGAAGTTTTATTAGCAACAGCAAAAGAATTTGATAAACACAAAAAACCAGTATCACGCGAAAAAATACAGACATTAACAGCTGGAAAATACATCCCCCAACAAATCGGAACAATCCTTGGCAATTCAACAAAAAAAGAACTCGCAAAAATTGGAATACGCATTCGAATAATAACAAGACAAACCGGACCGCAAAAAACATTGTACGCATTTTACACAATCCCTGCAGAAAACACTGAAATTCCGGATGATAAAATCATAGCAGAGAGAGATGAACTGAAAAGATTATTAACAATGGCTCGCACAAAAGTCGGCGTAAGAACAAGAGAAGTGGGACAAGCCAGAGATAGAATCGAAATTTTGGAAAAAGACAACGCCATCAAAACCACAGAGCTCTCAAGGATAACCGGTATTATGGAAGAATTACGCACACAAATAGAAGAAACAGCAAAAGAAGAAGCAATAATCCTTACAAAATCAGCAGAAGACCGCGCCAAATCAGCAGAAGCTCGTGCAGAAGCCGCAGAAGCACGCGCCAAATCAGCGGAAGCTCGTGCAGAAGCCGCAGAAGATCGGGCAAAATCAGCAGAAACACCCCCTCAACTCGAAACCGCAAATAAATATATACCAATCGAAGCAATCATATATACCGAGCTGGGCAAACTACAATTTACCGTTAGAAATTTGGAAATATTTAATGAAAGGATAAAACAACTTGAAAGAAATTTGGCAAACAGCAGATTATTATCAACAGATAAAAAAACACAAGATTTACGCAAAAAACTGGAAGAAGTTATAAAATATTTATCAGGAATAATCCAAATTCAAACTGAGAATGAAGAACACACCCTGCAACTCGGGAAAAAACCATTAATAATGGCACATATTTCAAAACTTCTGGAATAATACCTTCTTTTTAATATAAACATTATAAAAATGGCAGAAATAATACAAGACACCACAGACGAAACAATCACGCCGACGCCGGACGCAACTACACCCAAAAAAGGAAGAATTACTCCGACTCCGATTCCTGCCGAAATAGAATTCAAAGGCGATCTACGAGGACACAGCGGACATATGGGCAGGGCAATCGCACACAAAACAATCATTTATAAATTACTTTATAGATTTTTAGAAAAAGGTCTTACTCCTGAAGAAATCGTAAGTCATGTAAACGAAATAATCGCTAACGAATCAATCAAAGTTGAACCTATAAATAAATTACAAATTTCAGGATATATAATCGGAATGAATACCGAATTGGCGTCACATAGACTTTTTGTAGAAAAAATCAGAGGCAAAACCCTTTATCGAATACGAATACTCGAGGAACCTCAAAAACCAAAAGAAGAAGAAAAGCCTAAACCGGAAATAGAAGACACTTCAATAAATAAAATTACATACTTTAGCGGTATCAGATCACGTTTACCGGAAGGGACATATCAAATTGCGATAGCAATTGCAGAACATCCGGGAATACAAAATTTTGATTTACACGAAAAAACAAACGCCAGAAACCTAAGCTCAAAATTGGAGAGATTAAATGAAGTTGGAAGTTCATCGGAAGTACCACAGCATTTCAGAGTCGAATCAAGAATGGAAACCGACAGGTACAGAGCAAAAGTACGTAAATATTATATTATTGTGTTCAAACCTCACAAAAAAGAGGGCGCAAAAAAAACTGAAGAAAAACAAGCAATTCCGGAATTGCTTACAGCAGACACAAAAACAATGTTTGGACCAAACACGGTAAAATCAGTCGTAAGAAAATTAATCCAAGAAGTGCTTTCAATACCTGATGAAGAAATATCATCAAGATTAAAAGACATCGTTCACACCTTAGACACAATGTCTACTGCTCCTGAAATAACAAGAATCACAGCCCCTTTAAGAGAAAGATTAGAACAAATTTTAGGAAAATACGAAAGATCAGTCCCAAAAAATTTCTCTGAAGCACTCATTATAGAGCTCAGTAACATCCACTAATCCGATTTCCGCGCAAAAAAAAACCCGCCGAAGCGGGGGAAAAAGTTTTAAACTAGCTACATATATAAAGAGCTATTAAACTTTGTTTTTGTTTTAAATCCTACCAAGATTTTGGTGTTAGTTTCAGTTGCACCACCAACCGCCTGTTGTCCCGTATCACGAAGTCATAGCTAGGCCATAGGGCTTGGATAAGGGCAGGACCGCATCCAGAAAGGTCTGGACATCTCCGGGATTCACAAAGCGAACTTTGTAAATACCATCACCTCAGTGAGGACAGAGAGAAAAGTAAATTTTGGAAGGCAATTCGCAATTTGCGAGTGCCTTTACGGTCCTTTTCAGGAAGATTGCGAAGGCTCCTCGTTGAGCCGCAATCTTTTACGCTTTTTGTTTTTATTTTTGTTTTTTGCGTTTCCGCTATTTACTTCCCTCATCTCTCCACTCTTAGGAAAGATAAAGATTCTTTTTATTTTTGTTTTAGTGTTTCTATGGATCTTCAGTCTTTTGATTCTTGCACCACTTGGGCGAATGAATTTTTCGACTGCTTCTCCGTTTTATCTTCTAAATTTTTAAGGAACGAGGTTTTGCTTTTCTAGGGCGTTGTGATTTTCATTGAGTAAGTGTTCTGTATTTTTTGTGAACGTTTTTCTTATCTACGAAAATCATACCAGTATATCCAATACAGAAAAATTGTCAAAATTCTAATGTGGACACAAACAAGAGATTATTGCGCAATAAAAATCAACATGGCTCAAAAAGCCACTAAATGGCATCCACAGAAAAGCGTGATTTTTAATAAAATCTTTTGTACACACACAAGACCCACTCGGCCATTCATTCTTTTATTATTAAGAAACCTTCTTCATTTTGTATTTCATAACAATCGCATCGACTTTCTCTTTCGTGTCCAAAATTTCACCGGTTCTTTTATCTATAACATGATTATTCCCCGCCAGCTGATCTCCGCGACTCACTTTCATCGCATCTCCACCCACCACTTTCTTCAACCTCCACTTCTCCGGCACATCTTCCTCATTTTCAATACATCCGCCATGAACAAGATCGTGATGTTTTTTACAAAGAGGCACAATACTCTCCGCATCATGCTTCTTAAAAAGAAAAAATCTCCTCGTGTGATGCAAAACAAAACACGGAAAATTGCACTTAGGAAACCCACATTTATAGCCATAGTTAGCCAAAATTTGTCGCTTCAATACAACAGGAATATGCCTGCTCACGAGATTTTCCTCATCTTTTTTGACCCCACTATTTTCGCCATCGTTCAATCCGGCATATTTAACAAATGCAGGCTTTCCTCTATTTAAATCTTTTTCTTTAATTCCTTCTCTAAATCCATTCGCACATCCCTCCATCCCTTTCTCTCCCGCCACGTTAGCCACTCCTCCAATCCCTTTCTCTCCCGCCCCATTGGCACATCCCCCAATCCCTTTACCCTCAACTTTCCTTAAAAGCGCCTCAAACACCTCATTCCAACTCAAACTCTGTTTTCTCTCTTTCTCAAGCCCTTGTTTAAAAAGCCGAAGCTTAAACTGTACATCAATACTCGCATGAAAAAGAAAAATTTTATATCTCTCTTCCCGCCTAATATCCGAAGAATTAATCATCGAATTATTGTTACCATCAACCCCAACACCATTAAATATTTCTCTTAAATCCAATTGCATTTCATTTCCGACCACAGCTCCACCCACATTTTCATTTTCAAACCCCTCCCGGCTCAAATCGTTCATCCCTTGATTAATTTCATTTTTATTTTTCAATTCAACGTATACGTTGCTACCCATTTCTGCCCGTTTTTGGCTCACATACGCCACGAGTGCCTGTTGGGGCAATATCTCAATTTTTTTCGCCAAATCTTCCTGAGTCTCCTTGGTAGCAATGTACGAAACCGTCTCAATCTTGCTCCAACTTTGTTTTCCGCTCTCAAACTGTCTCAACAAAATGGGCTTATCCTCAATCCTTTTAACCAATCGCAAAATTCTATCAACAGTAAAATCACTCATTCCTGCCAACTTTTTAGCAAAATCATATATTGAAACAAACCCTTTTTTCTTATAAAGATGCCTTTTCTCGACCTCAGGCAACATCGCAACAAATTTCCGCACCCAAACTTTTGCATTCATCCCACATTCAACACATTTTTTGTATAATTGTTCGTCTGAAAGATCAGAAATTTTAAAACCGATAGCGCTTGGACCAATAACCTTCCCAACAGAAACTTCCTTCACAACCATCCCCTCCCTTCCAACAGGAACTTCTTTCACAATCATTCCTTCTTTCGCCTTCCCCCCTGCACGTCCATCCTCAGCCTTATTTGCAACCTCGCCACCTTTCCGCACAAACATATTTTCATCATTTTTAATCATATTTTTACATTAAAAAATTACTTCAAAAACATTCATACCAAACCAACATTAAATTTTCTTAAATTATTTATAAAATTTTTCTAAAATTTATTATCAAAAAAACATCTCCACCCCATAGCACACATAAAAATCGACCCACCAAAAAAATTCGCACGTTATCCACTCTTTCAAATATTCAAACATTGATATAGGATAAACCCACAAAGAAAAGGCACCACCACGACCACCACAAGTCACCACGACCACCACAAGCCACAGAATCCCCGAACAACAGCTCAAGACTCACATAAAAAACAATCACACCACACACAAATATGTTCGTCTCTCTAGATCTCGAAACCACAGGAATAGATCCAATAAAAAACAAAATCATCGAATTTGGTGCAGTTAAATTTGATTTAAACGGACAAAAAGAGACATTACAAATTTTAATAAATCCACAAACAGCACTTCCAGACATCATAAAACACATCACCCACATTACAGATGAAGATTTAAAAAACGCCCCGAAATTCGAAGAAAAAGCACAGGAAATAAAAGATTTTATAGGAGATTTACCGATAGTGGGCCACAACATTCAATTTGATGTTTCTTTTTTAAACACAAACGGCTTAAATCTGACAAATCCTTTATACGACACATTCCCTTTTTCAAGTATAATTTTCCCTGATTTGCCTACGTACAGCCTAGAAGTCCTCTCTGAAATTCTGAATCTTTCCCACGAAGAAAAACACCGCGCACTTGAAGATTCCATTGCGGCAATGGAATTATTTATAAAATTATCTGAAAAATTCCAAGAACTTTCGAAGGAAACGATAAAAAAAATCCACGAACTTTGCGAGAAAACAACAAATCCTCTTGGAGCTTTTTTACTTACGCTTAAGCCAAAAAACACCAAATCGGAACAAAAAGAATCTTTTGAAAAAAATCAACTTTCCATTTTCTCAGAAAAAACAGACTCTCCGGATTTAAACAATCAAGAGCCCACAACCTCAATATCTTCAAAAATAATCGAATCCAAAGAAAACCTCTTAATAGAGCTATCCCCGCCTTATGAAGATTTGATAAAAAATCTCATAAAAAACATAGATAAAGATTCATATGTCGCCGTTCCGTCAGAAATTCTACAAAACATATTTTCTGAAATTCCTGATACGGTAGCCAAAATAGAATCTCCAAAAAAATATATTTGCATGAAAAGATTTGAAAAATTACTCAAAAAAACACAAATTCAAGACCATGAATTCACAGCTTTTTCGAAAACGATAATATGGTTAAACAAGACCAAAACCGGACTTTTGCATGAACTTTCATTTTTGAATCAGGAAAAACAATTGATACATGAATTAAATATAGATGAAAACTTGATTGATCCGCTTTCAGAAACATTTTTCATGAAAGGCGTGGAAAAAGATATTTCGAGCCCTACAATCTGTTCGCATCATTACCTCGGAGACATAACAACACAGTTTCACAAAGAAAACACTGCTTCATCAGAAAGCCCAGCCAAAAGCCATTTTTCGACAATCAACCCAAAAAATCTAATAATCATAGATTTCGATAAATTTGTAAAAACATTACATTTTGAATCTTCACATTACTTAAAATTGGAGATTTTATTGAATCAAATAAAAAGGCTTGATGACGGCAAAAACTCACCTATGACAGAAGAACTTTCTTCAAAAGCGACAATGCTTTTTGGATTGATAGGGATCGTAATGAATCGCTTTACCGACGACAATCAATTTGTTGAAAGATGCACAATTTCACAAGAAATCCTCGAGACAAAACAATGGGAAAAAGCTCTAGGCTCAGCACAAAACCTCATAGAAGAATTAAACAAAACAAAAGACCCTTTGCTCGAAAAATCAGGAAAAACACTAGGAGAATTTTTTATAACTCCAAACATAGAATCAAATCTTTTGCTTATAGAAAAAGACATGGACGGAAATGCAATAATAAAAAAATCTCCATTTGAAGTAAAACCGCAAATTGAAAATATTTTAAACAATTGCGAATCATATAAAATCATCAGCGAAAATGTTGATTTGAATGACAACGGAACTTTTACAAAACGGCTTTTTGGGCTTCCTGAAGACCTAAAAACAATCAAGGAAAACGAAAAATCATCATCTTTTGAAATCTTCATCGCTGACAAACCAAATTATTATTCACGAGAGGATAAAGACCTTATAAAAAACATAACAAAATACATAGAAACCCGCGAAGGAGCAGTGGCAATAATCGCAAACTCACGCCAACAAATAGAATTTTTTACATTGGAATTGGGCAAAATTTTAAAAGATGAACAACCACAAAGACAAATAATTTCACTTTTAACGGGAAGCATAGGAAAAGTTGCGGAACAATTCAGAGCAAATGATAAAAACGCGGTATTGATAATCACACCGAACGCATGGAATTATTTTAAATATGCAAATCTCGTAAACTCGCTTATAATAACCAAAATTCCATTCGATCCGCCAAGCGATCCATACCTAATTACAGCAAGCAAAAATTTCGAAAATCCATTCGATGAATTACAAATTCCACTCGCAATTTTTTCATTAAAAAGAATAATAAACCGGATAAAACAGACAAAAAGCGAAACAAAAAAAGAAGTAATCATTTTGGATGATCGCCTTTCGACAAAGAATTACGGAAAAACATTTATTGAAAACCTAAGAAATATCGCATGCATATCACCATTTTTGCCGATCCAATAGACACTCAATATGCTGGGATACATCACTACACAAAAAATCTCACCAAAAATCTTTTAAAAACAGATTTAAAAAACACATATACAATAGTTCATGCGAAGCCGAATGAATGGCTAACAAAAGCCATCCAAAAGGCGAACAAAAAAACACAATCATCGAATCGCATCTCTGAAATAATAATTCCACGCAATAAATTTCCGGGAGGAGAAAGCATTCGAAGATTTTTCACAATTCCAAAAATAATAAATAAACTTTCCCCAAATATAGTTTTAGAGCCATGCCATATTGGCCCTTTTAGGCTTAAAAAGGGCATAAAAAGAGCATTGGTTGTTCACGATATAACTCCGGTTTTATTTCCACATTTTCACACATTTAGAGGAAGATTTATTCACAAATTATTTTTAAAAAGAAGCATTGAAAACGCAGACATAATAATCACTCCGTCACAAACAACAAAGGAAGACATAGTGAAAAAATATCATCCAAAAGCCAAAATTTCAGTCACACATCTTGGAGTAAAACCGCCGGAAAAAACAGAAACAGACAAAAATATTTCACAACCGTATTTTTTATATCTCGGAACAATAGAACCGCGCAAAAATCTTGAAATTCTCGTGGATGCCTTTATAGAGCTGAAAACTACACATCAAATCCCCCATCAGTTGATACTTGCAGGACAAATTGGATGGAAATCAAAACAACTTCTAAAAAAAATAAAGAAATACAACAACCAAAGCAATCAAAATAATTCAACAAAATCTCAACAACTGCAAATCATCACAACTGATTGGATAACAGAATCCGAGAAAGAAATATTGTTAAAAAATGCAGACATTTTCATCTATCCTTCTCTTTACGAAGGGTTCGGTTTACCGCCTCTGGAAGCCATGAATTATGGAATACCGGTGATTTGTTCGAAAGGCGGAAGTCTTAAAGAAATTTATAGAAACACAGCACTTTTGTTCAATCCGA
The DNA here is from genome assembly GCA_023231115.1 of Candidatus Altimarinota bacterium. GTDB lineage: Bacteria > Patescibacteriota > Gracilibacteria > UBA1369 > LOWO2-01-FULL-3 > UM-FILTER-38-24. The sequence continues at coordinate 108,637 of JALNWA010000002.1, forward strand.
CAGATAAAGAAAAATTAAAAAAACATATTTTATCTCTGATAAATAATTCACAAACAAATCAAAAAAATTCTCTGCGCGACACATTAATAAAAAACGGACTCTCATTTGCAAAAAAACACACATGGCAAAAAACCGCAGAAGAAACACTAAAAGCAATATCATACTAATTTAGTCCAAAATAGACTGGAAAATTATTTAAAAACCAGCTATCATTTTTCATGTACACACAAAAAAAATAAAAACCGTACATTTTTACAAATTAATACCATACTAAAATGGCTCACCTACTACCAAAACTATCTTACACATACGATGCGCTCGAACCGTATATCGATGCCAAAACAATGGAAATTCACCATTCAAAGCATCATCAAACATACACAGATAAATTTAACGCAGCACTTGAAAAACATCCTGAATTATTCGAAAAAGCGCCACAAGATCTGCTAAAAGACACTTCAAAAATTCCGGAAGATATTCGCCAAGCCGTAATAAATCACGGCGGAGGATATGTAAATCACAATCTTTTTTGGGAATTTCTTCGTCCGGGTCAGGAAAACAACACGCCACAAGGAGCGCTTCTTGAAGCCATAAACAAATCATTCACGTCATTTGAAAATTTCAAAACAATTTTTACCAACGAAGCTTCTTTAAAATTTGGAAGTGGCTGGACATGGCTTTGCAAAAAAGCATCTGAAGAAAAACTTGTAATAATCTCAACTTCAAATCAAGATTCTCCCCTTTCTCAAGGCTTAACGCCAATTATGACAATAGACATTTGGGAACATGCCTATTATTTGAAACACCAAAATCGCAGACCTGAATACATCGAAAATTGGTGGAAAGTAGCAAACTGGGCAAAAGCCGAAGAACTGCTTAAACAAGCCTAAAAAGACATACTTGACAAAATCATCAATAAGTGTAGAATAAACGCCCTGTTTAAATAAAACACTTTTAAAATGACAAATCAAAAATTATCAATTCGTCCGGATTTAAATCCGATGAAGGCAAAGCCGGTTACAGGCGAAGAATACATGAGACATCTTAGAGATAATTGCGATCCACCTACGGGCACGTCTTTCAGAGAACCATCGAAGAGAGAACAAGCAAAAACGATATTAAACCTTACAGGACTTGCTGCCCTCGGACTCCTATGCGCGGCAGGGATAACAAGATGCGACAACAACAATAAGGCGACTAACGAAGGCACAGCAGTAAGAGCCGAACTTATGGCAGCGATGCCGGAAGGAAAAACTCTTCCAAAAGAAATACATACCGAATTGGATTGTATAGCAGGCAGAGCTTCTCGAATATGCCGTACAACAATTGGAGAAGATTCATTTGAAGATAAAAATTGTGAACCGGCTCGCTTAGATGCATACCAAACCTCAGGAGGAGAACAAAAGCCAATAAGGGGGCTTTCTACCGCGGCAAAAATACTTGTTGCTCCATATGGAATAGAACCTGAATTATACTGCACCGGAGGATCCACAAAAAAATTGGAAATCACAGTTCACGAAGACAAATAAAACAATTTGCCTAAAAGGAAAAGAAATAGTAGAGTTTACAAAGGTCAATAAAAGATTTTGGCCTCTTTAAGCACTAACAACCATTTATGACATACGTATTATTAGCACTAGCAATAATTGCAATTTTTATTGTCGGACTTTACAACAGCGTAATCAGCCTCAAAAACAAATGCGACGAAGCATGGTCCGGAATAGACACACAACTAAAGCGCAGATATGACCTTATCCCAAACGTTGTTGAAACAGTAAAGGGTTATGCCAAACATGAATCTGCGACCTTTGAGAAGCTCACAGCGCTCCGCTCACAAGCGATGCAGGCAAAAGACATGGGAGACAAGGAAAAAGCCGAGAACATGCTCTCAAGCACATTAAAATCACTTTTCGCAGTAGCTGAAAACTACCCTGAGCTTAAAGCAAATCAAAACTTCATGGATCTTCAGAATAAACTTGCGGAAGTGGAAGACAATCTTCAACTTTCACGCCGTTATTACAATGCGGTAGTTCGTGATTTCAACACAAAAATTCAAGTTTTCCCAAACAACTTTTTAGCTCAGATGCTAGGCTTCGCTTCTCGCACATTCTTCGAAGCTCAAGAACCTGAGAAAGAGAATGTTAAGGTGAATTTCAAGGAGGAAGAAAAGAAGTAATTTTTGTGAAAAATCATTGTGTTTCTTCCTATACTTTGTATTCCTCCCTTAATGCCTCGATTTCATCCCTTATTTCAGCGGCTTTTTCGAAGTTTAGATTTTCACTTTCAATCTGCATTTTATCTTCAAGAACTTTTATCAATCGACCAACCTCATCCTTCGGCACTTTTTCTCCGCCAAACCTCTTCTCAGGTTTCTTTTTGCCTGCCAAATGCGAGATATCACGAATTGCCTTCTTGATTGTTTCAGGCGTAATTCCATGTTCCTTATTGTAAATAACCTGTTTTTCACGACGACGATTTGTCTCTTTTATCGCACCTTTTATTGCCGCCGTTTCCTTGTCGGCATACATAATTACACGTCCATTCACATTTCTGGCACATCTTCCTGTCGTTTGGATTAAAGCGCTTTCACTACGCAAAAATCCCTCTTTATCAGCATCCAAAATTGCCACCAAACTAACTTCCGGCAAATCCAAACCTTCTCTAAGCAAATTTATACCGACCAAAACATCAAATTTTCCAAGCCTTAAATCTCTCAAAATTTCCACCCTTTCAATAGTCACAATGTCAGAATGCAAGTACCTTACACGAATATCAGCATCCGACAAAAATTCAGTCAAATCCTCAGCGCTTCTTTTCGTCAAAGTTGTAATAAGAACTCTTTCTCCCCTATCAGTCACAGTTTTTATTTCTTTAAGCAAATCTTCGATTTGTCCTGTTTTAGGTCGCACTGAAATTTCCGGATCCACAAGCCCCGTAGGCCTCACAACTTGTTCGACAATTGCAGTTTTTTTCGTGTTTGCCATTTCATATTTTCCGGGAGTTGCAGAAACAAAAACAGTATTTTTCATATATTCTTCAAACTCATCAAATTTCAGAGGCCTGTTGTCGTGCGCTGAAGGAAGCCTAAAACCATGTTCCACAAGTGTCGTTTTTCGCGAAAGATTTCCTCCAAACATTCCTCCGATTTGCGGAACACTCATGTGCGATTCATCAATAAAAAGAAGAAAATCATTCGGCAAATAATCCATCAAAGTCGTCGGCCTTTCTCCGGGCTCTTTTCCGCTAAGATAACGCGTATAATTCTCAATTCCACTGCAGTGGCCCGTCTCAAGTAAAATCTCAATATCATATTCCGTTCGTGTTTTTATTCTTTCCGCCTCAAGATTTCGACCCTGACTTTTCAGCTCATTGTAGCGCAAATCAAGATCTTTCCTTATTCCTTCAACCGCTTTTTTCACTTTTTCTTCAGTTGTAACATCATGTTTCGCAGGAAAAATCGTGATTTCATCCATCTTTTTAACAAGCTCTCCCGTAAAAGATTCAACCTCCGAAATCGCCTCAATGTCATCTCCAAAAAACTCGATCCTATAAACATTATCTCGATCCGGCGGATAAATTTCCACAGTATCTCCAAGCACATGAAACATCCCATTTTTAAATTCCATCGAACTTCTCGTGTACTGCATATCAGTTAATTGTCGCAAAAGTTTATCACGCGAAACAACTTCCCCAACTTTAATTGTTCGCGCCAACGCCGTATAGTCCTCAACAGAACCGAGACCGTAAATACATGACACAGAAGCCACAATGATAACATCGCGACGAGTCAACAAATTTGCAGTAGCGGCATGTCTGAATTTTTCAATTTCTTCATTTATCGACGCATCTTTTTCAATATAAGTATCCGTCGACGGCAAATACGCTTCCGGCTGATAATAATCATAATACGACACGAAATAACTCACGGCATTATCAGGAAAAAATTCCTGAAACTCACTGCAAAGTTGTGCCGCCAAAGTCTTATTATGCGCAAGAATAAGCGCAGGACGCTGAAGTTTCTCAATAACTTTTGCCATCGTAAAAGTCTTTCCTGAACCTGTGACTCCAAGCAAAGTCTGAAACCTTTCATTCTTCTTAAGCCCTTTAGAAAGCGCTTCAATCGCCTCCGGCTGATCACCTTTCGGCGTCATTTCTGATTTTAAAACAAATTTCTGGTGGGTCATTTTGCGTATTTTTAAGCCAAAAGATTGTATCATATCAGCCAAAACAAGTCCACCGCCACAGACAAAAACAATTGAAAAATCCAAAAATAAGAGCTAAATTAACCCTCCATGGCACCAAAACTACAACAATACATCGACATGTTCGGAGGCAAACACGGCGCTCTCGAATATTTCGGGGACAACCATCAAAGTCTCCGAGAACACCTTCTTTGGCAACACGTTTTTGGCGTGCGTGAAAGAATAAGTGAAAGAGCCATGGATCAGCTAAAAGAACAATGCAAATATTTTGGAACATCAAGAGCAATCCTGCGAACAAGCGAAAGATCGGATTGGGGCGGGATGGTAGACACTATACCGACACGAAAAGTTAAATTAGATTTAAAACTTATAGACCAAATTCTTGAGGAAATGCGCAAAAAATTATTTGATCCGCAACTTCTGAAGTACGCCGCCATGGAAAACAACGGATATGATCCTGAAAAAACAACAATATCGGTATCTCCATACATCGAAGAATTAACCGTAAAAGACGGAAGAAGAAAAGACAAATGGGACAAATTGGACAACCCAACAGACGAAGAAGAAGAACCAAAAGACCAAGACTTCAAAGGTGCGACAGTTACAGAGCATCCAAATATTCAAGACGGACTGACCTCAGATATAGCGTTTCATGGAGAATACGGAGACGAGGGCCCTGACTGGTTCTGTGCAAATAATATATTGGGAGAAAAAGTATTCAGTCCATGGATAGAGGCATATCCAAGAACATCACTTAAACTGTTGGAAACAATAAGAAAATTCAGAGAAACAGGCGCATTACCTGAAGATCGCGCTCTTCAATATGAATTTGTAATACATCCTATTTCAAAAACACCATTATTGGTCCAAATTCGCGACTTCGCGCAAAAAAAACCGTTTGAAATGGACGAATATGAAGCAAAAACAGCACTATTCAATCGCCTGTTTGGAATCCCCATGAGAAGACAAGAATTACCACTAAATTTAGGCCTATGGAGAGATTCTTTTCTGAGATTTGAAGAAGAAAATCCAAACACACCATATGCCCACATTCATGAATCAAGAACAAATCTTTCCCTTGAAGAATTTCCTGCAAACATGAGAGTTTATCTACAAAACAACAAACCGGCACTTTCACACGCAAATACAAGATTTGTGAAACTTTGCCTTGAACGAGAAGGATTTTCAACGCTCACTGATTATGGCGTATACTCCAATACAGATGGTGCACTTAGAGAAATGGGTTCAAAGGGTATCCGAAGAAGAACAGGACGCCTTGTTGTACAACGCAAAAAAAACAGCTTCCTCCCAAAGATGGAAATAGAGCTCTAAAAGTGCTATCATTTCCTCATGAAATTACTAAAGTTCGCCATCGATATCGCTGAAAAAGCCGGAAAAATAATACTCGCGACTGAAAAAGATCGCATAAAAATCACGGAAAAAGCCAGACACGACCTTGTCACAAACGCCGACAAGGCTTCTGAAAAATTCATAATGCAGGAAATAAAAAAACATTATCCGGAACATGAAATTTTGTCGGAAGAAGACTTTTTCAAAAATAAAAAAATACCAAATGCGGAATATGTTTGGATCGTAGACCCGCTCGACGGCACAACGAATTTTGCGCATGGGTTACCCATTTTTTCGGTGTCAATTGCACTCGTTCACATGAAGAAAATAAAATCTTCAAAAAATTTCGAGTACATGCACGGTGAAATTATCGTCGGAGTCGTTCACGCACCAAAAATGAATGAAACTTTTTACGCCGCAAAAGACAAAGGCGCTTATTTAAATGGAAAACGCATCCGCACATCATCAACAAAAACACTTGAAGATTCACTTATTGTCACAGGATTTCCGGTCGCCCACAAAGAAGTAAATGTCCCATATTTCACAAAAATGCTACCAAGATGCCAAGCGCTTCGAAGGCTTGGTTCAGCCGCAATTGACCTTTGCTATATTGCCTGCGGACGATTCGACAGCTATTGGGAATTCAGATTGAAAGCTTGGGATATCGCAGCAGGAAGCCTGATAGTCAAAGAAGCAGGCGGAACAGTAACCGACACAAACGGAAAAACTCTGGACCTTTTCGGCCAAGACATCCTTGCCACAAACGGCTTTTTGCACAAAGAAGTTGTAAAAATCTTTTCAAACCTTTAAAATCGCAACGCATATGCGCTAAGCATACGCATAAACACGTGCGTTCGTAGCTCAGCTGGATAGAGCGTTGGCTTGCGGAGCCAAAGGTCGCAGGTTCGATTCCCGCCGGACGCACCAGATATTCTTTTTAACGAAGCCTTCTCTTAAGTTTTTCCCTCAATAATTCTCTTTTGAATTCTGAAACAAAAGCCGCATCTATTCCATTGGAAGCCATTTTAATAACATCCTCAGGCGTAAGCCCCAAATCTCTTCCATGTTTTACAAAAATAGATCTGACGCTATCAACATCAAACATCAATGGATCATCAGTATTAAGCGTAGCCTTAACACCGGTATCTAAAAAATATTTCAAAGGATGTTTTCCCATAGGCACATATCCCAAAATTGCATTACTTGGAGGACAACACTCAATGCATATATTTTTTTCACGAATTAAATCCCAAAGAGCCTCATCTCCAGCCATTAAAGAAAGTCCATGACCTATTCTTCGGGCACCAAGCCTCTCAATAGCATCTCTTATAAAACTAGGTGGAGCTTCTTTAAAATCAGGCCCTTTAGCTTGTTCTCCGGCATGCACGGTAATCGGCACTCCAGCCTCAATCGCAGGCCTCATCACCTCTTCAAACATAGTATTTGGAAATTTATCTTCCGGTCCACCAGCTACATCAAGACCGGTGGGGCTTTCAGGAGAATGAGTCTTTAAGACCGCATTCACAACATCCTGTGCGAATTCAGGCTTATTTCGGCTAAAACATGCTATAAAGGCACCACTCGCTCCATGCTCATAAGCCCTTTGAATTCCAAACTTAATAGCCCCAATAATTTCTTCATAAGGAGGTTTTCCTTTTATGACATCTGATAAGTATAAGGAGAACCACGCAATTCAGTATGAATACTTCCTGCGTCCGCTTGATCCATTATTTGTTTGTAGGTCGCATATTGCAAATCTTCAAGCCTTCGCATAACCCCCACAGGAATTCCAAAAGAATCAAGAAACCGCACAAACCCCCCAGGCTGACTGAATCCACCTGCAATCCCTTCATAATAAGCCCTTATAGACTCAGGATCATGAAGATCCACACCCGTTATCGGCTCTTTTCCATTTCTCGTCAAAACATGATCAACATTATTTATATCAGCGAACATAGCAATGGTTTCAGGGCTCATTCCAGCCTCTAAATGACGATGGTGTTCAACCGTCGAAGAGAAAGTTGCAGAATAAGGACTACTTTCAAACATATAAAAAATTTAAAAATAATAAATAAAGGAGCAAATATTATCACCACTCATAAAAATACTCAACAAATTATATAATTTACAGCAAAATTCCATTCCATCCTCCCTACTTGACAAAACACTCCAAAACGACGTAAAATAACTGCTCTTTTTGCGAAAACATGGGTATCAATAAAACAGACGAACAATTAGCGAAAGACCAGCAGTACGAACAAGATAAAAAGGTGATAAAGGTCGGATCTCATGCCCTCCTAGTCGAGAGATGGCCTATAAATGACAAAATCGAGAACTGCTACAACGAAAATAGCGCATATTTGTGCTATATGGAGCAAACTTATTTGAAAGTACCTCAAGAGGAATCCTTCGATAGTTTGGGCACTTCAATTCACGAAAACCACAAAGCCCGTATCAAAAAATTATGGGAATCATTTCTGGCACAAAAAACAAAACTTGAAGCAAAAGCACAAGAAATAAAAAAACATTGGGCGAATTCACCAAAGAACTCCGACGAAAGTTCAAGAACTATGGTAGAACAAAGCCCGATAGAAATGCAGGCAAAATTCAAAAAAAGTGCAATGGCGATAATATCTTCCGATCCTGCACTAGAAACATGGCAAACAACAGAAAAATCGCTAAGACAAGACCTTGATATAGAGATGAAAACATTCAGAATAGAACTCAGAAAATATTTGGAAGCATTAATTGAAAAACAAGGAGATGAATATGTCTTACCTCTCGATCATCCATTACGACAACAAATTGTGGTGCACAATAGATATGTTCAACTTATCGATGCAATATTTATAACATTGGGCTCGGCAAAAAAAGAATATTACAGACAAAAAAAAGATCTTGTAAGAAAAACTGAAGCAAAACCTACAGTTTTCCACGCATCTGAAGTAACACTTGGGTCAATAAGACATACGGTTCCATTCATTATTGAAGAAACACAACTGGATTTAAATCCGGTTGCTATCGCAGTAGCCGGAGCATACCATGATATTTTTGAAGACACGGATCGCTCAATAGAAGGGATAATGGAAACCTTAAAAACAGAGCTTGATTCACACGACACAACGATTGAAAGCGGATTTGGAATTCCAGATGAAAAATTCACGGCAAAAATTCTGGACATCATGAACAAAACGACAATGGCCAGAACAAAAGCGTCAATAAGAGTCCTTTCAAATAACACAGTTCTTTCAGATCTAGAAAAAAAACGCGCAATAACTCAAAATCTTGCAGGAAAAACACGAACCATGGAGCAACTTGGAATAACAAGAAAAGACTTGGTAAGACTATTCCCAAAAAAAACAACACCTCCAACCGCTACAACAGAAGAAGAAGAAGAAGATAAAAAAGAAAAAGAAGAAGGGAATAAAGAAGATCCAAAGTTAAAAACAATACCACAATTTCCGGAAGAATATGACGACGGAAAAATATTAAGATTTTTAATCCGACTACATACCATAACCGGATCAATACCGACACGGCAAAAAATACTTGTGACAAAAAATTCTGATAGAGCTCACAATGTTTCCACGCTCTCAAAAATGTCTTTAGACTCTCAAAGAAAAACCCTTAGAGGAACCGTTTCCAGACTTATTGCATATCAAATGCTTGATCACGATCACGAAGAAATGCCTCTATACGAAACACTTTCATATTTAATAGATGAAACAGTAAAAGCATATCACAAATTTGAGACCGAGAATCCACAACACATGGAACCGATAGATCACGAATTAATTGCACAAGTGGAAAAATGGCAAATCGAAGTAATCAGAATGGAACTTCCTGAAAAAGTGCGAAAAGTTTTGGAAAGATTTCACGAGAAAAAAGCCGAAAAGAAAAAACCTTCAGTCGATACTACAGCCCGCCCTTAATTTTTTGTGCCGCCTCTTTTTTATCAACAGCCTTGAAAAAATAACTTCCTGAAATAAGTAAATTCGCACCTGCATCAATACAAACAGGAGCTGTTTTGTCGTTTATTCCGCCATCCACAGCGATATCACCTTGATAACCAAGAGCCCTTAATTCTCGAATTTTTGGAACCATATCTTCCATAAAACTTTGTCCGCCAAATCCCGGATTAACAGTCATAACCAAAACTTCATCCGCCAAATCCAAAACATCTTTTACCGCATCTACACTTGTTGCAGGCTTTATTGAAACTCCACATTCGCACCCAAAACTTTTTATCATCATCAAAACAGCACGCAAATTTTCACCGCACGCTTCACTGTGCACAACAATTCTTTTCGCTCCTGCATCTGCAAAATCTTTAATAAATTTTTCAGGATTTTCAATCATCAAATGAACATCAAGCGGCAATTTGCTTTTTATAAATTTCACAACAGGCGCACCAAGCGTAATATTCGGCACAAAATGGCCGTCCATCACATCAACATGAATCATATCCACAAATTCCTCCACTGATTTTATTTCCTCGTTTAAACGGCCGAAATCAGCCGACAAAATAGAAGGCGCAAGTTTTATTTTTCTGCCGTTATTTTTATTTTCTTCGTTCATCTTTTTGGATTAACAAGTCGCACCGTCTTGGCCGTCCCCCGTTTTTGCAGGAGCAATGTTCATTTTATCCATTTTTTCAACTCTCCTTAAATGCCTTTCCTCAGCCTCAAAAGGAGTTTTCAAAAATTTCTCTGTAATTTTTTTCATCAATTCTATGTCTGTAGTTCGAGCACCCATCGCCAAAACATTTGCATCATTGTGTTTTCGTGACATCTCAGCCAAATTTTCATCAGTAACAAGCGCCGCGCGAATTCCTTTAAGCTTATTCGCGGCAATCGACATCCCAACTCCTGTTCCACAAATCAAAACACCCAAAGCCCCTTCCTTTGCATGCTCAAGAACTTTTTCACCGACTTCTCTCGCGACATCCGGATAATCAATCGGATTTGCATCAAAAGCGCCCAAATCAGTAACAACAAATCCCAAAGATTCAACAAACGGTTTTAACAATCCCTTAGCCTCATAACCGGCATGGTCACTTCCCATGAAAACAAGTGGTTTATCTTTTTCGTAAAACATTTTTATAAAAATTAAGGATTAATTAAAAAGCACTCGTCACAGATCTGTCATCATGAATATTTTGAATAATCTTAGACAAAAACGGTGCAATGGAAATTATTTTCAAACCTTCGAATTTTTTATTTTCAGAAATAGGAATGGAATTTGAAACCACAACCTCCTTAAATCCGGCTTCTGCAAGCCTTTTAGCCGCAGGATCGGAAAACACGGCGTGAGTCGCGGCAAGATACATGTCTTTATTTGCGCCCATCGCTCTAAGCGCTTTCATCGCATTCACAACGCTTCCTCCGGTATCGATCATGTCATCATAAATCAAACAGGTCTTTCCTTCGACCTCTCCGACGACATGCATAACTTCAGATTGATTATGTTCAGGTCTGGTTTTATGAATAATCGCAAGAGTCGCGCCAATCAAATCCGCAAATTTCTTCGCGTCTTTTGCGCCGCCGGCATCAGGCGAAACGACAACAAAATCTTTGATATTTTTATCAATAAAATATTTCGCAAAAAGTTTATCAGGATTTAAATTATCCACGGGGAAATTGAAAAATCCCTGCTCCTGATCGCTATGAAGTTTCATTGTAATCAAATGATCCGCCCCTGCAGTCGAAAGCAAATCCGCGACAAGTTTCGCTGAAATCGGCTCACGAGGAGTCGCGACACGATCTTGCCTTGCATAAGCGTAATGCGGCATCACCACATGGATTTTTCCGGCAAAAGATCTTTTAAGAGAATCCAAAATTATAAAAAGCTCCATCAAATCTTCATTCACATTATTTGAAGCGGTTTGAATCACGAAAACATCGCATCCGCGAACACTGTCTTTAGGTTTTGCATAAATTTCATTACACGCAAAACGAGTGATAAATAATTCATCAAGCTCAACACCAAGACACTCGGCAACCTCTTGCGCAAGTGCAGGATGAGACGAACCTGAGAACAATTTTATTGGATGAGCGTTCATATTTATATTTATTCTGCTCTAATTATAGCACATTTTCAGCTTCAACTAAAGTCTTTGTTCCAATTTTACTTTGCCGTGGAAGAAAATTTTATTGTCGAAATAATTTGTTTTGCCACAGCTAAAACATCAAAATTTTGCGTATCATTACCGGGTCGCTCCTGAACAAGAAGAACAGACTTATCGAAGAAAATCTGTAAAATTTTTCCTGCACTATCCCCCTCATATCTGCCATAATCATCACCCTCAATTTGCAAAAATTTACTACCATCAATAGTAACAGTAGATTCAACTTTATTTTTCAAAAGCTTGCGAGCATATGAAATAGAATCATTGCGAGTTAGATATTGATCAAATCTTTGTAGAGAGAAAAAAGCATTGTCACTGCCAATATCAGATCTTTCATATTTTCCTTTTGAAACTGCAATATAATTTTGCCCGTCATTTACTTCAAAATCTGCAGGAATTTGAAATGATAAATTAAAATATTTTGAATTGAATGTTGTAAAATCATTCACGGAAGTTTGTGAAACACGAGGCACCGTTGTCGGAGTAACCGCCGTAGTCTTTTCTGGATTGGTAGTTAAAGTTGTGTCCTCATCAACAGCCGGCTTTGTTAGAATTGTGCCATCAGCAGTAATTTCTTCCTCAATCCACGCATTTTCTACTGTCACCTCAGAAGAAAATGGCCAAAGCATCTTATATTTTGCAAAACCAAAATAGCCGCCTGCCAATATCAATAATACTAAAATAAAAACCCAAACTTTACTAAATTTATTTTCCATAATTTATTTTGTTAATTTACGGAACTATATCTCATTATTGAGATTTTTCAAAATTCCCTCGCTGTCCAAACCGTATTTTTTGTAAAGTTCTTCTTCTCTAGCAGATTCAACAAATTTCTCATCAATTCCGATTTTTTTCACAATAACGTGAGGCATTCCGATAGCTTCATTTCCGCTTTCCGCCAAAACTTCGCAAACCGCAGAATAAAGCCCTCCAATGCCATGATCCTCAACGACAAAAACTTTTTTATATTTTCTCAAAATTTCCAAAACAGTTTTTTTATCCAATGGATTTATCATCGGAAAATTATAAAGTCCGCAAGATTTTCCGTCTTTTTCAAATTCTTTTACGACAGACAAACACTGAGAAAAAAGCCTTCCGTGAGACAACACAGCAACGTCCGCACGATTCGAAACATCTCCATATTCTCTAATTCTATCCACCATCTTCAATTCATATTTTTCATCAAAAATATTTTCAAATTCCCCGTCAAAAAGTCGAACATAACAAGGTCCAAAATCCTCAGCAATAAAATCAAAAACCTTCACTGCCTGATAAAAATCCGCAGGACAAAAAACCTTCATATTCGGAATACTTCTCATCAAAGAAATATCTGAAGTGCTGTGCATTCCAACGCCTCCTTGACCAGCTGAAAGTCCGCTTCCAAAGCCGATAATCTTAACATTCAAATTTGGATAACAAATCATGTCTTTTATTTGCCCCCACGCTTTTCCAGTCAAAAAAGACGCCCCGCCCAAAACAAAGGGCAATTTTCCACGCACCGTACTGCCCGCCGCCGCAGTCACAAGATTGGCTTCTGCAAGCCCAAAATTGAAAACCCTATCATGAAAAAATCTTGCAAAATTTGCAGGCTCAAAAACTTTTGGGAAAGCACCCATAAAAATCATAGAATTTCCGTGTTTTTTCAAAATTCTTATAATCGCATCATCAAACGCTTTGTAGAGATTATTTTTCATAAATTTTCTTTTAACTTTTTCGTCACATCATTCATTTCATTTTCACTTAAAGAAACTCCCTGATATGAAACTTTTCCTTCCGCAAATTCAATTCCCTTCCCGCAAATTGTATGACACCAAATCACGCTAGGCCTTCTGTTAGACGTAAAAGCCCTCTCAACAGCGTCAAGAATTTGTTCAAAATTATGTCCGTCAGTCACTTGAATCACATTCCATCCAAATGCCTCAAATTTATCTTGAAGTGGATATACATCCATTGCCGCAGACACAAGCCCATCCGACTGAACTTTATTATTATCAACAAACGCAATCAGATTGTTCAATTTGAAATTTCCGGCCGCCATAGCGGCTTCCCACACTTGTCCTTCCTGCAATTCTCCGTCTCCAAGAACCGCAAAAACTTTGTTATTTTTTCTGTCAGCCTTCAGAGCAAGCGCAATCCCAATCGCAAAAGAAAGTCCGTTTCCTTGTGAAACTCCGGAAGAAAAAACACCAGGAATTTTTGGATTTGGACGGGTAGTCAAAATTCCGCCCAATTGTCCGAAAAAATCAAGCTCATGTCTGTCAAAAAATCCCAAATCCGCCAAAATTGCATAAAGCGCTCCAGCCGCATGCCCCTTTGATAAAATCAAATAATCCTGTCCGTCCCATTGAGGTTTTTTTGGATCATAATTCATCACTTTTTGTCTGCCCAAATCGCCATAATAAAGCGCAACCAAAATATCCGCCACGGACATCATGCTCCCAGTGTAGCCATATCCCGCTTTCGATGTCATCTCAAGACAATCCAAACGGATCTTCGCCGCTTTCTTTTTGAGTTCTTCAATCGCCATAAAAAAACCGATTATGCAGTTCTCTCGTCATCCGCATACACATGCAAATATTCAGACTTATCGTAGCTATAAATTTCGTCAGTTTTGAAAAATCTTTTTACTTCTTTTTCTGCATTTTCAACAGTGTCAGATGCGTGAATAACATTACAAGAAACGCTCATCGCGTAATCTCCGCGGATAGATCCGCCTTCAGCCTCACGAGCTTTTGTAATTCCAGTAATTTTTCTAACAGCGTCCACAACTCCAAGTCCTTCCCAGCACATAGCCACAACAGGAGTCGATTGCATAAATTTAGCAACTCCTGGGAAAAATGGTTTTTCTGCAATATGCGCATAATGCTCACGCAAAATCGCCTCATCAAGAGTCATCATTTTAAGTCCGACAAGTTTAAGTCCCTTGCGTTCAAATCTCTCAGTGATAAGCCCTATAAGACTTCTCTGAATCGCATCAGGCTTAATCAAAACTAAAGTTTTTTCAGTAACATGTGACATATTTTTTTGGTTAAAAAGCATTCGCATTCTACTAGCTAAAAAGCCTCGAAACAAGGCTAATTCGCCAAAATTTCAGCTTTATTCCCTTTCCTCAACAACATCGGCAAAATCAAATCTTGTCTTTTTCGGTTGCTCCATATTTCTATATCCAAGTGGAATAATCAAAGTCGCAGTAAGCTCTTTAGAAAGCCCCAAAATTTCAGACACTTTAGACGCTTCAAACCCTTCCATCGGACAAGAATCAATTCCTTTTTCTGCAGAAACAGTCATAAGATTCATTCCCGCAAGATAAACTTGTTTTTGCGCCCAAGTTTTAATTTCATCATCAGATTTACTCAAAATCACAGAATTAACCATTTTCTTAAAACCTTCACTTTGCTCATCTGTATAACCCATATCAGCTTTCGACTTAGCAGAAAATTCCTCCAAAACTTTACTCACATCGGTCCTCGCGCACATCACAACAACACAACTCGCCTCAACAATTTGCGGTTGATTATAACAAGCCGGAGCAAGCGCTTTTTTCAATTCGTCATTTTTAATAACAATAAATTTCCAAGGCTGAAGTCCATAAGAACTTGGACTAAGCCTCGTAAGATCCATTAATTCATGCAAAACACCGTCATCAATTTTCTTCGAAACATCAAAATGCTTGCACGCAAATCTAAACTCAACAACTTCTCTCATTGATTTATTCATAGGAAAAAGATTAAAATTGGAACCCGATTATATCATCCATCGACATTCTGTCAAAATTCACATAGACTTTTTACGAGAAAATGATATCATCCACAACCGCAATAAATTAACAATATAAAAAATGACTAAAGAAACACCAGGACAAACAAACACAGAGCAAACACCAAAACCATGGTCAAGACGTGACTTAATAATGATGCTGTCAGGCGCAGTGATAGGCGCAACGGTAGGCACACTTTCCACATTGGCAGGCGTAAAACAAGAGATAAAAGAACACATAAACGCTCAATTACCACCACAAACCACACCACCTACACCAAAAGCAACACCGGACACAGTTCAAGACCCTATAGATGTAACGCCAACAGCGCCAGACGCAGAAGAAACAGAAGAAACTACGAAAGGACTAAAAGAAGAAATAAATCCCGATGAAGTGCAATATATTGAATCATGTGTAGAACCCCATTTTAAGCCAATGTTGGAAAATTTAGTTCTTACTCCGGAAGGGAAATTGACAGCAGAATCAGAAAAAAAATTACGAGAAAATTTAGCAAAAAAACTAAGTTATGCACAAATGACAGGACGCGACCTAGGTCAACCCATGCCGGAATCAATAGATTTTGAAGCAAATGATTTAGTTTGGAAAGATGTAACTTTTAACGGAAGGGAATCATTGAGTGGAGGAATAACAATAATAGTTCCTGAAGACAAAAAAGCGGTCGGACTTTTCTTTGGAGACATTCAATTATTCCAATTAAACACTCTTCACATACAAGGAAATACACCGGATGGGAATTTTGATCACTATAATTTTCAAGCACAAATTTTCGGAGCAGAGGAAAATCCGGAAACAATAGAAAGTGTATCATCAGTTCAAATCACACCAAATCCACTTAAGACAAATAATCCTGTTGGACTTATCCAAGAAACACACCAAATAGGAAACTGGTCGCAACAAAGATGGAGTGGAGAACCGCAAGATCCAAAATTCAAAATGTTACGTGACTATATTATAGAATGTAAAGATGTGTCCGAGTACCAAGGCCCTGAAAAAGGAATAATAATCATGAAAACACGAAAAAGAAACGACACAGAATTTCCGGTAAAAAATCCTAAAGGAGCATTTACTTCTCAAAGACCTGAAAACTTCTCAATCTCGGCACGACGCGGAAATAACATATTCTACGTAGATAAAGAAGCACAAGACACAGTCAATCAATACGCAAAATTGCAGTAAATTTTCTTAGTTTATCCCCACATAATGCCATCAGAAAATTTATGTAACAGAGGCGTAGGAGAAGAAAATCTTGTTTTAGTACACCCGTTTTATTTTGAAACCGATACCGGTTTAAGCAGGGACACACGGACGGAAGCATTAATAAAAACTTATGCGGGAAAAATAGAACTTCTGCTACGGGGAATAGACAGGCAAAGATTCAGAGTTGTCCTAAATGACACACAAAGCGGTTTTAGAAGAAAAACCCATCAATGGGAGGAAGAAGGCTTACTTGACGCAGTCTACCTCGATCCAAATGGACTTCGTGCCGGCAATAATGTCGGATACGAACAGTTTAAACATTCAAGACGAAACCTTGTCGCAGGCGCATACGGAGGAAGGTGCGTAAACGATGTAATGGACGGAATAAGAATTATGGGGAAAGCTCCACTGTTTTCATTGACCTTGGTCAGAGATGCCGTAATTTACCGTGATTTGATTGAACGTTATTTGGACTTTAGTCATATCTCTCGAACTTTTGGTAAAACAACAAAAGTATCGGATATACTGGAGTCAAATTTTGGAGGCGCCACCCAGATTCGAACTGGGGAATAACGGTTTTGCAAACCGCTGCCTTAACCACTTGGCCATGGCGCCATTAAAGATTTTTCGCTGATTTTCAATAACAGAACACGTACTTTGGCAGGCCCAGAAGGATTCGAACCCTCACTAACGGTTTTGGAGACCGGTGTGCTACCATTGACACTATGAGCCTATAAAGCAAACGAAACTATACCAAAACAAGGCTATTTAGCCAAACGATTTTCTGTTTTATGAAAATTATGCCACAGCTTGAGCTTCCTCCTGCTCCGAAAATTTACACTTATTATTAAATACAACTCCGGCCGGAATAGTTCCGGTCAAAATCGCAATTCCATTTTTGCTCTTTATATCGGCATCCACAGTCTCTTTCCCAAGACGCACAACTTTATCTTTTTCAGCAACCACCTCTTTTCCATTAACAATTAATTTCGCGCCGGCCGTCCCTCCATCCAAAACAATCTCTCCACCATCATTCAAATTAGTCACAACTTTTGCAGGATGCGCACCTGAAAGCACAAATTCTTTATCAATTTTAATTCCGGCCTTAGACTGATCCAAAGCTTTCTTTTCTTTTACAATTTTAGTGAAAGAATCTTCATTAAATTGCTCATATTCAGGCGCTTTTGCAGATGTTGCCTCGGTCGTTGCCTCAGGCACTTTCGCCGCCTCAGCCTTATGTTTTTCATAACCATATTCAGAGGCCGCAAATTGAGTTACAACCTTCCTGGCAGGCTCAGGAAGATCATTCAAAAAAGAAGAATCAATTCCCAATTTTGGTCCAAAACCAAGAGCAACAAAAATTGCCGCCACAATAGGACTTGTTTTATTCAAAACCTTTGCAAAATCAACACCGATAAATGCCAACAATTTTCCAACTTTGGTATTTGCCATATATTCAATTTTTTCTGCATCAGTCGTTAAAGGCGGATCCACCTCCACAGGTTTTTGTCCTTCCACAGGCGCAGTCGCACCCGCAGGAACAGCGTCTTTCGGCTGTGTTTTTACAAATTCCGCATAAGCTTTGTCATATGCCTCGCCTCCGGTTACTTTTGTTGAAGCTGTATTATTAGCATAGGAAAACGTCGCCTCAATTCTCCCCGCCGCAAATTGCTTTCCATTTTCATTTTGCAAAAAGGCATCAATATATTTTGTATCTTCTTTCGCTTTATTTATAAAACTATTCGCAAGTGCTGAAGAAACAATAGCAAGAAGATCAGTATTAAAATCACCCTCTTTTTCCTCTTTAATTCCAAAAACAGTTTTTAACCCTGAAAAATCCGCATTAACCTTTTTGTAAGCGGCATAAATTTCCTTATTAATTCGCTCTTTTTCGCCATCAAAATTTGCAGACGAAATCGGACCAGCGGCTTTAAAAACTTCATCTTTAATTTTATTCGCCTCCTCAAAATATTTTTTTAAAACAACCACTTCACTTGGTTCTGTCAATTTTTCCGTAAGTTCAGCCTGTAATTTAGGCAAATCCTGATCGCGTTTAGGAACAACTTCAGCAGCCACGGGAGCATCGCTAGGTTTAGCGGGAGCAGCCGCAGGAGCAGCCGCTGGCGCTCCACTCGGAGAACCAACATCATTCAAAAACCTATGCTCCTTAACACTAAATTTTTCAATCAATCTAAATCTGTGCATATTTTTGTTTTTATTTTTATCAAACAATTATACCACAAAACCTTATGGAATAAAAGAGGGACAAGGAGGTTTT
Source organism: Candidatus Altimarinota bacterium (assembly GCA_023231115.1). Lineage (GTDB taxonomy): Bacteria > Patescibacteriota > Gracilibacteria > UBA1369 > LOWO2-01-FULL-3 > UM-FILTER-38-24. Next base: position 127,569 of record JALNWA010000002.1, read on the forward strand.
TTTATAATCCTTCCGCCAATTTCTCAAATCTCGATTTATCATCGTACGGCCCGATTGCCGCAATTTTCATTTTTTCCGCTTTAAACAGGTCACGAGCAACCCTCATAACATCATCAATAGTCACAGCTTCGACAGCCTTTGCAATTTCTTCCGGAGATTTAGCTTCCCCGTGCAAAAGAGCATATTTAGCCAACAAATGCGCATATTCCTCACTATCCTCAAGATTCAAAACCATTTTTCCTTTCACAAAAGATTTCGCTTTTTTAAGTTCATCTTCAAGGACACCTTCATCGCGCAACTTCCTATATTCTTCAATAATTCCTTTCACAGCATCATCAATTCTCTTCAAATCCACGCCGGCATTCGTAACAATCGCACCGCCGTCCATATAATCATCAGTCGTTGTATGAATATAATAAGCCAATCCTTTAGCCTCGCGCACTCCCAAAAACATTCGACTGCTCATATTTCCGCCCAAAATCACAGACAAAACTTTCAGCGCCCAGTGATCTTTGTGAGTTTCCGCATAACCCGGAAAACCTATAGCCACATGCGCCTGTTCAGTCTTTTTTTCTCTCAAAAAAACCTTCTCCCCTTCAATCAAAACAGCAGGAGCAAATTCAAAAGCTTTTTTCGCATTTTCCAAAACAAAATATTTTTTCACCATCTCTAAAATTTTTTCTTCATCAATATTTCCAACAACCGCAATAACGGTATTTTCCGGAGTATAAAGTTGTTTTTTATAATCCACAAAATCCTTGTTCATTACTCTTCCAATCACTTCCTTAGTCCCGATTTGGTCCCATCCAAGCGGTTGATCGCCAAAAACAAGTCTCTCAAAATCCCATCCGATTTGATACATCGGAGTATCTTGATACATATTATATTCTTCCAAAATCACCCCACGCTCTTTCTCGATTTCCTCTTGTTTAAAAGTGGAATGAATCATCATGTCAGACAAAACATCACACGCGATTTCGATATTTTCGACACCGACTTTTACATAATATCCGGCATATTCTTTTCCGGTAAATGCATTAAATTCGCCACCGACGCTGTCAATCGCCTCAGAAACTTGTTTCGTATTTTCATATTTTTTCGCACCCTTGAAAAACATATGCTCCAAAAAATGAGAAAGCCCTCTTTGCTCTATTTTTTCATAACGGCTTCCTGCTCCCACAAGAACAAGCACCGTCGCCGACTGAGTTCCAAGAATTTTATTTGTAATAATTCTAAGACCATTCTCTAATTTATTTTTTTTGTACATCTGTATATTTTTTTAATGATGAAAATATTAAAATTGCTATGCTATAATACCTGCACAAAAATAAAAAAAACAGTAAATGTATCAAAGAACGTCAAAGCGCAATCCGATCAATAAAATCACAATTTTTATAATTTTCAGCAGTGTCTGCATGACAATTTTGATTTTAAGATTGTTCCAACTCCAAATTTTCGATCACGAATATTATCAAAAACTCGCTACACAAGAACAATCCGGCTCACTCGAACTTCCCGCTCAACGCGGAGAGATTTTGATAAAAGACAAAAGCTCAAAAGAAGAATTCGCACTCGCAACAAACACAACATTAAACTTGATTTTCGCCGATCCTTCTCTAATAAAAGACCACGCATATATCGCCGAAAAATTAATTCCGCTTTTATATAATATCGAAGACGAACGCGCCGCCGACAATGAAAGAATAGAAAAATTATCAAGAAAAATACCTGTGGAAACGACAGAAGAAGAAAAAGAAAAACTTCTAAAACCGCTTACAGACGAAGAACTCGCAAAACAATACAAAGATAATTTTTTAGAAAAAATTTCTGCAAAAAAAAGAGCTCAAATTCTTTTGGCGGAAAATCTTGAACAAGAAAATCTCGACAAATTAATCACAACAAAAGCCACGGGAATAGAAGTCGTGGAAAAAAGTGTTTACGCGTATCCTCCGCAAATTGGAAATCCTGAAGCGGTCGCCGCGCAAATTGCGGACTATGTACAAATCCCGACTAAAAAATTGGCAAAACTTCTAAAAGGAGAAAACCGCTACGTGGTGCTAAAAAGAAAACTTTCTCCGGACACTTCCGACGCAATTAAAAAAATGATGAAAGAAGATAAAGACAAACTTTTTGCAGGACTTGGAATGCAGGAAGAATCATTCAGATATTATCCGGAAGGCTCTTTGGCGGCGAGTTTATTGGGTTATGTTAATTATGAAAATCAAGGAGAATACGGAATAGAAAGCACATTCGACACGGAATTAAGCGGAATTGCGGGAACATTTCAGTCAAAAAAAGATTCAATAGGAAGACAAATAACAGTCGGCGACAGCTTACTTCAGCCCGCAGTGGATGGTGACACAATATTGCTTACAATAGACAGATCCATTCAAGCAAAGACCGAAAAACTGCTTGAGGAAGGCGCAAAAGAATATGACGCAGAAAGCGCGCAAGCAATAGTTATGGATCCAAAAACAGGAAAAATTATGGCAATGGCAACATATCCAACTTTCGATCCGAACAATTACGGACAAGTTTTCAAAAAAAAGGAAATAAAATTCACAATTGATGATTTAAGAAATTTAACCCCGACAAAAACCGCAGGAATTTATTACTACTACACACAAAAAACAGAATTGGACAGATACATAGTTTTTGAAGAAAAAGATGAAAAAGGCGAAACACATTATTACAAATATGAAAATAACGTAGGGCCCGAAGTCTATCACAACAAAATCGTTTCTTGGCCGTACGAACCGGGATCTTCATTCAAACCGGTGGTAATGTCCATGGGAATAGACGACGGCGACGTAACGCCAAACACAACCTACAACGACGTGGGCCCGATAAAAGTCGACTTTAACAAATACACAGGAGAATATGATTTCGAAATAAAAAATTCCACAGGATATTATGGACTAATAAATATGAGCGTCGTTCTCGAAAAATCTTTAAACACGGGAATGACTTTTGTTGCAAAAAAAATCGGTCCGGCGCTTTTTTACAATTATCTGAAAAAATTCGGATTTCTTGATAGAACAGACATCGAACTCGATTCCGAAGCGGTCGGAAAAGTGGAATATTTTGAAAATTGGACAGAATCAGAACTTGCAACTCACGCATTCGGACAAGGACTTACAATCACGATGGTACAATTGGCTCAAGCATACTGCGCTCTCGCAAATGGAGGAATAATTATGAAACCATATTTAGTCGAAGAAATCAGACATCCGGACGGAACAGAAACAACATTTGAACCTCAAGAAATAAGCAGAGTTATTTCAGAAGACACTTCCGCAAAAATAACTACAATGTTGGTAAATTCCACAGAACGTGGATTTGCAACAAAAGGACAAGTACCGGAACATTTCGTTTCAGGGAAAACAGGAACATCGCAAACATACAAAAGCGGCCGCGCACTTTTCGGCAAAGGAACAACAATCGGAACCTTTGCAGGTTTTGGTCCCATAGATGACCCAAAATTCGTAATAATAATAAAATATGATTACGCAAAACAAAGTGAATGGGGTTCTGACACCGCCGGTCCAACATTTTCAAAACTCGCAGAATTTATTTTCGATTATCTAAATATTCCACCAGATAAATAGGAAATGAGGAAATATATATTGGAGCGCATTGCGTTCAGCTCTAATAAAGCTGGATTTTCAACAAAAGAAGCCTAAGCTCCAAGATGTATTTCCTTATTTCCTGTAAATGTGGTATAATATCGTATTATATAAAATAAAAACAAAAATATATGACACACCTAGAATCACAACCTGGGAAAAATATCGTTCCAAAAGAAAAAGTAGAAGGTGTAGGCGAAGCAACCAAATTATGGGCACTAAACAAACTTAAAAAAATTGCATCAAGCACAAGTGTAACAGAACGACTTTTCGGAGCGACAAAAAAAATGTTAGAACAAGCAGAACAAGTGAACAAAGCCCCTGAACAAAAAAGAAACGAAGCGGACAAACTTTGCCAAGAAGTAATAAGCTCAGGAATACTCACGAGTCCGGAATACAAAAAACTAAAAAAAGAACTTAGAAAAGCAATAAAAAGAAACATAATAGATGAATACAATAGCAACGCTGAAGGAAACGTAAAAAGAACAATCAAAGGAAAAAATGGAAAACAATATACAATTAGTTTGTCATTCTCAGATAATTGGAGTGAAGACCTTGGATCTGATGCAGAAGACAGCACAATAACATTTTTAGACAAAAATAAACAAGAAATATCAATATCAGTAGGAACATGGGGCGGAACAGGAATACACACGGGAAGCCACATTGTAGTAACAAGAAATGAAGAATCTATAATAGGTGAATCTTCAAGAGTAACAGATGATCATCTTGAAAATCATCCCGATTATAGCTTCAATATGGCACGACGCATGTCCAACGAAGATCGAGCAAAGTATGAAGCAAGCATACAAGATGATTTAAACAGGAAAACCCAAGAAGCAGACGCATCATACGACATGGCCTTATCTAAACCAAACATTTCAAAAATTGTTCAGCATTTCGGTGGATTGGAAAAATCTAATACAAAAGGATCTGAAGACTTGGGACCTACGAAACACTATGAACACTATAAACACTACTACAATAAAATAAATCGTGAACGTGGTTTGACAAATCAGTAAAAACAAAGATATGTCAGGAAAAAACGAAAGTTCAGGACCAAAAGACGAAGGAGCATTAAGCAAATACCTAAAACCTTTTGCAAATCCATTTGCTTCAGGAGACGTAAGAGCAAAAGTTTTAAATGCAAATGAGTCTTCGACACCTTGGAATATAGCGCGTCAGGCAGAGGCAAAAAAGGAAATGACGCCAGAAATAAAAGCAACAGTTGGACTTGTAAGAGAATCAATTGCAAAAACAATTCTCGGCATAAAAAACGTGGTAAAAATGCCTTTAAAAATTGCAAACGAAATAGTAACAAACGTGATTGCATTACCTATAAATCTCGGCAGATGGGCTCTCGACATAGTAAGATTGCCACCAAGATTACTTGCAGTCGTAACAGATCAATTAGCGGAAAAAACATTTGGAAAAGCCTCAAAAGCAATTGCAGACGTACGAAAAGGCGTTCATTCAAGAATCGACAAAATCGACGGACTAAGTTTTAAAGGTTTATTCAAAGGCGGCCACGGCGGAAAAACCGCCGCGGCACACTAATTTTTACTCAGCCAAAACAACTTCTTTAACTTCACTCAAGTCGCTCATCTTATTTGCCTGAACAAGTTTTTGTGAAGTCGTATAATAATAATCTCCAATATACATAGCTCTCTCGACATCTTTATCTCCACACCAATAACTCCAACCGACTAACATATCTTCCGCTCCCATCCATTCATATTTACACATGAAAGTCTTATTTTGATATTCCGCATCAGTATAATGAGAAATTCTTCCTTTAAGATCAATGCCGTTTAAGCTGATATTGTAGACATAAACTCCTTGATAAGTTTGATCTCCGTAAGTGCTCGCCAAAGTCGTAGGATCATTTTTCATGCTTTCCGGAATTTCATATAAACTCACAGGGAAAGCCAAAATTCCTTTGTCTTTATCAAACAAAAGCGCTTTGTGATTGTACAATAAAGGGCTTGAAGTTCCTCTATCACCGATTGTTGTTTTAAACATTTCTTTTGGATTTTCAACATCAGTAACATCAAACATTGCGACTTTCATGCCTTGATACCATGCAAAATCATCGCCCCACCATCCCTCATCGCCTTCCGCGTCAACAGCCTCTTTTCCAAATCCAATCAAATGATTTTCATCATAAGGATGCAAATAATCACTATATCCGGGAATTTTTAATTTGCCAAGAACTCTAGGACTCTTAGGATCCTCCAAACCGATTACAAAAAGCGGATCGGTATTTTTGAAAGTAACCATATAAAGTCTGTTGCCAACAAACCTCGTAGAATAGATTCTTTCACCCTTTGCAAGCCCTTCAAGAGCACCGACGACATTCATACTGTCGTCCAAAACATATACATTATTTTGAGACTTATTGTTCTCGCTCCACATATCTCCTTTTGTTGTAGCAATTCTGAAATATTCACCATTCTCATCCATTGAAAATTGATTCAAAATTGTTCCCGGCACAGTTCCGGACCCCTGATATTTCACAAGTGAACCGCTTAGAGAAAATTTATAAAGATAAGTTTCTTCATCTTGCACGCTATTTAGCCACCAACCGGAATAACTATATCTTGGCTCAGCCAAATATAAATTATCAGTAGATGCATAAATATTCTGACTTGAACCCATTATAACCTGTTTTGAAATGCTTTTTGTCGCATCATCTACAGGAATTCCGGCAACAATCGCATAATTCATATTTGTTCTTCCAGGGACATAATAAACACTTCCGCATGAAGACACAGGACTGATTTTCCCGTCTTTTGAATCTGCATAATATGGCACAATTCCTTCATTTTTTACGTTTTCGTCATATCCCCATGGCAAATAATACATATATTGATTTGCGACAAGGTAAACATTATTTCCGATTTTTCTTGAAGAATTATAATTTCCCTCAAAAGAAAGTTCGCGGATTTGTTTTACTTTTGTTTTATCGGAGATATCAAACACATAAACTTTCGTAAGACTTCCGTTAAGAGTTATTGTATCGGAAATAAATGTACCGCCACTTTTTCCCTCAAGGAAGACATTTCCATTGTAAGAGTTCCCAACGACAACAAGCCTCGTATCATCAACATACATTTCCGTAGGATAAAAACTTTCATCGGCAAAAGTAACTTTTGTAAGCTCTTTCATTCCTGTTGGAGGATAAGCATCCACAATTCTCACTGTGTTTCCTTTCAATGTATAAACATATTGACCATCATTTTTTACAATATCGGCTTCATCAACTCCCTCAACTTGTACATTTGTTTGAGAAGAGTCAACGCCCTTCGCAGAGCCCATTTCCGCTCCACCGGGAGCCACAGAAGGTGCCGCAGAAGTAGCATCCTCGGCCATTACAGGAACAGCCTCCTTAACTCCGCCACCATTCATATAATAGACATCCGGACCTTGGTTGTAACTATTGTCTTCCATGTATTTTCTCATTTCAGAACAATCTGCAAATTTTTGAAGACCAGCGGTGGATTCATCAACAAGATTTCCACTGGCAATAGTTGAATAAGTATTTGAAATTTTGTAAGTCACATTATCTGAAGCTCTCCAGATAATCTCAGCCATATCCCCTCTTTTAAGCTTGTAATCAAAAGCTGTGACAGTTGAAGGAATTGCCTGTTCTGATGAAAGAGCATTAACATATCCTTCATACCAATTACCGCTTGTCCCAGCGGAAACATCAAGACCAAGAATATTTGAAATAATTTTGCTCGCCTCTGCAAAATTTATTGTTTCTGCAGGCCTAAAAGTTCCATCGCTATATCCATTAACCCAACCATTCAAAGTTGCAGAACAAACATAAGGAGCGAACCATTCATCTTTAACATCTTTATAACAATTTGAACCTTCCCAAGCCGTTATATCGCTATCTTTAATACTTGAAACAGGGGCTCCATCAGCAGAAACCGCCTCATCTATCACTTTATCTTTAGCCTCCATAACAATTTTCAAAAATTCAGCTCTGTTTATATCTTTATTCACGCCAAAAGTACCATCCTCATATCCTTTTATAACGCCTTCGTTAGCCAAAAAATAAACAGCCTTATAACTCATAGCATCCTCTGTCATATCAGAAAAACCACCGTATCCGACAGCGGAAGAAACACCTGCGCCATAAAAAGAAAAAACAGAAATCAGCGTTGCAAAAACAAGAAATTTCGCGACCGACCTACTGAAAAGATCTTTAATTTTCATAGAAAGATTTTTAAAAAATATAAGTTAATATGTGGCAAAAATGCCATACATAACTAAAACGAATAATAGCAAAGTTAGTTACGAACCTCAATCTTTCTGCAAGTTATTGACAAACACACGTCCACAGCCTAAAATCGAAACTACTTAATCTAGACCAAAACAGTATGAATAAAACACGAGGCGCATTACATCTGACACAACAGGTTGATTATGGAATTCTTCTTTTGGCTACGCTCGCAAACACGGGAAAAGACAGCCTAAAAGCAAAAAAGGAACCAACAAACACATCGATAAAACAAATTGCAGAAGAAAATAATTTGTCATTTTTATTTTTACAAAAAATTGCGCAAAAACTTTTAAAAGCAAAATTGATAAAATCAGAAAGAGGAAAATTCGGCGGATACAAGCTCACAAAAAAACCGGAAAAAATAACTTTAAAAGAAATTATCGAAGCACTTGAAGGCAAAATATCCGTTGTTCCCTGCCTGATGGCAAACGCATCTTGTTGCAAGAAAAATAAAAAATGCGCGATAAAAAATCAATTAAGCATAATAAACAAAGAAATGGAAAATTTCTTTTTATCAAAAACTTTAGCCACATTTACGAAATAAATCATGACGACAAAATCATCAAAAAAAAGTTCACTCATCATAAAAAATCTTCATGTAAAAATTGAAGATCAAACAAACAGAAAAGAAAAAAAGGAAATCCTGAAAGGGCTTGATTTAGAGGTGAAAGAAGGCGAAATTCACGCAATAATGGGACCAAACGGCTCCGGCAAAAGCACACTTCTAAACGCTTTGATGGGGCATCCGAAATACGAAATCTCGGATGGAACAATCCAAATAGAAACAGATGGAAAAATAAAAAAGCTAAATGATTTGAAAGCGGACGAAAGAGCAAATCTTGGCTTATTTATGGCATTCCAGCATCCGATTGAAATTCCGGGACTTTCTTTTTTGCATATGCTAAGAACGATAAAAAATTTAAAAAACACGGAAAAACAATCGCTCGAAGAACTTCTTGAAGAATTAAAAACAGAATTAAAAAAATTGAAGATAGATGAAAAGGCTTTGGAAAGAGGAATAAACGAAGGCTTTTCCGGAGGCGAAAAGAAAAAACTCGAAATTTTTCAAATGAAAATTTTAAAACCAAAATTTATTTTACTTGATGAAATAGATTCAGGACTCGACATTGATTCTTTAAAAATTGTTGCAGAAAACATAAAAGACCCCGCATGGTGGGGCAAAAAACATTCTCCAGCAATAATAATTGTCACACATTACGCGCGAATTCTAAAATTCATTAAACCGCATAAGGTACACATTTTATCGCACGGCAAAATAATAAAATCGGGGGGAAAAGCACTCGCACAAATTTTAGAGAAAAGTGGATACACGGAAATAAACGAAGAATAAAATGCACAACGATTCAACAAAAAAAATAAACACTCTCTTCACAAATTATAAATATGGATTTCGAACAGAAACCAAAAGTTCGTTTATAATTCCAAAAGGTTTGAGCGAAAAAATTGTCAGACAAATTTCGAAAATAAAAGAAGAACCAAAATGGATGACGGATTATAGAGTGAAAGCATACAAAGAATTTGTAAAAAGACCTTTGCCTGATTTTGGCCCAAGCTTAAAGGAAATCGACTTCGACGACATGCATTATTATATCCGCCCTCAAGACAAAACAAAAAACAAATGGGAAGATGTTCCATCAGAAATAAAAGAAACTTTCGATCGTCTTGGCATCCCGGAACATGAAAAAAAATCACTGTCCGGAACAGGCGCGCAATTTGAATCCGAAATGATTTATCACTCGATAAAAGAATCATTAAGTAAAAAAGGAGTTATTTTTGACTCAATAGACTCAGGACTAAAAAACCATCCGGAAATTTTCAAAGAATATTTCGGAACAATAGTCCCGTACAACGACAATAAATTTTCCGCATTAAATTCAGCGGTTTGGTCAGGCGGATCTTTTATTTACATTCCAAAAAACACTTATGTCGAACTGCCTTTACAAGCATATTTTCGAATAAACACAGAGAGCATGGGACAATTTGAAAGAACGCTGATTATCGCAGACGAAGGCAGTTTTTTGCACTATATAGAAGGATGCACAGCGCCAATTTATTCAAAAGATTCACTACACGCGGCAGTCGTTGAAATCATCGTAAAAAAGAACGCGCACGTCCAATACACAACAGTCCAAAACTGGTCAACAAATGTTTATAACCTAGTTACAAAACGCGCGTACGCATACGAAAATGCGGAAATGATTTGGCTCGACTGTAATGTCGGATCAAAAATCACAATGAAATATCCTTCGATATATTTATTAGGAGACAATGCGAAAGGGGAAATAAAATCTCTCGCAATGGCAAAAGATCATCAATGCCAAGACACCGGCGGAAAAATAATTCACGCCGCAAAAAATACGACTTCAAAAATAATTGCAAAATCAATCAGCAAAGATCACGGAAACGCTTCGTACAGAGGGCTTCTAAAAGCCACGAAATCAGCAAGGGGCACTTTCAACTATTCAAAATGCGACGCATTGATTTTAAACAAAGACGCACGCTCGGACACAATTCCAAAAATAAGCATCGACGATCCAACAGCATCTATTGCACATGAAGCATCGATTTTCAAAATCGACGACTCACAATTATTTTATTTGATGTCACGCGGATTACCGCAGGACACAGCGGTTTCTGAAATAGTAAACGGATTTGCAAGTCCAATCGTAAGCGAACTTCCGATGGAATACGCAATCGAATTAAAACGCTTGCTTGAAATCGAAACAGAGTAAATTTTTTATAAATATGACAAATAATTTTTCACTAATAATCACTCCGGAAGAAGCAAAAAAACTCTTTTTGAAAAAAACTGAGCCGATTATTGTAAATCTCGATAAACCTGATATGTTAGCCGAAATTCTTGTCATGATAAAAGGGGAAAAAGAAGAAAAATATGATTTTGAAATAAAAGTAATTCACTCCGCACCGCACACAAAAAGTAGAATTTATGTAAGAAGTATTCTGGAAAATTCCTCATCCGTGAATTTCGCGGGAACAGCAAGAATAAATGAAACAGCAGATTTTTCCGAAACCGATTTGTCGCATCACACTCTATTACTTTCTGAAAATTCAAAAACAAACACACTTCCTGCAATGGAAATAATTTCAAACACATCAAAAGGCAATCACGCCGCAACGATTGGCAGAATAGACAAAGAAATTTTATTCTACATTGAATCGCGAGGTATAGACGAAACACAGGCAAAAAAACTAATTGCGGAAAATTTTCTAAAAGCGGATATTTCTAAATTAGAAACATTAAAAAAATAATTATGCCAAAAATCGATTCAAAAAAAATCAAAAAATTATTCCCGATTTTCTCAAAAAAAGAAAATAAAAATTTGGTTTACTTGGACAATGCCGCAACGACGCAACGCCCAAAAGTGGTTATAGATGCGATAAAAGACTTCTACGAAACACACAACTCAAACATTCACAGAGGAATTTACGACCTCTCGGAAAAAGCTACAAACATGTACGAAGGCACAAGATTACATGTTTCAAAATTCATAAATGCAAAATCATCTGAAGAAATAATTTTCACAAAAAACACAACAGAATCAATAAATCTTTTGGCGTACACTTTAAGCGACAATATGTTACAAAAAGGCGACAGAGTCATCACAACAGCGCTTGAACATCACGCAAATTTCGTTCCATGGCAAACAATGGCAAAGAAAAAAGGATTTATTTTGTCAGTCGTTCCGGTGAAAGAAGACTACACTCTCAACATGGAAGAATTTGAAAAATTAATCAAAGAACCAAACGTAAAATTAGTTTGTGTTTCAGCAATGTCAAATGTCACAGGGACAATTCCGGACATCAAAAAAATAATCAAACGAGCACACGAAGTTGGAGCACTCGTAATGGTCGACGGAGCGCAGTCAATAGCCCACGAACACACTGACGTACAAAAGATGGATTGTGATTTTTTCGTATTTTCGAGCCACAAAATGTTTGGACCATTTGGCGTCGGAGTACTTTATGGAAAAAAACAATTACTCGAAAAATTACCACCATTTTTATACGGAGGGGACATGATAAAATCCGTAAAAGAAACATGCACTCTTTTCAATGACACTCCATGGAAATTTGAAGCCGGCACTCCAAGCGTCGCGGACGTTGTTGCATTCAAAAAAGCGATGGAATTTATAGACGAACTCGGAATAGAAAACATAAAAAAATATGAAATGTCTCTCGCAAAAAAAGCCGTTGAAATGCTAAAAAAACATAAACAAGTAAAGATTATCAAACCAAAAAATTTAGAACTTTCAGGTCCCGTAATTTCATTTGTAATAGAAGAAATTCATCCGCACGACATTGCAGAAGTTTTCAATAAAGAAGGCATCGCAATACGCGCCGGACATCACTGCAATCAGCCATTAATGGCAAGTTTAGGAATTCCTGCAACAGCAAGAATCAGCTTCTCAATTTACAATACCGAAGATGACATCAAACGTGTCGATATTGCTCTAAAAAAACTTTTCAAACTTTTCAAAAAATAAATATGTCAGACATTTATTCAGAAATAATTTTGGATCACTACAAAAAACCTCACAATGCAGGACACATTAAACATGACACAAATCACGCGGAAGAAGACAATCCACTTTGCGGAGACAACATAAAAATTTATATAAAAGTTTCCGACAAAAAAATAATTGAAGATATTTCATTCGAAGGAGAAGGCTGTGCTATAAGCCAAGCCTCAGCATCAATACTTACAGATTTTTTGAAAGGAAAACCTGTCGCCCAAGCAAAAAAAATCACGACAGAGCAAATGTATGACATGCTAAAAATAGAAATCTCTCCCGCTCGTTCAAAGTGCGCACTCCTTGCCCTAAGAACCGTCAAATCCGCACTTTCTTGATGATAACGGCGACAACTATCAACCCTAAAAAGATAGCCCCCCAAAACGAAAAATAATTATACCAAACCTCAATATTTGAAGGCTCAAAAGTTTTTATTGTTTCATTCCCATTTTCATCAACAGCTTTCACGTAAACATAGCTGGAAAGATTTTGATCTTCAACAACATAAGGACTTTCTGTAACCGCCCAGCCGCTCGTAGAATACCCTTTAGAACCGCTTTCATAAACTTCATAATGATCTATCCCCGCGCCATTATCTTTCGCGTCAAAAGCCAAAAACCATTTACCTTCAAAAATATCTTCATCTTTGGAAATCAAAACATCAAATTCATCTGGAGACAAAACATCCGCAGAACCACTCGATATTTCATATTCAAAAAAATTCTCAGAAAAAACCTCCGCCGCAGAAACATTCAAATATAAAACACCGGAAGTCGTTTTGGTTTTTGTCGCTTTCCCGTCATTCAAATAAGCTTCTCCATTGGAAATTTTTACATATCCGGACCCTGTTTTTTTAACAGAAAAAACGACAGAAAACATTTTTCCTGATTTATAGCCACCATAATAAGGACTCAAAACTCCTCTATATCCATTTGGAATAATGTAAGCAAAGCTATTCTGAGTCTCCGTCAAAAAGGGCTTTCTGATCCACTTTCCGACAATCGAATTTCCGGTTCTGACTTCTTCGACAGAAAGAATATCTGAAGAAAAATCCACATAACCATTCATCGCATTAATATTTTCTCCTTGAGCATTTACTTTAAAATAAACCTCAAATTTATCTCCAACAAAAAAATCATTTTTAGTAGCGACAACTTCGACATTAACGGCAAAAACAGAAACCGAAGAAATCACAAAAACAATTACGCCGACACAAATTTTTAAAACATTTTTTATCATAAAAATAAATTTATTCTCTGGTCCAATAAAAAGCCATTATACTAAAATCAGAAATATCCACTCGCCCATCGTTATTAAAATCAAATCTCTTTTTTTGCACTTCTGTAAGCGTTTTTTTGTACCAACGAAATTCAATAAAAAAATCAATAATATTCACTTTGCAATCCTTGTTCAAATCAACTTTTTGACCGCATCTTGAAGAAGTCGCAGACAAAGAAATTTTCTTCATTATTTGAAAATCGAAAGACGTTCCAAACGAAGAAGAAAACCCTCCATAAAGCGATTTAACGCTAACAGAAAACAAACCATAACCAAAAAGATCAGAAGTCGGGATATATTCGAAATATCCATCCCCTCCGGAAAAAATCTTTTTTGAAAAAGTTTTAAAAACACCGCCGGAAGATTTTATTTCCACGTAAATCGGAACCCCGGGCATCGCATATCCACTGATTTTAATTTTTTCTCCAACGCCATATTGTAGCTTATCTACGACAACAGTAGGAGGTATGAAAACATTGAAAATATTTGTAATCGACTCCACCGGCACATCAACCAAAAAAGAAACACTATTTGAAAAATTTCCTTTTATGTCCTTTGCATAAATAGAAAAATCATGGATACCTGAAGTTATATTATAAATATTATATGAAAACAACCCGTCAGAATTTGCATTTAAAATCCCTATATTTTTAGAATCGCTTTCAATATAAACTGTAGCTCCGGGATACGCATATCCGGAAAATTTAACATAAGGAGTAATACTTCCTCCTCCGCCGCCTCCGGTTTCTTCAACAGTAGCGCTCACGCTGACAACGGCATCTAAGATGACATCAGCAAAAACGGGCACACTAAAGAAAGCAAATAACACGGCGCACAAAACAATCCGACTTATCTTTTTTATATTCATAGGATTTATTTCCTTAACCTTCTATTTACCCCTATAGCCTGAGAGATAATCCATCTATTGTATTTCCTTATCGCAAATCTCAAAACAAAGAACGCAATAATAATTATGAAAGCCATCACTATAATAAGTTGCCACGGCAAAACAAAAAACACAAAACTATCACCAACGATTGTCGCATCATTTCCATACGTCAAACCAAGTTTTGCAGTGTACATTCCCATCGCAAAATGATCCCATTGATAAGAAACTCTTTCAAAATATCGACCAATAAAGCCGCTTTCTTCAGCCGTTTTTTCAGGCTCTAGAACTGCAACCCCAGAATCTTCTTTACTTATTCCCTCCCAAGTCGTCAAAAATCTTCTCGTACTATTTGGCAAAACATTTCCGCTCGTTTTATTTGCATCAAATTCATCGGTCGTTATCCAAAAAGTATTTTTTATTTTCACAGTTCCAACAGGTTTTAATCTGTCTCCTCCGCCATTTTGAAAACGATAATAAAAATCCACCGGCAAAAAATTAAAAAATCTTTGATTATCTTTTGTATAAAATTCAAGCAAACTTCCCCCCTCTTTCACCTCTCCCGAAACCGTAAGCAAAACCAAAATTCCGGTTTTCGCTCCAATCGAAACAGAAGTTTCTCCACTCGCCGCAGGGGGTTGTGTTCCCCAAAAAATAGCCGCGAAATGTCCTCCGGCATCAGCATTTTCTGGAACAGTAATTGTAAAAGGAATTTTTTTGTATTCACCAGGTTTCAAAGTAATACTGTCTTGTGCCTTAATCCATGTCGCAAGACCATAATCACCGGCAACAAAATTTGGCGATCCATCTTCCCCCGAAGCCTCAAAATTTTCATATGAAGCATACAAGGTAATTGTATTTTTCTGTTCATTCAAAAGCTCAAATTCACCTTTAACAACCTCTCCGGGATCACCTTTAAGTTCAATTTTTGAAGGCGAAACTGTGAGCGCAGATGCGCTAAAAGACACAGAAAAAACCGCCAACATCACCGCCACGACTGATAACAAAATCTTTTTCATGACCGTAGAATAGCAAAGTTAACTAAAAAGTTCCAGTCGCAACATAAGTAAGTGCAGTAGAATAAGATCCGGAAACAGTACCAGTCGCTATATTTGCAAGATAAGTCGCAGAATACACATCCTCCGTACAAGTAGCGGCACAAGTTGCAACCGAATCAGCCGCCGCGGCGCCATTATAATAAAACGTACTGCCATCATAATCACTGTCCGCAACCCCATTTGCCCCTGAAGTACGAACTATATTTACACCAAATTGCTCACTGCCTGGACTTGAAGCCGAACCCCCTGCTGCGACAATGGCATCAATATTGTCACCACCCTTCGTCAACGTAGTACCACTCACGGTTACAGCATATGC
Organism: Candidatus Altimarinota bacterium; assembly: GCA_023231115.1. Lineage (GTDB taxonomy): Bacteria > Patescibacteriota > Gracilibacteria > UBA1369 > LOWO2-01-FULL-3 > UM-FILTER-38-24. The sequence continues at coordinate 143,580 of JALNWA010000002.1, forward strand.
CGCACTCGAAGATACCGTTAGCGTATGAGCAATTGTCGAGACGAAAGAACCGGCGGAAGCATCCGCATATTTCGGAGCAAGAACGCTCAAATTTCCAAACTCAATTGCAGTAGCACTAATAGCAAAAGTCAAAGTACCACCTGCCGGTACTTCAGCCGTCACAGCAACACTGCTGTCGGCAACAATAGTAACAATGGCAGACCCGGTATCCCCAAACGTTCCGGCAATATCTATACTATAACTCGCCGCCGCAGGATTAGTAATTCCATCATTATTATCAATCACTATACGAACTCCCCCAGCGGCCGCAACATTCGCTGTAGCCGCAGAACAAGCAGTAAGGGTAACCACTTGACCGGAAGTGACTGCGCTCCAAAGAGCGGTATTAGAACAATCAGCCGCCAACACAATCGCAGTACCACCCGTAAACAAACCACCGGCTCCATGAGTAATCGTAATATCACCAAAAGCAACATCCGCTATATCGGTGAACGCCGCCGGAAACGTTATTGTGATAGTCTTAGTATCGGCCACTCCGGTTGGAGTAACAAACTGAATTGTATGAATTGGATTTTCAGCGGTAGTAACAGTGTCCAGACTATCGGACACACTCGTCAATGCATCCGCATACGCCACCTCAATCCTCGGAACAGTGACAAACGCCACTAGCACCACCGAAGACACAACCGAAAGAATTTTATAAAAATTCGAAGAATACATAACGATAGGAATTAAGGTTTCCAAAATAAATACTTGCCCAACCAACAATATATATATCCAAAAAAAATTATTCAACTCCTACAAAAAACTTCGACTACACAAATTCGAAATTTGATTTGTACTTCGCTAGAAAGTGCCTGTCGCTATGTACGTAAGAGAAGAAGAATAACTTCCCGCTTCAGTAGCCGAAGCAGTATTTGCCATATAATAAACTGAATACGTCGTATTAGTATTACAAGATGATGTACAACTTCCAACCGTAACACTTGTAGCAGCATCCGCAGAATAAAAAAACTGATTTGAATTTCCATAATTCGAGGCAACGCTTCCCCCTCCTCCGCTCGGCGATAAATATATTCCAAATTGCTCGCTCCCCGGACTTGAAGCCGCACTTGAGCCTGTAATTGCAGTAATAGTTGTATCGGGATTCGGAGCAGTGTCCGTCAAAGTATCACCTCTCACCGTCACAACATAATCACCACTCGAAGAAACAATCAATGTATGCGCAGAAGTCGAAGTATATGCGCCGGCCTCATTTGCCGTAGCATATTTTGGAGCAAGAAAACTTAATGTTCCAAACCCGATAGAAACATCCGAAATACTAAAAGAAAGACTGGCAGGCAGATAAGAAGTGACTTCCGGATATACACCATAAGTAGGAAGCTCCGTTCCGTCAGATTCAATAGCCCTCAAACAATAAGTTATCCCTTCCGGCATTGCATAATCCTGCAATGAAAAATCCCACAAACCATCATCTCCTACCGTTATACTACCCATTGAATTACTAAAATTATTAGATTCTTCGTAAGTCTCATTCGTGACAGAATCTGAACCATGTGTCGGATCATCTGCGGTCCACGAGGCGGAAGCTCCATCCGACGGCGAAGCATTGTTTTTAAATGCAAGATCGGTGCTTGCACTAACATCCGTCCACGTAGAAGGAGTTCCTCCACTCGGAGAAGCGCACGATCCGGCTCCCTTATCGACATACTGCAATTTTCCGGAAAATTCATTATTTGAAAAATCGCTTCCGTTTACGTGTAACAACATTCTCAATCTGAAAGCCTGATCCGCCGCCGTCAAAGAGATAACAGTACTATTTCCGGCCAATGCAGTAGAAGGAGTTGCGCTATCAGCATTTTCATAAAATCGATATGCGGATTGCGTCATCGTCGGCAACATATAAAAATTGACAGCATAACTGTCCGAAAGCACAGCTTGATCATACCCACGCTGAAGACCGCCGGTACCATCAGAATTTTCTATACCTATCGAGGCGGTAAGACCATAATCATAAGCAGAATCACTGACAAAAACATCTTGATACTGCATTTTTATCTGATTTGAAGTCTCGTACAAAATAACCTGAAATGTAATATAATTTCCGCCAACAGGATATATGTCCTTTGCAAGCCAAGAAACCGTCATTCTTCTATTCGGGGCAGAACCTTCCATCAAATACTTAACATTTCCTGCAGTATATAAATCATCCCAATAAGCCATTATCAAATTGTTCGGCGTAGCGGCAGTCGGAATACTTGTATTTAAATATCCTCCATCACCGCTGAAAGATATAAATCCATTATTTCCTATATAAAATTGCGTATAATCGGTACCATAATAATTAAAAGTAAATCCAAAATTATAAATTCCATACACACTTTCATCTCCATTCGCACCGACAGAAGTTCCTGTTCCCGAGATATCATTCCATGAATAAGTTGTATTTCTATAAACATATCCATAACTATCCGGTCCACCATAAACAGTGATTTCCGGATAAGCGGAATAAGTTGTAAATTCAATTCCGTCAGAAGTCGCCGCCCTTATACAATATGTAGATCCGGGCGCCGCCTTGTTGTCATAAAGCGAAAAATCCCATTTTCCGTCTTGTCCCGCGTTAATAGCACCCTCTGTATTCGAAAAATTATTATTTTCTTCATAAGTTTGATTCACAATCGTGTCCGTGCTGTGAGTCGGGTCATTTGCGTTTGAAGTTAGCGCAGATCCATCTGTAGGCGTGGCATTATTTTTAAAAGCAATCAGTGTCGAACCGCCTATATCCGTCCATGAATATGGAGGTCCTCCACTAGGCGACGAGCAAGAACCAGTGCCTTTCGCCACATATTGCAATTTGAAACTGCCGTCGGAGTCTGCAAGATCCGCTCCACTTACATGAACAAGCATCCTAAGTCGAAACTCCTGCTGAGCGGCAGTAAGGGAATAAGCAGTATTTTGCGCCGCCAGAGCACTTCCCACATCCGTACTATTTGCATTTGCAAATAATCTATATGCAGATTGTGTATAAACAGAAGGAATAGAAAATTCTATCGCGTAATTATCTGAAAGCGAAGCCGTATTGGCAGAAAACTGAAGTCCGACAGTACCATCCGAATTCTCAATTCCCACGCTGGCAGAAGCACCATAATCGTAACTTGCACCATTCACAATAACATCTTGATACTGAAATTTTATTTTATTTGAAGTTTCATATAAAATAATTTGAAATGTAACCGGACCGGTTTGTCCCCATTCCTCGACGCCATTCCAAGAAACAGTCATAGTCCTGTTTGGCGCAGACCCTTCCATAAGATAATAAATATTTCCGGCAGTATTCAAATCTGTCCAATAAGCCATTATAAAATTATTTGGCGCCGCCGCATCCGGAATAGTCGTGTTCGTATAGCCCGAAGTATTATTGAAAATAATGTACCCATTATTCGATATATAAAATTGGGTGTAATTATTCCCATAATAATTGAAAGTAAAACCAAAATCATAAATACCATAAACGCTTTCATCCGCAAGCGCTCCGACAGAAGTCCCTGTCCCTGAAATATCATTCCAGCTATAACTAACTCCCAACTCGCTACTATCCTTATAAATATGTCCATATGAATCAGGTCCGCCGGTCAAAGCCTCCGCCTCATTTTGAAAAACAATTTCTCCGGCAACAGAAAAAAACAAAGAAAAAATCACTAATACCGAAAAATGTTTAAACAATTTTTTCATCTCACTCCACAATTAAATTAAGCTGACAAATATTCACGGACGACACCCCACCGGCATCAACTTGCGTATAAATCACAGGAAAATTAAATGATCCTTTTTGCGCTCCAGCCTCAGCACTTAGACTCATCAAAACTTCAGACTCGGACAAAACTCCGGAAAACGTACTGTCATCACTTAAAGAAAATTTAGCACTGACTCCGCGTGGAAGTTCCCCTATTTTTAAAACAGAAGTTTTTGATTGATCATTGCCGTCCAAATATACAGCGACATCAAAAGCTTGTCCCTCAATAATAGCAACAACAAAAGAACCAAAATAACAAGAATGTGCGGCACTTGAATCCACTTCAATCACTTCATTCACAAAATTTTGAGTCGCTACATTCACAGGAGCAATTTCCACATATGGAACTTCGTTTGCGATTTTTTCCAAAACTTTTTCTTGAAGAAAATCCAAAATTACATTGCCTTCAGAGCCACCACCAGACATAGGTTCTTCGACAACAGGAGTTTCAACGACAGGTTCTTCAACGACAGGTTCTTCAACGACAGGTTCTTCAACGACAGGTTCTTCGACGACAGGTTCTTCAACGACAGGTTCTTCAACGACAGGTTCTTCAACAACAGGCTCTTCAACAACAGGCTCTTCAACAACAGGCTCTTCAACAACGGGCTCTTCAACAACAGGCTCTTCAACAACTGGCGTTTCCACAACAGGTTCTTCAACAACTGGCGTTTCCACAACAGGAGTTTCAACGACAGGCGTAGTTTCCGCAATATCTTCAGCTAAAGCATTGAAAGAAGCCAAGCCTAAAAAACTCAAAAAAACGCTTAAAACTGCAACATAAACAAAAGATTTCATGCGACAAGATTATCACCAACAAAAAATTTTAACAATTATTTTTAATTGGTTTAATGCTTCCCACCGGACACAATTCCGGCAGACACAAGAATTCTCTGCTCAGCCTCCTCGAAAGCCCTAGCAACCTGAGCGAGAGCATCTCTGACCTCAACAGAAGCAGGACCATTTCGCCTTTTTTCCATCTCTTGAGATATACAAACAGAAACACGAGTAGCCCTATTGAGAGTCAGCCTTGCGTGTACAAGATCTTCTGCTTCCGGTTTTTTTAATCTAATATATTCGTCCATCCTATGTTGATTATCGCTAAACAATCTACCCAAAACAGACAAATCTTCATCTGTAACCTCAGGCTTGGAAATAGCTTCAACAAAAGCAATTCTCCACTTTTCAAAACCGTAAATACCCTTCTCATCAAGACCAAACCCAAACGAAGCCACTCCGGCAACAATAGCCCCAAGCCTTGGAGGCAAATCAATCCTTTCTTCCCCTAATTTTGAACCGGATCTTGGATTCCTCATGACAAAAAATTACACCAAAAAATGGCAAACTGTCAACTACTTCCCCTCTTTCACTTTTTCAAGGGCATCATCCACTTTCACTTTCTGCACTTCTAAAAACGCATCAAACAAAAGTTTATTTTCCTGTGGCATAAAATTTGAACCGACAAAATATTTCAAAGCCTGCATTGTGCTCTTTATAAGGGCATAATTATCTTCATATTCCGCAGGCAAAAATCCATAATCCTTCGCAAGCTTATAATAATTTGTATCAAGAAAATTTATCAATTTTTCAGGACTCAAGAAAAAAAGATAAGAAGAATTCTCGCCGACTTTTTTCAAAAATTCCTTAACATCTTTATTCTCGCCAATTGTCTTTTCCCCATAAGCTTTATTAAAATCAGGATAAAGAGCGACGGTCAAAACATTGTCTCCGGTAAGCCCATAATAAATTTCAATTTTCGTTTTTTTCAAATCAAGTCCGGGAACAACGCCAAAACTGGAAGCCATTTCATCCGGCACCGCACTAAAATCAATATATAATTTATTTACACCTCCGCCATTTACAACCTTCACTTCTTTTTTGAAAGCACCCTTCGCACCAATCATTCCTTCAAATTCTTTTACAACCTCATCAACATAAGCATCCATCGAACTCACCATTTTTTTTGCCGCATTTTTATATTTTTCATCAACATCAAAATACAAAGAAATTGTCGGATATTTTTCTCCATTATCTCCAAGAGCAAAAGCAAATTGTGATTCAAGAACTCCTTTCGCCTCCTCAGCTGAAATTCCGGCAAAACCCCCAACAGAAGCCAAAAATTCATCATAATCTTTTTGCATATCAACAGGATTTTCCTCAGTGATTTCCCCTCCTTCCGAACCTACTTTAAATCCGGTAATAAAACTAGCAATATATTTTCCTATGCTTGGATATTCAAAATATAAAATTGGATTTTCCAAAGGAATTTTATCAATCAACGAAAGTTTTTCGCCGAAATAAGGCATATACTTCGCGAGCAAAGCTTTATCATCAGACAAATTTGAAACACCGCCAAATCCAAACCCGTCATCCTCCGCAAAAAGCTCAAAATACATATCTTTCATGACAACCATCTGTGATTTCAAGTCCTGCAAAGTTTTCGAATCATATTTTTCCGTATCGGAAACTTCAGAAAAAAGATTTTCAACAATTTTTCCCATTTCCAAATACATATATCCAATGTTTTCTTTTGAATTTTTTGAAACATTTTTAAAATTTTCATTTGAAGAAAATCCGTTTCCATCTTTCACTCTCTTCATTGCATTATCAACTTCGGCCTGTGTAAGGGCGAAAACAAAAAGCTCTCCATCATTTGCATAGAAAAAATCATTTGCCTTTTTATTTTTCTCAATAAGATCCTTCATTTTGGAGTCTTCCTCGATATAAGCCGCGACAATACTATTACCGGTTTTCAAAAAATCAATTGCAAAAGAAACTTTCCATTTTCCTTCAAGAATAGGCAAAATATCTTCTTCATAACTGATTCCGCTATCCTTTAATTTTTCAGCACTAAACAAATCTTCTTCAAATATTTTTTTAATTCCATAATCCGGCAACATTTCAATAATTTTTTTCACATTTTTAACCTGTTCACCATTTGAATAATCAAACGTCATCACAAATTGGCTATCTAAAGGAAGCGCCGCCTCAGGCGAAACATCTTTACCGAAAGAAAAATCACATCCTGAAAAAACAATAAGAGAAACTACAACAGAAGCAAAAATCTTTTTCATAATTTTTTATTAGTATTTTGTGACATTCTAACGTTTTACTTATTCATTTGCAAAAACGAATAAAACAAGAGCCCCATATTTCAGGAGCCCTCAAAAGTTTATCTAAATCGGTAATTTAGTTATTACCTTTCTTAGTGTCTTTTCTCTTGTGATTAGTGTGTTTTCTGCACTTTGGACAGAACTTGCTGATTTCTTTTACGATTTCATCATTTCTTCTTTTGTCGTACGCAGAGATGTCATTTCCTTTCTTGCATTCTGAGCAGAACCAAGTGCAATATTGACTTTTACCTTTTGCCATATAATTAATGTTACATTAAAAGCCTAGGAATATTATATCAATTTCGCTTATTGTCAATGAAATCTGCGCATAAAACAATAAAATTCTTGCATGAAATTTTCTTTTCATCTAAAATACTGCGCGAGAAACGGATAAAAGATTGGAGACCCTCTTTAAAAACCTAGAGGTCATCTCCATCTTGCCCAAATACAGTTGGCGTAAGCACAAAAATCCGCTAAACTCCATTTCGCAAACACAAAATCTTTGCCGTCTTAGCTCAGTGATAGAGCACTCCCTTGGTAAGGATGTGCCCCTCCAGAGGAAATCGAGTTTACGGCATAGACAAAACAAAAACTTGAAATTTAGGAGGCTTCGAGAGTACCATCCCCGCGGGGTGAGGCTCTCGGAAGAGGAAATAAGGCAATATGCTGTGGTAGCTCAGTGGCAGAGCACCACCTTGGTAAGGTGGGGGTCACGGGTTCAACTCCCGTTCACAGCTCCAGTTTAAGGCACAGGATGTAAATATTTTATAACATTTACAACCATGTCTAATGCCACAATTCAGGAACTTTCTGAAAGCTATATGCAACGCTGTCTAGTCATCAGAAATTATTCCCCCGCAACAATTATTGGTTATAAATGGACTTTCAAGCAGTTTTTTCAAGAGAGCAATATTCAGCATCCATCTGACTTAAATCTTCGAGTTATAGAGGCTTGGTTTTTCAATGGTAGGCTGAACAGGAAATGGAGTTCAAACACCTTTAGAACCCATTTAAAACACTTGAACACTTTCTTTAAGTGGCTTATCAAAGAAGGGTATATAAAAGAGAATTGCCTCGACCAATTGGAAAAGCCACGAATGGAGCAACGAATCCCCAGAACATTGTCTAAGGATCAAGCTTTAAAGCTTCTTGAGTATTCATTCAACATGGCTTATCAATACCGGCTTTGCAAGTACAGGAATCGCGCAATCATCGGAATAATGTTGATGGCGGGATTGAGAAAAAAGGAAGTTTTAAGTCTAAAACTAAATGAAGTTTCTATCGAAAATAGCTCAATCTTTGTGAATCAAGGAAAAGGAAGCAAAGACCGGATAATTCCAATGAACTCAAGATTGAAAATCATATTGTCCGAATATCTACAACAACGTGAGAAATTCGGCAAAGAATGTATAAACTTTTTTGTAAGCATCCAAGGCGATTACCCACTAGGAGATAGCGGATTAAAAAAACTTATCGACATGCTAAAAAAGAAAGTCCGAATGGATTTCTCAGCCCACACCCTAAGACATGCTTTCGCCCGCCTAATGCTCGAAGGAGGCTGTGACATCTACACACTTTCAAAACTCATGGGACATTCAAAAATAACAACCACGACTATTTATCTTTGTTGTTCAAATCAACAGATGAGCAAGAGTGTTGAGATGCATGCGTTGAATTAAGAAATAAAAATATATTTATAATTATTATTTTTCAATTATTTCCAAACTTTCTTCAAGCTCTTCCTTGTAAGGTTTTAACCCTCTAATCGTTCTCGCATTTCTTTTCTGTGCAAACCACCATAACCCTCTATGCAAAAAGAAAAGATAATCTTTGATCTTTTCTAATATCAAAGGAACTTTGGACGTATATTTAAAATTTATAGTTTTATCTTCTTTTCTTTGCAACCCTACAACGCCATATCTATATAATTCTTGGATAAATATCTCTATTTTTTTCTTACCTATACTAGTTTTTTCCCCAAGATATTGACCCAACCTAGTTCTTAACTCAGCAGAATTAAAACCACTTTTTTTATCAAGAACATCTATAAGTATATCTAAACCTTCTTGGTTAAGGTCATGTCCGATTATTTGTGTAGCCAAAAATAACTCATCCCTTAATTCATTTTTAAAATAATCAGAATATTCTATTTCAGATGATTCTATATTTTCAAATGTTGCAACATGCTTGAGACTTAATCTTTCACGCATTGCATAGCAAAATTTCAAGAAATCACGCGGACGATTAAAAGAGATTGCTACCATATACGCATAAAAGTTCGTTTTAAACCTATTCGTGTTAAAACTAGCAAGTGTTTCAGTAAATATTTCATCTGGGAATTGAGACTTAATAGCCTCTATTGGGTTATCCAAACTACCTTGCAAATTTGAATTATAAAACGGCAATCTCCTTATGAGCAATCCCGCAAAGCTTTTTTCGTCCCATTCTAATTCAAGAGACCCCTCCCTTAGTTTATTAACATTAGACCCCTCCATAAGGTCAAATAAATCTACTCTTAATAAAGAAACAAATCTAAAATTCAATTTAGAATCTGAAATAGCAGTGTTATATGTATCAATTTGCAATAAAACTTCTTTGATTACAGCAATATCTTCTTTAATCATACTTGTATTAATATTCTCGAGATGATCGCCTATGTCATCAATAAAAATAAAAATTGATTTATCTTTTGATAAACTTTGCCTAAGCGCATCAAATAAAGCACTAGGAGATTTGGAAATCACAGACCTATTTAAAATCGAACCAGATTCAGAATCTACACCACCCTCAGCTTTTGCAAACAAATAAGACATCAACGCCTTCACAGAAAGTCCCGTTTTATTTGTTCGCTGATGTTCTATAAAAGTTTCATAATCTGAAATTTGGTGCAATCCATTTGAAGCCAAGAAATCTTTCCAATATTTTTCAGATTCTCCCGAAAAATTATCGGTCTCTAATAATTTCTGTATAGTTCTAATTAAAATGTACTGCAATATAGAATTAGCACGATCCGATTTATCATCTTTGCAATTAATTGCAATATTTCTAAGAGACATTCTAAAAGCATAATCAATATTGTAATCTTCATGTTTTTGTTCGAGATACCTAGCTATGGCCGTTTTCCCAGATCCTTTTCTGCCTGCAATAATAGAAAACGAAGACCCAATTAATTGCTGAATAAAACCAGCATCATGAAAACAATCCACTAGGTATTCATCTCTTTCCGCATCTGTGTGTTTCTTAATACGAAAATCATCCATTTTTATCAAAATTATTTATTTAACCAAGGCATTGTACCCCACGTATAAAAAAAATAAACCAAAAACTATTTTCAACCCAACAACTTCGCCATCTCATCAGTTCCCCTATTTGTCAAAGCACACGTATGCTCTATATATCTCAGTGTAGTTGTTAGCCGAGTATGCCCCAAGTGCTGTTGTATGTCCTTAAGTGGCACACCTGCCGTATATAGCTTAGTCGCTACAAATCTTCTAATTGAGTATGCCGTAATCCTAAATCCGAGCTCTTTTGACAATTTTTTAAACAACCCATTTATGCCTTTATACCTGAACCCACTTCTTCTTGATTGCGATGAAAATAAACATGATTCTTCTCTGCCCAAGCTTTGCCTTATTCTGATATAGCCATCATACATATCCCTCAAAGAAGAAGGCATCCGATAAAATCTTGCACGCCCTTTTTGTTTTCTGCCTTGGATAACAATTTCATAACCATTCTTGTTTTTTTTAATATCTCTTATTTGCATTTGCTCCAATTCGCATGGCCTAGCGGCTGTTAGTAAAAACACGTCAAAAAGAAACTGGTTTCGCGCTCTTTCCAACCTTGTTTGCCTCCTTTTAAGTATGCAAATTCGTATAAGATCTACTTGTTCCTCTTTTAAAGTTAGCTGTTCATGCATAATTTCTTTGCATTTTCGTACCTTCATGATTTTATTTTCCTGAACATATTCCATATCCTCCAACCACCTGAAATAAGTATTCAGATTCTTTATGTATGTATTCAAAGTAACAGGTGACCAATGTCGTTTCTCTCTTTCCGAATATAACGCTTCTCTCAAAACATTAGGAGTATTGCAATCTTCAATTGTCATAATATTTAATCGAATGACAGCAAATCTCAGCGCATCTCTGACATTTAAGATAGTCACTGAACTTTTACCTTCTCTTCGATAATGCTTAACAAACTCATCCCAATATTTCCAAATTGGGGTTTTCCCATTGAGAACAGACTTTTTCTCAATATTAAGAAAATTTACAGAATATAGATCTGTCGTAGACAAAGAAAATGTACGCATAAGTTAAGATTGTTAACTCATCTCGCACACTTACGGTCAATATTTATAGTCTCGCCGAATGACTTGTGGCTTCTGTTGCTGAATATGGTTATAGCTATATCTCTCGCTATGGTGTTATCGTGTCCGCCTTCACGCGTTACGTTCAGCAACATGATGAAATATAATTTCACTGAGCATTATATACCCATTTAAAAAGAAATTTCAAGTACCCCTCTCAATCCTCTCCAAAAGCCATCAATATCTCTGCAACTCTTTTCTTGTGAAAATCGTCAAGTTCAGAAGGCTCATCATCCGGAGGTACATTAGGAATATATTTTATAGAAAATTCATTTTTCAGTTTTCTCTCCAAATACCATTGAGCAACTTTTATATCTGTAAGATTATCCATGACCGTACGTCTTGCTTTCAAAATTAGCTTTTGCCTAAGTAGCCTTTTTCGCTCGGAAAACTCCGGATTTTGTTTCTGATAAGAATATAGTGTATCTGGGCTTATATTCGCATGTAGACAGCTTTCAGCGTCACTACAATCCATAGAAAAAGCCTCTTCCAATTTTCCGAGTACTTCCTTGGTCATGACTGTTTTTCTGCCGGTTTTTTCTTTTGCACAAGATGTACTCTTTTTTTTATCAGACATAACCAAGATTAAGACTACTGATCACATTGTAGTCAAAACCATCTATCATTAGCAAGAACTCATCTTTCTTGGCCAACTATAAAATACTACAATTTATATAATAAACATCACTACCTGTAAGAGTAACAGTACATTTATAATCCGTCCTAACAGTCGCCCCATATGCATTTTCGGCATCTACGTAGGACTCAACAACATATTTATCATTCCCAAGACTGGTATAAGTATTATAACGGCAAGCTTGATGTTCAGCACTAGAAGGAGATTTTAATTTATTTTCTATTTCTATCTGAGCATAAGTACAAGCAGTCATTTCCTGAGTACTAACTGAAGACCCATAGGAAGAACTACTGCTTGAAGAAGAACTACTTCCATAACTAGAAGAATTGGAACTGTAATCACTACATCCAACTAAAAAAAGTCCTATGAAAAAAGGAATAATCAAAAATTTGTACATTTTTATAACGATTAAGATTTACACAACAACACGATATCCCATTTTGGGATATTCGTAAATGGGATTTATTCTAATTTCATGTCTAGTATACATTCTAAAGAATACGCTGATTTAATTTCGCGCTTAATAAAAGCACGACAAGACTCAGGGCTTACACAAGCTCAGGTTGCAAAAATCCTCAAAAAACCACAGTCCTATCTGTCAAAAATAGAAACATGCCAAAGAAGAGTCGACGCATTAGAGATAAAAACCTTGGCAAAAATATACAAAAGCGATATTTCGGATATAATCTAGTTAGGCTATTCGGCTTTTACTCAAAACAAATGAAATATCAGATATCAATAACGACTGTTGGGTTAGGTTGCTATAACCATATAGCCAAATTACCAACAAACAGTACGGCATCAGATCTTCAAAAATATCTTGAATTGAATGATTTTTGTTCTTTATACAGAAATGGAAAAAAATTACTCCTAACTTCACGCCTGAAGAATAATGACATAATTTGCATGACAACTCCTATCAGAGGCGCTGTTGACATTAAATGCAGAGGAAAAAGGTGGCGAATACCAAAAAGTGATATTGACGATAAAAAAGTTAGTAATTTCCATGCTCACAATTATGATAATAATGAGATTTTAGACTTATATACGGGCTACATTTACAAAAATAATCAACAACACAAAATTACCAAAAAAGAATGGTTACAGATTCTTTATGAAATTAGTCAAAGTAAGGAGCAAAATTTGAGTAGCAAAGCAAAAGATATTTTAAAAAAAAATTCACATGCAAGAAGTTAATTGGGGAAACTTTAAAGCAAAATTTAACGGTAGAGAACAAAAATTTTTTGAATGGCTGTGCTACCTTTTATTTTGCAAAGAATTTAATCAACCACATGGAATTTTTCGCTTCGTAAATCAATCAGGAATGGAAACAAATCCCATTAAAATTGGTAAGGACTATATTGCTTGGGAGGCAAAATTTTATGAAGACAAATTAACAAATCATAAAGATGAATTCATTAAAAAGATAAAAATAGCCAAGAATAAAAATCCAGAAATAACCAAAATGTTTTTCTATACTCCGATTGATTGGACGGAAAGTAGCAAAAAAACTAAAAGAGTTACGAATAAGCAGAATGAAATAGTAAAGTTTGGGAAAGAGAAAAATATTAAAATTATTTTTAGAGGTGCTAGCTTTTTTGAATCCACATTCGTTTCTATCGAAAACGAGCTTATTGCCAAGCATTTCTATAGCCTACACGAAAACATTCTTGATTTAATTAAAAATCAACAAATACATTCAGAAAACATCTTAAGCAAAATACAACCACACATCATTTTTAATGGAAAAAACATTGAAATTGACAGAAGTAGGGAATTAGAAAAATTAAAAGAATATTCAGAAAGAATTTTAATTTTAAGCGGAGAAGGAGGAATCGGAAAAACAGCCATTGTTAAAAATCTTTATTTACAACTAAAAGGAAAACAACCTTTTTACATTTTTGAAGCAACCGAATTTGAATTAAGCAATGTAAATAACTTATGTCCAAATCTAAATTTCCAAGACTTTCTGGAAGCACATAAAGATGAAGATAACAAAATCATTGTAATTGATTCGGCAGAAAAATTATTAGACTTAAAAAACACCGATCCATTTAAAGAGTTTTTAGCCATTACACTCAAAACCAACTGGAAACTAATCTTTACTGCAAGAGACAACTATTTAAAAGATTTGAATGATCAATTTTGGGAAATTTATAAATTAGTCCCCTCGAACATAAATTTGCAAAAATTAAACTTAAAAGAACTAAATGAAATTTCTGACAAGCATCATTTTTCAACACCTAAAGATGAAAATCTATTAGATTTTATTAAAAATCCATTCTACCTAAACGAGTACTTAAAATTTTACAAAGAAAAAGAAGAAACAAGCTACATAGACTTCAAAGAAAAACTCTGGGATAAAAATATAAAGAAGTCCAAGCCGGCAAGAGAACAATGTTTTTTAAAAATAGCTTTTGAAAGAGCAAATGATGGAGAATTTTTTGTAAATCCAAGTTGCGAAGCTTATATTCTGGATAATGAATTAAGAAATGATGGAATTTTGGGTTACGAATCGCCACATGGATATTTTATTACACATGATCTTTACGAAGAATGGGCTTTAGAAAAAATCATAGAAAAAGAATTCATAAAAAAACCTGAAAATGACGACTTCTTCAAAAAAATTGGTAACTCACTAGCTATCCGTAGAGCTTTTAGAAACTGGATATCAGAAAAATTACTTTTAGACAGTAAGGAAATAAAAAAATTCGTTGAAGAAGTCATTGAAAATAAAGAAATAGAACAATTGTGGAAAGATGAAACATTGGTGTCTATTTTGCTTTCGGATTATTCAGAAAAATTTTTTGAAATATTTAAAGATAAGCTACTAACGAACAACCAAGAGCTATTAAAAAAACTAACCTTTTTATTAAGAATTACGTGCAAAGAAATTGATAGCGACCTTCTTAAACAATTAGGGGTTAGAAACGCAAATTTATTTTCGATAAAATACGTCTTAACTAAGCCAAAAGGTAAGGGCTGGGAATATCTTATTAAATTTATTTATGATAATTTAGTCAAAATAGGCATTGGGAATATTTACTTCATTTTACCGGTGATTTATGACTGGAATTACAAATTCAAAGAAGGAGAAACTACAAAGTTTTCGAGTCTAATTGCATTGCAGTATTATCAATGGATCATTAAAAAAGATGTTTATTTTTCACGTGATAATGATGTTAAAGCAACACTTTTTAAAACCATTTTATATGGAGCTTCAGAAATAAAAGATGAGCTTGGAAAAATCATTGAGGCAATTTTAAAGAATAAATGGAAAAATTACAGAGATCCCTATTCCGACTTATCACAAGTTATTTTGACAAAATTGGAGGGAGTTAATATAACCAAAGTATTACCTCAACATATTTTAAGTCTTGCCAATTTATTTTGGTCTTTCACTCCTAAAAAAGCTGAATTTCATCAGTATTCAAGTCCGGATATAGAACAAGAGTTTGGCATAGAAGATGATCACTTTGAATATTTTCCGGCAAGTTCATATCAAACCCCAATATATTGGCTTCTTCAATATGCATTGAAAGAAACTGTAGATTTTATTTTAGGATTTACAAATAAAACAGTAGAAAGTTTTGCTAAATCTGATTTTGCAAAACATGAAATTGAAGAAGTAGAAGTTTTTACAGATACAAATAAGGCAATAAAACAATACATAAGCGATAGACTCTGGTGCACATATAGAGGTACTCAAGTTGCTCCTCTCATTTTAGAGTCGACACATATGGCTTTAGAAAAGTTTTTTCTCGAAACAGGGGAAAAGATGGAGTCTAAAACTTTAGAAAATTGGCTTTTATACATGCTTAAAAATTCCAAATCTGCTTCCATTTCGGGAATAGTGACAAGTGTCGTATTAGCATACCCAGAAAAAACTTTTAACATTGCTAAAATTCTTTTCAGAACAAAGGGATTCTTTCTTTATGACACACATAGGTTAATCTTAGATGAAGGACAAAAAAGCTCTCTTTTAATGTTAAAAAAAATTTCTGGAGTCAATTTTAAAAACGAGATTCATGACAACGAAAGACTGGAAACTTGCGACAAAAAACACAGAAAATGGGCTTTAGAAAATTTATTTTTAAATTATCAATTTTTCAGAAGCGATGAAACAAGCGAAAAAGAAGCAAAAGAAAGACGAAAAATATTGTGGAGGATACTAGACAATTATTACAAAGAATTAGCCGTCAAATCAAAAAAGACCGAATTGGATAAAACTTGGGAGCTTTACCTTGCAAGAATGGACGGTAGAAAAATGAATCCAGTCACAAAAACGACAAAAGAAGGACTTATAATCTACTGGAATCCCCAAATTGAACCAGAATTAAAAAAACATAGCGATGAATCAATAGAAAAAACAACCAAACCGCTTAAATACACCACACTAAAGCTATGGGCAAGCTACAAAATGAAAAATGATGAAAAGTATAAACAATACGAACAGTATGAAAAAAATCCAAAACTTGCTTTAAAAGAAGCAGAAGAAATTATTGAAAGAATGAAAGTGGCAAAAAAGCCAGAACTTCTTAATTTTCAGTATTCGGAAGATGAGAATTTCTATCTTTTTAACAACGCAATCCCTGCAGACGTTTGCTCTGTTCTGACAAAAGACTATTTCGATAAACTTTCAAAAAATGAGAAAATTTTTTGCAAAAACATTATTTTAGAATTTGCACAATTATCATTAACTCAAAAGCACAAATATCAAATTTCAGACGGGACAGAATCAGCTATTTCCGTATTACCAATTTTGTTACAAGAGTTTCCAGAAGAAAAAAAGATCATAATTCAAATCCTGTTACTTACTCTATTCAACGAAGATCCCATAAACATGGCAGGAAACCATTTTAATATTTTTCCAATTATGGCAATTCATAAACTCTGGTTTAATAATTTCGATAATGCTCAATCCCTTCTCTTCGGATATTTATTATTAAAACCACGGTATGAAAAGCTGAGAGACGAACTACGTGAAGAAAATTACAAAAGAAACATCTACAAACTTCATGAAAATGAAATAATAGACAAATTTTTAACAAAAAATAAAGCCTATTTAAAGAAAATTATAGAAAACAAAATTTCTATAGGTGATCTAAAAAACATAGAAAAATTGGATCTATATGTATTAAATACAGCTTTTCAATTAATCCCATTAAAAACAACTAAGAAAAACCATGAGAAGTTAGCCCAATTAATAATTTTAACTTTTTCGAAAGCTCTATCAGCTATCAAAAGAGATGAGAGGGTCGATCCCATGGTAAAACATGCCTTTTTGAAAAAATTAGCAGACTTTGTTTTAAACTCTTCCGAGCAAGATATTTCTAATTATTTAAAACCATTTATTGATGATTTCACAGGTTCAGAAGCTATGGCTGATTTATTCCAAGAATTTATTTTGGCAGAAGATAGATTAAATACTTATAACAATTTTTGGCAAGTTTGGGGTCTATTTTATAAAAAAGTGGTTAAATTATGCGAAGATACCAAAAACCATTGGTATCTAGATAGAATTGTAAAAAGTTATCTTTTTGCTCAGACTCAGTGGAAAGAAACAACTGTAGATTGGCACACGATAAAGGATGGCAATAAAAGCTTCTTCGGAGAAATCGTAAAAAGCATAGGACACTATCCTTCTGTACTTTTTTCAATTTCAAAATTATTAAATGATATTGGAAGTATTTTTTTGGAAGATGGTGTTTCTTGGATTTCCTCAATGTTATGTAAAAATAAAAATTTATGGACAGACGAGTTAGAACCCGATACGATTTATTACATAGAAATTATTGCAAAGAAGCATATTTATAAGAATCGTGAGAAAATAAGAAAAACAAAAAAATCAAAACAAGAGATATTGACAATATTAGACTTTCTAATAAAAAAAGGATCTGTCGTTGGATACATGCTTAGAGAAAGTGCTATATAGTTTCACCCTAATTTAGACTATTCTCTTAATTTATGTTATTGTTCCTTTCGCACAGGGTGTGCCTCTCCGCCACCCCAACCATATCAAAAGCGGCACTCTACAATTAGGGCTACGCACAGCCAGAAACATCTATTTATTCATGCTGAATTTACTCGGCAAGAAAGATTATTCCTTAAGCCCCTCATCTGATAAACATTTTTTATACCTAGAAAGTTGTTCTTCCTCAATCTCAGCTTTTGATTGATTTTTAGGCTCTAATTCTTCTTTTATTCCATCTAATATTTTAAAAGCCTCTTCTTTACTCATTCCTTCATCTTTACGGTTTTGAAGCCATCTTTTGTCTTGTTCTGTATAGAATGCAGACGAACTAACTGAGCAATTTTTTCTTATCATTGATGGTCTTAGTTCGTACCAGTAAAAAATTCCCCCTAAAATTAGAAGTATTAAAGCAATGATAATATAATTTTGTTTTTTCATTTGGTATTTTCTATTAAAAATAAATATATTCCGCCTATTAGCGCAATAATTACTATCAAAAGCACGCTCAAGCTAGAATTTCCACGACTATCTAACAGATAAAATATTTCATAAAGTCCAGCTATGATGCTTACTGCTAATCCTATTTTTAGATATGTTTTATCCATATTTATTTTTTTAAATTAACAATTAGAACTTAATGACCTTTTCACTCTTATCCAAATAAATAGTTTTAACAACCTCATCATCTTTATTAAATTCTGTACGAACAATTGCCACTCCAGATGCCTTCAATTGCTCGTCAGCACCAAACACCTTCGTTTCGATTAAATTCCCCTTCTCATCGTATTTGAGTCTCATCATTGCTGTCCCATCTTTATTCTCTTTCAATCTTTCATCTATACCGAACAAACGAACTTCTATTACATCCCCTCCATTATCATACTTGTAGCTCGCAATTGCTGTTCCAGATTCATCCTCCTTTAGCTGTTCGTCAACACCAAACGACTTCCTTTCAATCATATTGCCAGTTTCATCGTACACCATACGCATAATTGCTTGTCCACCAACATCTTTTAGTTGCTCATCTGTGCCAAACATTTTACCTTCAATTATATTGCCACTCTCATTATAAGTAATGCGCTTCATAAATACACCCTTTTTATCTTCTTTTGGTTGCTCATCTGTGCCAAAATTTTTAACTTCAATCATGTTCCCAGTTTCATCGTACACCATACGCATAATTGCTACACCCTTTTCATCTTCAACGAATAGCCCACCTTTTGCATAGTTAGATTTTTCAATTAGGTTACCTTCTTTATCATATTTAAAACGCATTTCATAAACTCCTTGTTTATCTGAAATTCTATTACCTTTTTCGTCAACACAAACAGACGTTATTCTCCTCCCATTTTCGTCAACAGTGAATATATACTGGAAAACACCTTTTGCATCCTTAGTGGAGTTCCCATCTTTATCATAATTAAAAAGGGAAATTCGATGATTTTTCTCATCTAATTTAAACCTAATAGAGTTTATTCCTTCTATAAAAGCAGGGTGACCATTCTTGTCCTGAAAAATTCTACTTTCAAATCCTTCTTTATAGCCAATAGTCATACTTGCAAACTCTATCATCTGTAAATTACTCATCATCTGTGAATTACTCAATTTTCCCGCCTTTAAAAATTCCACCTTTTCAATCCTTCCATCTTTATCATATATAAAATGATAACTATTAACTTTTTTGCCTAATTCATCTGAAATCGGATATCTCCCCACAATAGAATTAGATCCATCATCCATGCTAATTTGCCTATAATAATTTGATGAAGTTTTACCCGAACATCCAGTTATTGCTAACGATATTAAGAGTAAGCTAATTATTTTTTTCATTTGAGATTTAATTAAAAAGTTTCTATTCTTTTGCCATTATAGTTGTCCTATACTCTTATTGCTATGTTTAATAATAATCTTTCCATATGAACACGATCCAAAAAAGAATTCTTGCAATATTCGTACCTATCCTAGTTTTTGCCGTAGTTTATGGCATTGCAGGCACAGCACTAGATAAAAAATGCCCTTCTGAAGAAAAGATTGGAGCTCTTACACTATGCGATAGATATAAGCTTATAAATGCTCAAAAAATTCCAGAAGGATATGATGCTCAAGAAGTCAACGCCTTCGATTTCGAAAAAACCTATATCATTTGGGGGCTAGGAGTTTTAGCCATCTTTATCTTCGAATTCAAACTTTTCGAAGACAAAAAAAAGAAAAGCTAAAATTTCACGCAAACCGTTTTGCTAAAACCTTAACTATGCTACAATCCCTTTCACACAGGGTGTGCCTCTCCGCCACCCCAACCATATCAAAAGCGGTACTCTACAATTAGGGCTATACACAGCCAAAAACATCCTTCCAATCATACAGGTTTTACTTGGTAAGGGAGAGGTCGGGGGTTTGATTCTCCTAGACGGCTCCAGTTTTGAAAGAAATTACAAAGAATCCACCCACAATTTCTGAACTTTTTCTCTTGCCCAAGGCGTTTGCCTTAGGAATTTGAGGCTTGAAGTAATTGTTGGGTAGAACATAAAACATCTTATTGGAATTTTTTTCGCCAAAGATTCCCACCCATGTTTTTCAACCAAATCTTCAAGTATTTTTTTTAATGTCACTCCATGCAAAGGGTCTTTTTGTGGTTGTGTGTCCATGATAAAATCATACAATTTCAGGTAACCGGAGTCCACCTAAAAAAATTGGAAGACGCAATCAGGTAATCCATTTTGCTAAAGCCACAAAAGTGCTACACTCCTTTTCGCAATGCAAAGAGAAAGAATCACATCATACGACGCTTTTAGAGGACTTCTGTTGGTCGGAATGGTCATTTTCCACATTGTCGTAAACTTTTCAAATATCGCATTCGACCAAAATTTCTTCTACTGGGTGCCGTTGGGATTTATGCTGTTTTTAGGCGTAATCATCGGCAAATTTCTAGATGGAAAAACAAAAAAAATAATAATACTCGCATTAAAATTATTAGGAATTTTTCTCATATTAAATATACCAAATTTCATTTTAAAAAATTACACGCCGGCACAATTAATGATAGGAAATAATCAAATTTTCTCATTCGAAATATTATTACCGATGAGCGTGCTCTCTTTCTTAAGCCTAGGCCTAAACAAATTCGTAAAAACCCGAAAAACGGCTTTAATCCTATCAATAATCCTCCTCGCAATTCTCACATATTTATACACAATAAATATTTATTCATACAATTTATCGTTCATAATTTACGGAATAATCGGATATTTCCTCGGCAAAAATTTGGACATAGACGACATATCAAAAAAAATCTCCAACAAAATTTTTCCAATAATAATTTTCATGTCATTAGCACCATTTTTCATCATAAACTACACAGGAATTCTCGAAATTTTAATTATTTCACAAGTATTGGCGATGTATTTTATCATCGCAAAAATATTCAGCAAAAACAATTTCCTGATAATCTTAGGAACACATTCCCTATCTTTATACGTTCTCCACATCGTAATCATAAAAATCATTTCACTTTTCTACAAAACCGCCTCGATCCCAGCATTAATAATCCTGATCCCGATCTCTTTATTCGCTTGTTTTATAATTGCAAAATTCACACAAAAAAAAGAACTACCCAATATTAGTAGATAGTTCTTTTTAGCACCTTACTTATAGCCTTTCTCTGCAACATGAGATGTTTTGAGATACTCCATGTAAACCACCAATCCTACTACGAAGCAGAACGACGAAATACATAAATGAATTTCTACTTTAGTGACCATAACGTGCGTTACAGCGACCAAAGAATAATTGATTACACCCCCATATAAGCCGTTATAAGACTTTCTTATATTGTACCTATACAGCATGATCTTTTCTTGAACTCCGTTACCGAAATTCTTAATCAATCACCGAATGTTTTCATCCATATTATCTTGCGACATATGGCTCGTAGACATCCCAATGTAAACCAACCGGATAAAATTCAAATCTTTAATCTTATATCCTTCGAGGCTACCCGGAGAATAAAAAGAAAAAAGGAAATACCTCTTATGAACGTCTTAAGCTCAACCTTCTTGCGAAGGGAACGAAAGCGAGAAAAAGTTTTACCTTTTCCTTTAACATAAGATCTTCTCATATTACCTACCCGTGTTAGCGGGGAGAAAAGTTACAAGAAGGGTGGAACATCTTTGGAAAAGTCTCTCGACAAGTCCTAAAGACGCTCTATTCTTCCTGCAACCAAAATATGAAGTTGTAAATAATTTTTGTTTTTGTTTTTTTCAAAGAGCTACATATAAAATACATCATTTTAAAGAAAATGTCAAGAGGCTTCTCTCTACGCCTCTGCCTGTGGAGACATCAGTCTGCGATTTTTTCTAGCAAGAACTCTTTTTGAAAGTCTTTCAGCTTTAAATTTTTCCCATGTTGCAGGATCCATTTGCGACTTTGCCCATTTCGCATATCTTGCCATAGCAAGCCTTTCGCGGACAACATCACCTTTAATCTCAGCCAAATACTCAAGCTCCCTTGCCTCGCCTTCCACGTCCTCAATATCTTCAGGTGGAACCACCTGACCAGCTTCACAAGAAACCGCGGTTTCATGATCTGCTTCATCGTCAACTCCAGCCAACTCAAAACTTCCCAAAAACTCTCTCTTCGCTTTTAATCTTCGATCACGTTTCTCAGCTTTTCCTGCAAAAACTCTATCAATTTCAAATTTAATCATTGCAGAAATTTTCGCCTCCAATTTCTCAGCGTTAAATTGATCCAAAGCATTTGTCGCTCCGCCAACTTCAGAAGAAACAGTTTCCTTTTTTCTTAATGGAAATTTAGATTTTCTCAATACACCTTTTATCGCACCATCAACAAGTGCTTGCAATTGATGTTCGCTCAATGCAGACAAATTTTTATTTCTCTTTTCCAATTTCGCACGAACAGCTTCAGCCAAAGAAAGTCTTGAATCCAAAGGTGATGATTTTTCACCAATTTTTTCTCTTTTAGCTTGATGATTATTTCTACTTGTCACACCTCTATGCCCCCTATTTCCAACATAATCAGAACCTTCCTCTGAAATAACATCGGCAGAATATCCGGCGACAGCTCTTATTTTAGACGAAATCTCTCTAGCCTCTTGAGGCAAAACAACCGAAGACTCAAAAATATTCCTTCTTCTTTGACTTCTAGCTTCATGCACAGAAACAATCGCAACATTATCACGTGACCCTGGATTATTTGCATTATTTAAATTTGTCATTTGCACAGGTGAAGCAACCATAGATCCAACAGCAGCAGCCGTCAAAACCATGCCTCTAAACGCCGCACCATTCCCGCGGTGCGCTCTGTCATTTCTTTCAGGTCCACGTTCATTCATATTTTTATAATTTTAAAATTTAATTACAGGAGGAAATTTATACATCAAAAATAAATTCCACGTCAAATAAATTGTAAAAGAAAAGCCCTACCGATCCCGCAGGGCGGGACGACAGAGCTTCTCAAATCTTCTTAAAAGTCTTACGCTTTTCCAAGAATTTTATACATTCCTGTTTTGCAAGATGGGCAGCTTCCCTTCATTGCTTTGCGACCATTTTTCATAGTCACTTCTTGTGCATTAGCCATTTCTCTTTTGGCTTTGCATTTAACGCAGTATCCTTCTGTCATAAATTTTGAGGTTAAAATTTAATTATCTTTCTAAAAGACTACTATAAATACATCCGGCTTCCAACAAATTCAATTTGCCTTAATCTCAAATGTATGTCCTGCTTTGCTTCACGAATTAAGCACAAAAAAATAGACATACACAAGAAACCCACGCTTTTTAGCGAGTGGGTTCTGAAATCCCTTGTAAAAATTTTGATGATTTGCCCATTGCTAGGCAGATATCAGATTTTTTGCTCCATGATGTCGTTGTGGTCTTGGGTGCTGTTGCCCCCCTTAAACCAAGTGGGTATCCTCGTCCCCTCACCGCAGTGAGGAAGAAATACCGGATTCCCGTAAGCTATATGATAGAGAGAGTACATAAGACTCTGACGTGCATAATCGAGCATCCTCATTGTATATGGACGACAAAGCGTTGTAAAGGGCTTATGCAAGCCATTTGCCAAACGCTGACGCCACCAAATAATGCGCCTTATCACCTATTCAACACACTACATCTAGGTGCCCAAAAGTAAAATTGTGCTTATCCCATCATGCAAAAAGCCCATGAATGAGTGCAAAAACGAGAAGTTGAAGATAGAGTCTATAATAAAGACATCAATCAGAATTATGGCAACAAAATATTTAACCCCATTTTGAAGAAATTTTTGATATTGAGGATAAAAACGCTGGGGGACAAAAAGCCCCAAAATGCCTGAACCATCGAGTGGAGGGAACGGAAGAAGATTAAAAATTCCAAGATAAATGCTCACATGAAAAATTGTCCAAAGAAGTAAATTAACAAAATCAGGCAAATACGCCCCCGCATATTTCATAGGAATTGCCAAAACAAATGCCAAAATAAAATTTGAAACAGGCCCCGCCAAAGAAGTAAGCGCACTTCCTTTCACAGGATTTTTGAAATTCATCGGATTCACAGGAACAGGCTTTCCCCAGCCAACTCTTTGCGTAATTAAAAAAAGCAAACTTCCAACCGGATCAAGATGCGCAATAGGATTTAGTGTAAGTCTTCCGCGAATTTTCGCGGTAGGATCGCCAAGATAATACGCAACAAGAGCATGCGAAGCTTCATGCACAGTCATCGCGACAAGAAGTGCAATTACAAAAACCAAAAACTGAAAAAAATAATCCATAAATCTAAAATAATTAACACAAAAACATTAACACAAAAACTCGCTCGCCTCCACCTGTTTTTCTTCATCGTAAAGCAAAACTCTGCCCTTTGTCTTTTTATTGTCCGCTCCGTCAAATTTCAAATTATGAGAAACAAAAACAACATCAAAATATTTATTTAAAAAACTTCTTGGATAAAGAATATGTTTTTTTGGATTATCAAATTCAAGAACCTTTATTCCGCTTTTATCAGCCGAATAATTTATCAATTGAGCACAATAAAAACTTCCCTTCCCACCTGCAAAATCAAAATCATAAGGTTTCCCAATTTGTTCAATCGCACATTTTACAAAAGCATCCCTCTTTTTCTTTCCATTTTCTTGTAAAAAAGATTTGTGCCTCAAAATAACAATATCGTCATATTCGCAAAAAACCGCATGCAAACTATCAAATTCCACTCCATCTGCCACAGAGTGCACAAATTTTCTACCACCAACGTAAATCAAAGAATGAGTAAAAACATCGTCTATAAAAATTTTACTAAGCCTTCGAAGTCCACCAACCAAAACAACATCCCCTTTTTTTAAAATTTTATATGCACCCCTCAAATCCGCTTGGGTGAGCCAGTTTTCGCGAGGATGAATAATAATCGCGCTAAAAAAAACATCACATTGGCATAAATTTTTTTACACCAAGGATAATCTTTAGGGAAATTTTTTATAAAATGATGCTTATAATTCACGCTAAACTTATAACAAATTTTGCAAAAAAACTCCAGAAGATGATATTATAGAAAAAATATCTTCTAACCCTCAAAGATATGATGAATAAAATAAGAACCGGATGCGCCGTCGGCGGATTCTTGGCTCTTCTTCACGCAATTTGGGCAATTATGGTTGTCGCAAATTGGGCAAAACCTTCAATGGATTTTATTTTCAAATTGCACATGATGCAAAATCCATTAGTAATGAATCAATTTGATTTATTATTGTCAGTTTATCTAGTTCTCTTTACTGCAGTATTCGGATTCTTAGTGGGCTGGGTATTCGCATTTTTCCACAATTGGACACACATGGGAGCAAAGAAAAAGAAATAAACTTCTTCACGAAATATAAAATGTGATATATTGCGACCCCAAGTAAATCATGTGGAGGGCACGGCGAGGACACGGTCCGAGCGCGTAGCTAGCGAAGAATGTGGCTCTGCCACTTCTGAGCGAAGCGAAGCCTACAAAATAAGGAGGGGTCGCATAGTGGTCGAGTGCACCGTCTTGGAAAGGCGGCATCCGTCAAAAGCGGATCGGGGGTTCGAATCCCCCTCCCTCCGCCATATTATTAGCAGGGGGATGAGAAGTTTATGCCCCGTAGCGCAGCGAAGGGGTAAATCCCCCTCCCTCCGCCAGAACAAAACAATTATGAAAAAATCAACAATCGCAATCATTCTAATAATCGTTCTTTCATTCGCGGTAGGAATTTATTTTTATCCTCAAATGCCCGACATGATGATTTCGCATTGGGGTATAGAAGGTGAGCCAAACGGCCAAATGTCGAAATTCTGGGGACTGTTTTTGATGCCGATAATGTCAGTAATATTGGCGACAATATTAATTTTGGTTCCAAAAATCGATCCATTAAAAGAAAACATAAAAAACTTCGGAAAATATTTTGAAGGCTTTATCGTAATTTTTTTCTTATTTTTATTTTACATTTATTTGCTGACAATTTTTTGGAATCTTGGAATAAAATTTGATTTTATTTTTGCAATGGTGCCCGCCTTCACAATTTTATTTTATTACACAGGCGTTTTAATTGAGCACGCAGAGAAAAATTGGTCCATAGGAATAAGAACCCCTTGGACAATGAGCAGTGAAAAAGTTTGGAACAAAACGCACAAACTCGGCGGAAAACTTTTCAAACTCTCCGCCTTAATCGGCTTAATCGGATTATTTTTCAAAGACTATGCAATCTATTTCATAATAATTCCGATACTTGCCTCAAGCCTTTTCCTCTTTCTGTATTCCTATTTGGAATACAGAAAAGAGAAAGCGTGATTTATCAATCAAATGAAGAAAAACCCTCTTGAGGATCTTCAAGCCGAACAGCTTCCTTTGGCGCTGGTGTTTCAACAGGTTCAGCTTTTTTGAAACCACCACGAAAATCGTCTAGATGCGATCCCCCAACAAAAAGAGCGGCCTGCTCCTCCTTCCCCGTTTCAACAAATCTTTCACGACAAATATCCAGAACCTTTTCTTGCATATATCTGCTACGATTACGCGCCTCCGCCTCATCTGCTTTAAAAATGCCCATATCTCTAGACAAATTAAGCACTCTAGCCTTCGTATGAGTCACTAGTTTATCAACAAAATAACATTTCTTTCCATATTTTTCGCAAAGCTCTTGAATATACAAAAACTCATTGCCTTTTGACGTTTTAAACTCGGCCGACCCACCTCTTTTAAAAGCTTCTTGCGCTATCCTTTCTCTCCTTTCGGCATCATAGTTTTCCTGCAAAAAAGTATCCACAACACCTCTATACAAATGATCACCTTTAAGTTTTGTCCCCATAAAAGGCCTGAAATGAATGTGTTCCTTATATCCGCCGGGCAATCCTTTTGCCTGATTATCACGGATTTGATCCCATTCAATACATACAAAATCCGCATTCTTAACATACTCTTCAAGTTTCTGCATATATTCAGGCGTAAGATAATGGGGAATTCCCACAACCAAAACATTCTTCGAAAAATCCATAGTTTCGGCCACGCTTTCTCTTTCAGGATTTTTAGGATCTTCAGTAGACATTAAAAAAGATTTAACAAATAATTCAATACTTAATTATACCAAAAAAAAGGCTTTCAGTCGAGCCAAACGCAAATTCCTCTAAAAAACCTGAACCCCGAAAAAGCTCAAAAGCAAAACAACATTAAGCCCCGCAACAATTCCGCCAATCACATAAAGTAAAATTTTTGTGATTCCGGTATTTTTGTATTTTCCCATAACCCTGCTTGAAGAAGTCAGATAAATTTGCAAGAAAATCGTTATCGGAAGTTGCATACTCAAAATCATTTGCGAATAAATAAGCCCTTTAAACGGAGTTGAAAAAATCGAAACCGCGCAAAGAATAAGAAACGCGACAATCAAAGAAATTCCCACTCCAAACCGCGAATGATTATCTTTTATATCATATGGTTCTTTGAAAATTCCTGCAAAAATAGATCCGGCGGCAATTCCGGAAGTGATTGTAGAAGCAAGTCCGGCGAGAAGCAGTGTGATTGCAAAAACAATTCCTGCATTTTCACCAAGCAAAGGCGAAAGCAAAAGTTTGGCTTGAGAAAGATCCGTAATCGAAATGCCACTTTTAAAAAAAGTAGCCGCCGCCAACA
Organism: Candidatus Altimarinota bacterium; assembly: GCA_023231115.1. GTDB lineage: Bacteria > Patescibacteriota > Gracilibacteria > UBA1369 > LOWO2-01-FULL-3 > UM-FILTER-38-24. The sequence goes on from JALNWA010000002.1 coordinate 171,595, forward strand.
AAATCATCGCACTGTTTATCGCCCAACCAATTCCCATTGAAAAAAGCGTATCCATAAAAGCAAACTTCATCTGTTTTTTCATGACGCTGTCGTCTTTCAAATTCCATTGTCGACTCTGAATTACTTCCGAATGCAAAAACAGATTGTGGGGCATCACAACGGCCCCAAGAACGCTCATTATAATTACAATAGACCCTGCAGGGAAAGAAGGAACAGTCCACGAATAAGCCGCCTGCGCAAAATTCACATCCGCAAGAAAAATTTCATAAATAAATCCGATTCCAATAATAGAAACAAATGCAATAATCCATCTTTCGATAAGCCTGTAAGTATTCGTATAAAGCATTATCAAAACAAAAATCAAAACCAAAAAAGCACCAACAATAAGCGGAATATCAAACAACATATTTAATGCAATCGCACCTCCGATAAGCTCCGCCAAAGAAGTTGAAACCGACGCCAACATTGCAGTAAATAAAATAATTTTGGAATACACCGGCTTCAAATATTTTGTTGTAGCCTCAGACAAACAAAGTCCCGTCGTAATTCCAAGCCGCGCGACATTATGCTGTAAAACAATCAACATAATCGTTGCAAGCGTAATCATCCAAAGCAACGCATAGCCATAATCCGCACCCGCCGCAAGATTTGCCGCCCAATTACCCGGATCAATAAATCCGACAGTCACAAGCAAACCGGGGCCGATATATTTCAAAAGATCTTTAATACCAAGAACCGGTTTATGTGAAACATTATCAAATTTTTTCGAAAAAACATTCATAAACAAAAAATAATAAAAAATATTAACCCCAAATATAATAACACAAAAAAAAGACCCTCCGATAAACAAAGAGCCTTTTTCAAATTGCTAAGCAAAAACTATTTTCGTTTTTTTGCTGTTTTCTTTTTTGCTACTTTTTTAACAGCTTTCTTTACAACTTTTTTAGCAACTTTCTTTTTTGCTTTTTTAACTGGCATTTTTTTATGAGGTTATAAAAATAAAATGCAATTAAAATATGCCTCATTACAGCCCAAAAGTCAAAATACACATACTTTTTAGGTAGATATAATATTAACCTGTTTTATAAGTCAATAAATTATGCGTGAATTATCGTCGGTTTTTTTGCCTTCATTTTTAGAACAACAATGAATGCAATAATTCCAACAACCGCAACGACAATCATTGCAACAAGGCTTTGCACTAACATCGAAACAATTATTGCGATAGCACTTAGAACCAAAGAAACAATAAATGTTAAGAGTCCGACAGCCCCACGACTGATAGATCCGAGCATCGGTACGACATCAAGAAATACGCTTATTGGCGCGAACAAAGAGCTTAGTCCAATCCACATCATCAAGAACCCTACAAGTCTTAAAATCCACAACCATGTTGTATATTCGCCATGCATTTGTTTGATTGCTTCATCAAATGTTCCATCAAAAAGTCTGTACAAAGATTCTTCTTTTTCTTGATCAACATAAGTTACAAGTTTTCCATTTTCAATTTTTCCAAAAGCGGTTCCATTCAAATTATTATTTACAGCTGAATAAGAAACTCTCAAATCTCCAACTTGTGGAGCCGCTGAATTTCCCTTTCCTACGTACACAACTCCATTTTCAAAAACACCTTTGCTCAAATTTAAATCTTCCTGTTTAAGTGTTAACTTTTCATAATTAGGCAATTCGATTTTTGACACATCGGCAATTTCGTATGCACCGATTTTCGCAGATTTAACGCGGAAAGATTCACCTTTTATTGTCATTTCAGGATTTGTATGTCCTGCGGCTTCTTTGAATTGAGCGCTTGATTGAGGCACAGAAGTCCATTCCATTGCATAAGTATATGTCGTTGTTGTTGTCTCTGAACCACCCATGTTTGTATCAGATTTTGATTGTGATTTTTCAACCCAAGCATACATTTCAACATTTCTTGAAACAGCAAGATAATCAGCAGGTTTCAAAAACATAGAGTCGCCAAGTTTTTCTGTAGAAACAACTGTTCCTGTAACAGAAACCAATTTTCCCTCGGCAGTAGTGTCAACACTTTCAGCGGAAATTTTTGTAGCGGTTTGTGCAATAGTGGAAACATCGACTTTTCCTTCATTGTAATAAATCACTGCAAACGAACCGAGAAAAAGAATAAGACCAAAAACGATGCCTTTAAAAGCATCTCCGATTCTTGAAAAGTACCCTTTTGTGGTAACTTGCGTATAATTTGCCATAGGTATGGATTAAAATTTAAAACCACGGTAGATTATATCACGACACGAGAACCAAAACGCAAATGAAAAAAACATCCGCAAAAAACAAGGAAGAAAATTTTTACGCAAAAAA
>JALNWA010000003.1 GCA_023231115.1 Candidatus Altimarinota bacterium
ATTCTGTGGTTACGAATAAAGACGAGAAATCGGTAATAGTTTCTGTTTGTGATGATTTTACCAAGGCTTATGCGGATAAAGTTATGAATGGAGATGTTAAAAGATTGGTTTTGTATGAAGCTGCGAATAATTTGTGGAGTAGATTGGAATTGTACTCGGTTCCAAGTTACGGTTTGACTGAAAAAGATTTTGACAAAGTTAGTGCATGCGGAGAATTAGGATCAAAATCTGCTTTAAAGTTAATCTCTGGAAACATACTTTGGGGATATACATCATGTAGCGCTGGTGCAATACCTACTAGCGATGAGAATGGATATGCTGACTATCAAGATTGTACTGTCGTCGAAAAACAGTTGGCGGATTATTTGAAACAATAAAGTTACTTTGCTTCCAAATAACATTTCTCGCAATAAACAATTTCTTTGCTTGTTTTTGGATAGGTCGTTTTTACTTTTATTTTGCATTTCGCACACGTTCTTTCTAAAAGTTTTCTTGAATTCTCCCAGAGCATTCTTGTTTTGTGCCTGCAATCAGGGCAATTTTTTGGTGTCGGCAAAAATAATCTTTCGTAAAAATTTTTTTCATAATCTGTAATTTTGTAATTTTTTCTACACTCTTCGCATGTTGGTATATCCGGATTTGAGGAATTTTGGTTTTTATTTTTCTCAGACTCCTGCGGAAAATAATCATTTGCGACCGTTTCTGAATATTCAAATGGAGAAAGGTTTTCCGGAAAAAATTCTCCCCATTCGCCCGTTTTTTTCATATGAGTTCTTATTTTTTTCAGAAGTTTTTCGTACTCTTCTTTTTTATATTCTTTATTCAAAATACAATATTTTTTGTGATTTAATCCTATGCATCCGAATAAATTATTTGAGTTGTCGCATTCATTACTGTAAAAACTTTCTGAAACGCTCCAGCATCTATTACAAAACTTATTATTATAGCTATTGATTGCTGTATTTATGCATTCATAAGCCAATTCGCTGTCCATGCCTACTGTGTCGCAGTCGTAAACAAATTTTGCGTTTCTCCAAATGTGTACTGAGTTTTTACAATTTTCCGCATCGCTTGCGTGGAAACAATTTTCACAATCTTTACTGTTGGAAATATAATTTCCACTGCAATTTTGACTGCGAATTATCTCGGCATATTTATTTGGAAATTTAAGACAAAAATTTTTGAAATGTTTTTTTGTAGCCTCTATATCTTTAAGTAAATCCTGTTTTAGTGTTTTTATTTTTTCTTCATAATCATTTTTTGAATATTGCTTGTTGAAGATATGATACTGTTTTTGACTCATATTGATGCACCCAAAACAGTTTCTACATCCTGTGCAATTTTTTAAAAAGTACGAATCTGAACAATTATCGCAGTTAACTGAAAATAATAATCCGTAACTTTTTCCGCAGTAAAAACATTCATAAGAATTTTCACATTCCGTGCAAAAACTCATGTCCATACAATCTTTTGATTTCTGTATCCAATAGCTATATAGGCAATCTTCGTTGTTACTGCTTTCAATCAACATGTAGCAATTTTTATTTTGTTCGCAAATATTTGTGTAAATACTGTTTTCGCTGTTTCTATTTATTATTGCGAGCCTTGGAACTTCTTTCATTAGCTGTGCAAATTGTTGAAAAAAGGGTTTTGAAAAATCGAATTCAATTCCGTAATCGAGTGCATTCCATTTGTCAGACCACCAAATTTCCTGTGAATAAACTTTTAATTTTTTGTCCGGAGAATAAATCGATATTATTTCCTTCCCGGTTAAGTCGCATTTTCTTTTGTAAAGATTCCTTTCATTCCTGAACGATAGGCGTCTTTGCTGACGACAATCAGGACAAAGTGTCGGAGGTAATACTTCTATTTTTTTGTAAAAATTAGAATCTTCCGCGGAGATATCGAATTTTTCACTACATTTTTTACATTCTTTTATCATATTTATTTGTGAAACTTTTCGTGTATTTCCCTTAGTTTTTTGTTGGTGACGTGGGTGTAGACTTGAGTGGTGGTGATGGAGCTGTGGCCGAGCATTTCTTGGACGGAGCGGATGTCGGCGCCGTTTATCAATAACTCGGTTGCGTAGCTGTGGCGGAAAGTATGGGGTGTGATTTTTTTTATTAACCCCGCTTTTAAAGCATATTTCCGGACCATTTTTTCGATGCTGACTGCTGTGAGTCTATGTTTTTCTTCTTCCAATATATCGCTTACCTTCAAGTTATTTACGAATAACGGTTTAAAATTATCTACACGTGTTTTTAAATAATTCTCTATCGCAGTAACTGCATTTTTTGAAAGAAAAACAATTCTCGGTTTTTTGCCTTTTCCTCGAACCATGAATTCTCTTCTTTTTAAATCCACTTGATCACGATTTAAATTTTTTAATTCACTTACACGAAGCCCCGTGGAATAAAGTGTTTCCAAAATCGCAGTGTCGCGAATTCCTAAAGGAGTTAATTTATCGACAGCGTTAAAAACACTTTCTAATTCTTCACGACTCATTACTTCGACAGTTCTTTGTGGAATTTTTGAAAGTTCGATTTTTTCCGGCGCAAGAGTTTCTATGTCCTGTCTCGTTAAATATTTCAAAAACGCGCGAAGGGCTATCACATGGTAGTTTTGCGTCTTTGAACCAAGAGTATTTCCGTTTTTATCCTCTAACCTATTTAAATAAAGTCGATATTTATTTATGTCATCGAGTGTGATTTTTTCAGGCTCTATATCTTTGTCCAAAAAATCTATAAATCTTTTTAAATAATGATTATAGTTTTCCAAAGTTTTTTTGGATTTGTTTTTTGTTATTTCAAGATATTCCAAAAATTTCTGTAAATGTTCTGAAAGTTTCATAAAAAAACCTTTAAGTTCATCTTAAAGGTTATCACGATTTCGGATTTCAAAGAAGATTATTCCTTATTTATTTCTTCAATTGCATCAAGATAATTAAGCACTATTCTTAAACCTTTATCATCTTCTTTTAGTGACTCTTCCATTTCTTTTTTAATATCGTTTATAACTAAATTAAAATCTTGTTTATCTTGAGGATTTAAAACTTCTTTCAAAAGTTCGTGCCTCACAAGCTTGTTTGCAAGCCCGATAAGACCTCTTATTCTAAATCTTTCTGTAAGTCTTTCCATGTACGGCATAACTTCCTGTGCCACAGGGGAAAGGTTTGATTTCACTTCTGTTTGTACTGGTTCTGTCATATTTTTTTGTTTTATTTCTCGTGTTAGTATATCATGTTTATGGCTTAATTTCAAGGATATGGCTTACGAAAACCTCAAAAAATATGCGATAAGAAAAAGTCTTGGACGAAAGTTTGAGGAAAAAGATTTGGACGAAAAGAGAACTCCTTTTCAAAAAGATCAAAATAGAATTCTTCACAGCAAGGCTTTTAGGCGTATGGATGCTAAAACTCAAGTATTCACAGCAGGGAGCGGAGATCATTATAGGACTCGTTTAACTCACTCTTTGGAGGTTGCGCAAATCAGTAGAGATTTGGCGAGAAGGCTTGGATTAAACGAAGATTTATGTGAAGTTATAGCGCTTGCACACGACCTAGGGCACCCCCCTTTTGGACACGGAGGAGAAGATGCTTTGGATGAAATTTTGAAAAAATATGGAATGCATTTTGAACATAACGAACAAAGCCGAAAAACAGTGGAAGAAATTGAAAAATCATATCCTGATTTTGACGGACTAAATCTAACTTTTGAGGTTTTGGATGGACTCATAAAACACCAAACTGTTTTTGATCAGAGCGGAAAAGTTTTTGAGACCGCATCACATCTGGAAGCGCAGGTTGTAAATATTGCAGATGAAATCGCTTATACAAATCATGATTTGGACGACGGAATTCGCGGAGGATTTTTGAAAATTTCAGAATTAAAGAAAAAAACTTTGTGGAAAATTGCCGAAAAAAATGTTTATAAAAAATATGGAGAAATAAAAGATAAAGATGTTTTTGTTTCAAGGATTACCAGCAATATTCTTTCGATGATGGTTGATGATTTATGCCTACAGACAGAGAAAAACATTAAATCTGAAAAAATAAAAACTCTTGATGATATAAAATTTCACAAAGGTATGATTGTGAAATTCAGTGATGAAATGTCCAAGAATATAAAAGAACTTAGAAAATATCTTCTCGAAAAATTCTACATGAATTTAAAAATTTTCAGAGAAGTTCAAAAAGGCAAAAAAATGATAAAAAAAGTTTTCGAATTTTATATCAAAAATTTAAAAAAATTCCCCGGCAAAAAATCCAAAAATAAAAATGACATCATTATTGATATAAAAGATTATATAGCAGGGATGACTGATTTTTTTCTTGCGGACGTATTTGAAAAAATTTCAAAAAACCATTAGACTGCACTCATATGAACTGTCCAAAATGCCAAAAAGGAGATACGTGTGTACTTGATTCTCGTGAGACTGACGGCCACAAAGCCGTACGCAGAAGACGAGAATGCGAGAAGTGCCACCATAGATTTACCACTTTTGAAAGAGTCGAAGTAAATAAATTTATTGTTGTGAAAAAAGACGGATCACGCGAATCTTATGACAGAGAGAAGCTAGAAAAAGGTATTTGGAAATCTTGCGAGAAAAGAAAAATTACCGAAGAACAAGTTAGCCAAATGCTAAATAGATTGGAAGAAGAGTGGTCAAATATGGGAAAAGAGGTCCCAAGTATTGTTATAGGAGAAGGAATAATGAATGCGTTAAAAGAATTGGACGAAGTTGCATACATCAGGTTTGCGTCTGTATATAGACAATTTAAAGATATAGATACTTTCAAGAAAGAACTTCAAAAACTTTCTAAATAAAAAATTTATGAAATATATTGATGCGATAACCGGAAGTCTTATTTCAGTAGTTTTCTTTATTCCGATGTCTATTTATATAAATGGCGTCGGATCCACTCCCGTTATTGAAACCTTATTAACAATTTCTTCTTTTTTGTTTGCGATCCTTGCCGGATTTTTTATTTCCAGACTTAATTCCCGTTATGATCAAATAAGAGAACTTATTAGCAATGAAGATGCGTATTTTTATTCTTTGTTCAAAACTGCAAAAGTTTACGGCAAAAAATTTGCTGATGACATCGCAAAGAGCATAGACAATTACTACATCGCCTGTTTTGAAAATGAACTTACAGATTATTACAAGCATACAGCTCCTTATCTTGATGACCTTTATAAGACGCTGAATGCACTAAAAGGGAAGAATGGAGATAATCTTTATGCCAATATGTTTTCGATTCTTTTATCTATAGAACTTGTTCGAAATAAAAATTCGGTTATTTCCAAGGAAAGATTAACTAAAGGACAATGGCTTGTTTTGATATGCTTGGCAATTGTGATTTTATTTTGCCTCCTTTATATAAATACAAATCAAATATTTTTTCAGCTTATCATGGTTTTGGTGTCAGCAGTGTTGGTGCTTGTTTTATTGACACTACGAGATTTGCAAAATTTGAGACTTGGCGGAAAATTAATGCCTGTGCTTGAATCCGGTCAGGAGGTTTTGGAGAGCATTGGGAAACTACGATACTATAATAAAACTTTGGCAAAAAAAGGAATTATGGAAATTCCAAAAGAAATTAAGCATTATAGACTTGGACTTCACAAACCTGGAGAAAAAGCGAACGTAAAAATAATTGATAAATAACAGGCTTTCAAGTTTTTCATAAGGGTTGCGCTTATCGCTATTTTGTTGTATAATATAGCTAGTTAAAAATAAAAACTAAAACAAAAAACAACATGAAAAGAAGTAAATTTTTATTTGGGATTGTTACTTCACTTTCCCTTTCTATAATGGTTTCAGGGCTTGCAAATGCGGACACTAAGATTATTCAGTCGTCTGTTCTTGGAGCGTCTGATACAGAGAAAGTTTCTGTTTCAGCCCCTAAAATCTCCAATGAAAATTGTTCATATGAAACTCCTAAAAATCAGGATTTTAATGCACAAACAATATCTGTTCGCAGAAAACTTAAAATAGATACAAATGAAGTTTTCAGAGTTACCGTGTTTGTAAAAAATGCAGGTAATATGCCTTGGTTTTCCGGAAACAGCACTTGTGAAGGTCCTCATGTTTCGCTTGGAACAGATAACCCAAGAGATAGTGCAAGTCAGTTTTATGCAAAGCAACTTGACGGAGTCGTAGATACAAATTGGGAAGGAAATAATAGAATTGGAATGGATCAATTAAGGGTTGATCCCGGACATATCGCTTCTTTTACATTTTTCTCAAGGTCCCCAAAACATGCTGATGTCTTTAAAGAAAATTTGACTCCGGTCGTGGAGGGAATTACTTGGATGGACAGCGCAAAAGTATCATTTGATCTTATGGTCGGCGATACCGGAATGCTTCCTGCAGATGTAAGACTTCGAATGTTTTACTCAAACCAAAGTGGTTCTGTAATGGATATTCCAGTTGAAGGAGAAAAAACTATAAACATAACTCTTTCCACTCAAAAAATGCAGGTAAAACTTGGTGATTATGTTGTACGTGAATTTACTATAAGTAGCGGAGCGTCTTCAACTCCAACCCCTAAAGGTGATTTTGATATTATGTTAAAACAAGAAGTCAGAGTCGGTGGAAAAGAACCTCATTATATTATGCCAAACTTTATGATGTTTGACGGAAGAGGATATGGTCTTCACGCATTACCAAGTCTTAGAGGTAGGGGTGATGCTTTCTGGACAGAAGCAAGAAGTCATATTGGAATTCCTGTAAGCCACGGATGCGTAAGAATGCTTCCCGAGGAATCACAGTTTGTATTTGATTTCGCTGACATAGGCACAAAAGTACATATTGAAAGATAAACTTTTGGGTATATTAAACTTTTGATATATAATCGAGCTCCATTATAAAAATATATGAGCTCGATTTTCGATAATTTAAATGATAGACAGATTGAAGCGGTCACACATTTTACCGGACCTCTTCTTGTAATTGCCGGTGCCGGTAGCGGAAAAACGAAAGCGTTAACAAATAGAATTGCGTATTTGATTATGGAAAAAGGAATAAATCCTTGGAATATTTTGGCTGTTACTTTTACAAATAAAGCAGCGAAAGAAATGAAAGGACGTGTTATGAAACTTCTCGGAAAAAAGGAAACGCCTTTCACTACAGGAAATTTTTATGAAGATGATTCTATTCCTACCGTTGGCACTTTTCACTCAATTTGCGTGAGAATTTTACGAAAATATATTCATCTTTTGGGATACGAAAATACTTTTGTAATTTATGACGATACGGATCAACAAATTTTGATGAAACATATTCTTGAAGAGATGATGTTGGATCCAAAAAAAATGGCTCCAAGAGCGATTTTGGGAAGTATTTCAAATGCAAAAAATCAACTGCTTGGACCTAAAGAATTTGCAGGATATGCACATGATTTTTTCTCGGAAAAAGTTTCCGAGATTTATCCGAGATATCAAAAAGCATTGATAAAAGCCAATGCTTTGGACTTCGACGATATCATTATGAAAACCGTTGAGCTTTTTCAAACACATCCGGAAGTTCTTGAAGTTTATAGAGAAAAATTTAAATTTATTTCAGTGGATGAGTATCAGGATACGAATAGAGCGCAGTATCTTCTCGTAAAAATGCTTGCGGAAAAGTATAAAAATTTGTGTGTAATCGGAGATGCCGATCAAAGTATTTATAGTTGGAGAGGTGCGACAATTCAAAATATTTTGGATTTTGAAAAAGATTATCCTGATGCAAAAGTGGTTACATTAGAGCAAAACTACAGATCCACCCAACTTATTTTGGATGCTTCAAATCAAATCATCAAAAAAAACGAAAGAAGAAAACCAAAAGATCTTTGGACTTCCAGAGAAGGTGGAGAAAAAATTAAAGAATTTATCGCAGACAATGAAAGGCATGAAGCAGAGCTTATTTCCAGAGAAATCTCCGAATTATTAATCGGTAGCGAGTATCCCGTTTACAACGATTTTGTTGTTCTTTATCGCACAAATGCGCAATCACGTGTACTTGAAGAAGTGTTCATGAGGCAAGGACTTCCTTATAAAATAGTTGGTGGAATAAAATTTTATTCCAGAAAAGAGGTAAAGGATATTATCGCTTATTTACGCGTAATTCAGAACCCGAGTGATAATGTAAATTTGCTTAGAATTTTAAATACTCCGGCAAGAAAAATCGGACCAAAAACTATTGAGGCGATAAAAGATTTTTCTATTGTTCATGATATTTCTTTTTTTAATGCGATGCTTTTGCATGAGCAGATTGAGGATATTTCAGACAGCAAAGGCGAATATCTTGAAAATTTTGTAAAACTTATTACAGATCTTCGCGATTTAAATTCCAAAGAAAATGCTTCCGCGATGGTTCGTTATGTTCTTGATAAAACCGGATATAAAAAAATGATTGATGATGGCACTATTGAGGGAGAAAGCAGACTTGAAAATATCGCCGAACTTATTTCTGTTTCTCATAAATATGACAATATTGAACCTGCCACTTCTTTGAGTGTTTTCCTTGAAGAAATAAGTCTTATTTCAGATCTTGATACCGTAAATGACACCGATAATGCTGTCACTTTTATGACTGTTCACTCTGCTAAAGGGCTTGAATTCCCTTTTGTTTTTATCGCTGGGCTTGAGGAAGGAATTTTTCCGCACAACAGAAGTTTGATGGACAGAGAACAATTGGAGGAGGAACGCAGACTTATGTATGTGGCTATGACTCGCGCAAAAGACAGGTTATATCTTCTTCACGCACGCGAAAGAATGCTTTATGGAGAATCAAAAGCAAATATTCCTTCTCAATTTTTGGAGGATATTGATGCGACACTTGTTGATAGAAATTACGGACAAAATTCTTCAAGAAAACATTTCTCTATTTCCGAAATCGAAAGACGGCCTGTTCCCGTTGAGCTTGATAGAGGCGTAGATATCGAACTTGCGTCGGGAGACAGGGTCGCGCATTTGGTTTTTGGAAGCGGAATTGTCGTGAATGTTACGGGAGGAGTTGCGACTGTTGCATTTGAAGATCCAAAAATAGGAGTAAAAAAACTTGCTATAAGCGTTGCGCCTCTTAGGAAAATCAGTTAAAATCTTCGCATGTACGAAATCGAAAATAGAAATATTGGAAAGAAAATTTTTATTGTAGCTGTTGTTGCAGTTTTTTCTTTTTTGGTCGGATGGCAAGCCAGTAGTTTTGGAATTATTGGTGATATTTTTGACACAACCGGAACTGATACAGCCGACGATTTGGCCGGCCCCGCTAATAATGAAAATTTGAATCTTTTTTGGACTGTTTGGGACAAACTTGATTCTGAGTATGTTGATCAAAATGTTGTTGCTTCCAATGATAAAATTTATGGTGCAATCAAAGGATTGGTTGATTCTTTCGAAGATCCTTATACCGTTTTCATGACTCCGGAAGAGAGCAAACAATTTGGCGAAGATATAGATGGAAAACTTGAAGGAATTGGCGCAGAGCTTACTGTTGAAGATAATCTTTTGAAAATTGTAACTCCCATGAAAGCCAGTCCCGCTGAGAAGGCAGGGCTTTTACCCGGAGATATAATTTATAAAATCGATGGAAAAATTGCAGCAGATCTGTCTCTATTTGATGCAATAATGTCTATTCGCGGGGAAAAAGGAACTAGCGTAATCCTCACAATTGGCAGAAAAAATCTTGAAAATACTTTTGATGTTTCAATAATTCGAGACAGTATAGAAGTCGATAGTGTTACCATGGAAAAAACTGCAAGCGGAATTGTTTATTTGAGCGTTAATCGATTTAATGAAAAAACTGATGAACAATTTGGTAAAGCCATTTCCGAGATGATTTTGAATGAGCCAAAAGGTCTTATTATTGATTTGAGATATAACGGTGGTGGATATTTAAGTAGTGCTGTTGAGCTTTTGTCTTATATCTTGCCTAAGGGAACTTCGGCGGTTGAAATTCGACAACGTGGAAAAGAAAATGAAATGATGACAGCAAACGGAAATCCAAAACTTACAAAAGTTCCTATCGTTGTTTTGGTAAATGAAGGAAGCGCTTCTGCGTCAGAAATTCTTGCCGGTGCCGTTCAGGATAACAAGCGTGGAATTGTGATGGGAACAAAAACTTATGGAAAAGGATCTGTTCAAGAAGTTTCTAAATTTGAAGATGGATCAAGCATAAGAATGACCATCGCGAAATGGTTTACTCCAAATGGAAGAAGTATAAATAAAGTTGGATTAACGCCTGACATCATTGTTGAGATCAAAGAAGAAGATTTGAAAAACAAAAAAGACTCTCAAAAAGAGGCGGCTATAAAATATCTTGAGGAGCTACGTTAATATCTTCCGGTAAGACTTTGTGTTGCATCTTTCGTTTTATACAAAAGATTATTCCAAATGCAATCATTGCGTAAATTCCGCTAATGATAAAAGGAAGTGTTTCTTGTATTTCGAAAACATATCCTGCGATTATAGGCCCTATGATTGTACTAAGTGACATTACGGCCGCGAGAATCCCCATCACCTCTCCTCGCTCTCCTTGACTGGCCGATCCCGCTATTTGACTGTTTAAAGTTACCCTCAGAACTGATTGGCTGAAAGTTATAATCAACAACCCAAACAGAAATACCGGCAAAAGTTCTATTCCCATTAATAAATATCCAATGCCGAATATTGGCATTAGCCAAAGTGTAAGATTTGATTCCTTGAATTTTTTTAGCCAGAAATGTTTCAAGGCAACGCCTTGATTTATGGCAATAATCACTCCTGTCATTGTCATGAATATTCCAGCTGTAAATGCTCCGTAGCCGAAGGCATGCTCCAAGAAAAGAGAAAAAACCGATTGCATCCCCACCGCAGCCAGTCCAAAGAAAAACCATATTATGTATGATGGCAAAAGCTTTTTATTTTTTACCGCTTTAATTATTGGCATCATTGGATTTAGAGAAAGTTTTTTTGATTTATCTATGTTTTTATTTGTTTCCGGAAGGAAGAAAAATACAAGTATTGAATTTACAAATGCAAGAGCTCCAACGATCCAAAATGGAAAAGAATGTGAAACTGAACTTAACAGGCCTCCGATCATCGGACCGATTATAAATCCTATTCCAAACATGGCTCCAATAAGCCCTAGGTTTTCCGTACGTTCTTTGTCGTTTTTTGATATATCTGTTAAATAACTTTGCGCTATAGGCAAATTTCCGGCCGCCATTCCATCGATAATTCTTCCCAAAAAAAGAATCCATAATTGGTTCGCTGCTGCAAAAATTATCCAGCCTATTGCTGTCGACAATATACTTATTATTAAAACCGGCCTTCGGCCTATTTTATCTGACAATGAGCCTAAAAATGGTGCGCTTATAAACGCAAAAAATGAAAAAACCGCAAACAATAAAGTTATCATAAGTGGTTTTGCTCCAAATGATTGAACGTAAAACGGCAACACCGGAATAACAATTCCTATTCCGATAACGTCGACTAAAACAGTTAATGCTATTAATATCTTTTCTTTATTCATTTTTATTTTTTATCCTAGTGCTCTCCTTATTTCCGCTGCCCTTAGCGCATCCTCAGAAAAATCCTCGTCCGCAATAAGTCGTTGATAAATATTTGAAGTCAGATTTCTGTGTATTATGTGACTCGGTTTTTCTTGTCCGATTTCCACTCCTATTATTTTTTCTATATCTTTAATTTCATCTCTGACTTCTTTCCAGATGTCATTTTTTTTGCAAAGAAGATCAAGATTTTCTCTGTTCAAATAATGACCCGCGTGTCTAAAATCTTCTATCAAATAAGGGCATAAATTTTTTATCAAATCCAGCATTCCTTTTTTCTTCGCATAAACAAGCGCTCTTCCCTGCCCTATCAATTCTGGAGGTACTCCTAATGAATACAAAGCTCCTGTAAAAATAATGGCGCGGGGAAGTTTTATTTTCCCTTCCCCTCGAGAATATCCGAAAAGTCCCACATGTTGCATACGCTCTCTGTGCTGAGGCAATTTTTTACCTATATGATTTATCATTTCTGCTGACGGTTCGATTACAGATTTGAAATATTTTGACACATAATTATTAAAATCATTTAATCGCTCCTGATCTTTTTCGCTTATTTTTATATATTTTTTTCTGTTTTCCGGTATTTTTTCATTCAATTTTTTAATCGCTTTTTTGACTTCTTTAAGCGGATAATCGTACCTGAACGCACTTTGAAGTGTTAATGTTGCAACACCTTTGTACTCTTCCAAAACCGCATCTATATTTTCAGGATTTATTCCTCCTCTAAAAGGTAATGCACCACCTCCGACCCATGGATACATTTTTATGTCCTGCTCTTCGCCGAATTCATGATAAAGGCTTATCGCTTGTTTTGAAAAAAGTTTAGCAGGCAAAAAACCGCTGTTCATAGCCGTGTCGCTTCTTGCCGTAAAAGTTCTCATGTACGCCGGCTTGAAATGATATTCTTTTTTTAAAAAATCTATGTACTCTTTTAAAATCGATTTTATTTTTGGAAGTGTTTCAAATTTTTCAAAAAGAGGAATTACATCTATTTTTTTTAAATCTGATTTCATTTCAAAAATTTCTTTTGTCGCTTTTGATATTTTTGAAAATGTTTTTTGCAAATAAATAAGTTGATCCGCGCTTGTAGTCATAGGCAAAATCACTTCAAAAAGTGGCGGCGTATGCATGTGATATGTTTTTGCCGCGTTCTCTGCAGTAATCATGTTCATGAAAGCACGAGGAAGTTTGTGGCTTGGTTCAAGCCAAATATTCGGCACTCTAAACGTAAGGAACACATCTCTTCCGATTTGTTTCTTTGAAAAAAATCCGTGATATTTATTGAAAAGTCTGTCTATCACCGCTTCGTCCACGAATTTTCCTTCCCAATCCCACATGTATTCTTCTACGCCCAGTTCGGAAAATGAACGTACGCATTCTTCCACTTCATCGTTCACCGAAATAAATCTTTTGCCGGTGAAATACGCCGCGCAAGCATTGTCAGGATGTTGCGTTGCCATTGTTGCAGGTATTTTTCTCATAGGATTTGGCGGGTAAATCTTCAATAGGGATTTGCTAAGCTTTCTACGAAATTTGTGAACAAATTTCTTGAAAGCTTTCCTTCGGCTCCGGTAAAGCTTGCTTTACCTACACCTACGGACCGCAAATCTCGCTACTTAATGGCGGAGAGGGAGGGATTCGAACCCTCGCGGGAACTTACGTCCCCCTACAGGTTTAGCAAACCCGCCTCTTCAGCCTCTTGAGTACCTCTCCATTGGGTTTTGCTAGTCAAAAAGCTACATCACTATATGGAAAACATTACACAAAGTCTAGGCAATTTTCTTGTTTTTTTGATTAATCGAAGTTATAAATATAGCTAATACTTAACAAAAATTTATGAAAAATTTAAAACTTTTAGTTTTAGGGATGATTATTTCATCTTTTGTCCTTACCGGATGCGCTTCGTCTTCAGGGAAATTGAACCTTACCCTCGATAATGTTTCATGGAGGGCTGATAAGTTTTTGAGTTTCGATCTTTACTTAGAACGTCCTGATCTTGGCATAAAAGAGCCTATGAATCCAAATGGTGATTTATATTCAGACGATTTGTCGGATGAAATAAATCCAAAACTTATGTATGTAAGTGAGACAAGTGATGAAACCCCTGATGGCGGAAATATGTGTGACAGACCTACTTTTCCTCACAGATGCAGTTTTAATTTGAAGGGAGATGAAATAAATAAAAGCTCTCATGATTTCCTTATAAAAATCACTTTCGAAGACAACACTTATGTGGCAAAAGAGATTTCAGTCCCTATGCCTGAAAGAATTGAGCTCCCTGCAATCTCCGCACCAAGCTCTTTGCCAAAACAAGACGAATCTTTTGCAGTACAATTCAAAGATGTTGGTGCTGATGAATACAAAGTTGAAGTAAATATGTGCCAGCCTTATGCTAACAATGGCATAAATCCATGTCTTGATGGAGAAGCTTATGTTCTTCAAAGAAAAGATGGAAAACTTGTAATTGCTGAACCTAATGTTTCTTCAAAGCCTGTCGTTACAGAAAAAGACGGAGTTGTTGAAGTAAAAAGCGATCTAAAACTTAAGTTCACGGAGAGTGTTGAATACTATGTCACAGCTGTAAAAAGAGGTGAAGTAAAAGGTGTAGAAAGTTTTGTGGATATAACAGATTCAAAAAGTTTTCCAGTAAAATAATTTATTTGTTATCGATTCCGACGGCCTGCGAGATATTCGTGAGGCCGTCTTTTTTTAGAAGTTTTGTGAGCCCTTGGTTTATTTCTCCGATTAATTGCGGTCCTTCAAAAATCATTCCTGTAATCAATTGCAAAAGAGATGCTCCGAGTCTGATTTTTGTGTAAGCGTCTTGTGCATTAAAAATTCCACCAACCCCTACAATCAGTGCTTTACCCTGCGTTTTTTTGTAGATGTATTTTATTGTTTCGTTTGATAAATCTTCGACAGGTTTTCCGCTTATTCCTCCGTAATTTACAATATTTTTTTCATAAACTTTCGACATCATTTTTTGGTTCGTTCTGTCTTTTGTTAGGTTTGTACAAACAAATCCGTCGATCTTATGTTTTTTGGAAACTTCCAACACGTCGTCTATTTCGGATTTTTTTAAATCCGGAGGTATTTTCAAAAATATTGGTTTTGAATTTCTATTTTTCACAATTTCTTTTAGCAATTTATCCAAAGACTCTGCATCCGTAAATGGCTGTCCTCCATGCGCATTTGGACATGAAATATTTATTATCATGTATGAACCTATATCTTTTGTCAGATTAAATCCTTTCACATAATCTTTTATTCCTTCCTGCGAAATTGCAGTCCTTTCACAATTTGTTTTTGCGACACTTATTCCGAGTGGAAAACTGAATTTTTCTTTTTTCAGTCTGTTTGAAATTTCGTCTGCACCTTTATTACTTAAGCCGTAATACACGACAATTCCTTGTGATTTTTTTAATCTCCATAGTCTTGGTTTTGGGTTTCCTTCGCACTTTTCGCCGGTTATGGAACCGCCTTCCTCATATCCGAATCCAACTTCAGGAAGGATTTTATACATATGTATATTTTTATCAAAACCCGCCGCAAGTCCGACTGGATTTTCAAATTTTATTCCAAGAATTTTTTGCTCGAGCATTTTATTTTTGTAATAAAAAATCGCGCGTGTAAAAAATCTTGTTACAAAATTGCTTCCCAAAATTTTCCCCATTGTTACAAAAAGATCATGAATAAGTTCGGCGTCAAATAAAAATAAAATCGGTTTTAAAATGTACTTATATGAAAATTTTATTACTGCATTTTTTAGTGAGATAAATTGTTCAGAAAGATTTAGCCCTATAATAAGCCAGAATATTGCGACCATAATTCCTGCGACGACATCGGACGGATTGTGTACATGCAAATAAAGTCTGCTAAATGAAATCAAAGATGTTGATAAAAAACATCCAAAGAAAAATAAATATTTCAAAAATTTATTTTTTATTTTGTCTTTTAATGTGAAAAATAAAAGCATGAAAAATACGAAAGAATTTGCCGTGTGTCCGCTCGGAAAGGCAGGATCATCTTCAAAAATCAGCATGTTGTCGGGACGACCTCTCATTACCGAATATTTAAGCAAAATAACTGTCAAAGCTCCTCCAAGTGCTGTAAATGCGACTGTGTAAAATTTTTGAATTTCTTTTTTTGCCAATAAAAATATCAAAAGCAAAATCGTAAAACTGATTATCACAGTGCTACTTCCAACATTTGTAATTACTTTAAAAATGCCTACAAAAAAATCCGTTTGTAGCAATTCAATTTTTGCGAGTAGCGATTGGTCGAGATTTAGTATTGATTGTAAAATCATCAGCTTTATTATTGCGTGCGGTATATTAGCATGCAAATGGCTTTTTTATAAGAGATTTATAAGCAATTTTATTTATTGTGTCTGCTTGTGTACTGAGGCGCGTTTAGTTTTACAATCTTTATAATATCGCTTCCGAAATATTCTATTAGCGTAGCTCTCGTACCATCAACGGCAAATTGTATGTCTTGTAATTCTTTTTCTAATGCGTCTGATGAAAGCCCTTTTTCTGTTGGATGTCCCAATGCAAAAACTACGAATGGATTTTCCTTTGAGATTCTTTCTGCAAAACTATGATCGCTTGTAGCTATGCTTGCTGAAAGCCCCATCGCACTTATTGCCCTTTCTGGACCTAAATGTTTTCTATTTATCCTGAACATGGGAGGTGGAATTACAAAATTATTGCCTACAATCATTCCTCCTTTGTTTGGGTCTGAGATAATAGCACCTCTGCTTCCGTCATATACCGCTCCTCTTGCTATGTGAAAGTTTGAAGGCCTGTGCAACGGAATATCTTCATGTTTTGCTCCTATTTTTTCTGCAAGTCTTCTTGAAAAAGTCGCTGCAAATTCATCTATATCTTTTTGCGTTATATTTGTGTATTTACCGCTCATTTTCATCGCCGCTTTTGCCGCCGCGCATCCCGGATGACTTGTGACAGTGCCCACTCCTTTCCCCTGCAACATTCTCGCTGCCTTTTCTTCTCCGTCTAAAATAAATGACCCTGGCGTTGCTATGTGTACTCTATCAGCCGTTCCTTCGTCCATACATCCAACAATTCTTTCTCCGTCTTTTACGTCAAAAGCTGTATCAGGTATTTCTACTGATTCCCCTGCGTAAATCCCGTCATAGAAAGGTTGCTGAGAATTAAAATGTGCATCCAGTCTTGTGCTATTGTCTATGTTCATTTTTTATTTTGCGTAAATATATAATTTTTTAAGCACTAATTATACCCGCTGTTGTATTTTTGTCAATTCCTCTTAAGATTGATATTTTTGGTCTTTTGTTATATTTTTTTAATCTGTAATTTTAACTAAAATTAAAATGTCGAATTTAACTTATGAACAAGCTTTAGACGGACTTATGGCTGGGAATAAAAGATTTATTGATGGAAATTTTTCCGACAAAAATCGTGATATTGCCAGAAGAAATGAGCTATCTCAAGGACAACATCCTTTTGCCGCAGTAATATGTTGTTCTGATTCACGTGTTTGTCCTGAAATTCTTTTTGATCAGGGACTAGGGGATATTTTTGTTATCAGAGTTGCCGGAAATATTGCAGATGATGTCGTAATGGGAAGTCTTGAATATGCTATTGAACACTTGCATGTACCTCTTGTTTTTGTCCTTGGACACAGCAAATGCGGAGCTGTTACTGCGGCTGTGGATGGCGGAGAAATGCCGGGACATATCGGATGTTTAACGAGCAAAATTTCACCTGCCGTTGAAAAAGCAAAGGGCATGGACGGTGATCATCTTTACAATTGCATTAATATGAACGTAAAGATTGTTGTCGAAGAATTAAAGGAAGAAAGCCATATTTTGGCTGAATTTTTGGAACATGAAAAAGTTAGTGTTGTCGCCGGAGTTTATGATTTGGAGACAGGAATTGTAAAAACCATAGATTAATTTTCTAAGCCATCAAATGGCTTATCAAGATTTTTAAGCCGATAATTATGAGGATTATTCCTCCGAGGATTTCGGCTTGTTTGCCAAAACATTCTCCGCATTTTTTGCCGATGTAAATTGAAGCTAAAGAGAGCGCGAAAGTTGTGATGCCAATTATCCCTACGGCAAGCCTAATATTTACAGGCAAAAGTGCAAATGTAATTCCAACCACTAACGCATCGATGCTTGTCGCAACAGAAAGCATCAAAAGAATTTTTATACTATGAATGTCTATCTTCTTTTCGTCCTCCTTTTTGAAGGATTCTAAAATCATATTAATTCCGATTATTACTAACAAAATGAAAGCAATCCAATGATCAAATCCTGAAATAATTTGCTGTAAACCTATACCTGCCACCAATCCAATTAATGGCATTAATAAGTGAAAAAAACTAAAGAAAAATGCTATTCTTATTGCTTTTAAAAAAGACATCTGATGATGATGTGCGCCATTTGCCGCTGCCAC
Source organism: Candidatus Altimarinota bacterium (assembly GCA_023231115.1). Taxonomy (GTDB): domain Bacteria; phylum Patescibacteriota; class Gracilibacteria; order UBA1369; family LOWO2-01-FULL-3; genus UM-FILTER-38-24. The sequence continues at coordinate 17,980 of JALNWA010000003.1, forward strand.
AGCCATCCCATCGAAAGACAATGCCATCGCTATAAGAAAAATGCTTAAAAGTGTCATTATTTTAATTTTTTACCACCATCTGTCCTCGTAATCAATGTTCCAATATTCGGTATTTATTGCTTCATTTTTTATATAATCCAAAGTGTGTTGCGCCGCTCCAATGTCAACTAAAGCCTCATATTGAATATCCAAACATTGTTGTTCCGCGTCTTTCCCTGAATAAATTTCTGTCGGGACTGTGGATGATGGATTTTGTGCCAAATAATCGTTGTAAAGTTTTGAGTGGTAAGCGTCGTGAACAATCGTTCCTGCGTACCAAATAGTTCCTGCGTCCATTGTAGCTTTTCCGACTTGATATCTTGGTGGATCTTCCCAAACTGACATGCCTGATTGAGTGTCGGCACATTCTATAATTCCTACATATTTCACGACCATGTCGTAGTTTGTTTTTGCCTTTTCTTTGAGCAAATCGAGGGCGTCATTTGTTTTTGTTATACAGTCTTCATTACCTTTTATTTTTATTGTTGGGGGAGGAACATCATCTGGTAATGTTGAAATACTGTTATATTTTTTATTTCCGTTATCGCTTACAGCTTTCGCGATATAAAGCAGTGCCGCCATATCGCCTCTTGTGATATTTACACTAGGGTTGAAGTCGACCGTGCTAGCGACAGGATCGCCGCCTAAGTTTTTCCAAACATTTGCGCTTGAGTCAAAATCCAATATGCAAAATTCGTCGGCTACATGTAAATATTTCCAGTACCAAGCTGAAGCGCTTACGCTTGAGTAAGAATCCAGTCTGATTGTGTTGCATGGATTATATGTTGCTCCATCTTCATAAAGATTATTAACATCGAAAAATGCTTCCATCACTATTTTCAAAGCTTCCGCAAAATTTATCGGGTTTTCCGGACGAAAAGTTCCATTTTCATAGCCTTCAACAATCCCTGTAGAATAAGCCTCTTTTACGTATTTTGCGTACCATGCGTCAGGATAAACGTCTGAGAAAGGAATTCCTAAATCTCCATACTCTCTGCCGATTGTTTCGTATAACATTTTCAAAAATTCCGCGCGCGTAATATTTTTTTCAGGTCTGAATGTTCCGTCGGAATACCCTTGGACAACGCCTTGTTCCTCCAGCCAATTTATATATTCGCTAAAAGTATCGTTTTTATAATTTGAAACGTCGGAAAAACTTGCAAAAGCTGTGTTTGTCGCAAGTGTTAATACAGCCAATATCAGTGCTAATATTTTTTTCATGAGGGTTTTTTAATTATGTTTTTCAAAAATTTTCTGTTGTACTTTTTCCGGGAATATTTGTTTTATGTCCTGAGAATAAAGAAATCCATCTCTCGGAGCTGAGTATGAAAACTTTGTTAAATCATAAAAAGACAATTCATTCGGATATATAATTTTTACTGGCCCTAACGATCCGCTTAATATTTTTTCGGTTCCATTTTCAATTATATATTCCTTGCAATTTGCCCAAACATACAATGGGAAAAGCTCATTCTCCGGACTTAAATTTTCAATTTCACAAGAATTTAAACTGCCTTCTTTTGTTTTCCAGCTGAAATGTTTTTGCGTCAAAAGATAATCAGTTACAGCTTTTTCCAATTGATTGTTTCCAAAATTTGATAACACCTCGTTTGTGTTTTTTTGTTCGTTAAGTTCAGGATTACCTTTTAATATTATTTGAAAAACAAGAAAAGAAATGCCGAGGAAAAGAATTAGGGTTAATATTTTTTTCATGAGAAGTTTTAAAATTCTAAAAAATTCAGATTAAATTCTTCATCAAGTTTTCTTGTAAAAATATAGTCCGTCATTTGGATAACTATTTCGCATGTAATTGCTATATTTGCCGAGCCAAGATGGCCACCGAATGTATTATAGTCCGCATCGCCTAACATAATGTGGACATGTGGAAATGGCTTACCGTCAACCAAAGAAATGTTTCCATTTAGAGAAATGATTTCGAAATTCTTACTGGTAAACTTTTTTGAAATATATTTTTCCTGTTCCGGATCATAATATTTTACCGAAACATCATCTGTTCCTCCGACACCGGAAATTGAACCCGATTTGATGTCATTATCTTCGCAAAACTTCGTAAGCGATGTAATTATTTCTTCGCCTTTCTCAAGCCTGAGAATATATCCGTTAGTGAGTTTTTTTGATTTCATAGAGTTTTACTTGCGATGAAATATGTTACGGTAGAAACAGAAGCGGCCAATAATGCGCCCCATGCTAAATCAACAATGGTTACTAAAATCGGCCAATCTTTAATTGTTGCAAGATTTGTAAGGTCGTATGTTGCGTATGAAATAAGGCCAAAGAGTGCTCCAAATAAAACTGCATGAACCCATGAACCTTTCTCGATTGCTGGAGCAATAACAAAAAGCACGAGTCCAACAATAAACAAGAGATAAAAAATAATAGCCGCCACCCAATTAACGGTGGGAGTCATCAAAAAACCTATTTGATTTCGATAGAAGTTTTTCGCAATAAGTCCCAGCCAAACCATATCTATGGCAAAAAAAACCGGCAACGCAATTAGATAAAGTTTTATAAACATAAATACAAGATTAATTAATAATTTCCACCAAAACCTCATTACGAGTCATCCATGGTGGAGTCCATGGCGCGTTGTATCCAGCATATGCTGTATTTCCTTGTGTCACTACTCCATCACGATTAAGTGCTGAAAGCAATTTTTCTTGCATCTTTTTTACTCGTGCCTCTGAGCGATACCATGAGAACTTCATTACGGCATATTTCTTTAAAGGAATCATCACGATTTCAACTCTTGGATCATTTGGAATTGGTAAAGTTTCCATAGTATAAGATCTAGGCATACTAAAAGATATAATCTGCGAATCGCCCTCGGGAGTCGCAATTACCGGAGCCGTCATTGGTATACTTTCTGAGTTTTCATCACTCTTTTGCGCGACCACCGGAGCCGTCATGGGGATACTTTCTTTTTTTGTATTCCCACCAAAAATATATCCTGCCACAATACTAAAACCCTCACTCATTGATTCTCCATAAGACCCCTTTACGGTTGTCTGTGCCACAATATGCGCGGGATATTCTCGTATCTCATATCCATCCATTTCCTTCACTACTTTATAATCCAATTGCTCAACGCGAGAACCAAAAAATCCCCAAAGAGACCAAAGCCCGAGAATTAATATGAGAGCTATAAGCGTATTAATCATAGTTTTTTTATGCATATTGTATTTAGTGGTTTTATTTTATTTTAGGGTATCAAAAAGAATCCTGTTTGGCAAAAATAAACTTATTTAAAATGGCGGAGAGACTGGGATTTACCCCTCCGGGGCATAAACTTCTCATCCCAGACTATCATAATTTTAAAAAATCTATACCTTCGGTATAGTTTTTTTAAAATGGCGGAGAGACTGGGATTCGAACCCAGGAGGAGCTTACGCCCCTAGCGGTTTTCAAGACCGTCGCTTTCGACCGCTCAGCCATCTCTCCGCGGTTCGCCAACATCGCAAATTTGCGACTTAAGCGCGCGAATTATATTACATCTATTCTATCACCGCAACCCAAAGTAAGGCTATCTTATTGAAGTTCTTTTATCTTAATTACAATTTTGGAGATTTCCGCGCGGGTGATTGTGCCTAACGGATCAAATTTGTTTTCCGCTTTACCTTGAATTATTCCCTTAGAATAGGCGTAATTTACATATTGAGCTGTTTCACTTTTTTGCGAAATATCCGTGAATGGCGCCGCCTCCGCAGGACCTTGTTTATCGGCCATTTTCAACAACATTACCAATGCATCGATGCGAGTAATCGGTTCGTCCGGACGAAATTTGGTTCCTGAAACAATAAATCCTTCTTTTTTGGCTTTGCTTATATAAGGTAAATACCATCCTTGAGGATCTAAATCTGTAAATCCTGAACTAAAATCGTCAGCATCAAGTTGGTATCCATAAGTTAAAAGACCTATTTTTACCGCTTCCGCTCTGGTTAAATTCCCTTCCGGCACAAATTTATTTGGCTCACGACCTTGGATAACCCCAAGTTCATAAAGTTGAGTCACAAAATCATAAGCCCAGTGTCCGATAATATCTGTGAATGTATTTTTGGATGTACTTGTCGCAACGTAAACAGACAGATGGCTTATCTCAGCCGAAATAAACTTTCCATCTGCAGAAGTTTTTCCTCCGTCTCCCACCATTTCGTATGCGTTTAATCTTTCATTATATGAATAAATTTTGACATTATTTGCATCCAAATCTTCAGATATCGGCAGAGTTATAGTAATTTTTTTATCAAAAAATATGTCTTCATCTAAACCTACTATAATTGCATTTGAATAGTTTAATCCTTCCGGCAAAGGTTTTGGTAATTCACTTTCTTGCAATATTGTTGGCACAGGAATAGTCCCAACAAATGGCTTGCCGTCAACAAAAGTCAAAGTTGTCTCGGCTGGTATTAAAATACTGGCATTTATTTTTGTATTAACAATTAATGTCGGATGTAAAACGGTTGAGTTGGCATCGTCAGCTCTGAATGTAAGTCCGTTTTTTGCAATTATTAAATTTGTGGAATTTTCGACACCACTTTTTGCAGCAACTGTTCTTGAAGAACTTGAAGAACTTGAAGAACTTGAAGAACTTGATGTACTTACACCACCGCCACAACCGCTTGTAGAAGCGCTGGCTGTGCCAAAATCGGTAGTGACAAGGCTCTCTCCATTTACTCCATATACTTTAAATGTATAAGATGTTCCGCATGAAAGTCCGCTGTATGTGTAGGAAGAAGATTGTCCTGTTACGGCAGAATCAGAGTCCTTTACTACATTGTATGAACTTGCGGTTCCTCCGCTCCAATTCAAGGAAATAGCGGTGGTCGTGACACTGGAGGAAACTGAAGTAGGTGCGACCGCCAAAGTATATTTTCCTGTTGCGGTTGTTGAATAGGCGGAATTACTTATTCCGTTTGTGGAAGCCACTCTAAACCAATATTGTGTGTTCGCTGATAAGCCCGTAACTGCTGTGGAAATCACATTAGCTGATGTTGTGGTGAAATTTGTAAAAGTATTGCCATCTGTTGATTTTTCTACTAAGAAACCTGTTTCATTGTCTGAATTGTCTGTCCATGTCACTGTTATTTGTGCGGCTTGAATTCCGCTGACGGCGATGCCCGTTGGAGCTATTACTTCGTCTTGTCCGAATAATCCGAAGTCTGAAAAATTTGAAGTTTGGCAAGAAACTTTATTTGCTACCGTATCAACTGAACAATTTGAAAGTTGGACCCACGCTGTTCCATTCCATCTGTATATTTTTAGACCACTTTCAATTAAATCTGCGACCTCTTCGGTACTATAATAAATATCAACTGTTATCGGGATATCAAATGATGTGATTGACGTAGAAACGCCTGACAAAGCCTTTAATTCGTAAATGTGTGAACCAAGAAGAGAATATGTACTTGGTACCCCTGTCGTTGCTATTACTGCAACATCATCAACTTTTTTTATTTGGAAATTTGCATCCGCGCCTGCGGAGCCACTTAGAATTGTTAGTGCCAATCCTGTTCCGCCAGTTATTAATTCGACTGTGCCACCGACACCGTTTGTGATTGTCGAATTTGTTTCACTTTCAACTACGGCGGATCCGGAACATCCTGATGTTGTGAATGTTGAATCAGAACTTGTCCCTGCGTTTCTAGCAAAGTCTTTTGAACGAACACGATAGTGGTAAGTTGTACATGCTATCAAGTTTGATAATGATGCTGAATGACTTGTCACGCGCGTCGTTGTGTCCGCTTCTGTTGTTGAAGTTCCATAAGCATTTGTAAATCCATAATCAACAATTGTTGATGAGGCTTCGCCTGTTGTCCAAACAAATGATGCAGTTGTTGAACCAATTGTTGAAGTAACACCTGAAACTACAGGTACTGCTATATCTGTAGTTATATCTTTTCCAAAATGAACAGTCCAATTATATAAAATATTTCCTGAAAGTGCAGTCGTCGTATCGCTATCACGCAAATTTCCGGCCGCCGAACCTGCATTTTGAGGCCCTGGATTTGACCCTGCGGTTCCAGTATATGCGTATCTAAGTTGTTGGCTTGAACCTGTTGGAGTAGCGCTTAATGTCACTTTTACCGTGTCGGTTCCCTCCAATTCAACACTGCTGATGCTTGCAGAAGAAGTGCTGTCTGAATATTCAAAACCGTAATTTGTACGCGCAGAAACTATCGTTGTATCGAAAACCAACGGAGCGACCGGCACATTAAATTGTGCATAAATTGTGTTTCCACTGCGTTCAATTCTGCTTGGACTAAGTGGCGTCCAAGTCGCTCTATCGACAGCCACTTTTTTTATTACTTTTCCAAAATATTCTCCCATCATTCTGTATCCTTGATTCGTCAAATGCACATTGTCGACGTATGGATATTGATATTTAGGACCGACTAAAATTATTTTCCCCGGATTGTTTTCTGCGGCCGCAAGCTGTGCCAACGGCATTCCGCTTGTTGCCATGTTATTCCCTGTTTGGGAACTCATTTGGTCCGTATAAAGTGGAATTGTTCCAACCTGTCCTGTAATTGCTTTTACATCTGTTTCATAATCGATTTGCCATTGCCGTAGCCAACCTTCATAAGATGCAGTCCCTCCACTTATTGAGTCTCCTTCTCCGTGAACGACTGTTACCCCAATTACTCTATATGGCGTTCCCAAAATCGTTGCCGCGGCCTTTGCTTTTGTAACTTGATCCATTCCATTTGCATAAGGTGCAGTTCCTTGTTTTAGTCCAATGTATCCTGTTGCAGAAACTCCATGGTTGGAAACAGCCACTTGATAATTATTACCGGCTATCAAATTTGTAATTATATTTGCCATAGCACTACCCATTGTTTCTACTGAAGTTTCTACCAATGGAACCAGAGAAGTTCCACTAAGCATTAAATTGCTATATGGCTGTGTTGAGGAAAGGACAGGACTTCCGTTTAATCCTACGGCCAAACTTTGTCCAGTAGAAAGAAGATGATTTATATAATTCATTTCCACTCCAATCGGACCGATTGCAGAACTCAAAGTCGGAGTACCCGTTGTTGGTGAAACTGTAGATACCGCTGTAACTTCAAATTTGATATATTTTCCTGAATCAGCCGGACCTAAAACATATGTAGCAGATGTTGCTCCTGCAATTGCAGAGTATGTTCCTCCTGATGAATCCGCACGCAACCACCTAAATGTAGTTGTGCCTTCTGCATTAGCATTTGGATCTACATAACTATATGTCCCAGATAATTGTTCGTATAAAGTTTGAAATCCTGAAGTTGAAATACTTGTTGCTGTTGGTGCCGCTGCAGTGACTAAAACCGGTGTTGACAGAACTATTTCAGACGGACCTGATGTTCCAAAACCATTTGTTGCAGTAATTTTAAAAGAATATTGTAATCCGTTTGTAAGACCGGTAACTATTGTTGATGTATCTGTTGAAATACCATCATTGAATGCTACATAAGAATCGGATCCTTTTTTATATTGGATAGTATAATCTGTTACATCCGATCCATTATCTTCCGAGGCCGTCCAGCTAAGAGAAACTCGCCATTCACCCACTGTTGCGACTACGTTTGTTGGCGGATTTGGTGCTGCCAAATCAGGCGTAGCCGATGAAGAATCCGAAGGATATCCTGTTCCAACACTGTTAACCGCAAAAACTCTAAAGTCGTATGCAGTTAAATTTGTTAATCCTGTAACGGTGGCCCTTGTGCTAACCGAAGTTCCATCATTAAATGTTGACCAAGAAAGGGCACTGGAAAGTTTATATTCAACTATGTAATCGGAGATAACCGCTGATCCGTCGTCCGCAGGCGTGTCCCAAAGAACTGTCGCCTGAGTGTCTCCCGGATAAATTGTTGTTATTGTCGGTGCATTCGGTGCAGATAATGAATTATAGATAATGAAGTTATCTGCAATCAATGCTCCAGTATCGAACGTGCCGCTAAAATTTACATTCTTATTGTTAATTGTATTTGGAGCCTGTTCTGCAGTCAATGTTCCTCCCGGTGTCACGGCGTTATCCAAATATGCTTCCGCCCCACCGTCAGCTTTTATAACAAGTTTTACATGTGTCGCAACATCGTTTGTGCATGTTGCGCCTGTAACACCTGTGGAGATTGATGTTCCTCCTTTAAGCAATATCCACCCTCCGGAATTACGAATTAGGGCTATTGATTCTGCAGGAAGGCCTCCCCAAGCACTATAATAAATACCTCCACGCTGTGAACAATCCGTGAAAGTAACATCTGCTTCAATAACCAAATCCGCTGAAGCACGATCATATGTATTTACCGAACTTATTCCTCGAGTCATGTGTAACAAATAGTGCGTACCTGTTACTGAAATATTTCCATTTTGAACAACTTTAGTGCCTTCAGTATCGTATTCCGTCCATTTACTTGTGGCTATTGTCGTGCCTGTAAAATTATCATATAGTAAGCCTATTGCTCCGACTGCTGAACTTGATTGTGCCGTACCCGGAGTAGGTGCTGAAACTGAAGCCGGAGTTACTTTAAATTTTATATATTTATTTAAATCGGCATTTGTCAAAATATATGTTGAACTCGTTGCTCCCCGTATGTCCTTATACGTTCCCCCAGAAGTGTCCGATCTTTGCCATTGGAATATTGAAGTACCTTCTGCGTTTCCATTTACGTCCGAATATACATAGGAGCCGGTTAGTGTGCTTCCAACCGTTTGCTCTCCGGAAACTGCAACCGATGAGGCTTGAGGTACTGTTGGTGTGCCACTCACAGGCAAGCCGGTTGTTGTTTCAGAAGGGGCACTTGTTCCTTGTCCATTTACTGCTGAAACTCGGAACGTGTAGGTTAGCCCGTTTGTTAAACCCGTCACTGTTATTGAAGTTAGCACGGAAGCATCGTGAGTAAATGCCGCATATTCATCTGTTCCTTTTTTATATTCAATTGTGTAATCCGTGATTGCCGAACCTCCAATCTCACTTGGGGCTGTCCACGTTAAAGAGGCTTGAGCATCCCCTCCGGTTGCAGACAATGCTGTTGGTTGATTTGTCACTGTTGCGGCAGGTGTTGCTGAAGCTGTCGCCGCGTCACCTGTTTTATCTGAATTTATTGCTCCCACTCTGAAGTCATAAGCCGTACCATTTGCGAGACCTGTTATTGTCGCAGTTGTCTCCACTGAAGCGTCATGAACAAAGGTTGTCCACGCAGAAGCCGCAGAAGTTTTATATTCTATCAAATAGTCTGTAATTGCAGAGGATCCCACGCTTCCAGGTGCTGTCCAGCTGAGCGCCACTTGTCCATTTTGTCCTGTTGCAGAAAAAGCGGTAGGCGCTCCAGGTGCAGAGAATGAATTATAGACAAGGAAGTTGTCAGCAATCAATGCCGCCGTGTCATAGGTGCCACTAAAATTTACATTTTTGTTGTTGATTGTGTTTGGAGCCTGTTCTGCGGTCAAGGTTCCTCCCGGCGTCACGGCGTTATCCAAATATGCTTCCGCGCCACCGGCAGCTTTTAGGACAATTTTTACGTGCATCGGAACATTGTTTGAGCATGCTGTACCTGTGACAACAACAGCAGCAATCAACGATCCTTTGGAGAGATACCAAGCCCCGGTGTTGCGAAAAAGCGCCATTGAATCTGCCGGAAAACCACCCCAAGCACTATAATAAATACCTCCACGATGTGTACAATCCGTAAAAGTAACATCTGCTTCAATAACCAAATCAGCTAAAGTCCTGTCAAAAGTACTCACCGAACTTATTCCTCTGGTCATGTGTGTCAAATATTGCGTACCTGTCGTTGAAAGGTTTTCATTTTGTACAACCTTAGTGGCTTCAGTATCATATTCTGTCCATTTACCAGTGTTGATAACTGTTCCGGCAAAATCATCTGAAAGAAGATAAATTGGTCCTGTTGCCGAGCTAAGGGTTGCGGTACCGGTTTCCGGTGCAACTGTTGAGATTGGAGTAACTTCAAATTTTATATATTGATTTATGTCGCTTGAAGTAAGAACGTATGTAGAAGATGTCGCTCCTGAAATGGCGCGATAAGTACCACCAGAAGTCGCGGCACGAAGCCAGCGAAGGGTTGTCGCTCCTTGACTATCTCCATTAACATCTACAAAAGCATAACTGCCGGTTAATGTTTGCCCGACGTCTGCACGACCGGAAATTGTTACTGAAATTGCAGTTGGTACTGCTGGATCCCCTGAGCCACCCGGCGTTCCTGAGGCTGTACTTGAAAGATCTCCAGTCCCAAAACTACTAACGGCAGAAACCCTAAAATCATATTCTACTGCATTTGTTAATCCGGTTACGACTGCGGACGTGGCCGTAGATGTTCCGTCATTAAATGTTGACCATGAAGACCCTGCGGTCGTTTTATATTCAACTATATAATCGGTAATGGCCGATGACCCAACGCTTGTCGGAGCAGTCCAGCTTAGAGTCTCCAAGTTGTACCCCTGTGATGCTATTAACGCCGTTGGTACTCCTGGAACCGCTCTTGCATCTGTAATTGTTATGTTGTCAAAATTTATGTTAGAAGTAGACTCATATTGTTGGAAATTAATATTTTTATTATTCCAAGTATTTGGAGCTTGTGCCGCTGAGACAGTTGCACCCGGACTTGATTGATTATTTAAATAAACTTCCATTCCGCCGGCCGCGAGGTACACAAGTTTTACGTGGACCGGAACACCGTTCGCACATGTCCAATAAGCCGCATTTACACCGATATTATAAGTGTTATAAACATACAAATTTCCAACACCTGAAAGGCGGAAAAAGAACTGTGAACCCGCAGGAAGATTAGTACCATTGTCATAATAAATACCCCCTTGTCCAGAAGCACAATTCGAATAAGTTATATCAGTTTCAATAATTAAATTGTTGGTTGCACGATCAAAGGTTGATTGAGAAAAAATACCATTTGTACCGCGTGTATTATTTCCGATTGCGGTTAAAGAACCATTTTGTGAAACATTTGTTCCGGTTGAGTCCCTTTCTGTCCAGCGTGTTGTGGTATCAATCGTACTACCCGTAAAATCATCGGAAAGCAAATAAACCTGGCCTTTTGCTGAGCTAAGAGTCGCAGTCCCAGTTTCCGGTGCAACTGTCGCAACCGGAGTAACCTCAAATTTTATATATTGATTTAAATCGCTTGTGGTAAGGGTATATGTAGAAGCTGTTGCCCCTGCAATGGCACGATAAGTGCCACCAGAAGTCGCGGCGCGAAGCCAACGAAATGTTGTTGTGCCTTCGGGGTCAGCATCATCGTCTGCATATACATACGAGCCTGTTAAAGTTTGACCGACATCTGCACGGCCGGAAATACTGACAGAACCTGCTGTCGGTGCTGATAAAGCAAATGCGACTTGTGGCGTAAAAATCAATGCGCACAACAAAACTGATAGAAAAATTTTAAAGCTTTTGAATCGTTTTGATATTTGTTTTTCAAACATGTTTTTATCTTATCAGAGACTTTACATCTCTTCAACAACTTCAACACCAAGTAATGCCAATCCATTTTTTAATATCTGACTCACTGATTGTGTGACTTGTAATCTGAATATTTTTTCCTTTTTGTTTTTCGCCGTCAATACCGGAACCGAGTTGTAAAAAGAATTAAATTTCTGCGCTAATTCGTATAGATATTGTGATAATAAATTTGGTTTGTATTCGTGTGCTGAAAAAATCAGCTGTTCTTTGAATTTTGGAATCATTCGTAAAATATGTGAAATTTTTTCTGCAATTTCATTTTTATTCTCGTCCGTTTTTACCGACACTTTAGCCGTTTTTGCCTTCCTCAAAATACTGTGCGCTCTTGCATAAGTGTACTGTAAATATGGTGCGCTATTTCCCTCCAATGAAAGCATTTTGTCCCAATCAAAAACAATATCCGTCGATCTGTTTTGTGAAAGTATGTTGTATTTTACAGATCCGATTCCGACAATTTCTGCAATTTTATCTTTGTTTTTTAAATTCGGACTTTTTTCTTCTATTATTTTCTTTGCTCTTTTTATGGCTTCCTCAAGCACACTATCGAGCAATATAATATTTCCTTTTCGTGTACTCATTTGCATGTCTTCCATCCTCATTCTTCCAAAACTAACGTGAAAACCCTCATCTTTGTACCAAGAAAATCTTTTTGCAGTTTCAAAAAGTTGTTTAAAATACATGTTTTGCGCCATATCCACGACATATAAAATTTTCTCCGGTTTCCAACGAGTTATTCGATATTTTAACGTGGTCATGTCTCTCGTTGAATATAATGTCGCCCCGTCTTTTTTTTGAACAACCATCGGCGACATATTTTCATCGTCGAATTTTGCGATGTATGAGCCCTCATCCCCTTCCACAAATATTTTTTTCTTTTTTCCTTCCTCGAGTAATTCATCCATTTTGTCCTCGTAAAAACTTTCTCCCAATGTGTAATCAAATTTTATTCCTGAAAGTTTTTTGTATGTTTTATTCATATCTTTCAAACTTTCTTTTACAAACCATTCCCATAATTTTCTATTTTCTTTTTCCCCTTCTTCAAAATCTTTGAATTCCTTTCTTGCCGCGTCTTCAAGGCTTGGATCTTTTTCCGCAACTTCGTGAAATTTCACATAAAGTTTTAACATTTCGTTGATCGGATCTTTTTCCAAAATGGTTTTATTGCCCCATTTTTTGTATGCGTAAATCAATTTTCCAAACTGTGTCCCCCAATCTCCAATGTGATTTATTGAAATTGTTTTGTAACCAATCGCGTCCAAAATATTATTTAATGTTTGTCCTATTATTGTAGATAATAAATGATGAACTCCGAGCGGTTTTGCTATATTTGGAGAACTATATTCGACGATTACAGTTTTCTTTTTCCCTTCATTTGATTTGCTATATTTTGCCTTCTCCTTGAGCACTTTCGCCATTTCGATTTTTAGATTTTTTTCTGAAATGAAAAAATTTATAAATCCCGGACCGGCTATTCCGACTTTTTCTATCAGCGTATTTTTTGGAATATTTTTTACAATTTGTTCGGCAATTTCTCTGGGATTTTTTTGCATAATTTTCCCGAGTTTCATTGCAATATTTGTCGCATAATCTCCGTGTGAAAGATCGGATGGATATTGCACAGAAATTTCGTCTGAATTATTTTTCAGCGTTTTTTTAACAGCTTTTTCTAGGATAGATTTTATTTGTTCTTTTATTGTCATTTTTATATTTTTAAGAAGTAGGCCTTTTCTTGCATTGGGATTTTGGAATCATCCGCAGTCCGCCTACCTTCCACACCCAAATCAACTGATGGATTTTCAGGTGTAAGAATATATTCTTCTATTTCCCCGCCTATATATTTTATTATGTTCATGCCCATTTCTCTCAAGATTTCGCCAAATTTATCAAGATGCATATTACTCAAATCTTCGACCAAAAACATCGCATTCGCTGTTCGCATTGTGATTTTTGTTCTTTCACATTCGCGATAATTCCAATATCTCTGCACTATTCCGCCTTTATCCATGTATGAAACTTCGCCTTCCGTTGCGTTATAAACCTCTATTGAATTTGCAGGGCGAAATGGCTCGCCGCCCTTTGTGTAGACCAAATTCAAATCACCATAAAACCAATCGATATCTTTTGCTCGAACGGGAAGCAAATATTTCAAATTGAAATATCTTGAAATGTCTTCGAGCGAAGTTTTGTGTACAACCTCCTCTCCGTTTTTGGCTTTCGAAAGCAGTTTTGCGACGATGTGCTGATGTTTTAACGGAGAAATTCCAAACATTCCGAACGCCTCATCCCATGCTTTTATGTATGGTTCTTCATGTATTTCTTTATTTTCAAATTCTTTTTGACGTTGTGCCCAAATGCCACGAAGAAGGCTTTGTATATAGGAAATTCGCCTATTGTTATTTACATTTCTTATGATAATTACTCCTACTTTCAAACCCGTATATTGTTTGAAGATATTTTCGTCTATGTTTAAATTCATGTTGTCATTTTTATTTCTTAGGACATTCTAATGAAAAGGGGGTTGATAAATCCAGCGTTTTTTGCTATAATTCCCTGATAAGTAAAAAAATAACAAAAACAAAAATGAAGAACGTACTCTCAAAACTATCAGCATCACTGGCTATTCTTGTGACTCTTATGAGCTTTACAGCTTTTGCGGCGGTGGATAAAGATTCGCCAAGCGACGTCATCGGCGTCAAGGGAATTGCACTGAACGGAGGCGCAAAAATCTCTTGGGGTAGTGCTACCGACAATGTGAAAGTGGCCGGATATCAAGTGCACTATGACGTAAAGTCTGTGGAAAATCCTGGAGAAAAATATGCTTTTATCAAAGATGCCGGCAATGTACTTACCTACAATGTTACAGGGCTTGAAAATGGTAAAAAATATTATTTTTCAGTAATTGCCTATGATGAGGCAAAAAATGAGAGCGTAAACTGGGGAGCGCCTGAAGTATCGGTTACTCCTGCGGCAGATGCTCCTGAAGCGAAGGACGAAACAGCTCCACAAGTTTCAAAAGCTACCGCAATGAATAAAGAACAAGTAAAAGTTGTTTTCTCTGAAGCTATAGATTTACCGACAGAAACTCCTGAGGATGCTTTTCAAATTGAAGATGAAGACCTTCTTGAGCCTTTGGCTATTTTGAAGGCTGAAATGGACATCGAAGACAAGGAAAATAAAACTGTCATTCTTACAACTGCGCCACAAACAGAAAAATCAATTTATAAACTTACTGCAGGAATAGATATTGAAGATGCATTTGGAAACCCTATAATCAGCGGAACATCCGATACTGCCGAATTTGAAGGAAGTGGTGCGGACAAAGTTGCCGCTGACACACAAGTTCCAGAAGTTGTGAAAGTTGAGCCAATGGACAACACTCACGTTATTGTCAATTTCAATGAAACTATAGTTTTAGGTATTGATCCTTCTCAAAATTTCAATATCGTTGAGGCCGCAGATGCTACGAAGCAATTGCAGGTTTTAGGTGTTGAACTTGGAAAAAATACTGATGGAATTACAGATGCTTCAGCTATTATTACTACTTCCGCTCAATCTGAAACAAAATATGCCGTTTCTGTTCTTGGAATAAAAGACAGCGATGGTAATGAAATCAGTGCCGCAAAGGCAACAGGTGAATTTACAGGCGTTACAGAGGCTACTGTTCCTGTTAACACAGATGATATTTTACCTCCAAAAGATATTGCTAAACTTATGGCAGATTATGTTTTTGAAGCAGGTAAATATACAGTAAATCTTTCATGGGAAAATCCTATGGAAAATGAAAAAGACACAAAAGAACAACTCGTTTATATGAGTGAAGACAGTGGCACAAGCTACGCAAAGAAAGCGAGCCTTGAATCTACTGCAACAAAGTATTCGGTAAAAGATCTTATTGCCGGAGAATATTGGTTTAAAATCACTCAAAAAGATGCCGCTGGAAATGAAAGTGAAGGTATCGTAAAGAAAGTGACTTTGGCTGAGACAGGCCCTGGACTTCTTGGACTTATAGCTTTGTCTGTCGGTCTTGGAAGAATTGTTACAAAAAGGAAAAAATAATTTTAAACAGTTTACTTCGAAATATTCCTTTGAACTTAAGCTTCTTTTCTTTGTTCACAATCTTTTTATGAACTAAACGCAATGCGTTCAAAGAAATATTTCGAAATAAACCTGTCACTTTATAAATATTTTAACTTTTTTTAATAAAAATTTAATATCACTCGTATAGAATGCGGGCATGTTTTTTATAAAAATTTTAAAGTGGCTTAAGAAAAATGCATTGCAAATAGTCTTTTTAGGCGCTTTGTCATGCGGTGTTTTCGTTTTGGATTTACCGGACGGAAAATTTCATTTGTATTTTTTTGATGTCGGGCAGGGAGACAGCGTGTTCATTAAAACGCCTGAGAATAAACATATTTTGATAGACGGCGGACCAAATAATGCTGTTTCAAAAGAACTGTCAGACACTATGTCTTTCTTTGATAGAACCATCGACTTGATGGTGCTTACTCACCCCCATTTGGATCACGTTAAAGGGCTTATAAATGTGCTAAAAAGCTATGATATTAAAAGGGTTATGGCTACTTTTGTGATTTATAAAAGCACCGGTTATACAGATTTTTTGAAAGCTGTAAAAGATGAAGGGGCTGAGATTTTTGTTGCTGACAGTTTGACCGATTTTGATTTTGGAGATGTTTTTGTTGACACTCTTTATCCTTTTTCGAAAATCAACGGACAAACTTTTAAAGATGTCAATGATTCATCGATTGCGATGAAAATTATCTACAAAGATAAAGCTGTTTTTGTTGGTGGAGATATTGGAAAAAGTATAGAAAAAAAGATTTCGGAAAAATATTCGGACATAAAGTCAGATGTTTTAAAAATTTCTCATCATGGTAGCAAAAATTCTTCGAGCGATGCTTTTATCAAGGATGTAAGCCCCAAAATCGCCGTCATAAGTTGTGGCAAAAACAATTCATATCATTTTCCGACCGATATTGTTTTGGATACATTAAAAAAATATGGAGTGAAAATTTATCAAACTGATTTAGATGGAAAAGTTGAAATAGTTTTTTAAACTCTTTCTATTTCCGCTCCAAGTTTTTGAAGTTTTTCTTCGATTTTTTCGTAACCTCTGTCGATGTAATTTATATTTGAGATTTCAGTTTCGCCTTTCGCAACCAGCGCGGCTATCACCATTGCGGCCCCCGCTCTTATATCGCAACTTGCGATTTGCATGCCTTGAAGAAGTGTTGGACCTGAAATTAAAGCCTGATGAGGGTTTAAAAGATTTATTTTTGCGCCCATTTTTTCGAGTTCGAAAATGTAATTTAATCTTCCTTCAAATAATGTTTCAAAAATTTTGCTAACACCATGTGCTTGCGTCAAAAGCACTGCAAATGGAGCTTGCAGATCTGTTGGGAAACTTGGAAAAACTGCTGTTCTAAGCGTTTTTACGGAGTTTAATTTTTCCGCAGGATTTATTCTCACACTGTCTTTTCCTGTAATTAAAGGCACACCTACTTCTCCCAATTTTTGCCAAAGGCTATCCAAGTCGTTTGGATTAAATCCTTTTATCAAAACACTGCCTCCTGTCGCCGCTGTAGCTATAGCCAATGTTCCGGCTTCCAAATAATCTCCTGTAATTTTGTATTTTATTTTTTTTAATTTTTTAACCCCTTTTATTTTTAGGACATTTGTTCCAATTCCTTTTATTTTTGCGCCTCTTTTGTTTAGGAATTCACATAAATCTTGTACATGCGGCTCGCATGCGGCAAGTCTGATTTCCGTTTCACCCTGCGCCAAAACCGATGCCATTATCGCGTTTTCTGTTGCAGTCACACTAAGTTCGGGCAGAATTATTTTTGAACCTTTTAACATTTTACATTCTATATTTAGTCCTTGCTGATCGTCGATAACTTCACATCCAAGTTCTTTGAAAGCGTGTGTATGCGCATCTACAGACCTTTTTCCAAGCACGCATCCTCCAGGAAATCTCATTTTTACTTTTCCTGTCCTTGGCAAAAGTCCTCCTAAAATCAAAATTGATGCACGCATTTTTACAACCATTTCATTTGGTATTTCCTGATCTGAAACTTTTGACGGATCTATTTCCAAAACATTTTTTTCAAATGATGTTTTTGCCCCAAGCGCCGTGATTATTTTAATCATCGACCTGACATCTTCGATGTCCGGAACATTTTCGAGAATCACTTTTTCTTTCGACAAAAGTGACGCGCAAATTATCGGAAGCGCCGCGTTTTTTGATCCGCTCACAAGCACTTCACCTTGAAGTTTTTTGCCTCCTTTTATTACAAAATTAGCCATAACGGGTTTATTATACAGATTTTGGAGAAAATTTAAACCTTTTTAGGTCATTTTAAGAGCGTGAAGTGTTGATTTTTCCCCTTATTTCTGCTAGAATTGATAGATAACAAAAAACAAAAACAAACATAAAAATGAAGGTATTCTCAAGAAAGTCAGCTTTTGCACTTATTGCCTTTTCAGTTGTCGGTGGTGTTTTTGTAAATAATGCCTTAAATAAGGCAGATTACGCGGTTGTGAATACATCTGTTTTGAGCGTTCTTCAGTCGGCTTATGAAAATATCGCTCCGTCCAATCCGGATCTTGCGATAGTTAATGTTGTATTGAATAAAGAATCCGAGCCAACTGCTGATTTTAATTATTATAAATATAAGGCCAGCATTGTTGTAAAAAACAATGGCGGAAGGCTTATAAATGCTCGTGTTGTTTTGCATGGAGACGTCAATCAAAAAACCGTTGTAGTTCGAAATACTGATTATGGTTTTTCTTTGCAAAAGGATAAAACTTATATAATCAAAGGTTATGAAGTTCTTTTTGACGGGAATTATAATGGCGGAGAAATTCCACTTTATGTTGATATAACTGACGAAACTGACGTTGATAAAACAAATAATGTTTTTGTTTCCAAGATTTTCGAGGGGCCCGGAAAATTAAAAGATATTTTTATTTCCGATATTTCTTCTGACGGAAAAATAGAATTAAATTTCAACGATAACAGGTACAGCATCAAAAAACACAATTTTGAAATATGGAGAAAAGATGATGTTTTGATTGAAAGTGACAGCGAAAAATATTTTGAAAATACAGCTTTTTCAACTCCTCTCGGATATCATGTCCAAGAAAATTCCGCGAAAAATCTCGAAATGGATTTTGACAGAGATGGCCGTACTCAGGAGAATTCGCATTATGTAAAATTTTCGGAACATCCATACGGAGCTACAAAAAATCATTATGTTTTTGTGAAAGCCATAAATCCGGAAAACGGATATTTCTCAGTGAGTGATGTAATAGAAGTCGGTCCTCAAAAAGAAGTGAACAGAGCCGAATTTTTGAAAATATTTGTTGATACTTTAAAGATTCCTCTAACGACAAATGAAGTCCTTTATTACACGGATATAAGCCCTGATCAATGGTTCACACCTTATGTCCAAACTGTTTATAATCTTGGACTTTTGAATACTTCCGCGACGAGTTTTTCTCCGGAGAAAAAAATCACGAGAGGTGATGTTTTGAAAATTACGATGGATTATTTTGAAGCCGACATTACTCAAACCACTCAAAAAAAGTTTAGAGATGTTGATGAAGATTCTCCGATTTACCCTTACGTACAAAGCTTTTTGGCTGACAGCAAAGCCGGAGGGCTTGGAGTCAAATTTAATCCAGACTTACCTGCAACGCAGGATTTTGTAAAAAATATTATCGATGAATATAGAAAAAATAATTAAATTTTATTTTCTTTTCGTGATGATTGTGTGTTCTACGGTAGCCGTTGGCTCTGATAAAAACACTCAAACTTTGGTTGCCAATGTTCTTGGATATAATTCCGTCGAACATTCTACCGGCGAGATCGATGACAGAAAAATTGATTTTGAAATATCAAAAGAAAAAGAAGTTTTGTATGTTGTGCCCGGAGCAAAAGATGTAAATATCATGAAGATAACTTTCAAAACGTATGACGATGAAATGGCTGTAAATGGCCTTAGTCTAAAGATTTCAGGAGTTGATCCCGAGAATATTGATAGAGCTGTTTTGAAAAGCGGCGAAGAAATTTTGGCTTCTGGAAGAATTGGCGATGGAATTATTTTATTTGGTAATGTGAAATATAGAACTGATAAAACTTCGGCCGGCGAGCTTTCTGTCGTTATTGATGTTGATAAAAATTCGAAAGTCGGCGATAGAATAAGGCTTGATATAGAGAATTCCGAGGACGTTTACATGATTGTGGGTGGAAAAACTTTTAATTTAAAAAACTCTTTTCCGTTGAAAGGAAATCCTCTTAGCATTGTTGCAATTCGCAGTTGGATGCCTGGATATACCGCTCCTAAGAATGTCGTTCCAGTGCAATAAATAATTTTTTATACGGCTCTTCGTGTGGCACAAAAGTTTTGTCGTTTGCTTCGATGTGGCGTTTTAGGTCTTCTATTGGCATATATTTCACCTCTGCCACTTCCGATGGATCAAGTTTTAATTCGTTGATTTCTATGTCTTTTTTTACAAGATAAATATCTTTGTGTTCGTTATTTACGAATGTTCCTTTGTTTGTTATACATGAGTCTTTTGCGCTAAAAAGCAATTTTAATTCCTTCTCTTTTATGTCCAGTCCAAGCTCTTCTCTTAGTTCTCGTATTGCGGAAGTTTTTGAATCCTCGCCTGAAGAAATATGGCCTGAGCAAGACACTTCCCAAAGATTTGGGAATGATTCTTTTTTTGGTGAACGCTTTTGCAAAAGGAGTTCTTTGCGACTATTCAAAATCCAAATATCCACAGAATGATGCCAATCTCCGTCGCTGTGGACTTCCGAACGAAGTTTCGTTTGGTTTAATTGTTTTCCGTTTTTGTCGTAAAGATCGAAGTATTCCATGTGTTTTTGTAGAGTATGTATTTTTAGTGTAGTCTTTTAAATGGTATTTGTTAATCGAATCGATGTATTACCTCTATATTCTAAAATGTGCCGATGAAACTTTGTACACGGGAATCACCGTGGATTTGGAGCGCAGAATAAAAGAACATAACACTTCAAAACTTGGCGCAAAATACACGAGCGCGCGCAGGCCTGTAAAACTTGTTTACTCGAAGAAATTTCGAAACAGGTCGACCGCCTCGAAAGCGGAGAGTCGGGTTAAAGGGCTGAGTAGAGAGGAGAAACTGGAAATGATAGAAAGCTAGAAATTATTTGTGGCAATAAATTTCTTCTATGCTATTATTTTTCACAACATTATTGATAATTTGCGGGTGTTTTGGTATATTGTTGGTGAACCACTGAAACATTGAATGATGCGTAGGTGGTGTTTTTTTATTGAGGATAAATTACGAAACCATATGGATTGGTTCTTGAGGCCAATGTGTTAAATGCTGGCTTTAGAATTTCTATTATTTCCTTTATGTTTTCATCTGAAAGCCAAGATAGCCTATTACTTCTACATTTTGGATTGATGCAATAAATATATACAAAATATGCTAAAAAATCAGCTATCTGAATGAAATATGATTCTTGAGATTTTTTAGGTAGCGGATCTTCTATAAGCAATTTGATTTCTTTTCTGTATGTACCTGCTCCGTGTAAGGATGGTATAAAATTTATTTTTTGTATTCTTCTTGAGGTCTTTCTCATTTTCCCAACCCTTCCTTCATCTGTGATTATTAAAAACTTTGTTGATGGATCAATATGGCCAAGCGTGTTTTCCAGTCTTTGAATGTTAAATTTAAAAGCACTATCTAAAATTTGATAACTGGTGTCTTTGATTTTGCTCTTATCTATTATTATATTTGTAGCTTTTAGTCCTGAATTAGCCACGGCAAACGCATATTCTTTTGCTATTTCTAATCTTTTTGCATTATTAAATCTGAATGCTCCATATGGGTGCTTATTTAATAAAAAAGCTTTTGTGTGAAATTCCATTGTTGTAGGAATACCGTATTTTTTATGCAAATATTTTCGAAAATCATAAAATTTATCGAAAGATTCTTTCCAATTCTGATGGTGCAAATACAAAGATGTTAGAGTAAATAGCCTTGAACTACCCGGCCAACCATCATCTCCTGATTCATCAAAATAAACTATAAACATATGAAAGAATATTAATTAACTCGTCCTTCTGTACTGCAAAGCCTCAAGTACGTGAGGCGTTTCGATTTTTTCTTTTTCTTCCATGTCGGCGATGGTGCGGGAAATTTTTATAACTTTTAAATAACCTCGATTTGAAAGATTTAATTTTTCTGCGGCTTTGTTTAAGATGTCTTTTGCGTCGTCTGTGAGCCAACAATATTTTTTTATATCTTCGATATCCATGTCGCCGTTTCGTGAAATTGAAGAATTTGAGAATCTTTCTTTTTGCATTTTTTCTGCATTTTCCATGAATGTCGGATGAGGAGATTTTTGAGGAATTTTTTGTTGAGGTTCTTTTTCGAGGACTTCGTTTATGTTTGATTTTTCAACTTCCACGAAAATATCAAATCTATCGAGAAGCGGACCGGAAAGCCGTTTTTGATAATTGCTTATTTGAGAGTCCGTGCAAATACATCTGATTTTTTTATCCGTTTTAAATCCGCAAGGACACGGATTCATTGTTGCAAGAAACATGAAATTTGATGGAAATTTTATCGCTAAATTTATTCTGGAAATGTTTATAAATTTATCTTCTAGCGGTTGTCTGAGCGAATCTAAAACTGTGGGATTAAATTCTGCGATTTCATCGAAAAATAAAATTCCGTTGTGCGCGAGTGAAATTTCTCCCGGGCGCGGGATATTTCCGCCGCCGATTATTGATGACGTTGTCGCGGTGTGATGTACTTCGCGAAACGGCCTGTTTTTTACAAGTGGAGAGTCTGCATCCAATAGCCCTGCGACGGAATAAATTTTTGTGGTTTCCAAAATTTCTTCTTTTGTCATCGAGGGAAGTAAGTGTTTAAATGCTCTGCAAAGAATTGTTTTTCCGCAACCTGGAGAACCATAAAGCAAAATGTTGTGCCGGCCGCAAGCGCCTATTGCAAGCGCTCTTTTGGCTTTTTCAAGTCCTATTATTTTATCGATAAAAGTGAAGTCACATTGGGTTTGGTTAAAATCTTCATCCTTATTTTTGTATGGTAAAATTATTTTTTTGCCTGAAGCAAATTCTATAATTTCTTTCAAATCTTCTATTTTTATTATTTCTATTCCGTCTATAAAACTGGCTTCCAGAGCGTTTTCCGATGGCAAAAATATTTTTTCAAAACCTTGTTCTTTTGCGAATTGAGTTATTAAAAGTGCACCTGCTATTCGATTCACTTTCCCCGTCAATGATAGCTCCCCCACTATTATTGAATTATTAAATTTTTCTTTCGGGACTTGTTTACTTTCGATGAGAATACTAAGCGCGATGGGCAAATCGAAGAGTGCGCCTTGTTTGCGGACTTGTGCCGGCGCGAGGTTTATTGTTTTTCTTGTTTTTGGAAATTCCATTCCCGAATTTTTTATTCCGAGACGCACTCGCTCTTTTGATTCCTGCACCGAAGTATCGCCAAGTCCGACTATCGAAAATGAAGGCATGCCGTTTGAAATGTCCGCCTCGACTTCTATTATTCGGCATAACAGACCCGTAAACGAACATGAGTATATTTTTTCCGCCATAGTTTTTTTGTTAGAAAACTATCGAACTATGACAGGTCGACATTAAATTTTCGTTAAATATTCTTAAAATTTTCTTAAAATCTATCTATTCAAGAATGATCCTGAATTTTTGAGCTTCACTGGACTTGACCACGCCTTAAAAATATGTGATAATGCGCCCTTAAATTTAAAAGATGAAAGGAGCACCGGAAGAAATCAGTGAAGGGCGAAATTATGATGAATTGGTACAAAACCCTGCCAACATATCATCTGCGCTAAAAATGTCACCAAGAGAATTGGCCGATTTTTTTCAATATTTAACGGATAACGATTTGGTTGAGAGTTTTTTCTCTTCCGCCCGTCATGATTTGGCTACTCATTTTTATGTACCTTTGTTTAGCTATTTTGAAAAATGGATTGCAAGCGAGTGTACACGTAGGAAGCTTGATGACATTTCAAGAGCTCATCTGACCAACTCCCCTGCCGGAGAATTGCCTTTGTCTATGGATCAAAGATTTAATGAGAAGGAAATTCGTCTTATTTTGAACCAGCTTGTTGCGATGCAACTTTCGTTCGGGTGTTCTGGTGCGTGTCCAAAATGTATGTTTGATGCCGTACCTGTAGCAAGAGATTTTTTTGATTATTCTAAAGTAAGAACTCTGATTGCGAAATTTGCTGATATTTTTTCTTTTAACAAGCCAATTTTTTATTGGGCTTCTGATAATCGTGATTTTCCCGGATATCCCTCTCTTCATGAATTTATACGGAAGAGATGCGGTTATGATCCTCATGTCACAACTAAAGTTTCCGATGATCCCGAAAGCTTAGAATGGTTAAAGGAATTATCTGCAGTTGCACGAAATGTGAGGATTAGTTTATATCACATGTTTGATGTAGCTAAAATGAAAGCACTGCGTACCAAAATTGAAGAAGCTACAAATGGGGTATTTGGAAAGGAGGATACGGATATATTTTCTGTTGCATCGGAGTATGATGCCCGACTCGAACTTCTGGAGACGCTAAAAGATTCTTTGTCAGGATATGATTTTGGCGTTTCTTGTCCTGCAGAAGAAAAACCTCAAGGTCATATTTCCGGAATCGGGACTACTTTTGAAAAACCCACATCAAACAAATGTGACATGAGTAATGGAACTATTATAACTCCTCGTGGTGTATATAATGTTTTGAGAACGTTATCCACATCGGAAACTTTTCCGCAGGAACATATGGTTGTTCCTATTATTGCAATTTTGGAAATAAAACCTAAGGTGGGAGATTACCTCCCTGACATACTGCCGTTTTGTGTTGTTGAGGAAGAGACATATGAATATCCCAAGGAGGATCATGAAGCATTGTATGATGACTATGTTATTCCTAATAATTGCCGATATGGAAGACTTGAAGCAACTCTCATCGGAGATTTTTTCTCCTTCAAAATATCTTATTCAAATGAAGGATATATAACAGGTGTTGAAAGACTGCCGTGATAAGATTTACTCGAGAATTATTCGCAGTTTTTGATCTTTTGTTTCTATGTATATTACTCCTCCATTCGTCGCGGCAATTATGTTTTGCGGATATTCTTTTATTTCAGGGAATGTGCCTAGATTTTTAAAAGTGTCTTGGATCGGTTCATATACCGCCACACTAAAATTTTGGGTTACCAATATTATTTTATTGCCGTAAATCCAATCCGTTTTTAGAGTGTTTTCTATTTTTGTTTGTTTTGGTGATGATATTGTTTTTGCGCTTAAATCCATTATCCACCAGTATGATGAATCAGGTGTTTTGAATTGGAAAAAATTTCCATCGGGAGAAAATTTGTACTCTGTGATTGCTGAATACGCAAAATCCGGAAGCGGTGTTTTGGTCTTTAGTGTGAGATTTATCAGATATGAATTTTTCTGTGACGAAACTATTATCGAATATTTTGAGCCGAAAATTTTTGGATTTTTTATTTCTTCGGGAAAATATGCCAATGCGTTTTTTTCTTCGTCTGATTTTTCAAAAAGTTTGTAAGATTTTGTTTCA
The DNA here is from genome assembly GCA_023231115.1 of Candidatus Altimarinota bacterium. Lineage (GTDB taxonomy): Bacteria > Patescibacteriota > Gracilibacteria > UBA1369 > LOWO2-01-FULL-3 > UM-FILTER-38-24. The sequence continues at coordinate 43,164 of JALNWA010000003.1, forward strand.
CTATCAAACATTATGTCGTATAAAAATTCTTTTTCTTTTTCCGGAATTACATTTGTTTTTTCAATATACGGATTTACTTTAAATGTCACATTATAGTCGGTTTTTTGCCATAATTTAAAATCAACCTCCATAGAATTTTGCTGAAAATTTTCTTTTGAAATTATCAGCTGGGATGTTCCGATTTTCGCTTTTATTTCGCATGGAGAAGTTATACAAGAAAAAATTTCTCCGCCGAAAATTTCCGCTTTAAATGGAGCTTCTCCATACAACGTTACTTTTCCAAAATTCAAAAAAAGAGACCAAATAAAATATAGAACTACAACTGAAAGAATTATAAATAAAAACAAAAATTTCTTTCGATTTTTCTTTTTTAGTTCGTCCGGCGTTTGATATTGTTCATAGTCCATCAAAAATATTTTTAAAATGTTTTATTCCGAGGAATTTCCCTTCTTTTGTTAATTTTACGGCAATGACGTCAATTCTCCAACTTTTAAAGCGTATTCCTCTTGCGAGATTTAGAAATTTTATCGCGGCTTTAAGCGTTTTTATTTTTTTCTCGTATGTTACCGCTTCCTCCGGTTCGCCAAAAAGATTTGAAGATCTTGTTTTTACTTCCACAAAAACCATTTCTTGGGTTGATTCTTCAAAAGCCACGATGTCCAACTCCCCTTCCCTGAAATAAACATTCTTTTGCAAGATTTTGTAATTGTTGGCAATAAGAAATTTTTCAGCGATACTTTCTCCGATTTTCCCGAAAGACATCTTGTCCATCAGTATAAGGTTTATTTGGTTTTGACTAGTCATACACCATCGACATTAAATTTTTATAAAATCTTTGTTGAAGAGTGAAGTTTTTTCGTGTAATACTTGTTATCCGATATGGAGGGCGTGTAAGGGAATTCTATAATTAAAGATTATGTCTGAGCAAAGCGGTTTTGTTCCGCCTCATAGTTTGGAGGCAGAGAAATCTACAATTGGTTCTATCTTGATTGATAAGGAAGCTATCACAAAGATTTCCGATTTTGTGAAAAGCGAGGATTTTTATCATGATGCTCATAGGCTTATTTATCAGGCAATGGTCGATCTTTACGATAAAAGAACTCCTATCGATTTGGTTACTTTGACGAATATTTTGGAAGAGAAAAAAGAGCTGAAAATGATTGGTGGAGCTTCTTATTTGGCGCTTTTGGCAAACGAAGTTCCTACTGCGACTCATATTTTTCAGTATGCGACAATCGTCAAACAAAAATCCATTTTGAGAAAACTTATTTTGGCTGGAGATGCAATAAAAGGGCTTGGATACATGGAGGAACAAGATGTTGAGGAGCTTATAGAAAAAGCTGAGCGGTCACTTTTTTCGGTTTCTCAGACATATATGAGCGACCGGTTTGTGCATATTAAAGATGTTTTGAATAAAACTTACGAAAAAATTTCTGATTTGCATGATCCTGAAGCCAAGGAAAAATATCGAGGAATTCCTACAGGATTTAAATCTTTGGATAATCTTTTGTCAGGACTTCAACCTTCGGATTTGGTTATTCTTGCGGCAAGACCTTCAATGGGAAAAACTGCGCTTGCCCTTAATATAGCGCAAAATGTCGCTAAGAGAGGAAAAACGGTCGGACTTATTTCTCTTGAAATGTCGAAGGAACAACTTGTTGAAAGAATGTTCTGTTCTCTTTTGGCTGTTGATTCATGGAAAATGCGAACCGGAAAACTTAGCGATGATGATTTTGGAAGAATTGGATCTATCATGGACGAATTAAATTCGATGAAAATTTTTATAGATGATTCTATTGGAAATTCTATCGCAGAGCTCAAGGCTAAGGCAAGAAGGCTAAAAATGGAAAATGGTTTGGATTTCCTTGTTATCGATTATTTGCAACTTATGAGCGCCGGTAGTTCCAGCTATAACTCTCAATCAAATCGTGTGCAGGAAATTTCTGAAATTTCGAGATCTCTAAAAGCGTTGGCGCGTGATCTTTCAATCCCGATTTTGGCGCTTTCACAGCTTTCTCGTGCGGTTGAAATGAGACCAAGTAAAATTCCGCAACTTAGTGATTTGCGTGAATCCGGAGCTATTGAGCAAGATGCGGATGTTGTACTTATGATGTATCGTGAAGATTATTATGAAGAAGATACCGAGAGAAAAGGTGTTACGGATTTATTTATCAGAAAACATAGAAATGGGCCTATCGGTCACATCGAACTTGCATTCAAGAAAGAACAAATGAAATTTTTGGACATTGAAACGAAAAGAAAATTTGATGATTATGCAAAAATGGAATAAGTAGTTATAATAGCGCAGTTATAAGATTTTTTAATTTATTCAAATATGGCAGTAGCGCAGTCAAATGAATATCAGGACAGGCTGAAAAAACTTTCAGACCTTTTGGATAGTGGCGTAAATCCTTACGTTGGCAGATATGAAAGAACTGCAACGACAAAAGAGGCTCTTGCTCTTGGCGAAAAAGGCGGATTAAGAGAAGTCGAAGAGATCGTTAAGAGTCCTAAAAATCTTTTGAAATTGTGCGGAAGAATAATGACTTTTAGAGAGCACGGAAAACTTGCATTCGCGAATTTGCAGGATTTTAGTGGCAAAATTCAGGTTTGTTTTATGCAAAATTTGCTCGGAGAAAAATATGGATTTTTGAAAAAACTTGATGTCGCGGATTTTGTCGGAGTTACAGGCGAACTTTTCACAACAAAGCATGGAGAAACTACACTTTTGATTTCTGATTTTGTTTTGCTTTCTAAAGCGCTAAGACCGCTTCCTGAAAAATGGCACGGACTGCAAGACCAAGAGCAAAAATACAGAGAAAGATATTTGGATACTGTTATGGATAGGACTGTTTTTGATAGATTTGTTTTTAGAAGTGGGCTTATCAAAGCGCTGAGAGAGTTTTATTGGGACAAAGGATTTACGGAAATCGAGACTCCTATTTTGGAAAATATTTCTTCAGGTGCGAGTGCAAAACCTTTTATCACTCATCACAATGCGCTTGATATAGACGTTTATCTTCGTATCGCCGCCGGTGAACTTTGGCAAAAAATGGCGATTGTTGGAGGTTTTGAAAAAACTTTTGAAGTCGCAAGATGTTTCAGAAATGAAGGAATGGATCCAAGCCATTTGCAGGAATTTACGATGGTTGAGCATTATGCGGCTTATTGGAATTTTGAGGACAATATGGAATTCACGGAAAAGATGTTTGAGTATTTGCTCAAAAAAACTTTGGGAACTTTGAAAGTGAATATAAAAGATAAAAATGGAGAGACTGTTGAAGTCGATTTTAAAGGCCCTTGGCCAAGAAAGAAGTTTACAGAAATGATTGAAGAAGATTGTGGAATTGATGTTTTGAAATATATTGATGATGCAAAAGGTTTACTAAAAGCGATCAAAGCGAAAAAAATAATTATAGAAAAAGCGGAAAGTTTGGGATATGGAAATTTGGTTGATGCGCTTTATAAAAAAGTTTCTAGACCAAAACTTGTACAGCCAACTTTCGTGACTCATCACCCGTTACTTACAAAACCTTTGGCTAGAAAAAATGATGAAAATCCTTCTGTTTGCGACACTTTCCAACTTTTGGTAAACGGATGGGAAGTCGTAAATGCGTACAGTGAGCTCGTTGATCCGGTTGATCAAAGAGCGAGGTTTGAGGCTCAGGCAAAAGCAAAAGCCGGTGGCGATGAAGAAGCGATGATGATGAATGAAGAATATTTGACCGCAATGGAACACGGAATGCCTTGCATTTCCGGTTGGGGAATGGGGATAGATCGACTTGTTACGTTGCTAACAGGACAGGAAAATTTGAAAGACAGCGTTTTGTTTCCACTGATGAGGCCGGAGGGAATTGAAATTGCAAGAAAACAAGTAAAAGAAGGGCATGTGTATAGCCAAGAGGAAGTTTATAAAAAACTTGGGCTATAAATCATCTAACATTTTTTTCGTCTCTTTTTTTAGTTGAGATAATTCTTTTTTTACGACTTTCCAAATCAGCCCTACATCTGTTCCGAAATATTCATGTATCAGGATATCTCGTGTCCCTGCAATTTTTTTCCATGGAACTTTTGGATATTGTTTTTTCAATTCTGTCGGTAAGTTTTTCACTGCTTCTCCTATTATTTCCAACCTTCTCATTACGGCATCTTGCAATTGCATATTCTTCAAAAATTGGCTTTCCTTAAAGGATTCCGTGTATTTTTCTATCGCGGTTATACTTTCAAAAATGTGAGTCAAAAAAACTTTGCTATCTTTTTTCATAAATTACTTTTTGTTCCTGAAGTATTATTTTTTTCAATAATGGATTGATGGATTCGTATGTCAAAACATCGACTTTTTTATCAAGTTTTTCTTCAAGCGCAATTTTCAATCCTATCAAATCGAAAAGTGTTTTACTTTTTTTAAGTTTTACCAAAATATCAATGTCACTGTTTTCAGTATTATCTCCACGAGCAAATGAACCAAAAATCGAAGCTTTTAAAACTTCTTGGCTTTTTAGAATCGGAATTATTTGTTTTATCAATATCTGTGTGGTCATATTTTTATTGTATCAGATTATGAGAAATATCGTCAAAAATTAAGTTTTTCTAAAACAACCCAATCAAAATATTTTTGATATTTTTTGTTGCAGTGTCTTTTGATAAGCCCGCTGTAGCTTGAGATGTTGGAGTGATTTAGCCTTTGCGTAGCGCGCGAAAGGCTTCTTTTGTTTAAAGTTCTGCCGGATGGCCAGATTTTTACTCCCAAGAATTTCAGTCCGTGAGCAGGTTTTATGATTTTGTCGCTCTTTGGATTTATCTTTAATTTTAAATTATTTTTAAGAAAATCTATGGTTTTTGTTCTGAAAATTTTCAACTTTTCTGCATCATTTTCAACCAAAATAAAATCGTCGCCATAGCGGACATAAGCCTTTGCACGCAATTCATGTTTTACAAACCTATCGAGTTCATTCAGATAAATATTTGCGAAAATCTGGCTTGTGAGATTTCCGATCGGCATACCGATTTTCTGTCCTTGGACTGTCGTGAAGCTGTAAATTATTTCTTTCAACAAATTTAAAGTTGTATTATCTTTGATGCGAAATGACAAAATTTTAAGCAAAATTTCTTGGTCTACGCTGTCAAAAAACTTTTTTACATCCCCCTTCCAAATGCCGAAAAATGGCTTCGCGGTGTGTGTGTGTGTGTGTGTGTGTGTGGACGCGCTCAATCGCTCCGATAAGTCCTTTCCCTTTTCTGCAAGACCATGCGTCATAAATAAAAGTCTTGTCGTATATTTTTTCCAAGTAGTCATAAACAAGTCGGTGCACTATTCTGTCGCGAATATTTGCCACAGAAATTTCTCTGCGTTTATTGTCGCAAACTATAAATTTTCTGTATTCGCCGTGGCGATATTTGCCAGAATTCAAATCTTCAAAAAGTTCATAGAGATTTTTTTCGAGATAATACTGAAAACTATGCAGTTCATCAGTGGCTTTTTTGCCTTTCCTGAAAGCAAACCAACTTTCCCAAATATTTTTTAAACTCAAATCTATGGATTCATTACCAATCATAAATAAAACTTATGAAGTCTACAAAGAGATTATAGACATAAATAACCAATTGCAAAAACGAATGAGTTATACGCTTGGAGTTAGTGTTGAAAATTCGATCCTTGAATGTATGGAAGACTTAATTATGGCGAAGAATGCACCAAAAACCTTGAAGGCTGCGTATTTGATCAGAGCAAGTAGCCAGCTTGAAATAACAGCTATTAAACTAAGATTGTTTTTAGAATTAAGACTCGCAAATGAAACTAAAATTTTTCAAACACAGACAAAAATCGCAGAGATCGGCAGAATGTTAGGTGGGTGGATTAAGGCAACACAAAACACATAATCCCTCATCCCGCCGCGAACACCATTGTTAGTGTTCTGATTGTCTGCATTGTTCCTGTCCGCGTTGAACTGCTTGTTGTTCGTATTCCAGTTGAACGCAGGAACCGCACCAGCATTGTCGACAGTGTTTGTCCGTAAAATTTTGTAGTCGCAACCACAAAACGTGCATTGGTTTGCTTTCTCATCCCGCAGGGCGGGATAAACACTGCTCAAACGTGAGAAATATTATGTGCTTTTATCTTCCGCCGAGCTTTATGACCATGACGCAGAATTTCTCTGTGTGGCATTCAAAGCTTTTTTGTGGCAAAGGACGTGAACGGTAGCCCGCAGTCCCGCAGAGCGAGATCATCGAGTTGCTATTCACCGCTGTTTTTATACTAAACTTTTTGCACGAAAAATAAAGAAAAAATTTAAAGAAGAATCAAAGTCCAAAGACTAAGCCGTTTCTTTGTTTTTTCTCACCCCGCCGCGAACACCATTGTCAGTGAACTGAAGGTCCGCAGAGTTCCCGGCCGCGCGGAACCGCCCGGAGTTCGTATTCCAGTAGAACGCAGGAACCGCACCAGCACTTGACTCATCTGGAATGTATGTTTCAGGTGCCAAAACGACTTTTGAACTTGCCAGGTTATTCCAGTCGTAATAATCCGGAACCCAACCTTGAGTATTCAAACAATTTATCACATAAGCTAAAGCTTGTTTGACATCTTGTGCTCTCACGTTGGAAGGAAGAGTTTTGCCGTCCTTTATCAATGCATGCCAGTCTTGGCCACTCATTGAGTCTTGCCCAATATCCTTTGGCATAATTAGTTGATCACGTTCCAAACGAAAAACTCCACCGGTTTCCTTTTCAGTACCTTTTAGTGCTGCAAGCATTTCCACTTCTGATTGTCCTCCGTGATTTTTTGGATCAAGTTCCTTTGGATTGTAAACAATCCCGGGCTTTTTATAGCGTTCCCATTGCCATAGAATATTTTTCAGATCTATCTGGTCTGCTGTCAAAACTCTTTTGTCGGGTCCGACCAATAAAGTGTTTGGTTTCTTGCCGCCAACTGTACCTTTATATGCCCTTATTAGAGCTTCTTCTGCAAGTTTTAGATATGTCAAAGTCTCCGGATCTTCATCAGCTACAGGAACGTCCTCAGGTGCCCAGACTGCTCTGCCATAGCCTTTATCAAGCCCTTCTCCAGCTTCCATCATTTCAGTGTCACCTACTCCAATCAAAGGCTGATAATCTTTTGCAAAATCAGGTTTACGGAAACCACGTGCAACTCTTTCTTTTGAAAAAAGTCCGGCTTTCTCCCATGTAGCAAGACTCGACTCAAAACTCGCTTTCAATGCTTCAAGTTTTTTAGCATCAACTTTGCCTTCCAATCGGTCGAAAAGTCTTGCTACTCTTTGTTTTAATTCGTCACCTTCCTTAAAATTTTGTGTGGCTAGATCAGGGGGTCTGATTCCACCAAAACGCTTGTCAGCAACTAAAAGAGCTTTTTCATCCAAAGTTAAAATAGTTCGTTTAGGATCTATGGGAGATGTACGTCTTTCAGTTTCTCCATCCCAAGATTCCGGTGTTTGTGCTTCTGGTGCCATATAACTTGTGATTATAAACTAGGAGAGTATTAAACACCCTTATCGGTGTTTTTGTCAAGTGGGAAGTTTGAGGAGAGTATTAGAGGTTTTTGTAGATATCTTTTCGATGGTCGATATTGACCAAGATGTTTTGGCCGTCTTCTACTTTGTAAACCAGACGTAATTTTCCTGAACGGATACGATAGTAGTTGCTGAATCCGGCAAGCTTTTTTGGTTTGAGATTTGCAATATCATTGTTTATTATTTTTTGCCAAATCCCAAAGATTACAGCTCTTCTCTTTGCATTTAATTTGTCTAATATTTTTTGCATTTTATCCATCCATTTTTTTTATAGCTTGCTTGAATTTCTCAAAATCCAGTCCGCTTTCGCAATAAATACCAAAACTTTTTTCGTCCTCGTAATAAACCGTTTCGTCCTTTACTAAGGGCTTAATAAGTAATCCGTCTTTTGTTTCTTCGGCTATAAATTTGGTTGTCTTGTATTTACTCCTCCAAGATTTTGGTAATGTTATTTGTCCTGTATTAAACATAGATAAAGTGTAAATCATAGTAATTAGTTAATTTGATTAATTTAACTAAATCTTACTATGTGGTTAATAAATTCACAAGCATTGTTGCATACTAAAATCCTGAGATTGGAAAAATAAAATTTGTTGACATCTACCTGTAAATGTCTTTTCGGTGACCTATGTCTACGACTAGGAATTCTATGTTTGTTTTATCATTCTCCGACAAAAACAACAAAGCTCTGTATTGCCCTATTCTCAGCCTATGCGTGGCATATTTGAATAGTGTTAATTTTTTGAGAATCGTGAAGATATTTTTATGATTTTTCAGATCTGTTAATTTTTCAATAATTCTTTTTTGCTCGAGAAAATTGAATTTCTTGAACTTTGCTTTTGCCTTCTGTGTAAAAGTAAATTTTATCATTTGTTTCAAATCACCAAGTCACTTTTTCCTGAATCGACTGATTGTTTGTATTTTTTATCGAGACTTTTTCTATTCATGAACATTTCGTAATCTTCAATATATTCAGCGATTAATTCATCACATCCGTGGAAATATGGAAGCATTACAACTTTTCCCTCCCCTTTGTTTGTCACGATATAGCTTGTTTTATCTATATTTTTGGCTATTTCTCCTATTTTTTGTTGCACGTGAGTAGTCGTTATTATCGTTACCATATATGATAGGTTATATGTTTTATCATATATATGATATCTGTGTATTTTATATCCGTCAACAATGATTGTGACAGATGGATTTAAAATTTTCTTAAAATAATTCTAAAATCCTGAGATTGGAAAGTTGGAATTTGTGGACATTTTTGTGTTTTTATTGTAAACATTGAGGCATGAATAAGATTGCAGTTTTAGATTTTGGCGGACAGTATGCGCATTTGATTGCGAGTAGGATTCGCAGGCTTGGCGTTTATAGCGAGATTTTGGATCCGGAAACGCCTTATGAAAAACTTTTGGAATATAAAGGAATTGTGCTTTCGGGCGGACCTTCAAGCGTAAATGACCCAAACAGCGCAAAGTGTGATAAAAGAATTTTTGAAATCGGAGTTCCGGTTCTTGGAATTTGTTTTGGGCATCAGATTACCGCGCATTTGTTGGGAGGTACTGTTGAACATGGGAACGTGCGCGAGTATGGACATGCAAATGTGAAATTTTCCGAAAAAAAGGGCGTTTTTGAAGGGATAAACGACTATGAGGATGTTTGGATGAGCCATTTTGATCAGGTTGTAAAATTGCCTGAGGGATTTATTGGAGTTGCAAGTACTGATGACTGCCCTATCGCGGCAATGGCGAACTATGAAAAAAATATTTACTCAATGCAGTTTCATCCGGAAGTTACACATACTCGTTGCGGAAATATTATTTTGCAAAATTTTGTGAATTTGACCGGAGAGACAAGAGATTGGGACATGAATACTTATGTTGATGAAATTATTAAAAATATAAAAGAAAAAGTCGGAGATAAAAAAGTGTTCTTGATGATAAGTGGCGGAGTGGATAGTACGGTCGCGTTTATGCTCATCTGTAAGGCAATCGGCGCAGAGCGGGTATACGGACTTTTTGTCGATACGGGATTTATGAGAATGAATGAAAAGGAGGAAGTTTCAGCGGCTTTGAAAGAGCTCGGTGTTACAAATTTGCACGTTTATGATGCAGGAAAAGAATACATAGATGCGCTTAAAGAAGTTTATGAACCTGAGGCAAAACGAAAAATTATTGGAGATTTGTTTTTGAGTATTCAGGAAAAAATTTCAAACGAACTGGGCTTAGATCCCGCAGAATGGCTTCTCGGACAAGGCACTATTTATCCGGACACAATCGAAACCGGCGGAACAAAACATGCTGATAAAATCAAAACTCACCACAATCGAGTCGAGAAAATTCAAAAACTAATAGAGGCCGGCAAAGTGATTGAACCGATTTCTCAACTTTATAAAGATGAAGTCAGATTGGTGGGAGAAAAACTTGGAATCAAGAAAGAACTTGTTTTTAGACATCCATTCCCAGGTCCGGGGTTGGCTGTAAGAATACTTTGTGCGAAAGAGGCGGATTATCCGGAAGAACTTAAAAATACAGAAATTAAGATAAATGAGTTTTTGGCCGATAAAGGGCTTAAAGGACACATTCTTCCAATAAAGAGCGTCGGTGTTCAGGGAGATGAGAGAACTTACAGGCATCCGCTTTTGCTCACAGGGAAGCCTTTGGACTGGGATAGCCTATCCACTTTGACTACTCAGTTGACTAATCAATTCAACGATATAAATAGGGTGCTTTTGTGCTTACAGCCTAGTGAAATTGGCTCTATTGGGGTTCACAATAAATACCTCACTTCTGACAGAATTTTGACTACCCAAAAGGCGGACAAGATTGTCATGGATTATCTTGTAGAAGCCAATATCTTGAATGACATATGGCAGTTTCCGACTGTACTTATTCCCCTATCTTTGGATAGTCGACCCGAGGAATGCATAGTCCTTAGGCCAGTAAACAGCCAAGAGGCTATGACTGCAAACTTCTATCGAATGGATTTTGAAAAGCTTGCAGAGCTAACTTCAAGGCTTGCGAAAGTCGATGGCGTTTATGGAATATTTTACGATATTACAAATAAACCACCTGCTACTATCGAGTGGGAGTAGATTTCACCCTAGATTTATTTTCTCCGGCATTTTGATTTTCATGCCGAGGTATTTTTCGGTGAAGTCTTTGAATCGCGTTGGATCATCTGTTGTGAGGAATTCCCTTTTGCCTTTTTTTGAAAGTTTTTTCTCTATTTCAGGATGTCTTTGCAGATAGGTTTTGAGGCTTTGTGCTGTCACTTCTCCCGATTCGATTATTCGGATTTTTTTGCCCAAAATTCTTTTGAAATTTTTGATCATCAAGGGGTAGTGGGTGCATCCAAGAATTAGAGTATCGACATTGTGATTTTTTATATCTCGAAGATATTTTCTTAGAATTGAATTAGCCTCCGGTTTCTTTTGCCAACCTTCCTCTATCAAGGGAACGAGCAACGGACAGGCTTTGCCATAAACTTTTATATCTTTATCTAGCTTATTGATCTCGGTTTCATATACTTTTGAGCTTATCGTAGCCTTCGTTCCGACCACGCCGACACGCTTGTTTTTTGTTATTTCGATGGCTTTTTGTGCCGCAGGAATCAATACTCCAAGGATTTTTCTATCTTTTTCATCTTTTCCTTTCAAATATTTTTCCTGAACATGACGAAGAGCCGTGCTTGAAGCTGTGTTGCAAGCGAAAATAATGAGTTTCACTCCCCTATTAAATAAATATTCAACCGCCTGCTGTGAGAACATTGTTATGTTTTCTTTGCTGTGGTTCCCATAAGGAGCTCTGCCGCTGTCCCCTAAATACAGATAATCGTACTCAGGTAAAAGCTTGAGTATTGGCTTTAGAACTGTGAGCCCGCCGTATCCTGAGTCAAATAGTGCAATCATTGGTCCGATTTTATCAAAAATTGCTTTGCAGAGCCAGTTATAATATTATTGCATTAATGCTTAATGATAATAATAAAAAATTCGCCGTTTCATTCCTTCTAACAGGGCTTGTTCTCGGGCTTTTTCTTACTTGGCAGTTTAGAACAGAGGTTCCAAAGGGTGGCAATTTTCTTGTGGACGAAATCGATGCAAGAAAAGATTTACTGAAAAGTTTCTTGGATGAACAGGCTTATTTGCAGAGCAGAATCGTGTTTTTGCGTAATGAGATAGAAAAGGCTCAAATCTTGATTGAGGATAAAACCAAAGATGTAAACATAGATATTCTTGATAAATTAAAAAGAAAAATAGGGCTTAGTGTTGTTGAGGGTGAAGGAATAGAAATCGTGATAGACGACAGTCCCGTCGCTTCCAGAGAAGGGGCTAACGTATCAGATAATTTGCTCGTTCAGGCTTCCGATCTTCGCGATCTTGTGAACATGCTAAATGCCGCAAAGGCCGAAGCTGTTTCAATAAACAATCAAAGAATTACAGCTCAATCCCCTATTTCTTCTATAGGAACCAGCATTTTAATAAACAACAGTTATATTTCTCCGCCTTTCACAATAAATGCGGTCGGCGACAGCGGGGCTATAATGCAGAGAATTTTAAACGAAGCTCTGCTTCCGTCAATTTATAAAAGATCGAAGAAAGGAGAGGTTCGTTTTAAGGCTGAGCCAAAGGCATTTCTCTCTATACCGATTTACAATGGAGATTTACAGGCAAATAACCTAAATATCGTAAAATAGCCCATGAATCAAAGAAAAATATACATTTTGATAATCGCAATTCTGCTTGGCAGTTTGATAATAATTGAAGGCAGATCTTTTAACGTGGTCAATGATATTATTCTTAGGGATTCTAAGAGCGATGTCTTCAAAGAAATAAAGGTTCTGAAAGAGGAAAATCAGAACCTAAGAGATGAGTTAAATGAGCTTGAGAAGACCCTTTCGAGACTTTCCGATCAGGATTTGGCCGTGAAGACTATTCAGGATGAAATAGATAAATATAATAAACTTTCCGGAGATTATGCTGTTTACGGGCCGGGAATTTCTATTTCCATAGGCGGAAAAATCACTTCCCCATGGATGGTTGATCTTATAAATGAGCTTTTTCACGCAGGAGCACAAGCCGTGAGCATAAACGGAATACGCATAACAAACGAGTCTTCCGGCTTCGATACTCTGCCAAAAGGACAAATTTATCTTGATGGGACAATTTTAAGCCCTCCTTATGTTTTTAATGGAATAGGTGAGGCAATCACACTGAAAAATGCTTTGAACGCTTCAGGAGGCATTTTTGATAGAATAAAGGCGACTTTCGGAGGCATTTCCATAACGCTTGAACAGAAAGACGTGCTTGAAATGAAATAAGCCTTATCTGTAATATAAAAAAAGCCAAAACGGTTGCAGTGCAAGAGTAAAAAGAAGAATTATTAAGAGAATTCGCTTGTTAAATCTTTCTATTTTTACTCTTGAAAACACCTCTTTTACCTCTTTTTCTTTGATTTCAATCTTATCTTTCAACTCCTGTTTTTCTTTGTCGGCTTGATACTTGTCCCTGTGGAATTCGAGCATTGGAATACTGCTCCTGAGCTGAGATTCAAGCTGTCCCACTCTGTAATTCGCCATTTCAAGCCTTTCCTGCTTCATATTTAGCTCCTCTTTCACGTCAAAATATAATTTTTTATAGATCTCATTTTCTTCTTTTGGTACTTTTTGTTTATCCTTAGCCTCAATCACCTCGACCTTGTCTACATTGTCTATAGACGTGCCCATAGTCATGTCTATAGACATCCTAGGTGTAGACATGTCGACATCGTCTACTATAACTGTAGACAGGCGTCCACTCTTAAACTTGCGAACTTCCTCTTTATTAAGCCAAATATGACCACTGTCGACACGACTAGACAATTTTTTGGCCTTTATGTATCTGTCTAGTGTTCTTATTGACACTTTTAATAGGCGACTTGCGGTTTTTCTGTCCAAACTATATGTAGACAACGTATTGTCTGTTTGCATGTCTATTGTATGTTTAATGTCTATAGACAAGATGTAGACATCTTTCGGCATGATTTTATTCTATTTGTCTACATGTGTCTAGTTGATTGTCCACATGATGACATCTATAATTAGCGTGTTCTCATCCTATTCCTTATTATCTATGAGCCTCTTGAAGACATTTTTGTCCGGAGCCACACTGACATGTTTAATAATGTCTTCAAATTTTAGCGTATTGGCTGAAGATTTTCAGGAACCTTATGTCTATGAACTGTTTTCTTCTTTGGACGTCTCTAAGCTCGAATTTGAGGGTATTTATCCTGGTGGACAATTTGGCGCGGACACTAAAAGCGGTGATTTTAATAAAGACGGCATTCAAGATATCGCTATCGCCTCTCCTTTTGCTTCCGTCGATGGCAGGGATTGGAACGGACAGGTTTTTGTATATTTCGGAAGGAGTGGTTTTTCGATAGACGAGTCTAATCTTTCAAATTTTACCGCTGATATCATTGTTACAGGGAAAACTTCCGGAGATCAGCTTGGAACATCCCTTGTAGCAGGGGATTTCAATGGAGACGGAACGGATGATTTGGCTATCGGAGCTTATGACGCTGGTTCTTTTTATTCATACGAAAGCGATAGTCATCCCGGACAAATATACGTTATATATGGTAAAAATAATTGGAGAGAAAAAAACTTGGATTTGGCTTATGCGTCGCCTGGTTTTGCGATTTATGGCGTAGATGACGGCGATGCTTTTGGTATGTCTATGGAAAGTGCCGATTTAAATTCCGATAAAATTGATGACCTTATTATCTCAGCACCTTTTTCCAACTCTCCATCTAAAGAAGGAAGTGGTAATGTCTATGTATTTTATGGAAAATCTTCCGGAATTTATTTTTATCCTCCAATTTCATCAAATGCCGATGTTATTTTCCATGGACAAGCAAAAAACGAGAGATTTGGGGCTTCTTTGGCGGTAGGGGATATTAACGGCGATAAAAGAATTGATTTGCTTATAGGCGCTTATTTTTCCGGAATGCAGAATATGGATAAAACTGGACGTGTATATCTTTATGAAAATAAAAAATTCGATAGCATTGTTAATAAGCCAACAAACGTTGTTAATGGTGTTTTTGATAATGAATGGTTCGGATTTTCAATTGCGACGGGGGATATTAATGCTGACGGGAAAGCGGATTTTGCGATATCGGCTTTCCCTTATGAAGGGCCCAGAAGCAAAAGTCGCGTGGTGATATATTACGGAAGAGAAGATTTTTCCAGAAAAACAATCAGGGCTTTTTCGCCTGATTTTGTTATAGAGAACCCAATAAACGGAATATTGCTTGGCTCGAAAGTTTTGCTCGAAGATGTGGATAATGATGGAAAAAGCGAGGTGATTGTCGGTGCTCCCGGAATAGGTGATCCTGTGAGCATGAAAGAGGGGAATGTATATATAGTAAATATTGATGAGAATAAATCCCGCTATAGCATGAGAAAAACTGAATTTTCTTCTGTCATACACGGAGAGAATTCCGATGATTGGTTTGGATTCAGTTTGGATGTTTTGGATTTTAACGGAGATTTGAAAAACGACTTGCTGATTGGTTCCAGATATTCTGACTTTCCAAATAGGATAAATGCCGGCAAGGCTTTTCTTTTCTTTGGGAAAGGAGAAGGTTTTGGAGAAAAAAAACCTGCTTCACAGCTTGATAATGAAAGGGCTGTATCAAGAGGTGAATTTATAAAAATGGTTGTGGACAGATTTGATTTGAGAAATAAAGAAGCGGACAGCATCCAAAAATGTTTGGATTATAAGGAATTTTGTCTTTTCAATTTTATTGCGATGTCTTCTTTTGACGGCATAACTCTTGAGCCGGAACTTGTTCTTTATCCTGACGTAGGAACGGATAATCAATATTATGAAGAAATAAATATTGCGACAATGCTTGGGGCGATAAATGGTTATTTGGATGAACAGGACAGCCCTTTCAGGCCTGAGGAAACTATTTCTCGAGTAGATGCGCTTAAAGTTATTCTTGGCGCAACAGAGCTCGTAAATCCTAAATATAAATTTGAACTTGCAAAAGAACTTGGCGGTAATGACAAATTGGCTAATCAACCTTCATATTTTGTTGATATTAACCCAAAAATAGGCTATATGTGGTGGTATCCGCGTTATGTAAATTTTGCGGTTGAGAATGGTATCGTCGATAAATATGAATATTTCAGGCCGGATGAGCCTATAACTATGAAAGAACTCGATGATATGATTGTCAGAACATTTTCTTTCATAAACAAGTAAGATGAAGAAATTAACGCACGAAGAAATCCTTCAAATAAAACCTTCCGTTGAAGATACAAAAACCGCCAAAAGAAATCCTTTTGTCGCGGTGCTTGATAACGTTAGGAGTCTCTATAATGTCGGGGCTATTTTTAGAACATCGGATGCCGTGATGATTGAAAAACTTTATCTGTGCGGAATTACAGGACAACCTCCGAGAAAAGAAATTTCGAAAACCGCGCTTGGTGCAGAGGAGATTGTTCCATGGGAATACTGTGAGTCCGCTGTGGATGCTATTAAAAAACTAAAGAAAGCCGGCTATACAATATGCGCCGTAGAGATTGCACATGAAAGTGTTCAATATGACAAAGCGACCTTCAAATTTCCGCTCTGCCTTGTTTTCGGACACGAAGTGGAAGGAATATCGGACGAGGCGATGGAACTCGTTGATATGGCCGTAAAAGTGCCAATGCTTGGACGTGCAAATTCGTTGAATGTTGAAACATGTTTTGGAGTGGTTGCGTATGAAGTTTTAAAAAAATTGAATGAAAAAAATTAGCTTTTTTTCAGGGAGTATTTTTGTTGTGATTATTTTATCGCTGTTTTTGGGAATTTTTTATTTTGTCGGTGTTCCACGGTTTTGGCAAAAATTCGAATATAATAAAAATGATAATGCGGTCTGGGCCGGACATGAATGGATAGGCGAGAGAAAGACTTTTGATCAGATAAAGGAATTCGTTGAGAATTTACAAAAGCATGGAATTTCCAATGTTTTTTTGCACGTCGGACCTATCCTTGAAAATGGGAAAATAGAACAAAAATCATATATTTATTCTTCTTATTTTTTGAGGCAGGCGAAGAGAATAAATAAAGATATTAAATATCAGGCATGGCTTGGACAAGTGCGTGGAAAATTAGATTTGAGCGACGAAAACATCCTAAAAAATACGGCTAATCAATGTCGAATTTTTGGCGAGTTTATCGGCTTTGACGGCATTCATTTTGACATAGAACCTGTGTCTGACGACGACAAAGATTTTATAAATTTACTTAAAGAATGTCGTGAAAATATGTCTCAAGAAAAAGTTTTGTCGGTTGCTTTGCCGGATATAATTCCTAATTCTTTTTTGTGGTATACAGATAAGATTTTTAAATTTAATAATGTTAATTCGGAAGTGAATTATAAAAATGTTGCAAAATATGCCGATCAAATAGTTGTTATGCTCTATGACACCAAACTTAATTCACAGTGGTTTTATAAAAAATTTGTCTCAGAGGAGGTCACCAGAATAACTTCTCTTTTTGAAAACAAGAAAATATTTTTTGGAATTCCCGCGTATGAAAAAGGACACTTGGGTTTTGATCCAAGTGTTGAGAATGTTAAAAACGGGATACTTGGTGTTATTATGGGACTGGATAATTTGAGAAGTAATCTTGATAGTTTTGCCGGAATATCGATATATCCGTATTGGGAAATTTCAGATGAAGAATGGCAAACTTTTGATGAATTATGGCTTAATAAAAAATAAAATGTCACTAAAATTTGATTTCACAAACGAGACTAATCAGAAAGTGGGGGATAGCGTGTTTAAGCCGTTATTTGAACGTTTTACAAAAGTTCTTTCAAAGAAAATATCCGAAATTCTTAAAAAGAAAAACGGAAAAATTTCTTTGATAATTGTTGATGACAAAAAAATTCATAAAATAAATAAAGAATATCGTAACGTTGATAAGCCAACGGATGTAATTTCTTTTGAATATATGGAAGATCGTTCTGCCGTATATGGCGGAAGTGAAGTTGTGGTCGGGGATATTTTTATTTCTTTGGATACCGCAAAAAGACAGGCAGAAGAACATCATCATTCTCTTCAAAAAGAGCTTGGAATTTTATTTGTACACGGACTTCTTCATGTCATAGGGTTTGACCACAATGACGACAAAGAAGAAAAACAAATGGAGAAGTGGGCGAAAAAAGTGCTTGAATAAGCCTTACATCAATGCATCCAAATCAACGCTTTGCCATTCGCTTGAGAGTTCTGATTTTCTTCTTAGGTTCAGTGTGATTTTTGGAGAAGGGTTATCTTCCAAATATTTTTGATTGCCCATGCCTTGAAGACGTGAGGTTTCTTTTCTTCTCGTAAGCTCAAAATCCATTTTGTGCATGTTGAATTTTATTTTTCGTTCAGTTCCGGTTTCGAACTCCTGCATGCCAATATCTATGTACAATGGATGTGTTTCGTCTTCGGTAATCTCACCTCCGGCGTCTGTTATTTTTTGCACAATTGCTTCAAAGGCGTCGTCTCTACCGGCCGCCCTTGTTTCATCTATTTCTTTCATCACCGGTTTTTTGCCTCCTACTCCCATATTATTGAAGTTATATGCTATAATGCCAGTATGACTTATAAAGGTAAAAAAATAAATAAGATTTATTCTTCCGCTGAAGGATACGATTTGTGGGCAAGCCACTATGACAAAACTTTGTCATTTTTGGATAGCCTGGAGGGAAATGCTTTGAATTTGGCTCTTAGGTGTGTTGAGGGCAAAAAAGTTTTGGATTTGGGATGTGGAACTGGCAGGGGAATTAAACATTTGTATGATTTTAAGGCCGCCGAAGTTTGCGGAGTCGATGTTTCTAAAAAAATGCTTGAAATAGCAAAGAAAAAATTTAAAAATACTGAATTTGTCCTTGCAGACAGCGAAAAACTACCATTTGAAGATGAGTCTTTTGATGTTGTTACGGGTCTTTTTTTGATAGTTCATCTTGGAGATTTAAGAAAAACTTTTGATGAAGCTTACAGAGTTCTTAAAAATGGCGGTGTTTTTATTTTGAGTAATATTAATCAAAGAAAACCACCAAAATTGAAAATTTATAATGATGAAGTTATCATAGATTCCTTTTACCATATGCCAAAACATGTGATCGAGGCTCTTGAAGCTTCTTTTTTCGAAATAGAGAGCGATGAACTTGTGTACGAAGATGGCATTTGGATAAATCAAATAATAAAAGCTGTAAAGAAAGCATAATATGTCTGATTTGCCTAAAATAATTTTAAAACCAAAGAAGGATATGCCTGTTGTTTCAGGGCATCCTTGGATATTTTCCAATGGCATTTCGAAGTGCGAGGCTAAAAATATCGGCGAAATTGTGGAGGTTTTTTCTGACGGCGGCGAATATGTCGGAACCGGATGTTTCAACCCAAATGGCTCTATCAGCGTGAGAATTTTGTCCAGAAATAGGGGAGAGGCTTTTGACAGTGATTTTTTTGAGAAAAGATTTCGCGAACTTGATGAACTTAAGAAAAAAATTATTCCTGAAAATACAAATGGATATAGACTTTGTTATGCCGATTCAGACGGCCTTCCGGGGCTTATTGTAGACAAATATGATAATGTTTTTGTTTTCCAAATTCATACCGCCGGAATGGATAATTTCAGAGAAGAAATTATTTCAGCGTTGAAAAATGCGTTTAAACCTTCAGCGATTGTGGAAAGGTCTGATGTCGAAATACGCAGGCAGGAAGGGCTAAAAGTGCTTGGAGCCGTTATACATTTTGGAAAAACTGATAATGAAATTATTTTTGAAGAGAATGGAATAAAATTTTATGTTGATGTAATCGGCGGACAAAAAACCGGATTTTTTCTTGATCAAAGAGATGCGAGAAAAAAACTTTTTGAACTTTCGAAAAATAAAAAAGTGCTTAATTTGTTTTGTTATACAGGCGCTTTTAGCCTTTATGCAGCCAAAGGCGGAGCTATAAAAGTTACGTCCGTTGATATTTCAAAAACAGCAACCGAATACACAAAAAAGAATTTTGAATTAAATAAAATTGATGCGGGAGAAATTGTGACCGCTGATGTTTTTGACTTTCTTTCCACTGAAAAAATAAAAAACGGAGATTTTGACATCATTGTTTGTGATCCGCCCGCTTTTGCAAAATCCGGCGGAAATGTGCAGAAAGCTCTTAAGGCTTACATGGATTTAAATCGAAAATGTTTGGCTTTGCTTAAAAAAGATGGAATTTTATTTTCGAGTTCTTGCTCCGGAAGAGTTTCATTGGACGATTTCAGGAATACGCTAAAAATCGCGGCAGGAGGCGCGAAAAAAGACGTTCGAGTTCTTTCTACAATAAGCCAAGCAACAGATCACACCGATAAATTATCTTTTCCGGAAGGAAGATATTTAAAAACCTTGGTTTTACAAGTTTTGTAGAAAAAAATGCTTGATAAAGGAACTCAACAATTAGATATAGATAATACTCAACCGACAGGTGAGAGTGTTGTCCCTGCGCCAACGACAAAACCCGGGCAAATTCTTTACGAATTAAAAGGTGCGACTTTAAGAAACGAAGTTATGTTGTTTTTTGGAGAAAACGGAATTGAATTTGATGAAGTCCCAAAAGTGGCTTATGCAGGGCGAAAACCTTCAACGGAGAAAGGAAAACCTTCAACTAAAAAAGGGAATCCTTTTGTGGATACACATTTTTCTGTTGCCTCCTCAGTAATCGGGACGATTGGAATGCTTAGAACTCGTGCCCTGTACGGGGATTTATTTGGGTTGGGGTTGAGCGATACAGCCGCTTCTGAGCCTTCTAATACCTATAAGCCTGTCGTTGACGAACTTGTTGCTAACAATGCGCGAGAGGTACATATTTTCGCAGGGGATGGTGCTTCTGAAAAAAGATATCTCGAGGCGATGGCCGGAAGTTTGTGGAAAATTTTGGAGGTTCAAAATGGAGTTTATGATCCCGGAAGTTTTATTGAGGTTGGAATTTCTGAGTTTGCCGGAAGGGCTATGATTGGCGAAAATGTTGATGCTCTTGAATCTATTTCTGAAAATCCTGACGCGATTTTGTATGAGGATACTGTCAGAATAATTGCAAGTGAAATTGCCGAGCATGGATATACATTATCCGATTTTCTCAAGCCCGAAGTCCGAAAAAAAATTGAAAAAGTTTTGATTGAAAAACTTGCAGTGCCTTACCAAAAAGCGCTTGCCAGAGAGCTAAAGAAGAACTTTAGTAAAAAACCTTATCAAGAACTAATTCAAAAAGATCCCGCATATGAATCTTTTAGAAAAAATCCTTGCGAGAAGACTTTGCTTGAGGCTTTGAGAAATCGTGGACTTTCATTGATCGCTGATGAAATCGCCGGTCAAGACATGAGCAAAATTCTGGAGTTTACTAAAAGCTGTATTTAGGGTATTATTTTCTTTAAGTAGATTGTTTTTATCCTCATGTTCTATGCCCGTTGTAAAAGATAAAAAACCGAGAAAAAAGCCGAAAGGAAAATTGAAGTTTTCTTTGTCTGAATTTTTACCTAAAGATACTGTTTATTTTTATTCTTTTCCTGCAGGAGAAGATTCCAAATTTTATAATCATGTCACTTCTTGGGAGGAGGAATTGGTCGCCGCAAGGCCCCTTATTTGTGCAGGAGATAAAATAAAAGTTATAACTTTTTCATCAACATTGAAAAGAGAAACATGGAGATTATTCACTGAAAAAATTAATGCAAAAACCGTTGATCGCGATCAAATAATTTCTTTGCCGGAAAAAATAACGGCCGGAGTGAAAAATTCAAAAAGAAACAAATTGGTTAAAATTGCTTTGAGCACTTTCAATCATCAGGGACATTTGCTTATGACATAGCCATATTTGAATAAACGCTTGTTTGACATGTATCAAATAAGTCCTAAACTTTCCAATAAACTTAATGATAAAATCACTCAGTCTTTATATGTCCCAAAAGCACATTTACCGGCAAGATATAAACGTTTTGCAAATGGTAAAAGATTATTCTCTTACAAAGGCGTTATTCCTTTTCCATGTGTCGTAAAAGTGTCTTCTTCAAGCTCCGGAGATGGGGTTGTGATTTGTAAAGATATTGAATCTTTTAAATTTGCTCAGAAAAAATTCAAACGTATTAAAGGATCAATATTGATAGAGGAATTTATTACTGCGGCTCATAATCTTGGAATTCAATTTGGAGTGCCTTATGATCCAGAAAAACCTATTAAAATTATCGGATTTAATGAACAACTTACTTCTGAACAAGGTGATTATCTCGGTGGGATTATTGATACAAAGAGAAAAATCAAGAGTTTGAAAAAGATTTATAAACTCTTGGAAAAGACTATTTTGCCTGAAATTAGAAGATGGGGATGGTATGGAGTCGGGGGAGTGGACGTACTTGTTCGCGAAGACGGAAAATTTTATTTTATTGATCCTAATTTTAGGATGACCGCCGCGTTTGCTTATATTTTTCTGGCGAAGAATAAGCTCACAAAAACCCCTTTGGTAAGCTTTACAGGCGTTTATAAGGGAAGCAAATATTCATTTGAAAAAAATATTGTTCCGATAGCAAAAGAAAATCTTAAAAATCAAAAAATAAAAATTATTGCTCTTACAAAATATAGAGGAGCATATCGTTTTAATGCTGGTATGTTTTTTGAGGAACCCAAAGATATGAGGAAAAATGCACAAAAACTTTTGGACGTAGGCATACAATCTGACGTTTTGGAAAAATTGGCCGGATCTGATTTTAAATACTGAATTTGAAATGGTCGGGGTGACAGGACTTGAACCTACGACTTCCTGGTCCCAAACCAGGCGCTCTAGCCAACTGAGCTACACCCCGAAGTAAAGTAATTTGTTTTTGACTGTTGGATTCTATACAATAATCTCGTTATTGTTAAGTCAATTTTTCATATGGAGATGTTTTACAGCAATATTGTGGGCACTTTAGTCTTTGAGGAGGACTCTCCAAGGCCTGTTGCGGTGGTAAAAGATTTGATTATGGATCCTGATGCCGGATCTCTTGTCGCCTTTGTCTTAAATCAAAATAAAAAGCTGGTCGTTTCTCCAATGGATGTAATTTTCTTGAAACAGGTGATGAAAATAAATAATGCCGATAATGTAGTTGAGGCTTCCGAAATTCTTAAGGCAAATGAAATTTTAAAGTCAAACAGGCCTATTTATGGTGCTAAAGTTTTTACAAAGTCGGAGGAATATTTGGGAAAAGTTTTTGATTTTTCAATTGATGCAAAAACTTATGATTTGAATAAAATCTTTGTGGCAAAGGATATTTTGGGACTTTTCAGATATAATTCTTTGATAATTCCTGCAAAAAGCATTGTTGAGGTTAAACCATACAAAATAATCGTTAAAGACAGTAAAGAAGCGAAAAAAGAAGAAAATTTGCAAAAAATTCCAATTGAAGAGATGGCCGCGTAATTTTCATTAAAGCAAAAACCCTTCGAAGTTTTCACTCGGAAGGGTTTAAGCGGTCAACTTTTTTTAATGTCTCTTTATTGTACTCCTGTTGAAACTGTTGTTGTAGCGGCTTGGAGAATTGTGTTAACGATAGCGTATGATAATAGAATGATTATGATACCAATTGCGGCGTACATAATGATTGTCTTTGCTTTTTTAGCGTTTTCTTCGTTACCTGCGGCTGTTACATAAAGAATACCTCCATAGATAACCATCAAAACGGCCAAAAAGCCTAAGAATCCTAAGAAGTAATTTACGATGTCCATTGCTAATACTCTAACGTCTCCTGTTCCTTGTGTAGCGTCAGATATTAACTGAGGATTGTCTTTGTCGCTTAGAAATCCACCTGCCAATACTGAAGGTACAAATTGAACAAGAATAAGCGCACCTGTCATAAGACCGATTACAATTAAGGCCTGCTTAAGGATTTGCGTCTTTGATTTCATGTGAGGTATGAGTTAAATATTTTTACTTTTTGATTTTAGCAAAGGGAGAAAAATTTTGCAAGATTGTGAAAGAGATAGTTTGAATTTTCACTCCGCTAAACTCTTTGCTTCGCCCTAACATGTACGGGCTCGCAAATAAAACTCATGCATGCATGAGTTTTAGGTTTAGCAAGTCGTAAAAATTCAAACTATCTCCTTTCACAAATATATTACAAAAAATTTTCGGTCAAAAAGCATGACAATCTATTATTCATAAATGTATACAATTCATCTCTCACAACTATTTCTCTCCCACAATTTTCACTTCTTCTTCTAGATTGATGTTGAATTTTTCTTTGACGGTGGTTTTGGCCAGGGAAACTAGGTCTTTGATGTCTTTTGAAGTTGCGCCGCCGAGGTTTATGATGAAGTTTCCGTGCACATCTGAGATTTGTGCGTTTCCTATACGAGTCCCTTTTAAGCCCGCTTTATCTATCAATGCGCCTGCGGGATTTTCAGGTGATGGATTTTTGAAAAATGAACCTGCAGACAGGCCTTTTGGTTGAGTGAAAACTCTTGGATTTTCGATTTTTTCCGGAGCGCCTTTTTTTAGGCGGAATGTCGCATTTAGAATAATTTCATTTGAGTGTTTTATCTTGCTGTCGCGATAATCGAAACCAAAATATTCAGTTTTTTCTTCATGAATTTCTCCGGTTTCAGGATTTAATAAAGTCGCTTTTACCAAAATATCTTTTGTTTCAAGTCCGTTGCATCCGGCATTTCCTCTGACAGCTCCGCCAACTGTTCCCGGAAGTCCCAACCATTTTTCAAATCCTGTAAGTCCGCTTGCTAGAGCCTTATTCATCATAAGTGCAACTATTACTCCTGCATCAGCTGTTATTTCTTCATCTTTTATTTCGATGTTTTTTAAATCAATTTTTATGGTGAGTCCGCGAAAACCTTTATCATCAAATAAAACATTGCTTCCTCCGCTTAATAAAAAATAGGGGAGTGAGTTTTCTTTTGCGAAAGAGATAAGGTTTTTTAGAGTTTCAATATCTTTCGCTTTGCAGAAAAAGTCCGCCGGTCCGCCAACTTTTAATGTGCAATATTTTGCCAAAGGTTCATCGATGAGCCCTTCTGGGAATGTTTGCGTAAACTTTGTTTGTAAATTTTCGTTTGCCATGACAAGAGGATACCATTTTTATATTTTAAAATAAATTGACATTTGTGGCGGATTAAAATAAAATTCGCCTGCTTTAAACAGCATGAGCCACCTTAGCTCAGCGGTAGAGCTACAGTTTTGTAAACTGTGGGTCGTCGGTTCAAATCCGACAGGTGGCTCCATTTGAGTTGATAGATACCATCCATCTTTTAGAAGAGTGGTTGCGTTTTGAAATCTTTTTTAATTTTTGAGATTTCTTTTTTTAAAGCTGGAACGTCGTTTTGGACGGTTGTCCAAAGGATATTATCGTCAACTCCAAAATATTCATGAGTGATTTTGTCTCTCATCCCTGCGATTTCTTTCCATGGGATGTTTTTGTGGATTTTTCTAAACTCTGTCGGCATAGCTTTTGCCGCTTCTCCAATTATTTCAAGATTTCGAATTATTGCATCCATTGTTTTCTCATCTTTTTCAAATTTCGCTAAATCATATCCTTTTGTATATTTCAGGATTTTATTACACGAATCGTAAATATCATTGATGTACAACAAAAGATCTCTTTTAGGCATAAATCGCTTCTTTAAGTACTTCCTTTTTTATTGTAGGTTTAAGCGCTTTTTTGGTTGTTAAATCTACTTTTTTGCCAAGCAATTCAGACAAATAGTTTTCTAATTTTATAAATTCAAAAAAGCTTATAGATTCGGAGAGTTCGACCATTATGTCGATATCGCTATCTTTTCTATTACTTCCACGTGCCGTTGATCCAAAAATTGCTATTTTATTTACTTTAAATTGTCCCTGAAGGATTTCAAGATTTTGATTTATTGAATCGATATGTAGTTTTACGTCTTTTGTCATTGTTTAAAATGTCGTTAACGTTGTCATTGTAACATCTTTTGTTTTTATACGACAATTGTAAAACTTTGTAAAAAGCGTGACGTGACTGTCCATTGACGCAAATGCTTTTTTGTTGTATAGTTTTTACATAGGTAATTTATCAATATAATTACCTTCTCTTTCTTGACTACTTAAAATGAGTACATCAGATAAAATTAGAGAATTATCTGTACCGACAGTACAAGACCTCCTCAGTATGGAATTTCCCGACCAACCGGATGTTGTAGCTAAACTTGCTGAGTTTGGCCTTGACCCAACAGATTTCACACTGGTTTATTATGAAGGGTTCAGCCCGATGGTCGTTTACAAGAAAGGGACAAAAGATGAACGACGTGTAACAAATTATCAAAAGGTAATTCCGAAGAAACCATATACATTCTGTAATTCTTGGACTCATTATCTTTCAACTCTTTCATAAACACTTCATCTATACGCCCTTTCTCTATGCTCAAAGGGAAATGGAAGACTTTGTAAAAAGAGTGAGAAAGGCTGTCTGTTTGAAATTACGCAAGAAGTTTTTGTTCGTTTTCTGTTGTTGGAGGTTCTCCCTTTAAGCTCATCAGATCCATAAATTTCTGTGGCGATTCCGGTTCCGTCATTGGAGAAATAATTTTCTCAACAGTAACTCTACGTTCACCATCTGGTGCTTTATCAAGTCCTATCAGGGTTATTTCTATCGGCTTATATTCCACTCCTATTGAACGCATTGCCGCTGAAAAAATTCTTCTAAAGCCATTTTTATGCGCAACTTCTTCTGTTGTTTCGAGTCCAAAAAGATCCGGTTCGAATGCTCGTATAAAGACTATTCGTAGAGCTTCTTTCACTTTTACTCGAGTAATTCTTAATGCCAATTCTATCTGTGCTTTAATCACTTCATCTTCCTTGTATTTTTCAAATAATGAATCAACTGATGGTGATGGCAAATCATAATATTCTGTGGGAGTCATTGCCATTTGAATAAAACGGCCTTTATCTTCATCACTTAATTCTGACAATTTTAGGTCGGGATTTATGCCTAATGCTTCCATTCTTATTCTTCGTTGCCCTGCATATGCCTGTCTTGCAGTTTCTTCTACTACTGATGCATAGGGAATATAAAGACCATCCCATCGAGGAAATTCCGCCCTTACTTTTTCTAAAAATCTTAATGCATCGCCTAAAGTTATCGTTGGAGCTCCATCGATGATTTGTATTTTTTCTTCTCCGTGATTGTCCGGTGTTGCTGGTGATTGTGGCATATTAAAATTATAAAAGGAGTGTAGTTTAAGCCAAATTTAATAATTTGACAATATTTTCACGGCTTATCTCTCCCTAAATAGGCTCAAATGGAAATGAAAGACTTTGTAACAAGAGTGTCGTCCTGAAAAACTCACCCAAACCTTTTCATAAATTCAAACATCGCTCTTATTTCTTCGGGGGTTGCTTTTGTTAAGGGTGCGCCATTCCACCCCCAGACGCCACCCCCAGAAAGTGTCGGAATTACACGCGAAACTCTTTCCAAAAAATCGGAGGTGAGTTTTACCCTGCATATCTTACCCGAATAAAACGTTGCCGTTCGTTTTCCTAATTCTGTTGTTTCTGCGCAAATCACCGGAGATAATTTACATAATAACGGCTTGTCTTTGCTTTGAAATTTACACCCATTTTCGCCAAGACAGTCGAGGACTCTTCCGTTAAATACGGATACACCTTTAGGCACAACTTTTAATGTTTCGCCTTCGAATAAAAGTGCTCCATTTTGGCAACAATTCCTACATCCATTTCTAACCGCTCTTTGGCAAGAATCGAGTGTCCCGTCGCCCATTATTTCATGTGCCGCTTGTATCGCCTCCGCTTTTCCGGATTTTAGTATGCTTATTCCCATGGTTATTTTATTTTTCTATAGTTACATATTTTGACTAGTTCTTTTTCTTTTGTCAAGCGTGACTTGTGGGGCTTGCCTAAGGCATAAATTCGTTTAATTAAGACTGTGTTGCCTATAGACTTTTTTTTATTTATACTTGGGTGGAATTTACTGAAATCATGATTAGAGCTTCTAAAGATCCAACAAATAGAATTCTTGTTATTGATGACGAAGCCAGATTTCGAAAGTTGGCTGTTGACGTTTTGAGACCGGTTTTACCTCAGGGATGGGAGGTTATTGCTCCAGATACATTGAGCGAAGCATTGAGTAGCGTGGAGGAACGAGTGAAAATAGCATTGATAGATGGAACGATTGATTCTGAGGGATATCAGCCTCCTTTTGAAATTGGACAAGGAATTAAGTGTGAAAGATTTAATGGAGTTCATGTTGCGAATTTTTTAAGACTGGGAAGGCAAAATAATGTTATGAGAATTGCTTTTCCAAAAGAACAAGCCGATGATCTTGGAAGTCTTGCCGATATTACTTTTGATGATAAAGTCGGACTTTTTGATGAGATTGCTGAGAAAGGTGTCGACGGAAAAGAGGGAAGAATTTGTAAAGAATTTCGCGATATTATTTTTTCTGCGATGAGTAGTTTATCTTAGTTTTTTCTGAATTTACGGATAAATCCTGTTTATTGTTCTTGGGAATGGGATTGTTTCACGAATGTGGTGAATGCCACAAATCCAGCCTGTAAGACGTTCTAGGCCTATTCCAAAACCGCTGTGGGGGACTGAGCCGTACTTGCGCAAATCCAAATACCAATTAAAAGCTTCGACAGGGAGTTTGTGTTCTTTTATTCTGCCTAAAAGTACATCGTAATCGTCTTCACGTTGGCTTCCACCAATGACTTCTCCGTATCCTTCCGGCGCGAGCATGTCCGCACAAAGTGCAACTGTCGGGTCGTTTGGATCGCGTTTCATGTAAAATGCTTTTACTTCCGCAGGATATTTTTCGATAAAAATCGGTTTGTCATATTTTTGTGTAAGAATCGTTTCGTCCTCCGCGCCAAGGTCTTGTTCGTGGCTTATTTGAGAGCCCATTGCTCGCAACTCTTCGACTGCATCGTAATGAGTTTTTTTGTAAAATGGAGCTTTTATTTTTTTAAGTGGCTCAATATCTCTTTCCAAAGTTTTCAATTCTTCAAGATTTTTTTCGAGTACTTTTTCGATTACAAAACAAACAAGTCCTTCCTGAATTTTCATATTTTCTTCGTGTTCAACAAAAGCCGCTTCCGCGTCCATCATCCAAAATTCTGTTAAATGTCTGCGAGTTTTTGATTTTTCAGCTCTAAAAACAGGGCCAAAGTCGAAACATCTTCCGACAGAAAAAATTGCGGCTTCGAGGTATAGCTGTCCGGATTGTGACAAATAAGCCTTTCCTTCGTCGAAATATTCCATTTCAAAAAGTTCTGTTGTTCCTTCGCACGCATTTGGAGTCAAAATAGGGGAGTCGATTTTTATGAAATTATTGTTGTTTAGATACTCGTAAATCGCATTTATTATTGTGTTTCTGACTCTTTGGATGGCTCGTTGCTTTGGAGAACGAAGCCATAAATGCCTGTTTTCAAGCAAGAAATCAACGCCGTGTTCTTTTTTTGCAATCGGATAATCTTCTTTCACCAATTGAACAATATCGATGTCTGTTACCTGAAGTTCATACGTGTTTTCAAGCTTTGGATGTTTTGAAATAACTCCTGTAACTTTTACTGAAGATTCCATTGTTAAGGATTCAGCTTTTGCGAAAATTTCCTCGGAAACCTGTGATTTTACAACAATTCCTTGAGTAATATCCGTGCCGTCACGAAGTTCTAAGAAGTAGATTTTTCCGCTTCCACGCTTGTTAAACATCCATCCTTCGATTAGGATTTCTTCGCCGACATGATCTTTAAAGTCTTTTATGAAAATTTTTGTTGCCATAGTAAAAAGTGAATTATTTTGCTTGATTCTAGCTCAAGAGTGCTTATTTCACAAATAAAGTTTGCATATAAGGCCTTTTTGGATATAATCTTGCTACCGCAACGATTTTGAAATATGGGCAGGTACCAGAGCGGTCAAATGGGGCAGACTGTAAATCTGCTGGTTAACGCCTACGAGAGTTCGAATCTCCCCCTGCCCACCATTTATTATTTAATTAGCTTTTGCTCTATTCTTTTTTGTGATGCAATCCACTTTCCGTATTTATCCCTCTTCTTGTATTTTTCTAAAGCTCTTTTTATATTTTGTATGTTGTTTATTGTTATTTTCCCGTTTGCTATTACATAATCGCCGTTTTTGAATCCAAGCTTGCTCATTATTCCCTTAAATAATTCGAGAGCTTTTTGACTATCCGGTATGTTTTTTAAGAAATTACCAATAAAAATATTCAGATAAAATTCAATTATTTTTATGTTGTTTTCATCTAAGACAAGGCATTCTTTTACCCCTTCCATTATTTGTTCATGACTTAACTTCCTGATTTCCCTTTCATGATTTGCTTCGCCAAAATTTTGATAACTTGGTAACATTTGCCCTTGAAAAAGTGATGACACAAACCTTCTTGCTGAAGATATTATTATTCCTGAAACCAATTCAATAGTACCTGATCTAATACTTTCAATTTTTACGCTTATGTCTAAATCCTCCGATCTTTTAAGGGATGGATTATATCCGCCGATTTCTGCATATGTTGAGGATCTAAACATAGCATTCCCTCCGGCAAGAACTCTTCCGTACGGCTTGTTTGAGCCAAAAGTTTCTGGCGGCAGTGTTTGAAGTAAAATTCTTGTTCTCTCTTTTGCCAGCGTTTTTAAAAGTAATACATCGATTTGAGCTAATAATTCTGGGTCTATCAATGTGATTCCTGCTATAGCATCGAGTTTGGGATATGACTCCATCATGTTTATATGATTGGAGACCAATCTATTGTCTACATGAATCAGGTCTGCGTCCGTGGATTGTATGTAAAAATTTTTGTCTTTTTTTGCCCTTGTCTCGTGACGCATTACGGCTAGATCTGTCAGAATTTTTCGTACTGCACCGATAGTTCTTTCGCCCGGAGAAAATTCATATTCCAATACGTGAATCTTAATCCCTGAGAATGTTTGCTGGGCTCTCAGTGCTTCTTTCAATGTATCGTCTTTCTCTACATCTTTTTCTGTATTAACAAGAACAATTATTTCCCACTTTGCAGGATTTAGCGGAGCTGTTCCTTCTTCGTTGAACTGTTTTGCAAATCCGCGAATTGCATCAAAAACATGCTTCTCTTCTAAAAAAGCTGGGATGAGCACACTTACTTGGCACTGTTCGTCCATTGCGGGAATCTCCGCATTTAGACGCTCCAAAATGCTTGCATCTTCACCCCTTAAATTTTTTAAGTATTCTGATTCTTTGCTCTCCATCTTTCGTGAATCTAGATATATAGTTTAGCATAATACCATGTTCTATAAAAATGGCAATATGTCGAGAGCTTCAGGCCAGAAATCTAAAAACCTCACCCCAGCATTTCCTGTACCAATTTATTTACCAAGCCACCGTCGGCTTTGCCTTTTAGTTTTGGCATTATTGCGCCCATGAGTTTGCCGATGTCGGATTTGGAGGAGGCGCCTGAAGAAGCCATTCCTTCTTTTATGATCGCTTTGATTTCGTCTTCGCTCATTTGTGGAGGGAGATATTTTTCGAGGATTTTTAGTTCCGCTTTTTCTTTTTCGGCAAGTTCGGGACGATTTCCTTTTTCAAATTGTTCGATGGAATCTTTGCGCTGTTTGATTTCTTTTCCGACAATTTGGATTACGTCTTCGTCGTTTGCAGTTTTCTGTTCGCCTGCAGTTTCAAATTTCATGATTGACGTTTTTAGCAGTCTTAAAGCCGAAAGTGCGACTTCGTCTTTTGATTTCATTGCAGTCATCAGGTCTTGATGTAATTGTTCTTTGAGTGTCATATTTTTAAAAGGTTAGGTTTTTTATTTCGGCAGGATCATCTCCATTTTCAACAATATACTTCTGATGATCTGCGATTTTTTTATTTAACATTTTTATGATTTTGTCTTTCTTTTTTGCGACTTCTTTATTCGATTTTGCGCCTTGTTCAAGCAATTCTATCGCCAAGTGGAAACGGCTGACTTTGTTTGAAATTTTCAAATCGAATGGAGTTGTTGTCGATCCTTTTTCGTCGTATCCGCGAATCACAAATCTTTTTGAAGATGCATATGGCCAAAGTAATTGTTCCATATCATTTATGTATCCGTGATAACTTATCACGACCGGCTTGTCTAAAGTAAAGTACTGACACAAGCCTTTTTCTGTGTTTGCACATTTTTTACTTTTGCAGTTATCGCCAAGACTTAGAGATGTTAATTCGGAAATATTTACGTATCTTATTTTAAGTTCCGGCATTAATTCTTTGCAAAGTTTTACTGCATAAATCGCTTCTTCGGTAATGTAATCTCCGGCTGATGCGAGGACTACATCAGGATTTTTTGTGGCTTCTTTGCCTGAAACCCATTCCCACGTGCCGATTCCGTTTTTGGCTTGCTCCCTTGCTTCTTTGAGCGTCAACCATTGTGGCATTTCATGTTTTCCTGCGACTATTACGGAAATTGTGTCGGGGCGCGACATCGTTTCTTCAAATGCGGCAATCAAAGAATTTGCATCTGAAGGATAATATACTTGAGAAAAATCGCTGTGTTTATGAATTATATTGCTGACGAAACTTGGATTTTGATGAGAAAATCCGTTGTGGTCCTGTCGCCATCCGAGGCTTGATAGAAGGTAAATCGCCGCGGGGACAGGCTTTCTCCATTTTATATTTAATGATTGTCGTAAAAATTTTGCGTATTGATCGACCATGCTACAAATGATTGGAGCGAAGGCTTCGTAAGTGACAAACATTCCGTGGCGTCCTGTCAAAATATATCCCTGCATCATGCCCTGAAGCGTGTGTTCGCTGAGCATTTCAGTGACACGTCCTTCCTGTGAAATAAATTCATCATTTACTTTTATTGGCCATACGTACCCACGCAATGTCGCTTCGAAAATTTTGTGAAGTTTGTTTGATTCCAGTTCATCTGGACAAACAAGTCTGAAATTATTTTTATTTAATTTGTAAATATCGCGTAAAAATCCTCCGGCACTAACCATGCTGTTTGCTGTTTTCTCGCCTCTCTTAGCGAAAACTGCTTCATGCTTTGAAAGATTTGGAAGTTTTATTTTTTTGTAAAAATTGCCACCTACGGTGTGAAGATTTTTTCCCATTCTGTATTTTCCCGTCGGAATAAACTCTAAAATTTCTTTTTTAAGTCTGCCTTTTTCATCAACCAATTCTTTTATTTTGTAGCTTTTTAACCATGCTTCCACGGCTTTTAATGCAGATGGATCTTTCTTCAAATCTTCAACTGGAATTCCATGAGAATGAAATGATCCTTCGATTATTTCGTTGTGGAATTTATGAATTCCATTCCAGCCTTTTGGCGTGCGAAGTAAAATTACAGGCCACATTGGTTTTAGAATTTTATTTTCTTTGCGAGCTTTTCTTTGAATTTCTTTGATTGAATTGTAGGCTTTCTCAAGCGCTTCAATCGTTTTTATTTCCACATTCGGTTCTTCAACAATTATTGGTTCATATCCGTATCCTGCAAAAAGTTTTTTAAGTTCCTGATTGCTCATTGTTCCGTAAATCGTCGGATTTGAAATCTTGTATCCGTTGATGTGAACTATTGGTAAAACCGCTCCGGAAGTTTTTGGATTTAAAAATTTATTTGCGTGCCAAGCCGCAGCAAGTGGCCCTGATTCCGCTTCTCCATCGCCAACCACTACTGAAACGATTAAATCCGGATTGTCTAAAGCGGCTCCGAAAGCGGTTGAAAGACTGTATCCCAATTCTCCTCCTTCAAGAATAGAACCCGGAACGGAAGGAGTAACATGACTTGGAAAACGGCTGTGCGGCCAGCTAAAATCATGTATTAATTTTTCTGTTCCTTTCTTGTCGCGAGGGAATTCTTTGTAAAAATCATGCAAAGTTTCTTCCGCGAAAAGGTTTGCTAAAACTGCTGGCGCTCCATGTCCCGGACCTGCGATAAACATCATTTCACATTTGTGTTTTGCAATGAGATAATTTAAATTTGCATAAATAAAATTCAGTCCCGGCACAGTGCCCCAATGGCCTAACACACGCGATTTTATGTGATCTGCTGATAATTTTTTCTCAAGGAAAAAGTTGTCTTTCAGATACAACATTGCAGCGCCCATGTAGTCGGCGTATCGACGATATTTTTCCATCCATTTTAATGCTTTTTGGTCTAAATTATTCATGTGGAATGAGTAAGAAAAATTATTGTAAACGTCCTCACCTAATAATATATAGGAGTTGCGGAAAAAGGTAAAAATGTATTTTTCTCCTTAAGCTTCTTTTATATTATAATTTAAGTTTTTTGTAATTTAACGCAATGCGTCGAAAAATACATTTTTACCTTTTTCTTAAGCTATCAACATTATTATTGTTATTCTCCTGTGATATAATCTGACTATGAGTAATGGATTTTGGGACAATTTGAAAAAGCCCGTGATAGGGCTTGCGCCGATGGACGGGGTTACGGATCCAGCTTTTAGGTATATTACCGCCATTACGAGTAAGCCTTCTGTAATTTTTACTGAATTTGTGAATGTCGAAGGATTGGCTAGGGGGGCCACTAAAATGCTCTATGGTTTTTTTTATTCAAAAAAAGAACGGCCTATCGTTGCACAACTTTTCGGAACAGAAATAGATTCTTTTTATAAAGCGGCGGTGCTGATTTGTTATCTAGGTTTTGACGGAATAGATATAAATATGGGCTGTCCGGTCAACAAAATCGCCGGCAAAGGATCAGGAGCGGCATTAATAAAAAATCCAAAACTTGCAAAAAAAATAATAAAAAGTGTGCAAAAAGGAATTAATGATTTTGCGAATGGAATAAGTCTTGAACGTGCAGGAGTGCATGAAGACGTCATTGCTTTTTGCAAAAAAAATAAAATGATTTTGAAAAAACCCGAAAAGAAAATCATTCCTTTATCTGTAAAAACAAGAATTGGATACAATGAGATTTCCGCAGAGGAGTGGGCTAAAACATTGATCGGTTTTGGAGTGAAAATTCTAACAATGCACGGTCGAACATTTAAACAACTTTACAGCGGAGAAGCAAATTGGGAAGTTTTGGGCAAGGTCGCAAAGATTTGTAAAAAGAATGATGTTTTCTTTTTGGGGAATGGAGATATTTCTTCAATGGCGGAGGCAAAAGAGAAAATAAAAAAATATGGATGCGACGGCGTGCTCGTAGGCAGGGCAACAAATGGCAATCCGTGGTTTTTTAAAGGAAAAGATCCTTCACTAAAAGACAGGCTGAATGCTATAAAAAAACACGTAAAATATTTTGAGAAATTAGCTTATTTGCCTTTTCAAACTTTGAAAAAACATTTGGCGTGGTACACGAAAGGATTTGAGGGCGCAAAAGAAATGAGAATGGAATTTATGCAGGCGCAAAGCGGGAAAGACATAGAAAGAATTGTTGAAGAATTTTCAAAAAGAATTAAATAATGTTTTTTATTATGACTTTCGAAAAATCAAAAAATGCGAATAATTATCAAGAAAAAATACTTTCAACCTCCGCACGACGAGACAGTATCACGGAAAAATTAACAAAAGAATTAATCTCTGTTCCTGTGCGGGATTTTATTGCTGAAGCTTGTAAGCTTTTTGAAATCGATGTACCTGATAAAGATTCTTCTTTGTCATCTTCTATTTTAAAATTGCAGGAAAAATTGGAATTTCCAAAAATTGATAAAAAAAATGGGCAAGATGGAATTCTAGGTGCAATCACTTTTAACGCATTGGTGAACCGTTTCCCGCAGGAATTAAATCAATATCGTTTGACCGTAAAACAAAGAAATTCTTTGGGAAGTGTTGTTTCGGAAAGTGCTGTTGAAAAGAGGGAGGTTGCCATCCCTCCATCGTCTGTCGAGGTCGCGACTCCTGCAGTTGAGAACGAAAAGCCAACAAGCGCAGATCAAGTTATTTTGATCGGAGATTCTCTCACGTGTGGATATAGAGGTAAAGTTTCTATAGCCGGCAAAAAAATACCCACTTCTTATAATGGCAAATATGTAAAAGGTGGGAAATCTATTACCAACATGAGTCGTGATTTACAGGAGCAATATAAGTCCGGAAAATTAGACAGAATAACTTCTGCTGTTATTCTCGGTGGAGCTAATAATGTAGCGGTAAATTCTGCTCAAAAAATTATAGATGCACTGAAAAACATGGTTGAAATTCTTACTTCTAAAAAACCTCCGGCACATGTAGTTCTTGTAACTTTGCCTCCGATGTTGGGATATAAAGGTTTTGTTCACAAAGAAAAAATAATGCAAAAAACCACAGAAATTAATAATTGGATACGCGCACAGGCTCAAGCTAATCCGCAAAAAATTTCCTGTGTAGATTTATATAATATGATTAACGACCCTGAAAACGCCGGTTTTACAAAACAAGGATTTACATCAGATGGACTACATTTATCCGGAAAAGGTTATGGATTGCTTGCTAGTGAAGTCAAAAAAATTATTGCCTAGAATTAAATAATCTTTGAATTGCACTCTTTTTTTCTGTCATACTTATGTGAGATTTTTCAACCGCTTTTTTCAAAATATCTATACTTTGATCGTATGTTTTTTTATCAACGGGATATGGTGTCGCATCTTTTCCTCCATGAGCAAAACTGTATCTTGCAGGGTCCGTGTATGAAGCCTCTGCGCCGTAAATAACCTCCGAAACAAGCGACAATGCCCGTATTGTTTTTCCGCCTACTCCTTTTTGTCCGAGCAATGTTTCGTAACTTTCCGGTTTTCTGTCGCACAACA
The DNA here is from genome assembly GCA_023231115.1 of Candidatus Altimarinota bacterium. GTDB lineage: Bacteria > Patescibacteriota > Gracilibacteria > UBA1369 > LOWO2-01-FULL-3 > UM-FILTER-38-24. Next base: position 79,444 of record JALNWA010000003.1, read on the forward strand.
ACCAAAGAATTTTTTCGAGATATTTGCTCTGTGAAAAATTTTCATTAATGACAGGGTGTGTTGTAAATTCCGTATCTTCGAGATTTAAAAGTGTGAGTTGATTTTCATCGATTTTCATTTTCATCATTTGGGAAAGAGATGAAGAATGTCTTCGCAAAATTTGAATATCTTTCATTAACGCATTGAAATTTCCGTTCACAAATTCAACAGACATATTTCTATTTTTATCGCTTTCCTTGGCCGTCATGTTGAGTGTCTTTTCTTTTGTGAGCTGAGTGGTCATTATTCCTTTGTGCGGCTCCTCTATCAAATCTTTTAAATTGTCAGACGACCAATGGTATCTGCGCGCAGTTTGTTTTTCCAAATTCATTCCTTGTTGAACAACAGCCCATGCGCCGTTTTTTGAAAAGAAAAAACTGTGATGATAAAGGCTGTATCCGTCCTGTACAAGCGAACTATCGACTTTCGCACTCATCTTGGAATTGTATATCAATTTGTTTGTTTGGCCGTCAGGAAGGCTTAATTTGTATCCCCAATTTGCAATTTCTTCAGGAGTTTTTCTTGAAGTTTTGCCTTTTCCTCCGCAAATAAAAAGACCCAAATCATTTTCAAATCCGCGAATTGATTCTTTTAACGCCGCAGTTAAAATTGTCGTTAAACCGCTTGCGTTCCAGTCAAATGCCAATACTGTTCCGAGTGATTGAAACCATACCGGATCGGAAATTCTTTTTATAAATTCATCCGGTCCGTACTCTGCAACCAAGATTTGAACGATTTCTCGTCCAAGCGCGACCATGCGGTCGTAGAGCCATTTCGGACACTTTCCCGTGTCCAGCGTAAATGTAGCAATTCCTCTTCTCATGGGGTAGAATTCTATCATGTCACGAAAAAAATTAAAACATTTTGCAGAGCTGAAAACTTTTGGAAATACTTTCGAAACACCTGAGGAAAAATCCAAAATTTCTTGGCAAGAATATTTCGGCAACAGAAATCCGATAGTCTTGGAATTGGCTTGCGGTAGGGGATATTATACTCTCGCTTTGGCACAAAAATTTCCTGATAAAAATTTTATAGGAGTTGATATCAAGGGTCATCGAATCTGGTCAGGAGCAAAAAAAGCGTTTGATGCGAAAATGGAAAATGTCGCATTTATAAGGCATTATATTGATGAATTGAAATCATATTTTGAAAAAGACGAAGTCTCGGAAATTTGGATAACTTTTCCTGATCCGTTTCCTCCCAAGAGCAAAGCAAAAAAAAGGCTTACTTCTCCAAAATTTTTGGAAATTTATAAAAAAGTTTTGAAGCCTGAAGGATTTTTACATCTAAAAACCGACAATAAAGATTTGTTTGAGTATTCAAAAGAAACAATGGAAAAGTTTGGATTTGAAATGGAAGAAATTTTATATGATATACATGCGGAAAAACCTGTTCCGGAGCTCCTTCAAATCACGACCCATTATGAATCGATGTTTTTGAAAGAGGGAAGAAAAATAAATTATTTACGCGCTATCAATTTAGAACAACATACATGTAGTTCAAATAAAACGCTGCGAAAAGCCATAAAACGTAAGGCAGGAACAATAAAGAAGAAATCTTCGAAAACTTCCAAAGGAAAATCATAAGCAAAATATTTGTAACTTGAAGGACCGCCATTTCTATCAGTGAAGGCAAAAGTAAGTGTGCTTCGAAAAACATATAGCACCATCCAACATTCAAAAGCGCATTTAAAACTAACAAATAAATCACTGTGTAAGCGCCTTTAGCCATATTTATTTTGCCCTTCATTTTTTTCCATGCGACAATTACAGAAATTGCGACACATAAGAAAATGATGTTCCACGCCACTCCAAAAGCCCAGCTTGGTGGCATAAATTTTGGTTTGAAAAGCTCAGTATTTAGCCATTCCATCCCATTTGAAGTGAATGCGCCTCCAATCAATGCAACAAGAATTACAACGAGTGGTATGAAAACATATCTGTGTTTGAATTTCATAGGTATTTGGTTATTTTTTATAATATATACTGCGGCTTTTTCTTTGACAAACGCAACTGAGTTGCATTAAGATGTCTACACATGAACAAATTTGATCAAAAAATAGAGGAATTGAGAGAACAAGGTTTCCGCATAACAAAGACGAGAAAAGGGATTTTAAAAATTCTTTTTTCTTCAGAAAATCCTGTGAGCGTTATGCATATAAAAAAACTGCTGACAAAACAGAAAATTGATGCGAATAAAACGACAATATACAGGGAACTCGATTTTTTACTGAAAAACGGTTTTATAGAAAACATAAAACTTGATAATAAAATGGCGATGTATGAAATCTGTTCTCATCATCACCATCACGTAAAATGCACGAAGTGTAAGAAAATTTTCGAAATAGAATTGGACGAAAACATTAAAAAACACGAAAAGAAAATTCTGAAGGAAACCGGCGTAAAAGTTTTTAGTCATATGTTTGAATTTTTTGGAATGTGCGAAACCTGTAATGACATGAAAATATGAAAAAAATTATAACCACATTGATTTTGATTTTATCCTTAGCCGGATGCGCAAACTCCGTGCCGACTAAAAACATTTCAAATGATAAAATTTTTGTAATTGCGACTCTTTTTCCAATTTATGATTTTGCGAAAAGTATTGGAGGTGATGTGGCTGACGTTTCTTTACTTGTCCCCCCCGGAACAGAGCCCCACGAATATGAGCCTAGTGCTTCTGATTTAATAAATATCAATAACGCCGATGTTTTTGTTTATACCGGTGACTTTATGGAGAAATGGATTAAGGGTGTTTTGAATGGTATTACAAATAAAAATCTTGAAATTATTGATGTAAGCAAAGGGACCAAAATTGTGAATGGTGATCCTCATATATGGCTTGATTTCGAGCACAATAAAATCATGGCAAAAAATATCGCCGAAGCTCTTATAAAAAAAAATCCAAAAAATAAAAATTATTATGAAAAAAATTTACAGGATTTATTAATAAAAATTGATGGCATTGATAGTGCTTATAAAACGACAATTTCTTCGTGTAAAACAAAAAAAATTGTTTATGGCGGACACTATGCTTTTGGCTACCTTGTAAGGAGATTCGGACTTGAGTATGTTGCCGCGCAAGGGCTTTCTCCTGATAGCGAACCTACGGCAAGGGATTTGATTGACCTTGTTGATCAGGTTAAAAATGGGAATATAAAATATATATTTTACGAAGAACTTTCTTCTCCAAAAGTTGCGGAGACAATATCGAAAGAGACTGGCGCAAAAATGCTCCTTTTAAATAATTTGGAAAGTTTACCTAAGGATGAAATAAAAAATGGTAAAACTTTTATAGATGCAATGTATGAAAATCTTGATAACATAAAAATAGGACTTGATTGTAAATAATATGGAAAAAATTGTTGAAGTAAAAAATTTGAATTTTAATTACGGCGTCGCGGAAGTGCTTAAAGACGTCACTTTTTCGATTGAGAGAGGGGATTATGTCGGTCTTGGCGGACATAATGGATCCGGAAAAACAACTCTTGTAAAAATAATTCTCGGGCTTCTTTCTCCTGATACGGGAGAGATTTCTGTTCTTGGAAAAGATCTTAAAAAATTCAAGCAATGGTCTAAAATCGGATACCTGCCTCAAAATGTTTCTCTTTTTAATCCGATTTTTCCTGCAACCGTTTATGAAGTTGTTTCTTTGGGCCTGCTTTCAAAGAAAAAATTTCCTCGAAGAATTACAAAATCCGATGAAAAAATCGTTGATAAAGCCCTTGAAGAACTCGAGATATTGGATCTCAAAAATAAGCTTATTTCAGACCTTTCCGGCGGACAACAGCAAAGAGTTTTTCTTGCGAAAGCCCTTGTTAATGAGCCGGAGCTTTTGATTTTGGATGAACCAAGTAATGCGCTTGATGCAAAAACAAGAAATAAATTTTTTAATTTATTGAATTCTTTAAACAAGAAAAAAGGTATAACAATTATTTTAATAACTCACGATATAGGGCATATAGGAGAGCATGCCAACAAATTACTTTATCTCGAGAAAAGCATTGTTTTTTATGGAAAACTTTCAGAATTTTGTCATTCCGAAAAAATGGAGGGCGTTTTTGGTTATGATTCTCAGCATTTAATTTGCCATCAACATTAATATGAATATAAGTTTTCTTGAATTTATCAGTTACAGTTTTGTACAAAGAGCATTCATTTCCGGAATATTTGTTGCAGTGTTATGCTCTATTTTAGGCCTATTTTTGGTGTTAAGGAAACTTTCTTTAATAGGCGACGGGCTTTCACACGTAAGTTTTGGGGCGATTGCGATGGGGCTGTTTTTTGGCTTTTACCCAATATATTTTGCAATACCCGTTGTTGTTTTGGCTTCAATTTTTATTGTTAAATTGACACAAAAGGCGAAGATCTATGGAGATACTGCAATAGGAGTCGTGTCATCAGTCGGGCTTGCTGGAGGCGTGCTTTTGGCAAGCGCTTCACATGGATTTAATGTTTCACTTTTGAGTTATCTTTTTGGAAATATTTTGGCCATAAGTGCTTCTGAAACTTATTTATCCATAGCCCTTTCTTTGGTTGTCCTTGTGATTGTTTATCTTTTATATAATGAACTTTTTGCTGTTACTTTTAATGAAGAGCAAGCCAACATTACCGGCATTAAAAGTGACAATATAAATCTTTTGTTGGTTATTTTGACTGCGATTACCGTTGTGCTTTCCGTAAGAGTTGTTGGTATTATGCTCGTTTCTTCGTTCTTTATTTTGCCAGCAGTAACCGCTTTGCAAATATCCAAAGGATTTAAATCCGCTATTTTCGTCTCTGCTTTGGTTGCAGTTGTTTCTGTGATTACAGGCATTTGCGCTTCTTTCTACCTCGATTTGCCCGCCGGGGCTTCAATAGTGATTGTGAATTTTATTCTATTTTTGCTTTCGTTTTTGTGGAGGAAAAATATGTAATATAATATTTTTTTATTGACCGTTTTTTAATTTTGCCCTAATATATACCTATACCCTAGGTATGGGTATATATTTTTTTAAAATCATAAAAAATGTCCAAAGAAAAAACAATTATAAATTTGAAAAAAGCGCATTCACTTTTAGCGAAGATTATAAAAATGATAGAGGAGAAGCACTATTGCATCGACATTATGCAGCAAAATATGGCTGTTATAGGGCTTTTAAAGTCTGCACATCAGATGTTAATGGAAAACCATTTGAACACTTGTTTTAAGGCCGCGATGTCCTCAAAGAACGAGAAGAAAAAAAAGGAAATGACTTGTGAAATCTTAAAAGTAACAAATCTTTTTAATAAATAATACTCATGAGCGAAAAAAAATATTATGTGAAAGGGATGCACTGTAGGTCATGCGAAATACTTATTGAAAAAAAATTGTCAGAACTTAATAATATAAAATCTGCGAATGCTTCTGCGGTAAATGACACTGTAAATATTGATTTTGACAACAATCCAATCCCTGCCAAGCGCTTAGACTTAATGTTTAAAGAGGAAGGATATATTTTCAGCGAAGAACCTTTTGAAAACTCGACCGTTTTTGAAGATTCTTTAATAGGAATTTCCATTTTTCTTTTATTGGCGGCCGTATTTTTATTTATAACGTTTGTTTTTGGAGATACTGTGGATGTAACCGCCGAGTCTCCTCTATATGCCTTTTTTATTTTTGGCTTAATTGCGGGAGTTTCAAGCTGTGCGGCGCTTGTCGGAGGACTTGTTCTTTCCATGTCAAAGCAATGGGATGAATTACACAGCACAAATGATTCTTTCTTAAATAAACTGAAACCGCATCTGATGTTTAATACCGGCAGACTTATTTCTTATGCTGTTTTGGGCTTTTTATTGGGACTTATAGGACTCGAACTAAAATTTTCTTTAGCTTTTACTTCGGTTCTTGTAATTGCAGTTTCCATGTTGATGATTTTTTTGGCGCTTCAAATGATTGGAGTGCGCGCTTTCAAAAAATTTCAAATGACTTTGCCGAGATTTATCAGCAGATATGCTTCAAATGAACAAAATTTTCAGGGAAAATATATGCCGTTTTTGTTAGGTGCTTTTACCTTCTTTTTGCCTTGTGGATTTACTTTAACAGTCCAGAGTATTTCACTTATTTCGGGAGATCCTTTGAGATCCGCTCTTATGCTTTTCGCTTTTGCACTTGGAACTTTACCAACTCTTTTGGCCATAGGAATGATGAGTGTGAAATTTAGTCAAAACAAAAAAATAGCAAAAATATTTTCCGTAATCGCCGGAGTGATTGTTCTGTTTTTTGCCTTCTATAACATAAATTCTCAGCTTAAAATTTTGGGAGTAGGAAGTATTTTTAATTCTTCCGGTTCTTCCGACACAGCAAATGTTGCGGAAATTGTTGACGGAAAACAAATCATGAAAATGGAGGCGACTTCCTTCGCATATTCGCCTGATTATTTTAAAATAAAGAAAGGTATTCCCGTCCGATGGGAGATAAATAACACCGGCGCAAGAGGCTGTACTAACGCTATAATCGCACCTGATTTTTTTGATGAAAATGTTCCTTTGCCACTAAACCAAATCACTATAAAAGAATTTACGCCTGAAGAAGTCGGAACATTTTGGTTTAGTTGTTGGATGGGAATGGTTAGCGGAACAATTGAAGTTGTTGAATAAATAAAAATTATTAAAATTTTAATTATGGGGAAAAGTATATTAAAAATCACCGGAATGCACTGTGCGTCTTGTGCATCCAGCATAGAAGTTTCCTTAAAAGAGACTAAGGGCATAAAATCCGCGAATATAAACATCGCCACAGAAAAAGCATTGATTGAATATGACTCAAATATTATCGATCTTGGAAAGGTTTTTGAAATAATAAAAAGTCTTGGATATTCCGCTGTCGAAGATTTTGGAGAAGAAAACAATTCAGAAAATAAATACTTGAAATTATTAAAAATAAAACTTGGACTATCCTTCGTTTTTGCCTTGCCTCTAATGTATTTGGCGATGGCCCCAATGTTTGGAATTTATGTCCCTGAATTTCTTACGGAAAAAAATAATTATATACAGTTTATTTTGGCAACACTTGTGATTGTTATAAATTTTGGAATTTGGTCTTCTGGTTTAAAAAATATTGTAAGACTTAGACCAAATATGGATTCTTTGATTTTCTTGGGTACTTTTTCCGCATATGTTTACAGTCTTTTAGGAATGTTTATTGGCATGGAAGAGTCTTATTTTGAAAGTGCTGTTTTTATAATTTTATTCATAAGTCTTGGGAAATTTCTTGAAACTATAACGAAAGGAAAGGCTACAGCCGCGGTCAAAAAACTTGCCGGGCTTCAATCAAAAGATGCCATAATTGAAAAAAACGGAGAGGAAATTTCGATAAGAATCGAAAATGTAAAAATTGGTGATATTGTTATTGTTAAGCCCGGTTGGAAAATTCCTGTAGATGGAATTATTATGGAAGGTTTCGCGGCGATTGATGAAAAAGCAATTACCGGAGAAAGCATTCCTGTCGATAAAAAAGTCGGTGATGAAATTATCGGCGGTACTATAAATAAAACCGGATATATTAAATTTCGTGCTACAAAAATAGGCAAAGACACGATGCTTGCGAACATAATAAAGATTGTAGAGGAAGCCATAAATTCGAAAGCGCCCATCCAGCTTTTGGCCGACACCGTTTCTTATTATTTTGTCCCTGCAATTCTCGCTATAGCTTTTATTGCCGCAGGTGTATGGCTTCTATTTGGATATTCTTTTAGTTTTGCTTTGGCAATTTTTATTGCTGTTTTGATTATAGCTTGTCCATGTGCTTTGGGTCTTGCAACGCCGACCGCGGTTATTATAGGGACAGGTCTTGCGGCCGAAAGAGGCATTTTGATAAAAAGCGGAAAAGCTCTTGAAATAGCCAGAAAAATTAATTATGTGGTTTTTGATAAAACCGGAACTCTTACGAAAGGGGAGCCTGAAGTTACCGATATTCTTGAAATTGATAATGCGAAATTTAATAAAAAGGAAATATTAAAAATAGCGGCATCCGCTGAAAATTATTCAGAACATCCGCTTGCACAAGCGATTGTTAACGAAGCTAAAAAAGAAAAAATTTCTTTAATAAAAGTCAGTAATTTTGAAGTTTTACCCGGAGAAGGAGTGAAATGTGAGATTGATAAGAAGAAAATTTTTGTAGGAAAAATTTCTTCTTTAAAAAATTCCAAAGAAATTGAAGGCGTGTCCGTGCTCGAGAATAAGGGGAAAACTGTAATTGCAATAAAAGTCGACAGCGATGTTGTAGGACTTATCGCTATTTCTGATACTTTGCGAGAACATTCAAAGGATGCTGTAAATAGTTTACATAAAAATGGCGTTAAAGTTGCAATGTTGACCGGAGATAATAAAAGAGTAGGCGATGCGATTGCCGAAAAATTGGGAATAGATAGGGTGTTGTCCGAAGTGATGCCTTCAGAGAAGGCCAAAACGGTACGCGAGATTCAAGACGAAGGAAATGTTGTCGCGATGGTTGGAGACGGCATTAACGATGCTCCTGCTCTTGCACAATCAGATCTTGGAATTGCAATCGGTTCAGGTACCGATATAGCTATGGAAACCGGAGATATCGTTCTTATAAAGAATGATGTTCGTGATGTAGCTAAAGCCATAAAGATAAGTTCTTACACTTTCAGAAAAATCAAACAAAATCTTTTCTGGGCATTTGTTTATAATATTGTTGGAGTTCCAGTTGCGGCAGGAGTTTTATATCCATTAACAGGCATTTTATTAAATCCTATGATTGCCGCTGCAGCTATGGCTTTCTCGTCCGTTAGCGTTGTATTAAATTCTCTCTTAATGAAAACTTATAAATAATTATATTGTGCCAAAAAGATCGTATACGTCAGCTTTTGTAATTTTTATTTTTGCAAATTCGTTTACCTTTAGAGGTTTTTTTGATTTTACAAGAATTTGTCCGTCTATGTCCGGCGTTTGATATTGTGAACGGCCAATGTAAATTTTTTTAATCGGGTCGTATTTTTCTATTAAGACTTCCAATGTTTTTCCTTCAAATTTTTTGTTATTTTCGAGAGAAATTTTTTGCTGGGATAACATCGCTTCTTCTTTTCTTTCTTTTTTCAATGAGTCTGATAATTGGTTTTTCATGCTAAACGCCGCGGTATGTGGCTCTCGTGAATATTCAAAAACTCCTACATTGTTAAAATTTATTTCTTTTATAAATTTCATCAAATTTTTATGCGCGGATTTTGTTTCCCCAGGAAATCCCACAATAAAACTTGTGCGAAATGATATTCCCGGAATTGATTTTCTTATGTTTTTTATCCTCTCAAGTGTTTTTTCCGGATTGCTCGGACGGCGCATCTCTTTGAGGATATTTGCGTCTCCGTGTTGGAGCGGAATGTCCAAATATTTACAAATTTTATCCGACGATTTTATGATTTTTAAAAGTTCTTCATCAATCATTTCTGGATAAATATAAAGTGTGCGAATCCAGAAATCACCGTTTATTTCTGATAATTTTTTAAGCAATTCAGCCAGTGATTTTTTGCCGTAAAGGTCTGATCCGTAAAATCCACAATCTTGCGCGACAAGAATTATTTCTTTAATTCCAAGTGCTATTAAACTTTTTGCCTCCTGTATTATTTCTTCCATCGCACGGCTTCTGTATGCGCCTTTTAGATAAGGTATCATACAATAACTGCATTTATTCCAACAACCTTCCGCGATTTTTATATATGCGTATGGCGTTGGAGAAAGCAATGATTTCCCTAAAAATTTTCCAAAAGTTTTTGGCTCTTTTTTTACCGCAAAAACTTTTTCACCTTCATGCACTTTATCAAATATTTTTTGTATATCTTTGTAATTCGCACTCGAAACTATCGCATGTATCTGCGGATATTTCTTGATTTCATTTTTCGTGAATTCACCGGCAAGGCATCCCATGACTATCACTTTTTTCCCTTTTAATTTTTTTAAATTTTCAAAAACTTCATCTCTCGCCGCTTTCAAAAAGCCACAAGTATTTAGAAAAATTATTTCCGCTTTTTTTACTTCTACGAGTTTTGCATTTTCTATATCGGCAAAAACCGCTTCCATATCAGCAAGATTCTTTGGACAGCCAAGTGAAATAATTCCTGTGTTTATTGTTTTAGTTTTCAATATCTATTGCTCAATAATCAAAGGAACTATCAATGGTCTGCGATCGAGACGCTTTGTTACGAACTTGTCGATTGCCTGTTTAACAAAATTTTTCTTGTCTTTTCTATCCGCTCCTTTCTTTGAAAGAACTGTTGTGTATGATGTTGCGGCGATTTTTGAAATCTCTTTTGTTATTTCGTTCATTTCATTTGTGTAAACAAATCCTCTTGAAACTATGTCCGGTTCTTTTGTTTGTTTTCCGCTTTTAGCAGAGGCATAAATCAACACCAACAGTGCTCCGTTTTGAGACATTATTTGTCTGTCTATTATAACCTGCGAATCGATTTGTCCTTCTCCCGTACCATCTATCAAAATGTAATTTGTTTCGATTTTCTCTTTTGTCTTCTTTAGTTTTCCGGCTTCTGTCTCAAGAACATCACCATTGTTTAGCATTATTATATTTTGTTCCGGAATTCCGCAGTCTTTTATCGCAAGATTTGCCAATGACTGTCTCATGAAAAATTCTCCATGAATAGGAATTAAATATTTTGGACGGATTAGATTTATCATTTGTTTAAACTCTTCCTGTTTTGCGTGTCCGGATGTATGCACTTCCATAATTTGGTTGTGAATTACTTCCGCACCAAGCATGCAGAGTTTGTTTATAACATTCGCAACCGATCTTTCGTTTCCGATAATCGGTGATGCTGAAACAATAATTAAATCTCCCTTTTTTACTTTATACTGCGCATGTTCACTGTCAGCCATACGGCTTAGAGAAGACGATCCTTCGCCTTGCGCTCCCGTCGTTAAGATAAGAGTTTCTTCATCTTTAACTTCTTTTTCTTTGTATTTTTTTATGTCGTGAATTAAATCTTTTGGCATACTTAAATATCCGAGTTTTGCCGAAACATCTATGTTTGATTTCATGCTTCTACCTGAAACAAAAACTTTTCTTTTGTTTTTTACTGCACTATCCAAAATTTGTTGCACCCTTCCAATTTGGCTTGAGAATGAGGCAACTATAACTCTGCCTTTTGCTTTTGAAATTATTCCATCCAACACTTCTCCGACATCTTTTTCAGAAATTGTGTGTCCCGGTTTCATTGCATTTGTGGATTCGCACATGAGGGCTAAGACGTTTTGACGGCCTAATTCAGCCATTTTATACATCTCCGCTTTTTGTATATTTCTTGGCGGAGTTTCATCAAATTTGAAATCTCCTGTTGTTACAACTTTTCCGGCGGGAGTGTCGATGACAATTCCCATTGAGTCCGGAATTGAATGTGCAACTCTGAAAAAAGTTACCGAGAAATTTCCAAGTTTTATTTTGTCATCGGATTTTATTGGATGAAGTTTTGCAAATTTTTGAATTTTAAATTCTTCTATTCTTTCTGAAATAAGTCCAATTGTCAGAGGCAATCCATATACCGGTGGAAAGTCGAGTTTTGGCAGTATATAAGGTATTCCGCCTGTGTGATCAAGATGTCCGTGAGTTATGAAAATTCCTCTGATTTTCTTTTTGTTTTTTTCCAAATATTTTACATCCGGAATAACATAATCTATTCCAAGCAATTCTTCGCTCGGAAATTCCAATCCCATATCCACAATAATAATGTCATTTTCAAATTCGAAAATTGTCATATTTTTTCCAATTTCTTCGAGTCCTCCTATTGGGATTATCTTTAATTGTCCTCTTGATGTCGCACGGTAAGATGGTCCTTCTTTTTGCGCTTGAGGAATTGGTTTTTGAAATTGTGGTTTCTTGTTTTGGAACTGCGGTTTTGGATTTTGAGACTGAAGTTTCTTGTTTTGGAACTGTGGCCTCTTATTTTGAAACTGCGGTTTTTGTTGGGACGTAGGTTTCTGATTTTGGAATTTAGGCTTTGGCGCATTAAAATGCGGCTTTTGCCCTACTCCTTGTTGGAAACTTCGTGGTCCTTGAGTTTTTTGTTGAGCTTTTTGCGGATGAATCGGTTTTTGAGGGATTTGCGATAAGTTAATCGCAGGTGAATCTTTTGGATGCACCTCTTTATTTCCTTCCATACCGAAAGCTCTCTTCATCCATTCGTCTATTCTATCTTCCATTTTTTTCTTTTACTAAATAATTCGTTGTTGACCGCTTACCATCTATATTATAGCATTGTTTTAGTTAACATATCAACAACTTTATGGATCAACGTAGCAAAATTGCAGTATTGGGATATGGAATTGAGGGCGTCGCTATGACGAAATATCTACTTAAGCATGAATATTTTAATATAACCGTTTGCGACAAAAACACAGACTTAAATGTTGAAATTCCGGACGGCGTAAGTACTATTTTTGGGGAAAAATATTTGGAAAATTTGACGGATTTTGATGTGATTTTTAGAAGTCCCGGAATAAAATATTTGGAACCGCAAATACAATTTGCAAAAGAGAAAGGAGTTGAAATCAGTAGTCCAATGGCGTTTTTTCTCGATGCTTGTCCGTGTCATGTAATCGGAGTTACGGGAACAAAAGGGAAGGGGACAACGGCGACTTTGATTTATGAAATACTGAAAGAAGCAAAAAAAGACGCTTATCTCGGCGGAAATATCGGGCAGTCTCCAATGGATTTTTTGGATGAATTAAAAAAAACCAGTGTTGTTGTTTTGGAAATGTCGAGTTTTCAATTACAGGATTTGGTAAAAAGTCCGCATGTCGCGATTTTATTAAATACAACTACCGATCATTTGGATTATCATGCAGACAGAGAGGAATATTTGCGTGCGAAGGAGTCTGTTTTGGTGCATCAAAACAAGGATTGTTTGGCAATTTTGAACAAGGATTATGAATATGTTAATTATTATTCCGCTATTGTGAAAGGCAGGAAAAAATTTGTGAGCGTGCGCGGAAAAGTTGAGGACGGGGCTTTTGAAAAAGATGGAGAAATTTTTTATGCTGAATACAGCGATACCGAAAAAGTGTGTAACGTGTCAGATATTGCACTCGTTGGAAAACATAATTTTGAAAATGTTTTGCCGGCAATTTGCGCGGCCAAAGAATTTGGAGTTTCTATTGAAGTCATGAAAAAAACTATAAAAGCCTTCACAGGACTTCCTCACAGGCTTGAATTCGTGAAAGAAGTGGATGAGGTCAAGTATTACAATGATTCGTTTTCTACGACTCCAGAGACTTCTATGGCGGCCGTGGACAGCTTTGAAGTTCCTACTGTTTTGATTGCGGGAGGTTTTGATAAAGGACTTAATTATAAAGAATGGGCGCTGAAAATTTTGACGAGACCAAGTCTTGAAGTTGTTATTTTATTGGGACATACGGCGGACAGAATGGAAAAAGATTTGGCTGAAGCCGGAGAAAAACTTGGAGAAGCAGAGGGAAGCCCTACAAAAATTTTCAGAGTTAATAATATTCATGAGGCTGTTGTTTTGGCTTCTAAACAAGCAAAACAGGGTGGCGTTGTGGTGATGTCTCCCGGCAGTAGCAGTTTTGATCTTTATAGTAATTATAAAGAAAGGGGAAAAAAGTTTATGGAGGAAGTGAAGGGTTTGTGATATTGTGCCTTTGTTTAATATTAATTTTATATTATGAAATTTCGCATAATTACAATTGTTCTTTTTTGTATTTTCCTTGTAGGATGTTCTAATAAAATGGCGGAAAAAAGCCCTATAACACAGATTGAACAGAACACTGAAACTAAAAAAGAAGTTCCTGAAAAACCTGTAAAAGGAGGCATTACCGTAACGCATGATGAACCTATTACTCAAGATTTTGCTAAAAAAATATATAAAGATTCAGAGGGGAAAATTATTTTTGAAGCGCCTATAAATTCTTCAATGAGAAGTTTTATAAGTCCTGACGGCAGGTTTTTGGCATACGTGGAATTTCCAAATATTATGCTTTTTGATGATGAGTCCGGTAAAAAAACAAATTTGATGTCGATTCTTGATAATACGGACGGCGTTGATTTTTACTGGAGTCCTTCGAGTAAAGTCGTTGCGATTACCGTTGTTAATCAGCAAGATTCTTCTTATAGAGAAACTCTTGGAACAAAAATGTATTTATTATCGTTTAATGAAAAAGGAGAATTGACGGCAAAAGACAGGCATTCTATTAAGATAAGATTTGAGTGTAGCGATTCCGGATGTAATGTTGATTCGGAAGATTTTTATTTTGAAAATGCCGATGCTATTGTTTATAGAACATGGGAAGAAGACCGTTATGCGGAAAAGGGGAAAGATTCTTTATTGAGAAAGTTTTCGTTGAAATAATTTTTAAGATATTTGTCCCGGTTCTTGAATTTCCTCCGCGCGAGGTTTGCCGCGGAGAAGATTTAGCATGTTTTTGTCGATGACTTTTGTTGCAAAAAGCATAGCGACATAAATGGCTCCACCAAAAGGAACTAAGACTATCAGGTTCCAGTTTTGGAGAAACGAATATGAGAATATTTGTCCAAAATAAATCACCACTCCCATTATTAATGCCGAGAAAATTATTTTGAAAAGATTTGTAAAATTTAATGAAAATGGCAAAGATTTTTTTGCGTAAGTGTAATTTAAAATCAATATAAAAAATTCACTGACAACACTCATTATTGCGCAACTGCGAAATCCTAAATGTGGAATTAAGGCGATGTTTCCGACGATATTCAAAAGTACGCAAGAAGCGTTGATATACAAAAGTCTGTACTGTTTGTTTACCGCAATCATGATAAATGCGAAAAGTACGTTTATGAATTGGAATAAAAGCGCGAAAATTAAGATTTGGAATGCGAAATCAGATCCAAAATATCCTTCTGAGAGTCTGCTCAAAAAGTCGGGGGTTGAAACTGCGAACACTATTGGATAAGCCAAAATCACGCCTCCAACTACGAGTGGAATTGACATGGCGCAAAGAAAATCAAACGCATATTTTATTATATCTTTGTATTTTTCCGAGTTTTCTTTGATTGATTTTGTAAGAACAGGAAGCACAGAATTCATGAAATAGAGCGGTAAAATTGAAAATTGTTCAAGCATTTTTGTCGCAACTCCATAAATTCCAACTTGTTCTTTTGTGCCCATTATTGAGAGCATAATCGGGCCAATGTTCAAATAAACTGTGTTTAAAATAAGGGCTAAACCATAAGGAATAGACCTTGAAAGAATTTGCTTCCAGAAGCCAAAATCAAATCTGTATTTTAGTGAAGTGAATTTTTTGACGTAATATCTTGTCGTAAGTTCCATTATCAATGCGCCGACATTTCCCGCAACAAGTAGCATGTAAAAGCCCATTTCGTTGTCTTCCGGAAATCCCCAGAAAACAACATAAAGCATGAAACCGACAGTAACAATTTTTCCGACCACTGTCGCTATTGAAGCTTGATGCATTTTTAATTTTGCCTGAAGAACGCTGGTTGTCGTGCCGTTCATTATTGTCAGAATTACTGTGATTGATGCGACTGCGACACCAAGCGAAATTCTTGTGTCTTCATATGCCGGGATCAAAAAAGCTGAAACTATCGCGACTCCCATTATTAAAACCACGAGAATTGTTCTGATTGAAAGAATATTTCCAATTATTTTTGGGACTTCGTCTTCGTTTTCCGACATTTCGCGAACTGCTATCGTGAAAAGCCCTAAGTCTGCGGCAATTCCGAAAAACGCCAAAAAACTGTAAATAGCGGTATATTCTCCATATCCTCCAACCGATAAATAACTTGTCGCGATTTTCACTGAGACAAGCCCTAGAATTGCGACCGCAAATTTTCCGATTATTTGGGCAACTGTATTTGATAGAATTTTTAGCGCTGTTGACATTCTTTTGCTATAATATCTTTTGTATTACTTTAATTTTTTTTATGCATCAAGTAAAGGCGGAACTCGAAGAGATTCAGGCTCTTATACATCAGGGTCTTATAAATGTGGACCTTCCCTCAAAGAAAAAAGAACTTGAGAAATTGAATTATGAAATGGGGCTTCCGGATTTTTGGAATGACCCACAAAAGGCGGCTGAAATAAGCCAAAAAGCAAGTGGCATCTCCAAGGCCATTGAAACTTGGGAAAAAACTTCCAAAGATATTGAAGAACTTTTGGCGATGTCCGAAGAAATGTCTGAAGAAAGCGATCCAAAAGAAGCTAAAGAATTTTTGGATATGGTTGAGAATTTTAAAAAAAGTTGGAGAATTCTTGAGATTTCCACTTTTTTGGGGGGAAAATATGATGCGAATAACGCGATTTTATCGATTCATGCGGGAACAGGCGGAACCGACGCGCAAGATTTTGGACAAATGTTGATGAGAATGTATTTGAGATATGCGGAAAGGATGGGGTTTTCAGCGGAGGTTTTGGATAAATCGGATGGTGATGAGGCGGGGATAAAAAGCTGTACGATTTTAATAAAAGGACAGTTTGTTTATGGCTATCTAAAGGGCGAAAGCGGAGTTCATAGATTGGTAAGACTTTCTCCTTTTAATTCTAAAAATACGCGTGAAACTTCTTTTGTTTTGGTTGAAGTTTTGCCTGAAATTACCGCTTCTCAAGAAATAAAAATAAATCCCGATGATTTGAAAATTGATGTTTATAGGTCTAGCGGAGCCGGAGGTCAAAATGTACAAAAAACTTCCACCGCAGTTCGTATTACACATGTCCCGACAGGGCTTGTAGTCGCGTGTCAAAACGAAAGAAGTCAATTACAGAATAAGGAACAGGCGATGAAAATTTTGACTGCAAAATTGGTCGATTTGATGGAACAACAACAGGCGAAAGAACTTGGAGATATCAAGGGAGAAAAAGTCGAAATGTCGTGGGGACATCAAATAAGATCATATGTTTTGCATCCATATAAAATGGTAAAAGATCACCGAACTGATTACGAAGAAAGCAATCCTGAAGCGGTTTTGGACGGAGAACTTAGCGGATTTATTGAGGCGGAATTGAAGAAGAAATAGAGCATGTAGACAAAGCACCCAAAATCTTGTATACTACTTTGGCTTTTAATAAAGTTTATGGCGAATTTAAAAATACAAACAGGCACTGAAAATCCCATACTTAGGGCAAAATCCAAGAGTGTGAAAAAATTTGACACGGTGCTTAGAAAATTTGCGAAAGACATGAAAGATGCGATGGTTCGCGAAGACGGGATGGGAATAGCGGCTCCTCAAGTTGGGAAAAATATTCGAATGTTTATCGTTGTTTTGGATTATGATAAAAAATCAGAGAGAATTTTGCCGATGATAAATCCTGAAATTCTTTCAAAAAGCGAAGAAATGGAAGAGGGAGAAGAGGGATGTCTTAGCGTTCCCGGGAAATTTGCGAAAGTAATGCGACACAAAGAAATCACTGTGGAATTTTTTGATTTGGACGGAGTCAGACAAGTTTTAAATCTTCGTCATCTGAATGCGCGCGTAGTCCAACATGAAAATGATCATATTGATGGAATACTTTTTATCGACAGACTGCCTGAAGGAGCTATCATCGAAGAGATAAAAGTCGGAAGAAAAAAAGGCGATAGGGATGGGGAGAAAAGGATATAGATTATTTTTTCGTCACAGAATATTGTTCCATGTCGTTTTCTGCAAATTTTGAAATGTCTTTGTGTGTCCACTTCCATCCACGACCAGGCTTTACACCATCATTTGTAATCCTTATTAGACCTTTATCTATTCCCTCATCTATTGATTTTGGCACTCTTATTGTGCCTTTTGGAATTTCATCTACTTGTTGGGTGATTTCCTGTTTTTCATATCTTGAATAACCTTGTCTTACTCCGTACATACCTCCAACTGCGGTAGCGGCGATTAATGCTCCTCCCGCAATAATTTTTCCAACTTTGCCGCGTGTCATTCTTTGAACAGGTGTTGGGGAATTTGGTTGCACAGTTGGGCCTTCTCCAACCTTTTCTATTCTGCCATCAGCATGAGTTATTGTGCCGCGAATCAGTTTCCCTGTTTCGGTTTCAAACGTTCCTTCTTCTGTGCGACCATCAGCGTGATTTATTTTGCCTTCCGTTATTCGTCCCGTTTTTTTGTCAAATGTCCCTTCGTATTTGCTTCCATAGATAGTTTCTTTTTTGGATGTTTCTGGGCCATCTGTTGTTTCTGCTTCAGCAGGCGCTGGAACGGTCGGTTGCTGGTCTTCTTCAGAGACTCTATGCGTGAATCCGTTCTCAATTGTTTCCGAACTGCCATCTTGGAAAGTTCTTTTACCTTCAACCAGTTCACCTGTTTCACGGTCAAATGTCCCTTCTTCTGCGCCACCGCCTCCGTAAGTTGATTTGCCTTTGACCAGTCTTTCTGTTTCTGGGTCAAATATCCCTTCTTCTACATCACCACTTGAGTAAACCCTTTTACCTTCGGTATGTCGGCCTGTTTCTGGGTCAAATATCCCTTCTTCTACATCACCACTTGAGTAAACCCTTTTGCCTTTGACCAGTCGGCCTGTTTCTGGGTCAAATATTCCTTCTTCTACGCCATTGGAGTATGTTCTTTTGCCTTCAATCAGTTGGCCTGTTTTTTGGTCAAATGTCCCTTCTTCTACACAATTAGAGTATGTCTTTTTTTCTATTTTTTGTTGGCTGTCTGCATGTTCTGCTGGAGCAGGTGCCGGAGCGTCCTCTTGCAAAGCTATTCTTCCCTCCGCTCTGCGGTATTCGGCCAAGTCTTCGTCTATTTGCCTTAAGATACCTTCTTTCCCCCTGACGTTATGCCTTATTTCCAGTACTGGTCCCGACAAATAGGCTGTTGCATCATGATCGCAAAGCATTATCGTTATTTTGTTTTGGTTGAACTCTTCTTTGTCTTCCGGTTTCATAGATTGAAGTGCTTCTTCTATCATTGGCAAATTTGCCTCCAATTGGTCATAATCACTTAGTTTTATCGGGTGAATTGAAATGTTTTTTACGCCTGTTCTATGAGAAATTTCTAATAATTTTGCTTCTAAATTTTCGAGTTTTTTTGAGACGTCTTCTTCTCCTGAAATTGCTGGTGGGGTTCCTAATGTCATGGTATGTATTGTTTTAAAGGGATGAATTGTCTAATGTTTTTTGACTGAAGTCAAGATCGTGCTTATTCTTCAGACGATTCTTCTGGTTCTGAGTCCTCTCCTTCTTCTTCTGGTGTTGTTGTTTTTGCTTCTTCTTTCGCGTTTTTCTCAAGTTCGCGTACTCCGTCTGTTAACCTTTGTGTGATTTCTTTCTGCTCTTTCCAACAGTCGATTATTATTCCATTACCATCTTTTGTTAGCACATCATGGTTCCATTCTGTTGTACCGAGGTCTTCCTGTGTTGCTATTATTACCGGAATCTTGTTTACCATGACGTAATTTCTAACTTTGTCCGGAGCTTTATAAAGACCATCTATAACTTTTTTTTGAGTTGCCTTTAATTGACTTAATTGTTTGTATTCATTGTCAGTCGGTTCCCATATCTCTACGGTTTCGAGTCCAGCCTCCTCATTTATCTTTGTTACATAGTCCTCTTGCTGTTTTTCCGGTGTTTGATTTTGTCTCTGTCTTTCTGCCGTAGGAAGAGGTCTTGTTTCCTGCTCTCTTGGATCATCTGATGTTTCTGTGGAATCTTTGTCCTCAGAATCATCTTGGCTGTCATCTTGGCTGTCTTCGTTGCTTAGTGTCGCTACGGCATCATCTATCTTTTTTGCTATGTCTTCCGGCCTTTCCCAACAGTCGATTGTTATATTTCCACTTTCTCCAAGTGTTTCATGCCCATTTTGATGCCATGCTAGGTCAGCATTTGTAGCTATCATTATATATTTGTTTTCGTCTTTTAAGTATTGTTTTAGAAATGTTTTTGACTCTTTTTTTGCCATACCCAAGCCTTCTATAACATTTCCTTCGTCATGAGATAGATCTTCGTTTTTGTATTCATAATTTTGCCATGTGCTTATTCTAAATCCTGTTTCTGCACTCATTCTGAGAGCCCATTTTCTTCTCCATTCTTCCGGTGATTCATCTGTTTCCTCAGGATTTGTTGCAGGAGGGAATGTCGGATCAATTGTAATTACACCCTTTAAGAAACTTATTTTTATTTTTGAATTTGGTTTTTCGTATTCGGCATATTTTAGGGTGTTATCCGGCTGGCTGCAGTAAAACGAGCCATATACTTCATTTTTTGGGCCTAAAATTGCGATATATTTCTCTCCATGGATTTCCGGTGTTTTGGAAAACATTGTTTCCAAAGGATAGTCCGTGTTGTTCACAACCCCATAAGATGTTTCTCTACGTTCACTGTTTACAAGTATTATTTTGTCTTGTTCCAATCTTAATTCTCCGTGATATTTTTTTTGTGTGTCTATGTTTGCATTTGGAGCTGACAAAGGAGGTGTTACTGATGGAGTTACAGCGCTGGTGTTTGCTGTGGCATATGGATTTTCAGGACCTACCCATTCACCTTTTTCAACATCTTTTCCTCCTTGAACTTCAGGATCTTTTTCTTTTTCTGTCGGATATCCTTTATCATTAGCTAACAAGATTCCTGATTTTCTTTCGGCTTTTATTTTTCGATTAGAACCGAGTTCTATTCTTATATAGTCTTCTACGTTTAAGTCTTTTTCTATAATTCGCGTTTTGACATCTCCTGCTCTTTGAACCGCAAGAGCCATGTTGAAGATTCCTTGTGGCGCAAGAAAAGCCTTTTCGTTTGCAGTTATAAAATTCTTTATGGCGGCCAAATCTCCGGCAGTCACAAGTGCACAATAATCTTTCATTAACTGAATTTGTGTTCCATTTGGGGCTTTGCTACCCGGATGAAATATCGCTCTATTGTAAGTAATTAATTTAAGAAGTAATGATAATGCTTGTTCTTTCCCATCATGCCATTCTTTGGATTGTCCAAGCGTTTTTTTAGGCTTGTATTCTGTTCCATCAACACTTCCAAGATACGCAAGTTGATTTTCTTTTATTGTTTTATTTTTTATTAATGCTTTTAATCCGTCTAGGATTTCTTTTGTTTTTGCTCCTTCTTCTCCGTCTACATATCCTTTCTTTCTTCCGTCAAGTTCGTAGTATTTGAAGGCTCTTCTTATTTGTTCAGGGCTTGCTTCAACTTTCGGGTCTAGTCCTTCCAATAAAGTTTTTAAATCACTTATTTTAAGTTTGCCTTTGAATTGTTCGGCCGCTACGTTTGGGGCGGCGTTTGGAGCTGCGTTTGGAGCTGCGTTTGGAGCTGCGGCTAGAGCTGGGGATCCTGGAACTGCGGCTGGGGCGGTTGCCGGTGCTGGGGATCCTGGAACTGCGGCTGGAGCTGGAACTGGTCTTGCGGCTGGAGTTGGTCTCACAGGTGTCGCTGTTGGTTTTGCTACAGGTTTTGCTGCAGGTGTCGCTGCAGGTGTCGCTGGAAGACTATCTTTATACTCTTTTATGGCTCCTTCAATTTCTTCTTTTATTTCTGTCTCGGATGCCCAATATTTTATATTGATTGCATCTCCTCTCTTGGTCAGTCCTTGTGGTTCAATTTTTGATGCCAATATGTGTGCCAAAAGATATATTTTTAAAGTTCCGGACTTTTCGTGGCGAAGAAGTGCTTTATCACTAGGATTAAGCTTCTCTATGGCATTGTATATTTTTGTAAATTCTTTGTGATTTAATTCTTCCATATCATATTGTCCAGCTTCTCTATTGTCTTTAAAGGTATGTACTAATACTCCATTTTTAAGCTTATAAATTGCTTCTGCTTTTTTCTTTGCAACTTCCGGTGCCGCTGCAGGTTTTGCTGCTGGTTTTGCTGGAGCTGGGGCATTAAGTTTTTTTGCCGTAGCAGTTTGTACGGGTAATCTTGCTGTTGTGTTTGGTTCATCTTTTGGTTTTTCTTTTTTGTCTTTTTGCCTATGATCCCAAGGGTTTGGTAAGATGTCAGGCATAAAAAAACATAGCCTGTTTTCTTTACCAAACAGATTTGATACGTTTTCAAATAAATTGAATTTTTGCATGATTTTTTGTTTTTATTTTATTTTCTATCGTATTATTTTACCACATTCTTGAGCCTGTACG
This sequence comes from Candidatus Altimarinota bacterium, assembly GCA_023231115.1. Lineage (GTDB taxonomy): Bacteria > Patescibacteriota > Gracilibacteria > UBA1369 > LOWO2-01-FULL-3 > UM-FILTER-38-24. The sequence continues at coordinate 101,543 of JALNWA010000003.1, forward strand.
CAAGGTATAATAGTTTCTTGAATGCATGCTCTTGCGGGAGAAGATATGTCAGGCGCGTACCACCGAATTTATTTTTGAAATCGGTGACGCCGGAAAGTTTGTGTTTTTCATTATTTTCAGGGGAAATTCCCATAAAATCATACCATTTGAAACCTTCTTTTTTTGCTTCTTTTATTGCGTGCCATTGAAGTAAATATGGAGCCATTGTGTTTCTGTATTCATTTGAAGAGGCTCCGTAATAGTAAGTCGTTGCGTCTTTATATGAGACTGCAATCATTCCTGCGACCGGAATATTTTCAAATTTTGCGATGTATAAAATTCCTTCGGGCGGGTGAGACATATTAAACTGCGTTTTTTCCGGAGTCAGATTTTCGACCATTGCGACGTAAACTTCTTTTGGATGTCTTGTAAATCCGTCCCTTGCCGTTGTATCGCCGAGAAGTTCATAAAAATCATCCATGGCTTTGCCTAGTGCTTTTTTGCCTCTGTATTCTTCCACTTTCACGCCTTTTTTCTCGGCAAGTTTTATGTTGTATCGGCCTTTTGGTTTCATTTCTGATAAAAGTTCTTCTTCGGATTTTTCAAGATCCAAAACTAAAGTGTCTTGCGGATAAAATCCTTCTTTTATTTTTCTGAAATTTTTGAAGAGTAGGGAAGTGTGCTTGCTTGTTTTTGCTAAAATTGGCGTATCAAAGCGCAAAAAAATCGCTTTTTCCGTTTTCGCAAGTTTTGTAATTTCTTCAAGGATCAATGCGGCCTGTTCGTTTATTTCTTTTTCCGTAAGATTTTCGTAATCCAAAAGAGGTCCACGTGAGCCGTAAAACCAAGAAAAACCTTTTGGCATTTTGTGACGAACAACGACAGTTCCTCCTATAATTTTTTTGTCGTCCATAAGCCCTATAATCCAATATTGTCCGCGACCTTTTATCGCTCCTTGAAAACGCGCCCAAGCAGAGGATTGGTGAATACTTCCTATGGGGTGACTATTTACAAATTCATCCCAAATTATCTCTTCTGATTTTGCTAAAATTTTGGCTTTCATCAGGGAGATTTTACGCTACTTTTTGAGTTTTTTCCACGCTTTTTGGAGGTTTTCATTAAATAATTATAAAATTTTTCTAAAAAGATTTTGGTTGAAGTTTTTTTATGGGAGTGTATCATGGTGGCAATCACGATGAGAGGGCACACCTAAGGGATAGTCCGAAGGTTACTCCCTCTTTTTTTTATTCATCCTTAATTTCTAATTTTTGCCTTAGATCGTTCATGTAAAACATATGTTTTCTGAATTTTTTTAGTAGCGAAGAAAAATTATTTTTATTTGATATTATGACTTTAAATAGTTTGTTTTTGCTCCTAAGATGTTTAATTAAACAATAAAAATCTCCATCATTGCTTATGATTACGGCCTTATTGTAATTTTCATATTCAATCATTGAATGAAGCACCAATTCTGCGTCTATGTTCCCTTTTGTTTTTTTATCTTTAAACTTTATTGTGGGCTTGAATATAAGAAAATAGCCTGCTTCTTTTAAGTATTGATAAAGTTTTTGGTTTGAATGAACATAACCTAAAAAGAGATGTGCTTTCTTTATTTTAAATTTATCGGAAAGGTATATCCTGAATTTTGCAAAATCCAATCTCCAACCCTGATCGCGGATGGAGAGATTAAGATTTTGGCTGTCTATAAAGGCGTAGATGATTTCTTTTTGTGTTTGAATTTCGCTCATAAAATGAAATTTTTAAAAATTATTTTCAATGAGCGTAGCAAAAAGACATTAAATTTTTATTAAATAATTATAAAATTTTTATAAAAAAACTCTCCTTTTTAGGGGAGAGCTTTTGTGATCTATCTATTTGGCCTGTGTAGAGAATGAATACAGTGCGGCAGAGCCGCATGATCGCATTTTAGTTCATCTTTTGTCTTATGAATGCAGGAATATCCAATTCGTTCTCAGTTTGTTTTAGAGGTGCAGAATCTGAGCTTCCAAATGCTGAACGAGTGCGAGCTTTCAAAATTGAAGTATCGTTTTGTTTATAATCAAAGCCTGTAGCGACAACCGTGATTTTGATTTCGCCTGTGTATGAGTCATTTATTACAGCTCCGAAGATAATATTTGCTTCAGGATCTGCGGCTTCAGTAATAATTCTTGCGGCTTCGTCAACCTCGAACATGCTCAAGTCGTTTCCACCTGTAACATTGAACAAAATACCTTTTGCTCCGTCGATAGAAAGTTCCAAAAGCGGGCTTTCGATAGCGGCTTTTGCGGCTTCCACAGCTCTGTTTTCTCCTGTTCCATAACCAATTCCCATAAGTGCTGAACCTGCGTTTTCCATAACAGCTTTTACATCCGCGAAGTCGACATTAATCATTCCGTGAACCGTAATCAAATCTGCAATACCTTGAACACCTTGTCTTAAAACATCATCAACTACCGCGAAAGCGTCGTTAAGCGGTGTTTTCTTGTCGATTATTGAAAGAATTTTGTCGTTTGGAATTGTAATAAGTGTATCAACTTTATTTTTTAGATTTTCCAATCCTTCGTCCGCCTGGCTCTTTCGTCTGTGTCCTTCGAATGAGAATGGCTTTGTTACAACTGCGACTGTTAAAATGCCCATTTCTTTCGCTACGCTGGCAATTACAGGAGCTCCTCCTGTTCCTGTTCCACCTCCAAGTCCACAAGTAATGAAAATCATGTCGCTTCCTTCTAGTGCATCTCTTAATTCATCAACACTTTCTTCTGCGGCTTGTCTTCCAACATCAGGATTTGATCCTGCTCCAAGTCCACGTGTTGTAGCCTTACCAACATTGATTTTTGTTGCGGCATCTGAGTGATATAGAGCTTGCGCATCTGTATTTATTGAAATGAATTCAACGCCTTTTAATCCTGATTTAATCATGCGATTAATGGCATTTCCTCCACCTCCACCGACACCAATAACTTTAATGTTGGCTACTGGAGTGATTTCCGGAGTAACTTCCATCGTTCTTGGTTTTGGTTTTACTAACGCTGAATCTCTATGCGAAGAGAAAAGGTTTTTCAGGTCTTGTTTGTCATCACGTATTGCCATGGCATTTTTTTATTAAATGGAGAAGAATTATTACTCATCCCTTGACATATTGTCAAGCTAAAACTTAATTCGATAATGAGTAATTTATATCTAGTCTGCGCCCTTAGGGGATTAGGTTTTTGAACCAACCCTTTAAGTTGCTCATTCCTTTCTTTAAATTCATGCCCTTTAAGCCCATTCCTCCATGCGGTCTGCCTTCAAATCTTGAACCCCAAATTAAAAGTCCGATTGCTGTTGCGTATGCAGGATCGTCAATTTTATCAACAACTCCGTCGTAATTTTGAGGGAACCCGATTTGAGCGGGAAGATTTAATATTTCGCGTGCGAGGTCTATTATTCCGGGCATTTTTGCACCTGCTCCTGTCAAAATCGCACCTGCAGGAAGCATTCCGTCTCTGTGAATTCTTGTTAATTCGTCTTTTACTAACAATAAAATTTCGTGATATCTCGCTTGAATAATTTCTACGACTTGTCTTTTTGATACAACATGAACGTCGATTTTGCTTAACAATGAAAGATCAATGACTTCTCTGTCATTTACGTCTTCAGGAATTACACTTCCGTATTCGATTTTTAATTTTTCGGCTGTGTCTATAGAGGTTCGAAGTCCGATTGCGATGTCGTTTGTGACATTTTCTCCGCCAATCGGAACCATTGATGTGTGAATAAGAGAGCCGTCTTCAAAAACTGTAACTGAAGTTCCTCCGCATCCAATGTCTACAACGACTACTCCAAGCTCTTTTTGGCGCTTAGAAAGGACCGCTTCAGACGGTGCTAGTGAATTTGGAATAATGTCGTCAATGTCCACTCCGGATTGAAGTACGCATTTTTCGAGATTCTTTATTGTTGGGTCAAATCCTGTAATGATATGAGTTTCAACTTCGAGGCGAATTCCTGTCATTCCAACCGGATATTTGATTCCTTTTTGTTCGTCTACCGTAAATGTTTTTGGAATAATTCTTAAAATTCTTCTGTTGCTTGGAATTGTTACCGCTTGTGCGGCTTCTATTACTCTATCAACGTCGTCTTCAGAGATCTCGTTTTCGGCTTGAGAAACAGCAATTACACCTCTTGAATTTATTGATTCAATGTGATTTCCGCCAATTCCCAAAAAGACGTGATTAATAGGCTCTCCGGCCATTCTTTCCGCGTCTTCAAGCGATGCTGAAATGCTGTTTATCGTTTCTTCAACATCAATAACCGCACCTTTTCTTAGTCCTGTTGAAGGAGCTATTCCGACTCCTATTATATTAGTGACGGGAGACTCATCATCTTTTATGCCAACAACCGTCCTTATTTTTGAGCTGCCGATGTCTAGACTGGCAACAATTTTTGATCTTGCCATAATAATTTGTAAATTTTAATGCCCTTTGCTTTTTTTGATACTACTAGAAATCACCTTTTGTGACAAATCAAAATAATTAATATTGCAATACTTAGAATATGGCTTATAATTGATCTCCTAATATCAATTATTAATAAATATTAAGTATGTTTTTAGATAAATTGATTCCAGAAAGGCCATATCTTGATGTCATCGAAGGCCTTACAGATATTCCTTCCCCAGATCGAGTGAGAGCACGGAGATTAAAGCGTATTGCACGAGGGGTAGAGCGAGCTGTACTGTTGGCTGCCCTAGTAACCCAAATTGACACTTGCCAACATAATCTTTTGCCTGAATCTGTAGACGTAGTTGATATTACTATTGACGATCAAAATAACTTGGATTATCAATTTGGCTCTGATGCAAGAGATGAGTGACCCCCAGACCGAGCACGCAACACCCCACCAACCCCTGCCCATGCGAACCTTGAAACCAAAATCAAAATAAGGTTTGTTGCGCGACAGAGTTTTCTGCGCGGGCCGTATCTGAATGATTATTGAAGGTTGTTAATTTTGAAATTAAACTTTTAAATTCGAATTCTTGAAAAAGTGAAATTATTTTTTCTTTGTCGTATGTTTGAGTTACACATGCGTCTATGTCTAGCGATACAGGGACATCTCTTACTATTGTCGCCAGATGCAAACTTTGGAACGCAGAGTCTTTTCCCGCGACTAATTTTTCTTTTAATTTGCCTTCGATTTCGTCGATGTGTCTGTAGATATGATCTATTGTCCCGTATTTTTGAAGCAAAGTTACCGCTGTTTTTTCTCCTATCCCGTTTACGCCTTTTATGTTATCGGAACTGTCTCCCTTCAGTCCTTTCAAGTCAGGGATTTGCTCTGCAGTAAGCCCGTATTTCGCGAGGACTTTTGGCAAATCATAAGTGATTGTTTCTGCGATTCCTTTTACAGGAGTGTAGACAAATGTTTTTTCGCTGACGAGCTGGAGTGCGTCCATGTCGCCTGTGACTATATATGTGTAAACGTCGTCAATTTTTTCGGCTTGCGCTGAAAGTGTTCCCAAAACATCATCGGCTTCAAATCCTTCTTTTTCGTAAATCGGAATTCCAAATGATTCAACAACTCTTCTTATCATCGGGATTTGTTCGTAAAAATCATCAGGGGCTTTTACGCGAGTCGCTTTGTAGTCGGCGTATTCTTCGTGTCGGAAAGTCGGACCTTTCAAATCAAAAGATACTGCTATGAAATCCGGTTTTTCTTTATTTAAAATGTTTAAAAGCATTGAGGAAAAGCCATAAACTGCGTTTACAAGAGTTCCCTGCGAAGTTTTAAACGGCGGAATTGCATGATATGCGCGATGCATTATTGCGTTGCCGTCGATGAGAATTAATTTTTTCATAAGTTTCTATTATGTCAACATATACTATGTCGACATTTGTCTCATTATAGGGTATAATTTTTCAATTAACAAAAATAAAAACAAAATGAACATTAAGCCGATAGACACTTTGATAAAAGACAAATCAGAGGCGAAGAATGAACTTTCTTCAATGCTGAAATTCCATATAAAGAAGCCACTTATCGCGCTTTTTATAGACAAGGAACTTAGCGAAATTGAGGAAAGAAATTTGGTTGCGATTTTGGATGGAGCAAAAGATTTGGATGCGACTGTGATTGCGATTGCGGACACAAACTCTGAAATTTTTTCAAATGTTAAGGTGATGGAATACAACAGAATGAACCGACATTATCTTCTTGAAGCGGCCGACATCGCGCTTGTTTTTTCTTTTACAGATGTCGAAGAACTGCTTGCAAACGGGATTATTCCAATAAGTCAGGAAAGGCCCGAAGTCAAAGATTATGATCCGAATCATGAAACCGGAAACGCTTTTATTTATAAAAATGCTTCTCCTTGGAGCGTTTTCGCCGCATTGGTAAGGGCTGTAGAAACTTTCAAGTTTCCGTATGACTGGAAACACATCATCAGACAGGGATTAATTTAGGCTTTCTGGAGATGAGGAAGAGCTTTCCACTGTTATGCTTTTTATTGTGTTGATGATATCGCCGAGGTTGATGTATTTGATGATATCAAGACCCATGGCTTTACCGATTGTTCCAACAATTACTGTTGAAAGAATTGTTATGATAAGCCCGATAATTGCGTAACGAATTGTGGAAACCGCTGATTTGATTTTGTCTTCAGCTCCTCCTGAAAGGATGAAAGAAATACCCCCCATAAATATAAAAACCACAGATAAAAAACCTGCGATTATTATCGCGTAAGCAAGTCCTCTGTTTATGATTTCTAGCAGTTGATAATTTTGCGCCGCCTCAATGATGCTCACTGAAGAATTAGCGTAGGCAGTTGGAAAGAACATAATTAAAAGGTTTAATTTCTATTTCTATAAAGAAAGCATACTCTTAAGCCTCAAGAGGTTCAACTATTTTTAGATTTACGCGCGCATTGTTTTGAGAACCGATAATTCTTAGTAATGTTCTTAGCGCTTTTGCAGTTTGTCCGCTTTTTCCAATTATCTTTCCCATGTCTTCTTTCCCGACCTCAAGTGTGATTAAAACGCCCATTTCATCAACTTTTCTTTCGATTTTTATTTCATCAAGATTGCTAACAATTTGTGAGACCACAAATCTAACAAACTCTATATCTTTGTTTGTATCTGTCATTGCAGTAAAAAGTTATAAAATAAGAATTAAGGTATAGCTTTATATTTGCTTATGCCGCCACTGGTTGTGCTGCCGCTTCTCCTGCTTCTTTTTTGCTCTTTCTCTTCTTGTTTCTTGGCTCGATGTATTTGTCCATTCCTTCAAATCCGTTTTTCTTTAGAAGAACTGCAACAGTGTCTGAAGGCTGAGCGCCTACAGAAATCCAATATTTAACACGTTCAGCGTCGACAGTTAAGACTTTTGGGTTGTCAGCAGGCTTGTAATATCCAAGAGCTTCGATAAATTTGCCTTTTGCGGCAGATGTATGCTCCTGAAGTACAACTCTGAAGCTTGGCTGTGCGTGTTTTCCGGTACGGGTTAATCTGATTTTTAACAAGTTTTTTGCGTTAAATTCTGAAATTTGCTTGGATAGCGGGCTTTATTTTAGACATTGACGGCGCAAAGTCAAGCAAAAAATCATGCAGAATATTTTTTGACTCTTCGGATTGATTGGATTATTCGTGCGTAGTGCAAGCCTTGAACTATGCGCTCTGCTGAATAAGACTTGCCGTTTATGCTTACTTTTTTGCCTTTCAGAGATCCGATTACCGCGAAATTTGAATAATAATAAACTCGATAGCCTCTGCTGTATGTCTCGCTCGGCGTGTCTTCTATAACTTTCGGCAGTTGAGAAATCAAGACTGAAGAAAGAAATTTTTCTATTTCTCTGTATGATTTTTGTTCACCAAGAAACCTGTAAAGATTTCTATATAGTGTCGGGCCTGCATTGTACATTAGTGCGGCCATAAGGCCTTTTTCGTTTTCGTTGCATTCAATTTTCCATCTTTTCGGATAAAAATCATGGCAATAATGAAAATATAAAATTCCTGCAATGCAGTTTTTTTCTTCATCTTTTATGCTTTTTTTTGACATCGTTATTTCGTATGCTTCTTTTATTCCATTAAGCCCGTTCGATGTGAGTTGGAAATATCCTTTCGCTCCTACGTTTGACGCGCTTGAATTTTTTGCACGACTTTCTTTTATTACGACCGGCAGATAGTAATCTGCAGGTTTTAGAGTTATTCCATATTTGGTGATTGCGGTTTTATAAGGCTCTTGTTCCTGAATTGTTTTTATAGCTTTTTCAATAAATCCTTTTGCGGTTTTTAGTTCTTCTTCTTTTATGTCCTGTGGAATTTCTTTTTTTGGATCTTTCTTTAGGTTAGGCATAAGCCAAGAAATCGCGGCTTTTGTTCGCGCAAAAAGTTTTGATTTTGTCAAAGAAAGTTTTTGTTGCGGTTGTTTTTCAGGAGTTTTTTTTGGTGCTGGTGCGGGTGATTTTTTGGGAGTTTCAGCCATTTTTAATTCGTTATTTCTTTGAGAATATTTTTTATCGTCATTTCTGCCGTCTTATAATAAGTATATTTTACAGTGTCATTCAACATTCCTGCAACATTTGCAGTTTCTTCGATTGCTGTTATGAATTGCGGAGCGTTTTTGAAGAAAATGCGAAATTGATCTTTTTCTTTTTGTGTAGCGGTTTTTGTCGCCGCGGCATTTTTCCAAATTGGGACAAGATTTAAATATTCTTCGTAAATTTTCAAACTTTCTTCGTATTCTTTTGCGTAAAAAAGTGTGCGGGCATATGGAAGAATTATGGTTGGGCTGGTTTTAGCTTTTTCGTATGCTTTTTTAAATTTTTCAATCGATGCTTTGTAATTTTTGTTCAAAGCGTCCACTCTTGCTCCGAGGTATAAAATTTCAATTGAGTCTTTGTGGAGATTTTTTTCAGCTTTTTTAAAGAACCAATCTGCATTTTCTTTATCTTTTGATATAACAGAATAATCCCCAGCCTTAAGCGCATAATTTGTTTCGTTCGGATTTAATAAAACCGCTTTTTTAAAATATTCCGCGGCAGTTTTTGTCTCGAAATTCACAGATAAATAAATTCCTTTATCGAAATAATAATCTGCAATTAAAGGATTTATAAAAAGTGAAAATAATAACTTTATCGCTATTAATATCGAGGAAATTATTAAAAATATTTTTGTAAATTTTGTAAGTTTTGGAATTTTTTTTGTTGTTTTTGGAAATGACTCGATGGCGATCAGCCCTGCAAATACCCAAAAAAGCAGATAATGGGCGGTGGTTGAAAATCCAAACATATTCGCGGCAAAAAGTGAAATAATGGCAGTGGATGAGATTAATGCAATTTCTGATTTTGATTTTATCGCCGTGTAAATCATGTATATCAGAAATGTTAAATACGAAAGTAAACCAAATAATCCACGCATTGATGTAACATCCAAAATTTCATTATGTGCGCGATCCGCGGTGTCGATGAAACGTTCGGTCATCAACAATTCTTTTGGAGAAAATTTCGAGAACGCTTCTTCAAAATTTTCAGGCCCGTAGCCAAAAATCGGGTTTTCCATTATCATTTTTATTGTCGCGGGCCAAATCACCATTCTTGATTTTATTGAGCCTGTTATTTCTTCCGTGAAAGTTAATCTTGATAAAAAATATGTGTTTTTGATTATCGGAGAATGCGCAAAAATATTTATTATTAAAATAAATACTGAAATTATTATCGGAATAAATAAAAGTTTTTTATTTTTTATAATTGAATAAAAAATAATTCCGACAATCACTCCTAAAATTGCCGCTCTGCTTGCAGAAAAAAGGATTGCTGTCAGACCTACGGCGATTGCAATTATCCAAAATGTTTTCAATATTTTATTCTGAGAATTTTTGAAATTAAAATAAAAAAACGGGAGTGAAATCGCGATATAACTTCCTAAAAAATTTGGATTTCCCAGCGTTCCGATAGAATTTCGTCCAACCAAAATATCCGTATTCCAAAGCGATGTTAACGTGGGTAAAAATTTTTGTGCGACCGCAAGAGATGCAATAAAAAAAGCCACAAGTGAAATAAATTCTATAAATTCATGCAGAGGTTTTTTTGTTTTATCTTCGCTAAACGCTGACACGAATACGAGGAAAAAAAGTATATACATTATTAATTGAAGAAGCCCTTGTTGTCTTTCGTATGAGCCGAAAAAACTTGTGTGCGGTGATATTCCGAGCAACGTGCTTATGACTAAAGATAGAAAATATAAAATCAGAAAAATAGAGAATTTTTTTGAAAATTTTGGGAAAGAGATTTTTTGATTTTTGATAAAAAATGCAATCGTCGCAAAGACTGCAAGGATCGTGCCGACTCTAAAAAATAAAGCTTTTGGTAGCTCAAAAGTGAGATGCACTTGTGGAATAATAATAATCGGGACTATCAATACTATTGAAAGTATCAACACTTTTATCACTTCCTTGAGCGTGATTTTTGGCATTTATTAAAAATCCATTATGGTTTGCTCTGAGCATTCACCCATCAATTTCTTGACTTCGCCAGCTGTTATATTTTTTGCTTTTGCTACCGCATCGGTATCTTTTAATGACGCCCAAAGTTCCCATATTTCTTGATTGCAGGAATGGGTACATGGTATTGCCATTATCCAGTCCTCATATATTGCGCATATTTCAACTGCTTCTTTCGCCGGTTTAGTTGTGCCAAAACATTGGGCTTTTCTTGAATCTATGCATAGATCTCGTACGCCATTGTAGTTTAGCTGTGTTCCTCTTGGGCAAAGGTATGGAGATTTTGGAGGAAGGCATTCCCATTTTGCGTAGTATCTACATGTAGTAACTATTGTTTTTCCTTCTGAATCAGTTTTCTCTGTTACTTTGCCTGCCCTTTTGCATCCGCAATCAATTACTTCATAAGTATAATTTTTGGAGCTTTCTCCCGTATAATTCCCCCCTGTAGGATTTATTCCTGTTGAGTTGCCTTCTTTATTTACAGAATATGTGCCTTGAGACTTTCCTGTTGTTACATTCTTATTTGGATCTATGACTGGCGGCTTGTTTGTCTCTTCTTCCGTGGTTGTAGTTGTGGTTGTGTCCGGCGGAGTTGTTGTTGATGGTTTTTCATGCAATTTTTCTTGTTCCTGCTCTTTTTCATATTCAGCCATTCGTTTTTCATAGTCTTTCTGCAATTCTTCAGGTGTCAGACAAAGATTATATTTTGCCAATGCTGAGCCCGTTGTTTGCTTTGTAAACGGAAACATTTTTCCTTGAAACAAGTCAGGATTGCCGAAATAAATTCCTATTGCGGCGACTACAAGAACAGCGACTAGTGCGATAATATATTTTTTCATAGAACTTGGTTAAGAAATTTTTATTCTTTCCTTGATTGTATCAAATGTTTTTGTTTTTTTCATCTTTTTAATTCCGCGCGAATGTTTGCGATGATTTTTCTGCCGGCTTTTGCGTTCATTTCTTCAATTATTTTTTCTTTTCTCATGATGACTTCTTGGCTCCATGCAGGGGACTGCGTGTTTATGACGAGAATATTGTTTTTGTAATATGCGGGTTCAATATTTTTTTCCGGCTCCGGTTTCGTTGCAAAAATTTCCGGAACGAGTTTTTTGAAAATATGACAAACTTCAGCGGCCTCGATTTCTTTTTTTATGCCATATCTGGTTGCCGCGCCTGTAAGAAATTTTTGAAAGTTTTCGAACATTTATTCTGCAGTTAAAGTTGCCCTGATTATAGCATCATATGTTTTTTGGCCTGTGATTTCCCATGTAAATTGTGACGCGCGAACAATTCCTTTTTCTATTAATTCGGCTTGTAGATCGGCGTCTTTGTAAACTTTTTCAATTTTATCCGCCATCTCTTCCACTTTGTACGGGTCGAAAAAGATTGCATTTCCTTTTCCGCAAATTTCCGGAATTGATGATGAATTTGACGCAACAACCGGCGTTCCGCATTTCATGGCTTCGAGCGGAGGCAAGCCAAAACCTTCGTATAGAGAAGGGAACACATAAATATTTGCGGCATTGTATAAATGAATTAATTCTTCTTCCTCAACAAGTCCCGTAAAAATCACATCGTCTTTTAAATTTAATTCTTTAACTTTTTCTTTTGTTTCAGGATAATCAAGATCCGGTTTTCCCGTTATTACAAGCGAAACATCGAGGTTCTTTTTTTGTCGTAAAATTCCAAATGCAGATATAAGTCGTGGTAAATTTTTGTGATAACGCCAAACGCCTGTATATAGCAAAAATTCTTTTTTGATTTTATATTTGTTTAGAGTTTTTTGAAAAACTTCAGGGTCTTCTATCAGGGTAAAACTGTCGCTTACTCCATTGTAAATTACTTCTATTTTTTCTTCGGGGACATTTAATTTCTCAATCAAATCTTTTTTTGTATTCTGCGAAATTGTTATCACTGTTTTTGCCTTTCTGGTGGCGTTTTTTATTATTAAATCGTAAACGAGATATTGGAAAAATTTCCAAATTTTATTTCCGCGTCCTGGAAAAAGAGAAATTGTTAAATCGTGAATTGTGACTGTATAAGGCCGATTATAGAAGTATGGAACATTAAAATGAGGGAAGTGAACGAAGTCCAAATTTTCTTTATTTAATTTTCTTAAAAATTTTGTTTGCTCCGCAAAAGAGTAATGTCGCGCATTTACGAGCACTTTTTTCACTGCCGGATTTGGCGGAGTATAGTCATAATATTCGGGTGCGTTAAAAAAAAGCACAATTTCATGAGGACGTTTTTTCTCATCATTTATTTGTATGAGATTTTGTACAAGCTCATGCGTGTAGCGACCAATCCCCGTAAATTTTGAACTGTATATGCGACAGTCGATTCCTATTTTCATATTTGAATATTGATTTGCGTGTATTGTAAGCTATTTATTGAAAATTGAAAACTCTGTGATTGTTGACTACAAAGTTTTAGTATGTTATTTTTTGCTCCTTTTTAAAGTTAAAATAATTTCGATGGCGAAAATTGTTGATGTAAAAATCGTGGGTGGCAGG
>JALNWA010000004.1 GCA_023231115.1 Candidatus Altimarinota bacterium
AAAACATTTGCATATTTATAAATTCTTTTTTTTCTAAGCTCTTCAAAATCTTTCAAAGCTTTTTTAAATTTTTCAGGCGAAGCGATTATTTCAGAAACTTTTTTTTCATAGTCTGCTTGCGATAATTTTTGATTTTCAAAATAGTATTGTTTCCCGACCAAATTCACGCACAAAAAACAATTTCTGCAATTTTTCACGTCATCACAAAACCAGCAATCACTGGAATTTTGTGAATTATAAACATATTTACAGTTGTAACATTTCTCCAAATTGAATCCCTCATATATAAGTTCACAATCATAAACATAAGAACAATCCACAGCATTTTTACATCTCTGAAGTAATTTTCCATACCAACAATCCTCATCGTATTCAGATGAATTGATCAAATAACAATTCTTGCAAAAACCGGTTCCCGTAGTGTAATCACAATTTTCATTATCCATTGTCATCATGCAAGCCCGAGGAACATCTTCTTGCAAAGAGTGGAATTGCTCAAAAAACGGCTTGGTAAAGTCAAAATCGCGTCCATATTCCAGTGGATCCCAATCATCGGAGAACCATTCATCTTTAGAAAAAACTTTATATCCGGAATCGTCGGAATAAATAGAAATCAAAGATTTATTTGAAAACGAAGAATTCCTACGATGAAGGAAATATTCATTCCTGTGTATCGTTCTCCTCTGGGCACGACAATCCGGACAAAGCGTCGGAGTCGGAACATCATATTTTTTATCTCCAAAAATTGGCGAGATTTTTTCATAAAATTTTAAATCCTCATCAATAATTTCAAAACTCACCTGACATTTTTTACAATTTTTTTGCATATATTTTTTTAATAAACTTGCTTCAAATAACATTTCTCACAATACACTTTCCCGGCATATTCAGGCAAATAAGTCGTCTTCATCGTAACATCACAATTGTCACAATTTCTATCAAAAAGTTTTTTTGAATTTTTAAATTTCATAAGATTTTTTTGTCTACAATCGGGACATTTTTTCGAAAGAGAACTTTTCATTTTTCTTGAAATATCCAATTCCAAAGAAACAATTTTATAATTTTTACCGCATTCATTACACGAAAAGACATAATTCAAAACTTCATCTTTGGTATCCTCTATTTTTGAAGGGACAACAAATTCCGATTTCAAAAATTCTTTTAAGTCCCTATCTTTCCATTTCCATCCCCTTTTCAAAACTTCTTCTTTAGTCATCGGGAAATAATCATTCGCAACAGTTTCATTGTAAGCAAAAGGAGAAATTGAGATCGGGAAAAATTCTCCATATTCACCGTTTTTAATCATTTGCTCGATAATTTTACCCTTCATTACCTCATATTCATCTTTTGAATATTGTTTATTCAAAATACAATTTTTAGTTTTTGAATTAATTCCGTCACATCCGAAACATTCACTTGCGTAAAAACATGCAAATAGATACGAACTTTCAGGCGACACACAAGAGCAAAAATTAAACTTCGACATATAATTTCCGTCGCCCCCACAGCTCATTTCATAACAAAGTTGAATATTTTTATCATGCATATTTACATCCATAGAATCTTTAACATCCTCACATTCAACGACATATTTAGCATCCTGAACATTAAAACTATCGAAACACATTTCTGCATTTTTACAGTTTTGAATAAAATCACCCAAAGAATTTTCACAATTCATCTGATTTTGATATTTTTTAGGAATTGTTTTATTGAACTCAATAAATTCATTCATTATTTTTTCTACATCTGTCTGCGATTCTTCTTCAACCAATTTTTCATATTCCTCTTTCGAATATTGTTTGTTTTTTATGCAAAAACTTTTTTTATTTAGTCCACTACACATGAAACAATTACTGCATCCGATTGAGTCCGCCATGTAAAAACAATCTGAACAATTACTACAATTAAAAACAGATTTACAATCATAACAATGACTTGAATTTGAGCTTCCCTCCATCAACTCGGAGTCACCGACCGAAAGACAATTCAAACAATCTTTTGAATAATGGCTTTTTCTGGAGTAAACACAGTCCTGCAAAAAATGAGATCCGGGACTCATATATGTATTTTTGCTATATGCTATAAAACTGTTAAATTCGCTGTTTTCATTACTCAAATGATAAAGGCCCATCTTTGGAACGACATTCATGAGATTTTTGAACTGCTCAAAAAATGAACGCGAAAAATCATAATCACGACCATATTTCAATGGATCCCATTTATCACTCCAAAAACAATCAACACAATAAACCGGAAATTTCGAATTTTCAGGAAAAACAAAAATTCCACTTTTCCCGCAAAGATCACATTTTCTTTTATACAAATTTTTCTCGTTTCTAAAAAGAAGCCTTCGCATAAGTCTGCAATCGGGACAATGTGTCGGACTCGGCAAAGAGTACTTTTTGCCTTTAATTACATCAGAAACCTTATCGTAAAATTTTAAATCTTCATCGGTGATTTCAAATTCTTTCTCACATTGTTTACAATTTTTTTTCATATATTTTTAATAAATTTCTTTCAAATAACATTCTTCGCAATAGACTTTTTCTTTTTTTTCAAGCGCATAACTCGTCTCAATATCTTTCCCACATTTCATACAATTTCGTTTCCAAAGTATTTTCGGATTTCTCATCGCAAGCCTCAAAGAATGCCTTTCCTCAGAATGCAATCTCGGAATTGGTAAATTATATTTTTTATAAAAATCAAATTCCATCGGCGTAATTTTGAAAAGTTTTTTGGATTTTTCACATTCAATAGGCATATTTAAAATATCTTCTGAAACATCTTTTATGTCATCGGGGAGCCCTTTGGCCAATATCACTTTTTCCCCCTGATAAGGTTTTTCATTAATCTCGACCCATTTAAAGCCCTGAAAAATTGCTTCTTCTTTACTCAAAGGATAGTACAAATTTGCAGTTGATTCATTGTATCCGAAACAAGAAATAGATGCAGGGAAAAACTGTCCCCACTCCCCTGTTTTAATCATATGCTCGATAATTTTCGCTTTCAAAATTTCGTATTCTTCTTTTGAATATTGTTTATTCAAAATACAATATTGTTTGTTTTTTAATCCTGTACATCCAAAACAATTTCGACAAGAAAAAACAGTATCGCAATACAGGAGCTCAGAACAATTAACCGCAGAAAATGAATGCGAAACATTTTGACTTCCAACCACCGTCATTGTGTCATAAACAAGCTCACTTCCATGACCGGTATAATCAGAATAGAAGCCATCTTTAACCCCTATTGCCAAGAACGAATTTGAAACATCTTCGATATTAAAACCATCAAAAACCATTTTGCAATTTCTGGAATTTTTAAGATAATCGCCACTACAATTTTCACAAGAAATCATATGACTTGCTTTTACAATTCGATCATCACGCAACTTCAAAAAATTATTCCAATTTTCCTGTCTTTGCTTATACGAACCGTTCAATAAATATTTTTTCTTTTCAAAATATTCTTGGCGGGAATATTGTTTGTTCAAAATACAGTAAGATTTTCTGACCAAATTCGTACACAAAATACAATCATTACATCCAGTACAATCGCTTATATAAGCGCAGTCATGACAATTCTCGCAGTCAAAAGCATACTGACAAGCATATAAGCTTCCGCAGTCATTCATGAAATAACATTCTTTGTTTTTTTCGCTGTAATCAATGTCTAAACAATTCTCATTGTAAAAACAAAGTGTTCCGTACTGAGTATCCTGATTAAAATCCCCGCCAAAAAGCAAATAACAATTTTTGTTTTGAACAGTGACATTACAATAATCACTATTTTCATTTTGGACGCTAAATAAATTAAACTTTGGGACAACAAGTTTTAGCTCATTAAATTGTTCAAAAAAAGATTTCGAAAAATCAAAATCTTTTCCGTAGTCCAATGCATTCCAACCGTCCCCATGCCAAAATTCACTTTTATAAACTTTATACGGACTGTTTTGCGGGAACGTTGAAACCATGTTCTCACCAGTCGCATCACATTTTCTATTATAAAGAGTTCTCTCATTCCTAAGGCAAAAATGAGACTTCTTACTGCAATCGGAACAAACCAAAACTTCAGAAAATTTTTCCAAAAATTTCAAATCTTTATCCGTAACCTCAAACTCAACCCCGCATTTTTTACAATTTTTTACCATAGATATCTTAATATACTATTTTTATCAACACGTCAACGACCTAAACGCAAAAACACTTGGAATTAAGCACAAAAACTGATATAATTTCTGTGTCGAAATAAATCAACACATATGATACAACAATACCTTCAAAGGCTTGGATTCTCGGACAAAGAAACTCTTCTTTACCTTACGATGCACAAAATTGGGCCATCGGCCGCATCAACTCTCGCACGTCTGACAAAAATAAAACGCACTTCCATTTATGACATCTTAAATACATTACTTGAGAAAAACCTCATTCTCTCATTCAAAAACGGCAACAACACCTACTACGCAATCGATGACGTAAACAAACTTTTTTATCAAGAAAAAGAAAAACTAGCAACAGCGGAAAAACTCGTAAAAGAACTCCAATCATCTCCGAAAAACTGGGAAGGTCTTCAAATAAATTACTACAAAGGCATCGAAGGTTATCGCGAAATGTACGAAGATATACTTAGAACAAGACCAAAAGAACTGCTCGGCTGGATGCACTTGGATCGCTTTTATGACGGAATAGATCCGAAACGTGAAGAACAGTGGACGAAAGAAAGAATCCGCTCAGGGATAAAAGTACGACTTCTTTTGCAAGAAACAAATTTGACAAGAAATTTCAAAAAAAAAGATAATCATTCAAATCGCGAAACAAGATTTATAAACAAAAAATTTCTTTTCAACACAACTTGTTTCCTTTACGACAACCACATAGTTTTGTTTGATTCAAGCGGAGAACTCACATGCGTAAGAATTCATCATCCAGAATTTTACAAAATGCAAAAACAGATTTTCGAAATGAATTGGGAATTTTCAAAAACCTGATTTATTTACATTCGGGCGGGAAACGCCAATGAGAACGCATGGTATTCATATACATCTGTGCAAAGTCTTTCGCGCGCACAAAAGTAAAATCAGTTTCACCTTTTTTTCTCGCCAAAACAACATCATCGCAAAAAATCTTTTCTCCGGATTTTCCCTGAAATTTTTCGCAATCAGAAGCCATAAAAAGTTCCCATTCTTCTCCGCTGAAAGGATCTTTAAAATGATGAATTCCTTTAACCAACTCCATCCCCTTCGTAGAAAAAACCAGTTTCGAAAAATCAAAATTTCCAAAATTACTGACAATATTTTCATTACAAATCTGCGACAAAGAGTCCTTCATTCTTTGTGGAATTTTTACCATTTCCGCCTTTCGAAGCGTATCAACATACTTTTTTGCGAACTCATCTCCAACAAGTTTAGTAGAAAAAGGATCATCCGGCCACGAATAAAAAGTCCTATAATACAAATCTCTGAATGTGTCGTGTGGGTCGCTATCGCTCTCATGAGTAATAAAATTTCCAAAGGAATTATCCGGCTTTGCGACGAGCACATCGCCCCCCACACCTGTACAAACAGCTACTTCATACCTGTAAAAGGAACCCAATTCTGATGGAGAAAAAACACCCAAACTATCAACATCATCACACAAACAACCAACTTTTGGGTCAGGATTCCAAGGCACAGAAGCACAAGCGATTTTTTCCCTCTCTCCAAAAGAAACCTCCCTCTTTTGTTTTCCTCCTTTCGAAATTTTTAAAAGTTCACTCTTGTAATGCGCCAAATTCCCATAAACCTGCAGATCATTTATTCCCATTTCAGCAAGCCTTCCTTGAGTCGCCGAATCATTCATAAACAAATCAACAAATTCGATAAGTCTTGAATTATCGTCACCCATGCCCGACAAAAATTCTTGATGAGATAAAATAAAAGACAACAATAAATTTTCAAGTTCAAGAACTTTGTCATGCGGAACAGAGTACCTGATTGAAACCTGATATAAACTTTCATTAAGTATATTTTTGAAAGAGGATTCCGGCCTTTGAACGCCAAATTTACAGTCATCATAAGTCAGACACATCCCCTCCAAAACTTCAGAAAGTCTATCCATCATCATTTCACGCCCCTGCTCGACATTATGTTGCTTCATCATTTCAGAGACCGCATAACCTCCAGCTATAGGCAAAACTATCGCGGCGGCGGACAACGCACCTCCAAGAGCCAGCCTCGTTTTTGCACGCGTTCTCTCAACTTTCATTTTGTAAGGATTCTTTCCTGTATCCAAATGAACAGTTTCAAATCTTTTTCCTTTAAATAGTTCAATCAATGGCTCAAGTCCGAAAAGAAAATTTTTCTTTCTTTTCGGCTTTTCGTCGCCGGCATTTGCCATTTCAACTATTTGCTTAATAAAATCATCATATTTCCCTTGCCTGTCAGCCCCGCCATGGATAGTCCTGCCATTCAAAATCTCCGCTAAACGCACGGAAACCTCAGCCAAAGCATAATAATCACTCGGACAAGGCTTTGCGTCATAATCAGGCCTTAACTTGCCTGGAGCGGCATTCCTGAAAAATTGGAATAATTCAAAATTGTCTCTGGAAGCTCTATACAACAAACGGGCAATATCCAAAGAAGTAGGATTTTTAAAAGCATCGTTCTTTTTGCCAAAAGCCCTTTCAATATCACACACTCCTTCCTTTTTATCAAAAGCAGATTCCACTCTTTGAAAAAGCTCTTTGTGTAAAGGCATTTCCTCAACACAATGAATTTCAATTCTCGCCAAAGACGAAGGAAATTTTTCATTCACAATCTTCATTATAAAAGCTTTTGCCTCTTCATCCGAAAGTCCAAGTTCTCTATCCTCAACACCATTAAAATATTTGCTAAAACAAGGAGCCATAACAATCTGCGCAATTTCACCTTCTTCCAAATTACCAAACAAAACTTCCAAAGAAGCCTGTATAAATTCAGGAGAATAAATACAATCACGACGTTCACCTTTACGCTTGGGAATTTTCCCTATCCACCACGCATGATTTTTTCCTGATAATTTGAGAGGTTGTGCCGACTTTTCCGGCACACAATCAGCCTTAACATCACCAGAAATTTTATGGGAAACAGTCACATCTTTGGGCACAGGCATTGTAGCCGTCTCAATATTCCCCTTCACACGACCAAAAGCTCTCCCGAAAATTCCTTGCTGTTCCCTATTTGACGATGGTTTATTCATGATAAATCCTTCTTTTTATTGTTTTTTTTAGAAATGCTTTTTTTAATTCCATCTCTAAAAGCCAAAATCCATCCGGTAGTAAAAACAGCCAAAAAAGCTCCGGAAGCAATCCTTTGAATATCTTGAGAATCGGCAAAAAACATTAGAATATTTTTTATTGCATCAGGAGAATCAACTCCAACCGTAGAAAGTAAATTTAACAAATCAGAGGCAGTGTCTTTATCAAGAACTAAACCCAACAAGGAACCCAAAACACCTGCCTTAATAAGAGCTATTTTATCTTCAGAAGCATAAGTTTCAGGACTGGAAACACGATTCTTTTTTTTCACATAGTCCGGATAAATATGATCCTTTCTGAAATACAAAATAGCTTCGCCGCGCTCAATAACATCTTGTATCATATCCCAAGCAAAATCCACATACATGCTAAGAAATTCTTTGTTTGGAGAAGGCATGAAATTTTGCGGAGCAACAAGCACAGACCTTCCTCCGGGACGACCCCTTTTGTATATTCCATTCTCTCCGACACCTTCATCAACAGGCAAACATATATAAATTGAATTTATCCCTGCCGAACAATCAAAGACAATTTCAAGATCATCTTTAACCATTCCAAATTCAAAATCACCACTTTTAAGAGAGTCTTTACGCTCAAATCCCATTTCTTCAAGTTTTTCACAGAGAACTTCCTCAAAAAATTTTCTGTCTACAAAAGATATCTCCGAAATTTTCAAACCTTTCCCCATAATGTTATATAAATTCTAAGTAACCTTTATACAACATCAAGCACGTTTTGTCAATACGTTGAGCACAAAAAGATGCCGCAGGAAATGAAATAATACTACCATCCACCGCCTCCTCCTCCACCTCCACCTCCTCCGGAACCTCCTCCACCACCTCCACCGGAAGGAGCAGAAACAGAAGATGAAATACTCTCAGCCAAAGAGCTCATATTTGAAGAAAAATCGCCAATATCGAAACCTCCAGAGCTTGAAACAAACCAAATCGGATGATGAGCATAAAAATATTTTTCACCATACAAAAGTTGCATTTTCTTTGCCCACAAAGAAGTTATTCCAAACACAATCGCATACGGCAAAAATCTTTCAAAAATATTCTCTTCTTCGTGAAATTTCTGACGATATTTCTCAGCGGTTTCCATATACATTTCAAATCCTTTTATCCGTCTGGTAAGCTCAACGCCTTTTTCTGTTTTCTTTGGCATAATGAATGAAAACAAAACCAAAACAGCCGCAGACGAAAACACCGCCGATAAGGCATACATGTTATAAGAACCCTCAACCCCAGTGAAGAAAAATGCGCCAAATGCAACAAGTCCGCCGATCCAAAGAAATGAAAACTTAAGAGAAAGTCCATATTTTTCCAACAATTCTTTTTCATGAACTTCATTAAGTGCCTGCCTATGAATCAAAGGCAAAGACTCGTAAAAATGATTTTTCAACTCGGACAATTTTACGACACTTCCGTTGGCGGGAATTTCCGGAATTTTACCTCCGCGCGAAACAATTCCAATTGCCTTAAAAAACGGCACAACCTGCGAAAGTTTTGAGGTAAATAATTTTTTATAAACAAGAATATCGGACTCACTAATGCCTTTCATACTACTATCCATTTTTTTATTCAAAGACGAAATTTCATAATCTTTTGAGCTGAAAAACAAACCTTTTGTTTCTATTTCTTTAATAGAAATAAAGCCATGCACAGCCAAATTTATCAAAGAAGCTGTAACTAATTTATTTTCAAAACTGCCATTTTTCAGAAGAACTCCAATTTGCATCGGAGTAAGATCTTCCGGCGATCCAAATTCCGGCATAATCGATTTATCGTTTGACGGGTCATCTCCATGTTTTTTCCACATAACAAAGCAAAAAACAAAAACAATCAACGGAAGAAAAACCCACAAATAATTTCCATAAAGTTCAAAAAAACCGAATTCATATGGAGTAAATATATTTTTCGGAAACATTACAGACACGGTAACACCATCCCCTATTCCAAAAGTACCGATGGACGAAAAATGCAAAATATTTTCATTTTTCCATTCATATTTCGCAAAATCTTTTGAATCCGAATCAAGAGGACCTGAGAAATAATCAACAATGGAATTTCCCTCATTCACTTCATCAGGTAAAATTATATCCGCAAAAAAATTATCAATCTCCAAATCCCAAAAATTCCCGCTCAAATTCCAATATAATTCGTCAAAATCCTCTCCTTCGAAATAAACCGCATTTTGAACCTTATAAACAATTTTGTAATAATTTAACCCCTGCACGGTAAAATTCGGATCACCGATTTTCCAAGTGACAGTACCACTGCTATTTGTAGAACTATATTGCAAAGGATTTCCGTCAAAATCAGTTATTGAAACAAGCTCGACAGGCCTTTTAATAGTGCCGACAGTAGTATTTGTTTCCGTGGGCAAAATCCTAAAAATTCCATGTTTATTGAAACAAGAGCCACAATCCGCAGTAATCTTTTCCGTGATAAGCAAACTGGAATCCTTGTTCACTATAATTTCCGATTGAAAATCTTTTATATACCAATAATTCACATTTTCTCGAGCATAAGCCGAAAATCCAAAGGCAAATTGTGCCAAAAAAGAAAGCAACGCAACAACAAGAATTTTTTTCATAGGATTTTTTTTAAAACAACAAAATAAATATACCATCAAAAAAGCCCCTCTCGCAATTGAGAAGGGCTTTTCAAAATCCGATTAAAAATTCTTATTTCTGCACCAACAAGAAAAGTGGAGCAAGAACCAATGTCAAAGTAGACAAAAGTTTGATCAAAACGTGTAGTGAAGGACCTGCTGTGTCCTTGAACGGATCACCGACAGTATCTCCAACAACCGCCGCTTTGTGAGCAAATGAACCTTTTCCACCATGCGCTCCGGTCTCAATATATTTCTTAGCATTATCCCAAGCACCTCCTCCGTTGTTAAGAACAAGCGCCAAAACAACTCCGGCAATAGTTCCAACCATCAAAGTCGCTCCAACAGCTTCAACTCCAAGAGCAAATCCAACAACAGTAGGAACAATTACGGCTACAAGTCCAGGAAGTACCATTTCCTTAAGTGCACCTCTTGTACAAATGTCTACAGATCGAGCATAATCAGGTTTTTCAGTTCCTTTCATAATGCCAGGTTTCTCTTTAAATTGAGCACGAACATCATTGATGATATAACCTGCCGCACGAGAAACCGCACGAATTGCAAATGATGAAAATACGAAAATAAGAGCCGCTCCAATAAGTCCTCCAACGAAGACAATCGGTTTAGCAAGATCGATAACAGTAATTTTTGCCGCTTCCATAAATGCAGAGAAAAGCAAGAATGCCGCAAGAGCCGCAGAACCGACAGCATACCCTTTTGTAAGAGCTTTTGTTGTGTTTCCTACAGCGTCCAAACGATCTGTTCTTTTTCTGATTTCTTCAGGAGCCTTAGACATTTCAACAATTCCACCTGCATTATCTGTAATAGGCCCAAAATTATCCATTGCAAGGATATAAGCCGCAGTTGCAAGCATTCCCATAGTCGCAACAGCCGTTCCATAAAGTCCACCGTGCATAATTCCTGTAGAAGTTCCAAGGAAATAAGAACCAATCAAAGCAGCAGAAATTACAAGAACAGGAAGACCTGTGCTTTCAAGACCAACGGCAAAACCGCTGATGATGTTTGTAGCGCCTCCTGTTTCTGAAGCCTCAGCAATTTCTTTTACAGGGCGATATTTATATTCTGTGTAGTATTGAGTAATGTAAACAAACGCGATGCTCGCAACGATACCTGTGAGTCCAGCTCCAAAGAACCATATCCATGTATTTGGAGAAACCAATAAGTTAGATGCCAAATATTCTGCTGAAGGAGAAAGTAAAAGATAACTTGATATTCCAAATCCGATTATTGCCAAAGCTGTTGTAACAAAATATCCTTTATTCAAGCCTTTCATTGGATCTTGAGATTCTTTGATGGAAACAAACATAACTCCAACAATAGAAGCAATAAGTCCGAATGCACGAGCTACAAGAGGAAAAATAATTCCTTTAAATCCGAAAACAGGGAAAAGCGCAATTCCAAGAATCATCGCTCCAATGTTTTCAGCCGCTGTAGATTCAAACAAATCCGCTCCACGACCTGCACAATCTCCAACATTATCACCAACCAAGTCAGCAATAACTGCAGGATTTCTAGGATCATCTTCAGGAATTCCAGCTTCAACTTTTCCAACTAAATCCGCTCCAACGTCAGCCGCTTTTGTATAAATTCCACCTCCAAGTTGTGCAAATAGAGCTACGAATGAAGCTCCAAATCCGAAACCAACCAATAAAAGAGGAACTTCTGTAGGATTAGCAATTCCGCCGTAAGCTACGAAAAGTCCACCAACTCCAAGAAGAGAAAGTGCAACGACAAGAATACCTGAGAACGCACCTCCACGAATCGCCATTTTAAGTGCTTTATTTACGCTATGTTGAGCCGCCGCCGCAGTTCTAAGATTTGCTTTTACGCTCATATACATTCCCAAAAATCCTGAAAGAGCAGAACAAGCCGCTCCAAGGAGAAAGGCTACAGCAGTGTGCCAGCCATAATTAAAATCTCCGCTGAAAGAATATGCGGCAAGAATAATTACAACCATAACAATTGATAAAGTACCAATAGTTACATATTGTCTCTTCAAAAACGCCATCGCTCCCTCTCTAATAGCTTCAGCAATTTCTTGCATTTTTGGAGTACCATTGTCCTGTTTTAGGACATGGCGCGCAAGCAAAACCGCAACCACAAGAGAAACTAGACTGATGCCGAATATCGAAGCAAAAAGGTATGTGGACATCTGAAATAAATTAAAAAATATTTAAAAATATAGAAAAGTTCCGTGAAATATTACCAATTTACCAAGACGAGTTCAAGGTAATTTTATAGCTTAAGAAAACATCACCATGGATATCGCGGAAATCGCCGCAGTTTCCATTCTTAAAACGTTTTCACCAAGCAAAAAGATTTTTGCCCCTTGAGATTTCGCATCAGAAATTTCCTCATCCGTAAGCCCTCCTTCAGGCCCGATAACTACACTCACGCCGACGGAGTCGGCCCTCTCTCTTCCAGAATTTTCGCCCATCTCATTTCTCCCAATCAAATACTCACCTAATTTCACATCATGTTGCCTCGCATCTCCGACCAAAACTTCACCTTTCGGGAAAGCGTTCAAAAAATCACTCCACGAAATAACCTCATGAAGTACAGGCAAAACACATCTTTCACTTTGCTCAGCCGCCTCGCTTATAATAGAAAGAAATCTTGGAATATTCCTCATTTCCTTCACCTGACATCTATTTGTAACAATCGGAAAAATATCGGTCACGCCTATTTCCGTAGCTTTTTGAACAATCAATTCCAGCGTCGCAGGTTTCTTCGACAAAGCAATATACAAACTCACTTTTCGGCCATTATCAGGACAATGCACGACTTCAGACAAATTGATAACCGCCTCTTTTTTTGCGACAACTTCAAAAACCCCATTAGCCTTTGAGCCTTTACCATCAAGAAAAACACACTTATCCCCCGCCTCAAATCTCATCACGTTCCGCATCTGATGAAGCAAATCCTCATTTGTTATAACAACCTTTCCCTCTTTAAGTTCTTGATTTATAAAAAAATGTTGCATGAACGCATGATACAACATTTTAGAAAAATTTAATAAAAATTTAATGTCGGCATGTTATAAAGAAATAAACTTAGATTGAAAAACAGATGGATGTACGTTATTATGTACATATAAAATTTAAGTCAAAAATATGAAAGCAAAAACAACTTTATCCATGACAGAAGCCAGAAAAAACATATTCAAAATCAGCGACGAAGTACAAAAACCGGGAAATTATTACACTTTTACCGAGAATGGCATCCCGAAAATAGTGGTAATGTCGGCGGAAGAATTTGAATCGTGGCAGGAAACATTTGATGTTTTACGGGAAAATCCAAATCTGAAAAATGAAATAAAATCGGCACGAAAAGAATTTAAAAAAGGACAATATGTACCTTTTGAAAAAATATTAAAAAAAGAACATGTACAAAATAGTGGTAAGAAAAACAGCCGAAAAAGAGCTAAATAGAATTGAAGAATCTCAACGATCCAGAATCGAGAAAACAATTCTAAGCTTAAGCTTAAATCCATACCTTGGAAAACCTCTCAAAGGGGAATTTCAGGGCATATATTCATTAAAAGTATGGCCATTTCGAATACTTTACGAAATCTACAAAAAACAACTAATTATTCACATAATAAAGATAAGCCACCGCCAAAACGTGTACAAATAAGACTAATAAACTTCCTTCAAATAACACTCCTCACAATACACGATTTCAGGTCTATCCAGCGCATAAGCAGTCTTGATGTCGACTCCACACTTTGCACACTTTCTATCCCAAAGCTTTCGTGGATTACGTAAAGCCATCCGTTCCTTGTGGCGTACATCCGGAGATTTAGTTGGCACAGGAAGATTATGCCTCTTCAAAAACGCAACCTCTTGAGAAATAATCCTAAATTGCTTTCCCGTAACTTCACATGTAACAATGTCTTCACCGCTTCTCTTCGCCAAATTAACCTCATCAACCTCATCAAACCATTGATATCCTTTTTTCAGAGCATCCTCTTTTGTCATCGGATAAAAATCATGCGCAGTAGTTTCGTTATAGCAAAACGGCGAATCAGTCTCAGGGAAAAACTCGCCCCATTCGCCAGTTTTCCTCATATGTTCAATTATTTTTTTAACCAAAACCTTATATTCGCTTTCAGAATATTGTTTATTCAAAACACAATATTTTTCCTTTGAATGAAGACCTACGCATCCGAAACAATCATTCACTCCATAACATTCATTACAATACATTGAATTCCCGGAAGCAATCCCAAAACCATCCCTACAAAAAAGCAAATTATATCCACTGGAAGCCAACACTTCATATCCAAGCTCAAGCGGCGATCCAAGATGAATACAATCCATGCAGTTTTTCATTTTGCCTACAGTAAAACAATATCTCAAATCTTCGCAGTTTATAATATCAAAACAATAATACGCATTCTTCGAATTGAAGACATGATTACCAAAAACATTCTCAGAATTTCTTTGATATAAAGCCCTTTTTGGCAAAGACAAATAAAGATCTTTGAAAGTTTTTCTAACCATTTCCTTATTTTCAGGTTTCAACAATTCCGCAACTTTTTTTTCATATTCCTCTTTAGAATAATGTTTATTGAAAATATAAAATTCCTTATTCGCAAGACTCACGCATCCAAAACAATTTCGACATCCTTTACAATCAAAAAGATAATAACTACTTGAGCAATTCAGGCATTCTCTTCCGTGAAAAACTTCATAACACTTTTCGCAATCTATACACTCGTAACATCCCTCACAATAATAAGAATAAGCCATGTCAAAACAATTTTTTGAATACCACAAAATATGTCCGTAAGAACAATTTTCATTTTCGACACAACCAGCGACCAAATAGCAATCCTTTGAAAAATAAGTCGCATTCGTATAATCACAATTTTCAGAACCGGAGACAGACATCCCAGGACGCGGAACCCTGTTGTACAGCTCATTCATTTGTTCAAAAAATGGCTTACTTGAGTCAAAATCCATACCATAATCAAGCGAACTCCACTCGTTTCCCCACCATTCATCAAGAGTGTAAACTTTGCATTTTTTGTCTCCTGAAAAAATCGAAATAAATTCTTTGCCGGATAAATCAGATTTTCTTTTGTAAAATTTATTAAAATTACGCCACATCATTTTTCGCTTCCACTTGCACTCAAAACAATATGCAGACCAAGGAAGTAAAATTTTCTCACCATCAATAACCGGAGATAAATTTTCCAAAAATTTCAAATCATCTTCTGTCACTCCAAAATTTGAACCACATTGTTTACAAGTTTTTTGCATAGCAAAATTATACAAAAAAGCCTGCCTCTTAACAAGACAAGCTTAATTTATAATAAAAAATGATTATTTAGAGCAAGAGCATCCTCCTTCGCAACACATGAAAGATGAAACCAATACCCAAACTCCTGAAACTGCAACAACCACATAAACCGCATTAGCAAGCATCTGCATAGCAAGAAGATCTACACAAAGATAGTTAACCAAGTCAAATTGGAAAAGGCCTACAAGCCCCCAATTTAGCGCACCTACTACAACTAGAACCAACGCAATCCAATATAATACTTTCATAAATAATGAGGATTAAATATAATGTATCTAAATTATTGTTTGTTTAAAGACAATTGTCAATTAAATGCTTACAAAAGACTACAAAATAGGATTAAAAATAAAAGTGAATGATAAAATGCAAAAAAATTATGCATATATTTTATCAGAAAAACTTGGAAAAAATTTCAACAAAGAATTCGTTCCTGCCCTAACTCCAGCCAAAATGTTAAAGCTCGGAATATTTGAAGGAAAATATTTAAATGATTGCAAAAAAGAATTTCCGGAAGAATGGTTTAAAAAAGCGGAAAAAAAGTTATCACCAAAAAAAGCGGACACATCTAAGAATTATTTTAAAATAAAATCCAGACAATCCTTGCAAACGTGGAGAAAAAACGGTTGGATAATGATTGGAGATCCTGACATAAGAGGATGGTTTCAGTGGTATTGCAGATATTATCTCGGCAGACGTGAACCAATTTTAGACACACGACAAATAAAAAGGTGGAAATCGTTCAACAGACACGCAGGACAAATAAAAAAGAACTGCAACAGAGGTGATTTAAATTGCAGACCACGCCAAAGACAAGCCCTATTGCAATGGGCATACAATCCTTTTATATAAGATTCTTTATTTTTTAATTTCAAAAAACTCCAAAACTTTCCAAAACATTCCCGCAGAAAAACCGACAAAAACAACCATCAAGAAATGTAATACAGAAATATTTTCGAATTTAAATACATGTCCCATAAATGGAACATAAACAGATAAAATCAACAATAAAGTCGCTCCAAAAACAACATACAAAAGAGCCGGATTTTTAGCAGTAAATGCTTTCAAAATAGAATGTCCCAAAAATCTGTTAACAAAAATAAGTCCGATATTTGAGGCAATAAGCGTTATAAAAGCAAGTGTTCTTGAATAAGAATCAGACATTCCATAAGACAACGCTGTGTTGAAAACCACCGAAATCATAACCAACGAAATAAGCCCCTGTAAAAAACTTTTAAAGAGCAATCCCTTGCTAAAAAGCGGTTCAGAAGGATTTCTTGGCGGACGCGACATAATATCATCCTCCTCCGTCTCGGCTTCAAAAACGACAGAACAAACCGGATCAATAATCAGCTCCAAAAAAACAACATGGACAGGATAAAATATTATAGGCCAATCAAAAACAACAGGTAAAAGCGCAAGTCCGGCAATCGGCACATGTACACTTATTATGTAAGCCATCGCCTTTTTAATATTATCAAAAATTCGACGACCCATTTTTACAGCGGCAACAATTGAATTAAAATCATCTTTCAACAAAACAAGCGCGGAAGCCTCTCTAGCAACATCAGTCCCTCTCTCTCCCATAGAAACACCGATATGCGCCGCTTTAAGAGCAGGAGCGTCATTCACTCCATCTCCTGTCATCGCAACAATCTCTCCATCTTTTTTCAACGCTTGAACAATAATTAATTTCTGCTCAGGCACAACTCTCGCAAAAATATTTACATTTTTAATTTTCTTCGCAAGTTCCGTTGCCGACATTTTTTCAAGTTCAGCACCTGTAATAATGTGATCTGGATCTTTAAGCCCTATCTGCTCCCCGATATTTTTTGCGGTAATGGGATAATCTCCGGTAATCATAATCACACGAATACCGGCCTTGTAACATTCCTTTATAGCAAAAGGAACAGTCTCTCTAATAGGATCAGCAAGCCCGACAAACCCTAAGAATTCAAATGCAAAATCATGCTGGGAAGTAGGCAAATCATTTCCCCTGTAAACAGCCTTCGCAACGCCCAAAACACGAAGTCCTTTCGCCGCCATAATTTCCACCTCTTTTTCCAAAACTTTTTGTTTTTCTTGAGACATATGACAAAGCTCAAAAACAGCCTCCGGTGCGCCTTTTGCCGCAACAACATAAAACCTGCCCTCTTTGTCGGATTTATACACATGAGAAAGAGCAAGAAGATGTCTGGACAAAGGATATTCCTTAAGCAAATTCCATTCTTCATGCAAGTGCTCTGTATCTTTCAATTTAATTTCCCCCAATTCAAGAAATGCCTTCTCCATAGGATCAAATGGATCCTTTTTGCTTGCCAAAACAGCATACTCAATAATTTCATGAAAATGCTCGGGCAAAGATTTTTCCTTATTTTCAAAAACATCATATTTTTTTTCTTCAACAAAAATTTCTTGAATCGACATTTTATTTTGCGTAAGAGTCCCCGTTTTATCTACGCAAAGAACAGTAGCCGCACCCAAAATTTCGACAGCGGCAACCTTTCTGGTAAGAACATGTTTTTTTGAAATTCTCCAAGCACCAAGCGCCAAAAACACAGTAAGCACAACTGCAAATTCCTCGGGCAAAAGAGCAATTGCCACAGTTATTCCATACAAAAATCCATTCAATATTTCATTTCTCCACAAAATAAAAGCGGCAACAATTACCACAAGAAAAACAACCGCGAAAAGAAAAAAGAATCGAACAAGTTTAGCGGATTCTTTTTGCAAAATCGTTTTCTCTGAGATGATTGATTGCAAAGCTTTTCCTATTTTACCTATTTCCGTATTCATACCAGTTCCAAAAACTCTCGCAACTCCTTGCCCACCAACAATCATGCTTCCTGAAAACACAAAAGGATTATCATTTCCACCCGGACGTACAGAGCCTATATTTTCTTCATCTGTAGCCATTTTCCTGACAGACACAGACTCTCCCGTCAAAAGAGACTCATCCGCAGACAAATTTCTTTCCCATATAAGAACCGCATCAGCAGGAACACGATCTCCCTCATTTAAAATAATAACATCCCCCATTACAACTTCACGTCCGGCTATACGCATTTTCTCTCCATCACGAATCACCAATGCACGCGGACTTGAAAGATCTTTAAGCGCAGTCAAAGCCTTTTCGGTTTTATTTTCCTGATAAAGCGTAATTCCAATCACCACCAACACACTAAAAGACAAGAATATTGCCTCCTGTACATCTCCAAGCACAATATAAATAATTCCACATCCGACAAGAAGTGAAATCATGGGTTCTTTTAAAATTTCAAAAATAATAGCAAAAATACTTCTCTTCTTTGACGAAGGAAGCTCGTTATAGCCATGTTTTCTCAAATTTTGAGAAACTTCTTTCGAAGTTAATCCTTTAAGTTTCTGCACTTGTGCTTCAGTAAGTCCCATAAAATTAAAAATAAGGATTATTCAAACCTAGTAAGGATAAGGCCTTCAAAGAAACAAAACAAGTAAAAATCACTTCGACATTCCTTCATAAGGATTATCTTTTCTGTAACCATAAGTCCGTGGAGAACAAAAAGGATCATAAACAGAGCCATCGCCAAATTTCACATATTGATGAACCGGTTTTTCATCCTGAACCGAGACGGAGATAACCTCAGCCAAATATCCCATTTCATCAGAAAGAATTTTATATAAAACAGCTAAATCCGCACAAAATGGAGGTCTTTTTGAAAAATCAGAAACAGTCCCATGTCCACCAACAATAATTGCAAAAAGAGCCCTCAAAGGAGAAAGAACAAGGTGCCAATGCAGACGATTTTTCTTTACAACATAAGCAATGGCAATCTTATCAAAATCTTCTTTTGTAAGAGGATCTTTAAACATCCTGAATAGATCAATGAATTCAGCATATCCGGCGCTATATGTTAAATATGAACCACAAAGTCTGCGGGAAAAATCATGAATCTCTGTAAGCATTTTCTGTAATATTTCTATATCATCATGCGTAATTTCATATCCATATCTGGAAAAAACACCTTCGGCAGAAACAAATGCACCAAGATTAGTTGATTCACTTCTAGTACTTAATTGCCGAACAAGATCCTCTCCATAAGCCTCAACCCTGAAACGATCAAATAAATCTATCGCCTCAGCCATTAAAATATTTCTCTCTTCCGGACTAATACTCCTTTTATATCTTTCATATAAATCATCCGCCATCTTCGCAAAGGCAGGATCCTGCGACAAAATATCGATTTGAGCAAAAAATGAATCCTCAGGAGTAATTTCCACTCCATACATCTTCGCAGAATCATCCGCCGCCTTTTTTCTTTCCAAATAAAGCATATTCTTTTAAATACAAGAGAAGAACTTTACCACAAAAATCTAAAAAATACATCACAAAAAATAGAGCCCTGCAGTTTCCCGCAAAGCTCCATCTATTTGATTATTAAAAATCGAAAACCTTAGAAACTATTTCTGTCTCCTGAGTCTCTCCTTCTAAAACCTCCACCTCCGAAACCACCTCCGAAACCTCCACCACCTGTTCTTCTTGGTGGTCGATCTTCCATTGGACGAGCTTCGTTAACAACGAGCTTTCTTCCTTCCATCTCGTTGCCATTCCACGTTTCGATAGCTTTTTGAGCTTCTTCTTCTGTGGACATTTCAACAAATCCAAAACCTTTAGATCTGCCTGAAAATTTATCAGCGATTACAGCTGCTGATTCAACAGTTCCTGCGTCTGCAAATGCAGTGCGAAGAGATTCTTCTGTTGCTGTGTAAGGTAGATTCCCTACGTATAATTTCTTTCCCATAACGGTGATTAAAAAATAACAAGACGCAGTTTGCTCGCAGTCAAACCAAAAGTCAATAGAAGTTTGACAAATAACCGTTTTTAAAGCGGAGCATTAACAGCAAACTTTAAAGAATCACTCTGTTGTAACACCATCAAATTCTTCGTCATCTTTTTCGGCATCCTCCTTTGTAGAATGAACCACCTTATCTTTATGATGCGCAGGAGAATATATAGTATAAAGCTTTAAAGGTTCAGAACTTGAAGTATTGATTATATTATGTTGAGCTCCGGAAGGAACGATTATTGCATCACCATCGGCAACCGCATATTCATTTCCATCAATAAGAACCTTCCCTGTCCCCTTTTCAAAACGGAAAAATTGATCATTTTCGTTATGGACTTCCATTCCAATTTCTTCATTCGGCTTAAGACTCATCAAAACAAGCTGACTGTGCTTTCCAGTATAAAGAACTTTTCTAAAATTATCGTTTTCAAGAGTCATCTTTTCGATCGCACCTTTGTATCCCTTCATAAAATTTGGGGTTAAATTTGAACTTTAACAATTATACCCCGACAAACAGCCTGCCTTCAATGAAGACAAATTTAGTATGAATTAAAACTTCAAATCTTCTTTGGGAATATTACTGACAAAATTAAAGAAAGGGAAAGGACAACAAGAATAAAAATAAGAGAAGATATGGAAGACACATGAATTCCGACAATGCCACCCAACATTTTTAATCCTATAAAAATAAGGATAATAGACAACCCCTTCTGCAAATGATGAAATTTATGCAAAATATTTTCAATCAAGAAAAACATAGCCCTAAGCCCCATCACAGCAAAAATATTAGAAGTAAAAACTATAAAAGGATTTTGAGAAATTGAAAAAGTCGCCGGAATTGAATCCACCGCAAAAATTATGTCAGTCGTTTCAACGAGCAACATAATCATAAAAAGAAGAGTGAAATACCATTTGCCATTTTCCTTCGCAACAAACTGTCCATTATGCGGACTTGGCGTAAATCTCAAAAACTTCCTTGCAAGACGAACGACCTTACTGTTTTCAAAATCAGCATGTTCTTCCTTTTTATCGGAAAAAAGTTTAACTCCGGTATAAATAAGTAAAACTCCAAAAACATATAGTATCCAATAAAACTGATGAATTATCACAGCTCCAACAGTTATAAAAATTCCCCTGAAAACAACAGCCCCCAAAATTCCCCAAAATAAAACTTTGTGATGATATTTCTCATCAAGATTGAAAAAGCTAAAAATAAGCATAATCACGAAAAGATTATCCATCGACAACATTTCCTCCGTCAAATAAGCGCTAATAAATTGAGCGAACAATTCCTTTCCAAGAAAAACAAGAATCAAAGCTCCGAATCCAAGAGAAATCAAAACCCAAAAAATAGTTTGTATAAGAGCTGATTTCGTCCCTATTCTATGCGGTCTCCTATTGAAGTATCCCAA
The DNA here is from genome assembly GCA_023231115.1 of Candidatus Altimarinota bacterium. Taxonomy (GTDB): domain Bacteria; phylum Patescibacteriota; class Gracilibacteria; order UBA1369; family LOWO2-01-FULL-3; genus UM-FILTER-38-24. Next base: position 21,458 of record JALNWA010000004.1, read on the forward strand.
ATCAACAACCAAAAATCCAACGACAATTGTAGCAAAAACAATCCATAAATAATTTTGTGCAGTCATGAAACCAACTTTAAACGAAAAAATTTTTTTCCGCAAATAAAACAATAAAACAAAACACCTTTTTTCATAAAAACTCTTGTGTTTTTTTTTAATAAGATTATGGTTTTTATAAATATATAAAAACCACAAATGCCCCCAAACAAAGACTTAGCAGGCAAAAATATTATCTTCATAAATTCAGGAGGAAAAAAGAAAAAATTCACACTCGAAAAAGCAAAAAATCTCGGAGTAAACGTCATTCTGGTTAATCAAAAATTAGATACAAATAAAAAACTTATTGATTATTTCATAGAAGCGGACACATACAATCACAAAGAAGTGATTGAGAAATTAAAGATTTTTCAAAAAAATAATCCCGAGATAAAATTTGACGGAGCAATAACTTTCTGGGAAGACGACATCCCGATTTTAGCTAAAGTATGCGAAGAATTTAAACTCCCTGGAAACAGTTATGAAACTTCAATAAAAACAAGAAACAAATATGAAATGAGAAAACGCCTCGCCGAAACAAATCTCGGCAATCCGATTTTCCATATGGTAAAAAACAAAAACGACTTAAAAAAAGCCACAGAAGAAATTGGATTTCCTGCAGTAATGAAACCAGCATGGGGAGCGGACAGCGAATTCGTAATTCTCGTAAAAAACGAGGAAGAAGCAAAAAACACTTTGGATTATTTCCAAAAAAACTGTAATGAAAAATTCAATCCAATTTTCAAATACAACAGTGGAACTTTTTTGTATGAAGAATACATGGACGGAATGGAAATAAGTTTGGAATGTTTCTCACAATACGGAATCCCTCATGTAATCGGAATAAATGAAAAACAACCTATCAAGCCTCCCTATTTCGTTGAATATGGAGACATAGCTCCAGCAAGACTCGACGACGAGATAGAACCTGAAGTGGTAAAACTTGCTGAATCATCTCTGATAGCTCTCGGCGTACAAAACAGTCTTGCCCACATAGAAATAAAAATAACTTCAACCGGACCAAAAATCGTCGAAGTGGGGTCAAGAATGGGTGGAGACGATATTTATACAAATGTAAAACATGTTTGGGACACGGACATGGTGGAAATAGGGATAAGAATTGCCTGCGGAATGAATACAAATTACAAAAAAACACATCCAAAAGGCTGTGTAATATGCCGTTATTTCATCCCAAATCATTCCGGAATTATAACAAATATTGAAGGCGTAAAAGAAGCACAGGAAATAAAAAATGTTCTTCAATTAATAATAACAAAAGATGTAGGAGACGCTATTTTGGTTCCACCTGAAGGATTTGAAAACGCAGGATGGGCTGTTGTAAAAGGACGAACATATCAAGAAGCGGAAACATTGATGAACAGATTAATGAACAAAATAGAAATAAATGTTACACGTTTTCATAAAGATTCATCTTTGGGAAAAACTACAAGACAGTCTTCACTCTCATCCGCTTCAATCGTCCGTGAACAAATCATAAAAGCTTCAAAAATAGAAAAACTTAGAATTGTAGACAAAAGCAAAATAAAAAAAATGCACATTGGAATTGTTACAAGTTCAAAATTACCGCTATACAATGAAACCGCAAAGAAATTTTACACAGGAGACGATATAAAAAATATATTGGAAGCAAAAGGATACAATGTAAGTGTTTTTGACATCGGAGAATCAACAGTACCAATTGAAAAAATACAAAGAGCAAATCCGGATTTCGTTATAAATTTATGTGAAGCGATTTATAATTCCCCTCTTTTAAAATCTCATTCAGCCGCATTATTCGACATGTTACAATTGCCTTACACAGGCTCAAATCCGGGAACACTCGCCCTTTCATTGGACAAAATAAAAGTAAAAAAAATTCTCGAATATCACGACATTCCGACTCCGGATTGGGACTATGTGGAAAGTATGGACGAAGAAATAAGCGATGAATTGGAATATCCATTAATAGTAAAACCGGCAAACTCAGATAATTTTTTCGGTATAGACAATCAATCGGTGGTAACTAACGAGAAAGATTTAAAAAAACAACTTCGAATAATAATAGAAGAATTTAAAAGACCAGCGCTAATAGAAGAATATATCGAAGGAACTGAAATTGACGCTTCATTGCTAGGAAACGAAGAAGAAGTTGAGGTGCTACCGTTAATCCGTTCGACTTTTGATAAAGTCCCGAAAGATTATTGGCACATATATTCATCAGACCTTTGGGACGACAAAAACAAACACATCTTGGACTCAATAAAAATAGAAAAACCGGCTAAAATAAACAAAAAACTTGAAACGCTGATAAGCGAAATGGCGCTGGATGTTTATAATATTTTTGACTGTCATGATTACGGAAAAATAGAGTTTAGAGTTGATAAAGAAGGAAATCCATATGTGATAGAACTCACTCCGAATCCACCCTTGGAAAAAGATAATTTTGTCGCCATGTCTGCGAAACTCGCAGGATATAGCTATGAAGATTTAATAGAAAAAATACTTTGGATGACAATTCAAAGATACAAAGATAAACCACCGTTTTATCATCTACAATTCTAATGGGTAAAAATATTTTAATAGTAACCGGTTCAAATTACACAGATTCCGTGTATCAAGCTTTTTACGATATAAAAAAACTGGGACACAAAGTATATCTTTTAAGTGATGGATCTTTTGAGCCAAGGCCGGATGTTTTTGAAAAACATTTTATATATAATTTAAGAGAGACGAAAAAGACCTTGGATTACATGAAAAATCAACCTGAGAAATTTGATGCGGTCACAATCAAAACCTCGGAATGGCTTACACCTCTTGTCGCGCTCTTGGCAAAGCAATACGGATGCATCGGGAATGAACCTATTGTCGCATTTAATTGCAGAAGCAAATATCACATGAGAAAAGCATTAGAAAAAGGAAATGTCCCGATTCCAAAATTCAAACTTTGCAAAAGTTATAAAGAACTGATTAACGGAATAAAAGAAATTAAAACTCCATGCGTTGCAAAACCTGTCGGCGGAAATGCCAGCTATGGAACATTCATGATTAGAAATGATGAAGACATTGCGGCGTTAAAAGAAAATTACGAAAATTCAATAAAATTCCTAAGAGCAAAAGCAATTGATGGAGATGTTTTTGCCTTTAATAAAGAAGAAATGGACCTTATAGGGGTAGATGGACATGTTGACATGGTTATCGATTATTTAGTTGAAGAATTTATGGACGGACATGAAATAAGCGTCGACGCATTGGTTCAAGACGGGAAAGTAACCATGATGGGAATTGAAGATCAAATAAGAATGGCACCTCCTTATTTCATGGAATTAGCGGGAAGAGTTCCATACATATGTTCAAAAGAAGAAATAACAGTGATACAAGACATAATCGAAAAAACAATCAAAGCGATGGGAATAAAAAATTCAGCAACTCACACAGAAATTATTTTTACACCTGAAGGCCCAAAGATCGTAGAAATAGGCTGTAGAATCGGTGGAGATGATTTACACGAAACAATATTACAAGTAACCGGTTACAATCTAATGTTTGAATCTATGATGATAGCGCTTGGGATTCCGCGAGAATATGAAGTAAAAACAAGATGCCACACCTACATGAAATTTTTAATGCCAAAAAAAAATGGTAGAATTAAAAAGATATTTATTCCGGAAGAATTAAAACAGAATGAAACAATTTTCGACATGGACACGATAATGGCAGAAGGAGACGAAGTTGGCTTACCTCCAGAAAGATTTGACTATATAGGGTATGTCACATGCAAAGGAAAAACTCCTGAAGAAGCTGAAAAAAATGCAGAAGATGCCTCAAGAAAAATTGAAATCATAATCCAATAAAAATGAAAACAGCCTCAACCCAAAGTTATGAAATTCTATTCTCCAAAGACAGGAAAAAATATTATCATGTACTTTTCAAAGATAATTCATGTAAAGATTTTTTCATTGCAAACATTCCAAAAGAAAAAACAATAATATTAAATTCAAAAAAAAGTTCACCATCAGACAAAGAATTAATAACTATTCCCCAGTTCACAAAAGAGCTTAGAGAAAAGAAAATCGACAGCTACTACACAAGCAGTCTTTCTTCAAATCCTTTGGAAAAATGGGCGAAAAAAAACAAAATAAAACTTTTATCCGCAAAATGGGCAGTACAAGAAAAACTCGAAGACAAAATTTTTTTTGACAAACTTGTGCAAAAAAACAAAGTCCCCGCCCCAAACAGCGTTATACCAAAAAACAAAAAAGAAATAGATTTAATTTCAAAATTTCCAGGAGTCGTTCAAGTCCCCCACAGTCACGGATCACAAGGAACATTTTTCGTAAAAAACAAAAAAGAGATTACAGACCTAATCGACAAGAAAAAAGTAAAATTTCCATTTTTATATCGCGAATACATAAACGGGATTCCATTGGGAGTAAGCCTTATTATTGGAAAAAAGGAAATGATTTTTTCATCAATGAGAATTCAAGCAATTTCGATTACAAGCAAAAACAGAAATAAATATTTGGGAATTCAGTGGATAAAAACTTCATATTTCAGCAAAGAAACAATTCAAAAACTAAATAAAGTATTACAAAATCTCGGCAAAGCACTACAAAAATTAAAACTTTATGGAACAGCAAGTCTCGACTTCATAATAAAAGACGGAGAAATTTTCTTGATAGAATGTAATCCTCGTCTTTCACTTTCAAGCATCCAAATATCGCAGAGGCCTGAGCTTCTACACGGATTCGATTTTAATGAAGAATTCATAAAAGGACTTTTTGGGAAAAGACTTTCAGGAAATAAACCATTCATACCAAACACAAATTATGAAGGTTGCACACTTGATTTAGATTTTTTCGAAAATAAATTGAGCGGGAATAAAACAAAAAAAGTTCACAAAGTTGGAATATATAAATTAGGGACATCGGGATTAAAATATTTATCAGACAAAATCGAAGATTTCGCAAAAGACGATTCAATATTTATAGATCATAAACTTGATGCAGGAAAAGTACTAAAACAAGATGACGATTACGGAATGGCGATAGCCCACAAATCAGTACTAAAAGCGAAAAACGGAGAATTTACAATAGACAATGACAGCAAAATCTTAAAAGGAATCGAAAAGCTGTTTTTAGAAAATTTTTAGTTTGAAAAAGTAAATTGAGGAATTGTTGTAAATAATTTTTCTTTATAAGAACCTTCGTCACTTTCAGAAAAATCTATTTTTTTAATTCCATAAGAAATCGCATCTTGCATATCAAGCATTGTAAGAAAATGACCTATTCCAGGACATTTTTCAGTGTCATTCCCACATAACAAAGTGTCATAAACATCTTTATAAATAAAGTTTAAATCAACCCCGACAATCTCACCATTCACTTTTACAGAAATCATCCTAGCCTTATATATTCCCCCACTTTTGCCTTTTTCAATTATCTCGAGAAAGATCTTGACCATACGCTCATCCCTAAATGGAGAATCCTCAAATCTTTCGGAATTAAACTCTACAAGTTTATTAAAATCATCAAAATTATCAAAAACAATTTCAGGACCTAAAGCTTCAACCCTTTTTTTATCTCTTCTCAAATTCGAACGAAGTTTTTTATCAACAGACATAAAATAATCTTCCAAAGAATTTATGCCTTCCATTTTCAAGATTTGTTTGGGATTAGATTTGGAAATACGCGGATCTTGAGCCAAAAACTCATTAACAACATCAGCTTTTAAACTGTTCAAAATCGTAGATTTAGGACACGAATCAATGAGATCTTTTACATATTTTTTATCTTTCACCCAAAAAGAATTTTCTTCTGCCCAATTAAAACCATCGCCAATATCTGAAAACCAAAAATATTTATTTTTTTCTGGGACAAACCAAAGGGGCAACAATCCAACATTTTGTTTTTCATCGTGCAAAAGGACAAAATGAGGCTTATATTTATAAAATTTAAAGAAAGCAAAACGGAAACTCCATTCATCAAAAATTGATAAATGCGGAGAAAATTCTTCCCATAATTTTTTACATTCCTCGATATTTTCAACAAAAATTGCATTCATCATTCGCATATATTATAGTATTGATATAAATAATAGAAACAAAAAATTGGAAAAATCATCAAATTTCAAATCAAGATTTCAAAAAGTTAAAATTTTACGACCTAAACTTCTCGAAGTCGCAAAAAAAACAGGCACTCCTCTTTATCTCTACGACAAAGAAGAAGTCAAAAAAAATGTACAAACTTTTAAGAACGCTTTCAAGAAAGAAGGCTTAAATATAAATGTATTTTTCGCAACAAAAAGCAATTATTATCTTGGAATTTTAAAAACAGTAGTACAAGAGAAAGAAGGCTTGGATGTCTCCAGTCAGCGAGAACTTAAACTTGCAATTGAAGCGGGAGCAAAAAAAATAATTTATACAGGACCGGGGAAAGCCGAAAAAGATTTTGAATTAATTTTGAAACATCATGAAAAAATCACAGTAAATTTGGAAAGCATTCGTGAACTAAAATTACTTGCAAAAATGGCGGAAGCAAAAAAAATAACAATGAGATGCGGAGTAAGAATATATACGAAAGTACAGAGCGGATGGACAAAATTCGGCACTCCGATAGACAACTTAAAAACATTTTTTAATGAAGCAAAAAAATATAAATCAATAAATTTCTGCGGAATTCATTTCCATATCAGCTACAACAAAACGCCGGAAAAATATATTAAAACTTTCAAAATATTGGCAGAGTACTTAAAGAAAAATTTCACAGAAAGCGAAAGAAAAAACTTCGAATACATCGACATGGGAGGAGGATTTTATCCGCAGCCATTTGAGGGAATTTATCCATGGAATCCGGAAGAAGACAGCATGGAAGTTCCAAGCGAAAAAGAAATAATGGAAACAAAAATAGGAAAAAGATATATCCCGATAAAAGTTGATCCTGTGGAAAAATTTGCAAAAGAAATCGTAAAAATTTACAAAAAAGAAATTCTGCCACTTCTTCCAAATGTCTCACTTTATGCAGAGCCGGGACGATATATATGTCATAGTGCAATGCACATGCTATTCAAAATCATTGACATAAAAAATCCAAAACTTGGCATAACAGACGGTAGCAACAACATGATTGGATGGGAAAGATATCAATTTTTTCATTATGTTCCTCTATTCAATTTATCTCAATTCGATCAAAAAAATGAAATCCCATTCATAACTTATGGCTCACTATGTACGCCTGACGACATTTGGGGATATTATATCTACTCAAAAACAACACCAAAAGAAGGAGACATTATCGTAATGCCATTCCAAGGAGCATACACATATACATTCGCACAAAATTTCATCAAAGAAATTCCACCAGTTTACGACTTATGAAAAATCAAAAATTGACAGTACTTTCCGTAATCAAAAAAATCAAATAAAGCCCGATTAAAATAAGCCCTTCCCTCATAGACAAAGCCTTGTCGTTCTTCATTAAATAGAACAGAATAACCGTTGCGACAAGCATAAAAACTCCTGTCACATATATAATTCTCAAAGGAAATTCAAAAGGATTTACCACGGCAACAATTCCAACCAAAATCACAGCATCTGTTATTACAGTTCCCAAAATATCTCCAAGTGCAATTTCATCTTCCCTCTTCCTCACGGCCTCAATCGAGAAAAATAATTCCGGTAAAGTTGTTCCCAAACTTACAGCAAACAATCCGATTAAAATTGGATTTATTTCCAAAATATTTGCCATTTCCAACCCGGATTCAACTATTAAATAAGCGCCTACCAAAAGCAAACCCATACTAAGAATCAAATAAATAAAATTCTTAATATTAAAACAACATTTTACGTCTGAATACATTTCTTTATCTTTCTTCAACAACCAATAATAAAACAAGACACCAATCCCCACCAAAAGAACTCCCTCGCCCCTTGAATACGCGCCATCAAGCCCTAAAATCAAAGGGCAGAGCATCGTTAAAATATAGAGATAACTATTATTTATAATCTTACTTTTAATCTTAAGATTACGTCTCGCAAAAAATACAATAATTGCAAAAATCAAAGTCAAATCAGCAACATTTGAACCAAACAATGTTCCAAGGCCAAGAGACGGTTCACCTTCTAATGCAGACATAACAGAAATAAGTCCTTCCGGCAAAACAGATATACCGGCTATAATCAAAAATCCAACCAAATGTTTTGAAATCTGCAAATCGCTGGCAACACGTTCAGAATATTTCATTGATACACTTGCGCTTTTCACCATCAGCACAAGGGCCGAAATAAATATCAAAAAACTTAACATTCCTTTTTATTTTTATTTTTATTTTTATATCGCAATATTATAGCACAAATCGCCATAAAAGTAAACAACCAACCTTTTTATCTTGGCATCCTAAATGGCCTTATTTCATCAGCCTGAAATTTTCCGGGACTTATCATTTCCCCCACAGCCTTAATCCGATTGCCGACAAAGAGATTTTTATCAATACGCCCTTTCCCAATTTTTATTTTTTCTATGTTAACGTCCCAAACATTTTCCATAACATCTTCCAAAATGATAGCCTTATCTCCTTCAAGCTTAATGATAACTCCAGAAATAACCCCTCTATCAGGAACATTCCAAATCATTTCCCTGCCCCTATGCATATTCTCATAAAAAGGCATTTGTAGAAAAAATTCATCTGCACGTTCAGAAGTTTTGAAAAAATAAAGACCAGCGCCAAGAACAAAAGCGATAATCAAGCTTGTTCCAACAATAATTCCTCCGCCATACCGATATCCTTTTCTTGTATTTTTAAAATCGAAATAAACAAAAACAAAAAGTAAAACAGCAATAAGCAACCAAAAATACGGGACAATTTTAAATAAACCAAAACCCACGGCAGGGGCAACTCTAGGCAAAAGATCCAAATCCATATTTATAATCTGGAACATAACCATAGACACAGCAAAAGACCCAAGAACAATAGCCAAAACCAAAGACACCCAAACAAAAGCTCTTTTGAAAACAAAACGCCATTTAGGAATTTTTTCAATCCCCTCTTTTTTCAATTTCTCTATTATTTTTTCAGATATTTTTGACATAAATTATGAATTAAGAAAATTTAATTTTTCTTTTAATTGTTTTTTTGCGCGATTTATCATCACAGAAACAGAATTTATAGGCCTCTCCAAGATATCACTTATCTCCTTATAACTTTTTTCCTCCAAATAATAAAGCACCAAAACTTCTCTATATCCCTCAGGCAATTCCAACAAAACAGCCCTTACTTTTTTTGAGATATTTTTACTATCAAGTTCTTTTGGCAAATCAGAATTCCCTGGCATAAGATCTATGAAATTCTTATAAAATTCATCGTCATCGATACTAATAAATTTAGGCCCGTTATATGATTTTCTTATATAACTTATAACTACATTATGCGTAATTTTATAAATCCAACTCGAAAATAAAAATTGAGAATCAAAATCATTAAGATTCTGATAAACCTTAACAAAAACTTCTTGCAAAAGATCTTCGGCAGTTTCCTTACCCAAAGAAGCAATTCTTAAAATATAACGCATCAATTTTGCCTCATATCTCTCAACCAATTCCTCAAAACAAGCATCGTTATCCAGACTTAGCTTCACAATCTCCGCATCTGTCTTATTTTTTAAATCTTGCATATAGAGAGTATACAAAAGGGGCTAACTAAATTGAAAGCCCCTTTTTGATATTTAACTATTTAACAACTTCTGCTGCCTCACCTTCGTCCATCATACGCGGACCACCATGTCTTCCTCGACCTTCAGGTCCACCTTTTCCTTCAAATCCAAATCCTCCCATTTTTTCCACTCCAAGATCTGAAAGAATTTGTCTTGATTCAGCCATCAATTGATGAGCTTTTGAAAATTTAGCAAAATTATCTTTAGTGATAACTTCCAAAATTTCAGGATTTCTGTCATTTGCGGTCATAAGACTATACCAAGTGTCATAATCTCCAGCTTCAACCGCTGTTTCTATTTTTTCACGCTCAACCTGCATTTCCTCAAACCTAGCCTGTCTTTCCTCGTCAGTAAGCCTAGCAGGCTTTGTGTCTTGAGCAAAAGCTGAAGTCGCAGTGACAGTTAAAACCGCCAAAGCCAAAGCTGTCATTACAAGATATTTCTTTTTTTCCATTTTTTTTGATTAATAAATATTTTTTGCAGCTGCAACAAATACTACGCATTTGTTTAAAGTTTTCTTACAAAGAAATTTGTCATAAAAAAATGTAAGAAAATCAAATCAACATACGTATAATATTTCAGGGCACATTTTTTTATTTATAAATAATCTTTTAAATGAACACCATTCGAAATTTATTAAAGAAAAAATCAATAATAATTGTAATAACATTAATCGCAATACTGGGCGGTTATTTCGGATATCAAAATATGAAATCCATAGGTACAACTCCTGAATATATAACAGAAAAAGTCACAAAAAGCACATTAATAAACTACGTCAACGGAACAGGACAAGTTTCAAGTGCAACACAAATAGACATAAAACCAAAAGTTTCCGGCGAAATTATTCAAGTTTACGTAAAAAATAATCAGGAAGTGAAAGCCGGAGACGCGCTAATTCAACTTGATTCGAGTGATGCTTCAAAAACCGTAAGAGATGCCAAACTAAGTTTGGACAGCGCAAAAATTTCACTAGAGAAATTGACTGCACCGACAGATGAACTTTCCTTATTGCAAGCCCAAAACTCACTCACAAATGCGAAAGACACTCTTGAAAAATTGAAACTTTCACAACAAACTGATTACCAAAACACACAAGATGATTTAACCCAAACAAAAGAAGATTCTTTCAACAAAATATCAGACGCATTCCTCGATTTACCCACAATTATAACAGCGTTGGACGGAGTTCTACATGATTACAAATTCTCCACAAATCAAAATGTAAGCTACATACTAAACATGTTCAACACAGAAAACAGAAGTGAAATAGAAATTTTCATTAACAATGCAGAGAGCGATTACAATACGGCAAGAGCAAAATACAATAAAAATTTTACAGACTACAAAAACACGAGCAGATATTCGGATGATATAGAAATAGAATCATTGCTTTCAGAAACTTTGGAAACCACAAAAAGCATAGCACAAACAGCAAAAAGCTTGAGCAACATGCTCGATTATTTTGTTGATTACATGAAAAGAAAAAACTGGGAAATACCAACAGAAATCAAAACATATCAAACCAACGTTGGGACATACATTGGACAAATAAACACACATTTATCAAACCTACTATCTCAACAAAACACTCTAAAAAATGCAAAAAACTCACTAACAGAAATGGATCAAAATAATCCTTTGGATTTAGCATCAGCGGAACAATCGGTAAAAGAAAAAGAAGCCGCACTTTCGGACTTACAAAATGGGACAGGAAGTTTAGACCTAAGAATGCAGGAAATCAGTGTCCAACAAAAAGAAAATTCACTTTCAGATGCAGAAGAAAAATTGGCGAATTACACAGTTCGAGCACCATTTGCAGGTATTATCGCAAATCTTACAGCAACAAAAAATGACGTTGCATCTTCAGGAAGTTCAATCGCCACGTTACTAACCAAACAACAAATCGCGGAAATTTCATTAAACGAAGTAGACATTGCAAAAATTCAAGTCGGACAAAAAGCCACATTAACATTTGATGCAATTGAAGAATTAAGCATAACCGGAGACGTTGTAGAAGTAGACACAATAGGAACAGCAAGCCAAGGAGTGGTCTCATACAACGCAAAAATAGCATTCGACACACAAGACAGCAGAGTAAAATCCGGGATGAGTGTTTCTGCAGACATAATAACTGAATCGAAAACCGACGTCTTATTAATCCCGATGGCGGCAGTAAAATCTCAAGATGACGGAACATCATATGTCGAAATAATAGACGGAACAACAATAAAACAACAAACAGTGGAAGTTGGTGAATCAAACGACACTTCAACTGAAATAATAAGTGGAATTAAAGAAGGAGATCTTGTTGTCACACAAACAATAACCGCTTCAACAAATACCTCTACAAGTTCCACCAAACAGCAAAGTATATTTTCCTCTTTCGGAAGCGGCGGTGGACCAAATGGAACCCCTCGCTAACAATTAAAAATACAAAATGATTAAATGTGAAAATTTAACAAAAATTTATAAAAACGGAGAAGCCGAAACATTAGCTTTGGAAAATGTTTCATTTGAAATAGAAGATGGTGAATTCGTAGCCATAATGGGCCCTTCAGGAAGCGGGAAATCCACACTCATGCATCTTCTTGGCGCACTCGACACTCCGACTTCAGGAAGCTATTTTTTGGACAACAAAGACATTTCTAAACTATCAGATGATGAACTGGCAGACATTCGCAAAGATAAAATCGGTTTTGTTTTTCAATCTTTCAATTTGCTCGCCCGCGTTTCAGTTTTAAGAAATGTCGGATTACCTCTGATTTATGCAGAAATACCAAAAGAAAAACGAGAAGAATTAGCGATAAAAGCCTTGATAAACGCAGGGATGGAAGAAGACAGATTTCATCATCTTTCAAATCAACTTTCAGGAGGACAGATGCAACGTGTGGCCATCGCACGAGCACTGGTAAACAACCCAAGCCTTATTTTGGCGGACGAACCGACAGGAAATCTGGACACAAAAACAGGAGAAATAGTTTTAAATACCTTCAAAGAACTACACAAACAAGGAAGAACAATAATACTTATCACTCATGAACCTGATGTTGCAGAACATACCAACAGAATTATACACATCTTAGACGGAAAAATACTTTCCGATAAAAAAATTAAACATGAAAATTAAAGATTTATTTGAAGAAACATATTTTGCGCTATCTATAAATAAAGCCAGATCAGGACTTACAATTCTGGGAATTGTGATTGGAATAGGTTCTGTTATTGCGATGGTTGCAATCGGACAAGGCGCACAAAGCTCTATTGAATCAAATATTCAATCAATAGGCTCAAATTTAATAATGGTAATGCCGGGACAACAAAAAGGCGTAGGGATGAATGTAAGTAGCGGCAGAGGATCAGCTAAAACTCTAACAATAGACGATGCAGACGCAATCGCAGAAGAAATACCAATGGCTTCTGCAGTAGCTCCGGATTCTTCAAGTCGTTATCAAGTCACTGCAAAAGGGAAAAACACAAATACACAAGCAGTTGGAACAGTACCTGCATACGGTATCGTGAGAAATATAGAAATAGAAACAGGGAGTTTTATCACGAATTCACACGTCAAAAGCAATTCAAAAGTGGCTGTATTAGGCCCTACAACAGTTGAAGATTTATTCGGAACAAATGCAAATCCAATAGGACAATCCATACGAATAAATAAAATCGAATTCAAAGTTATCGGGGTAACAAAAGCAAAAGGCGGATCAGGAATGTCAAATCAAGACGACATGATTTTTATACCGATAACAACAGCACAGCGTTTTCTTACGGGAGGAGATTACGTTAGTACAATCAGCATACAAGCAAAAGACCAAGAATCAATGACATCAGTCCAAGAACAAGTCACAACTTTATTATTACAAAGACATAACATCAGCGACCCAAATTCAGCAGATTTCAGCGTAATGAATCAATCAGACATTGTTGCAGCGGCAAGCAGTGTTACGGGAATATTTACAATACTTTTAGCGTCAATTGCAGGCATTTCACTGCTCGTCGGAGGAATTGGAATTATGAATATGATGCTTACAAATGTAACAGAACGAACAAGAGAAATCGGATTAAGAAAAGCGATTGGAGGAAAAAGCAAAGACATCTCAATGCAATTTTTGGCGGAAGCGATAATGTTAACTTTTTTGGGAGGATTTTTCGGAATAATTCTTGGCTGGTTAATAGCGACAATAGCCAGCAAATTTGCAAATATCGCCACAGAAATTTCATTATCTTCAATCGTTATGGCCTTTGGAGTTTCAGCGGCTATTGGAATTATTTTCGGATACTACCCTGCCAAAAGAGCATCAAAATTAAATCCGATAGAAGCATTACGTTATGAATAATTATATTTTTAAAATTTAATAAAAAATTTTTTTATGAAAAAACACATACCATACATAATAATAGGAATATTATTAATTGTAGCCGTTTTTTACGGCGGAATGAAATTCGGACAAATTCAAAACCCATCAACCAAAGGCATGCCTCAAGCAGGAATGCCCTCAGGAAATAGACAATTCAGCAACAACAAAATGAACAGACCAAATGCGAATGGCGGCCTTTTAAACGGCGAAATCATAAGCAAAGATGAAAAAAGCATAACAATAAAATTAGACGACGGTGGTTCAAAAATAATATTCTTATCTGAAAAAACGAGCATAGGAAAAACAGAAACAGCAACTCTAACAGACGTAGAAGTGGGCAAACAAATAACAGCGATGGGCGCAACAAACAGCGACGGAAGCATAACCGCGCAATCTATTCAAATACGACCAAAAACAACAGATGATATTCAAAAATAGTTAACAATACCCTTGCCTTTCCTCGCAAAAACCTCTAGTGTAAGCACTAAATATTTAAATTTGCGAAAAAATGGATCACGGAAATGTTGTTTTAAGATTTGACCAAGTATGTTTTCATTACGACCAAAATAAACCCATTTTAAATGAGGCGAGTTTTTCTGTCCGCGAAAATTCAAAAATAACAATAATGGGACAGAACGGCGCGGGAAAAAGCACGATTTTTAAATTGATTTTGGGAGCAACAGGAGCAAAAGAAGACATCACGTCCGACATGACACTCAAGCCAATTTCCGGCAAAGTGCACATTTTAAATGGAGCCTCTGTCGGCATCGGACTTCAAGTTATGCCAAAAAGATTTTTCGAACATACTGTTTTGGAATATTTCGAAACAGCATTTTCAGAAAAAACATACAACATCGAAAAATTGATAAAAGATGTTCTGGAAGTTGTTCAATTCTCTACTCCCTTAGACAAAAAAATAAAAGATTTTTCCGGAGGACAATTGGCAAGACTTCTTCTAGCGTATGCGATTATTCAAAAACCTGACATATTGTTGCTCGACGAGCCGACGAATAATCTTGATACAGAAGGCATAAATCACCTTACTGGATTTTTAATGAATTACGAAAAAACAGTTATCGTAATTTCGCATGACGCAGGTTTTTTAAATTGTTTCACTGACGGAGTTTTAAATTTGGACGTTTACACAAAAAAAGTTGAACAATATGTCGGAGATTATTTTGACGTAATAGAACAAATCGCGGGACAAATCGAACGTGAACAAAGAAAGAATGCTCAACTCGAAAAAAACATTCAGGACAGAAAAGATAAAGTTAATTTTTTCGCACACAAAGGAGGAAAAATGCGCAGACTCGCGAGCAAACTCCGCGATGAAGTTGCAGAAGATGAAGAGAATATGGTCGATGTAAAACGCGATGATAAAACAATTAAAAATTTTATTATTCCTGCGCAAACATGGTCTGACGTTGTCGTAAGAATTTCTTCAGTCGGAGTAATTTCAGATAACAAAAAAATTCCAAAAAAAGTGGAAATGAAACTTTTCAATCGCAGTAAACTTCGAATTACCGGACCAAACGGAATTGGGAAAAGCACTCTCCTTAGAGAATTAGCGGCAGGAGAATCAAAAGGAACATCAATCACAGAAGGCGTAAAAGTTGGCTACTATCAGCAAGATTTCGCAGGTTTAGATTTCGACAAAACTGTTTATGATTCACTCATGGAAGTTGCGGAAGACCCATCAAATGAAAAAATTTATGCAACCGGCGCACACTTTTTGCTGACTTCCGAATTAATGAAAAATAAGGTTGAATCACTTTCAGAAGGACAAAAAGGTTTACTCTGTTATGCCCGTTTTGTTTTGCAAAAACCAGGATTGCTTATTTTGGATGAACCAACAAATCACATAAACTTTCGTCATTTACCAATCATCGCAAAAGCAATCGACGAATACGAAGGAGCGGTAATTTTGGTCTCACACATGCCGGAATTCATCGAACAAGTCACTCTAAATGAGCTACTCGATTTGCAAGAATTAAAATAAAATTAGAATTCAACATTTACATTGTCCACATGGATATGGGCATCTTCGGTATAGAAACCTATATTCCCTGAAGAATAAGGTCTTTCCGTGTCTGTAAAAGAAGTAATTTGCGAACCATTCACCCAAACGGTTATTTTGTTTGAAGCATCCTGCTCAATTTTCACGTCATACCACTGCCCTATCGGGAAAAGAACATCAGAGCCAGTCGCAAGAAAACGCTGTCCTCCGGCATATTCCGGATCACGTTTTCCCAACTCCCAACCATTTGGTTTTGGAATAAAATAATAGAAATGATCATTGTCGGTATAATTCCAAACAACCCAAGCAACCTCCCACGCATTTGGAGATGAACCGGTACGAAGTTGTTGGACAGTAAAAATTTTAGACTGAAACTGAATTGCCCCGTCATACAAAGGACCGGTAACCAAACTTGCATGAGTGCTTCCCGCAGAATCAGCCACTTTCGGAGACAAATGAAGCAATTTATTGCTTCCCTCAGCCTCAATTCCAACGGTCCCATAACCTGCAAACTCAACACCCCATGAACCAAAAGTTCCACCATCATCATAATTCGCAACAGAATATCCTGAGAAATCATCACTAAAGGAAGTGCTGTCAACAATCGGTGGATCAACTACCGGAGGATCAACTACAGGTGGATTATCAGGAGTATCGTCAATTGGAACATCAGGAGTGTCAGGCGTAACAGGAGTATCCGGCGTATCGACAGTATTGTTGTCATCCGGAGTTATGTCGGTTGTATCATCTGTTTCATCATCAGGCACATAAACTTCTATACCCATCGCACGAACAATCATCTTCGACATCTCCGCTCTGTTAATATAATTATATGGCTTAAAAAGGCCAGAATCATATCCTTCAACAATTGATAAATTATAAACAGTTTCGACAGAATCATAGAACCAATCCGTAGATTTAACATCAACAAAATTCGCATTTCCACTCAAATCTTTTTCAAATTCAAAAGCCCGAATTATCATCGCCGCAAATTCAGCCCTGCTGACAGCCCTGCTTGGTCCATAAGTAGAATCTTCATAACCAGAAATAATACCAAGCGATTTCGCCATTTCAATATAAGGATAAGCCCACGAATATTTTGGAACATCTTTAAATGAAGGAATAGCAGAAACAACCAATTCAGCATCAGTATAACCGACAGCTTTCACGACAATTTTAGCCGCCATTTCTCTGGTGACATTGGCAGAAGGGTCAAAAGCAGGCTTGAGTCCGTCAATAACCCCAACGGCAACCAAATCTTGAACATACGCATAATACCAATCGCTTGTTTTAACATCCGAGAATGAATCAGCAAAAACAACGGAATTCATCGAAACAAAGGCAAAAACCACAAGCCCTGTAATAAATTTTCGAGATGTATAAATATCAAACATTTTTTACTCTGCTACACTACCTGAATACCAAACATCCACTCTAACCAATTTTGAATATGAATCAGAACTGATATTTACACTGACTTCAAGCCCATCAGAACCCGTCACCCCATAAGACGCTCCACTACCTTCACTTGATTGAGATGTAATTTTCCATGGAGCTTGTGAAAATAAATTTTTATAGAAATCTTTAACCGTTTTAACAGTTTCTGTTGTTTGAATTGTAATACTTTGATTTACATACCCCTCACTTCCATCATCAGAAGCTGATGTGATTTTTCCTTTGCCGTAAACCAAACCTGCAGGAAATCCGCTTGGGGCATCAACTGATTCAGCCTTATCAAATTCTTGAAGTTCCATTTTTGAACCGAATTCAGCATATGTTTCCATCATTTTTGCAACATCTTCAGGATTGTTTGGATCATAATCTTTGGCAATTTCTTGTTGAACCTCTGCCAACTCTTTATAATTTTCAATTGCTTCTTTTGTTATCGTTTCATCTGATTTTTCCTTTGAGCCGCATCCCAAAAAAGACAGGGAAATAGCCACCACCATCATTAAGGCAATGAAATTCTTTTTCATATTTTTTATTTTATAAAATAATATATATATATAAGGATACCAAATAAAGGAGGGTTTTAGCAAATTATTTGCAATCACATAATAATTATAGGAAAATTAACTGTTAGGATATCAATAACCTCATTCTGATGCATAAAAAAATTTACATTCCAATAATTATTATTACCGGAATTTTAGCGGCCGCATTTTTTTTATATCTTCCAAATGCAAAAAATTATTTCACAAGCGTCGTTTCGACTGACACAGATGCGGAAACTAAAGTGGCGGCATTTTCGGATGTGAATTCGAGTAATCAATTTTTCGATGCCGTGAATTTTGTAAAATCACAAAACTTTGTAAACGGATATGATGACGGAACTTACAAACCAAGTAGCCAAATAAATCGCGCAGAATTTGTAAAAATTATTATCGGCGCAATTTTCACGGAAAATGAAATTTCACAATGCACACCAACAAAAACTTTTTCCGATGTAAACGAAAACGATTGGTTTTACAAATATGTTTGCACGGCCTCAAATAACGGAATTGTCGGAGGTTACGCAGATGGCTCATTCAAGCCCGCAAATTACATAAATTTTTCCGAGGCTTCAAAAATTATTGTAAATGCTTTCGGTTACCAAACTTCACCGAGTGAACTTTGGTACCAATCATTTATTGAAAAACTGGAAGAATTAAAAGCAATTCCAACAACCATTTGTTCAGTTTCAAAAAACATTTCACGCGGAGAAATGGCGGAAATGATTTACAGATTAAAAGAAAAAATCACAAATAAAAGTTCCAGAAATTTTTTCACAGGTGACGTAAAAACAGTTGCATCAACAACATTCGTAAAATCATATAGACTAAAAGAAAATTCAGACACATTTGGTATAGTTGAAACTTCAGACGGCGGATACGCATTGACAGGCAATACTTGGACACCAACAGAACTATGCGGTTACAGTATGTTCTTCATCAAAACAGACAACTCAGGGGACAAACAATGGAATAAACTTTTCCACAATTGCAGTTCTGAAGGTTATGCAATTACTCAATTAACAGACGGCAATCTAGTAGCCGCCGGACAAGTCAGCGGCGAATTTAGAACAGACGAAGAACAAGCGGAACTTGAAGGACAAGGAGATAATTTCTTGGTTAAACTTGATAATAACGGAAATAATATTTGGACAAGAACAGTAAGTCAACAAAGCACGGATCGTCCAGCGAAACTTTTACCGACATCAAACGGCGGATTTACAATGTCGGGATCGACAGGAACACTTGTCGGACAATTCGATGTCGCGGACATTCAAGATGTTTTGGAACTTGGAAATTTTGATGCTGACGGCGAGACAAATTGGTTCAAAAAAATCGAAGGTGACGAAAACATGATGACCTCCGCGAACAAAACAAAAGACGGCGGATATATCATGATTGCGAATGTAAAACTCGTTGAAGAAAATGACCAAAAAGTCCCCGCTCTAGTAAAATTAAAATCAAACGGAACATTCGATTGGGCTACAGGACTTGAAAATTTACCGATTGAAATCCCAAATTTGATAATAAATCCCGACGGAAAAACTTTCACAGTAGGAACTCCAAACAAAATGCACTTAGCGTTCGGACAATTCATGAACGCTGAACAAACCGACGACGGCGGATATATTGCGCTCGGAAGTTATTTCTCAGCAATATCGACAGCAGAAATTAACAAAGGAGTTGAAAACGCCTTCGGACAATCAAAATTTGTAGGCGTAAAAGTCGATTCAAAAGGCAAATTACAATGGGCAAGAACAATTAATATAAAAAAATTCTTGGAAGAAAGTGTAATGAAAAAAACTTCAGACGGCGGATACATAATCATGGGAAATAATTATGTTGGTGGATATATCAACGAAGACGCAATGGCTCAAGCAAAAATATACGAACAAATGATGGAAGATTATTATGCAAAATATCCGGTTATGAGCGAAGAGACTCCGGAATCAAAGAAAGCATTGGACGAAATTTCTGCAGAAATCGAATCATGGCAATCAGGGCTGGGTGTAAGAAATATTACATTGGTAAAATTGGATAAAAATTTCAATTATCAATGGGGCAAAAATATCGGCGGAACAAAAGATTTGGACGGTTATGACATAATCCAAACCTCGGATTCCGGCTACGCAATCACAGGAACATGGCACACAGGAATTAAAAGAAAAGTTTTAACTTCAATATTAGAATACACAGAAGCCATGATTATGAAATTGGATTTAAACGGAAATTTGGGCAACGACAACGGACTTGTCGCAGATTTTAGCGACATAGAATTAAGCGATGTAAGTGTGTACGTAGTCGCAAACAAATTAAGTTCACCAGAACTTGTCATCGAATATCCGATGGAAAATGTTGTAAGGACAATAAATTTAACAAATAAAGACGGCGTAAAAACAATCGGTTCAGAAACAGCGACCTATCAAGCGCAAATTTGCAGTGAAACGACAAACACTTTAACAGTAACAGGCGGCACAACCACACCAACAACAAAAACACGCGCGCAAATGAAATACGACGAAACAGTTGCAATAGAAGCCAAAACAACAAAAGGAATATTGGTAAATGACGAAATAAGTCCAATTTTAAAAGAAGTATTCACAGATGTAAAATTGTGGGACGACGACGTAAGCGGATGGGTCGCATACAGATTTAGCAGACTGGTTACGGAAACTGACATAAACAAAGTAATAACAAAATTGGAAGCACTTGGTTACGGAATCGACAGCAACGCAAACAAAGATTTCACCGCAACAAAAATCGGATTAACACTAAATTTCCATTTTTATCTCGGCGACACAAACACAGGAAGACTTGATGTAATGTACTAATTCACAATTTTTTTGTATAATAATTCTCGTAAACCTCTAACCAAAATTTCTATGAAAAAATATTGGCAAATAAAACCATGGTTGTTTATCGTTGTACTTTTAGTATTAGTCATAAGTATCCTTTTCGCATTCGGCAACAATAACAATTCTGGATCAGGCGTGTCCTACGACATGGGAATTTCAGCTCCCGCTCCTGCAATGGACGTAGACAGCAGAAGCATGCTAAAAAGCGAAAGCGCAGGCAATGGAGCAATGACAACATCCACAACACAGGCAACCGAAAGAATGATAATTAAAAATGGAAATCTTTCCCTCGTAGTTGATGATGTAAGAAAATCCTCTGACGATATTATAAAATACACTGAAGAAAAAGGTGGATTTTTGGTATCAAGCAATGTAAGCAAAGAAGGAATAGACTTAGACGGATACATTACTGTAAGAATCCCCTCCTCACTTTTAGAAAGCACAATGGCTTACATTAAAGAAATGGGCGAAGTCCAAAATGAACATATTGACGGACAGGATATCACGGAAGAATACACAGATCTCGAATCAAAATTGGGAAATCTTGAAGCAACCGAACAACAATTTTTGCAAATCATGAAAAAAGCTGTAAAAGTCGAAGACGTTTTGGCAGTACAAAGAGAACTTGGATACGTTCGCGAAAATATAGAAATAACTAAAGGCAGAATAAAATATTTAAAAGAAAGCGTGGATTTATCAAGTCTTACAGTTTATTTATCAACAAATCCCGCAACACTTCCTGTCATAAACGAAGAAGATCAATGGAAACCTCTTGCAATATTGAAAGACGCTTTGCGTTCACTTTTGGATACAGGAAAAACAATAGTAAACGGCATAATCT
The DNA here is from genome assembly GCA_023231115.1 of Candidatus Altimarinota bacterium. Taxonomy (GTDB): domain Bacteria; phylum Patescibacteriota; class Gracilibacteria; order UBA1369; family LOWO2-01-FULL-3; genus UM-FILTER-38-24. Next base: position 43,265 of record JALNWA010000004.1, read on the forward strand.
GGATTGGAGTTTACCTACCGATAATCACTATTGTTCTATTTGTTGCATGGTTGATAAGAAGACGAATTCGAAGGAATAAATAAAACAGATAATCAATAAAAACGGCCCTCAAAAAAGAGAGCCGTTTTTATGTTTTTCACATCGCACTTGCAGGCTGATTTTTTTCACCGTCTTTTGTCCTAAGTCCGATTATTTCACCATTTTCCATGTCATATCCAAACGTTCCATCCTTCTTCATATGAAATGGATCGATGAAGCTCTTGCCAAGATTTGGCGTACAACACTGCAATCTTGGCAACAATGTCCCCGGCAGACGTTTTACAAGCTCACGCATTATTTCCATAGATCTCTCAAGTGTCACACATTTTTCCCTCGGAATTCCGCTTTTTATAGGATGAATCAAGTCTTTCGGGAACACACCATGCTCCGCAAGTTTCGTATACATCTCACGCAAAACATTCGGATCGTCATTAACACCTTTCAAAATCGGATGATTTGTACGAAGCCCAATTCCCATACCTCGAAAAATCCGCATCACATCAACGAATCCATGCGTTATTTCCCTAGGATGCAAAATCTGAATCGAAATAACCAGCGGATTTAAATGTCGAATAGCCTCAATCATTTCAGGATTATTTAATATGGTTGACGGCATAACAACTGGTTCTCTGGTATTAATACTGAAATGAATCGGCGGAACTCCGCGCAATCCCCTTTTTCGATTTAATTGATCTCTCTGCAAAGCGATTTTTTCTATAAGCGCAGGTTTTACAGTCAATGGTTCCCCTCCACTCATTATAATATCGAAAATATTATCCCCTCCAATCGAATCAAGATCTTCGAACGCCTGATTTATCGCTTCATCACTTAATACGCTTATCGTGTCATTAACATTTTTTCTGAAACAATGCGTACATCTTTGGTGACAAACGGAAGTCACGGTCATTATTACACTGCCTATGTATTTTTGCGTTATGGCAGGCGATTTTGTAACCCTTCTGTTTTCAATTGAAACAAGATGCCCGACATCATTGTCGGTGGCAATATCGGATTCATCCGGAAGAATAACAGATAAAAGAGGATCATTCAGATCCGCTGGCATCCCTATAACATTTTGAAGATATTCCCCTGCAACAGCGAATGGATGCCCTTTCGCGATAGCTTTTCGAGATGCATCTATTCGATCATGGATTTCCGGCATAACAGCTTCCATGTCGTCAGGATTACGAATAATCCTTTTTGGACGTGTAGTTGTAATGTTTTCCGGCAATGAATGTATTGATTGTAGTGTCATGATTTATTTTAATTAGTAAATACAAAAAAAACGCTTCCTTCCGAAGCGCCATATTTATTTATTCAAACATAAAATAGCTAGCTTCGGAAAAAGTTATTAAAGTAAAATTTACGCCAGCTCCTATTTATATTTTCTAACATAATCATTTTTATGACTTATCTATACTCTATAAACGGTAAAATTTTAAAACTGTTACAAGAAAACTTCTTGGCAGTAAAAATTTAGAGAGTAATATATCACCTATATGGACATTTTTTACCCGATACAATTACTCGCAGATTTTGTAAGTTATAATTTAGTAGGATTGGCTAAAGGATCATATTTAGCGAATACTATAAACTTTTTCATTTACGACGTAATTAAAATCGGCCTACTTCTTTTGATTATAAATTTCGTAATGGCCATCGTGAATTATTATTTCCCGATGGAAAAAGCCAGAGACATTTTGACAAAAAAACGCTGGTTCGGAATGAATTATTTGATAGCCGCACTTTTGGGCGTAGTTACGCCATTTTGCTCTTGTTCCTCAATTCCACTTTTCATTGGATTTACAGGCGCGGGAATTCCATTGGGAATTACATTCGCTTTCCTGATAAGCTCGCCATTAATCAACGAATCATCTCTCTACCTTTTTCCGGCGATGTTCGGGATGAAAGTCACAATTTTATATAATTTATTTGGACTGACAATCGCCGTCCTTGGCGGAATGTTAATTCAAAGATTAAAACTGGAAAAATACATTCTGCCCGATCTTCTAAAATTTAAACCAAAATCAAAAGAAGAACTCGGCAAAATTCCTTTAAAATTATTGATAAGATATTTTTTGGAAAGAGGGATGAGCATAACAAAAAAAATCTTCCCTTATTTAATTCTCGGAGTCGCTGTGGGAGCCATTATTCACGGCTTCGTTCCACAAAGTATAATTGAAAATTATTTATCATCAAAGTCTTTGTGGACTGTGCCGTTGGCAGTTTTATTTGGCACCCCGCTTTACGCAAATTCCGTCAGCGTACTACCGATAATGGAAGCGCTCGCAGGAAAAGGAGTCCCACTGGGCACTGTTTTAGCCTTCATGACGGCAATCGTGACCTTATCTCTTCCCGAAGCAATCATTCTGAAAAAAGTCATGCGCTGGCAACTCTTGGCAATATTTTTCGGAATTACAATCGTCGGAATTATAATTATGGGCTACTTATTTAACGCTATTTTCTAAAAAGTTTTGAAAACTTTAATTTTGCCACTCCAAATAAATATATAATTTCAAGAATTCCAAGAGTATTTACCACAAGAAGTATCACAAACCACCATGGCTGTCCTTTTCTTCCTGCGTGCCACAAAGCAAGTCCCTTCCAAAAAAAGCTCCATACGAAACAAAGAATCATAATCCAAAAAAACGAATAAAATCTTTCCTGATAAAAATTGTTCATCATATAGAGATAAGTTTAAAAAATTAACACATTAAATATACACCTTCGATAAATTTTTGGCACGAATTCTTCTGGCTAAACGGGTCTAGTACCCTTACGCCAAGACTAGACAAACCACAAAAAACATGCAATATTTCCCCCCTGTAACAAAACACCAAATGCCAGAAACATCAGAAGAAAAACCAAGCATACCGCCAATTTCCATAAATCGACGCGAGGCGCTAAATAAAATATTTTCTATAGGTACAGCAATAAGCGCTACCGTCATTGGAGCCATGACCTCAACAGATACTCTCAAAGACAAAAAAATCAAAGAAAAACCGGCAGACACAAAAAATCCGACAACAGATACAATAGCAAAATTAATAAGAAGACTAAAAACAAAACTAAAACTAAAACACCCAGGAGCTATTTTTGAAGAACCGGAAACCATGGAGGACTTGGGTTCAGGAACCGTACTTGTTCTATTTAGCGCAAATTGGTGCGGCCAATGCGCATATGCTGGGGAGTTTTTGCAACGACAGGAAGAACAATTAAAAAAAGTTGGCATAAAACCATACGAATTTTATCAAGATTTAGGAATACAACCTCATAAAGAATGGAGCCCGCTTGCAGACGATTTGATGAAAAAACATGAAATAGAAAGCATCCCAACAGTATTAATATTTTCATCAGGAAAATTACTTCAAAAATTTGTAGGAACAAACTATTGGAAAAAAAACAACATCCCAGAACTACCAACCTGGATAGAAGTTAACATCAAAAACGCAGAGGCAGAGAAAAAGTAAAGCCTTCTGGCTGGCTAGTCGAGTCTAGCCCCCTTTTACCCCAACTTTTTCACGTCTCCATTCCCACCAAGATAATTCTTCTCACTAACGACCTTTTTCCCAGTCTTTTCTTCAAGATCTATTCGTGCTCTTTTAGCAATACCTCCTCCTTCTTTACCTGCAACTTTGTTTTCTTCCATGCCTGTCGCATCGACACTTTCAGCAATCTCTCTCGTAGAAAGCTCAGCAAGCGCACTAAAAATCAACTCAGCTTCCGTCATATGATCACGTAGATTCTGAGTCTTCAAGCCCTTTAGCTCCTTATGGGATTTTACGCTTACCTCTGCCCATTCCTGATGAATTATATTAGTCAAAATAGCAAACTCCTTGGCATGTTTTATTTCGTGTTCACTCCAGTAATCGGTAAGTTTATTACGAGTTTCCTGCCCCATCATCCTTTGCTGAATCCATTTTCCACTTCTACCGTGTTTTTTCCAATTTTCTCTCGCCCTATTTAACGATTTTTCAGGATCAGCCAATTCTTGTATCCTTTCGTATCCAACTTTCGCAAGCCAAAGCTTCACAGGTTCAGCCTTTGGACTTGGAACCGATTGAATAAGGCGAAGTAAAGTTTCAGTATCAGCCACGTCAGTGAATCTCATCTTCCCATCCTCAGCAACAAGTTTCAACTGGTTACATTTTGTAACCACTTCACTTCCCTCGTTAACTAAGCGATTTTTCAAAACTTTCCAATAATTTCTTGCCGTCTGATAATCCTTTTGCTGAATCAAAACTTGAACAATATCAATCACCGAAAAATACCAAACCTCTTTCTTCTCATCATATTGACGACGAATATTATAATCCTCAAAAATTGTTAGATCCGCATCTTTCATTTCACAAAAATTATAAACACCAACACTATAGGTGAGCACATGCTCACCGTCAAGAAAAATCTTTTTATAAAAATTTTAAGATTTTCCAATTTGACAACACCCAGAAAAACACACATAATAACGCCTTTTAAGGACAAATTATGCCATTACCAGAAACATTGCCGGAAACTCCACAAGTCCAAACACCTGAATCAACAACAGAAGCACCATCAGATGTAGATGCAATTACTCAAGAAAAAAGAAACAATGCACTTCTCTCAATAATTGATGAAACTGCGCTAACTCCTGAAGAATTGTCAGCACTTTTTTTGCAAGTAAGAGGACAATTTCAAAGAGCCAATTCACCTGAAGAAATTCAACATTTATACGAAAGGACTTTAGCTCAATTCCCTATTCGTTACAGATTTAGCACGCAAGATTACGCTCAGCAAGGCGTTCCCGACATTTTACAAAGAAGACTTTGGTTTGAACAAGTCATTCCTCAAGGAAATGTTATTGACGTAGGTTGTGCCGACGGATATTTTGCACTTGAATTAGCCTCCCCAATCAGAAAAATGACAGGCGTCGACATGCTAGAAAAAAGAGTGGCAAAAGCAAATAGAGTTGCCGAAGAAAATAGAACAAATGCAACATTCATTAAAGGTTTTGCAGAAGAAATTCCGTTCACAGACGAAACTTTTGACGCGGCAATTCTTTCCCACATGCTAGAACACGTTCACGATCCTGCACGCGTTTTAGAAGAAGTGGTTCGCGTCACAAAAACCGGAGGCAAACTAATAGCCGTTGTCCCACACGAAATCGGCAGAGACCCAACCCACATTCGCTACATCCCCTCCACACAACTTCGAGACATGCTAGCCGAATACGGCGAAGTTAGCCCAGAATACATAGTTGGAACAAAAGGAATTGGATATGTGATTAAAATAAAAATCTAAGTCATTTGGCTGACTAGTCGGGTCTAGTACCCTTTCAGTTTCCAATTTCCATAAACACTAATGATATAGCCAGAAGCCTTAAAACTACCCCATAAACCATAATCATCTTCAAGATCTTTTAAAATTTCTTCAATATCTTTGTTTGATATTTTTTTTAAAATAGATTCATAATTCAAACTAAACCCCACATTGGATTCTGGGTAACGAAAAACCGAGTTACAATCGTCATTAATTGTATAGTCATTATCTAATTTACCTTTAATGATTTCACACTGTTGATATTTTTTTATAAAAGCTTCTACGTTTTCAATATACAATGGCAATTTATCAATCCTTTCCAAAGCTAAAAGCAAATCGGAATCATTCGGGTTTTTCTTCAATGCCCTCAAAAGAGTCCCTTTTATTTTGTTTTGAGATGCCATTTTTTTAAGTTCATTAAATAAGATTTCCGCATCATGATGATGAGGGACAGAGGAGACTCCCAAACATTTCATCAAAGTTTTAATAAAAATCTCTATAGCATGCTTAATATTGAATAAAATAGGAATCATCAAACGCTCTTTTGAAAATAGATCAAATTTTTTCACATCATCATCAAGGATTGGGAACATATCTTTATTAGAGAACTTATACCGGTGCTCAAGAAGCTCCTTACATCCCAATTGAGCCAAGGAGAAATAGGAATGTGCAAAATCAAGCCATTTCCACTTTTGTTGATTTTTTTCACTCATTATATTTAGTTCTTATATGCGATATATCAATTTTTCTTATACACGTTCTGGCTGACTAGTCGGGTCTAGTACCCTTTTTGGATTATTTACTTATAATTAAAATCCTTCGGCGAGCTATTTACCTCGAGTAAAGTATGAAATTCGCCTATATCCGTATATGCTGAACCGGTATATCCGGGATAACTGAAAGATAAATAATAATAACCAAAATCAGTGATTGGCAGCTCTATATTGCCATTAAGTACACCATCGGCATTATTTAAAATTTCTTTATCGCCTTCGAACATAGATTTTACTTTTTCGAATTTTGTTAAATCAAGATGTCCTTCAAAAGCCGCCATACCTCCAACCGCATTGTTAAAAAAACTTTTTTCATCAACTTCATACAGAGCAACCTTAACTTTTTCAATATTTTTATAGCGCACAGGAAGTTTAAAAGGGTTTTCTACCGTCTTCATCACAAAAACATCTCCCATTCCACCATCTGGCGGATAAAATTCAGGATTAGAATCAGAAACAACTTTCTGATTTGAAGAACATCCTATTAAAGCAAAAACTGCGAAGATAGAAATTAAAAGAAATACAATTTTTTTCATAGAATTTTTAAATTATTTCAATGGCTGGCTACTCGGGGCTAGAACCCTTTATAAACACTAAGCCGCTTTATCAACATCAATCGCTGACATGTTTACTCCCTTAATTGGCGACTTATAAGCTCCAGCTTCAAACAGAGTAAGCATACTATCTCTCGCATGATCTTTCACTTCTTCCGAAGAAAATGCTAAAAGATCCACGGCTTCAGAAATTGCTTCAGGCGTTGTCAACTCTCCTCCAGTTATTCGCGCTTGAATAGCCTGCATATTTTTTTCATCCTGCGGCATGATATCTACAGTTTTATCAAATTCCATATTTTTTAAGTTAATTTATTTTTCACTGGCTGGGGATGAGGGATTCGAACCCCCGATGGTGGGACCAGAACCCACTGCCTTACCACTTGGCTAATCCCCAATATTAGTACCTCAAACTTTTAGCATATTCTACCCTCAATATCAATAAATACAAAAAAAGAGCCCGCCCCGACAATGCAGGACAGGACTCTTTAAATTTCTTAAAAATTACTACTTTGCACCATAAAAAGGGTGTCTGTAACACATAACTGCCAAATACAAAACAAAAGCATTAACAAGCAAAATTCCAACATTAAAATTAATCAAAGAAGAAACAACTGCCAACACAGAAAAAACCAACGAAACAATCACAGCCCATTTTTGCCCTTTAAAGATGCCGATTGTCATAAAAATATAAAGAACACCAATCGCAAGAAGAATCACTCCGGCAACCGCCCCCATGCCTGTAAGTAAAGCAAGCGCACCAGCACTCCCTTCAACTTCAACACTAGGTGCAGTCATAAGACCTGTCACCATACCTTGAAAAGCTAAGAAAGCAAGACCTCCCAAGAAAAGAAAAACAGTGGCAATAATATTCAACACTGCCAAAAAAGTACCCTGCCAAGGCCGAACAGAAGCTGTAACCATATAAAAAAATTAAGAATAAAGTACTTACATCCTAATACAAACTTTTTATCTCAGCAAGAATTATCCTCTCGACATTCCCAACACAATTCTCGATTTCACCCCATTTATTCTCAACTTGATAATTGCAATCGCCGGCCTGCGCAATTTCTTTTTTCGCACTTTCAAAACGCCTTTGAAGTTCTTCGTCAGAAATTTTTCCACGTCTCAAAATTCTACCTTTCAAATCCTCCATGTCACTAACCTTCATAAAAATCGAAACCAAATTTGCCTTTGGCACAATATTTCGAATCGAATTAAATCCTTGAATATCAACTTCCCTGATTACAACCGCACCTCTCTTTAATGGCTCCAAGATGTCCTTTTTGAAAGTCCCGTAATAGTTGTCGGAATGTACAACGGCGTATTCCAAAAATTCACCGGCTTTTATCATTTCCTCAAATTTTTCTTTTGAAACATAATGGTAACTTCCACCCTCTACTTCACCATTGCGAATCTCTCGAGTCGTATAAGAAACAGGATAAACAAAGCCGGAATACTTCCCTTTTATCCTCTCAATAACAGTCCCCTTTCCTGAACCCGATGGCCCTACAATCAAGAAAAGCTTCCCTGTATACTCTGATTTTTGTTCTTCGTTTTCCATATGATTTTTGTATGCAGAAGAAATATATATGCGTACCCCTTGAAAAACAATTGAAAATTTGGTATAATTAATCAATTTACATCAGTTATTTGAATGCCCCTTAAAAAAATGTCACTACTTACCCACTTGAAAAGCGGGGGAATGCAGAGCAGAAGCTTCCATCTCGGCACACATTAAAAAAGCCGGTCCTTCTTCTCTGCATTTCCCTACTTTCCCCCCTCAAGCATTAAAGGACAGCCAAATAAATTGTCCCGCAGTGCGGGAGGAAACAAAAACAAAAACAAACTGAACAAAAACAAAAAAAAAGATCCATAAACGGGTCACAAAACAAAAACAAAATAAAATAAAAGTAGGGACATTAAGAAAGAGGAGCCATTTATATAGGTTCCTCTTTTTTAATTTATTTTTCAAAATTCGACTACTAGAAAGGAAGATCATCAATCTTTACTTCTTCGTCAGCGCCAACCGGAGCTTCGTCTCCGGCATTGTCATTTCCGAAATCGGAAGATGCACCTCCAGAAATTCCAGCCGCTTCTCTATCAGCTCCATAAGCCGCACCGCCTTCCCCTTTTCCTCCAAGCATAATCATATTGTCCGCAACAATTTCAGTCCTGTATCTCTTTACTCCGTCCTCTCCCTGCCAATCACGAGTTTGAAGCTTTCCTTCAATAAAAACCTTCATTCCTTTCTTCAAATATTGTCCGCAAATTTCAGCAAGCTTTCTCCAAGCCACAATATTATGAAATTCTGTTTTGCTTTGGCGAGTTCCGCTCGCATCATTCCAAGAAAAGTTTGTAGCGACACTAAAAGACGCTACAGTCTGACCTCCGGGAATCTGTTTCACGTCAGGATCACGTGTAAGATTTCCGATAAGTTGGACTCTATTTAATGACATTGCCATATTTATAAAGTTAATTTTAATTCGCAAACAAAATACATCTCTAATTTTACAAACTCAATGACTTTAAACCCAAATCACTTGCCTATAACTGCAAAGCAGTGGACAATAGAAATAATTTAATAAAAATTTTAAAAAAACTTTATGAAAATTTTAAAAAAGACTCTCGTCACCTTAACCTCTTTTCTTTTATTCTCAGCCGTTTTCGCAGGATGCACTCCTAAAAATAGCGAACCTGTCGAACCAAAAGAAGAAATAAAAACCGAAGAAACTCCAAAAGAAGAGATTAAAGGAGACATCACATACTCAACTCCAATAGAAAAAGACATTTGGACAGCGGAATTAAAACAAAAATTCCTAGAAAAATACAAAGAGATAGGTTCATTTTCAGTAGAAACATTCGAAGAACTGGAGCAAAACGGCAAATATTCATTTTATGAAGTAGGAACTATAGAAACAGAAAAATACAAAGGAGAAAAACTTTTGGTGCTTATCGTACCTTGCGACGGCATGTGCTTCTCAAACGACACATACAGATTCGCATACAACGAAACTACAAAAGTGCTGACAATGCTAAAAAAACACTCTGCAACGACAGAATACAACCTGCCTCTTATAGAGACTATTGCAACAAAAACAGATTCTACAACAAACCTTGAAAATCTGGACGCTCCGGACAAAATCTTAATTCCTGAAACAAAAGAATATGCGCAATTGGATAAAACAAATGTAGCAAATGTTTTCGATTTGAAAAACAACGATCAGCTAAGTATATATACTGAACAATACACAGACAAAGACTCAAAATTAAAAATTTATTATCACTCAACTCTTGACGAAAACGTAACATTTGACGGATGTTTCCGAGTATTACTTCAAGACGGAACAGTTTCCTCATACTCATACAGACCTGATTTTGGAAAAGAAATCGAAGACAATTACGACCTTACCGCAGGTGCATGCGGAATTGCAGGATCATGCTATTTGTTGGACAGCGTAAAAGATTCAGACTTAATCAAATCCACAAAAGTATCCGGAAACATGGATTTTTATGTCCCAAAAGACGGAAAAACAGACAAAACAACATTAGACAATTACGAGAGATACAAAGCTCAACAAACATGGAAAGTCGAACAAGATCCAACATTAAAATTACTGTCACTCAATGAATTCATTGCAATAGAGCCGGTTCTATACTGGCAAGATCCAATCGGAAGATGGTCATCAATAATCAGAAATGACGTGAAACCTGCGGCAGAATGTGGAAAACCGGTCATCTATTTATATCCTGAAAAAACTACTGATGTATCGGTACAAGTCGGAATTGAAAAATTAACAAAAACAATTCCGCAGTATAAAAACGGATGGACAGTTTCAGCGCAACCAAACGGAACGCTATACAATTACGATGATGCAAAAACATATCCATATTTATTTTGGGAAGGTCAAAATAAAGGCGTCCTTAACGCAACAAAAGGTTCTTCAGTAAAACGCGCAGACCTTGAAAAATTCCTAAATGAAAGCCTTGATTCTTTGGGATTAAACAGCACAGAGAAAAAAGATTTCACCGATTTCTGGACGGCAAAAATGCTCGCAATTAACGAAGAATATTTCTTCATTTCATTTGTTGGAACACAAGATTTCAATAAAGTTGCACCATTAAAAATATCACCTGCGCCAGACACATTGATCCGAGTTTTCATGTATTACATGCCACTTGAGAAGCCTCTAATGGCGGAGAAACAAGAACTAAAATCAATAGAAAGAAACGGATTTACAGTCGTTGAATGGGGCGGAACATCATCAGTGCCATGGTTGGAATAAACAAAAAAATATTTTCATTCTTAGCGGTAACAACACTTTTGTTATCCGCTTTTGGATGTACAACAAAAGCCATCAACAAGGCACAAACTCCAATCACGACAAAGGCGATAATAGTCCCCCATCATCTACTTGTTGAAAATTATATCGACGATTTTTACAAACAAATTTCTGAAAAAAATCCAAATGTTGAAAAAATAATTTTAATAAGTCCGAATCATTTTAATTACGGAAACCGCTATATACAGAGCACAACTTCACTACCGGACCAAAACGGAAAACAAATAAATCTCTCAAAAGATGAAATTGCAAAACTTTCACAATCCGGTGCACTTTCAATCGAACCGATATATTTTGAAAAAGAACACGGCATCATTAATCAAACAATTTTCACAAATAAATATTTTCCAAATGCAAAAATAATCCCGATTAGAATAAAAAACGGAACCACAAAAGATCGCTTGGATATGGCATTGAATGAACTTTCAAAAATAATAACTCCAAACACTTTAATAATAGTAAGTGCGGATTTCACACATTATACCGACGAAAAAATCGCCATAAAAAATGACGAAAAATTCATAAAATATTTTGAAAATTTAAAAAACAATTCGGAAATAAATTTTGATGAAATAAAAAAATTGGCAACGACAGAAAATGCAAAACAGGAAAATGAAAACCTTGAAAATTACCCAGTTGCGCTTGATTCTCCTGAATCTCTATATTTGGACTTAAAACTCCTTCAAAAACAAAACGCCCTCACGTTCACCTTTTTCAAAAGAACATCCTCAGCATCACTTCTTGGCCTTAAGAACCCACTGGACAACACGAGCCATCTGTTTGGGGAATTCTTCACAAAATAAACAAAATCTGCTACCATCTCAAAAGTAAATAAATTTTGAACGATGGATTTATACGCATTTGAACTCGGTCGCAAAAAAGAGCTTTGTCTTGCAGAACTTTTGGCGGTACTCGGCGAAGAAAATTTAGTCGAAAAAAATTTGGACACAGCAATTTTTAGACTTAACGAAACGCAAACAAAAAATCTTCAAGGATTACAAAACTCACTTGGTGGCACAATAAAAATTGTAGAAATTTTTGCAGAAGGAAATCAAATAAAAGAAACTGTAAAAAAATATTTAGAAGAAAATTTCAAAGACATAACAGGCAAAATCCCCTTCTCCGTAACAATATTAAGCCAAAAAAATCCCGACGAAGTGTTAATCAAAACACTTTTAATATCTTCGAAAAAAATTCTTAAAGAGCTCGGACTAAACAGCAGATTCGTAAATCAAAATTCTAAAAACACAAAACCATCCACAATTTATAAAGCACGAGTCGTTGAAAAAGGCGTAGATATAAACATAATCTACGGCATAAAAAACACATACATCGGAAAAACAGTGGCAATCCAAAACATCGACGCATATTCATTACGCGATTTTGACAGACCAAAACGCGATGCAAAAGTCGGAATGCTACCGCCAAAACTCGCACAAATAATGATAAATTTAGCGCTTCCACAAGCCAAAGAAAAAGAAACAATTTACGATCCATTTTGCGGAACCGGAGTAATTCCAATGGAAGGACTTTTACTCGGATATGATGTGATCGGCTCAGACATAGACTCCAGAATGGTTGAGTACACGCAAGAAAACTGTGATTGGTTAATCAAAACTTTCAAACTTGAAAAACCACCGACTTTTCGAACTTTCAAAAATGACGCAAGATTTTTAGCAAAAACAGACCTTCCGGAAAAGATAACAGCGATAGTGACAGAAGGTTATCTTGGCCCAGCGCTGACAAAATTCCCAACCGAAGAAGAACAAGAAAAAACATTCAGAGAACTTGCAAATTTGCATTTAAATTGGCTAAAACAAGTCCATACTCTAACACCAAAAGACGTGAGAATTGTTACATGTCTTACTGCCTTCAAAAAAAGCACATCGATTATACATTTTCCTCGATTTAAAGAACTCGCAAACCTTGCCGGCTACAAAATCGAAAACACTTATTCATACGATCGTGAAGACCAAATCGTCGTTCGCGACATAGTGATTTTAACGAAAATTTAAAATGCTGGAAAACGCACAAGAAGGAATAATTCAGCTTCTCCTCACGTACAGATACCTAATACTTCTACCAATTTCCATAGTTGAAGGCCCAATAATAACCGTAATTGCAGGTTTTTTTGCGGTAACAGGCTTATTTAACCCATTTATAATATATGGAATAGTCATTTTAGGAGACCTGATGGGAGACACTTTAGCGTATTCCATCGGGAGATTTGGGGGACATCATCTGCTAAAAACCAAATTTGGACATTTTATTGGAGTCACGCCGGAAAAACTCGAAGAAGCAAAAGATAAATTTCAAAAACATCACAGAAAAACGATTATCTTTTCGAAAATATTTCACGGTTTTGGAATTACAGGACTTACCGCAGCCGGAGTATTAAAAATTAATTATTTAAAATATCTGACAACCTGCCTATTTGTAAGTATAATCCAGTCTGCGATGTTTCTTCTGATTGGATTATTATTCGGCTCAGCATATCAAACTTTAGGACAATACATCGATTATTTCGCAGCAACTACAATCACAATCGGAAGTTGCGTAGTTATATTTTTAATCGTAAGAAACAAATTTAAAGCAAAAAAAAATGAAAATAATAATAGTTAATGATACTTATCATCCTCACGTAAACGGATGTTCCGTATTCTCACAAAGATTTGTGCACTATTTAAAAGAAAGAGGCCACGATATCACTGTAATTGGCCCTGCATTGGAGTTTAAAAATTCAAAAAGAGAAGTGAATGGCGTTAAAGTCTACGGAGTCAAAACATCTTCACTCTTTTTCAAAAATGATTGGGGCTTCAGATACGCTATTCCATGGTTTAATAAAAAATATATCAGACAAATTTTCGACGAAGTTAAACCTGATTTATTGCATACACAAAGCCACTTCCCTATTTCAAGAAATGTAATAGACGTCGCGATAGAAAAAAACATTCCGTTAATGGGCACAAATCATTTTATGGCTGAAAACCTTGTACATTATCTTCCCGGTCCAGAAATTTTCAGAAAATGGCTTCAAGAATGGCTATATAAAGACTTTGCAAAAATATTCAATAAACTTCAAAAAATCACAACACCGACGGCAACAGCGGCAAAATTGATTCAAAAAAGAATAAAACAGCCGGTTCAAGTCATTTCAAATGGCATTGATTTGAAAATTTTCAATCAAAATCTAGAAAAAAAAGAAGAGCTTAATGAAAAATATAACATTCCAAAAAACACACCAAATTTGTATTACGTCGGCCGTTTAGACAAAGAAAAAAATCTTGATATGGTCATAAAATCAGCGGCTATCGCAATGCAAAAAGTACCATTTCACCTCACACTAACAGGACATGGCGACGAAAAAGAAAATTTAAAAAAACTGGCAAAAGACTTAGAAATTTCGGACCACGTGACTTTTACAGGCTTTGTAAGCAACGAAGATTTGCCTTATCTTTATAAACTTGCAGATTGTTTTGTAATGGCTGGAACAGCAGAACTTCAAAGCCTTGTTACAATGGAAGCAATGGCTACAGGCCTTCCTGTTCTTGGCGTAAATGCCATGGCGATACCGGAATTGGTCCACAATGGGGAAAATGGGTTTCTATTCGAATTTGGTGAAGTGGAAGACCTTGCCGACAAAATGGTAAAGATATTCCAAAACGAAAAAATGAGGAAAGAAATGAGCGAAAAAAGCCTTAGCATAATAGAAAAACACGACATCGAAAAAACCCTTGATGAATTTGAAGAGATTTACAAAGAACTAAAAACAGTTTAATCCGAAAATTATATTGAAAAGGTAGCGACACTTGCGTATATTAGCCCTGTTCAGTTCAAGTTTATCGCATTACTCACGTTCCCGGGTGGCGCAGTGGTAGCGCAGCTCGCTGTTAACGAGTTGGTCGTCGGTTCGAATCCGACCCTGGGAGCCATTCTAATCACACACATATGGAACTACGAATAAACCCACTAGACGGATACGAACCTGTAAACGAAGGAATTGGCGGTTTTGTGGCTGAATACCAAGATGGAGCTCCTCCTAGAGCTAGAGACAAAGATGGATATCTTCCTATAAACATGGGGGCGCGTGGACATAGACCGGGATATGATCCGGCATCTGGCAGTGCGACAGAAAAAGATACTGATCACGACAAGGAACCTAAAGCATCAGTGCCACCAAGCACAGCCGAAGAAAGACAGGCAGCTATCGCAAGAGAAATAATTAGAAACGGGTTAAGAACTCAAGCTAGAGACATCACTCAATAATTGATTAGCGGAGGATCGCATTCTACAATATGCCTCAAAAATCTCTCCATTCATTGTGACTGACGGAACTTCTTTTCTAAATCCCATAACTGCGATAGCCCCATCCAAACGAGAGAATTGATCTAAATATATTTCAAACAATCTTTGTCCATTGGCATTCAAAGATGAAATCATTTCTTTAGATAAGGATCCGTCTTCCATACCATAATAAAAAATCAAACAAATCTGCGAAAAAATATTTTTAACTATTGCCCCTACAGAAACCCACATCCGTAATATATAAATAGCCCCAGGTTTCCCTTCTATAAACCCAGCACCATACGACATATAGTTAAAAAAATCATTCAAAACCTTTAATGCCTCATCTATATAGCAGACAGAATATAAAATTCCTTCTTCCAAGGCTCCCAAGTCCAATAATGCGTTAGAAACATATCTCAATGTAGACATTCCTTTAGGATTAACCATCAATGCCCTTTTACACTCTTGTATCGCCTTTTCCTTATCACCAAGATCCGCAAAAATAGCAATTCTTTCGGTAATAATATGCAAAGGCAAAACATCCGAATCATCGGGAGAATCTATCTGTTCGGATAATTTTAATTTTTCTTCATCGCTGACTTTATCATTTTCCATCGTCCAAAAAGCAAAAATATCAATCAACCCGTCATCCAAAGTTGAGACTACAACATTCGGAGGAATATTCATTTTATATGCTTCAACATTATTATTGACCTTAAGCCTGAATCTACGAATATCCCCATTTTGAAGTCTTTTTAAATCAGGCAACATATTTTCCTGATTTCCATAAAATCCTTCAGGAACAGGAACACAACAAACTCTCGCCGCAGGATCAAAGAAATATGTATTATTCTCTGCATCAACAGCAAAAAAAGTAATATGTCCTTCACCACCAAAAACATTATGAAGACTTCTTGCCATAAAAGCATTCAATCCCAATTCCTTTATCCAATAAGCCTCCTGCACCGCCATTCCGCTACAAGAACGCAAAGAACTTTGCACAACATCATCAACACTATAATTATCAGGAAAATTCACCCTTGCAGGATCAAACATCGCAGGTTTATATCCCATCATTCCGGCGAAAATCGCATCAAAGCATTCCACTTCATATTTAGCCAATTCACTAAGATTTCCGGATTCTCTTAATTCTTGGAGTTTTACCTTTCTTTCCTCTATTTTCAAAAAATCTCTCTGAAGCATAGGAGTAGAAGGAAGAGGATTTCCGGTATCTGCCGCACATTGTTTGTCCCTGCCCTTGGGCAATCTTTCATCACATTCAGCCTCTGTCGGCTGAGAAATATCATATATTTTTCTAATTCCATCCTTAATCAAAGCTCGTAAAATATCCGGAAGATCAGCATCCTTCATTCCCTCAAGACTAATATCGCTTCCCGCGATGTCACGTGCGAAAACATCAAGCCATAATCTTTGCGCAGATATATCAGGTTTATCTTCTGGTAACATAATTTTAGATAAATTGGTGACAGATACTATCCCGAAACTTGATAGAGCGCAAACACAAATTAGCTCAATCCCCCAATCCAAAGTTCTGAACATGTCCACTAGCGGGAGCCATTTTGAAAAGTAACAACATCTATAACTCATTCACAGCCTTTTGTGTTTTTTCGACCACACCGGCAACTTCTTTACTCTCATCCGGTTCAATTTTTTTAATAAACCTTACATAAAACTTATCCTCAGAATTACTATGGACACGAGATTCTTCCGGGACAGTATTTGGAAAAATATTGTATTTTTTCCCTATGCAAAGCGAAGGATCTCCATCTAAAATTCGATTCAATTTCTCTTCCTCTTCTTTGCCATCAGGAACAAATCCATTATTAAGAAGCCAAAAAATCAAATCCAATTGTCCGGCATCCAATACAAGAGCTGTCGACTTTTGGTTTTCAGTGGATTCTTGTTTAACAAACTCCTCCATCCCACCAAGAATCATATCTCCAAATTTTTGCCTACGAAATTCCGGACTCACAAATCTATGCGGAATCCTAAAATTTTTACCCACATTTTTAATAATCATCTCCGCAACCAAATCAGCACCTTTTGATGAAATCGAATTTGCCCTCATTTCCTTGAGAGTATAATTTCTATAATCTCCTCTAGCCAAAACTACTTGAAAAGAATCATCCGGCTCCTCTCGTGAATTGACTTCGTATTTAAAAAATTTCATACAAACAAGAGTCAATGGCACATCTTCATCCACCAACTCACTGGAAATAAGCACCGCTTCACTCCTAATAATGCTATTAGGTTCAATCTCCGTCATCTCAGGATCCCCGGAACTTTTTATGGATTTATAAACTTCCGAAGCTCTTTTCGTCGATTCACAAATTCTAGCCTTCAAAGCTTCTTTATCTTTTATTGGCAATCTCTCTATGTCGACCTGTTGTTCCTGTGGCAAAGTTCTCCCTTCATACAGAGACATAACATCCTGAAAACTTCTACCCTTTAAAACATCCATAAATAATAATTAATCTTATCATTATAACACAAAACAAGGATATCTCAAACTACATACAAAGAAGATAATCAAGCTCCTGCACACTCTCGATTATAAAAGTTTTTTCAGGTAGACTCCACAATGACCAAGTACTATAATAAAAAACCATTTAATAACCTTTATTTATGGCAGAAATACAACAACCAGAAAATTCGGAACACACATCAGGACACACAATAGACAGACGCACATTTATTGCAGGATCGGTAGCCCTCGCAGGATCTACATTAATAAACAAAGACGGACTCGCAACAGAGAAAGAAGTCCCTTTGGCAGACATCCACGTCCACAGCGACTGCAGTCACTCGGCGAATAGCATACAAGCAAGAGCGCAGGAGTTCGACATCCCTGCATTCAAAGGAAAAACCGTTGAAGAAGTATCCAGAATTATTTACCCACCAGAAGGGTCAGATTGGAACACTTGGTACAAACATTTACAACAAGTGAGATTGGCCTACGTTTCACCAAAAGCAATCGGAGCTTTGATTGAAGACGTCATCCGTGATGCGGCGAAAAATAATGTAAATTTTTTGGAATTGCGCGTAAGTTTGATTTCAACAGTAGATGCGATGCTTAAAAATCAAGGAATCACAAGCCAAAACAACCCTCAATATTGGGAAGCGGCAAAAAAAGTATTTGATCAAATTTTGGAAGCCCTTGAAAGAACAAAAAAAACGACAGGAATAAAAACTGACTTGGTGATGAGCGTTTCATGCCAAAAAAAATATGAAGTATATGTGGATGAATTGATGCGTTTATGCAAAGACCACAAAAAACATATCGTTGGAATTGATCTTACAAATGAATTGGACAATCCTGCTTCTCATTATAGAAAACAAGTTGAAGGCATACGCGGAGATATACAAGGTCTTACAATTCACTGCATGGAAACACAAGGACCAGAAAGAGGATGGGATGCTTTAACTTTAAATCCGGATAGAATTGGCCACGGCATACGAGCAATAGAAGATCCTAAATTGGTAGAAGAATTAATTTCAAGAGGAATCCCGCTCGAAATGTGCGTCAGAAGTAATTTAGTCACGGGCGTAGTCGGAAATATCGCCGACCACCCGATGCCAAGATTGCATAAGGCAGGGGTAAAACTAACTATCGGTTCAGACGGATGCAACGACGGATCAACCCTGTTGGATAATTACGAAATGATACAGAAAGCATTCGGCTTTACAGCTCAAGACATGGCAGGATTCAGAAAAAACAGTTTCGAAGCCTTGTTTAGGAAGAAATAATTTGGGTTTGAACAAAAACAGTATATTTTTTATTAAATAAAACTATAATAAAAATAATTTATTAAATAAAAAATATGGAAAAAACCAAACCTACGAAAAGATGCATTTTAACAAATAGCTTACTGCCTGTATCCGCATTGCTTCTTTTCGCATTTGCTTATTATCTGAATTTCAACACAATTCCACAAATCAAAGACCTCGGAAACCAACAATTTTTAGAAATTTTTAATACTTACGGAGTTTATTTAGGAATTTTATTAGGATTTTTATCATTGATTTTGGGTTATATTTTTTTTGGATTAAAAAAATTATTTCATTTAAGTAAATTTTCGGTCGTAAATCCAATCATTCTCGCTTTGATTTATGCGCCATGGTATGGGCTTGGATCAGCCTTGTCAGGAGAACCAAGATACACAGACCTAGCTCGTGTTGTCCTAGATGTTTTAGTTGAACCGATTATAAATGCTTCATTATTCATGATGTTCCTTGCTGGAATTTGGCTTATGATAATCATTCTTTTAATGATAGTGCAAAAATTCAGACCAAATAAATTCACAGCAAATTTTGGAATATTGCTTTTAGCAGTATCATTTTTCTCAACAGGTTGTTTGAGTAATATTGAAGACATTGCATGTATGATTTTGCCGGACAGCGATCATTGTTATCAGGGATCGGCTATGCAAAGCGGAAATGCTGACGATTGCGAACGCATTAAAGGTACAAAATTTAAAGACACCGGCTCAAATCCTCCGAAAGATAAATGTTTTCTAAATATTGCAGAAAATACAGGAGACCTAAATGTTTGCAAACGAATTAAAGGCGGACTGATGAGCTATACTCAAGAAGAATGTTTCTTGAATGTTGCCATAAAATTTGAAGATCCAGCAGGTTGCAAAATGTTATCCGGCGCAAGCAAAAGCGATTGTCGCGCACAACTTGGGGATAAAATCGATTCATATGATGTAATTGCAGTCGACAATCAAATTGATGAAATTAAAAAATATTTAAAAGATGGGTCAGATCCGGAGCTTGAAAAACAGCTCAAAGGCTTGGAAGAAAAAAGAACAAACATGATTGACGTGCTTACAACAACCAAAAAAGCCGAATACGAAAGGCAATCAGACCCAATAAATAAGGACATTATTGGGGACTATGCCATCGGAGAATTAGACAGCGAATCAAAAGAAAAATTAATTACACTAAATGAAAGACTCAAGGCGCAAGGCGTAAAAATGACGCAAGAACAACTTAATGCATTCAAAGATTATTATAAATTTATAAGCGATCCCGACAATGATATCGAACAAATGGATGATTCAAAATTGGTGAAAGATCGTTGGAATGAAAAATTGGGAAATGTCATGGACAAGTTTAAAATCTGGAAATCAGGGCCAAGCGATTCAGAAGCAAAACTCGATGAACAATTGCGTTTTTACGAACGAATGCTTGAGCGACAAGCATCTATTAACGAAGGTTTATCCGAATTCGGTGAAGACGTAAAACGAAATATGGATATGGTAAATAATGCGATTGAAGATAAAGTAAAAGATGCGGTAAAAGACAAAATCATTGAAACAATATTCGGCGAAATAACAGGAACAACAGTTGGAGCCACAACAACTGTAATCGGTGAAGCCATAGATGTTGTAAAAGGAGAAGCCAAATCAAAAGAATTCCGCGGACTTGTTCGAGCATACAATCTTGGCATGCAGGAAGAATTGGGAAAATTTGGCGGAGACGTTGAAAAAGCGCATGCACAGGTCGTAAAAACATTACAAACAAATGCATACGAATACGAAGACACAAACACTTTTGCAAAATACGGAAACATTTTAGAAAACAAAGATTGCGACGGAACAAACCCACACTGCGTAAACAAAGACGTATTTTGGAAAGCTATGAAAAAATCTTTTAAATACCAAAACAACAAATAAAGTATTATAATATACGCATTACCTCATAACTTTTATAACAATGGGAAAAGGAGATAACAGAAAC
Source organism: Candidatus Altimarinota bacterium (assembly GCA_023231115.1). Taxonomy (GTDB): domain Bacteria; phylum Patescibacteriota; class Gracilibacteria; order UBA1369; family LOWO2-01-FULL-3; genus UM-FILTER-38-24. The sequence continues at coordinate 64,322 of JALNWA010000004.1, forward strand.
GCAAAAAATAAGAAAATAAAGAAGCCAAAACAGAAGAAAGATAAGAAATAAATTCTTCGACTTCAAAAAAACCGGCCATAACAGGTCGGTTTTTTTATGCAAAATAAAAATCCTCTACGCAATAAATCCGTAATATCCAAGAACTCCAGCTAATACCAAAGCAAAAATTATTGCAATCCACCACATCTTCATTAAAAATTTTGTAGAGACAACCAACATTTTTGGAGCCAAAAGCAACAAAACTCCTTTGAGAAGAGAAGTCCATCCAAGAATTGTTACGATGACTGTCCAATCTTTCACCCAAATATTGTGAAAAGTTACAATTAAAAAACCTACAACCAAAGCCATAATTCCACCAAAATAAAGAAAACCGGGATTTTTAATAATATCGTCCACAGCTTTTTTAAAATATTTATAATTAAAAATCATACCAAGTCCTAAAACAGCAAGAACAACCGCAAAAATTCTCGCGATTAGTATGGACATTTCCATAGGGATGAGGGGTTAAATAAATACCAACTTCAACTATAGAACCAAAAAAAAATATCGTCAAATTCTCAAAGCTTTTATTCAATAAAACCCTCCACCTGACAATTCCACAATCGGGAATATACGCCTTTTTTGAGCAACAATGAATCATGTGTCCCCTCTTCAACGATTTTTCCCTTGTCCAAGACCACAATTCGATCCATTATTCGCAAAGTCGAAAGCCTATGCGCAATGGCAATAACGCTTTTATTTACCATAAGTCTCGCCAATGCGGCCTGCACAAGCACTTCACTTTCACTATCAAGCGCACTTGTAGCCTCATCCAAAACCAACACCGGAGAAGATTTCAAAAATGCCCGAGCTATCGCAATTCTTTGCCTTTGCCCTCCGGATAATCTCACTCCACGCTCACCGACTTGCGTATTATATTGATCAGGAAAAGATCTAATAAACTCATGCGCCTGCGCTTTTTTCGCAGCTTCAACCACTGCATTATCCGACGCACGCAAATTTCCATATCTGATATTTTCCAAAATTGTTCTATGGAACAACGACACATCTTGCGGCACAAAAGCGATCTGCTTGCGCAAACTATCGCGAGTAACATCTCGAACATCATGGCCGTCCATTGTAATTGCACCACCTCCGACATCATGATTTCGAAGTAATAAATCGGTTAATGTGGTTTTTCCGGCACCGCTTACTCCAACAATTCCAACCTTCTCTCCGGCCTTAACTTCCAAAGAAAAATTATTAAACAAAACTGTTTTTCCAAATTTGAAAGAAACATCATTAAAAAATATATGCCCTTTTGATTTTGCAAGTTTTTTTGCACCGGATTTATCAACAATAGAATACGGAATAACAAGCTCATTCAAGCCCTCTTCTATTTGACTATAATCATCAATCGCATCAGTCATCCTATGTCCGATAAAAAACAAAGACTGCGTCAAATTTACCGTCATTGAAATTATCAAAACCAAACTTCCCAATGTCGCTTGAGAATTTTTCATCGCCAATATCGCAAAAGACAACATTCCAAAAACAAAAATCGCCAATAAAACACCGCTTATCAACAAAATAAATTCCGAAGCCATCCAACTTCTCAAATGTTTTTTTCTAAAATTTTCAATAAATTCACCAACAAAAGTTAATTCATATTTATGGCTGGCATTGGCATGTACAGTGGCAATATTCGACACAGTATCAACCATTTTTCCTTTCATTTCAGAACCTGCTTTTGCAACTGCAAAAGAAAGAGGTTGTTTTTTCTTAACAAGAAAAAAGTTGAAAGACAAAAAAACAATTATCCAAATCGCAAACAAAACACCAAGCGTTTTATCAATTGAAAAAACGATAACCACGTCAATAATCAACCCTATCAACAAAGGGTAAAACTGCCAAAGAATATTGGCGAACATATTATGAACTCCTCTCGTGGCATTCCCGATTTTGTTCACCAAAGAACCGGCAAATTTACTATTAAAATATGATCGACTATGTTCAATAAGATATTTAAATAATTCTGAAGAAACAGTTTTTTCACTCTCGGTGACAAGACGCATTCCGGAAAAACCGCTAACCCTCCAAACACTTTCAGTAAGAAAATATAATAATGGAAAAACGATAACCCAAAACCACAAAGAACTTAAAGAACTTGCATCAAATCCGGAAGAAACCGCATTTGTAGCGGAATCCGTAAGCTCTCTCAAAACAAGCAAAAAAGCCCCATCCAATAATTGAGCCCCCGTAACTGCAAACATGGCAATAATAGCCCATTTACGGCTTCTTTTTGCGACAAACCACATAAATGAAACTGGTTTTTTTGGAATATTCATGGGACGACTATAACACAAAATTCCGCTGAAGGCAAATCGCATCGCCACCAGCCACTGCCGACACATTTATTTGGCTTATTAAAGAGAAAAATTCCACTTCCCCCAACCCCACCCTTTGGACTGCCACAATTCAAGTGATAGCCTTCACTCCAATAATTAATAACAAACAAATGCCAACAAATACAATTCCAGAAAAGACAGATACAGAACCCTTATTACCTGAAACACTCGCAAGGCCGGAACAATCAGATGTAGAAACACAAACAGCGACAATGCACGACAATTTAGTTCTGGCAGAATTAGGTTTACCAGAAGATTTCCTACCATACATAAGAAAAATTACATCAAGCCCAAGAACACGAATCCAAGTCTCACCGGATCAAGCGGAAGCAGTAAGCATAACGGATCACACACTCCTTGGAAATAAAGTAACAACAGCAGGACTTGTAGATCTTTGCTGGGAATCAATGATTGTTGACCCTATCGCCTCTTCTGTTTGCGTTCAAGGAGAAGGAAACGCACGACAAGCAAAAGCACTTTTATGGGCATACGCTCGTTTATTAAAAACACCAACAATTCCCCGAGTTTGCGCCGTTGGAGAAAGACATTTTCCAAAGACAACATTAACTCCAATCACAGAATCAGGAGTTGTAATAGAAGATCAACTTCCGGGAACAGCACCGCTGGAAGCCAAACTTCAAGATGCGTCGGAAGCAATCAAATATGCCAACATTTTTGATATGGTACTAGATACAAAAATGTTACTTGAAGGCGATATAGATGGATGCACAAATGAAGTAAAAAAAATACGAGCAGAATTAGACAAAAAAGATCCAACAATAGAATTACGCGTAATATGTTCAACAGGGATGTTAAGAGAAATAGGAGGACTTACAAACTTTGGAGGAAATCCCGACAAATTTGTAGAGATGGCTTGTAAGGTAATCAACAACGCCGCAGAAGGGAGGGGAAAAAGATCAATAACAATGAAAACGGAAACAGGCTTCATTGCAAAACCAAATGACCCAAAAGGAGGAAAGTTTGGTGCAACAATGAAAGACGCAACACTAATGAGCAGAACTCTTTCTCCTCACGTTGGAATAAAATTATCCGGAGGAGTAAGCCTAAATAATGCACAAGAAATAATGAAAGCGGCAAAAACATATGCACCAACCAGAACACTTTATATCGGTGCAAGCGGACTTATTGGAGGTTTTGGAAAAGCATTATTACAAAGACAACAAGACCAAGGTGCATATTAAGCTCTCTTGACTTTCTTCTTGCCGGCATCTAATGTCTAATCTTAAAAAGATACTTTTATGCTAAACAAAACGGATTTACTAAAGGAACTCGGATTGTCTGACAAGGAAGTGACAGTATTTACTGCCTCCCTGCAACATGGACAACAAACATCAAACGTAATTGCAAAAAAAACAAATCTGGCAAGAAGCACAGTAGGTTTCATATTTGAAGAATTAATAAAAAAAGGATTTGCATCAAAACAAACAAAAAATAATTCCACTTTTTATTCTGCAATAAATCCGAAACATTTGGAACATTTAGTCTTGGACAAAATCGGAAATGCAAAAAAACTTTACTCGGATTTCAAAGAGACACTACCCTTTTTACTTAGCCTACAAAACAAATTCAGCTCAGTACCAAAAGTAAGATATTTCGAAGGAGTCGAAGGACTTTGCAGAATGTTAGATGATTTTTGCGAAAAAGATCAAACCGTTTTGTACATTTCTGGCCACAATATGATGCACCCGAAAATAAGAAAATATACATACGAAACATATTTACCTATTTCTAATAAACACATAAACAAAAATAAAATAATTTTAAATGATGGAAAACTTTCGAGAGAATATTCAAAAATTGCAAAAAAAGCATACGACGAATTTATATTTGTAGACGACAAAAAATGCAGGTTCACACTAACGACGGCAATCTACGGAAACAAAGTGGCATTCTGGTCATATGACCCTTCAGACATGTCCGGAGTAATAATAGAAAATCATCTAATCGCCGACAACATGAGAAACATTTTCGGTGTCCTTAAAACTTCCTTTCTCAGAAATTGAATCAGGCCCCACAGGTAATATTCCCATCAAGTGATCACGAAAATCCTTTTCAAAACCAAGCAAAATAATACAAAGATGCTGTAAGGCAGTTGAACTATCGCATATTTCTTCGGTATACTCCCCCCCATTTTTTCGCAAAAGATCCTCCGTTTTTTCTTCCACAAATTCTTGAAAAAATTTAAGATGGGCAAAGGGTCCGCCTAAAGCACATTTCGGCTTATTGCTTCCTTTCCTTTTCTCATCCAAATAAGGCAAAACCACACGACGCAAAACAAGATTCCTCGACTGCAAAGAAATCGGACAATAATTATCCCAATCCATTACTTCAATTCTTCTCCTTAAAAGCTCCAAATTATCGCCAAAATCCCCATCCAATTTAAGAACCTTCGCAATTTGCCTAAGAGGCTTCATAAGCTTAAATTTTTGTTCCTCCGGCTCAACCATTCCCTCTCCAGCAAACCTAGGATTATCAAGTTCTTCAAAATAAAATTCCTCTGCAAAATCCATCATATCAATCCACCATGGATCATAAAGAAGTTCCTTTCGTTCAGGATCAAAAAGCACATACAAATCTGAAATCATCAATAAAACTTCAGTCATAATCTTTCTCTCATATTTATTTGCCAAATGACAAACAACGCCGCCAAAATATAATCCCTCAAAAAGCCATCTAAGCCTTTCTTTTGGCCCAGCTCCAGATTCCCTAAAAAACACCGGCATAAGATCTTCAATAACAACTCTAAGCTGTGGAGAAAGCTTTAAAGTATCCTCAAGTTCAGCACATTTTTCACCCACTCTTTTTTCAAAATCCCCACCATCACTATTCCCAATTTTATTTTTTGCTACAACAATTTCACCAAGCTCGACAGACCAAGTACATTTTTTCACAAGAAAAGCAGTAGTCAAATAGACCGCTTTAGGATCAGAAAAATCAAGTTTATCAGACCCCCCCTCAAGCCCCAACAAAGTTGCAAAATATTTTCTTAAACGATCTTCTCCTCCACGTTCCAAAACTTCAATAACAGATTTATAAACATGCGAAATATTCGCAGAAACAGCCAAAGAACCTGTTTGTTCCGGAGTATTTCCAGCAGACGCCAATCCATACGGCGAAGGATATTTATCAGGAAAAATTCTTGGAGCATCCACTTTTCCAACTTCAATTTTTCCTCTCCAATCAGCGCATCCAAGCCTCTCACCATATTTTTCTTTTAAATATTTTACAACTTGCGCGCTTCTTTCTTCACTTCTTCCATGCGCAATTTTCGTACCGTCATTCGACAAAATAAAAGCCAAATGTAAAACTTCATATTCCATCAAAGAATATGCCTCTTCAATTTTTTCCGCAGGCACATCGGAAAATTTTGCATACTGTAAATTTTCGCCCTTTGCACTTGGCGGAACAATTTTCCAAATTTTTTCCTGAATAAAATTATCTTCTCTTAAAATTTTTCCAATTTCATGAGTCAAAAAATCAAAATTTTCTCTGTTCCCTTTTACAATAGAAGAGGCACGAGTCACCCCAACATCTCCACCTTGACTCATTGCAACACCTTTAAGCCTAACCTCCATTTCCTCAAGTGCAAGGTCAAAAGCCGCTTTATCCACACCACTACGCCCCAAATTTTGAACATCAAAAATAACCAAATCACCGCCATCTTTCAAACAATCTACATATCTCAAAAGATCTATTGAAATCATAAGCCTCTCCCCCGCCTGAGATGAAGAAATTCCACCGCTTAAACCAACAATAAAATATTTCCTATTTTTAGAAATTTTTTCAGCACCGGAATCAATTCCGGAAATATCGTCTTTATCTGAGCAATCAGGCCTTCCCATATCAATTTGTTTAGCAAAGACGACATTTTACCATAAAAACGAAAATAATCAAGCGCTCCACGATCACTTTCAACGAAAACCCTATTCTGATATAATTCCACTCGAAAATTATTCGACAAATAACAAAAAAATTAAATGTTGGACGAAATTTACATCGGAAAAAATTCAGAACCATTTTTGAGAAATCTTGTTCAAAGACCAAACGCAAATTTAAAAAGATTAATAAAAAAAGAAGGATCTCTGGACAAAAATCTTACAACAAAATCTCGCGCAGAAGTTTTCGCGTCACTCGATAAAAGCGCTTGTGGAATAGGTTTAACAGGTGGCGGAGATTGCGCGGGAATTGCAGATTTACTTTCATCACTCGGATTAAATTTGGATCCAAAATTAACAATGCTCGGAATAAAAAACGCAGGTGCCGGACTGATTGTTGATCCAAAAGATTTCGAAAATCAATTAATAATTGTAGACACATTACTCGCTGAAGATTTCAAAGGCCAATCATCTACCCCGCTGCGTTCTGCCCGAGTTAATGCGCTAAAAGAGAATCCGGAAAATACAAAAGCAAATATTTCTCCATACAAATTTGTATACGGAACAGGCGGCGATGATCATTTGGGATTACTTTCAGAAATAGCAAAAACATTTCCACAAAAAACAGTTGTTGGAACTTTCAAAAGTATTGACGGCGACGGATGCATCAACGGGAAACCCGCACAGATGCTGGGATTTAAAACTGCGATGAAAAAATATCAGGAAGATTTTTGGGCAATTGTTCAAAACGCATACACTCATAATCAAACACATGTAGTTGAATTTTTCGGCAGGAAATCAGGTAAACTGCCATTTGAATCGACAAGAAAATTCCCAAATAATTTTGAAAATTTACAACGCGAAGAAAAAAGAAAAATTGAAGAATTCCGTGACGGAATAATTATTTTGGTTCCAGAAAAACCAACATCACTCAAAAAAATTGCAGAAGAAGTTAAAAAAATAAAAGACCGCGAAGGATTTTGCGTAGTTGCGGTAGCGGAAGGATTTGTTCCTACAGACCTTGAAGAAAACGCACAAACAAGCGAAAAACAAAACATCGATTCTTTTGGAAATATCGCAAATCTTTCCGGAATTCGTCACGTAATTATTTCCGCAATTCAAAAATTTGCAGGAATAAAAAAAGTAAATGAACTTTTAGAAAATTACACAGCACGCGGAGCAACGCCAACAAAATATGACAACGTGATGGGAGAAAAAATCGGAAAACAAATGGCAAAATTGATAAACGAAGGAACAACAGGAGGCCATGCAGTAGTCTATTTTGAAGGAGCAGATGCGGAGAAAGAAGAACCGCAAATAGTTCCATTAACAAATGTAAGCAACGAAAACACTCTGAAAAACACAGGGTTATACAACGACAAAATGTTAAGAGAAAACGGAGTCTTCTGGTAGAATAAAAAAAATAACCATAAAAATATGTGCTTTTCAGCCGAGGCAAGTTTCATTACCAGCGGCGTAACAGCAATAGCAGGAGTAGCCGCAATCTCACAAGTAAAAAATAAAAATGAATTACCGCTCGCAATAACTCCGCTTTTATTTTCATTACAACAACTTGTAGAGGGCTTACAATGGATCAGCGACAAGCCAAGCATTGCGAGTCTGGTGTTGGGATATATTTTTCTGTTTTTTGCCTTTACCATTTGGCCAACTTACATTCCTTTTGCAGTATACAAAGCGGAAAAAGATGAAAACCGCAAAGCAACAATGAAATATTTGCTAGCATTAGGTTTCTTGGTTTCAACAGCTCTAATAATGTTTTTAATAATATCCCCTCTTTCAATTTCGACATGCAGTCAGTCAATAAAATACGATGTAGATATAATCTATCCGACATGGAGAATAATTCCTTATGTAATTGCGACATGCGGAAGCTGTTTGCTTTCAAGCCACAAATACCTAAAAATTCTTGGAGTAGCTACACTCATCGCATTATTCGCATCATGGAGTTTTTACTCAAACACATTCGGGTCAGTATGGTGCTTCTTCTGCGCCGCATTAAGCGCAATAATCTACATGCATTTTCATGACAAAAATTAGAACCGGCATTATTCTTTTAAAATCTTGCAATTCATACCATTTTAGTATAGTATGAAATCTCAAAACATTTAACAATAAAAATATGACACACTATGTTTGCACCGGAGAATGTAAAGGAGTTTCTGAAAAACCGGTATCATGCGGCGATGAATCTTGTTCTCTACACAATCATCCATTGATTGAATGTAATTGTGAAGATGGAAGCCACAAAGAAACAACAAAAGAATAAAAACAAAATGCAAATTACCAGCGCATCTTTCGAAAATAACGGGATACTGCCTACAAAATACACATGCGAAGGAAAAAATATAAATCCGCCACTTGAGATTTCAGGCACTCCTGAAAACACAAAATCCCTCGTCTTGATTTGTGACGATCCGGACGCAGTTTCTGGAATCTTTACACATTGGACTGTTTGGAACATAAGTCCAAAAACAACAGAAATAAAAGAAAACAGTATTCCGTTAAATGCGATACAAGGCACAACAAGCTTCGGAAAAACAGGCTATGGAAGCCCGTGTCCGCCAAAAAACACGGGGAAACACAGATACACTTTCAAAATATATGCGATAGATAAAACCTTGGACATACCGGCTTCAACAACAGCTGAAACGCTATACAAAACAATCGAAAATTCCATCATCGACAAAGCAGAAACAATAGGGATTTATTCAAGATAAACAATCCTTCAAATTTGCAAACATTTTATTTTGCAGTACAATAAATACAATTACTTAATAACAAATGTAACAAGTATGAACAAACCAAAAAAATTGATTTTGGGGATATTTGTCGCAGTAGCCATTATAGCAGTGGCGGGCTTCGCTTTATTTTCGGAAAATTCAGGAATTTTCCAAGGCAGGATGCAACGAGTGACAAAAGATCCACAAACTTCAAGACCTGTAATGGAAACTTCACATCAAAAAGCGTTAAACGCATTTCAAACAGGATTAAAATGGGAAAGTACAGATTTTTTCAAAACTGATTGGGCAAAACCGGAAACATTCTGCCCGGGTTCAGGAAAAGATTGCGTAGTTTCAGGAGCAGGATTTGAACAAGATCCAAAAACCGGAGATTTCAAAGCAACATACAAAATTTATCTGACCGACGAAGCAAAAAAAGCACTTGCGAGCACGATCGACGACAAATTTTATTTTAAATTTGTATATAAACCATATTGGGGTGCAAACGCAGAAAGCTTAATACAAAGCAGTGAAATAGGTTTCAAAGTTGAAAACGGCAAACTAGTTGCAGGAAATTCCACAAAAAACGAAAACGTCTACTTCGACAAAGACGGAAATATAATTGTAAAAGTAGTATTGCCTTGGCCTGGACTTGCAATTAACTCAGAATTAACAAAATACGGTGAAGGAAACTGGGGTAAATATGATATCGACATGTATTTCTATGACAAAACAGATTCAACACAAATAGCAATAAGCTCAAAATATGTAGTAAAACAATTGGCAAGACCAAACCTAAGAGTCAAAAACTCAGGTAGTGGTTGCGTTATTGGCGCATATCATGATTTTACAGTCGTAAACGACGGAGGACTTTTACCTCTAGATGCATATAACAGAATCCTTTTCTATCTCTCTGGTGGAGATGCAATAAAACTTGATAAAGCATTCGGTGATGCGACACCGGTAATGACACCAGGAGGAAGCACAGACTGGGAATGCTATAACGCAGGATATGGAACAAATATTTGGCTAGTAAGAGACACCATAAAAGGAGACACAACGATATTTAACGAAAAAATTAAAAATTAAATAAAGCAATAAAAGAGTCCCAATTAAAAACTGGGGCTCTTTTTAAAATCTTAAAATCAAGCCTGCTTAGTATCCCACTCCGTCTTAACGCCATATTGATCTTTATCATCAACAATATCATTTTGACTCCATTCATTCACCCAATCTTCAACATTAAAAATCTTAGTTCCACCATCTTTAAGAGAACAAATCACTCTATTAAGGCCACAATTTATAAGCATTTTTTTGCAAATAAAGCATGGAAAAGCGTCCAAAAGCTCAGTGCTATCCCCCTGCACTTTTCCAAAAATATACATATCGCCGCCAAGAAGACTTGTCCCACTTCTCGCCGCATTTATAATTGCATTTTGCTCGGCATGGACACTTCTGCACATTTCATAACGATGCCCCGATGGAATTCCAAGTTTTTTTCTCAAACAAAAACCATGATCCATAGAGCTCTTTGTCCCCCTAGGTGAGCCAACATATCCCGTTGCGACAACTTGATCATCGCGAATAATTACAGCCCCGATTTCAACTTTTGTACAAGTCCCACGCCTCGAAACGCTCTTCGCCAAATCCATATAATATTCATTTTTTGAAGGTCTTTTGTAATCCATAAAATTTAAATTAAAAACTTTTGAAAATTATTTAACACCGTTATACCACTTCAAAAAACCACTGCTAAGCTCCTGAAGCGTTCCATTATTTTCAATCATAACATCAACTTTTTGAAGACATTTAGCAACTTGTTGGCCATCCTGCGGCTCTCCAACTCCCAATTCCCTATCAATTTTACGTACGATTTCATCGCGCGTTTTTGCATCACTTTCTCTAGCGCGACTTAAAATCCGACTAATCAAAAGTTCTTTTTC
>JALNWA010000005.1 GCA_023231115.1 Candidatus Altimarinota bacterium
AGTTAAAATTAAAGACGATTCAGATGCGTAAGGATATCCTTTTGGCTACCCATTCAGCAGGATCAGGACACCCGGGCGGATCTCTTTCTGCAACAGAAATTATGACAGTTTTATATAACTGCATTTTGCGGCACGATTCATCAGATCCACAAAACGAAGACAGAGACAGATTTTTGCTTTCAAAAGCGCACATTACCCCTGCTTATTACTCAATTCTTGCAAGAACCGGATATATTGATCCTGCGGAAATTCCAACATTTAGAAAATTTGGAAGTTTTCTTCAGGGACATCCAAAAAAAGATCTTAAACACGGAATAGAAATGGGCGGAGGTTCTTTGGGACAAAATTTCTCAGTGGCATGCGGAATAGCGCTTGGGATTAAACAAAAAAATAAAACATCAATGGTCTATGATCTTTCAAGTGAAGGGGAGCTTCAAGAAGGATCAATGTGGGAAGCAATAATGGCCGCACCACATTTTAAATTGAATAATCTTTGCCTGATAATCGACTACAATAACCTTCAAATTGACGGATGTGCATCCGATATAATGGAAGTCGCACCGCTCGATAAAAAATTCGAAGCATTCAATTGGAATGTAGTAATAGTAAACAATGGAAATGATATAAAAGAAGTTTACGAGGCATTTAAAAAAGTCGAAGAACTCTCAAAGACAACACAAAAACCGACAGTAATAATTGCAAAAACAATCAAAGGATTTGGAGTTTCCTACATGGCAAATGTTTGCGGATGGCATGGGAAAGCGCCAAACAAAGAAGAATATGAAAAAGGAATTCAAGAACTTGATGAACAAATTAATCAGCTAAATAAATAATAATGAGAAACTGGGAAATGAAATTAGTGAGACAAGGATGGGCGGATGCCCTAGTTGAATTGGGAGAAAAAAATCCTAATGTTGCCGTATTTGACGCTGATCTTTCGAAATCAACGCTAACAAATTTATTCAAAGATAAATTCCCGACAAGATCTTTCAATGTTGGAATTGCGGAACAAAACATGGTGAACATGGCGGCAGGATTTTCAACTGTTGGATTTATTCCTTTTTGTGCGACATACGGAGTATTTATGTCAGGTCGTGCATGGGAGCAAATAAGAAATACTGTCTGCATGAATAAATTAAATGTGAAATTCGGAGGAGCTCACGGAGGGCTTTCTGTAGGGCCGGATGGCGCTAGTCACCAAGCTCTTGAAGAAATTGCGGTGATGAGATGTTTGCCATATATGACAGTTCTTGTGCCGGCAGATTATTCAGAAGCAAAAAAAGCGACTCTAGCGGCGGCGGAAATAGTGGGACCGGTTTATCTTAGATTTGGTCGCGAAAAACTACCTGTTGTTTCATCTGAGAACGATGAATTTATAGTAGGAAAAGCAAAAATTATGCAAGAAGGAAGTGACGTAACAATAGTTGCTTGTGGTGCAATGGTTGCGGAAGCTTTGGATGCGGCGGACACATTAAAAGAGCAAGGAATTTCAGCCGAAGTTATAAATTTACACACAATAAAACCGATAGACAAAGACACATTGGTTGCAAGCGCAAAGAAAACCGGAGCGGTTGTAACGGCTGAAGAACACCAAATAATGGGAGGAATGGGAAGTGCGGTTTCCGAAGTTTTATCTGCAAATTTTGCTGTACCAATGGAATTTGTCGGAGTTGATAACACTTTTGGAGAATCAGGTACTCCCGATGAATTGATGAAAAAATACGGATGCAAATCTTGCAATATAGTTGAGAAAGCTTTAGAAGTTTTAAAACGAAAAAAATAATAATAATCTAAAAAAATCTTAACCAAAAAATCACAATGAAATTCTCAAAAAGACTGGTAAATCTAGGGACAGAAGATGCTTTTTCAATTTTGAATATAGCAAAAAAATTTGAACAGGAAGAATTGACTCCACAAGGTAAAAGCCTTGTTTATATGCAAATTGGAGAACCTGCATTTGATACTCCTGAAAACATTAAACAGGCGGGAATCAAAGCGATTCAAGATAATAAAACTCACTACACACCTACATCTGGACTTTTAGAGGTAAGACAGGCAGTTGCCGATTATTCGACAAAAGGAACGGGAACAAAATATGAAGCAACGGATGTAACGATTCACGCGGGAGCAAAACCGGGGGTTTTCTACACTATCAACGCAATAGTTGATGAGGGAGACGAAGTTATTATTTTTGATCCTACATGGCCTATTCATTTTTCTCCTGTTAGGTATTTGGGAGGAAAACCTGTATTCATCGAACTCAAAGAATCACTAAATTTCCAACCTGATATTGAAGAAGTAAAGAAAGCAATAACACCAAAAACGGTTTTAATGATTGTAAACACACCGTCAAATCCAACAGGTGGAATTTTCTCAAAAGAAACACTAGAGGCTCTTGCAAAAATTGCTGTCGAACATGATTTATGGGTTATTTCAGACGAAATCTACGATAAAATTATTCATGAAGGAACGCACCTTTCAATAACAACTTTCCCTGGAATGCCGGAAAGAACAATCCTTGCAAATGGAGTTTCAAAAACATTTGCGATGACAGGATGGAGGATGGGATGGACTGTTACAAAGAACAAAGAAATGCGCGCACAGATTGAACAAATTCAATCAAACGACACATCTTCTCCTGCAACAATGAATCAATTAGCTGTTATGGAAGCCGTTTCAGGACCACAAGACAAAGTCGAGGAAATGAGAAAAGAATACTTAAAAAAGAGAGATATTCTAGTGGAATTGGTAAATCAAATCCCTGGATTCTCGGCAAAACCACCAAAAGGAGCCTTCTATCTTTTTGCTAATGTAAAACCTCTTTGCGAAAAATTTCAAATGAATTGTTCCGATCTTCAAAAGAAAATAATGAAAGAAGCTCATGTATTATTACTCCCTGGAACAGGCTTCGGACCTCACGGAGAAGGCTTTATTCGCTTCTCATATGTAGGAACTGAAGAATCACTAAGAGAAGGATGCAGAAGACTGAAAGAATGGGCGGAAAAAGTTATGGCGTAAATAAAAATTTAAAAAGCTCTCAATAAAATGAGGGCTTTTTTTATTTCCATTTTAAATGATACTTGATGGCACTAGCCAAATGGTACCAAGAGATTTTTTTGAATATTAACTTGAAGAAAACGCCGTCGCTAAGCCGTTTGTGAAAGTGCATAGCTGAAGCTGAAGGATAATAAACGATTTTATATCCAGCTTTTCTTGTCTTTCTGCAAAGATCAAAATCTTCCATGAAAAGGAAATATCTTTCATCAAATCCACCGATTTCATCAAAAACTTTTTTCGGCATAACCATAAAAGCTCCGGTGATTAAATCGACTTCCTGCTCTTTATCATGCTCAAAATCGGACATTATATATTTGTCGTATCTCTTTTTAAACGGCCAGATTTTTCGTAAAAAACTACGTTTTATAAACAGGTCAGAAAATCTAAAATCTCTTCTGCACGATTGTTGAACCTCACCGCTGTTATACATAAGTTTTGGTCCAACCATGCCGATATTTTTATGCGCATCAAGATAATCCACGAGTTTTTGGAGAGTATCTTCTTCGACAGTAATATCAGTATTTAAAATCAAAAGATATTCACCACTCGCGACTTTTGCCGCGAAATTATGACCACTGCCGTATCCAAGATTTTTTCCGGGTTCAACAAGTTTTATTTCTCCATTTGAAACAGCAGTTCTTAAATATTTTAGACTGTCATCAGTCGAAGCATTGTCGCAAAAAATTATTTCGAATTCGAAATTTGTTTTGCTCTTCTTTAAGGCCTCCACGCAAAGTCTTGGAAAATATTTTTGATTGAAGTTTACTATTGTTACGGAAAGTTTCGGTGCCATTTTTTTTGAAAAATTATTTAATTTTTTTCTTCATTTCTCCGCGATCTATTTTGCTTATATCAACTTTATTTTCAGAAATTTTTAATTTTATTTCGCCTCTTACAAAACTTTTTTCAGGAATATTTTCGGCAATCACAAGCCCTGCGCCGATGAAAGTATCGCTTCCGATTTTTACACCCGGCATGAAACTGTTATTTATTCCGATTCGAATATTATCTCCGGTAATCATTCCAAGTTTATTTTCCCCTGTCGGTGTTTTTTTGTCGTCACTGTTAACTGAAATTTCGCCTTCATCAAGCCTTAAATTGCCCGTCACAGTTCCTGCGCCGAAAGATACATTATTTCCAATTACGCTGTCTCCGATATAGTTTGAATGAGTCCAGACATCGTCCCCAAGAAAACTTCTTGCGACTTCCGTGGAAAATCCGATCACACAATTTTTTCCGATATTGCTTTCTCTTACTAAAGCATTAGTCGCGATTATGCTGTTGTCTCCAATGTAAACCGGACCATTAACAACTGCGCCCTCTAATATTTTTACATTTTCTCCAATAATCACATCGCCTTTTATTACAGCATTTTTCGAAATCTGCGCGCTTTTCGCAATAATTTTTTTTGCATTATCAAAGAAAAATTTGAAAACTTTATTTACATGCCAAGGGAATTTTATCGGCTGCCAGAAGCCGTCATATTTAACTGCTTTCATCTTGATTCCGTCATTAATCATGTTCGCCAAAGCCACTTCGTATAGATCATCGCTGTCACTTTTTGCCTTTTCTAAATATGAAACCAACTTTGCAAAATCTTTATGAACATGCACAACCAAATTTACCAAATTGCTCGGCTCTTTTCCCTGCTCAGGCTTTTCAATAATATTTTTTATAAATCCATTTTCTGAAATTTCCAAATATCCACCGGGAAAATATTCATGAACAACTTTTCCAAGCAAATATCCCTCGGCATCATCTTTCTCAAATGCATTTATTACGCTTTCAAATGCGGATTTTTCAACTACATCATTACTGCTGAAAATCAAAACACTCTCACTGCCAATCTTATTTTTCGCCGCCAAAATCGCGCCACACATTCCTGCATCAAGATCTTTTTGCTCTACCACGGAAACTTCCATCCCCAAGTGTTTCCCACATAAATTAAGTTCCTCTAAATTGTGCTTTCCTCCAACAATAACCACCTCATCAAGTCCTGCATTTTTAATTAGCTTTAATTGATGTTCAATCAAAGGCTCACCAAGAAAATTCAAAAAATTCTTGTCCGTAATTGGCTTCATCCTTTTGCTCCTGCCTGCTCCGAGAAGTAATACTTTCATAATTTATAAATACATGTACCGCGATTATACAGCGAAAAGGTGAGTTTTGAAAGGTTTTAAGGCTACTTCCTTGATTTGACTTTTTGTTTTTTTTTGATATATTTACCACGATGTTTGGAGGGTTCGCCCTCTCACGGCTTCCAAGCCGTAACCAAGCGTCAACAAAGAACCCGCTTCAATGCGGATTTTTTGTTTTTAATCTTCCTCCGGAATCCCTTCATGCAACATTCTACTCATTGTTTCCCTGTTCATGCCCCAAAATGGAATAATACTCCAAAAAAATTTACGACCATTCTCTATTTGTTTAATGATAACTCTAACTCGATTTCTTTTTATAATTGCAATAAATTCATAATATTTTACCGGTTTAAGTACAGTATCAGTTCGACTATGCACGCGTATTCGTTCAAACTTTTTGGTTTCCAATATTCCTTGTAAAGTATGGGATAACTTCAATATTTCCGGGACAAGATGTAAAAGCTTAAATCTCATATACTGGTCCTGCTCCAAGCGAGCCTTCTTGCGTTTCTTGAACTTAAGATGTTCGAGCCCGTGTAAGCCAAAAGATACTTTCTCCTTTAAGTAAGGACAATAAACGTCACAAAGCGATCTGTAAAATATCTCCCCACTTTCTTTTACTTCTTTAAATTGTTGCTTTGTAAAATTAAGCATGACAAAAATTATTAGTTAAAAATCGCATGACTTCCATTTTGACGCACAAACAAAAAACCATTTTCATTCAAAAGTTTTATTAATTTTCTTGGAGTATAGTTATACTTTGACATGTTGTTTTCTCTTCATAAGTGGACTGATGGTTTGTGATTCCACTTCATCCTCTATGTAGAGAGAAACAGCGTTCTTGAGGTTTTTCATGGCCTCTGCCTTTGTGTCCCCAAACGTATGACAACCATTAAGCTCCTTACAATAAGCATGAAATTTCTTGCCGTCTTTTTCGATCTTAAAGGTTAACATAGATATTTGAGATATTATCGTTTGCATTATAACATAGAGATTTATGGAATTAAACTGTCCTGCTTGTAACACATCGACATTAAATTTTTATTAAAAAAAGTTAAAATCTTTACTGGAAAGAAATAATTTGTAAATTTTGACAACAAGAAATACGACACGGAAAAAGATGATAAGACCTCGCTCGGCGAAATTTTGGACTATTCATTAACGCGTAGTCCCTTCTTCATTAAAACTCTTTAAGGTTTTCGTAAAAGCCTCAAGTTCTTCGCTACGAAGCCTTGTGATTCTACTATCCGTATCAATTTCCCTAGATTGTAACTCAAATCTTTTAGCCAATAACTTTTGTCCCCAAGCAGGATACCCACGCATATTTTCATCAAGCATAGCACCGGGATCACCACAAAGTTCTCTAGTAAATGCTCCTGCCTCTCTAGCTTTATTATATGCTGAATTAATAGACTCTCTTGTCGTTAATAAACCATAATCAATCTCTCCATTCAAATCGTCCAAAACTGTCTCATTCCTTTCAAGAGCAAATTCGCAACTGGCAAAATTCACGTCTGCTCCACCACAACCAGCCATAGCAGTCATAGCAAGCCCCATTATGGACATTTTACCAGATAATCCTTTTGGTGTTTCTCCTTTCGCCATATAAATAGTGTTAACATTATCTTTAAGCAATCAGATTATACTGGTAATTAAAAATATGTCAAGCTAAACACATTCCTACGTCAAAATCTCTTTAAGCTTCCCTTGTTTTACAGCCTCTTTCACCTCCATTCCGATTCTTTCTCCGAAACTTACACTCTCGCCGTAAAGATAGGTTGTACAAGGCGTAAATCTCGTTCCAGGTGATCCGGGAATTCTCATTGAAACATCAAAAACTACAAATTCTTCTTTTCCTTCATACGCAGCGATGGCTCCTTGTAGAGCAAAAGCACCGATTATTCCGGGAGCGACTTCTTTCTTCAAAGTTGCCACAAATTTTTCACCTGCCTCGAAAGCTTTTTCGAGAATTGATTCTTTTGTAGTACAAGCCACATGTCCGGTTTCAATCATTGATGGAGTATATCCAGCTTCCAAAAGTTCCATCTGAGTTTTTGCATTTAATCTCAAAAATCCATCCAAAGAAGTCTGTCTTCGTAAATCAGTTCCCATTATTTCGAGCTCATCATTAAGCGGAGAATAGAAGAAATTGAAATTTATTTGTGCGCCGATGATGAATTCTTCTATAACGGAATTATCCAAATCTTTCTTATTTATTTTTCCTTCCTTAACAAATCTTTCACTATCAGAAAAATAATCAGCTGTGTTTGTAACAACAAAAAAAGCTCTTTCATATCCCCTTATCGCTTCATTCACTTTTACAATTAATGGTCCTCCTTTTTCAGTGATGAAGTGTTTATCCAACAATTTTTTAGTCTCTTCTTTATCCAATTTTTGTCCACCTTCTCTTATAATTTTCGGCATTCTTATTCCGGCTTTTTCAAGAAGATAATATTGGTTTTTCGGCTGATCCCTCTCCTCAAGTTTTACGCCTTCCCTAAGCCCAAAAACCGGCACTTTAAATTTATCTTCGAAGTCTTTAAAGTCTTTAAAATAAACCCAGAAATATCGATTATGAATGAAAATCGTATTCATTGCACGAAGCTTTTCTTGCACATCTTCATTGATAATATCGGAAAATTTATCTACCAAAATTATTTCATCAATACATCCTCGTCCGTCACCGCGTGTTTTATAATATTTGGAATATGTCTTGTCTCTGCCCTTTTGGCAAACAGCGACAGTTTTAAATCCATGTTTTTTTGCGCCACTGCAAACATCTAAAGCGCTATGTCCGCCAAGAACACCGATTGTAATATTTTTTAAATCGTAATTTTTTAAAATATCCAAAATGTCTTTTTGTCCGATCATTACTATAAAAGTTAAATATTATCCAAGAACAGCTGAAAGCTTATCTTGTTCGATTGCCATTTTAATATCTCTTGCCAGTCTGCGTCCAGTGCTCATTGGTTCATTGTATTTTAGCCATGTATAAGGAGATCCGTTTATGTACGGATTTGTACCGGCTACAATTCTTGCTGAAATTTCAAAAACTGAATAATTAAGTTCAGGATCTATAACACCTTCAAGGCAGAAAGGACCAAAAAGCCCTCCATCAACTATCTTTTTCGAAGCATCTACAACGCGTTGTCCCATTTCAAAAATCTCAGGCAAAAGCGATTCTCTGATAACCAAAGGTACATTTCCTGTAATTGTATAAGTCGTGCGAATTCCTACTTCGACCTGATCTTTCGCGGCAATTCGTCCGACAGAATCGGCATTTGATTCATATCGTTTATCAAATCCCATTACTTCAAGTTCGCCTGTAAGTCTGCTATAAAAATAGTGTGTATATACGGGAACTCCGACGATATATTCTTGAATGGCATATTTATCCATTCCATCCACACCCTTATATTCCGCATATCTTTCATGAAATTCTTTAGGGGAATTAGCCAAAAAATACCCTTTTCCTCCGTGTGCTCCGTGAAATTTTACAATCACAGGTCTATCTATTTCTTCAGGAGTTTCGAAAATTTTTGGAATTCTAATATTCGCATTTAGAAGCCATTGTCTCTCTTTTGTTCTGTCAGATTCCCAATCCAAAATCGCTTTTGTTCCGTAATGCATTGCCTTTATATCCATCACCTTTT
The DNA here is from genome assembly GCA_023231115.1 of Candidatus Altimarinota bacterium. Taxonomy (GTDB): domain Bacteria; phylum Patescibacteriota; class Gracilibacteria; order UBA1369; family LOWO2-01-FULL-3; genus UM-FILTER-38-24. The sequence continues at coordinate 8,849 of JALNWA010000005.1, forward strand.
CAGGGCCTATATAAGCCACAAAAGAACCATGTGGAATAACAATCGCATTCTGTTTTATAAGTTCAGGTTCAATTTTGAAATAATCCTTAAATGAATCTACAGTAATAATCTGATCCGCAACCCCATAAGACAAATAAGGCCTTTCTTTGCCTTTTTCGCAAATACAGATTGTCTCAAATCCTTCATCCTTTGCCCCTTTCAGGATCTGAAGCGCCGTATGGCTTCCTAGTGTTGCAATTTTATAATCTTTAATATTTCCCATATACTAAAAAATTTAGGTCTTTTGGCCATCGTACAAGAAACTTGAGCATTTGTCCACAGAAAAACTTTACTTTATCCAAGAATTTGCTAAAATAAGTACAGAATAGGTTTTCGGCGGTGGTTTCAAGGCCACACGAAGCGGAAAACCTTTTCTTTTTGAATGAAAAATTTGCATATCAAAGCGGACTTTTAATATTTTGAATACTCGACACAGAAACCTGAGTATATCTCTGCGTAGTGCGGATATTTTGATGTCCCAAAAGAGTTTGGATGTAGCGGATATCCGTGCCATTTTCCAGCAGATGTGTGGCAAAACTATGGCGAAGACTATGAAAAGTCGCGTCACAAAAAATCCCAGCCTTAGAAAGTGCATTGCTAAAGATTTTTTGTGCAGTCCGAGTAGTAAGTCGTCCGCCTCGTTCACTTTCAAAAAGAAAATCATTTTTATCTTTTCTTATGACAAAATTACTTAAATCAAAAATCAACTTTTCCGGTAAAATGGTAATCCTGTCTTTATTGCCTTTCGCCTGTCTAACATAGAGAATTTTTTCAGTAAAATTCAAATCTTTAACTTTGATTTTTACAACTTCACTAACTCGAAGACCAGCTCCATAAGCCAAAGAAATCATAAGTCGGTGTTTTAAGTTTGTTATGGAATCAATAACTTTCAAAATGTCATTTTTCGCTAAAACAACAGGAAGTTTCAGGGGTCGACGTGCAAATTTTATATCAATTTTGCAAAAGCATTTCATAACATCTCTATAAAAAAACTTAATGGCATTTAGATAAAGATTCACAGTCTCAGGTGCATAATTTTTCAAATGTTTTTGTTCCAAAAAATCTTTCACGATTTCCGCATCCAAAGACGAAACATCTCCACCAATAAAATTGAAAAACTCCCTCAAACAAGCCAAATAAGCCTTCTTAGTCTTTGGACTGTAATTCCTGATAATAATTTCTCGTTCTGTCTGATTTAAGTGAAAAGAATAATCCATATATCCCTTATACACTCCCGACTTAAAATATTCTTAAAATTTTCATAAAATCTCAAAACTAATGACACCTCCCCAGTGTTCGGATATACTACCTTCAACAGTTCCTATACGAAAACACTTCGTATAGAAACAAGTTAGCTGAAATAAATAAATTCTTTTCGGCTATGGCCGAAAAATTATTCAGACAAATTTAAAAAAAATGTCACTATTACTTTCAAGCTTTATAATCGGTTTTAGCGCCGCCGCCTCCCCAGGTGTGATTCAAACAACAGTATTCCAAACTTCGCTTCTTGGTAAAAAACGCCAAGGAATTGTTTTGGCATCTGGTGTAGCAGCAATGAACTTCATTATTCTTGTATTGAGCTACTTTGGAATCAGTCAATTTATAAAAATTCCTTGGCTGTATTATGGTATCGGAATGGTCGGCGTCGGCTATATGTTATTCGTTGGAATAACTGGTTTGCTAAAAAGTCTTGGAAAGTTAAGTAATAGTGACAACCCGATTGAAAAACAATCCTTTCTAAATGGAATGGTCCTCTGTGCGCTATCTCCTCTTACTTATGTTTATTTTATTGGAGTCGCAACTTCCTTTCTAAACATAAAAGAGCATATCTTTCAAACAATCATAGCTAACTCACTATCATTGGCAATCGGATCATTTCTTTGTTTCGTTTTAGTCGCCTATCTAGGTTCAGCGATCAATAAAACCGGCAACAAAAAAATAATCGCTAGTTTCAATTTTCTGGCATCGTTAGTGATTATCATTTTTTCTGTTAGATTGTTTTTCAATCTTTTGGGATTTTTTTAAAATTTGTCTGAATAATATTCGCTTCGCTCATTGAATTTATTTACATCAGCTAACAGCGTGTATGTGGCTACGGCTTGCTCCGTGCCTCCGCAAGCCTCCGCCCATATTTGCCACTGGTAAGCCTTCGGCATATTATACCAGTGGCAAACATCGCATACACGCGAACGTTATATGAAATTTAAAAAATTATTTCTATGAAACACCCAGAAGACCCAATATCTCAAGACACTACGCCAGATGAGTCGCCTCGCGAAATAGAGGATTCGGAATTAACAATCTCGTTTCATTATATGCGCGTTGATGATAATATAAAATTTAGCATTGAGGGGACAATAGACAAAAAATGTGATGTCACAATCATGGGAAATATTATTTTCTCCTCTCTGAACACAGCAATAATAAATCATATTTTCGTAGAAGATATAATGCGCAAGAGAGGCTTAGGAAAAAAATTACTTACTAGACTGGAAGAGGAATTAAAAAAACAAGGTATTCAAACTATATATGCTTGTTTTACAAATCCAAAGACAGTAGATTTTTTCCTACATAGCCAATACAAGATAACTACCCCCGAATTTGAATCCTCGCAAAGGACGCGAGCAGATTTAACAAGGGTTTGGGATAAAAGAGTAAAAAGTGAAGAGGATTTTAGGAAATTAATGGCCGATCCAGAAGAACATTTTGGTGTAATCATTTTAGTAAAAAAATAATTTTTCAAACTTCAAGTAACACAGAATATGCGGTTTCGTTCAGTCGCTACGCTCCTTCACTGCACCCATATTTGCCAGCGGTTGCCCTTCGGGCATATTATACCGTCAGCAAACATCGCTTATGCCAGAAACATTGTCGGAAATCGCAAAAAATATTAATATCTAAATACTTACTATTTAATACCCATATATGGAAAATACTGAAACAACTAAATCTACCATCGAGGTGTATGAAATGAAACAAGATACCACTCTAAAAGTTGCCCCCAAGGAAGAAAAACCAAAGCAGGAGGCAGCCACACCTCCGCCAAAACCTGATGACCCCGATGAAATAGCTGTGGCCGGATACGAAACTATCAATTACTTGATACAACGAGGACTTTTAGAAAAAAGACTATAACGGCCAAATAACAGCGGACAACAAAGGCTAAACGGTTCGCTTTTTTGAAGAAGCGCTCATCCATATTTTGCCCTGTTAAAGCACTCCGTGCTATATTGTAACAGGCCAAAACATCGTTTAGCCCGGACCGTTATCTGAAATATTTTTCCCCTCAAATTGCCTCATGAAAAATACTACGCCATTAACCCTCTATCCAAGTAAAACAAAGATGTTAGTACTTTTACTAATGTCCATAGTTTTTGCCGCAGCGGGAATCGGAATGATATATAGCGGCGACCACAAGGGATGGTTTGTGTTTATATTTTTTGGTCTTGGAATTGTGGTTTTTACAATAAATTTGTTCTCAAATTCTTCTTATTTGCGCATCACAAATCAAGGATTGGAAATACGCTCACTGTATAAAAGCAGTTTTATTAAGTGGGACGAAGTTGAACAATTTGGAACTGGGCGTATCGGATTGAGAAAAATCGTGACACTACATCTTAATCCAAATCATACAAAATTTAAAACAGGAGCATTGCCAGATACATATGGGAAATCAGCAGAAGAGTTGGCAGAATTGCTTAATGGACGGAAAGAAAAATATGATAAACACACATAAGCAAAAAAATTAGCAAATCTCCGGAATTGCATTTTTTATCGGAGCATTGTTTTTGGTAGGGTGGTTGAAGAAAAAACGCTAACTGTCGTTACAGATTTGACAACACTTTTTTACAATCAAATCTTGTAAAGGAGGTTTAATTTTGCTATTAAATAATATTGACTATAAAACAATGACTAAAAAAATATCACCAATCACTCCCGGAGAAATTTTAATGGAGGAATTTATGAAACCCTTCGGGCTTTCTCAATACAAACTCGCAAAAGATATTGGAGTTTCAGCGAGAAGAATAAATGAAATAGTGCACGGAGAAAGGGTTATATCTGCGGATACAGCACTTCGTTTTAGCAAATATTTTACGACTTCGGCACAATTTTGGCTAAATCTACAATCCCGTTATAACTTGGAGATTGAATCTGAAAAATTATCAAAAAAACTGGATTTTGAAATAAAACCATTGGACACTTCAAGACTGGTTCTAGCATAAATAATCAATTAAGAAGTATATGAAAATTTTTGTTCAATAACCCCACCCTATGAAAAAAATAGTAAAAAATTCAATTAAAATTTTCAGTGCAATTATAATTATCGCGTTTGTATTTCTTATAAAAACAACTTCGGGAATAAACCCTTTCACAAATGGAACTAACGAAAGGAACATGATAGTTGTCTTAAGCGACCTTCATCTTGGTGCCGACCTTGCCTATGCGGAGTGCAACAAAAACCTTTCCTCTCTCCAAAAACTACTCAAACAAATAAGCGTCTCGCCAGATATCAAGGAGCTTGTTATCGCCGGAGATTTGATTGATGAATGGTTTGTGCCAGCCACAATAGACACTTATCAAGGAAAAGATCAGCGTGATTTTGTTCAGCGTATTGCGAAGACAAACAAAGGCGTAATTGACGCATTTAATAGTATAATTCAAGAAGGAAAAATTTTAGTAACTTATGTTCCCGGAAACCATGATCTGACAATAACTGCGGAAAATATTGACCTTATTCTTCCGGGAATAAATCAAGCGCGGGATAAAGAACAAGGCTTAGGCACGTACTCACCAGTTGATTATCCTAAAATAGCTATCGAGCATGGCCATCGTTACAATTTCTTTTGTGCGCCAGATCCGATTTCAAATCAAGACATAGCACCAGGAACAATAATGCCTCCGGGATATTTTTTCACAAGAATTGCCGCCCTCTATGTTGCCCAAGGTAGGCCATTACCGGGCGATGCTACACCGGTTGTTACCCCAAATCTTTCGGGCGGTGAGCAACAGGATTTAATGTTTAGATATTGGAAGATATGGCAGATGACAGCGAATTTATTCCCGATAACTAATAAATTTGACGAGAATGTTATTTTAACAAATGTTGATGGATTCACAGGGTCGTATTCCGTAAACGATCTTATTCCTCATCAATCAACTCTAGGCGGACTTATAGACGTGAATCTTTTCAAGGGAATTGAAGATAATTGGGACGCAAGACAAACTATAAATAATGTCCCTGTACATAGTGCTACTTCTCACGCAATCGATTTTGTTAATTCAGCGACCGAGACCGACGATCAGGCAATTTTACAGTACTTTATGAATCCTAAATCGGATAAAAGAATTGTTGTATTTGGTCATACGCACCAACCTAAAATCATTGCATCTCAAAATTATAATAATGAGAAATCTATCTATGCAAATTCCGGAACATGGATTGATAAAAATCCAAAACAGACGACCATGAATTTTGTAGTCATAATACCACAAAACGCGGATGCGTCTTCACAAACCTATGTCAAACTTTACAATTTCGAAGGTGAAGTTGTAACAAAAATGGCAGAGGATTCATTGCGTTATTAGTTGACTACGCCCTAATAACGCGCTACAATAATAACGCACCACGTTAATATGATTAAGAATTTTAAAGACAAGGAAAGTGAGAAGATATTTAACAGAGAAATGTCACGAAAACTGCCTCCGGAAATTCAAAGAATATCGATGAGAAAGCTATGGATGTTGGATGCGACAATGTCAATAAACGACTTAAGTATCCCGCCATCAAATCATTTGGAAAAATTAAAAGGGGATAGGAAAGGACAATATAGCGTAAGGATAAATGACAAGTGGAGAATTTGTTTCAAATGGAAAAATGGAGAAGCTTATGAAGTGGAAATAACAAATTATCACAAATAAAATATGACCAAAAAAATATCACCAATCACTCCCGGAGAAATACTAATGGAAGAATTCATGAAACCTTTCGGAATTTCACAATACAAAATTGCAAAAGACATCGGAGTTTCGGCAAGAAGAATAAATGAAATAGTGCACGGAGAAAGGGTTATATCTGCTGATACGGCACTTCGTTTTAGTAAATATTTCACAACCTCGGCACAATTTTGGCTAAATCTTCAATCCCACTACAATCTTGAGATCGAATCTGAAAAATTATCAAAAAAATTGGATTTCGAAATAAAACCATTGGATACTTCAAGACTTGTTTTGGCCTAGATTTTAAAATAAACACGGAATATGCCAAAAAAACTCAGCAAATTCATCTACTGGACACCACGCATTTTATCGATAATTTTTATCTGCTTTTTAGCGCTGTTCTCTCTGGATATCTTTGATGGAAATTATGGATTCTGGGGGACGGTTTTAGGCCTTTTCATGCACAATTTGCCTTCGATCTTTTTGACAATTATTCTTATAATTTCTTGGAAATACGAAATAGTCGGAGGTATAGCATTTATTCTAGCAGGATTATTGTATATCGTCCTCCTGATGCAAAATAAATTCGAGTGGTACATGTTGGCTTGGGCAACACAAATCTCCGGAATAGCATTTTTTATAGGAGCATTATTCTTGATAGGGTGGTTTAAGAAAAGGAAATAAAGTGGCGTCTATATTTGACAAAAAAAGACAAAAAGACCTAAAATAACATCCTTTTATCAAAAAAACCGCAAAATTCAATGACAACAGAACCAAAAGAACCGGAATTATCTCCCCTAATAGACCTTCAAACAACCAGAATTCCGAGGGAGTGTTTTAAGTCTGAATGCGAGGGTTGTCCGGCAAATGATGGAGTGTTTTTTGATCTTGATACTAAAAGACATTCACTCTACTGTGCAGTTCAGGCGGCATTATTGACGGGGGAGCCAAGAAAGGCTAGCATTCTAAGTCTTCAGCTTAATGCCGGAGCAAATCCTCCAAAATGCCAACCGCTCGAAAGCGCGACAAAAATCAAACAATACTTGGATTATCTTGCACCTGACGATATGGCAATTTAGTGCTTAAAATACCTTCTTCCTGAAAACACCATCGCCAAGCCAAGTTCGTCAGCTTTTTTGATGACTTCTTCGTCGCTCACAGAGCCTCCCGGTTGAATGATAGCCGAAATTCCGAGGTCATGCGCCATCTCTACGCTATCAGTGAAAGGAAAGAACGCATCTGAAGACATTACAGAGCCTTTTACGCGGTCGCCACCCTTGAAACCCGCTATCTTTATGCTATCGACTCGCGACATCTGCCCAGCCCCAATTCCAGTGACTACAGCACCCTTCGAAAAGACAATTGCGTTGGATCTCACGTGCTTCACGACTTTTGTAGCAAAAAGCATCGATTTTAGCTCCTCATCGGTAGGTTTTGCCTTTGTTACGACCTTCAAATCGTCCAAAGTAAGGTCATAAGTATCTTTTGTTTGTATCAAAATTCCGCCTGCGACTTTCTTGATATCTGTCTGAAATAAGTCCTTTTTAAGCTCTCCAGTCTCAAGAATTCGTAGATTTTTCCTTGTCATAAGCCTTTTTAGTGCGGCAGGGGAATATGAAGGCGCAATAATCAATTCCACGAACATATTTTCCGCTTTAATATGATCCAAAACAGCTTCGTTTACTTCTCTGTTTAATGCGATAATACAGCCAAAAGCGGACAATGAATCCACCTTGTAAGCCTGAATAAACGCATCTTCGATAGTGTTTGAGCAAGCCACTCCACAAGGATTATTGTGCTTAACAAAGACAACAGTTGGTTCTTTGAATTCCTTTACAAGCTCAAGTGCGCTATTTGCATCCACGATATTGTTGAAAGAAAGCTCTTTTCCGTGCAAAACCTTCGAATTTGTAACATTTGCATCATGATTCTCGGGATTTTTGAAAAATGCGGCTTTCTGCTGAGGATTTTCCCCATATCTCAAGCTACAAACCTTTTCATAATGAAGATTGAGCAACTCGCTCTCACCAAGAATTTCTCTAAAATAATTATCAATTGCCTCATCATATTTATACGTAAAAGTGAAGGCCTTTCTCGCAAGTTTTTTGCGTGTTTCTAGGCTTGTTTCGCCATTCTCCTTAATTTCCCCCAATACTGCCTCATAATCGCTCGGATCAGTCAAAACAGTCACAAATTTGAAATTTTTTGCCGCGCTTCTAACCATGCTTGGCCCGCCAATATCTATGTTTTCAATTGCTTCTTCCTCAGTCACATCAGGTTTCGCAATAGTCGCCTTGAATGGATAAAGATTGATTACGACAAGGTCAATAAATTTTATTCCGTGCTCTTTTGCCGCAGAAACATGCTCTGCATTATCTCTAACTGCCAAAATTCCTCCATGAACAAGAGGATGAAGAGTTTTCACTCTACCTCCCATCATCTCCGGAAATCCTGTGTAGTCGGATACGTCTTTTACGCTTATCTTAGCCTCTTTTAAGGCCTTCGCAGTTCCTCCCGTTGAAAGAATTTCCACTCCATTCTTCTCAAGCTCTCGCGCAAATTCAACAATCCCAGTCTTGTCTGAGACGCTAATTAAAGCTGTTTTTAAAGCCATTTTTGTGGGTTTTTACAATTCCTCACCCAGACGCCAAGTTTAATTGGATGAACACAAAAAATCAAGAGCTTATGAGGGCTCTTGATTAAATGATTCTTGTGCTATTTATTTTTCATCATCCATTCTTCCAGTGCAATCCTCATCAACACCGTCGCAAGCTTCTTCGTGAGGTTTTACTCCAGGCTGCTTCACGCTGTAACGATCATACGTGCATGTTTGTATTTCTGCTCTGCAAATTCCGACGTCCATTTTAGACGGTTTTCCTGTATAAATAACTGCGGGCGTCAAGTCGTCATCCACAAGTCCGTCACAATTATCATCAACACCGTCGCAAGCTTCTTCGTGAGGTTTTACTCCATTCTTATTAATGTAGCGATCATCCACACTTTCAAATCGAAGTCTTTCTTCATTTATTAGAGTATCAGGTCTTGCTGTCATGACACTTCCATCTTTATCAAATGTGTTGGTTGTGTTCTCCAGAATCTCAGGTTTTTTATCTGCAATTGCGTCAGCATCACCAGTAGGTTTTTCTTCAGGGAAAGGTCTTTGAGTATCATTAGCCATATAAATATTTGTTAAATATAGGAAAACGATTCTACTGTAAATAGTGCGAGGTGTCAAGTTTTAAATGTCAAACCTCATCCACCCCACCCTTACTCCACGGATTGCATCTCAAAATTCGCCATCCAGCCTTAAGGCTTCCCCAAACTAGCCCATGTTTTTTCAAAGACTGTCGAGCATACTCCGAACAACTCGGCTTAAATCTGCAATATCCATATGGAAAAAGAGGCTTAAACCAGCCATGATCAGGCGACAAAGTTTTTTGATAAATAACAACGAAAAAAGCCGCCGTATTTCTCGGCAGCTTCCAAATGTATAAGAATAACCTCCTCATCCTAGTAATAATTTATAGGATTTTGCTTAACACCGTCTATCGTAACTTCCCAATGTAAATGTATTCCTGTAATACCGTAAACACGTCCTGTGTTACCCATAATACCGATCACATCACCTTGGTTTACAAACTGTCCAACTGAAACATTTACGCTATCAAGATGGGCATATAGAGATTTAACTCCGTTTCCATGATCTATAATTACGTGATTTCCGTATCCGCCACCCCAAGTTCCTGAAGAAGCTTTGATTACTGTACCGCTAGCCGCAGACCAAATAGGTGGTTTGCTTCTATCGGCAATATCTATAGCATAATGTCCTCCGCGATATCCTTGTGTGATTTTACCTCTTGTAGGGAATATAAATATCTTTCCAACTGATGGCACTGCGCTTGAAGGAGAAGCCGAAATCGCACGACTGTTTCTTGTAACTGAAGACACTCTATAAGTCTCTCCTGCGATCAAATCTCCTGCAATTGGTTTTGCATTAGGGATGAAAATCAACTGTCCTTTTGCAACCGTCTCAGTATCAAGCCCGTTTTGAGCAATAATAGTATCCTGTGAAATATTGTATCTTGTCGCAATTTTATTCAAAGTATCTCCGGATTTAACGGTATAACTAACACCATCAACCGGCGGAACTCGAAGTGATTGTCCTATTCTAAGCGAATTTGCATTAGCCAAATGGTTTTCCCACATAATAGTCTCTGTATTTAGCCCATATCTTGCCGCAATAACAGATAAAGACTCTCCGGACTCAACAACGTGAACCGCATAATCGGTAAGACCGATTCTTGAAGAATTATCTGTAATAGGATTCATTTTTACAATATATCCGTTTTCGTCTGAAACAAGCACATCTCCGGGAGTGACATAAGACTCCATGTAGTTCTCTTGATACATCATTGATGCGGCCGTGAAATTACCTCCTGAAGTGAAAGAAGTTACAAGCAAAGCCATAAGTGAAACAGTAGACGCCTGAAAAAGAAGTTTTTTCTGAGGAGCCGCAGGAATAGCCTTGCTAATGTACTTTTTAATATCATCCAGAAACGCAAAAAACCTTTCAGCGACAGGATTCTTCAAAAGATAAGAAATAGGAGAGATTGTGAATTTAAGAAAATCAACCACATACATTTTCACAAGATATCCTTTTGAGAATATACGTAGATGACGCATTCTTCTCGCAAACTTATTAACCTGTAATGTTGTTTCTAATATATCTATGGTAAGTTTGGTTAGTTTTTTCAAGCAAGCGACTATAACACGAGATGCTTAAAATGTCAACCTACAACAATATTCATTTAATTATGACTGATTTTGCCCCTATAAGACAATACCCCCTAGTTGACTTTCACTATAAAACATGGTGAGCGGATTGTTTGAAGAATTTTTAACACGCAAAAAACCTCTGGAATAAGCCCTAAATAAAGTCAAGAGCATTGTTGAAATATAACTGTCTAAGAAAATAAATACTTGACTTTTTGACACAATCATTGTCTTTTTCTCTTGCAAAAAAATTGCCATTTTGGTAACTTCCGTCTGCTTTTATATTTCTGCTCTATCGTCTAAATATAGATATAGGGCTATAATCCAAAGAATATATGGATACACGACTCGCAAAATACGAGCTCATGGTGATTCTTATGCCGGATATGGGTGAATCCAAAACGGCCGAAGAACTCCAAGAAGTTCGAGAACAAATCACCGCAACTGGTGGAGAGATCCTAGATGAGGATCTTTGGGGTGTTCGCAAACTTGCTTACCAAATCAAAAAGCAAGAAAACGGCTACTATGCAGTGTTTAATTTCACATTTGACACAAGCAAAGTACACGAATTAGAGACATCTCTTATTCTAAATCCACAAGTTATAAGACAGCTTGTACTTAGAATTTCAGATTCATACACTTTAAAGAAACTTGCAGATTACGAAGAGCAGTGGGCAAAAGATGACCTTGAAAGCAAACAAAAAGAAGACGCTGAACAGGAAAGAAAAGATGAACTTAAAAAACCCGTAAGAAAGGTTGAAAAACCTCTTAAGAAAGAGGAAAAGGTCGTTGAAGTAAAAGAAGAAAAAGAAGAAGAAAAACCTAAAAAAGAAACAAAGAAAATAAAAGAAGAAGTAAAAGAAGAAAAAGAGGAGGAAGAAGAAAAGCCAAAGAAAGAAACAAAGAAGAAAAAAGAGGAAGAAACTGATTCAAGATCAAAACTTGATGAATTTGACGAAAAACTAAGAAGCCTTATAAACGATCCGGATATAACTTTATAATTTTTTAACGACGCCAAAATATGAGATCAATAAACAAAGTTATTATTGTCGGAAATCTTACGAGAGATCCTGAACTAAAACAAACGCAAAGCGGTCAGCCTGTAGCCACATTTGGCATTGCAACAAATCGCGAATGGGCGACAAGAGACAACGACAGAAAGAAATCTACGGAATTTCATGAAGTTGTTGCTTGGGCAAGGCTTGCGGAAATTTGCGCTCAGTATCTTCGAAAAGGAAAATTGGTATACATCGAAGGATATCTAAAAACACGAAGCTGGGAATCTGAAAGCGGAGAAAAAAGATTCCGAACCGAAGTGGTCATGCAGGACATGATCATGTTGGACAAAAGAGCCGGTTCTCCTGAAGAGGAAAAGGAAATTCTCGATGCAGTATCTGAAAACTCAACAGACCTTCCAGTCTATGGAGACGACGAAGGAGAAAACGTATTCTAAATATCAACTTAAACTTAAAATAACATGCCAACATTTAAAAACAGAAAGTGTTACTTCCACTCAGAAGACATCAAACATATCGATTATAAAAATACAAGACTCCTAAGAAAATTTTTGACACAATATTTCAAGATTGTTCCAAGATATTACTCAGGAACTTGTATAAAACACCAAAAAGAGATTTCAACAGCAATCAAAAACGCCAGAATAATGGGACTTCTCAGGTTCACAAGATAAACTTGAATACTAAAAGCCCCTAGACGGGGGCTTTTTTTTGTGCTAAAATTATATGAAAAAATAAAAACAAAAATGATTTCAAGAATTGTATCTAATCTACGAAACAGGAAATTAAAAAAAATTCAAAACCGTGAAATGGAAACAAACACGGAATCTTCTTTCGAAGAAGAAGTTATTTCTTGGACAGCTCCGGAATCAGTAAAATACAACAGAGGAATGCTTTGGAAGGTGGTAGTTTCGCTTATTTCAGCGGGTTTAGTCGTTTTTGGATTTTTCTATAACGCATGGACATTTTCGTTGGCGGTAATCGTATTCGCGATTGTATACGCAATCGTAAACAGAAAAGATCCAAAAGAAATAAAAGTAATAATTTCTGAAATTGGGATAAAAGCGGGATACAGAAAATATCCGTATAGCGCGATAAAAGACTTCTGCATAGTTTACAATCCGCCATACGCTTCAGAGCTTCACTTAAGGGTTTTAAACGATATTGCTCACGAAATAATAATTCATTTGTGGGGACAAAATCCCGCACAGTTAAGAAATTACCTTTTGACACATCTCAAAGAAAAAACGGATCACAGAGAATCGTTTTCCGATGCGATTTTAAGATTATTTAAAATATAAAAATGACAGGTAAACCTGAAGAAAATTTGGGAGAACAATCACCTCAACAGGCTGTTTCTGCGCCAAGCGTAACAACACCTGCAAGAAGAGCTGAAAACGTTCCTCTTGCTCAGGGAATAGAGGAAAACAAAGCTAAAGAAGAAAAGGCGGCGGAAGAAGGGAAAAAAAATATACGCGAAGCTTTTTCCAAAGCTGGTGGAGTAGAGCCAAGATTGGAATATTCCGAATCTGTTTTGGAAGAAACATTACTTTCCCCAATCATAAATTTGGAAAAAGACTGGGAAAAGCTAAGGAACGATTTGTACGCAAGATCTCAAAACGGAGAAAACATAACAGTCGCAGAGTTAAATGCCCAAACATCAGAAATAGAAAAACAAATGCAAACTACTGCCAAAATTATCAGTGCATATATTTTTAAAATGGCGGAAAAAACAGGCGGAAAACTTTCACCTGAAGCATTGGCTGAAATTATAAACAGCGTAAATAAAAGCGCAGTGAAAATGGCGGAGATAGCTCTTTTGCAAAAAGAAGCTCCAGCGCTTGCAGAAGCGATGAAACTGGCATTGAAAATTGAGAGAATTGATGAAAAAAAAGTATTCGAAGATCTCTCAAAAATTATTTTGGAAGGATCAAGTTTATGCAATTACGTGTGGACCGTACTTTCATTGATGGACGCTGAATTGCAGATTAGATTTGGAAAATTTTATATAGAAAATAACAAATTAAATCCACAGGACGCACAAATATTTTTGGAAAAATGGAGCGTTCAAGGAAACATAAGCGTTGAAACAATGAAAAAAATTCTCGAAACTTCGGGAACATACACGCAAGAATTTGAAAAAAAAGCTGAAGAATTCGCTACAAATTGGAGAAAGAAAAATGATTTCATGAAGGCCGCAAAACTAATGATGCAGAAATCATACGGAGCAACCAATCAAGCGATGGAAAAACTTGAACCTTTGAATGTTTTGAAATTTCTTGGACAGGTTTGGTCGGTCGGTACGATAGGTCTAAATTTAATGACCGCAATGTTCTACGGAGGCAAACTTAATGATTTTGATTTCATATTGAAACAAATGATGAATCCATACGTTGGAGTGAGCACGGCTATTTTGGTTGGAACCTCAGGCGTTGCTTCGGGAGCTCCGGAAGAAGAAAGAAAAACAGCGGAAAGAGTTAAAGCAAAACAAGAATTGAAAATACTTACTTCAAAACGTAATTTGGAAGTATTTTTGACATCAAACGATTTTGAAGGATCAAAAAAATTCTGGGAATTTTTGCAGGATGTTCGCCAAAAATTTGGTGACGAAAAAACGCCATTTCCTGAAAACGCCATGACGAAAGAAACATTTATCAGCTGGTTAAAATTAAAATACAGCAAGGCAAACGCTCAAGAGAAAGACAAAATTATAAAAGTGATCGCAGGATTGAGCGACAATGGAATAGCGGATGATCAGAAAATAACAGACGAAGATCTTTACAGATTATCCCTGCCTTTTTCTACGTTTCAAATAGGCGGATCGCGCGCACAAGAAACTTACAATAACGCACTAAAAGCATAATGAAAAAAATACTACAAAAATCGATTATCGTTCTGGTCACAGCATTTATGGCCATACTTTCGTTTGGAGGAACAGGCGTATCTCAAAAAGCATACGCGGACGAACCTGCAAAGACAGGAACAGCAACGACAACGGAAGCCCTTACAAACGAACAAGCGAAAGAACTTTGCACGAAAGCAAACGGAACTTATGAAGAATACAACAATACATGTTTCATTGCCGGCGCCAAGGATTGTACCGCATTGCCGGGATACGAAATATTGGGAACCCCAGCCACAGAAGGGGTAGCTTGTCAAAAATCCATAGCATCATCGACAGTAAATACGGAGCAAGAAAAAGTACTTAAAGACAAAATATATGTTTTAATCCCGATACAAAGAGCCTTGAACACAATGCTATGGCCGGTGCTTGTGATGATTGGAGATTTGATGAACAACAACATCCTTTTTGGAGCCGGAATGGACGAAAGATTGCGTGAAATATGGATTCCGGTAAGGAATTTGATAAATCTGTTCTTTGTCTTGGCGATGGTTGTAATAGCGATATACAACATTCTTGGAGTAGGTGACGACAATGATGCATATTCAATCAAACAGGTTTTACCGAAAATAATTATCGCAATAATCGCGGTAAACTTTTCATTTACAGGAATAAAAATATTTCTGGATGGAATAAATGTACTTACGTCCTCGATTTTTGCGCTTCCTGATCAGGTAAAAGAAGGGCTGGCAAATATAAGTCAAGATCCGCCAACGGTGAAAAGGTTTTGCTTGGCAACGATGGGACAAACAATAGCGGATTTAAACCCTCTTAGTGCCTCGGATGCAAAATTAGATTTGGCAACATATAAAATTGAAGCCATCAAAGTTATAGGTCAAGAAACTCCAGGATTGAAAGCAGCTACATCCAAAGAAGAAGTTGATAAATTAATTCCGGAAGATAAAAAAGACAAGTTTAAATCAGCAGTAACAGAAGCGGAAGACAACCGAGCATGTAAAAACAATGGTGAATTGACAGAGAGAGGAAAAGCGTTTTTATCAAGATATAACACACAAAACGCCGCACTTGCGATGGCATTAAATATGTCAAAAATAGTTTTCTATCCTGAAATAGACATAACGACATTCACGTCGGCAAACATTTCAAAATTGTTTATAAATACAATTTTCTCAATGGTGATGTATGTCATATTTGTGGCATCATTCTTTATTCTTTTCGTGATATTGGTGGCTCGTCTTGTGGTTCTATGGCTCGGAATAGTTGCATCGCCGGTTATTATAGTGGCGATGGTTCTGCCTGTATTCAAAGAAAAATTAGGGCTTGCGGATTTGCTCGGTAAATTTGTGAAAAACGCCGTGGCGCCTATTCTCATAGCCTTCGCAATGACAGTAGGATGGATAATGTTGAGAGCAATACAAAATGTGGAAAGCTTGGATGCAACAATTACATTGGGAAATGGAATTCCGGTTTCAGGATTAAACACAATTCAAGATTTGATAGTTGCTGTGGGCACGGTCGGAGTGCTTTGGTTCGCAGTAAAAGCCGCATCTGCAGGCACAATCGCAGAACCCGTCACAGGAGCTATTATGGGTGCACTTGGAAGCTCTGCGAAATGGATTGGAGATCTTGCATGGAAACACACTCCTATTTTCCCTGTCCCAATTCCTGGACAGCCTGGACTTAAAGCCAGCGCCGGAATGATCGGACAAACTCTTAAAGACATGCAGGATGAATTCGAAAAAATTCCAGACGGAGAGTTTAAAGGTGAAAGAAAACAAGATCTCTTATCTTTGGCTACAGGACTTAAAAAACGTGGTCAAGGAAACTTCGAAGACCTCAAAGATGCAGGTAGCGCAACCGCCGCAATAAATCGTCTTACAAGCAGCGTAAGGGATATAGAACGTGGAGGCGAGAATGTAAGTAAAGGTTTTCAAGACTTTAACAATCAACCTTTCGGAAAAAAACTAATACCCGCTCTAAATAGTGGAACTTTGGGTCGTGAGGAGGGAAAAGAACTTGGAGGTTTAATAGAAAAATCAGGAAACATGACTTTATCACCTGAAGACAGAGACAAGGCTCAGAAAGATTTAGTTAAATTTTTAGAAAATCAATCAAAAATGGGCAGAATCAGAACAGCCGCAGAAGATTGGGACAAAAGGTATGGACTTACACCAGCCACACCTGCACCTGAATACACTCCAAACGTATCGGCAACCGACAAGCTCGGTTCACAACAGCTTGGAGCTCAGGCTGAACAAATAAAAACCGCGACAAAAGATCTTGTCACAGCCTTACAAAATAAGAGTACAAGCAAAGGAGACGTGGAACAAATTCTTACCAGATTTACAGCTAATGGACAAAATGTAAAAGCTGACCAATTACTAAGATTCATAAAAGATCCAATAGCCGTTACTCAACTTAAAAAAATATTATCGCCAATAGCCGGAGGAACAGCATCAGATCAACAAATTCAAGCCGCGTTAAACAGAGTATTGGCGACACCAGCAACACCAGCGACAGCCGCTCCGGCCGCAGCACCAGCTCCGGCGGCACCAGCGGCTCCGACAGCACCGACAGCTCCTGCAACAACAACAACACCACCACCAACCACTTGAAGACCTGAAATAAGGGTATAAAATACAATCAATGACACAACAAAATTCACAAACAGGAAAAACACAAGAAGATATCGCAAGAGCGGAGGAAGCTCGTATTCTTGATCAAATAAGAAATGCGGACGGAAAATCCGCAGAGTTTTCTCATTCAATGCAAATTGCACAAAAACTGGAAAAAGGTGAACTTGACTTGGATCGTGAACAAAGAATTCAGATACGCGATGTGTTGAAAGATGCAAACAAAATGAAAAAAGATCCGTACAAACATTTTATGGCGGCTCTTGCCATGGGCAAATTTCCAAACAAAGGAAGACTTGCTATGAAATTTTTTGATGCCATTGAAGAACCGGACAAAGAAAAGAACAAAGAAAAAAAATTGCCGGGAGAAGAAGACAAAAAATTCCCTGGAGAAAAAGAAAAAGATTACGCGGAAAAATTTTTGGAAGATGCGGCCAAGGCTGAAAATCCACAAATTTCCGAAGGCGCTGAAAAAGACGCACTCGAAGATTTGGAAAAATTAAGATTGGAAGAACAAGCGGAAAGGATGGCGGGAGAAGCAAGAGGAAAAGAACAAACCTCAGGCATCCGTGAAAAAGTTCAAAGTGTTTCAACTGTAAACGAAAAAGAATTATGGCAAATTGATCGTCCGCCGGAAGGGCTTATAGAAAATCTTGAAGCGATAGAATTGAAAATGTTTGGTTTGATGGAACAGTCAAATAAAGCATACAAAAAAGGACAATCAACTGAAAAACTCGACGCGGAAATAGACAGAATGGAATTCGAAAGAGACCCATTAAGAAAACAATATATAGGTTATCTTACAAAAGCGGGAAAGCGTTATGAAGCCGTTCAAAAACTTGCAAGTCGTGCCGGAATGGACATGCAAGAAGTTTCAAGACTTATGATTTGGTCGATAGAACACGGCGGATCAAAAGGTGTGAAAGTGGATAAAAAAACAGGAAAAGCGGAAAAAATAAAAGACTCAATTCAAATAAAAAGTATTTATTTTAAACAAGGGAAAGAGGATACAGCTGCGGAATTTACGGGTGAATTATTTGTGGATTTTACAAACGATAAAGGTGAAATCGAAACAGCCGGATATACAAGATTTTTGAAATTGGTGGATGCGCTCGAAATGCACAAGGACATAAGAACGATGGAAGATCTAAACAAAGAAGTGGCCAAAAACACAAGATACGAAGAGGTAAAAGAGGGACAAGTTTACAAAACACAAATATTAAAAGGGTTAGACGAAGAAGGAGAAAAAGTTTACGAAGAGGTCGAGTTCACAATTGAAAAAATAGAAACATCGGGAGAAACTCCTGTTATTACGCTTAACCACACAGTGACAAAAACACCAAAACAATGGCTTTCTTTAGCCATAGAAAGCGAATTTTATTTCGACAGAATTCAAAAAGAATTTTCACCGGGAGAATTTGCAAAACTTGTGAAACAACATAGATATTCGCGAGAAATAGAACAAGAAGAACTGCAAACAGTTCTTGATCGAATGGCAAAAGCAAGACGTGAAGAAGAAATAGCAATGAATGAAGCGGTAGCGGAGGCCCTTACAGGAAGACCTGCAACGGAAGTAAGCAAAAAAAGACTTGGAAGTACTTTCATGGCACCTCTTGCGGTAAGTGGAGCGGTAAGACTTCCGAGAAAGGGGGAAGTTTCATTCGCGGATTTTACTGATGAAGAAGCGGGGGGAATAAGAATTCCGGACGCAAAAGTCTCAGTAAAACCAAATCCAAAAAATCCTAGTGAAAATATAATCCAAATTTCATACGCATTAACTCCGGAGAATGTAGCAAATCGCACAGGCCTTTCAGGAATTCCGAAAGAAGTGGCGCAAGCAATTGGAGCTAACCAAGAAATTGAACCGCGTATTGTAATGCGCGATTTTTCACCTTCCGAATTTTTGGAACGCGCGGAAAACGGGATGATATCAAGAGGACAACCTTCAGCGTCCCTTGAGCTTGAAGATAAAATGGATGTTTTGGGCGGCAAACAAGCGAATATACCCGAAGAAATCCCCGAGGAAGCTCCAGAACAAGAAATTCAGAAAGAAACGGACGAAAAAGAATCAACGACAGAGGATAAAGCGAATAAACCATACAAAGAAGCGGTACCGTTTGATGAAGCGTATCAAACAGGATTACCATTACATGGAAAAGGACAATCTTATGTTCAAAAAGTATGGAACAATACGAGATTTTTAAGTTTGGACGATTTGTGGAAATTTGGAAAAACTTGTTATGACTATTACATAAGAAGGTTTGAACAAAGACAAAAAAATAGATATGGATTGGTCGGAAAAGAACTTCCGTTCTTTGGTTCGGAAATGCAACAGATTTCTCAGGCGGCGAACAATGAACAAACAAGCCATTTCAAGGAAGCATTAGAGAAAAAAGGTGTGGTGACAATAAGGGACAGGTTAAGAGTAACAGAGAATAAAGAGGAATTTAAAGCCTGTATCATAGTTCTTGTCGAAAAAGGAATGATGAGATGGGATGATGTACTTTTCTGGAAAAACGCAAATAAATTTGTAAAACCAGGTAAAGAAATACCAATCCCTCCAACCAACAATCCGTATACACACATAAGCAAGGATGATAATAGAACAGGAATGGATTTTATAGAAGGGGCAATAGACTCGGCATGGGGAGACGGTTACTACGGAGATTGGTACGCTGAAAACAAAAATCACTACAATGGTAATGCAAAAAAATACTACGAAGAAGGTAAAGAGTTGGAAGGAGTCGACGGAGGTCACGCGGGACGTTTGGAAAAGATTTTACACGCTCACAAAGAAGGGGAATGGGTAGATCCTATGGAATACGAAGGTTTGATATTACACTCAATAGAAGCCGGAAAAGGGGATATTCAAGACAAAATTTATTATCTTGTGGAAGGTGTCGCGGCGGAAAATAAAAAAGGAGAAACTATTTTGAGCTTGGATAGAATGGCCCATGTAAATTCAGAAATGTTAGGGAGATTTCCAATTATGGAATACATGTGTGCGAGAGTTCCACGTAAGGGAGGAAAAAAAGTAACAAGATTTACATTGGCGGATTACCAAAGATGGATGCATTGGTTTGATGATGGATATGAAAAACATGGACATCGAAATTGTAAGCCTACACAAGCCGTGGATGATTTTATGTGGGAATACGCAATTCCAAGTGAAGATACTTTAAATCGTATAAATAAAGTTGCCAGATCCATTGAAAATGTGGATCACGATGATATGTACGCGTACATACCACCGGCCACTGAAGATGTACTTACAGATATCTGTAAAACAAACGTAGGAAGTAGAAAAGGTGTGACCATCGAAGGATATGCGAATGTGTTTCCGGGATTCAGCCAATACATACGTTCATTAAGCCAACACGAACAAAAAGACAAACTTGCGGAAGCAATCAAGTCATATGTTCGTTTCGAAGGTATTATGACAAACAAATTTGAAAGAAATGTAGAGGCTTCTCATGATGCATACCAAAGAATGGGAGATAAGACTCTAAGAGGTAGGACAATATGTTCAAAAGAATCACCTTTAGCATTTATTACGCAAATGAACGCAATGGTAAAAGAAATTGTTGCGGCATACGGAGGAGCAGATGGAGGCGAGGAACTAAGCTCGATATTAAGCGACATTCAGGATCTTCAAGTTGGAGACATGAGTAATCCTGATGAAAAGAAAAAGCAGGACAGAAAAAATTACGCATTTCATAGGTTTGGAAAAGTTTTGAACATGGTTGTCCAAAGCGATAAAGGAGCAAAAATGCTTGAAATAGTTCAAAATTCAAATCTTGCAGGTATGCCGTACTTGGACTCAAAGGCGAAAGCTCGTAACAAAGCGGAAATAAAGGATAATCTTACGCTCGAATAACCACCCCTTAAACAGTTGACTTTTTAACTGTAAAGTGTTTTAATTGTAGGCCGAAATATTTTAAAACGCGGAAATGGGAAAAGGTCCAGAAATTAGAGAAGTATTTGGTCGTCTTATGGACGACATAGTTCAGCCATTTTTAGGTACATTGGCTGGAGTAACAGCGGACACCATCGACTACGCACACAGAAAAGGAAGAGAATCTGTAATAAAAATAGCTGATAGAATAGACACCGCAAACGAACAACCTGATAAAACAAGAATAGGAAGAGCGCGACAAAAAATAGCAGAAGCCGCGCGCAATGCCATAGAATCTGCAAAAGAAGTTAAAATTGTGGACAATGCAAATATTCACAGACTGCCAAGATTATTGGACGATGACGGAGAAAATTTTGAATTTAAAGCTATCATTTTTGATTCCTTAAATTCAGCAATCGGTACGATTTCGCCACTTTATGAACTGGTGGCTTTGGCCGCAAATAGAAGTTTGGAGAAGGGAATTCCCCAAGAGCGGGTTGTTGCATTTTTTGAATCTGAAAGAATATTAAAATTACTTTTACAAAAAGTTTTCAATGACAAAAAATCCAAACACAGATCTCCAAGCTTGGTTTCAGCGATAAGCTCAACCATGGATGCAACAACAGGAAATCTTAGAGCGTTTAAAAAGAAGACGGAAAAGACAACACAAGAAGTTGTTCAGAAAAAAGAAATAGACGAAGAAACCAGAAAAAAATTGGAAAGAAAAATAAAAACTTTCAAAGATGAATACAAACCTGATGATTCATACAAATTTACCGACTTTATAACAGCATTAAAAAACGATTTTTCGGAATATGATTTAACTCAATGGCTCGAAGAAAAAACACCATTTTTTATAGAAATGCTGAGAGGATTCAGGATAGAAAAAGGACCGGACGGGACAGAAATGAAAAAAATAACAGGAATACAGCATATTGAAAACATGGTAAAAAATGCATACGAAGAAAAAACGAAAAAACATAATTCACATGAAGAATTCGCAAAAACGAACCTGGGAAAATTTTTCCATTTAATCAATCCGGAGCAAATGGTAACGCCGTGGAAAGAAGTCCGAGGAAAGCCATGTTTCATGATAGACATGGACGAATTAAATGAATTTTTTGAAGAATTAAAAACATTGGAAACAAAAGAAACAGGGGAAGGACAGCTGATAGCTATACTTATAAAAATTTGTAGAGATGAAATAAGCAAACAAGGGGATATGAAAAACGGAATAACGATAATGATCAAGAAAGGAAATACAGCGGAAATAACAACAATATCAAACGCTGAAGATATTAACGGAAAAATAGCGGGAATAATAAATCAAGCCATAAAAGTCAGTTCTCCCCATGTAAATACGCAAAATTTGTTGGTGAATCCGGAAGGCACACCTGAAAAAATATTACGTGAACATGAAACAATTTTCGACAAAGACGGAAAAATAAAACAAAGAGAATACAACGCACTCTTGAGAAGTATATTTGAACATAGAGAAGAAGATAAACCTAGCGGAGAAAGAATGGATGCAATAAAAAAACGCATAGTTTCTTTATTCAAAGAAACGAATGCAACATTGGAATATGTTTTAACCAGCGCGTCTGTGGAAATGCCAAAAGAAGTTGAAGACATATTTGAAATTAATGAATATTCAGAACTTATAAAAATTGCAACGACGGAAAAAGACAAAAGGAAAAAATATGTGGCCAGATTGAAAATCGAAATTGCATGGCTTATTTACAGATGTTTTTACTCTCCAAGATTCGTCTTTAGAAAAAGTGACGCACGGAATGTAAAAGCAAAAATACAGGCGACAGAAGACGACATACAAATTGATAACAGCAGGGAGATAAGAGTTGTAAAATTCATTGATCATTCAGATGGAAATCCTGAAATTTTGGATGAAGACAAAATAAATGAACACACATTGCCTCAAGATACAGAGACGGGAGAAATAAGATTAATCCCTGCAAAATTTTCCGGACAAAGTTGTTATTTACTTTATAGCGGAGACTCACTTCAGGAAGGAGGTCAAAAAAACCAACAGGAATATATAAGCCTAAAATCTTTGAGAAGCATGGTTATAAAGAAAATTATAGATAAACAAACAAACCCTGAAGACATTACAGACATGATCAGAATGACATTTGTTGTTAACAATATGGACGAATTAAAACAACTAAAAAATAATTTGGAAATAAATCATTCTCAAGGAGGTAGACTTATAAAATGGGAAGATACATACACGGACACACGCGAACACGGAATGTCTAATTTGAGGCAAAACAACAATAAATCCAAGAAATATAAAACACTAACAGCAACTTCATATGTTCCGATTTTTGGAGACGACAAAATTTATGTCGTAAAATTGGAGATGAGGGTACTTTTACTCGAAGATGCGGTAAAAGAACGAAGTAATTATAATGAGATAGGGCATAAAGCCTATGAAGAAAGAAGAAGTATAGAATGCGCACCAACTATGACTCCAATAGAAATATTTCCTGAAAAATACTCTAAAGAGAAACATCCGGATAGTTATTCAGGAAGAACAACAATAAGAATTATACGCACGCCTGCTAATAAGGTTTCTTCAGCGTCTCAAGAGAAAGAAACGTCTCCAAGTCCATCACTTCCTGCTTCTTTGTAGCATAATCTCTGACTGTAAGATTTTTGTCTGCGACTTCTTTTTCGCCGACAACAATCATGTAAGGGACTTTGCTCATTTCAGCATTTCTGATTTTTTTGCCGAGAGTTTCATTTGACGCGTCAACTTCACAGCGAAGTCCGGCATCAAATAGCTTTTTATTTACCTCGTTTGCATAATCGTTGAATTTCTCTGAAACAGGCAAAATAACCACCTGCACAGGCGCAAGCCAAACAGGGAAAGCTCCGGCATAGTGTTCGATAAGAATTGCCATAAACCTCTCAAGCGAGCCAAGAAGCGCTCTGTGTACAACGACTGGAGTATGAGTTTTTCCGTCGCTTCCTTCAAATTCCAATTCAAATCGTAGAGGCATTTGGAAATCGACCTGCACAGTCGCACATTGCCATTCACGTTTTAAAGAATCTTTAATCCTGAAATCAATTTTCGGTCCATAAAAAGCTCCATCTCCGGCATTGATAGTGAATGGGATTTTTGCTTTATTTAAGGCCTTTTCTAGCGCTCCCTCTGCACTTGCCCATTGTTCGTCACTTCCCATAGATTTTTCAGGTTTTGTTGAAAGACAAACCTCATAAGTGAAATCAAAAATCTCCTCATAAATATATTTTGCAAAATCGATACAATTTAAAATCTCTTGTTCAAGCTGTTCATGTGCAACAAATATATGAGAATCATCCTGACAGAATTTTCGAACTCTTGTCATTCCACCCAAAGCACCGCGAACTTCGTTTCTATGCAACATCGCAAAATCCGCAATTCTAAGCGGTAAATCGCGATAGCTATGAGGTGACATTTTATAAATCAACATATGTGAAGGGCAATTCATAGGCTTAAGTGAAGCCTCAATTCCATCCATATCAAGCAAAAACATATTATCTTTGTAGTGTTCCCAGTGTCCGCTTTGTTCCCATAACGCTTTATCATAAATCAGAGGAGTAATTACTTCTTTATAATCTCTTTTTCGATATTCACTTCTCAAAAACTTCAAAAGTTCATTGAAAATGATTGTTCCTTTTGGCAAAAAGAAAACAGATCCCGGAGAAATATCATGGAATTGAAAAAGTCCAAGTGCAGTGCCAAGTTTTCTGTGATCGCGTTTTTTTGCTTCCTCAAGCTGTTTTAAATATTCATCCAATTCTTCTCTTGTCTCAAAACATGTTCCGTAAATTCTCTGTAACATTGGATTTTTTTCATCACCTTTCCAGTAAGCTCCGGCAATTTTCATCAATTTAAAAGCGCCGATTTGCCCTGTCTGATCAACGTGAGGACCACGGCACAAATCCACAAACATTGCTTTCCCGTCATTCGGCATAATATTCTCATAAAAAGAAATTGCCTCACCAGTTTCTTTAAGTCCCTCCACAAGTTCGACTTTGTATTTTTGGCCTACGGACTGCAGAAATTCGATAGCTTTGTCAGCAGGTTCCTCTTTTCTGATAAATTTTTGATTCTGTTTCACAATATTTTTCATCTCTTTTTCAAGAAGAACAAGATCTTCAGGTATAAGAGTTCTCGGCAAATCAAAATCATAATAAAATCCATTTTCGATGGTAGGTCCGATTGCAAGCTTAGCTTCCGGAAACATTCTTAGAACAGCTTGAGCCAAAACATGCGAGCATGAGTGCCTCATAGCGCCTATGTCGACTTTTTTCTCAATTTTAGACATAATACGTCTTGTTACAAATTAACTCTGGGAGAAATATAGAATGAAAATCACAAAACTTCAATTTGAAAATTTCAGAAATTACGAAAATCATTCGTATGTTTTTCCAAGCGATAAAAATTTAATTGTGCTGACAGGAGAAAACGGGAAAGGAAAAACCAATTTCTTGGAAGGCATTTATATGCTTTCGCTAGGCCGTTCTTTCAGAAATTCAAAACTCGAAAGTTTGATAAAATGGGATTCTCCATTTTTGAGATGCACGGGAGAAATTGAAGATGACGAACAAGAAAATCACACGCTCGAAGTTTTTTATTCTTCTTCACCAAAAAGAAAAAATCTTAAAAAAAATGATGTCAGCCTAAAAAATAGCGAATATATCGGAACTTTCACGACGGTTCTTTTCCATCCGGAAGACTTGAATATGCTTTATTTGAGCCCTTCTTTGAGACGAAAATATATGGACATAGTACTTTCTCAAAGCGACAAAAGATATCTGTATGCGCTTATGCAATACAGAAAACTCATAAAACAAAGAGGATCTCTGCTTAAAGAAATTCATGAAATACAAAAAGGCAGAAGCAGTGGCGATGAAAAGTCACTCATGTCCGCACTAGACGCTTGGGACAAACAATTGGCGCAATATGGCGCGGAAATAATATCAAAAAGACTTCAATTTATAGAATTTTTAAACGGGAAAGCAACCGAAATTTATAGAGAAATTTCAAAAGGCGACGAAATTGTGGAAGTGAAATACATGAGTCGAATAAAAGAAATAAATTTATATGAAAACATGCTTTTAGAAAGGCGGTATCAGGACATAAGAGATGAAAAAACATCAATCGGTCCGCACGTTGATGATATAAAATTCTTGATAAATGGCATAGATTTGGTCGAATTTGCTTCAAGAGGGGAGGCAAGAACCCTACTTTTGGCGGTAAAAATCTCAGAAATAGAATATTTGAAGCAAAAAACAAAAAAACACCCGGTTTTATTGCTGGATGATGTCTTTTCTGAGCTGGATTTTGGCAGGCAAACACACCTTCTAAACGCCATTTCAGGCTGTCAGGCGATAATCACCACAACAGACACCGAAAAACTGGAAAAACTCGCTAAGAATAAAGCAGATATTGAGTTTGTCATAGCGGCATAAGTGTGTTATAATATATAGAACAAATAAAAACAAAAACTTGTCTGCGACAACATTGCAAATCATAGGATCAATTTTTTTGGCGCTCATCCCTGCATTCATATGGGGCTTCATTTTTTACAGAAAATCGCCACAAAGAAAGTCTCTGACGGTCATAACCTTTATAGCAGGAGCTTTGGCTGTTTTCCCTATTCTGATTTACAAATTTTTATGGCAATTTTTCCCATGGATTAATGCATTTAGATTTGCAGAGGCGTACAAACAGGACTTTATAGGATTATCAAACCTTATAATATTGCCTCTAAGCGCGATTATTACTTTCATGATAGTTGGGGTTATCGAAGAATTAATGAAATATGTTTCGGTAAAAATCGTGGACAATAATGACAATAATGAATTTGACGATATAGATGACAGTATTGAGTTTTTCATAATCGCCGCGTTGGGATTTTCGTTTGTAGAAAACATCCTTTATTTTTACAGCATATGGTTTAGTCAAGGCGCGGATCATTTGCTTATGCCATTCCTATTTAGATCCTCATTTTCAACTCTCGCACATTTGATTTTTTCCGGAATTTTGGGTTATTACTACGGAATAGCACACTTCGCGACACCTATTTTGCAAGAAGAAATAAGGGAAAATAGATCACATTGGACGAAATGGTTGCCCAAACTTTTGAGCATCAGAAAAGAAAGATTATTTTATGAACAACACATCTTCGAAGGACTTTTGATTTCGATAGGACTTCATGCTATTTTCAACATTTTTCTGGAAATGAATTTAACTTTCATGATTGTCCCATTTTTAGTTGGCGGATACATGAGTTTAAATTATCTTTTCAAGAAAAAAGAAAACCACAAGAAATACGGCAAACTTCTCCAGAAAGAAAGGAATACTCCAAAAGCTTGAAAATCAGATGAACTAAGCCTACAATTTTTGCATGGAAAAAATTTGTAAACAATGCGGAGATAAATTCCTCATCAGAAAAGAGGATAAAATTTTTTTGGAAAATAATAAAATTCCTGAGCCTACGCTTTGCGTGGATTGTCGCGAACAAAGAAGGATTGTGCACGGGAATCATATATATCTTTACAAAAGAAAATGTGATCTGACAGAAAAGGAGATTATTTCAAACTATCATCCGGACGCACCTCACAAAGTTTATGACCAGAATGTTTGGTATAGCGACAAATGGGATCCGATGGATTTTGGCAGAGAATATGATTTTTCAAAGACTTTCTTTGAACAATTCAAGGAGCTTTCTTTGGCCGTACCAAGGCCTTCCCTTCATCGCGGATTTCAATATGACGAAAATTCCGATTACACAAATTATGCCGGTAAAAACAAAGATTGTTACATGATTTTTGATTCGGATGAAAATAGAGAATGTTATTACTCATATAGTATTAATTCATCCGAGAACTGTATGGATTGCTATCGCGTCAGAGGAAGCCAGCTTTGTTATGAAGCCACAGATTGTGAAAAATGTTACAACTCAGCCTTTTTACAGGATTGTGTTAATTGCTCGGATAGTTATTTTTTACAAAATTGCGTCTCCTGCAAAAACTGTATTATGTGCAGTAACTTAAGGAATAAACAATATTGCGTTAATAATGTTCAAGTCTCAAAAGAGGAATATGAAAAACAAAAAGCAAAATGTTTTTCACGCAAAGACATCACATCAGGAAATAAATATTTCAATTCTTTCAAATTAAAATTCCCTAAAAAATCAATTCACGGAATCCAAAATGAAAATGTTGTAGGGGATTATCTTAGCGGATGTAAAAATGCATATTATTGTTTTGATAGTGCATCACTTTGGGATTGCAGTTATATCTTTCAAGGATTTAATCCACTGAAAAACTGCATGGACATACAAGAATGTGGTGACGCGGAATTATTATACGAAACGGCATTTAGCGGCTACGGCGCATATAATCTCAAGTTTTGCAGTCATTCTCTAGGAACAAGCTCGGACATGGAATATTGCATTCATAGCCAACACGCTTCAAATCTTTTCGGATGCATCGGAATTCAACACAAAAAATATTGCATATTAAACAAACAATATTCGGAAAAAGAATACAAGGAACTCGTCCCTAAAATTATTGAACAAATGAAAAAAGACGGGGAATATGGAGAATTTTTCCCTGCGGACATGTCACCATTTGCTTACAATGAAACTATTGCCCAAATTCAATATCCGCTTACAAAACAAGAAGCACTAAAACGTGGATATACATGGAGGGAAGAGAACAAAGAAGAATTCAAACCTGCAACATATAACCCGCCAAACACAATTCAAGAAGTAAAAGACGCTGTCCTCGAAGAACTTTTGAAGTGCGAAACTTCAGGCAGAAATTACAAGATAATAAAGGCTGAGTTGGATCTCCTTAGAAAATTAAATATGCCGTTACCGACTGAATGTTTCTTTGAAAGAAACAAAAGAAGAAGCGCCATGAGGAACAAACGAAAACTCTACGACAGAAAATGTGCAAAAAATGGCGAAGATATAATAACTACTTACTCTCCGGGCGATCCGGCGATAGTTTATTGCGAAGATTGTTATCTCGCAGAAACTTATTAAAAGATTTCTTCCCCAAAAGCTTGAATTTTTCAAAAAAGCGTGCTAGAATCTCCGCTTGCGTAATTTAAAATATTTCATGCAAAGAGATAAGATTATAGTTAAGGGTGCAAAATTGCACAATTTAAAGAATATAGACGTGGAAATTCCACGCGATAAATTCACCGTGATTACAGGGCTTTCAGGCTCAGGTAAGTCGTCTTTGGCATTTGACACAATATATGCGGAAGGTCAAAGAAGATACGTAGAAAGTCTATCAACATATGCTAGAAATTTTCTACAATTGATGGAAAAACCCGACGTCGAATCGATAGAAGGACTTTCTCCGGCAATTTCCATTGATCAAAAAAGCGCGCCGAGAAATCCAAGATCAACAGTTGGTACGGTAACAGAAATTTATGATTTTTTGAGACTTCTTTATGCGAAAGTCGGAACTCCACATTGTCCAGTTTGCGGTAAGCCGATAGAGAAACAAACCCCACAACAAATTATGGAGGAGGTTATTGCTATGCCTGAAGATACAAAAATATTAATACTTGCTCCAATCGTCCGTGACAGAAAAGGTCAACACACTAAAGCGCTTGATAAAGCCAGAAAAGAAGGGTTCGTTCGTGTGCGAGTGGATGGAGAAGTGCTTTCAATTCTTGAAGTATCGGAATTGGATGAAAATAAAAAACATAACATTGAAATAGTTGTAGATAGACTTGTTGTAAAAGATTTGGGCAAAAAAGTACAAAAACTTTCATCAGGACAAGAAATAGATATGCCAAATCCAAACAGAACACGTTTGGCGGATTCAATAGAGACTGCGCTAAAGAACGGAGAAGGGCTTGTAATCGTACTAAATCACGACACAGGCAAAGGAAAAATATATTCAGAACATTTCGCATGTCCGACTTGTCACGTAAATGTTCCGGAAATTTCTCCAAGAAGTTTTTCGTTCAATAATCCGCATGGAGCTTGTGAAGAATGTCACGGACTTGGAACAAAACTTGAAATAGACCCAGATTTGCTCATACCAAACAAAGGTCTGACATTGGCTGAAGGCGCGATAATGCCATGGTCTGCAACAACTTCACATCTGACTTGGTATAATAAAATTTTGGCAAAAGTGGCTAAGGCAAACGGATTCTCAATGGACACTCCGGTTAAGAAGTTATCAGATGAATCGATGAAAATTGTTTTGTACGGAGATAAAAGCAGAAAATACACGGTAACAATAGGGCATACCGACGATGAAGATGATGATGATGTAGAAACAACAGGCAAAATGAAAGGAGCATATGAAACATCTTTCGAAGGAGTAATCCCAAATCTTGAAAGAAGATTTATGGAAACGGATTCGGAATATGTAAGAAAAAAAATAGAGGAGTACATGAGAGTGCTTCAATGCCCTTCATGTAAAGGAAAACGTCTAAAGCCGGAAATTTTAGCGGTTAAAATAGAAAAACTTTCAATCATAGACATTACGGAATTTTCTGTGAAGAAAGCCATAAATTTCTTTAGCAATTTGTCTTTGAGCCCGATGAAACAGGAAATCGCGAGACAAATTCTTCAGGAAGTAAAAAACAGACTAAATTTTTTGGAAAATGTCGGACTTGCCTATCTCACATTGGAAAGAGCCGCAAATACTCTTTCAGGAGGTGAGGCGCAAAGAATAAGGCTTGCAACACAGATAGGATCGAAGCTCTCAGGCGTTATTTATGTACTTGATGAGCCAAGTATAGGTCTTCATCAAAATGACAATGATAAGCTCATTAAAACGCTTATCTCATTAAAAGAGCTGGGAAATACTGTGATTGTTGTTGAACATGACGTTGATACGATGCTGGCTTCTGATTACATCTTGGATATAGGGCCGGGAGCAGGAAAACACGGAGGATATGTAGTTGCGGAAGGAACTCCTCAAGAAATCATGAAAAATCCAAATTCTTTGACAGGCAAATATCTATCAGGAAAGATGAAAATAGAAATTCCTAAAGAAAGAAGGAAGGGAAATGGAAAGTCATTGGTCTTGGTTGGAGCGACCGAACATAACCTTAAAAATGTAACGGCGACATTTCCTCTTGGAACATTCGTAGGGGTAACCGGAGTTTCTGGATCAGGAAAATCAACCCTTATAAATGACATTCTTGTGCGTGCGGTAGCAAAAAATCTATATGGATCAAAAGCCATGCCTGGAGCGCACAAAGAAATAAAAGGAATGGAATATTTGGATAAAATAATAAGCATAGATCAATCTCCTATAGGACGTACTCCAAGATCAAATTCGGCGACCTATACAGGAGTTTTCACTGAAATAAGAGACTTATTTGCTCAAACTCCTGAGGCAAAATTAAGAGGATACAATTCCGGCCGTTTTAGCTTCAATGTTAAAGGCGGACGTTGCGAGGCTTGTAGTGGAGATGGAATAAAGAGGATAGAGATGCATTTTTTGCCTGACGTTTACGTTCCTTGTGAATCTTGTAAGGGGCAAAGATATAACGAAGAAGCTCTTGAAGTAAGATATAGAGGAAAAAACATACACGAAGTTTTGGAAATGACAGCTGAAGAGGCATTAGAATTCTTTAACGCAATTCCGGCCGTAAAATCAAAGCTAAAAACATTATGTGAAGTTGGATTGGGATATATCCATATCGGACAATCGGCAACAACGCTTTCCGGAGGAGAGGCTCAACGTATAAAATTGGCTACGGAGCTATCAAAACGCTCAACAGGTAAAACTATATATATTCTTGATGAACCTACGACAGGACTGCACTTCGATGATGTAAGAAAATTGTTAAATGTGCTACAAAAGCTAGTAGATAAAGAAAATACGGTCATTGTGATAGAACACAATCTGGATGTTATTAAATCAGTGGATCATATTATCGATATGGGGCCAGATGGAGGAGAAAGTGGAGGAGAAATTATAGCTGAAGGAACTCCGGAAGAAGTAATAAAAGCAAAAAATTCTCATACAGGCAGATGGTTGAAGAAAATTATGGGATAAACTTTAAATATAGGAATAGTTTAATAAACTTTAATAAAGTTTAATTAACTTTAATGGAATTAAGGTAACTTCGTTCTTGATTTTTAAGTATAATAAAATAAAGATATGTAAATAAAATTGCCTAAAGTTTAACCAAATTAAGAAAAATTAAAAAAACTATTGAAAAATTAAAAGTAGTGTGCTAAATTTGTGTCGCCCTAGAAAAGTTGCTTAAAAACAAGGAGGATATTGTAAAGTTTCTCTAAAAATGGTACAATTTAATAAACTTTAATTAAATTTAATAAAGTTCATTAAACTAAAACAATGGAAGAGAAATTTCTTACGACAGATCAGGTAGCACAAATCCTCCAAGTACATCCCTTCACGATATTAAAATTTTTGAAGGACGGAAAGCTGAACGGAATAAAATTAGGAAGAGTCTACAGAATAAAAAAGAGTGATGTTGAAATGTTTATCGAAGAAAGGATGACGAATAAGCCAAAAAAAGCGAAAAAGGAAGAAGTGAAGGAAGAGGTGGAGATTGAAGAAGGGCCGGATGGGCACTATTTCATAATTTAAAAACTAAGAATGATCATAAATTGTTTATCTTGCGGAAAATCAATGTCGAGCCATAGCACGGCTTGCCCTTACTGCTTCTGCGAGGTGACATCTATGACACTTGAAATGAATGGGATAAGAGAGCAGGAAGGAATGAAAGAGAAAATGATGAATTTGGTGTTTGGGTTCGTAAATAACAAATAAAATATAATTATTTAAAAATCTTCAATTGCCCTTTAGTTCGTTGCCCGCGAACTAAACAAAGACCTAGAAAAGCCCCAAAAACCCTTTAGTACCTAAGGGGTTTTTGCTTATAACTTTAATATCTATTCAGTTGCCGGACATTGTCTGCTATTAACTGTCTTTGTACATTCAAGCAGTTTTCCAAGAGGACTTAAACTATCAGACAAAGTTGTGACCAACTCTGTAAGACTTTGTACAAATATTCCAACGCTACTGTCGCTAACCTCCTTATATCTTACATAAAATTGAGAAGACATTTCCTGTCTAAGCAAAACGGTGTCATAAGCCTTATCTGTTTGTTCTATGGCATTTGCCGCTTTTTCTTGAGTTATTCCTCCACCGCTGACAGGCAAAGATTCCAATAATCTATTCACTATTTGGTTATATCCCTCTTTTGCAGATAAATTATTTAAATCCATCGCAAAATGCACCGAAATATAATCCAATAATGTTTTATTTGTAACAGCTTCAACTATCTTTTCAGCCCTCTGAGCCATACTCTTTTTGACGGTCTTTACTGCAGGAGCCATGCCACCAACAGTTTCCAAGAATTCATTCCATTTTTTTGAAACACTTTCCCATGCTGAATTTTCACATATTACATAAGACTCCCTGCGGGTTTTATACTTGGTCTCAAAACTTTCAAACAAAACATCAAATTCTGTTTCCGGTAAAATTTCGGAATCCATATATTTAGACTTCATTTCTGAGTACAATTTTGATTTTGGATAAAACAGCTCATCGGGATTTTGTAGCATCCTTGTGCTCAAAATATCGTAAGGCAAATTTATTGCCACTTTTTTATTTGTAATATTCCTTACATAATAAATCTCCGCTCCAAGCTTTTTGTAAGCCTTTTTCAATGCCGGAAGACTTGAAGTGTTACACATTGTAAAAGCATCTCGGATATAAGTCCTTAATTTATCTCTTTGGTTAATAAGTCCGGCAATATCTGAAGTTTGACATTTATTTCTATACAAAACGTCATTCCACATTTCCATAATTCCTCCGGAAATGCCATCTGCAAAAATAGAAGCCCTGAGGAAAGTTGTAAATTCCAAATTTCCCTTAGCCAAACATTTTGCAGGGCTAAAATTGCCGCCCTGACTTGGCTCCAAATCGCTTTTATCCTCTGCGTACGACATAGTGCCGCCGCATAGCATATTTAGCGTTAAAACGAGTAATATTGCGAAATTCCTTATTTTACATCGGGCTTTTTGCCCCATTCTTGGCATACGGTGTTGGTTTTTTCTAATAAATCTTTATAATTTCCAAATGTTTGTGTCATGAAATCAAGTTCCTTTATAAGTGCTTGAGCGTAAAGAGCCGTATTTGTAGCAGACTCGGACATCTCTATATCTCTAAGATTTTGTTTTGCCTCAGCGGTTGCAATATTTAATTCTGATTGGATGCTGTTAAAAAGCTGATCCTGTGTTACGTCTGAAGGAGCATTTTCTGTTTGAAATTTTGTAACGTCATCAACTTTCAAATATTCGAAAACAAGAGGTTGATATCTATCTACAAATTTTTTCCAACTTTCAGAAATATTTTTTCCGAAAATAACATCATTATCGGTAGGAGTTGGAATAGGGGCTTCTATAAGAACAAATTTCATATCGATAAGAGGTACTTCAATTGCGCTTTTACACTTTGCACTTTCCATCAAATTTCCAGTCACTTTATTTGGAATCAAAGAATGGCTCAAAGTTTTTTTCATTATTTCATTTATTTTTTTAACTTCGCAAAGCACGCAACTCTTCCCCGGATAATAACTTGAAATAGTTTTTTTAATTAGTTTTATTGTGACACAAACTGACGCTTGAGCCGACAAAGCCTTTGAAGAAAATCCGGCTCCAGCCCCTGTCAAAGTGCTGGAAGAATTATTTAAAAGTGAATTACCTGTGTCGCCAAGACTTGTAAATCCGGAGTCTCCAAATGTAGCTCCAAGCCCTCCATAAGAATCGCCGCCACTTTGAACAGTAGGATCTTCGGGACACCAAGCTTCCATCCACTCGTCTTTTGGCGCAGGAGTAAGCGTTTCTTGTGTAACTTCTTTTTGTTGTGACTGTGTTTCGTTTTGGTTTGTCCCTGATAGTTCGCCATTTGTATTATCGGACTCACTGCCGACATAGATATTTTCGCCTACACCATTGCCATTGCCGGAAGATGTTCCTTCTGAAGCTTTGGAAATAGCTTCTTTTTCGTAATTATCAAGAGCCGAGAAAATTGTATCAGTCGTGACGCACACATCTTTCGAAACAACATCTGCAACAACATTTTGATCTCCAAGTGACAAAGTTGCTTCCCCTGTTTTATTGCTTGCATCGGCAACGCTTCCGGAAGTTCCGGTTGTATTTTTACCAGAATTTGTGCCGGCATTCTTAGGAAGATTTACTCTATACCCTGAAAATAAATCAACTTCGTTTGCAATATAATTTTCCATTTTCTGTGAATCCTGAGTGGGAACATAAGGTGTTTTTAAGGCCTCAACATAAGGTTTTCCTATTGTGTTTGGAACAACGTCAACAAACAAAACTTCTTCTATTCTCGAAAGATCATAAAGCAAATCAAATCCGGAATCGGAAAGATCATTGTTTGCAAAAATTTCACTTGGACGAATTGAAGCGTCAAGCTCTTGTTGTAGCTGATAAGATTCATTCAAAATTTGATAAGAATCTTGGACATCTTGCATTATTCGCATAGCTCTTTCCTGAGTCATTGCAGTGGAGTCATTGTAGCCGGTATTAAGCAAAGGAAATATACTTCCGCCAACAACACTTTTTGCTTCTGTTGTAGTAAGCCCGTAACTTTTTGCAATATCGGTCAAAGCGTTTTTCTCGGGTACTACAAAATGTTTTGAATAAACCAAAGTATATAAATCTTGTCCGTTTGCAAAAGGGCCGAAAACATCTTTCCATCCAAAAGAATCACTAAAAGCTACAACCTCGTTCCACCAATTTAATTGGCCGTAAGCCACATTTGCCTGATAGAGCTTAACTCCTGTCAGGGAAATTATTATTCCGGAAGCAATTCCTATGATGATTGGTAATGTTTTTTTCATGTTTTATTCACATTCTGCCGAAGTGGCATCAATAAATTTTCCAGGGAATTTAACTATTTGATTTCTAATTTTTATTAAAGCGATTTTATATTTAATCATGCCGTTCAAAACGCTTGTGTATTTTTTATGAGTTGGATACGCCAGCCTAAATTCATCATAAGCCATTAAAGTTGCCTCCATCGCAGTTCTGGCTTCTGTGTACTCTTTATCAATCATTGAATCTCTCGAACTTTTTTGATTTAAAAGATTTTCTGCGGTCGGATTACTTGGAAGATTCTCCATTGGTAAAAATCCTTTCATTTTATTTAGAGTATCAACATATGCTAGATAAATATCCATCGCTCCCATCGAAACACAATAAGTGCTCACATTTTTTTCTCCGCATTTAACGGAATAATTTATAGAAGTGGCATCGTTTGGAGGATTAAAATTAACATTGTTATAAAAACTCTCACTCTCATCTGTCATTTCAGTAAGCGCGGCAAGTTTATCGTTGAAATATTCGTTCATAGATTCGTGATATTGTGCTTGTACAGTGTAAAAACTTGCGCTCGGATTTTTAAAGCTATAATAATCTTTTTTACCGGTTTCAGCATAAAGAACATAGCTTCCACCTATTAAGAAAGTTGTTATAATCGCGGAAACAAAACTAATTATTATATTTCTAAATTTCATTTTAATTTGTGACGCATTTATTTAAGAATCCGGGCGATTTATTTTTGAATGTAGCGAAATACCCATACATCTGAGCCAGCTCAACATTCAAATCTTTAAGTCTATTGTCGATTGCTTTGTATTTTTCACTGAACATGGTGACTTTTTTTTGAACACTGTTGCTCCTTACATAATCCATGAGTTTTTGTTTAGCCAAAGCGATATAGGTATCAGTAAGCTCTCTACATCTGACATAATTTACATATTCGGTGCCTTGTAAATTCACGAGAACATTGGAATTTAAAGTGACCATTCCGAAATCAAGATTCATTCTGTTTTTAAATGCCATATATTGTGCAATCGCAGTATTTAAAAGCGTGGTATCGGAACTTTTATTTTGAAAATTTGTCTCCAAAAATTTTAAAAATCCCAAAGTTTCAATGTCGAAAAGGGGAGTGAGTCTTTGTCTGCATTGGCTCATTGGAGCGGATTTTATTGAAGCACTAAGATTATTTTTCATGTCGTTAAGCGCTTTTAACGCGGCAGTATCCTCAGCAAAAGACACATTGGAAATCAATATGCTTGTTATTAGAACTGAAATGAGGAGTGAGATTTTTTTCATAATTTTATTTTACAACATCAATTATATTACTCTTAGAGAAAATATAACTATCATCTTTTGTTGAGATAATAGTGAAAAATTTATCGGTCGGAAGAATCATACTACTGTTTGAAACAGTTGATTTACATGGGCATGTGTTGCACTCTCCGGGAATTATATATATTCCTGAAAAAGATTCTTTTTGCGTGAATTCGGAAGATTTAACAGGCAATTTATCGTCATTCGGATCAAAAATATTTGTACCGTTTTTTAGCTCTGTCGCATCGTCCGTGCCTCCGCCGTCTGAATCTTTATCTTTTGAGGGGTCTTTTATTATTGATTTATCTTCAAAACAATTATAAACATCAAGAACTCTGCCCGCGAGAACAAACAAATCTGCGCGAGTCATAGCCTTTTCAGGAGTTTTTGCTTCTTCTTCGGTAATAATAAAATTATTTTTTATGGCTTTGCCAGCAGATACATATTTCGTAAGATTTTGAGCGGCTTGCACAAAATTTATATACCAAGGATTACCAATTTGGACTCTATCAATATTTATTATGCTTCGCATTTGTAGCGCGCTAAGAATAATTTTTGCAGTCTCAGCCAAATTGATTGTGTTCTCAGGCTTGAAAGGATGTAGGTTGTTATAAGTCTCACCGCGATAGCCATCGATAAGCGAACGCAAAGCCGATTCTTTTATGTAAGGATAAAACCAATCCAAAGGATTTTTGAATTGAATATCAGAGAAACCGCCGTTCGCTTCGTTTGGAGAATAAGCCTTATATGCCTCAGGTCTAGGCTCGATACAAAGCATCTTCAAAAGTATTTTTATAAATTGACTTCTTGTAACCAAATCTTCAGGTTTCAAATAAATACCGTTTTCCGTTTGCACTCCTTCGATAATATCTTTTTCATAAAGATCATTCGCAATTTTCTTTAAGTCGGAAGATAAATTTCCAAAATCTTCAAAAGGAGAAACATATCCATTCGCAGATTTACTTAGAGTATTTGAGTTCGAAGGCGTAGAAACAGGGACATCTTTGAATCCGACAACTTTTGCTGAAACATTTATATTAACGTGCACCTCAGCAACAACTTTAGAGTCAACATTAAGATTTATAACGAGTGGATCTTTTGTATAATCATTTGCTTTTTTCGTTGCGGTAAGCCTGTTATTCAAGATTGTTATATTTCCGGAAGGTTCAATCGCTCCAAAAGTTATATTATTTTTTTCATCAATAATAATCGCACCACCAGGATTAAATTTATTATTTGCAGGTAAAACTTTTACATCAATTCCGTCACCAAGATTCAAATCTTTTACATTTGTCCCAATCGAAGTTGAAGAATTTACATCGGTATTTGTATCTCCAACTACATAAATTGTCGCCTCTATGTATCCGTTTTTATCAACGATAATAAGGCTTGTAGGAGCAATCACAGATGAATTTGAAGTGTTTACTTTTACAAAATATCCATCAGCGAGTTCTCCAATATTTCCAGTTTTTGGATTTATTTTTGCAATAACTTTTCCGTTTTCATCTTCAATCAAAATTGTGTCATCTATTGAAAAATCATTGATAACATAAGCGCCATCATTATCTGTTTTATAAGTTCCATCTTTCTCGGCGGAAGGTGTTTTTATTTTTTCAATTTTTGGAACAAGGGTCAGATCTCCGCTTATAGATCTATAAGAATAACGTTCACGCATGAGGCTGAATGGAACTCCGGACAAAGAAGGATCAACTTTACCTGAAGCGACAGGTGTTCTTTCAAGAGGCTGATCAAGAGAAATTGCCGGAGCAAAAACATTTATAATTATTTTTTGAGATGAAGAATTCCCCGAGGCATCAACAACGTTTAATATCGCGTAATGCATTCCAACATCTCCTTCATTTTCAAAAGGGCCGATGTTAAATTTTGAATTACTCTTGTCGTTAGTAAGATTCCCATCTCCATTTTCATCAACAGTTAAATCTGCATCGCTCCATATTAATTTAGGGAACTGTGTGACTTTTTTATCACCATTCTCAAAAGGAGACATCTCAATATAATACTCGGAGACTTTTCCATTCGGATCAAAAGAATTTCCGGCATCAAGTACAAAACTTTTGAATATCGGAACATTGAAAACAGTTTGAGAGACGGCAGGTAAAGGAGGTTCTTTATCGGAACATAAGGGGGCTTCATACATCGGATAATAAGAAGTGAAACCAACTCCGTCTTTCAAAACATAACTCGAAACAACGCTCTTTCCTGCGGAAATAAACACATCACCTCTTTCTGTCTTAGGAGTTTCTTTGTGATTTATTTTCATATAAACATCTCCACCCATTGAGAAAATAATATCTTTATCAGTGTCGCTATCAACATCTGTGAAAATATTATTCGTGGCTCCTGCAAGTTCTGAAGTGTAATTTAAAATACTTTCATTTTCACCACCCGCTAAAACGTAAAATCCTTTTGGCGCGGCTGATGACGCATCTGAAGAACCTGTTACTCCTGATGCAAGATCGGTTTTTGTCGGGACTGAAGGTTCATACGCTATAAGCCTTTCCTTAGTCTCATCACTGAAAAGAGATCCTTTTATTTCTTCGTCAGCGG
The DNA here is from genome assembly GCA_023231115.1 of Candidatus Altimarinota bacterium. Lineage (GTDB taxonomy): Bacteria > Patescibacteriota > Gracilibacteria > UBA1369 > LOWO2-01-FULL-3 > UM-FILTER-38-24. The sequence continues at coordinate 48,763 of JALNWA010000005.1, forward strand.
TGGATATATCTATTTTTTGCAAAGTATTTTCAGCGAATAAAATATCTTTTTCATTGTTATTCTCTGCAATGTATTTCATGAATTCATCATAATTTTTTATCTCGGAAAGAACTTCATTCGCATCAGCTATGTCGTTTGTATAAGCCAAAAGACTATTTCTTATTGCATACATATTTTCCATTTCCGGATAATCGGCCAAAGAATCTATATCCAAATCTTCTATGCTGGAAAGCTCTTTGTTTAATGTCGGATCATTTTCGTCCAAAACGGATTGTGTGGCAGTAAGATAAAATTTTTCAGGATAATCTTCATCTGTTTCCAAAGAAGAAACATATCTTTCAATCTCACCGCTAAAATTATTTAGTTCATTTTTCAATTGAACAAAAGCTTCGGGAAGCGAAGTTTGTTTCTTTTCGACGGCGTCTTTAACTTCATTAACAGTTTCTTCAATAGCATCAATAGAGGTTGAAGCGGCATCACCAACAGTTTCATTAGCTTTTTCGGCTAATTTCTTTAAAAGGTTATTAATGCCTGTTTGTAGAGGAAAACCGGTGTATTCATTTATACCTTTTACGAGTTTTTTAGTTTGTTCGTTAATTTTTTCCGCTCCAATTTTTCCAATGTAATAAATAAAACTTGTATCAATTCCGAAATTTAATTTCGCATCAACTTTTATTTGATCGACATAACTATATTCTATAGAAGGCATTTGCACCGAAAACTCTTTAAGGAAAGGCAAAACAGATTGTGCTGAAGGTTGAGTCAAGGTTTCTATTTCAGTCGCAAGACTGGATTCAGGAATTGGGATAAGACCCTTTTTCAAAAGACATAAAATTTTCACAACTTTTTTAAGACTGGTAACAACATTCAAAATGACATCTGCATTTGCCAAATCAGATAGGGCGGGAATCTTTGGCGGATGAGGTAAATCAGGTAGTTTTGGGAATGACAACGTTGGTAAATCCGGCAAATTAGGCATCGCAAATTCAGGAAAATTTAAAATCCAATCAGGGATATCAAATTTTGTTTCGATGCCAAAAGCCGCTGAAATATCGAGGTTATAATCATCGGGAAGGACCTCGGGAAGGGTAATTGTCGGAAGATTTGGTAAATTTATCTTCTCAGGCATAAAGACAAAATCAGGCCATACAATATTTACGCCGGTTTTTATTTGCGAAATATCAAAAACTATATCCGGCCATTTTGGTAAAGGAATTACAGGAGGTTCCGGAATACTTGCAAAAAGCTCCAACAAAACATTAAGTTTGCTAAACCTGTCATTTTTATTACAGTCGTTACAAGATTTTTCATAATCAATCGAAATATCCAAAATAGCATGCCATTCTTGAAATGTTTTAATAGCATCTTCAACAGCTTTCATCCACGATTGTGCAACAATATTTTGACGTTTTATATATCCGCCCATAAACTCCATTATCGCATCCATATAACAAATAATCTGTGTCGCATATTTTGTTTCAAGACTTCTAAGTTTCAAAACTTCGGATGGTAATTTTGCAATTTTATCGAGTTTATCCATTAAAATTTTGATGGAACCTATATAACTGTTCAAATCTACAGTGATTTTATCGCAGAGAGTTTTTCTATAATTATTTTCATCACAGCTCCAATATTCCTTAATTCTTTCAAGCTCACTTTTCTCATACTCAACCCACAAACTGGCTTGTCTCTTCCATTTTTCAATTTCAGACTGAGTTATCGCAGGAACTTTTATTAGAATTTCTTTTGACTCAATTTGAACAAAAGGAATTGAATTTACAGCTCGCAAGAAATCATTTACGCTTTTTATTTTTTTGAAATTTTTTCCGGCCGCCGCGAATTTTCCACCGAGTTCTCCAAAATCAGGAATTATCAAATATATGTCCGGGAAATCAAGAAGTTTATTGTAAATTTCATCAGCTTCCTTATCAAGCCAGTCAGTTATTACGCTTGGAAAGCCGGGAATTCGCACATTAACTTTTGTTGCGGCGGAAATCGGCAATGATGGATCCGAATAACTATCGCCCATGGAAATAGCATCTGTGCCAGCCGAAGCATCTCCATCCGAAATGACAGTGGAAGTGCCGATATCAGGATCTGAATTTACATCTTTAGCATTCGCAATGGCATCACTTACCTCTTGAATGAAATTTGGACATCCACCAAGTAAACTAGGAGGAATTGCAGTTGCATAACAAACACCTGTAAGCCCATTTGCTCCTGTACAAACGGCCGTACCAAGCCCCATAGTCAAAGTAGGAGAAATATATAAGCGTAAATAAGAAGGTAAATAAGACGACTGAAAAGGCATTACATAAGGTGGATTTGCAACCAAAGAAATAGCAGGATATCCGGGAGAAGTTTCAGTTTGAGCAAAAAAAGCGTAATTGTAAGGGATAGGCAAACATCCACCGGCCTCACATTTAAAATTACTAAAAGTCTGAATAGCGTTATAGATGGAATCTCCCATGTTACCGGCAGTAGTTTTGAATGATTCCCAACTGTCGGGACAACCGTTATTATCTTTATCCGAAAAATTTGACGTTATAACATTTTGCAAAGCTTTCTTTATAGGGTCAGATAAACCAGGAGAGTCTATTGCATTCAAAAGTTCTTTTGCAGAAGGTAAATCATTCTTTTTAAATTCTTCATCATACTCGGCAGAAAGGTCATTCTTTACGCCGCTGACAATTTTCTTTTGATAGTTAACATAACTGTCGCCAATTCCGGTTGAATACAAATAAATCAAATCTCCATTTGGATTTACGCTTGGACGAACACGAATATCAGGATAATTATCTTTTTCATATCCGCCAAAATCATATCCAAGATCAAAATTTATCGACGGAATTATATCAACAGTTGAAGTGTATTTTATTGTTCGTTTGCCGTTTGCCGGAACTGAAATATTTTTAATTATTTTCGATCTCAAACTCATTCCGGACTCTTCCCATTCAAGTTTATCCTTACAATTTGAATCTACACATCTCAAACTTTCATTTGAAATTGTCATTGTTGCAGGCGTCAAATCGGAAACCATTACATTGTTCAAATTTGAGCCGGATTTATTTTGCAAAGTTATCGTAAACTCTATCTTGTCGCCTGAAGAAACCGTATTCCCGTTTACGTCTAAAGCCGTTTTTGTTGAAGAAGTCAGTTGAGAAATTTTAGAAACCGGCTGGAATTTATATTGTCCAACGCTTACAAAATCTTCTTTAAGATTTTCCATGCCCGACAAATGAACAAAAACATTTTCTTTCATGTCAGTCTCGGCATTTATTCCATATCCAAAATTGAAAGAATTTCCATAATTTGTTTCAATTCCTTTACAAGATTTTCCATCGTTTTTATTGTAAAAAACGCGAACATTCGCACTTGCATCGGTCGCTACAAGATCATCGCATCCGTCCTTATTCATGTCATATCCCTTCATTTCATAAATCTTTCCATCAATGTTCAAATTCAAACTCTGTCTTTCAAGTTTTGTCGCATTGTTAATAAAAAGAGAAACACATTTATCAGTAGCCTTACATGGCTCTTTTGTGCCAATAACAATATCGTCATAACCATCATTGTTTGAATCTATTTTTGCTATGCTATAAATTCCGCCGCTAACACTTAAAATATATCCTTTGTCTCTGAATTTTTTATGTCCACCCTCGTATTCCAAAAGTCTTACAAGTCCATCCTCATATGCCAATAAAATATCGTCTTTGCCGTCACCGTTAAAATCAAAATTTATAAGTTTATAAACATCTTCATCTCCTTGGAAAATAGGAGTGCCTATATCTTTTGTATAACCGCTAAACTGACTAACCAAGTCTTTAAGCCAACTTTTACCAACTCTTACATTTGGGTCTCCATAAATAATTCCATATTCTAATCCATAAGGAACGTTTGATTCACCAACGGAATTTCCCGCCGCGAAATAAAGCATTTGTTTATCTTTATACTCAAATCCGGCTCCTATTTTTTCTGAAAATTCAGCCTCCAAAGTATCTTTATCCAAAAGATAAAGGCCTTTAGGTTCGCTTGTTGAAGCGCGAGAAAAGAATTGTTCAAAGTCATATTTTGAGTCTCCTGAAATCAATGAGAATTTAACTTCTTTTTTCCCGTTGAACATAACCAACGCAATATCCTGAGAATTTTTTGTTATTATTAATGAAAATTCATGAACATCAAAAGCTTCATCTTTTTCAGGAAGTCTTAATGAAAAAGAATTATCATTAATAGAAATTTTTCCGGCATTGGAAATTTTTATTTTTGTTTCAAGTCCTTGAGTCAAATAAAATCCGTCAGACTTCGAGTCTATTTTATAACTTGAATTTTCTTCCAAAATTTTCGCATCAATCTTTATATTCTCGGCGGTTTTTATGCTTGCTTCAGCCAAAATCTCCTGTGTGTTGATGTTTGAAAAAGAAACTTTTTGCGCATTTTCGTCAGCATCGCTCACAGGCAAAATTTTTGCCTCAATATCGTCAGACAAAACATTTATTTTTCCATATCCATCTATCGAAACAAGCTTTTTAGTTTCATTCGGAATTTCAGTGTCAGCGGAAACGGCCTGTACATAGCCATTTTGCAGGAATGCTTGAGCGGTGTTTTTTTCAGTTTCAGGATTTCCAAAATCTCCGCCAAGAAGAGAAACATACAAAGATTTTGTGTTAAATCCAGCTACTTTATCATATGAATATTTGTAAGAAGTATCTTTTTTAGCTTCCTCCTCTTTTACTTGCTCGGAAGTTTTTGGAATATTTATTTTTATAGAGCTTGAAGCAAATCCGGGAACATTAACATATATTTCTATGTCTCCATAGGCTGTGCTATAAGGCTGAAAAATGGCATCTCCTGAAGTTCCATTCGTCATCTTTGTCGGAGCGGATGGAATAAATTTTCCAAGTTTTAAATCCAAAATTTTAAATTCAATAGGCCCGCCGTATCCTGTAACGACTTCTCCATTTCTCGTAAGTTGTGCTTTTATGGAATAATTTTTCGCCGCAAGGGTAAGCGTCAAATTATCAACAATATTTATAATTTTTGCATTTTCACTGCCGCTTATTTTTTCAAAATTATCATCAATCAAATAAGCTGAAATTGTTGATGATCCAACTGAATTTTTTGCATAAACGTCAAAACTGACAATTCCTTCAAAAGAAGAAAGCTGGATTCCGTCCACATTTTTAAATTCATCAATTGAAGAATCTACAGAAATTTTATCATCAAATTTTATTGTTGCTCTCGAATAAGTTGTGGCTTGTTTACCGTTTTTGTCTCGGAATATAACGTTGATTTTTGTCTTGGACTGGCCATTTGCGACAAGTACGGCAGAAGACGGAATTATTTCCAAAGACACGCTGTCCAAAAATTCCATGCTGTCTCCGCTTAAAGCGTCCGCAATTCCTTTGTCTTCTGTTTTCTCTTTATCTCCGCCAATAATAGGATCTGGATTTACGCAGACATTTTTGAATTCAGGAGTGGAATTTAAAGTGAAAAAATTAACAAATTCATCAAGTTCTTTTTTAAATTGAGACAAATCAACGAATTCATATTCAGGCTCCTTTTCATTTGTTTTTTCTTTTGTCGCGACATTTTCCGTACTGCTGGAAGCGCTTGAGGAAGGCTCAGTTGAGCCCGAACCGGAAGTCAAAACAGAGCTTTCACTCTTTTTAATTTCAAAGCCGCCGCTAGATGTTTTTATAAGACTTCCTTTTGAATCAAAATTTGTTTTGAAAGAATCTTTTTCGCTATTAAGTACAAAATAAGCCGCTTCATATCCGCTTGAACTGTCGCCGACGTAAGCATCTTTATCCGGATTTAAATATTTGGATAAAATATATTCATGTTTTTCGTCCATTCCAAGACTGCTCCACAAAAGTGAATCATAAACTTTTTGAGAAGACGCCGCATTCAAAACAAATCCATCAGGGCTGTCATCTTTTTGCGCATCTATAACAGGCGATAAATATTTATTGTAAACTTCATTATGTATAGAAACCAAATCTTTTTTTCCGCCGGTCAAGATTTCAGATCCGGGAATTTGCGCTATTTGCCACGCAATTTCATCAATCTTAACTTTTAACTGCGCAAGATTTTCCGTGTCAAAAACATTTGGATAATAAATTTTTTGAGTCGTCCCGTTTAAAGCTTTGTCTTTAGGAGCGCTCAAGAAAGCCACATAACGAGGGTTGTCGATAGGTAAGTCGGAAGTGCTTTGCGCATTAACCTGACTTAAAATAGTGTTATTCGTAGGCTCGTTATGTACGACAGCACTCGATAATTTTTTATCAGAACCATCTTTATTTTTATAATTTGAAACGGAAACATTCAAAGTAATATCGGCATTGTAAGAATTCCCGGAAAGATTTTTTGGTAAGACATAAGAGACGTTTTTTGAAAGCATTTTTCTCGAAATCTCGGAAAGATTTTTGCTTGGTATACCATATTTAATATTTGCTTCGTCAAAATCGTCTATGGCTCCATCATTATCATTATCAATGCCATCAAAAAATCCATATCTGTCCGAGAAATCTTTTAATGTGACAATCTTCCCGTTAGAATTGTTTACAGTAATCTCACCTGCATCAAGTTTGTCTAGGTTAAGCCATGTTTCCTTCTCTCCAGGAGCAATTGTGATTTGAAGTTTCTTTGTCGGGTCGCTTAAGAAATTTTTAAAATTATCAATTAATTGGGTATAAAATCCGTTGCTGTAAGAAGTTTCCATTGAAGGATACGCGGCAAAACAAGAATTGAAATAAATTTCATCCAATTTGTTGAAATCAAAATTCTCGGGAAGTTGAAATATATCCATGCTGTTGTCGGGCGTTTCAGATTTTTCAGGGAACATTAATTTCCCGTCAACATTTTTTAGTCCGGTGCTTCCTGCGGGATCAAGAACAGGGATTGTAGCGATTGGATAAAAACATCTGTCGCTGTTTTTTAAGGTGTTTGTTGTGGTACATCCTGCCGCAAGATCATAAGCAGATTGAAGATCATACATAGAAAAAATTGCCCCATCTGAAAATCCGTCAAAAACATCTGCAGAAGGTGTTGCCTCAAATCCAAGGTCTGAAAGTAGCACATAAATACGTGGATTTCCGGAAGGTGCGGAATAAGAAGTCCCTCCGTTTTTATTTATGGAAAACGTGAAATTTTCTGTTTTTTTCTCGCCATTATGATAAAACTCAACACTTATATTTCCGGCCGCAGTCTGAATATTGCCAGCTTTTACATTTTCGGAAGAGGGGATTAAAAGTTTATATCCCAGTTGATCTATTTTGGACGAAGAACCAACATTCCCTTCAGCGATAACGTTTTTTACAGCACTATAAGCGGTTTCAGCGGCCTGATCGACAGTATAAGAAATGCCGATTTCCTTTCCATTTATTTTTGTAATAACATCACCTTCTTGCAAAGGGCCAAAGAAATAATTTTTATAATCAACGGTTGCCAAATTTGGATTTGGATAAAACGCAGGAACTCCATAATCAGCATTTGATTCTATTATTGCACCGCTGGAAACATTTCCATTTGTAAGTTTTTTTGCCTCAGTCTCGCCCAAAACTCGAGTGTTCACTCCGAAAGTATGTACAGGAATAGCTGTACTTGGATTGTCTGATCTTATAGAGCGGGTCAGGATTGAATAATCTTTGCTACCCGGAATATACGAACCCAAATAGGTTCCGCATTGTTTTGCATTTTTTAGTAAATCGTAATTAATTCCATTTAAATATTGGTTTCCGTTAGCGCCATTTGTGTAATTTGAAAGCTTGTATCCGTAATCAATATTTGTACTGCTAAAATTTTCGACTTTCTCTCCTTCTTTGAAATTACCGGAAAGTTTCACATTTGTAATAAGAGGAAGAGGGGACTGAATTTTTTCAACAATTTCATTTATTTTTATTTCAAGAGCGTCATTAACAGAACGAAGATATGTTTTTGCATATTCATCTTTTGCAGAGATAAGCACCCCTGCTATGTCTGCATCAGTAGAAGCATATCGGCCTGTATTATCGATAAAATCATGTGCCTGCCCGATATAAGAACTAACAATTTTGTAATATGGTGAAAGGAATTGATCGATAATTTGTTTGGAAAAAACATCCGGTAAATTATCCATTGAAGTATCTTCCTCATTGATGCCGGCTTCCGTATTTGCATCTTTAGAAAGGTCTTTTGCCCAATATTTATTGTATCGCATGTACGCCAAATCTTCCCAATATTTCAAATATTTTAAATATGAAGGATAAACATCAGAATTTATAGACTCTTCTTCGTTTACCAAATCTCCGTAAAATATTTTTTTATCAAAATTTGCATATTCGGGAACACCGGCATAATACAAATGATTTTTATCAAAAAAAGTTGCAAGCTCTTCTTGCCCTGCTGTTCCGCCTACATCAGCTTTGATTACCCCACCCCAGATTTCCGGCTTTGCAAAGGCAACATTCGAGTCATATTCAAAATTCAAAGTCTTCGCGTCATACGAATAAGCTTTATTTTCAAAGTCAGTATAAGGATACATACTCACAAATTTTTCTCCGTTTTTATTTACAACCGGAAGCGGAACATTGCCGACCAATACAACTCCGGCAAGTCTGTTTTTCTTTTCGCCGTTGCCATTGAAATATAAATTTTCAAGTGCGCCAGCCAAATCATTCACACTTTCTTTTTCTTTATTAAAGACCAAAACCTGAACATCTGTATAAACATTGCTTGCGCGAAGGTCTTCTACATAACGAACAATTCTTTCACCCAAAGTATTCTCTTTTAGATTGTTCAAATATTTTTCTTTCAAACCGAAATAAGAATTCAAATCTTTATCAATTTCAGAATCAACAACAACGGTAATCAAATCATAAGTGTCCTCAAATTTTTCAGGCTTATCAACCTTATCGATTGTTGTTAGCGCATAGGCGATAGGCGCGGACAAGATTTCAGCACAAACAAAAGACACTAAAACAAGCGCCGACAGCAATCTATTTTTTATAAGAATGAGGTTCATAAAAAAATGGTTCTCCAACAGAAAAATATACCATAAAAAACACAACAAAAACAATTACCCAAAGCCAAAAAATCGACTTTTTGAAAAACTTTCAGTTGACGAATTTTCCTAAGGTTTTTTACCACCAAAAAAGGCCCCGATTTGGAGCCTTTTGAAAGTAAATTTAGGAAAAAATTACTGAATCAAAGCCAAGTAGCATCCATAAACTCCATTGGCAGGGTCTATTCCTACGACTTTTCCTGGAGTAAGCACTGGAACCTTTGTCGGAGCTATGCCAGAACATAAGATATTAGCTTTGTCCTCGCCCTCGACCACAGCAAAAACACCAGCTCTATATCCTTTTATCCCTTCAAATTTTAAATAGCCATATCCTGCATAATCCCCAAAACATCCAGGCAATGCCCCACCACCAGCAGTATTATCAACAGTTTTTGGGTCAGAAGGAAAGACACCTCCAAAGTCTGCAAGACTAGCTTTAATAAATTCGCTAACATTCAAAACATTAGTATCCTTAGCCGAAATACAGCTGGATCGCGGCAACTTTGCGGGATTTGTTAGCGCCGTAGAAATCATAAAAGTTTGAATTTTGCTAACTTGTTCTACTCTTGTTGCATCCCTTCCTTTCGCAGGTGCTCCAAGAAGACTTGGTAAAAATGCGACAGCCAAAATACCGATGATTGCGATAACAATCAAAAGCTCAATGAGCGTGAAACCTTTTTTCATAGGATATAAGTTTATTATAAATAAGGAATTTCTGCCCTTCAGTATAGGCTCACCGCAAAAAAACTCAACAAAAAAGGCCTCCAAGAGGAAGCCCTTTTGAAAATAAACTTAAATCAGATTACTGAATCAACGCGGCATAGCAACCAAAAGTCGCAGATTGATCAGGAACTGGAGCCACAGCACCAGGAGTCAAATCAGGTTTAGTGTCAGCTTTCAAATCTTTACACGCAATATTTGCTTTATCAAGATTTTCAACGACAGCATAAACTGCCGCAGTATATCCAATATTATCACCATATCTAATATAACCATATTTACCAGCACATCCTCCTTCATTTGCAGAAGCAAGAGGCGATGGATCTGCAGGGAAAACTCCACCGAAATCAGCAATCTTGTCAGAAATTAGCTTGCTAATAGTGTTAGCATCAGTAATTGCAGGATCAATACAACCACTTGTCGGTAATCCTGAAGGATTCGTCAAAGCCATAGAAACCAAATATGTCTGAATCTTCGTGATCTGTTCTACTCTAGTAGCATCTCTTCCTTTCGCAGGTGCGCCAAGAAGACTTGGTAAGAAAGCGACAGCCAAAATACCGATTATCGCAATGACAATCAGAAGCTCAATGAGCGTGAAACCTTTTTTCATAGAGAATGAGTTAATTATAAATAAAGGGATTTCTATTTCTCAGTATAGGCGTACTGCCAAAAAACTCAAGATTATTTATATTTCATGAATATTTTAAGAAAATTTCACGATTATTTAATGTCAGTCATATATGGTTCCTATGTTTTGATAGAGCCTCATTGACATAGTGCTATCAAAAATGATATCATTTAATCAAACAAGAAGTGAACACTATAAAAAACAGGATAAAGCAATTGTTTAATAAGAAAGAATCTCGTTTTATCGAGATAAAAACAATCCTTAATTCTGTCGGCTATGAATTGGAAAGAGTAAGAGGAAGTCATCATATTTTTAAGCACAAAAATGGAGATGTAATTGTTTTTCCGGTTCACGGCAACCTCATAAAAAGATGTTATATAAAAGAAATAATTAAAAAAATTAATTTATGATATTATGAAAAAATGTCCTTATAGCTACTTGGTAGTTCCAATCGGTGAAGATGGAGAGGAAGCTTACAAAGCCATTATCCCAAAGTTTAAAAATTTACATGTCATGGCGGATTCACCTGAAGAATTGCATGAATTGGTGGTGGAATTGGTTGAGGAAGATATTGTGCGTAGAAAAAAAGAAAAAGAACAAATTCCGGAACCGGACTATAAAGGCAAATTTAATGGACAAATTCTAATTCGTACTGAGCCAAAGATTCATGAAAAACTTTATTTTGAGGCTCAAGCAAGCAATTTAAGCTTGAACAAATATATAGAAAACAGGCTACAGCAGGAGATGTGAAAATTTATATCGCTCCTGCGATATCTGAAAGTTGCATGATTGGAAGCATGATTGCGGCAACAACTGTTCCGACGGTTACACCAATGAAAATCAAGATTACAGGTTCGATGATTTTTGAAATTCCGGCAACAGCCGTATCAAGTTCACTTTCGTAAAAATCCGCTACTTTTGCCATAATTTTATCAAGTTGCGCAGTCTTTTCTCCGACATCAACCATACTTATAAGCATCGGAGGGAAAAGATCATTATCGCTTAGATTTTCAGCGAGCGGAATACCTTGTTTGATGTCTTCCATCGCAAGTAGAAGCTTTTTTCTGAATACTTCGTTACCTATTGAATTCGCTGTAATTTCCATAGTTTTCACAATCGAAATATTACTATCCATAAGATTACTCAAAGATCTCGCAAACCTTGCAAGATAAGCTTCTCTGAATAATTTTCCAAAAATAGGAATTGAAATTTTTGTTTTATCAATCGCGTATTTACCAAAATCAGTCTTACTTACAAGAACAAAAGCTCCAACCAAAATCAAAATTACGGCAATCAAAATAAATTTCTGCTCTATAAAGAAGTCGCTTAACGCAACAACAATTCTTGTTACAAGAGGAAGTTGTGCTCCGCTGGAAGCAAAAAGTTCTTCAAGTTTTGGTATTACGAAAACCAACATGGCAACGACAACACCTATAAGCAAAGTAAAAATTACAATAGGATACATCATCGCGCCCTTAACTTTACTTGCAATTGAATGAGCTTTTTCCACATCTTTTGCCAGATTATCCAAAACTCGCGAAAGCTGTCCTGAAGCCTCTCCGGACTCAACCATTCCTATTTCCTGATCGGCAAAAACATCTGAATAATCAAGCATTGATTCCGACAAACTTTGTCCGGATTCAATATCATTCGCGATACCATTTATAATCATTTGAAGTTTAGGTTCTTTGTCACTTTGAGAAACAAGCGAACGCAAAGCCTTCACCATAGGCATTCCGGCATTTATCATAACTGAAAGAAGATGATAAAAATTCGCTTTTGCCTCAAGACTGACAGATGAGTGGCTGACAAAATAATGATTTATTTTTCTAAAAGTATCCACAATCGGATTTCCTGTAAGAGCAATATCTCCAAAAGTTTTCTTTTCAAGAGAGATAATTCCACCCTTTTCTTCTTGAATATTCAAAACCACTTTCTCGGCTTTGCTAACCTCTTTTTTGCCTTCCGAAAGTTTAAAAGACTCAGTCCCTTCTGTAGCGAAATTTGTTTTTGCGATTTCTGCCATTTTATTCTGATTTACGTGCTACACGATATACTTCTTCGAGTGTTGTTTTTCCTTGAAGAGCCTTGATAATGCCGGCCTGTTCAAGTGTTACCATTCCGTTTTTTAAAGCGGCTTCTTGAATTTGAATCATTGTCCCGTTTGCTGAAAGCAAATTTCTTATTTCATTATTCATTCGTAAAACTTCATAAAGACCGATACGTCCTTTATATCCGATATGATTACATTCATCACATCCGACCGCCTCATAAAATTTCATACCTTTTACAAGTTCAGGCTCTATTTCTCCCTCGGCTTTTAGTTCAGACATGGCTTTTTTTATCATTTCGAGCATCTCAGTAGTGACGGCAGTTTCTTTTTTACATTTCGGACAAACCTGACGTACAAGCCTTTGCGCGATAATAAGTTCGAGAGAAGATGTCAAAAGATAAGGAGCGACTCCCATATTTAAAAGACGAGTCAAAGATTCAACCGCACTATTTGTATGCAATGTTGAAAATACGAGATGTCCCGTAAGTGAAGCCTCAATAGCAACGTCGGCCGTTTCTTTATCACGGATTTCTCCGACCATTATAATGTTCGGATCTTGACGAAGTGCGGCTCTCATACCCATCGCGAACGAATAATTTATGTCGTGATGGACCTGACTTTGATTAAGTCCGTCCAGCTGGATTTCAACCGGATCCTCAATAGTAAGGATATTTACTTCGGTTTTATTCAATTTTGTAAGACACGAATAAAGTGTGGTTGTTTTACCTGATCCCGTAGGACCTGTATTAATTATAATTCCATTTGGAGCCGAAAGAGCGGCATTAAGATTTTTTAATGATGTTCCCGTAATTCCAAGTTCTGAAAGATCCGGAATTTTCCTTGATTTGTCCTGAATACGCATAACAATCTTTTCTCCATTTACCGTAGGCAAAGTAGAAATACGAAGATCCATTTGTTTTCCTTCTTTTGTAGTCACATCCGCACGTCCGTCTTGAGGAATACGTTGTTCATCGATTTTTAAATTAGACATAATTTTAATTCTCGAAACGACTGCGGGATGCAGATTTGTAGGATATTCCACAACATGTCGCAAAACTCCATCAATTCTATATCTCAAACGAACCCTGTTTTGCAGAGGTTCAATATGGATATCACTGGATCTCAAATCAAGCGCATACGAAATCGCAACCATTACCATCTGCGGAATATTTGCCGCTAAAATGGCATCCTTAAGCTGTTTTAGCTTCTCATTCTCAATCGGTTGAGGAGCAACTGCGGGGACTGGTTGTTGATTGTTTGTATTCTCCACTTTTATTGGAAATATGCGTTAATTTGTACTGAGAAATTTATAATTTCCTCTTTTTTGCCGGAAAGATCACTCGTGTTTTCAAAATTTAATCTGATTGAAGAAACATCCATAAGTCTTATTTTTCCTGCCAAAGATCCTGAAGTTTCTACATAATGTAAAAACTTTTCGAAATTTTCTTTGGAGCCTTTTATGCTCATTCTGACAGGCAAAACAGAATAATTACTTTGAGTTACAACATTCTGATATTCAATGTTTGAAATCTCAAAAACACTATCCCTGCTGGAAAGATTTTCTTCGAATTCATCAAACTTCATAGTAAGCTCCGTATAAGCATCTGCAGGAGGAAAAACTTCTGTTAAGTTTGATTCTATTTCTGTTTTTAAAGTATTTATAGACTCTTTTTTTGTATCAAATGCGGCTGTTTCACTTGCTCCTTGTTCTTGTAGAGCGGCAATGTATGCCTTATTTTTTTCTGCAATAGTGTTCAAGTCGGAATATTCTTTCCATTTCGTATAGGTGAAAAGGCCGAAGGCTATAAGCAAAACTCCGCATAGGATAGCGTAGGATTTTATTTGAGTCGATTCTCTTTTTGATGCTATTAAATAAGATAGATTTGGCATAATTATTTTTTATCTTTTAGGTTTAATGAAATTCTTAGACTTGCTGTATATCCGTCATCAAGCGAGCCGGATTTTGAGAAAGAACGCATCTCGGCATTTTCGAAAAGAGCGGATTTATTTAGCTCCTCTATAAGTTTTGTAATTGTCGTAAAATTTGTCGTACCAAAGATTTTTGTTTCTCCATTTATGGAAATTTTCTTTGATTCACTATCGAAATCATAGCTTGTATATCTTATTCCTCCTGCATCGTTATAAAAATCAGGATCATAATAACTGTCGACTCCTATTGTCGCTAAATTTATTTCATTAATTACATCCGACCATTTTATTCTTTTGTCTTTGATTTGCTGAATAACATTCAAATCATTCACGACGATTGAATTTATTTTATTAACAAGTTGGTACAAATCCTCATCTTTAAGCGAGTCAAAATCAGTTGATTGAACAAGAGATTTTATTTCAGTATTTGGAATAAGGGCAACAATTTGCATGTAATTTTTATAATCTCTTTTGGCTTGTGGGTCCGTTGAATCTTTAAGGGCGACAGCTTTTGCGTTAAATTTATCAACAAGTTTTTGTTGAAAAAGAGCCTTAGTATCGGCATTATCGACTGTGGAAATTGCCGAAACAAATTCTTTTGAATAAATATCTTTTATCGCAACAAAATTCTTTTTAAGCTCGGGTTTTATTGAATCTATTTTTTCAGATGCGGCGGTTTTTTCTGTTGCCGAAGCGGTATTCGTATTCAAAATTTCATAATTTTGCGCAAACGAATCGCCGTAATATCCAAACTCATCAAGATATCCTTTTAACAAAAGATATCTGGTGAAATTAAGGTCGGTTTTAAGAGCAATGATGTCGGTATTGTCAGTTGCGATTTGAGACGTAAGGCTTGTATATCCCAAACGTGAAGATACAAAACTGAAAGCATCTGTAAGTGTCACCACAAAAAATACGATGGAGACCAAAAAGGCCACAGCTAGTGCGGTAAATCCGTATTTCAATACTGTCAGCAAAAGGCTTTGTCTTGGGATAACGTCTTTAAGCAAAGAAAAATCTATTGTCGGAGCTTCTTCAAGAAGCTTTTCCTGTGGCGCATCTGACGATGTAAGATTTTTCAAAATATCAGAACTTGAATCTTTTTTCTCATTGCTAACGTCCAAAGGATTTACCAATTTTGGAGTTACCGAATTTTCCATTTGTTTTTATATTTATTTTTATATCAAGATATTATACCAAATTTAAGCCCAAACGTAAAGGGGGAAATCCCTATCTCGTAAATAGCCACAGATTTACAAAAAAGAGGAAGAATATTTTTAGGTAACGCATTGCGTTCTATTCGATTTAAGCTGGATTCTCTACAAAAGAAGCTTAAGTTACCTGAGAATATTCTTCCTCTTTTTACTGTGAAATCTAGTGTCTACTGAAGCTCAACTGAAGCCCCAACGTCCTCAAGTTTCTTTTTGATATCTTGAGCCTCTGCCATTTCAACGTTTTCTTTAACAGCTTTTGGAGCTGCATCAACAAGATCTTTAGCCTCTTTAAGACCAAGACCTGTGATTTCACGTACAATTTTGATAACAGAGATTTTCTGTCCACCTGCTCCAGTCAACATGACTGTTTTCTTTGCATCTCCAGCATCTTCTGCTGCTGCACCACCTGCTGCAGGACCAGCAACCATCATTGAAGCTGCTGCGCTAACACCGAATTTTTCTTCAAGTGCTTTTACAAGGTTTGCAAGTTCAAGAACTGGAAGTGTTTCAACCAATTCCATGATTTTTTGTGCATCCTTGCTTAGTTCTAAGTCTGACATATGTTTTTAAGTTAAAATATTTGATAAATTGATAAACTAAACTGCTTGTGCTTGTTTGTCTGCAATAGCTTGAAGAACACGAGCAAATCCGGAAATAGGAGCATTGAATAGATAAACAAGTTTTGTAAGAAGTTCTTGTTTGCTTGGAAGAACAGCAAGCTGTTTAGTTTCCACAACAGACAATATTTTTCCTTCAAAAAGAGATCCTCTGAGTTTCAAAGCTTTGTTTTTCTTGGCAAAATCATGAATAATTTTTGCCGCTCCTGCAACTTCTTCTTGCGAAGAAAAAGCCGCTCCAACAGGTCCTTCCATCACGCTATCAGGAATTTCATTGTATCCAGATTCCTTCGCTGCAAGCTTGATGAGAGTTTTTTTAGCTACATTGAAAGAAACTCCGCCTTCCCTTAGTTTTGTACGTAAATTTTTGAGATCTTTAACTGAAAGCCCTTGATAATCAGCAAAAACCACTGATTTTGCGGACTTGAATTGATTCTGAAGATCAGACAGAACCTTCTCTTTTTCACCTTTTGTTTGTGACATAGTATTTAAGATTAAAAAAAATCTCGATTGTCATTAGACTATCGAGAACAAAGAAGTTTAACTATCGACTTAAATCTCATTTGTCTCGGCAGGTCTTATAAATTGCCCGCTGTCTGTGACTGGAGAAATTTACCATAAAAAGCCCAAAAGTCTAATGATTAAAATTGACAAAAAGGCAAGAATATTTTTAAATAACACTTCTTGAGGCGGATATCTTTGCCAAGTGTTAAACTTTGGGCTATATTGCGCACGCTTAAAAATTACTAAAAAGAGGAATGGACATACTTAAAGAAGTAAAAAATTTCGTTAAGTCTCACAAAAAACCTTTGATTGTCGTTCTTGGGCCTACGGCTTCGGGAAAAACGGATTTATCTTTGCAAATTGCGCATGAAATAAACGGTGAGATTATTTCTACCGATTCAAGGCAATTATACAAAGGGCTTGAAATAGGCTCAGACATAATTCCGGAAGAAAAAAGAGAAGGTATCCCTCATCACATGCTTGGCATCTCAGAGCCAAAAAAGACAATTACACTCGCGGAATATCAGGACATGGCAAACGAAAAAATAAAAGAAATTTTTAAGAAGAAAAACGTGCCGATGCTTGTCGGGGGAACGGGGCTTTATATAAGCGCAATAACTCAAGGTTATCAACTACCGCGAATGGAGCCGGATTTGAAACTTAGAGCACGTCTTTTTAAACAGGCTGAAAAATACGGGAATAATTATATTTATAAAAAATTGCAGAAACTGGATCCTTCTGCGGCAAAAAAGATACATCCAAACAATCTTGTTTATGTCGTTAGGGCGATAGAAATAAACAAAATAAAAAAAGAAAACAAAAAAGACAAAAAGATTAACCCGAAATATGATGTTTTTATGGTAGGAATAGATTGGCCGAGAGAAAAACTTTATGAAAGGATCGGTTTACGTGTAGATAATCAGCTAAAACGAGGACTTGTAAATGAGGTAAAGACTTTAATGAAAAAGGGGTATAATGAGACCCTGCCGGCGATATCATCACTTGGGGCGAAGGAGATTATCCCTTACATAAGAGGAGAATCCACTCTCGAAGAATGTACTGAATTGCTCAAGAAAAATACTAGAAATTACGCAAAACGCCAAATGACATGGTTTAGAAGATATAAAAATATAATATGGCTAAAAAAACATTAAAAAATTTAAAATTTTTGACTCAAAAATTAAGATCTGAAACTGGCTGTCCTTGGGATAGAAAACAGACTATTGAAAGCATGCTTAAATGCTTGATTGATGAAACACAGGAAGTAAAAGAGGCCGTAGAAAAAAAAGATTACAAAAATTTGGAGGAAGAACTTGGCGACGTACTTTTTCAAATTGTGATGATTGCAGAAATAGCAAAAGAAGAAAAATATTTTGACATGGATGGAGTTGTGGAAGAGATTTACAAAAAAATAGTTTCCAGACACACGTGGGTTTTTGGCAAAGACAAGGCGCATACTCCTGAGGAAGCAATTGCAAAATGGCAGGAGAACAAGAAAAAAGAAAAAAATAATTCCAAATAAATGTCAGTATTCGGCAAAAAATGGGTGATTAAAAATGAAAAAACTTCTATAAGTACTTTCGAAAAAATACTTGAGAATAGAGGAATTGTTGATGAAAACGAAAAATTGGAATTTAACGATCCGTTTCTTTTTTCCGATATGGAAAAAGCCGTAAAAAGAATTTTTGAGGCAATTGAAAAAAAAGAAAGAATAATAGTTTTTGGAGATTATGACGTGGACGGAATTACAGGAAGTTTGATTTTGTACAGCACATTAAAAAAGATGGATGCGGTAGTGTCATATCGGCTTCCAAACAGGCTAAAAGACGGATACGGACTTTCAGAAAAATTCATAGATGAATTTATAAAAAAAGATATAAATC
>JALNWA010000006.1 GCA_023231115.1 Candidatus Altimarinota bacterium
CTCTCGTTTTTCCCTTCTGTCTCAACTTATACGAGATATGCGATAATGATTGTTCCGACAATTTTGGCGCTCGTTTATTTGCTGAAAGTTAAATATTTTCATGGAGATAAATTTGGAATTGCATGAGGAATCGGACTCGTTATTTTGTCTTTTGGATTTGCGACCGATGCCTTGATGATGCCCGTTCTTTTTTATGTTTTGCTTTTTGTTTCTGCGTTATTTCTTGCGGTTTATTCGCTTTTGCAAATCGTCTTTTACAAAACTAAAATCGCATGGCTTTGGATGATTTTGAATTTTGTTTTTGCAGTAGGACCTGCGATAAATTTGATTAAAATTCTTTAAAGAAGTTTTACTAATTCTTCTTTTGTTCTTTCGAGTGCGTCGTTTAATTCCTTTAAAGAAAGATTTTCTTTTTCGTTTTTAGGATAGATGCAAATTGGGCATAAAATCCCTTTTATTTCCAGAAGAAAAATGTAAAGACGATATCCTCCGGATTTGCCCTTCCCAAGCCCTTGAATGCGTATTTTGTAAACGCTGTTTCCTATCGAAACGGCCACTTCTTTCCTGAAATTTATCAAAACTTTTTTGAAGTGTTCTTTTAATTCCACATCTTTTTTTGAAAGATGCTTTAATTGTTTTTTGAAAAAATTTGTAATTATGAATTTATACATCTTTTAATTGCGCGGCCAGGGATTTTAATTTCCCTTTTTTGTCCAACTTTGCAATTATTTCCGCCAATTCTTGTGTTGTTTTTTCGAAGCGAATTTCTTCGGGAGTTTTGTGGTATTTGTAGAATTTCACAAGAAATCTAAAAAATTCCGCTTTATTTGTGTATCCTTCGTCTTTCATAAGGGTTTTTACTTCCTTTTCCTGTGTGTTATTTATTTTGAAGAATACGGTTGCCATATATAATATATTTAGTAAATCTTTAGTGTTTATATAGTAATGTTATATTATTTTGGCGTTTTTTGCAAGTTGGACTTTTCTTGGGATTTGATTAAGATATAAACACATTCACATTAAATAATCGTTAAATTTTCTTAAAATTTTTCTAAAATAGTTATGAAAATCGGAATTTTGGATATTCAGGGATCTGTCGAGGAACATTTGGAGATGCTTAAAAAACTAAAAAATGTTGAAGCGGTTTTGGTAAAAAAAAGTGAAGATTTGAAGGATGTTAAAGGGCTTATTCTCCCCGGCGGAGAAAGCACAACTATCGGAAAATTACTTCGAAGATTTGGGCTTAGAGATGAGATAATCAAGCGCGTGAAAAAAGGCATGGCTGTGTGGGGAACTTGCGCGGGCGCGATTTTACTTTCAAAAAAAATCGTCGGAAAAGAAAATGCTGACAGTTTGAATTTGATGGATATTACTGTTGAAAGAAACGCTTACGGAAGACAGCTCGACAGTTTTGAAACACAGGTGGAATTTGATTTAAGCACTAAAAAAAGTACTGAAGAAACCGATGTTTTAAAAAAGAATACCGTGCGACTTTGTCGCATTCCAGCGATTTTTATACGCGCACCAAAAATTTTGGAAGTCGGGAAAGGCGTGAAGATTTTGGCCAAATATAAAGACGAAATCATTATGGCGCGAGAAAAAAATATGCTCGTCACGACATTTCATCCTGAATTAACCGACGACTTGGAGGTTCATCAATATTTTGTGAAGATGTGCGGGAAATAATTATTCCTTAAGAATTCTTTTTTTGTCGTGAAAGAGCCTGCTCCATCGCTCTTCTAGTTAGGGACTCTAGAGTTACTATTTCAGGAAGCCCTTCTTCTCCGGGTTTGATTACTCCTGCCTTTGATTTTGCAAATTCCGGCATTTCTGTCCTTTTTGGCACTATTTTCGCTCTTAACAGAAGAAGTCTTTCTTCTTCGTCTGTAAGCCCTTTACGTTTTGAGTCCACCAATGAAGGCTTTTCTTTGTTTTCCGGATCATCTGCTCCGCCCTGTATAAGTTTTAAATCTCCCATATTTGTTTAGTTTTCTGAAGCTAAATTATACCGCTTTTAGGCTGTTTGGTCAAGTCGCGTTTGGCCTTTTTGCAAAGGAAAGGTTGTTATAAAGCTCGAAGGTTTTTAGAATTGCGGCGATGACAAATTTTTTACCGAAATCAATCAGGACTCTTATTGAGGAATTTTCAAGACTTCCTGGAGTAGGGCCAAAGTCTGCGCAGAGGCTTGCGATGCATCTTTTGCGTTCGCCGAGAGATAAGATTGTGTCGCTTGGACAAGCCGTAACCGGACTTAAGGATGATATTGTTTTTTGTGAAACGTGCTGGAATATTGCTGAGAGAAATCCGTGTTATGTTTGCGATAATCCAAGTCGCGATAAATCTTTGATTTGTGTAGTTGAAGAAATTTTGGACGCGGTTGCAATCGAGAAAACGGCAGAGTTCAGCGGAGTTTACCATGTTTTGCATGGACGACTTTCACCTGTGGACGGCATCGGGCCGGATCAATTGAAAATTTTGGAACTAGTAAAAAGAATTGAGGACGGTGCGGATGTTTCTGGAGAAAAAGGACCTAAAATCAACGAAGTGATTTTGGCTACAAATCCAAGTCTTGAGGGCGAGGCGACCGCTCTTTATATTCAAAAAGCGTTGATTGGCTTTGACGTGAAAGTGACTAGAATAGCGCGAGGACTTCCTGTCGGCGGAGATGTTGAATATGCCGATGAAATTACTCTTATGAGGGCAATGAAGGGCAGAGGGGACTTCTAAGGGTTTAGATTGTCTTCGACTTCGAATGTTTTTTCTGTTTCTGTTCCTTCTTCAGGTGGCTGTGATTTTTCCATATTCTTTTCAAAATAGTAGCGGACTAAATCTTCTACCTTATCTGAGTATTCATTTAACAAGGAATCTTCTTTGGATTTTTTCGGATTGTTTTCGTGGTCATCCTTAAGTTTAATAAATCTAGCTTTTGCTCCTTCTTTATCCCATTTATCCATCCTTTCTCCCATTTTTTTTCTTTTTTCATCTTTTGAGATTGGCGAGTTGTCTATTCTTTGCATTTCTTCCAAAAGTATTTTTGTCTTTTCGTGTACTTCTGCCATTTCCGGAATCTGTGCGGCTATCGCGTCTAATTCTTGAGCTGGGCTTTGATATTTTTCCTGCAAAAATTCTTGTGGGCTTCCTTGCAAAGCTCCAGTGGCTAAATTTCCGGTTTTTAGATTTAAATTCTCGTCATAATCCTCGATTGAATATGTTACATCATTTAATACTTCATTTTTTATTGATAATGCGGGGATAAAAGTTATTCCTTTTTCATCAACCCTGAACGTATATGCGTAACCATATTCCAAGGTTGTACCTTCGTGCCTTGATTGAAGAATATATCTAATCTCGCGACCTAAATCCGTTTGCTGTATGTTTATTTCATTGAAGCCGTAGCCGATAAGTCCTTGTTCTAATAATTTAGAGATTATTTCTCTAAAATCTTTTTGTATTTTTTCTTCAAGTGTTGTCTTTTCTTTTTCTAGAATTATTTTTGCGGGATCTCTTAATTTATTACTAATCATGGGATCCGAAAAAGCAGGATTTGGCTCTTTTATTATTTTGCCATCCTTGTCTATCCATGCACAATTTAAACCCATGTCCATATATCCGGAAAAAGAATAACCTTCTTTGGCTTTTTTTAGAGCTTCTTTCTGTATAGTGGCTCCTGTCAAAACCTCCATGAGTAAAGCTTTTTTCTCTGCTTTGTTTATCGAAAATAAAAACATCCCATTTTCTAAATTTTTTACTTTTTTAATAAGCTCAAGGCCCGCTTGAACAACCCTTCCTGTTGTCTTTAGGTTTTCTTTTGTTTCTCCTACTTTTGCTTTTATTTCTTGTGCTTTTTGTCCTGTTTTTTCAACCACCATTTTGCCCAAAGCGACATTTGCTTTTACAAAAGGATTCTTCAACAAGGCTCCGCCAATTTGATCTGCGAGTGAGCCGAGATTTGTCCCCTCCTTTGGAGGAGTTTTTTCTTTACCTGAGTCGGGTGTTTCGCGAAATATTAAATTTTTTTCTTTAAACATTGTTTGTTTTTATTTGAACACATCTTGATATTATACCATTTTCGAGGTGGTTTTGCCAGAGGTGTTTGTGGCTTTACATACAAATAAAAACCGAGGGGCCCGCACCTGAAAGATGTGTGTTTTTTTGAAGTGGAATTTCTAGAGAAGTTTCGAAATCATTGTGGAGATTTTCTAGAGTAAGTTTTTTGTCGCCGGCTTTTATTTCTTTCAAAAGAAGCTCTGTTTTTGCCTTGTTCTTGCCGCATTTTGAAAGATCGAGATTTTCGTAGGCGTCTTTGGTTTTTTCCTTTTGAGTAGAAGATTTTGGGAAAATTTTTATTTCCAGATTTTTTATTTCCGGAAGTTTTGTGATTTTTTCGCCGAAATGAGTGCCAAGCGCCGTACCTCCAACTATGAAAAATGGCACGTCCATGCCCAATTTTTCTGCAAGAAACAATAAACGTTTTTCGGAAAGATTTAATTTATAAAGCTGACTTAATCCTTTCAAAACCGCCGCGGCGTCCGAAGATGCGCCTCCAAGACCCGATGAAATCGGGATATTTTTGTGAATTTTTATAGAAATAAAGTCCTTTATTTTGAATGTTTTTTTGAACAAATCCAAAGCCTTTTTTGCGAGATTTTCTGAAAGTTTTATCTCTATTTTTCCTTTTTGAACAGGCGTTTTTTTGAGGTCGTGCGCTATTGACACGTCGTCTTTTAGTTTTATTTTATTGATTTCGAGGATATCTTTGAAATTTTTTATTTCATGAAAAATCGTGCTTATTTCGTGGTATCCATTCGCGTTTTTTTTGAGTATGTCTAGACAAAGATTTACCTTCGCGTAAGCCGTGATGTTCATGTTTTAGTGTGAATTTTTTGAAATCGTTGACAAAACTGATTGTATTTTGGGGCTTTTTGGTTGAGTAGTCAACGAAAATGACTTCTAAACAGGGTTTAATTTGAAGATTCTTCTCCCAAAATTCCGTCTAGGCATCTTATGGCTTCTCTCACTCTTTCCCTTAATTCTACTACTGTTTCCAAATATTCCGGCCCCTTGCCCGACGCTATGACCGTATCTGCAATGCATCTGGCTCTTTCTGTTCTGTCTCTTGCCGTACATCCTGGGGTTTTTCCATTTTCATCGCGAAGAATTTGGGTAAGTTTTTCCCTTAGCTCCACTGTTCTCTGCTCCGACATAATAGCTGAACAATTATTTGCGCGTGTTTCATCGTCCGCACGAGAGATAGATCCTTTATTCGTAGCTCGGAGTTGAATTTTAGAAGTTTTTTGAGCAAGTTTATTGTATCCGTCCAAAAGGCCATCAAGCGCGATTATAATTTTTAATTTTAATTCTGATCTTTGTTTTGCAATTTCTTTTGCAGTAAGCGGAATTTGTTTTTCACTAACCGCAGGAATTGTTATTTCATCGGCGGATTCTTGAACTTGTGGAGCGCCGCACGAGGTAAGTGCGCTTAAAAGTATGGCACCTTTGACAATCTTGTTTTGAAACACGTTCATGCTCATTTTAAGGTATTATTTGCCTAAAGAGTTGTTATTTTGAACGACTTTTCTTGAAATGTCAAGTATTGTTTTGTGTGTGGTTGAGGTATGATGTTTTTAATAGAAAATAACCTCATTTATCTATGAAAAAGATTTTAGCTTCGTTGGTTTTGGCCTTTGTGCTTGTGTCACAGAGCGCATTTGCAAGTTTTAGCGATGTTTCTCGCAATGATCCTTCTTTTGTTGCAATTGATTGGATGCAGAAAAATGGCGTTGTTGAGGGATATTCCGATGGGACTTTCAGGCCCGGTCAACAAATAACGCGAGCTGAATTTTTGAAAATTATGCTTGAAACTGCGGGAATTCCCGGACAACCTGCTATGGACAGTGGTTCAAATGCCGATTACAAGGACATTCCTCTTGAAGACTGGGATTCTTGGTATTATCCATACGTGAATGCGGCGGATGGCTTGGGAATAATAAGCGGATATCCCGATAGGACTTTTCGGCCTAATAGTCCGATAAATTATGCGGAAGCATTAAAAATAGTTACAAATGTGTTTTTTGATGTAGATACTTTGTATGCCGGTGGGGGAGAAAGGGCTTTTACAGGATGCGGACTTGAGTTTGACGGCATTGATTCTATGTGGGGAGATGAATGGTTCTTTAAATATCTTTATGTTGCGGATAATTTGTGTATTTTGCCTAATTACAGCGGTTATGGCTTCGATATAAATATGGATTTCAATCGCTCGGACATGGCCGAATTAAGCTATCGTGCAAAAGCAGTGCAGGATTATAAATCCAGCAACAGGGAATACAAAAAATATGATGACACTATGAAGCCTGATGATCTTTTGACTTTCAATGAATTTGAAGTTGGAGATTTGAAAGTAGGACTTAAGGTCGGGGATTTGACGGTAAAGAGTTTTGGGCCATTTGATGCCGATTTCGGGGCTATTGCAAACGATAATTTGAAGGTTATTTTTGAGGGAGAAACTCAAATATCTGGGGAATATAGAGATTCTAGTTCAACACTTCAGGTGGGCCTTCCGACATGTTTTACTCCGGACATAGAGTCTGCCGCAAAAATGCCTAAAGTTGTAAATGATGATTCTAGTCAACGGTTTTGTTTTAACAACGAAACTTTTGCTCAATCAAAATTGGGGATTGATAAAACTTGGGAACAAATCACTATCAAAATCAAAAATTTAATATACATCAGGGCTCCAATCGAAGGGTCCAATCTTGCAGATTTAGTAGAAGTTATCGCTCAATAAATAGATTTATTTCACGAGGGAAACTATCGCAAAACATTGAATTGCTTGGCCTTTGCCGAAGGGCGTTAAGGCTTCGCCGGAGGTGGCAGTGATGCCGATTTTGGCCGAGGGAAGGTCTAGAATTTTGCTTAGGGATGTTTTTATTTCGTGTGAAATCGGATCGATTTTTGGGTGGGAACATTCGAGCATCAGTCCGACGTTGTTTAATTTGTAGCCTTGTTTGTGCGCTTTTTTGAGAATTATTTCGATGTATTTTTTGCTGTCTTTTATTCCTTCTTTTACTTTTTCATCTGCATAAAAACCAAGAGATTTTTCTCCGAGAGCTTGAGAAATTGCATTAAAAAGTGCGTGAAGAATTATGTCGCCGTCGGAATTTGCTTTTAGTTTTGGTTCCGATGAAATTTTTACGCCGCCGAGAACGAGGCAAGTTTTTGCGCTCTTGGAGGCCTCAAACTCATGACTGTCCTGTCCGATCCCGACAATAAAGTCTTCCGGTTTTTCTCCCAAAATTGATTTTAATTTTTGGTAATCCGCGTTTGTTGTGATTTTAAAATTGTGATCGTGCGAAAGAACGTAAGCTGTTTTTTGGCCTATTGCCTCGAACATCATGGCTTCGTCAGTTGCATTTATTTTTTTCTTTTGTGCATTTGCGAGTGCTTTTTTGAAAATTTCATAAGTTGCGGATTGCGGAGTTTGCGCCGCAAAAAATTTATTTCTATCGTGAGTTTTTATTACGTGAGTTGCGTTTATTTCTTTTATAGTTGATGTCACTTTGTGGCCACAGATAGCCGCGCCTGAGATTTTTGATTTTTTGATAACTTCAGAAATTTCTTTCAAAGAGGGGAGCGGATTTGCGCCATTGTGGACAAGAATTATGTCGTTTTTTGAAAGAGTTTTTTTGTTTATTTTTTCAATTGCTTCGAATCCTTTTTGTACGGAATCTTGGCGTGTGGCTCCGCCTAAAACCACTTTTTTAATTTTGAAAAATTTGTATAAATTCAAAGTTTTTTCAATTTTTGATTTGTTTTGTTTGCTTGCAACTACGACGATTTCATTTATCTCCGGATGGTCGTTTAAAGAGGTAAGGGTATAATAAATTATTGGCTTACCGTCGACCGGAAGCAACAATTTATCTTCTGATTTTGCGCCACTAAATCTCTCTGATTTTCCTGCGGCGAGTATTATTGCGTAGTTCATGCTTGGCGATTTTGACACTTGTTATCTAAAAACGCAAGCACAAGGGTTGACTAAATGCTTTTTTAATGTTAGAGTGTGACGCTTGTGAATTTTTAATTATAAGTTTATGACAGAAGCAACACCTTTTGAGAGATTGTTGAAAAAAAGAGACCTAGATAAAACAACTGCGATTGCGTTGGTTGTCGATGATGATCCACAAATGGCAAAACTTTCCGCTAGAATTATCGCGAGGCTTGGTATTCGAACTCAAACAAAAGAAGGTGGGATCCCCGGACTTGAGGCAATAAGAGCGCTACAGGGTCGCCTTGCGCTTCTTTTGACCGATGTAAATATGCCTGGGATGGAAGGGACTCAAATGGCTAGTACTGCAGGGAAAGAGGGCTTGCTTATAGATGTTCCGGTTGTTTTTATGACGGGAAAAATGTGGGAAAATTTAAGTAAAACTCAAGCGGTTGCCGCGGAAGGAACTCCAAATGAAGTTATTGAGAAGCCTTTTGACATTGATGGTTTGGTTAAGGCTATACAACGCGCTTGCGAGAAAGTTTTGCAAGAATCTGCGTAAATTTTATTTTGTTTTTCAAAAATTCTTGAATTGTTTTTTCTTCGAGCAAGAGAAAAGATTTCATTTTGCGTTTTTTGAAATGAGAGAGGACTATCGAAATTCCTTTTAGCGCAAGTGTTTGCGGATTTTTTATGATTTCGTTTTCGTAATATTTGCGTGGAATTTTTTTTATGATGCGTTTTTTTGTTTTATTTATTGTTTCCAAAAATGCATTTTCGATATGTTCGCGCATGTCGGGTTTTGAAACGTATGCGTAAGATTCTTTTTCAAATTCGACGATGGCGTGGATTAGACACTGCGGATTTATAAATGCATGAATTTTTGATAATGGAAAATTGAATAAATAATATGCTTCGAGGATTTCGAGTCCTTTGTTTATCAAGGTTGCAGATTCGACTGAAATTTTTGCGCCCATGTCCCATTTGGGATGTGCAAGCGCTTTTTCGGGAGTTAAGTTTTCGAGTTCTTTTTCATTTTTGCCCCAAAAAGGTCCGCCGGAACATGAAAGAAAAATATTTTTTATTTTTTTATTCGGGAATTTTTTTATAATTTCATGAATTGAATTATGTTCAGAATCGAGTGGAATTAATTTTGCATTTTTTGCAAGTTTTATGACTTTGTCTCCGTCCGCTACAAGTGATTCCTTGTTACCAAGCAGAAGGATTTTTTTGGCCTTTAGCGCAGTGATTGTCGGTAAAACGCCTGCAACTCCAGAAAGAACATTTACGATGATGTCAGCGTCTTTTAGAGAGGCTATTTTTAGTAGATTTTTTGCAGAATGTTTTGCGGCGATAAAAATATTTTCTTTTGGCACGTTGAATTTTTTTGCCTGTGAATTTATGAGTTTTTCATTTTGATTGCAGGCAAGTGCGATAACTTTGAAATCTTTCGGATATTTTTTTAAAACATCTAAAGTTTGTGTGCCAAGAGAACCTGTTGATCCGAGAATTACTACTTTTTTCATGTCACGAGTATATCCCTGTCGTTGGAAATCCAACAACACTTTTTTCGTCATGAAATCTTGTCAAAAAAATCGAAATTTGCTAGTATATAAGCAGAATCCATGGTGTTGTTTAATTACAGCCTACCGGGGTGACACATACGAATCCTTTGATAAGAAGGATTTTTATGTATGCTTAAAGTATTACTTTTTACCCCAGAGGTTATCAAATATGACTTTTTGGGTTGCGGCGAGCGAATCATTTAAAATTTCCGTTCCCGTGAGATCTTCTTCTCCGTAAGAGATCATGTAAATAATGCCGTTTTTTATGATTGTGTCGGACTTAAAAAGCATTTTTTTTGGAAGAATTTTTATTTCGTGCAAACGCGAATTGAATAATTTTTTATATTCAAAAGCTTCATTGCAATGAACAAGCAATTCTTTCACGTGCCATTTTTTTTCTTTGATAATTTCCCCTATTTTAAAATGATATTCCGGCATCATTTTTTTGACCAATTTCGGATTGAATAAGGCGCAGAAATCACCGGTCTTCAGAATTTCCTCATACATTTTCATTATCTCCAATTTTCCCTGATAAAATTTTACAAGCGGAGTGGAAGATAATTTGTTTTCCAATGCCAAAAGTTTGGGTTTTGTTTCGGAAAGTATTTGTGAAAGTTGATTTAATTTTTTTTCTTTGAGTTTGATCAGGTCTTCAATTTCATCAACGGCTATACATTTCACATATTTAATTCCGTGACGCGGAAATTCTTCGATCAGTCCGAGTTTTTTTAATCTTTCCAAAACAACGTACGCGGAAGGACGTGGAATTCCGGAATGTTTTGCTATCACGCTGACAGGCTGTGCGCCCAATTCGAGCAGTTTCAAAAAGATTTCCGATTCTTTATCGTCCGCCCCAAAAGCTTTTAACAAATTTTTCATTATGTGTTGTCATGGAATTACAACAGCTTAATATTACTTTATTCTTGAGCGAAAATCAAGGTTTTTCGAAAGACAGTTGTAATTTATTGACAATCCTCGGACAATGATTGATAATATTTTCTTAACATTTAACTTAACAAAAATATGGCTACTGCTGACATACAACCCGGTCCTATTGAAGATCTTGAGCTTACAATCGGCGGAAATATTGTAAGGATTAAGGATATCGGCGAGGCTCTTGCTGGGCTTTCACCTGATGAATTTTTATTAGTGTTGCGTAGAATAATCGAAAAAGGTGGCGGGGATGGACTTAAATTGTTAGTAGACGGTCTTGAAATTCAGATGACGCCTTCCGCTTTTGCCGATCCTGAAAAAACAGAAAAATTGGAGTCGACCGCACAAGAATATCCATTTTCCAGATGGTTAAAGGAAATGGAGGTTCTTCCATCTCAAGCTACCAGAGAATCGCTTTGTAGTTGGTGGGATGCTTTTATGCTTATGGCCGGTGAAAACGGATACAGGCCTGGAAACATTGATTACCCAGCAAAAATGAATCTTTGGAAAGCTACCGGCCCCTTGGCAAGAAAGATGCTTGATGACACTGTAAGATATCGCTTTTTACCTGCTCTTTTGGCCAATCACCCCCAAGAAGTCGCGCGTGTTTTGGGAGAATTAAAAGATCCCGAGGCTTTTTTGGAATTATTGACCGGCGAATGCATGGAGGACATGCGAAGAAGTCCGAAATTTTTAGGTGCATTCAGCACAACTCGTAAAAAAGAAAATATTGACGAGGGGACGGACGAAATTTCACGGGAAGTCAGAGATGCTATTTTCTCAGTCATGCTAATTCTTCAGAGAACGGGGAAATAAGGCTAACTTCGCTTGACATTACGGCTTAGTTCTCGTAATATCCAAGAGCTTTTTTCTAAGCGAAAAGCATTTTATTTCTTTATGATAATTATATCGCTAAAGATTTACGCATAAACAGGGGCATTCGCTCACCGACGGTAAGATTAATCGGTGCAGAGGGCGAACAGCTCGGGATTGTCGCTTTTGATAAGGCACTTGAAATGGCCAAAGCGCTTGAAATGGATCTCGCTGAAGTGGCTCCAAATGCAAATCCGCCGGTATGTAAAATTCTTGATTACGGGAAATACCAATATCATCAGAGAAAAGTTGACACGAAGCACAAAAAAATGCAAAAAAAGGCTGAGATAAAAGGAGTTCGCCTCGGGTTTAAGACCGGAGATCACGACATTGAAGTAAAGGCGAAACAGGCAAAAGGGTTCCTTGAAGAAGGGAATAGCGTAAAAGTCACATTGATTTTTAGAGGAAGAGAGTCTATGTATAAAGACCTCGGAATCGATAAACTAAGAAAGTTTTACGAGTCAGTGAAGGACGTTGCCACAATCGATATGTCGCCAAAAAGCCAAGGAAATATGTTAATAATGATTCTAACACCTAATAAATCGTAAATATGAAGCAGAAAAGCCATAGCGGACTAAAAAAACGCTTAAAAATAAGAAAAAGTGGAACAGCTACATTTGATAAATCAGCTAAGAAACATCTTCTTGCCGATAAATCAAAAAGACAAAAAAAGCTTTATCCATCAGGAATGCCTATCAATCACACACAACGCAAATCTTTTGCGTTTATTTTGCCAGGGAAGTTGAAGACACAAGGCAAATAAAAGAAATTCGTTCAATTACAAATTATATTTCTTAAGTTTATATCATGACCAGAGTAAAAAGAGGCGTAACAGCCCACCGTAGGCACCAGTCAATGGTGAACAAAGCCAAAGGTTTCCGTGGCCAAAGAAGTGCAATCTTCACTTGGGCCAAAAATGCGATGATGAAAGCCGGCATACACAGCTATACCGACAGGAAGCGCAGAAAACGAGATTTCCGCAGGCTTTGGATCGCAAGAATCAACATAGCATGTAGAGATCTTGGGGTCACATATAGCAGACTTATCGCGGCAATGACGCTAAAAGGCATCGTTGTAAACCGCAAAATGCTTGCTGATTTAGCAATAAAAGAACCTGCAGTTTTCAAAAAAATTGTGGAGGAAGCTATGAAATAGTTTCGTTGCGAAATAAACGGTGAAATTAAAAAGCCCCTCTGGAAAGTGGGGCTTTTTTGTTGTGCGATTTTTTGTGTGAGGATTTATTCTTGTGTTTTTATTTCCACTTTTTCAAGAACGACGTCTTTCAATGGCTTGTCCATCGCGTTTGTTTTGACTTCTGCAATTTTGTCTACAACGTCCATTCCTTCGTAAGCATAGCCGAAAATAGCATAGTCGCCGTCAAGAAATTTTGTTCCTGATGGATTTTGTACGATGAAAAATTGGCTTGCGGCACTATTTGTATGTGCACCGGAATTTGCCATAGAAATTGCACCTCGAACGTGGCTTAAATTAGGGTTTATTTCGTCTTTTAGAGTTGTGCCTTCTCCTTTATACGTGTATCCGCCGGTTCCGTTTCTGTTTTCAAAATCTCCTCCTTGAATCATGAAATTGTTGATTACTCTGTGGAAAATCGTATCGTCGTATTTTTTTGCTTTTGCGAGTTCTGCGAAATTTTTTGCAGTTTCAGGAACATCTTTTGTGTAAAGAAGGACTTTTATTTCTCCCATATTTGTAGTCAAGATTGCGATCGTGTCGCCCTTTTCAGGTTTTGTTTGCATTGTTGCTGGTGGGTTAGTCGGTAAAATTATTTCTTTTTCTGTTTCTGTTTCTATTTGCGGCGCACAGGCTGTTAAGGAAGAGAGAATTAAGGCCGATGCCAAAAATGTTTTTATTTTTTTCATATTTGGAGGGTTAAATGTGAGGGTATTTTATCGTGTTGTTGTTTTTTCGACAATACTTTTTTTGCATTATTTTATGTGTGTTTTTTGTTTATACGTTGACCTTATTGAAAAACCGTAATACAGTTGTAATACAGAAATTTTTGGAGATTTATTTTTCTGTAAGATAATGTAATCAAATTAATAATGAGATCAATCTTGAGCATTTCTTTACCCGCCGAAAAAAAAGTCGAACTTGAAAAAAGGGCTAAAAAAGCTGGAAAAACCGTAAGTGCTTACGTAGTGTATCTTGCGGATTTTGAAAAAAATATGATTTCCGAGGACGAGTTGGTGGAGATAGTCAAGGAGTCTGAGGCGGCTTATATGGCCGGGAAAACCAAAGTTGTCTCCAGTTTATCTGAATTAATGGCCAAAAATGCGAATAAGAAAAATTCATTATTATAATACTTTCGCGAAACAATTCGAGGCTTTGCCCGCTGAGATAAAGAGAAAAGTCCTTAAAAAAGAATTGATTTTAAAGGAAAATCCCTTTCATCCTTCTCTTAGGCTTTATAAGCTTAGGGGTAGGCTTGACGGAGCTTGGAGTATTTCCGTAGACATGAAATATCGGTTGATTTTTACGGTTATTGATAAGGAATCCGTGTTGTTTCACAGCGTAGGTGTTCATGCAATTTATGATGATCTTTGATCCAACCAGAATCTCTCGCGTTTTTTGGCTTGATGTGGTAGTATCTTTGCGCAATTATATTGCGTTCTTTTTATGAAAAATTTTTTGAAAAAAATAGTACTTCTCGTCCTAAAAAGGCTTGCCATCGACAGGATGAAAAAGTTTAAAGGAAAAGTGGTTGCTGTAACCGGATCAGCCGGAAAAACCAGCACTAAAGATGCGATTTTTGCAGTTTTAAACACACAATTCAAAGTAAGGAAAAATGACAAAAGCATGAATTCCGAATTCGGACTTTTGCTCACAATTTTGGATATTCCAAGTGGATTTTCTTCTGCATTGACGTGGTCTTGGCTTTTGCTTAAGGCCGCATTTAATTCTCTTTTCAGGGATTACAGTGAAATTTTGCTTTTGGAATATGGCGTAGATAAGCCAAACGATATGGATTTTTTGACATCTGTCGCAAAGCCTGATGTCGCCATAATGACAAATATTTATCCTGTGCACTTGGACGAAGGACAATTTGAAAATATAGAAGCGATTTTTAGTGAAAAATCAAAAATTGCGCACGCACTAAAGGCAAATGGGAAATTAATTTTGAATACTGACACCCCTCTTTTGTATGATTTCGCAAAAAACTTTCCGAAAAAAGGCGTTATTACTTTTGGGAAAAATGAGGAGGCGGATTATCTTATTTCTTCGCCAAAAACTTCTCTTGAAGGTGTTAATTTTATGATTACCCATCATGACATAAAAATGCAGGTTTCAGCTCCAGTCGTCGGTGGATATCAATCTTATGTGCTTACTCCTGCGATAATTTGCGCGGATCTTTTTGGAATTCCTTTGCAAAATGCATTGAACACTTTGACTAAATTCAGGCTTCCGCCCGGAAGAATGAATGTAATTGAAGGAATAAACGGATCGACTATTTTGGATGGTTCATATAATGCTTCGCCGGAAGTTGTGAAAGAAGCTCTTAAGGTTTTGAAAGATTTAGGGAAAGAAGTGGACACCGGCTTGGCCAAGGGCGAAAAGCCACATCGAAGAATTGCTGTTTTGGGAAATATGAATGAACTTGGAGACGATGCAAAAACTTTGCATGAAATGATTGGAGCGGAAACAAAAGAGAGCGCGGACATGCTTATAACTGTTGGTGGAAATGCAAAATTAATCGGGGAAATTGCGCTTGGAAAAGGCATGGACGAGAAATCCGTCTTTTATTTTAATACGGCGCTTGAGGCGGCTGATTTTTTCAAGAAAAAAATTGAAAAGGAGGATATAATTTTGGTGAAAGGTTCTCAAAACAATGTGCGTCTGGAAAAATTTGTGAAAGAAATTATGGCGCATCCGGAAGACTCAAAAAAGCTTTTGGTAAGGCAGGAAAAGGTTTGGGAGAAACTGTAAAAAGGGCTTATGAAATATAATTGGTCAATAATCGGGCACGAAAAACAGCTCAAAATGATTGAGTCCGATATTTTGAATGGAAGTATTTTTCACGCATATCTTTTGGCGGGACCAAACAGCGTCGGGAAAAATACTGTGGCAAAAAAGATGGCTGGAATTCTTCAGTGTTCAAACGATTTTTGTCATGCTTGTCCGACGTGTCTGCAGGTTGAAAAAGGCGTACACTTGGACACTATTGAGATGATCGACGACAAAGAGTCCATTGGGATTGATGATATTCGTAAAATCATCGAAAGATGCAACATGACATGTCAGGCAAATTATAAAATCTTTCTTATACAAACGGTCGAAAGAATGACTGTTGCCGCCGCGAATAGCTTTCTTAAAGTGCTTGAGGAACCACCTCAGCGCACGATTTTTATTTTGACTACAAACAATATCAGAGCTGTTTTACCTACCGTTGTTTCAAGAGTTAGAGTCGTTAATTTTGCGGCTGTGTCTGCGGGTTATCTCGAAAAGAAGCTTCGCGAACTTTATCCCGAAAATGACGAAGAAACGATAAAAAAAGTCAGTCTTTTTTCTCTTGGAAAAACCGGAAAGGCCGTAAATCTTATGGAAAATCCGAGCGAATTGGCAAATTATATTAAGGTTTACAACGACGTAATGTTTTTTTTGGAACACAGAAATATCACGGACAGATTTTCTTATGTTAATGAATTTGCCGAGGACGAAGGCAAACTCGAAACTTTTGTCAGTATTTTGTATAATGTTTTGAGAAGTAAAATTTTGGACGGACAAGATGCCGAGGAACACATAGACACTGTTTTGAAAATCGATGAAGCTATGACTTTGATCAAAAAAAATGTAAATTTAAAACTGGTTTTGGAAAATTTAATGCTTTCTTTAAAATAAAACTATGCTGACTTATCTTTTATTATTCTTGAGTGTTTCTGTTTTTATAGGAGTTTTTGCACACAGAGTTTATGCCTTGAATATCAAAAAAAACACACCTCCTCCTGAGAAAAAATCTCTTATAGACGAAGAACCTCTTGATATTGATGAAAATAAAAAACTTTCAAAACAAGAGAAGTCCGAGATTTCTATTTTGTGCGAAAAAGCAGACATAAAACTGAAAGTGGGGGAGGAAGAAGAGGCGATAAAACTCCTTGTGCAAGCCATGGCGATTGATCCTGCAAATATCGAAGCCCAGCAAAAACTCGCAATGCTTTATATGCAAAAACAAATGTATGCGGCGGCGGCGGCGCTTTTCAAACAACTTGGAGAACTTACAAATGACGCTGTTCATTACAGTAATTTGGGACTTGCTCTTTATCAACAACAGGAATTTGAAGCGGCAAAAGAAGCTTATCAAAGAGCCGTTGTTTTGGACTCTTCCCGTCCTCAAAGATTTATCAGTCTTGCGCAGGTTTACAGGAGTTTAAATCAACTTTCGAATGCGATTGTTGCCGCAAATAAAGCGAATGAAATGGACAGCCAAAATATAGATTTTTTGTTTTTAATTGCGGATTTACAAATGGACGCTGAAAATCACGAAGAGTCTATGAATGCTTTGAAAAAGATTCTTGAAATCGAACCGGAAAACGCCGAAGCAAAAAACTATTTAAGAAAAGTCAAAAAGGCAATCGCGGCAAAAGAAAAAGCTTAAAAGTTCTTTTCCTTATTGAACGATTGAAGAGTCTTTCGAGTTTCCCGCATCTCCAACAAGAATTTTGTTTGGAACCGCTTTGTAGTGAGTTCTTATTTCTTCTTCTTTTTTTGTTCCATCTTTAAACGTTAAAATTCTTTTCCACAAAACGTCGAAGCCCGTATGCGCCTTTTCAACC
Source organism: Candidatus Altimarinota bacterium (assembly GCA_023231115.1). Lineage (GTDB taxonomy): Bacteria > Patescibacteriota > Gracilibacteria > UBA1369 > LOWO2-01-FULL-3 > UM-FILTER-38-24. The sequence goes on from JALNWA010000006.1 coordinate 17,145, forward strand.
TGTTTCGTTTCTCCTTTTGGCAAATCTTGTGTTGTCTCATAAACCGTTTCGCCCGGATATTTGTATCCTGAAATTTCCGGCCCTTTCATTTCCACGGATCTTCCGTCTGAAGTCCCATAAAAAATAAAATAAAGTTCATTGTCCTTGTCGACGTAGGTCTGAATTAAAATAGAATTTTTGGTGTCGTTTAAAAACTTCAAATCCGCGCCGCCAAGATAGATTGTGGCGTCAAGACCGTGGCCTAACACCTGAGAATAATAAGAAACCGCGTATGTGTGCTCGTTTCTTTCAACGACCGGCAAACCGGCAAAAAGAATGGCTCTGTACATTGTTGTTGAGACCTGACAAATCCCTCCGCCAAATTCTGGGATTGTTCCTTCCGGTTTTATAACCAATTCTTTTCTATATCCTGTTGTGCCGTCAACTTTTCCAAGATTTTTGTTGAAAGAAAACGTTTCTTCCGGTTTTACAATTTTTCCGTTAAATTTTTCTGCACCTGTTTTTATATTATGTTGCCTGTTTATCGGAGAACCATAATACGAAGTATGTCCTACGCTAAGCCGTTCTTTTATTCCTAATTTCTGCAGGTCTTCTGAAACAGTTATTTTTGGCACTATTTTTTCTATTGGAATTTCAATTTCATTTTTTGTTTCATTTACGGCCTTTTCAAAATCCTCCAAAAGTTTTTCTCTTTGAATTTTCATGCCGTCTTTTCCAACTCCTGTAATCACGACTTCCCCTTTTTCGTTTGTTGAAATGTTTACATCGTCCGGTTTTACGTCCAGCCATTTTGAAACTTCCGCGTCCAAAAATTCATTTAATTTTTCTTTTTTTATTGTTACTGCAATAAAATTTTCAGCATCTTCGCTTTTTTCTCTCCACTCAAACTCAACCCAGTCCAACCTTTTTAATGGCTTTAAGTACCAATTATCTCGATATACGGGATCATTTAAAGTTATAGTGTTTGATAATTTATTTATCATTTCCGGTCTTTCTTTTTCCAAATCTTCTTTATTTTTTTCCGGAGGTGCGGGTGAAATTTCTATCTTCAAATCACCAGCTGTCAAAATTTCAGCATGTTGATTTATTTCCTTGATTAGTTTTTCCTCCTTGATCACATATCCGGCCTCCCCCTCTTTTATTAATAAATTCTTTTTTTCGTCAACATAGAATATTGCGGATTTTGGGTAGAATTCTTTTATTTTCAATTTATCATCTAATTCTTTTATTAATTTTTTTACGTCTATTTTTACAATTAAATTTTTTGTCTCTCCTTTGGTTGAAAAATCCGGAAATATTTTATCTTTAGAATCTATCGTTTTTAAATCTTCAATGGTTTCTTTTGTGGCAAACTCAATCCCGAGGTTTTTCATTGTACTTACTGCCGTTTTTTCTTTTACAGAAATCGTTATCTCTTTGTTTAAAAAGGATTCTTCCGCCGCAAAAAGAAGTTTTTCGGCAGATTCTTTTGTTAAAAAACCTACTCTCACACCAGAAATAACGGTTCCTCTTGGGAGCTTCCCGTCCAAATAAATTCTCGCACCTAAAACGGCCGCCGCAAAAAACATTCCGGAAATGGTACCAACCAAAACAGACAGAATGATTTTTTTAAATATTTTCATTTGTTTCTATTTTTTTCTAAAAAGATGGGTGATTTTATGAAAAAACGTGAAAGATTTTTCCTTTGCAATTGATGCGATTTTTCCAAGATCTTTTCTTGTTTCAGATCCTTTTTTTGGCGCAATAGATGCCCCTAAAACCGAACCTATCGCTCCACCTATTATTGCTCCCATCAAAACTTTATCCAAGATTTTCGAGCCTTCTTTTTTTTCTTCTTCTGACATTTTGGTTTTATTATTTTGTTGGAGAAGCTACATCTGTTTTTTCCATTTTTCTAATTACATTAACTCTTATTTTCCCCGGATATACAACATTTTCTTCTATTTTCCTTGCAAGGTTTTTTGCAACTTCCATCATTCCCTCATCTTTTGTTTTGTCCGGATCCACGAAAGCCCTGATATCTCTTCCTGCCGACATTATGAATGATTTTTGGATCTCACTGAAACCTTTGATTGTTTCATCTATCTGCTGAATTCTGTCTGAATAACTGTACCTTGATTCTTGTCTTGCTCCCGGTCTTCCAGCTGAAACTGCGTCGGCCGCTTTTACCATCAATGCTTCCGGTGATTTTTGTTTTTCAGCGTCGTGATGCGCCCACGCCGCATTTACCTCCTCATCCGAGAAACCATATTTTTCCATTAATTCTTTTGTAAGCCTGTCATGAGCATCTTTTGCCCCCGGTTCTTGATCAATAGCTTTTCCTAAATCATGTAAAAATCCGCTTATTTTACACAGTTCCACGTTTAAACCGATTTCGCTTCCAAGCATCACAGCCACCCAACCAACCTCAAGAGAATGCCTCATGATGTTTTGTCCATAACTCGTTCTGTAAGCCAATCTTCCGATAATGCGAGTCAACTCTTTGTCTATTTTTTCCGGATTTATTTTTAATCTTTCAAGAGCTGATTTTCCAATTCCATATAACTCCTTGTCAACATCTGTTCCGGCATCTTTTATAGCCCTTAAAATAACATCTTTTGTTATTTCGTTAGGAAATGCTATTAATTTTTCTATCGCAACCTGAGCTATTCTTCTTGTAACCAAGTTAAACGCTGATACGCTTATTGTGTTTGGTAGGTCGTTAAAAATAACCGCAACATCCAACTGTTCCTCAAAAGCTTCAATGTTTTTTCCGTTTTTTCCAACAATCTTTCCTTTTATAAAATCTTTTGGAACAATGATGTTTACCGATTTTGACTCAACTGATGTTGGAGATGAAATTCTTTGAATAACGTTTATCAAAATGTTTTGTGCGATTTTTTGCGCGTCCTCTTTTAAAAACTCTTCTTGTTTTGCAAGCCTCTCGTCCCCCTCGTTTTCTAAATCAATTCTATATCTCGCGAGAATTTCTTCTTTTTGTTTCTCTACCGTCTTTCCCGCTTTTTTTGAAAGATCCTCAATGTGTTTTTTTTCTATTCTTTTTATTGCTTCTTGTCTGCTTTGAGACTCCTCTTGTTCTGATGCAACCCTAAGCCTTAAATCCTTAAGTCTTTCCTCTTTTTTTAAAAGAGATTTTTCTTTTGTGTCCATCATTTCCTCAACTTTTTTTATCCTCTCTTGCCTTCTATCAGTGTCCTCTTCCGATGTTTTTTTGAAGTTTTCCACCTTTATAGAAATTTCTTCTTTTATTTTTACCGCCTCTTCTTTACTTTTCAACAAAAGCTCCTGTGCCTCTTTTTTCTTTTTTTCAACATCTATAAGGTTTGTACCTTTATAAAAAAAATAAACAATGCCGCCACCTAAAACCAGTGTTGTTAAACTTATTATTATGTTTTGTGTCATTTTTTTCGTTTTTTATTAAAACTCTTTAAATATCGCTGGCTCATTATACTTTATTAAAAACCCAATGGCAAAGTCTTGAAGGGGTTTTAAACATTTTTTGCACTTATTTTTATTGTTTTTATGTTTTATTTTGTATAACTTTTTTGTTTTTTGTTTTAAATAAGGCGTTTGTTTGTTTTGTGTTATTTACAATGTTTTATGGGTTTTGGGTAGTCGCTACTATTACTATTTAATATATATTGTTTATTATAAAGATTCTTATATAATACTTGTGGGTTATTAAAACTTTTCTATCAGGTTAACGTAAAAATATATGAAACTCTTTTGTTCACAGAGAGATTTAGATGGCGCTCTTAATATTGTAAACAAAGCCATTAGCTTAAACAACACACTTCCCGTGTTAAATAATATTTTATTAAAGGCAGAAGGAAAGAAACTTTATTTTTCCTCAACAAACCTTGAAATTGCAATAAGTTGTTCAATTTCAGCGGACGTAAGAAGTGAAGGATCAATAACGGTTCCAGCAAAATTAATTACAAATTATGTATCACTTTTATCTGATGAAAAAGTTGAACTTAGTGTTATTGAAGGGCTTAACTTGGCGATAAACTCAACATCTTCATCTACAAAAATTAAATGTATTTCTGCAGATGAATTTCCTTTAATTCCAAAAATCGAAAAAGAACAAGAATTTTACCTTAAAAATTCAAAACTCTACGAAGCGATAACGGAAACAGTTTTTGCCGCTTCCTTAAACACTTCAAGGCCTGTTTTGTCCGGCGTTTATTTGTATTCAAAAGACGACGAGGTTAAATTTGTCGCAACAGACAGCTATAGGCTTGCTGAAAAAACAATTATTGCTGATAAAAAACCAACGGGAAATGTTTCTTGTATTGTTCCAGCGAGAACAATGATGGAACTTTCTAAAATTATAACTAAATCAGGAGATGAAGATGTTAAAATTAATATTTCTAAGAATCAAATTTTGTTTTCAATTGGCGACACAGAGTTGATTTCACGGCTTATTGAAGGTAAGTTTCCAGATTATGAAAAAATTATTCCAAAAGAAAATAAAACAAAACTTGAGATTTCGGTTGAGGATCTTTCGTTGGTTCTTAAAAGGGTTAGCCTTTTTGCCAGAGAAAACAACAATAGTGTGAAACTTTCAGTCACAAACGACGGAAAACTTACTATTTCCTCAGAGGAAACAAAAGTTGGAGAGGAAAAAGCTGAGGTTGTGGTAAAAATTGAAGGAGAAAACAACAAAATTTCTTTAAATGCCCAATATTTGCTTGATGTTTTGACCTACATCGGGGAAGATAAGATTATATTCTCTGTGAACGACAAGGTTTCCCCTGCGGTTATTAAGCCGTTAAAAGGAAGCGACTACGTTTACATTATTATGCCACTTAAGGTTTAGATGTTTACATGAAAAATATTATCTCCTTTTTTTCCGAAGAGGAGTTTAAAAACGCAACGGATCTTTTTTCGAGGTCTAGCAATGTTAGTTTTTCTGGAGCTGGAAACAGCTCTTCTAAAGCCATGCTCCTTAGTCGCATCTATGCTGATGCGAAAATCGGCATAGGAAATAGTTTATGGATTGTTAATGATCCTGCGGATTTATATGTTGTCAAAAGGGAGGTTGAAATGTGGAGTGACAGGCCTGTTTTTGTGTATAAAAAACGCGGAGATGAAGAGAAAATGTCGTTTTCTACGCTGAGTGGGTTTGAGAGAGATAAAAGGCTTTCGGTTATTGAATTTATTTCAAGAGTTGTTACAAACAAAAATGCCGTTTTTGTCGTTGATTTTCTTTCTGTTTTACAAAATTTTCCAAACGCAAAAAGGCTTATTGACACCAAGATTTCTATAAAAAAAGGAGAAAAAATCGATCTTGTTTCTTTTATTGAAAATCTTGTTAATGTTGGATATGAAATTACAGATGATCAAGTTCTTAAAAAAGGTGAGTATTATCGGGTTGGAGATAGCTTGCTTGTGTGGCCAATCAACAGCGAAAATGTTTTAAGGGTTGAAATCGGTTTTGATAAAATTGAAGACATGGCTTTTGTTCAAAATGCCGATTATTCCACGCCGTTTAAAAGGCTTTCTTCTGCGGAGATTTTTCCGATAGAGTGTGACTCCGAAACGTCCGATATTACAAGTTTTTTTGATAAAAAAGATTTGACTGTTGATGATGAAATCGATGTTGTTGATGAGTTTTATGATGCGTGGAATGAGTTTTTAGATAAGGCGGCGGAATCATGTAAAACCGTTTCTTTTACTTCTTTTAACGAGGACGAAACCAACCATGTTCATTTACATTTTTTGTCTGTTTTGAAGTACAGAAGTGCTTATGATTTGGCGAACGATATTCGCGACAAAATAGCGAATAGTTGGAAAATTTTGTTTTTTACAAAAAACACAAACGACGTTCGAGGGCTTTTTACAGACCAAGGTGTGCCTTTTGTTGTCGGGATAAATAATGATAACTACAAAGGTAAATCTGTTTTTTTGATAAGCGTTGAAAAAGAAGATGCGTTTCCTGTTTCTTTTCAAGCGCCAAAAGCAAAAATAGTTTTGATAAATGACACAGACGTTTCTTTTGTTAAAGATGAGAAGAAAGCCAGAAACACTTCGAGAAATATTTTTGATGATTTTTTGACGAGCTTGAAACCCGGCGATTTTGTTGTTCATTCCGACCATGGAATTGCAAAGTTTATGGGGCTTGATCAGAAGACGGTTGATGGAATTACGAAAGAGTACATGAAGCTTGGGTATGCGGAAAACGACAAGTTGTTTGTGCCGATTGATCAGGCCGATAAGGTTAGTAAATATATCGGATCCGAGGAGACTATGCCAAAACTTACGCGTCTTGGAAGTGCGGAATGGAACACAATTACAAGCAAAGTAAGGAAGGAAACACAAAAAATTGCGAAAGAGCTGCTTAAACTTTACGCAGAGAGAAGGGCGGCGAAAGGATTTAGTTTTAGCAAAGATATTGATTTACAAGAAAAATTTGAAGAAACTTTTCCATATGAGGAAACTCCGGGGCAGATAAAAGCCATAAACGACACAAAGGCTGATATGGAAAAAGACACTCCGATGGATAGGTTGGTTTGTGGAGATGTCGGATTTGGAAAGACTGAAGTTGCGATGAGGGCGGCGTTTAAAGCTATTCAAAACAAGAAGCAGGTTGCGTTTATTTCACCGATTACAATTTTGGCGGATCAGCATTATAAATCTTGCGTGAAAAGGATGGAGCCGTTTCATATTCGCGTTGAAATGCTAAGTCGTTTTCGAAGTACAAAAGAGCAAAAAGAGACTTTGGAGAGGCTTGCAAAAGGCGAAGTTGATTTGGTTGTCGGAACACATCGATTGCTTCAGCCGGATGTAAAATTTAAAGATTTAGGACTTGTGATTGTGGATGAGGAACAAAGATTTGGAGTGAAACAAAAAGAAAAATTTAAAGAACTTCGAAGGGAGGTGGACATACTTACATTGACGGCCACACCTATCCCTAGAACCCTAAACATTTGCTTAAACAAGTTGCGAGACATCACAACGATAACAACTCCGCCTTTTGGTCGACTACCGATAATAACCGAAGTGAGGAAGTATTCTCCAAGTCTTGTTCGCGAGGCGATTTTGACTGAAGTTAAGAGAGGCGGACAGGTTTATTTTTTGCATAACAGAGTTCAAACAATCAATAGCGTAGCGGATAAATTGCGTATGCTTGTGCCGGAAGCGAGGTTTGAAGTTGCACATGGAAAATTGGGAAGCGGGGATCTTGAAGATAGGATTATGGCGTTTAAAGAAGGAAAATTTGATGTTCTTGTTAGCTCAACAATTATTGAAAATGGAATTGATTTGTCGAATGCCAATACGTTGATTGTGAATAATGCCGAGAGGTTTGGACTGTCGCAATTGTATCAATTGCGCGGACGTGTAGGGCGTGGAAAAGCGCAGGCGTATGCGTATTTCTTGTATCAAGGACAGAGATTAAAATTGGATGCGAAAAAGAGACTTCGTGCGATTGTTGAGGCTTCGGAATTGGGAAGTGGATTTCAAATTGCGATGAAAGATCTTGAAATTCGTGGAGCTGGAGATATTCTTGGGGCGAATCAACATGGTGTTATCAACGTGGTTGGAGTTTCACATTTTATGAGGATGCTTAATCGCGCTGTTGAGGATCTTAAGGCCGGAAGAATTGCAGAAGGCGAAGAGGAAATTACGGATGTTACGGTTGAGTTGCCGGTGCCTGCGTATATTCCGGATGAATATATTCCTGATGCAAAAGATAAGATTTCGGCTTATCAAAAGCTTTCGTCCGCGGACAGTGTTGAATATTTGAAGGAAGTTAAGGAAGACATGATTGATGATTATGGAAAAATGCCGGAGGAGGTTACGAATTTGTTTAATATTATTGAGCTTAAAATTTTTGCTAAGGCGGCCGGACTTTTGAATATTAAGGCTGAGAGTGTGCCTATGAGCAAGGAAAAAGAGATTGTTTTGATTATGTCCAAGAAAGTTAAGCCTGCAAACATAATTAGTTTGCTTGAGTTCAATTCCAAATGGATGATTTCAGGAACACGGCTTAAAATAAACGTAAAAGACCTCGGACTCGATTGGTTTGGTATGTTGAAAGAATGTGCAAAAGCTCTCGGAAAAAGTGCAAAACATGGGGCGAGAAGTGCAAAAGTGGAGTGATGTTTGGGGGCTGGATGATGAAACTTTTAATTTACAATCGTCTATCAATCGTCTATAATGTGTCTATGATTAAACCCATTTCGTTTCAGCCTTCTTATGTTGTCACCCCTCGACTTTTGGCTAACGTTAAACGTATTACACAGTTGGTGGTTGAATTAAATCATGGGCGTTTTTCTAAAGTTGTTCTTTTGGATCTTGAACGCATGGCGCGCGAAGTTTCAGCCTATTCTTCAACTAGTATAGAAGGGAATCCACTTCCTCTTACTGAAGTTAAAAAAATTATAAAATACGCGCCTGAGCATGTCAGGGACAGCGAACGCGAGGTTCTCAATTATAATCGGGCACTTGTTCACCTAAATGCGTTGCTTCAAAAAGATAAGGATTTTTTTGATTTAAAGCTTGTTCTTGATATCCAAAAAACGGTTACTGCTGGGCTTATTGACAAGTTTAGATCCGGGAAACTCAGGAAAGAGCCTGTGTTTGTTAATAATCCTCAAACGCGGCAGGCAATTTATTTTCCACCTGACCACAAAGATGTTTCTCGTCTCGTTGATGAGCTTTTTGAGTATGTAAAGATAAATAAAAACAAATTGGATCCTTTGATTATTGCCGGAATTTTTCACAAGCAGTTTGTTGTCATCCACCCCTTTGTGGACGGCAACGGTAGGACTACCCGATTGGCAACAAAAGTGTTGTTGGCAGGTATGGGGCTAAATACTTTTAATCTTTTTAGTTTTGAGAATTATTACAATCAAAATGTTACGAAGTATTTTCAAAACGTAGGGCTGGTCGGGAATTATTATGACCTAAAAGACTCGATAGATTTTACTGCGTGGCTGGAATATTTTACGGATGGTATTATTGATGAACTACTGCGGGTTGGAGGAGAGTTATCTAAGGCAAACATTACTCCTGCAACAAAATTACAACCGTATCACCATGCGATGATGGATTTTATTAAAAAACACGGATTTATCAAAGACAGCGATTATGCCGGATTGACGGATAGGGCCAGACCAACACGAAATTTGGACTTTAAAAAATTGAGACAGCTTGGATTTATCGAGAAACAGGGTAAAGGGAAGGCAACGTATTATGTGTTGAAAAACTAACTGTTCACCGGTGTTGTATAAGTGTTTGTGGGCTTAGGTTGCTTTTGCATTAATAATTTGATATAATTGTTTCTTATTTTTAATTAAAAATTTATGGGATCAGCGGAATCAGGAAGAACAGAGCCGGAGGTGTTTGATGCAAATACCGGAATTACGAATGAAAATTTTAAAGAATTGCTCTCTTGGGCGGGAGTATTGGGGATTAGTTCTCAATTGGCAGGGGTTTTATGGGAAGAAATGGAGACGGTGGCTTTAAGGGGACGTTCAGTGGATGTTTCCAGCCTTACGAATGTTCTTATGTATATGGGTATTCATTCTGCTTCTCGTGGTATGGTTTACGAAGTGGTACACCAAAAAATAATGAGAAAACTCCAAACAACAGGCGAAGAATTCGGTGAGGTTAATTAATTTTGGGTTTGATTTTACATAAGTGGGGATGGTATATTTCCGTCTTGGTATTTTTTAATAAAAAAATATATGGGAACGGGATTAGAGGGGAATGACGGGGCGCCTGTGGTGTTTGATTCGGACACTATTGTTACCAGAGAGAATTTTGCTTCTTTGTTGGTGCAGGCAGGGCTCAATGTGAGCACTGCAAGGTGGACTGCGGGGACAATAGGTGGACTTGTTTTTGGTTTTATTAGCAATGAGGGTTTTCCTGCTTCCGATCTCGTTAATAGACTTTATTTGCGTGGAAATCATGAGCTTTCTTGTAAGATATCAGAAAGTTTGGGGAAGGTTGTTGGTGCGGAGAGTCCCGAGGTTGGAGAAGAGCAGGGTGGTGATGATGTCTTGAAGGAGGCTGGTGTTGGGGAAATGGCCGATAGAGTTGATGGCGTTTTGAGCCATGTCGAAAAACCTGTGGAGTTCACCAGGGATACGGTTATTACAGCTGAAAATCTTGGTGATTTATTTTTGGATTTGGATGTTGATTTTAAAACAAGTGAATTTGCGCGGGATGAGATATGGATGTGGGTAAAAGGGGTCGTAAACAACGAAACTATTACTCCCCTTGTGGTCGCGAGTGCGTGTCTTCAGTATGAATCTAATTATTGGGGGGCAGTTGGAAATGCGATTTTTGAAAAGTTTTTGGGAAAAAAGAAATTAACTGAATTTGATGCGGATACGCCTATTATTACTGTTGAGAATCTTTCTGATTTACTTGAGTGGGCAGGAGTGGAAGGGATTACTCCCGAGAGGGCGTTAAGGATTTGGAGGGATGTTGAGGCATGTAAGCATATGGTTGTAGCTGGCCAGAACAGTGTTAAGTCTGCTTTTTTGCTCCTTTCGTATCTCGGTCGTGACGATCTCTCTGACCTGATTCAAGCTAAGCTTGTTTCGAAGGTGAGGGCTTAGATTTTAATAAATTAATTTTTAATTAAAAAATTATGGGAACAGGATTAGAAAGAAATGGAGCTGAAGCGGTGACGCGTGATACAGTTGTTACTCGCGAGACGCTTGAGGGTTTTCTTTTGCAGGCTGGACTTTCAGCTGAGGAGGCTCAACGGATTGTTGCTTCTCACGGACATAAGCTTTTTGGTCATGTTGGGGAGAGGAGATTTGCGAACAGGCAATTGAGGGCTGTTGATGTTGAAGCCGGTTTATTTAACCAAGGAGAAACGGTGGTTGCGGACACTATTCGTGCGAATTTTGGAGGTGTGGGAGCGCCGAAGGTTGAGGCTGAAGGTGTTTCTGAAGAAACTATGACTGACGGTATTTCAGGAAGAGTTAGCAGTGTTTTGGATCACATTCAAGAGACCGAGGAGTTTACCAAGGATTCAGTAATTACTCGGGGAAATTTTGTAGAGTTGGTTAAGTGGGCTGGGGAGCGAGATTTAAGTAAAGAAGCCGCGGAGGCGTTGTTGTTTGCTATTCGGGAAATAAGCGATAAGACTGGATCATTGAATCTTTTGTTTTTGGCGAGGGCTCTTCCTTTACTTGGATTTAATGGCCTTTCCAAAAGGATTCTTGATAAGCTTGGCGGCGCAGAAAAAGAATAAAGTTTTAAGGTCTAACCTTTGACTTTTGACCTGTTTTGTGGTTATATGTAGGCCCCGCTGGGCGGGGCAGATCTTTGAAATGTGGGGATGTATTGGCATTCGACAGGGTGACTAAAGGTTTCGTTTGCTTTAATCAGGGAGGGGCGTGGTACTTCCTTAAGCACTTCTACGCAAACTAAGTGCTAACTTAGAAAAACTTGCTGAGAAATTGGCAATAAGAGAACTTGCTGCAAAGCTTTCTTTTGTTCCAGTCTTGGCGTAATCGTTTGATTTGATTCGAACGTCGTCTATCACTTCTGACTTCCTCTAAGTCGTGAAGGCGTAATACAGAGGGATAAGGCTTTAATGTGCGTTTCGCATTAATGCACGAAAACCTTGAAACTAAGCGCCGAAGTATTTTGACTGTTTTCTTTTTTGGCGACGAAAACTCAAAACAGGATATGATTATAAACGCAAGGTCTCCTCACTTCTGGACCCGGGTTCGACTCCCGGCATCTCCACCAAAAACTTATTTTTCCATGCAAATTATGTATGCCTCGTCTTTTGATTTGCCGCTTTTGAAGGCGATTTTTGCATCTTTGAAAAGCTTTTCAAGAAGCTTTGCCGATATCGGTGAAGAAAAAGTCTTTTTCTCTAAAGTCTCAGCGATGCCGATAAATCCGCTTTTTTTTGCAACTCTTTGCATTTCTTTTGCAATCGAAGGTTTTACGGAATCGTGAACGCAACAGAATAAAAATCCTGCGAGAACAATATCGAATTTTTCATTTTTCCAAGGAAGATTTTCCGCGGAACCGACTTCTCCTTTTGCTTGTCTTAATTTTTGATGTATCGGATTTTTCAGTTTTGGATCAATTATGCTGTCGGGAAAGAAAAATTTGCAGTTTAATGTTTGTTCAATCACTTTTGCGGAAACGTCAAAAAGATGAATTTGCGCTTTTTCCATAAGTCCAAATTCGTTTAAGGCTTGAAGAGTGAATAGAGTCGAAAGTGCGCCTATCGCAGGGCCGATATCGAGAATTTCGATTTTTTGTTTGGCTTTCAAAGTCTCCAAATTTTCTTTGATGTAGTTTTTTAGTCCTTCGGCCATCAACATATTTCCTTTTATTGCTGAAAAATCGGAAACGAGTTTTTCTTGAATGTATTCATTCAATTTTCCGTATTTTACGATAGATGATGCGACGAATTGTTCAGGTGTGAATGTCATATTTTTTTGTAAGTTAACGGGATAATATTAGTCTTAAGTTGTTGACTAGTCAAATATTGTGAATATGGTTTGACTTGAGGTTTATGCTTGTGGATTGATTTTGTCCTTTATGTGGTTTGCTGTTTTTATTAAAGGGAAAAGCAAAAGTTTAGGAAAAGGGAATATTTTGTAAAATGGTGTTGACATTTAACTCTTTTCGGAATATTTTTTTGTTGTATAATATTTTTATATGTTAGAAAAACTTATTGAATTCGGGCTTTCGGAAAAAGAAGCGAAAGTTTACATGGCTCTTTTGGAATTGGGCGAGGCTTCCGTGACCGACATTGCGAGAAAAGCGAGGGTTACCAGAACGAATACTTATCATTTGCTCGGGGCTCTTTCTTCATATGATCTTGTTGTTGGCGAACAAGGTGACAGCAAATCTATGTTCAGGGCGCAAAAACCTGAAAAACTTTTGGCTTTTGTCAGGGCAAAAATGAATGAGGCCGCAAATCGATATAAAGAAGCGGAGACCTTGATGCCTGAATTTAAATCTATTTATCGTGATCCTGATCAGAAAACAAAGATCAGGTATTTTGATGGAATTGAAGGAATTATGTCTATTTATGATGACGCTTTGAGCGCAAAATCAAAGATTTTTTCTTATCCTACTACTGAAGACAGAGATGCGATTTTGCCCGGATTTTTTAATGAATATAATGAAAAAAAGGCTAAAAAAGGCGTAGAAACAGAGGCTTTGAAAAATTTGCCTGAAAGATTTTCGACTTCTTCCGAGATAAATATTTATGATAATAAAATCGCGGTGGTTTCTTTGAAAGAAAAGACGGGATTTATTGTGGAAGGAAAGGAAGTTACAGATGCTTTCAAAAAAATGTTTATTTTGGCTTACGAAAGGGCGCGACAGTATGACAAGAAAAAGGAATAATTGGGGTGAATGACTGAGCGAAGCGAAGGAATGAACCGCGTGGTCATTGTTAGCTGATGTAGCAAAATTTTATAAGCACAAACTGAGCAACTGAAAAATTAGCCACATCTCATTTGAGGTTGACCACTCCATTTGTCTATCAACGAACTCCATGCACGTTTACCGTCGGGAGTTTTTCCTTCCATGATGATGCAAGGGTATCCACTGTTTACGGTTTCTCTGAATTCGACAGTACCTTCTGTAAAGTTTCGTAAACCCGAAAAAGCAGCTACTACATTTTCTGCTGGAGCATTATGGAAAGTTGCTAATTTTTCAGTTGCTTCTTCAGGGGTCATTGGCACATTAAGCTCAATTGATTTGAAGAAGTGTGTTGGATTTTCTCCTGGTGCTTTCATGGTTGTTAAGTTAATTCTAATGTTGTATTATATCATTCTATTGGCTTAGAATCAATTAAAATTTTGCCATTTCCTCTGGCTCGTTTCTATACGGACTGTTTTCGCATAGAAACACCTGAGAGAAGTATATGCGAACTGGTTTGTTTGCGCAATTGAGGGTTTTGCTTTGACTACACAGAAAATTGTGGTAGGATAAGCCCCTTTATTTGAAGAGCATGGACCTTTACGTAGAAAAGCAGTGTGTAAGCCAAATGAAAGCGGGAAATGCGAGACAATTTCTTTTGCTTTTTGATGCGTTTTTTGATGATTTATATAGGTATGTCGCGAGAAGAGTCGAAAATCCAGCGGATATTCGAAAAATAGTTAAATTGACTTTTTTGGATGCGCTTGGGCAAATTCAAAATACGCCTGAAGATAGTGGATATTTGGTTTGGGCTTATGCGTTGGCTTTTCCGAGAGTTACTGACAGTATTGCAAAATCAAGTTTTCCTGCTAAAACGGGATTTATTTCTGCACAAGAATCACAAGAAATGAGTGCTGAAGATGGAGATGTTGTCGGAATGACGGAGAAAGTAATGAAGAAAATGACGCTTGAGGAGCGGGAAATCGTTAGGCTTAAGTTTTTTGAACAAGTTTCGGATGGAGATGTTATGACGGTTTTGGGAATTTCAGAAGAGAGCGTCGGAATTAAAATTTATCGTGTTTTAAAAAGACTTCACTTCTTGCTTTTTGGCGAGAACAGGACAAAAAATGGAGTTTATTTTGGTGACGTAAGCGGTCTTTTTGAGAGAGCGAGGGCTCTTGAGAAAATAGAAATTCAAAGTATTTTTAAACTCGAACTTCGTATGACCATTTCAAACAAAATTGAAAGGCAGGATTTGGCAATTGATGCCGAAGTTGTTACGGATAAAGAAGTGCGTGTTTCCGAGAAAAAAGAGAGTTTTGAGTCTTTTGAAGGGGCGAAAGGAAGCGACGATCCGGCGAAGATTTTCGTGAAAGCTTCTAAGGAAATGACGAATGAGGATTGGGCGGATTTGGAGCGGGAAAAACAGGAAAAAATAAGAAAAATCGAGGAAGATGAGGCGATGGCTGATGAAGAAGTCGGAAATGAAAGAATTATGGAAATTTTGGAAAGGTGGAAAGGCGTTCTTATCGGCGCGCCGATATTTTTGTTTTTTGTAATAGGATTTTTTGTGGTGACGAATATCTTTATGTTTAATGGAAAAATCGAGCGTGGGTATCCAACAATTTGTGTGGCCGCAAAGGCCGGAGTTGTGGATTTTTCGGGAGGTATTTTAGGCGGAATTCTTCCGACAAATAATCCTATAAAAGGCGACGGTGAATTTTATGATGCTGAAAAAAGGTCTATTGTAGGCCAAATTGTTGATAGGGCTTGCGGGGCTTTTGAGGTTCAAAGTCTTACTGTCAAGAAAGTTAATGATACAACTTTACAGGTAAATGTCGCTATAAAAGACTGGAAGATGGAATATAAATTTGTTAAAAGTGATGAACAGTGGCGTATAAAAAAATTCTTGAAAACTTATGGAGCCGAAATATCTGCTAATAGCGACGACAAATCAGGGGAAGTTTAAAGAGATTTTCGAGGTTCTTGGCGCATTGGATGTTTCCAACGGCGGGAATTTTCGCGTGATTTCATTGTTGGATTTGCGTGATAATGCTGAGGCTTTTGGCGTGATTGATTTTGACGGACTTATTGAGGATGGTGAGACTTTTTCTGAAAATGCCGTGAAAAAAGCGAAATTTTATCATGAAAAAACTGGGCTTTTGACTGTTGCTGAAGATTCCGGGATATTGGTTTCTGCGCTTACAGGAGAGCTTGGTGTAAAAACGAGAAGATGGGGAAAAGGAGAAAACGCAAGTGACGAAGAGTGGATTGAATTTTTTATGGAAAGGATGTTGCCAGAAAAAAACAGAAATGCGAAATTTGTGTGTAGTGCTTGTGTATGCGAAGGAGACGTTTGTGAGATTTTCGAGGGAGAGACTTTTGGACAAATTACAGAAAAACTTGAGGCGCCGATTTTGGGAGGATTGCCATTGAGTTCTTGTTTTTTGCCTGAGGGGTTTGATAAAGTGTACGCGGCTCTTTCGCCGAACGAAAAAAATGCGATTAGCCACAGAGGTAAGGCAATGGGGAAAGTTTTGGGGCACTTGACAAAACGGTGAGTTGCGGATAGAATAACCCCTTGTAAATTTTTAAATCAAATTTTTATGGCTGAAAGAATGACTAGGGAGGAAGCAAGAGCTGAGATTCATCGGCTTGCGATGGGTGGGCTGACGGATGCGATAAGTGAACTTAGCGGTAGGCCAAAGCCTGTAGCTAAAGGTGGGCGTGATCTTTCCGACGATGAAAGACGTGCTTGGATTAAAGGCATAGCGGCTGAGGATTTGAGTGCGGCAAAGAGAACAATTCTAGGGGATGCTTATCCAGAAAACACTG
This sequence comes from Candidatus Altimarinota bacterium, assembly GCA_023231115.1. Lineage (GTDB taxonomy): Bacteria > Patescibacteriota > Gracilibacteria > UBA1369 > LOWO2-01-FULL-3 > UM-FILTER-38-24. The sequence continues at coordinate 33,345 of JALNWA010000006.1, forward strand.
AGGGTCCCGAATTGAAAGGAGTTTTAGGTTCGTTGAGACATGGAGTTGGGTCGGCCATTAAAAGAGTTACAAAATTTTTTCAATAAAATAAATTTTAACAAAATTTTTTATGGGATTAGGTAATAAAGACATTGTTCATGGACTAAGTCTAAGTGGTCAGACTGTTGTTGTTCCCGACGGGCATACGCTTGCGCAGTTGGAAAGGAAGGGGATTAGTAGAGGCAACGTGGTTGGAGCTGAGGTTGGAGCAAAAGCTACCGCTACAGCAGAAGTTGCAACAAAAGTTGGAGCAGTAAATAAGACTTTTATGGAAGTTTTGCAGGGAGCTGAGGCAAGAACGCCTCCAGCAGAACCTAAAAACAAACTTGGAGATTTGGGGCCTGAGGATGCTCGGCTCTATACTCTTTTTCCACGAGGATAAGGATTGTTTGGCGTCTTTATAAATTTGTCATTACCTGCGGTGTCATGGTATGATTTTTGAAGTTTATTTAAAACCTTATTTCTATGAATAAAAAAGTCTTAATTTCTTTGGCGGTGATTGTCGGGTTGGTTGTGGTTGCCGGTTTTGGGTATTTTTTGGGAGGAAAGGAGTTGATGGGATCAATTAGAAGAAGTAACAAGGTTGCGTATAGTGAGGTTTTGACAAAGCAAAAGTTTGTTCAATTGATTGAGCAGGCAGGAAAAGACGCCACGTATTTTTTTGGGGAGGGTGCTTATACAGGTGAATTTGGAAAAGACCTTATGCAGGAACAAATAACGCGCGAGACCGCTGTCGGTGTACTTTTTTGGGTTTTCTTTTTTGATGGAAGTTATCCATATTCTTATGATGTTTCCCCGACTTTTTCCGACGTTTCTTTTGATCATCCTAGATACAAGGAGATAGAGACTTTTGCCGCTCTTGGTGTTTTTGAAGTTTCGAAAGGGAAATTTTCTCCTGATGCATATTTGTCTACCTCCGATGCAAAATATTGGATAAATAAATTAACATATATTGAGTCTCCGTATCTGACTAGGGGGCAACTTACTAAGCTTTTGGTAGATTATTCTCCTTATCTAGACTTGTTACCTTTTCCGGAGAATCCAACGTACTCTGATGTTTCAAAAAATAATCCTTATACTCAATATATATACTCTGTGTCTGAACAAGGAATTTTGTCTGGATATAGCGACGGGATGTTTCATCCGGACAACGTTATCGCGAAGGCTGAGCTTGCAAAAGCATTTTATCTTGCTTTCAATCTTTCTGACGACAAGTTACCTAAAACGTCTACTTTTTCTGACGTGAAGGTGGAAGAGTGGTTTTTCCCTTACGTTGAGGCGCTGAATAAAACCGGTGTTTTAGACAATGATCCTTATGTGACAAAAAATTCTAGAATTAGCAAAAATTATTTTTATCCTGCTAATTCAGTGTTTTTTGCAGAAGCGGAACTTTGGGCTAAGTACTTGAGCAAGTATGTGGCAAAATAGAGATTGTCCCTGGTTTTTATAGCTTTATTTAACTTCTTCTCCTATGAAAAAATATTTTTCCAGTTTGTTAATTGGGGTGTTCGCTTTTGTGTTATTTTCGCAATCGGTGTTTGCCTCTTTTTATGATGTTAAGGATTCTGCTCAGACAAAAGCCATAGATTGGTTTCAGCGTATGGTAATTTTAGATGGGTATAACGATGGGACTTTTAGGCCTGATAATGATGTGACAAGGGCTGAATTTTTGAAGATATTTTATGAAACACAAGGGCCGGAAGATGTTGAAATAGAGTTGCCTTTCAAGGACATAGAAAAAAGTGCATGGTATATTAAATATTTAAAACAAGCTTATAAAAATAATGTTATAAAAGGATATGATGATGGGACTTTTAGGCCTAACGATCCTATAAGTGTCGCGGAGGCGTCAAAAATAGTCGGGGATGGATTTTTTGATGTAGAGGCTTTGTTTGGAAGTGCAAAAAGTCTTTATAAATGTAGTGAAAAAAATGTTCCCCGTTATGTAGAATGGTATGGAAAATATTTTTCTGTTTTGGATTCAATGTGTTTGATTTCTTCAGATGGCTTTGAGGAAAATGTGTTTTTGCCTAATGCGAAAATGACTCGCGGCGGAGTTGCTGTTCTTGTTTATAAGGCTAAGGTGTCGAGCGATAATGGAAATAAAAAATATAGCGACAATTTGGTTCCAAAATATTTGCCGGAGAAAGGTGCTTTTATAGTGGCTTCAGGCGAGGCAATTTGTTTGATATATCAGACAGAAAACGTGGAAGATATATTTGGGGCAGAGTTTGAAAAGGAGGTTAAGGCTATATATGAAAAATATGGCTTTGATTCCGATGATGAAGCCGCTTTTGATATTCTTGACTCCAAGTATGGACAGGATCCTGACGTTAAATTTGCTATGGAGATTGAAGTCGCAAGGTGTAGCAAAGATTTTCTGCAATAGGGATTAGTTTTTTACCGAGACCAGCAGTCCTGTTCCGAGCGGTAAAATTACTGTTGTGAAGGAGGTGTCTTTTTTGACTTCTTTTATGAAATCTTTTAAGGCGTCTTTGTGAGAAATTATGTTGTCGACGGCGATTGTTCCGCCTTTGTTTATGCGGTTTTTTACGGCGTTCCAATAGAGAATGTGTTCGTATTTTGTGGCGTCGAAAAATGCGAGATCGAATTTTTTTGGTCCCGCACTGCGGGATGGAATTGCTTCCGGTGCATGTCCGAGAATTTGTGTAATGTATTTTGAAAGTCCTGATTCTTTGAAATTTTTTGTGGCGAGCGGGAAGCGCTTTTTGAGATTTGATTCGATTGTGTAGAGGTGTGGGGTTTTGGTTTTGCAGGTTTTTGCGACTTGGGAAAGTGCTTCAGCCAGCCAAATTCCCGAGTAGCCATTTGAAGTCCCTATTTCTAAAACGGTTTTATATTTTTGTGAAACAATGAGGAGATTTAAAAACTTTCCCGTCTCTTCGTGAATATTCCAAAAAGTTTCGCGTGTGAGTGCTAGAGAGGCGAGTAAGTTTTTGATTTTTTTGTTCATTCCGGTTTTGCCTTTGTTGCGGGGATTGCGTCTGTTGATGTCGCTGTAGGCGTTGTATCGGTCGGTGTTGAAGGTTTTTCTTCTACGACCGGTTCGGAGGGTGTTTCGATTTTTACCTCTATTGCAGAGGACGTGCTGTAGCCCAATTTATCTATTACTTTTGCGACGATCAAGTGTTTGCCCGGCGTGAAGAATTTTGAGAATGTTAAATATCCTGTATATGGAGCGATGTTTGTTGAAAATTCTTGTTTGTCATCTACGAAAAACTGGACTTCGTTTATTCCATTTTTTGCTTCCGCTTTAACGGCTATCATTATTTTGTTTTTGGTGTCTCCAAGGGAAATTATAGATTGAGACGCAGGACTTGTTATTGAAATTGATGGTGCGTTTTCGGAAGTGTCTGCAGTATGAATGTTGTCATATTCTGTTGGCGGAACGCCTATCATTATTTTTATTCCTGAAGTTTCATCTATGCCCCCAACGCCTGTTTCTCCAGCCTTAAACGCTTCGTCCGCTTTTGATGCGAAATATTTTCGAATGTCTTCTTTAAACATAGAAAGTTGTGGAGGTATTTCGTAATTTTGGTAAAGCACTTCTTGAATTGCGTCTTGCGGTGTGTACTCTGTCGCAAGAAGCCCTGAAACTTTGTCGATTTTCACTTTGTAAAATGAATTTGTTTCGACTTCTGTTGGAATTCCGAAACTTGGGAATATGTCTGTTGTTATCAACGATTTTGGGGTGTTTGCTCCCGGAAGTTTTCCTGATGCGGTGCCTACTGAAACTTCTTTTATTCCTTCTGGTTTTTCGAATTCTTCGTTTGCAATATTTTTTAATGCATACGTCATAACTGAATTAAAAATCGGAGCGGCTGTGGTTACCCCATCCGCCGAATATGCCAATCCTGAGCCATCTGTGTTTCCTGTCCAAACTCCTGTAACGATTGTTGGAGTGTATCCTATTGTCCATGCGTCGGCCGGTGCAACGGTTTTTCCTGCCGCTTCTTTCTTGTTTTCCTTTGTTGATGTTCCTGTTTTTGCCGCGTTTTTATGTCCGCTTATGTATAGGCGTGAACTAACTGAGTTTGCCTGATCCGACAAAATACTGTTTATGCAGTATGCAATTTGTGGATCCAAAACTTCTTCAAATTCTTTTTGTTGCCATTCTTCCAAAACATCTCCGTTTGAATTCATTACTTTTAAAATGGCTGTTAATTCAGGTTTTTTGCCGTTGTTTGCGAATGTTGCGTAGGCTGTGACCATTTCAGAAAGAGGAATTTCTCCTGCTCCGATTGCGAGCGGGTAGCCATAACTGTGCGATTTATCCAAAGTTGTTATTCCCATTTTTGTGGCAAGGTCTATGACAGGATCTTGTTGTCCTGCAAGGAAATAAGCTTCAATGGCAGGGATATTTCTTGATTGTCCAAGAGCTTTGCGAATTGAAATTTGTCCAAGCCAGTTTCCGGCGTAGTTTTGAGGTCTGTCAGAACCTATTCTTAATGGTACGTCGTATAGTGGAGTTGCAGGTGCGAAGCCGTTATAGAAGGCTTCTGCGTAGACGATCGGTTTGAATGAAGATCCCGGTTGACGCGGTCGAACAACAACATTTACATTTCCATCGATTTCTTCATTGTAATAATCGCGTGAGCCTACCATTGCCAATATTTGGCCTGTTTTTGCGTTTATTGTAAGAATTGCGGCATTGTTCGTTCCATAAGTTTCAGCGTTTCTTTTTCCTATTTCTTCAGCTGTTTTTTCGGCGTGTTCTTGAAGTTTTGAATCAAGAGTTGTGTATACTTTCAGTCCTCCTTTTTCTACTACATCTTTTCCGTATTTTTCCTCGAGAAGTTGTTTTACATAAAGAACGAAATGAGGATGTTTAATACTTTCCAAGTATTTTTGGAATTGAATTATCTGAAGCTCGTTTAGGGCGTCTTTTCGCTCTTTTTCAGTGATTGTTCCGAGTTCAAACATTCGTTTTAAAACAAGATCTGTTCGTCCTTGAATATAAATTTTTTCGCCTGTTCCTAAGTCTACGAAATTTCCAATAAGTCCGCGGACATAGTCTTCAGTAATTAAATCCGATTCGCTTTTAATTTTTCTGTAACTGATTTCTTCAGGTGTAAATTCTTTTAGAAGATGTGAAAATTTGTTGTTTCCGTATGGATTGTATTTCGTTGGTGCTTGAGGTAAAGAGGCTAGGACCGCGCTTTCTGCCAATGTAAGGTCTTTTGCTGTTTTATTAAAATATATTTCTGCCGCTTTTTCGGATCCATAAGCATTGTTTCCGTATGGAATTCTGTTTAAATAAAGTTCAAGAATTTTTTCTTTGTCATACGTTCGTTCCAATCGGATTGAAAGAATTAATTCTTTGGCTTTTCTGACATAGCTTCGTTCTGACGACAAGAAGCTATTTTTTACATATTGTTGAGTGATTGTTGATCCTCCACGTCGAACTCCTATTCCAAAAACTTCATATAAAACCGCTTTTCCTATACCTACAAGATCAAATCCTTTATGTTCCCAAAACTTGTCATCTTCGATTGCTACAGTTGCGTTTGTTAAATATGGAGAAATTTTGTCATAAGAAACTTGTTCGCGGTTTTCTTCTCCGTGGATTGTGTAAAGTAATCCGCCGTCTTTGTCATAAATTTCAGTTGATTGGTCCGCTTGAAGTTTTTCCAAGTCCGTTACGTCAGGAAGTCCGATTGAAAGAATTCCAATCATTCCTACAAACAATATTACTGAAACCAAAGCGACTCCTATTATTGCCGTTGACGCCCAGAAAATTATTTTTTGTCTGGTCTCTGCGTCTTTTTTTGGCCAAAATCTTTCAGGTATGATTCTTTTTAGCATGCGAGCATTTTAATATAAGATTGGCTGAGAGTAAAGGCTTTACCTCTGTTTTTGAAGTTTTGTGTAAATGGACATTGCGCATTGTTGTCCAAATTTTTGAAGAAAATCAGTTTCAATTAATCTGAATTGTTCAGGATTTTTTGAATATATGTTTAAAGATCCGATATATTCCGATTCCAATGCGAGCGGAATTGATATTAGTGTTTTGAATTTGTGTGTTTTTGCCAAGGCTTTGCTTTTGTGTAATTCGGAAGAGTCAACATTGTCTACTAAAAGCGGTCTTTTTAGTTCGCATGCTTCCTCGGCAATGCTGTTTTTGAATTCAATTCTGCTTTTGCTTTGCCATTTTTCGTCTACTCCAAGGCTTGCGGCGAGTTCAAGAAATTTTGTTTTTTTGTTGTAAAGTCTTAGGACTGCGGCGTCTGCTTTTGAAAGTAAAACTATTGCTGAAATTATCAAATTTAACAGAGAGTTTAAGTCTGAATTTGAAATTGCGGACTCTGTTATTTCCGCAATATAGTCCATTTGTCTTCGTTGAAAGCCCAATTCTTTATAAGCATCTTGAATTGTTTCAAATCTTTTTTGAAGTTCTGTTGATGTTCGTTTTTGGGTTGAGATGTCTCTATACGTGACGAGATAACCAATAAATTTATCTTTTTCGTCTGTTACTTTTGAAACGGAAACTGAAACAGGAATACTTTCTCCTTCTTTTGAAAGTCTGGTCGTTTCGTAATTTCTTATTACTTTGTTTTTTTCAACTTCGGTTATGAGTCTTTTATTCGTGTCTTCTTCTTCTTTTGGGATTATAAAGTCAACGCTTTTATTTATTATTTCTTGTTCTTTGTATCCAAATAATTTTTGTGCGCTTGTGTTCCAAAGCTGAATTTTGCGGTTTTTATCCAAAACCACGATTGCTTCCATCGAATTTCTTATGATTTGGTTGGATAGTCTTTCTTTTTCCGCAAGTTTCTTTAATTTTGTAAGGTTTGTGAAAACTCCGATTGTTCCGCCGCTTTTCGTTGGTGCGCCGCTAATTAAAAGTGGAATTCTTTTTCCGCTTTTTGATACCATTGTGGCTTCATATTGAGAAGATACGCCATGAACACGAAGTTTATGATGGTCTTCTATTATTTTTTTCCCTTCATCATCGAAAAAGTCTGTACAGTACATTTTGACGGCTTCATCGAGCGTGTATTCAGACGTCTTTTCAAAAGTGGGATTTACATAAATAGTATTGTGTTTTTTGTCACCGACCCACAAACACTCATTCATCGCTTCTGCGATGTTTTCAGATTGGACTGCTTCCTCAAGTATTTTTCTGTCGTTCATGGCTTTTTTTAGAGACATTTGAGTTGACAATATAGGCTATATTAACTATTATTCTCCCCTAATTTTTAATAGTGTCAAGATGATTCCCGAAGTGGAAGAAGATTCTGTGGGTGAAGGGCCAGATGGGGGCAGAGAGAAGCCTTTAAATGAAGATTCTCCTGAAGTTGACTTGGGGGATGGGGGGTTTGGTGTTCCTGAAATAGGAATGGATGACGAAGTTGGTGAAATCGGTTGTGGCATTCAAACTGAGGTCGAAGTGGCTCAGGATCTTTTTGAGGTTGTGCCTTTTGATCCGGATGCTTTGGCGAGAGAGTTTTTGAATGACGTGCGTGGCATGGAAGCAGGACATGGGCCTTTGAATGTTGATAAATCGTTGGTTGTAGAACGAGAAGAAAGATTTAGGGCGTTTTTTTCTATAGGTCCGCAAAACAGACTTGGTGCAAAAAAAAGTTTTGAGATTTATGAGAAGCCTTTGTCCTTTTTTGAACGCATTTCTCCCAAAGTTTCGGAAGAGTTGTCTAGATTGATTTCTGAAAACTTCAGTGTGGCGGCCATCGAGGAGGTTTTGGGTCCTAAACTTTCGGAAGATTTGAAGAATCTTGGTCATGATGGAAAAGAGGCTCGAAGACAAATGGTTCGTGATTATATTATTACTTATAGAGATGAGAAGGCGAACCCTTTAACTTTTACCAGAGTTCCGGCATATGGAAGCTCGGAAACAGGTTTTGACATAGAGACTATTTTAAAATGTCCTGTGAGTTTGAATTTAAATGAGGCCGCTTTGCGTGAAATGTTTGGAAATGACCCGAAAGAATGGGTTAAAAAATGTTTGGGGTTTCAGCTTACCTCTGCGGTTATGGCCGGTAGCGTTTTGAGGGATACCCGTGCTGAGGAAGGCGAAAGAAAAAATGAAGGGACAAGTCTTTCTGTGAGATATCATGCGGCTTATATTATGGCGCAATTGTCTACATATCTTGAGGCACTTATTTATAAAGAAACTGGATTATCTCCCGCTGTTTCCGCTATTGAGGAATATGCCGGTGGCGAAGGTTCCGACAAAAAGAAAAAGGATTTGGCTAAACAGTACATTTATTCCATGCTTACTCTTTTGATTTCCGATTATTCAAAACTGGAGACTCCCGGTGCTCGATGTGAAATCGCTCAAGAAGAATTTATTACTGCTGGTCTGTTGGAGTTGGCAAAGAAATATGGAATTGTTCGTTCTGATTTTGGGTTTGATCCAAAGGTATCTTATCATAGAGAATTGGTTGGTTCTGGCATTGGGACTGAAGATCAAGTTCATTGGCAACAGGTTTTTGACGACCTTTTGTTGATGAGGCAAATTCAATATTACCAAAGAGTTCATTTGTTTAGTAAATCAAAACACAAGGAGGGAAGGCCTTCGATTTTGGATGAAATTTTGGCTGTGGTGAATGATAAAATACAAAAAGGGCAGACTTGTAAAAATGGCGGAGTGCATGTTTCCATGGCTTCTTTGGGAAACGGAAATTCATTGTTGGAGAGATGGCTTTTGCAGAAGGGGGTCGTTTCAAAGATTGTTGGAGTTGATGTTTCAGATATGGCTGGAACCGGAGATAGAACAGAGACAAATTTGATTGATAATGGAGAAAGAGGCATGGCAATGGGAAAGTTCATTGTTGTAGATGTTAATAAAATTGATGATAAAACGCCTGAAGGACGAAAGAAGTTGGAGGATAAGGTTTTTGGTCATTTTCCTCGAGGAGTTGATTTGTTTACTTCTTTCGACTCTTTGCATGAAACTCCGGATCCGAAGCGTTATTTGAGAAGGGCTTTGTGTCTGGTTTGTCCCGGAGGCAGAGTTTACGTCATTGATCCAACTAGATCTGATGCTTTGGATATGGACAGAATGACGGAAAGATTCATTCAGCCATATGATTCTTCTGCTTATCCGCATTCGATGACTTCGATAGAAAGCCTTTTTGAAGTTGTTGGGCTTTTCAGCTTGAGGGGAGCGACGGTCCAACATTTCGGAGTTACTCCTCCAATATATGCCGGATACAACGATTCTTTGAGTAGAGCGGTTTATTCTTTAAAGAATCCTGAGAGCGAAAATGATGTTCTTCATGCTTTACCTGAAGAGGATGTTGAATGGGAAAAAGAGATTGAAAACGATAATGATATTTTTTCTGTTTGGCCTCTTAGTGTTGTTTCAGAGGAGTCTAGACACAAAGTTCTTGAGGTTATTACTGGCCGAGTTGGAGGACAGATTGTCGATATTAAAATTAAGGATGAAAAAAGTGGTGAAGATAGAAAAATAAAAATGTCTGAAGTTAAACACATTGTTTTGAAATGGCTTATCCCTGAGGCTGAAGTGAAAGATAAGTTTTCTGGGAGGACATGGAATGAAATGGAAGAAGATTCTGTTGCTGATGCCGTTTCTGAAAGCGCACCTTACAGTAAATCTATAGTAAAGGCATATGTTGATAATTTTGGTCCAGATTCCGATTTTGCAAAATTTAATCACTATGCCGGGGAGGCTAGGGCTCTAATAAAAGCTCTGATTTCTATTGTTGGAGTTGAAGTTGCTGATGGAGTTCGAAAAACTTCTAAGGGATGGAGCAATTATAGATTCTAAATTATTTTTTGCCTCGTATTTCTCCTCCGAGATTTTCTAATGCTGTGAAGATTTTTGATTGTGTTTGAGCCATTTCCGCGTCGGTGAGAGTTCTGTCTAAAGCTTGCAGTGTGACGCTGAAAGCGACAGCTTTTTTATCCTGTGCTATCTTTTCTCCTTCGTAAATGTCGAAAAGTTTTACGTCGTTTATTAAATCTTTTTCTGTGTTTTTGATTGCAGATTCAAGCGTCGCGACTTCGACGTTTTTGTCTACGGCTACGGAAATGTCAAAAGTGATACTTGGGAATTTTGGCAGGTGTTTATATGAATTTTTTGTTTCTTCAAGTTTCAAAGCTTCGGTGAAATTGATTTCGAAAAACGCTATCGAGTATTTATCGAGGTCATAATTTTTTTGGACTGTCGGATGAAGCATGAAGCATGTTGCGAGCGATTTTCCGCTGTGGTCAATGAATGTCAGTGATTTTGCCGGATGTGCGTATGGTGTGTTTTTTGCTCCTTTTGCAGGTGCAACATGTGATAAATTAAATTTTTGAATAAAGGCTTCTATGCATCCTTTTGCCTCGTAAAATATTTTATCTGATTTTCCTTTTATCAAAATTGCTCCGCAAATTTTCTTTTCTTCTAGTGGAAAAAATTCGCCAATTTCTAGGTATGTATGACCGATTTCATAAATTTTTATTTCACTGAAATTTTTCACATTTTCTTGTAAATTTTTCAGAATATTTGGCGCAAGAGAAGTAACCATGTGTGTTTGTTCTTCTGATAAATAATTCTGAAGTTTCAAATGGTGCGATTCTGCGAGAAGTGATTTTTTGATGTCTGTAAGCCCATAAAATGAATAGTTGTAAACTTCATCAAAACCAAGTCCGTAAGAAAAAAGTTCGCGTGCGCGATGTTTTTTTGTGCGTTCGGTGTTTTCTAAAGGAAGTTTTGTTGGAAGATTTGGAAGAATTGGGGCGATATTGTCGTAGCCGTAAATTCTCGCTATTTCTTCAATCAAATCGTCTTCTATTAAAATGTCTTTTGTTGCGCGGAAAGTTGGGACTTCCACGATGAATGTTTTTATTTTTCTGCCTTTTTCTGTGACTTTAAATTCCAAACTCTCAAGAATTTTTTTCATTTCTTGTGCGCTTATCTCTGCGCCTATTTTTGACTTTGCTTTTTCTAAATCCAATGTGATTTTTAGCGGTTTTTTGTTGAATTTTTGTATGTCTGTGATTGCTCCTGCAATTTGCGCTTCAGGACAAATTTGCAAAATTAATTGTGCGGCGCGTTTTATCGCAGTTTCAGCCAACAAAGGGTCTAAGCCTTTTTCAAATCTTTGTACCGAGTCAGTGCGAATGCCAAGTTTTGTTGAAGTTCTGCGGACAGAAGAAGAATTGAAATTTGCAGATTCTAAAATAATTGAAGTTGTATTTTCGTTGATTCCGCTATGTTCTCCTCCTATGATTCCCGCTACTGCAACAGGTTTTTCGTGATCCGCTATTACCAACATTGTTTCGTCGAGATTGTATTCTTTGGAGTCGAGTGTTTTTATTTTTTCATTTTTCTTTGCTGGTCTTACGATTATTCCGTCTTTGATTAATGCCTTGTCGAAGGCGTGCAAAGGTTGTCCGAGTTCCATCATTACGTAATTTGTGATGTCGACAATATTATTGTGAATTCCATGGCCCGTGGCTTTTAGTCTTCGTGTAAGCCAATCCGGAGACTTCTCTACTTTTATATTATTAAAAATTAATCCGCAATATCGTGGACAAAGTGTTTTATCTTTTACTTTTACATCGATGCTTTCTCCTGTTTCCGGAATTTTCACGTCGACTTTTAATGGCTTGAATTTGCTGTTTGTGATGGCTGAAATTTCGCGTGCAATACCAATGTGTCCCCAAAGATCTGGCCTGTGTGTAAGTGATTTATTATCGAATTCAAAAATGATGTCGTCCTTTTTTAGAACATCTTTTATCTCAGCCCCGACTTCCGGTTTTAGCGCTGATAGATCAAGAATATCGTGAGGGCCTTCGTCTGGATTATTTAATCCGAGTTCAACGCTTGCACAAATCATTCCATAACTTTCAACTCCGCGAATTTCCGCTTTTTCCATTACGACAGGTTCGCCTTCTCCGTGCCATTTCACTTTTGCGCCCAAGCAAGCGACTGCGACATACATTCCTTCTTTTATGTTTTGTCCTCCGCAAACAATTTGCAAAGTTTCTTTTCCGATTGAAGTTTTCGTTATTTTTAATCTATCGGCGTTTGGATGTGACACAATTTCGACAATTTGTCCGACAACGATGCCTTTTAGGCTTTCCCCTTCGTCAATTACGTTGTCAACTTCTGCAGTTTTGAGAGTTAGTAGCTCACCAAGTTCGTTGCCCTGCAGAGCAGGGGTTTCTACGAAGTCCTTAAGCCAATTTAGGGATACGAACATTTTAAAATTGTTTATTAAATCTTAAGTCGCCGTTTGTGAGTAAACGAATATCATCGATGCCGTAACGCATCATTACGAGGCGTGTAAGCCCAAAACCGAATGCCCAACCTTGGTATTCTTTTGAATTTATTCCGCCGGCTTTTAGAACATTTTCGTGGACCATTCCTGCGCCCATGAATTCCATCCAGCCTGAGTGTTTGCAAACTCGGCATCCTTTTCCTTCGCATAATAGACACGAAAAATCGACTTCGAGGCCCGGTTCAACGAATGGAAAATATCCCGGTCGAAATCTTACTTTTACAGGTTTTCCAAAAAGTCTTGTTAAAAATTCCGCCAAAACTCCTTTCAAATGTGCGAGTGAAATATTTTTGTCTATTAATAGTCCTTCAACTTGGTAAAACATGCTATCGTGGCTTGCGTCTGTCGCTTCGAAACGGAAAACTCTTCCCGGAACAATAAGCCTTAGAGGTGCTCCGTATTTTTCCATCATACGAATTTGGACAGGCGATGTTTGTGTGCGAAGAACCATTCTTCCGTGTTTTTCGTCGTTTTTTTCTTGAATGAAAAACGTGTCTTGCATGTCTCTTGCAGGATGATCTTTTGGGATATTTAATCCTTCAAAATTGTAATATTCGGATTCGATTTCAGGGCCGTCCGCAACGGTAAATCCCATTTGTGAAAATATTTTTTCAACTTCTTCTTGCAATTGAGAAAGTGCGTGAATGTGGCCGAGAGGCCTTGCAGATCCCGGAATTGTCGTGTCAAAAAATTCTTTTGAAAGTTCTTTTGCGAGCGCTTCTTCTTCAAATGTTTTTATTTTTTTTGCGAAAGCTTCTTCAAGTGTGTTTTTCGTTGAATTGCAAAGAGGTCCGATTACTCTTTTCTCTTCGTCAGAAAGATCTTTCATGCCTCGAAGTATCATAGTGAGATGGCCGTTTCTGCCCATATACTGCACTTCTATTTCTTTTGTGCGCTCCAAAGTGTCCGCTTTTTCAAGCGACTCTAAAGCTTCTTTTTCTAATTTTTTTAAAATTTCCTGCATGAATGTTTTTCAAATTTACGAAGGTAATTTAGTCGTTTTGAAAAGATTTGGCAAGAATATGGTCGGCTTTGCCAATTCTTTTTTCGAGTTGTTTTATGTTTTCCTCTGGTTTTAAATTCTCAGGCAAAGTTCCACCAATATCTTTGATGGTTTGGCGTATTTTTCCTCCTACTTTAAAATGTGTTTGTGTCGCTATATTTTCTCCAATCTTTTCATTTTTATCCATCCGTTGATTTAGTTGTTCATCTGTTTGTGTAATTCGGAAAAGATTTGCGGCCAATTCTGTTGCTCCGGCTCTATCAAGCAATTTATCCTTTCCCAATCTTTTTTTCTTTTGAATCTCTTTTAAAGGTATTCCGTAAAGTCCGCGATATCCTGCGTCATTGAATGTGCCAAACCTTGTTACTCCTGATTTTTTGGCTGTTTCTGCAAGTTTTTTGTTTTGATCTGTCACCTCTCCTCTAATCATCAGTCTCTTTTTGTCTTCAGATGAATTTTCATATAATTCTTGTGTTCTTGTTTTTAGAGCAAAATATGTTTGAGCTAGTGCGATAGGTTCTTTTGTTGGGTCTCCATTTTGGGCAATAAGATAACAAGCATACCTAGAAAGCTTATAGTCAAGTATTGATTTATTGGCTCCCTTGCCAGCTTGGATCATCTTGCCGATGTCGGTAAAGTGATCGTTAATGTTTTGTTTGCTTAATACGCAAGCTGATTTTGCTTTTTCGATAACATTTTCAAAATTACTCCATTTTCCATATTTGAGAATTATCATCAACTCCCTGGCTTCCCAGTATTCAACTCCATCTTTATCGATTTTTTTTATACCTTCAAAATCTTTATGTGGCCCCGGCAATGATAAACCTTGTCTCATATTTATTTTATTAACTGTAGCTTGGATTTTTACAAGAAAGGTGAATTTAGTCAATTAAAATGTGTTGTTGTTTCTTCAACGACACTTTTTAATGAGATTTGCTTGATGAAAGCACGTGTTTTTATTACTATGTCAGTAGGGTGACAACCAGAGATTTTACCATTAAACTACGGCCCCATGCTTCACCAGGCTGGCGGTTTGATGGTGGAGGATTTTGTACCATTTCTAAAATAAAAGGTAACTTGTGCGATGAAAAGTGTTGGTGTTGTTGGCAACAAAAAGCCCCGAGGCTTTTTGAAAATTTACTTCAATTTTTCTATCTGATCGCTAAATTTTTTATGTAAATCATCTATCAAGACGATTGCTTCATCACGTGGTTTTTCTTCGCATGATCTGTCTTCCCAGTTTTCTCCTATCCCTTGGCAAAGCGTTGCTGGAGAGGTTGGAGAGCATGGCACTTGTAGAGATGACCATATTGCGTCTGGTGAAGGTGATGTGCTTTCACATGACGTTGATGGATATGTGTCTACGTTTAGTTCTTTGCATGTTTTTGGATCAATTTGTGGATTACTTTCTGTCCTTATTACAACACCTTTTATTCCGACTTTTGGGGTTTTGTTGCATGTATTTATGAACATGGAATTGTCTGTTCCTATCATTATTTGAGAGACCGAATCTTCCGCATCGGCCATAAATGTGTCTTTCCACCCTGCTCCTATGAAATCACAATTTTCGTCTGACGGAAGACATGCTTCAGGATTTGAGTTGTGTGTTGTTGGACCCTTTATCAAGTTTTCCATTACTTGTCCTTGTGTGTTTATGGCAGTTTCTGAAATGGCCTGGAGGTCTTTGTCTTTTTCGACAGTAGCGATGTTTTCTGTTGTGCAGGCTGTTGATAACGCTATTGCGGCTAATGTTGCGGATAATCTATTCACTAGAGTTTTAATTAAAAAATGGAGGGTATCTTGCTCTTTTTTTGGCTTCTTGTCAACGCTTTGCCGCATTTTTGTGTACAAAAAAGCCCCGAGTCGCCCCGAGGCTTTTTGAAAGTAAAACTTTCTAAAGATGATTATCTAACAGCATCTTTAAGAGATTTTCCAGCTTTGAAAGCAGGAAGTTTCATTGCAGGGATTTTGATTTTCTCCCTTGGGTTTCTTGGGTTAACACCTGTGCGAGCAGCTCTCTTTGAAACACGGAATGTTCCAAATCCAGTTACTGTTACGTTTTCACCCTTTTTAAGGCTTTTTGTGATCATTCCTAGAACTGCGTCTAGAACTGCTCCTGCGGCCTTTTTTGTGACACCAGCTGATTCAGCTGCGCCAGCTACTAGATCCTGTTTTGTCATAGTAGGATTGGTTAAAAATAAATAATTAATTGAAAGTGCTTTTTAAGCCCGAGTGCATTATATGCGTGCGCTTAGCCAAATCAAGAGATTTGTTTTAATGGAATGGCTTTTTGCAGGGAAAAATGACATGTTTGTGTTCGAAAAGTGTTTGCTTTTGGCTTGTATGAGCCGTTTTCAAAATTGGTTGCGAGTTTGTCAAAGTTGTTATGGGGTTGATAAAAATTGAGTGGGACCTCTCCCCTCTGTGATTTTGTTGCAGACGCTGTTTCGTTGTTGTAGGATTAAAAGTAATAAATATTTTGGATATTTTTATGAATCAGTTGTCTAAGCTTTCAATCGTTTCTTTTGTCTGTGGATTTCTTTTTTTTGCTGGATTGGTTTTAGCTGAACTTGGGTTTTTTTCTGCAAAAGTTAATGACATGATTGGGTCTATTTCTTTGTTTCTTGTTCTTGTTTCTGTTGTTTCTGGCCTTATTTCTTCGCGATTGTCTCAAAATTTAGAGGGTGGGAAATGGTTTGCTATTATATCTTTTGTTTTCGGATTTGCGTTTGTGACAGGAAGCGTGGTGTATTTTGCTTCTGATTTGTATGACCTGTTGGGTTATGATGCAGAAAGAACTCTTTTCGGTATTTCTGCATTTTCGGGATTTATCGGGATGCTTTTTGGCTTGATAGCGATGTTTTTTATTCGCAAGGATCCTCTTTCTAGATGGAAATGGTTTGCAGGATTTGGAATTTTGTCGCCTGTTCTGGTTATTTTGTTTTTTTTACTTTTGGGGTCCATGTCACCTGTTTGATAAAGAATTAAGGTTTAAAAAAATATTCTAAAAACTTGACTTAAAGATGATGCCGATATGACAATGGCCGTTTTCAAAATTGCTTGTTAGTTTGTCAAAGATATTACGAGGATAAATACTTGATTATTGTTTTCAGTTAATTTTGGTGGTACAGTCTTGATTGTGAAAAATTATTCTGTATTGTCAATCTTGTCTTTCTTGTCTTTACTTGCTGCTCCGATAAGTCTTTACTTGTCTTTTTCGAGGATCCCTTTTTTGTATTTTTTGATGATGTATCTTCCTAATGAGCTTTTTTTCCTTTCGCCTATTTTTGCCGCTATGGCGTTTATTTTAGGACTTGTGGCATTGATTTCGTCAAGAAATTTGCATAAAGTTTCCGGTCTCTGGATGGCCAAAGTTGGCCTTTTTGGGTCAATAATCTTTGCAGTTGTTTTTTGTTTCCTTATGAGTGGTTTTGCGGGTTTATAAACAACTCTCTTTCTCTTGACTTAAAAATGTTGCTGATATAACAATGACTGGTAAACTTTTGAAAAATTTAACGAATAATATGTCAAAAAATTTAGTAATAGTTGAGTCCCCGGCAAAGGCAAAAACCATTTCAAGATTTCTTGGAAATGACTACAAAGTATTGGCTTCTATGGGCCATGTTCGTGATTTGCCAAAATCAAAAACAGGCATCGATACGGAGCATGATTTTGAACCGACTTATGCAGTTTCTCCGGATAAAAAGAAAGTTGTGACGGAATTAAATAAGGAACTAGCGAAGGCCGATAAACTTTGGATCGCAACTGATGAGGACCGCGAAGGGGAAGCTATCGGATGGCATTTATTGCAGTGTTTGAAAGGGGCAAAATCTAAGTTTAAAAATTCAAGAATTGTTTTTCATGAAATTACAGAAACGGCTATAAAAAGCGCGATTGAGCATCCTCGTGATATGGATCAAAACATCGTGGATGCACAACAAGCGAGAAGAGTTTTGGATAGACTTGTTGGTTATGAATTGTCCCCACTTCTTTGGAAAAAGATTAGATATGGGCTTTCTGCAGGCCGTGTACAGAGTGTCGCGGTAAGACTTGTTGTGGAAAGGGAACGTGAAATTCAGGCGTTCAAGCCTGATGAATATTGGAGCATTATTGGTGAATTTGAAAAAAATGCGGGTAAAAAAGATGCACAAAAATTTACTGCGGAACTTATTAAAAGAGGAGATGAGAAGGTTGAAATGAAAAATGAAAAAGATACGACAAAAATTTTGGAAGAAATCAAAGGTGCAAAATATAAAGTGAAAAGCGTTGAGGAGAAAGAGGTTTCAAGAACTCCGGCCGCGCCATTTATTACATCTACTTTGCAACAGGAGGCTTCACGTAAACTTAATTTTCCTGTGAAAAAAACAATGATGGTTGCACAAGGACTTTATGAGGGTGTGGACGTTGGAAATGGGTCACAGGGTCTTATTACTTATATGAGAACTGATAGTGTGAATTTATCTGAGTTTGCGCTTTTGGGAATTCGAAAACAGATTGTGAAAGAGTATGGCGAAAAATATGCGCTTAAAGAGCCACGTTTATTTAAGGGAAGAAAAAGTGCGCAAGAAGCGCATGAAGCTATTCGTCCTGTCGACATCACAATTCATCCGAAAGATGTTGCATCAAAACTTTCGAAAGATCAGGCGAGACTTTATGAATTAATTTGGAAACGCGCAATGGCCTGCCAAATGCAGGAGGCAATAATGAGTAGAACGACTGTTGATATTGAAGCCGAAAAAGGAGAAACAAAAAATAATTATGTGTTTAGAGCGAACGGTCAGGTTATAAAATTTCCCGGATTCATGGAGGTTTATATGGAGGGCACGGATTTGGAGGAAGAAAATGAATTGGTCGGCGATAATGTTTTGCCGAAACTAGAGGAAGGAGAAAAAGTGGATCTTGAAAAATTGGATCATTCTCAACATTTTACGAAACCACCTGCAAGATATACAGAAGCGTCTTTGGTCAAAAAACTTGAGAGCGAAGGCATCGGTCGTCCGAGTACTTATGCTCCGACAATTTCTACAATTGTTGCGCGAGGTTATATTAAAAAAGAGGCGAAAGCGCTTTTGCCAACTGATGTTGCGATGGTTGTGACAGATATGTTGGTCGAAAATTTTCCGGAAATTGTGGATTATAAATTTACCGCAGAGCTTGAGGAAAAATTGGATAAAATTGAAGATGATAAACGTGAATGGGTTCCTGTTATTCGTGAGTTTTACGGGCCATTTCATAAAGCGATTTTGGAGAAAGACAAGACTTTGAAAAAGTCTGACATGGTCAATGAAGAAACAGATGAAATGTGTGAAAAATGTGGAGAAAAAATGGTTGTGAAACTTGGAAGATTTGGAAAATTTTTGTCATGCAGTAATTATCCAAAGTGTAAAAATGCACGTCCTTTAGAGAAAAATATGGGGGCGGCGGTTTTGAGTGGAAGTGTCAGCGTGAGCGAAGAAAAACTTGAAGAGCTTGTTGAGGAAGGCAAATTGACTGAAGAACAAGCCAAACAAGTTGAAGAGAAAAATGAAAAAGTTGCAGAATATGAAAAAGAATATAAAGACAAAAAATGTGAAAAATGCGGGGAACCGATGGCGGTGAAACATGGAAGATTTGGCGCGTTCTTGGGATGTAGTGCTTATCCAAAATGTAAAAATATTGTTTCGATTGTTATTTCTTCGGGAGTGAAATGTCCTGTTTGTAAGGCCGGACAGCTTATTGAAAGGCATACAAAAAAAGGTGGACGTGTTTTCTGGGGATGTAATAAATATCCAAAATGCAAATTTGCGACATGGAGCAAGCCTATTGAACTACAAAAAGATGGGACTTTGATTGTTGAAGATAAGGAGGGAAATCATGTTCCGTATGTGGATACAAAAGAAGAGAAGGGCGAAAATTAATTTTGTCTCACTTCAAATTTTTGTTGAAATTTATTTTCGAAAAGCTAAAAATCACAAACTCGCTGACGCTCAAACAGTGTGATTTTTTACGCTTTTCTTTAAATAATTTCAAAGCAAAAATTCTCAACTTCGACAAAATTAATTTTCGCCCTTCTCTTCTAATTTTCCACATTAACAAAAAAAAGACCTCTCATTTTTCTGAAAGGTCTTTTTGATTTGTGTGATTATTTTGCTGGAGTCTCTACTGCAGGTGTTTCTGTCTTTGTTTCTGTTGTTGTCTCTGTCGTTGTCTCTGTTTTTGTTGTCTCTGATGTTCCATTAAGTTCTTTTCCGATTTCTTTTGCAGAATCAGAAATTCCTGTGTTTATGTCGTCAACAGCGCCTTGAAGTTTTTCTTTAACCCAAGAACATCCTGTGAATAAAATAGATGCTCCAATCATTGAAGCGATTACGATTTTGTATGTTTTTTGCATACTTTTTTGTTTAAAAAAATAAAGAGGGATTTCGCTGATATTTTAGCACTTTTACGTCTGAGGTAAATAGAAAATCGAATTCTTTACTTTTTTGGCAGTAATCGTATACTTCTATTTAGTCCTTATTGCTTCAAGAAAAATAACGAATTTTAATATGATTTTTAAATTTTCTCGTTTTATATTGTTGGTTTTTGTCTTGGTTATTTCGGCAAACACTGCTTTTGCTGAAGGAGATTTTGTCACCGGAGACGGCGGAGTGAATTGCAGTGGAAAAATTATTGGTAAAACGGTAATTTCAAATCCAAATTTCGGACAACTTGATTTTGATTCTCATCCGGGTTCTGGAGCGAATGATGTAACAGATCTTTCTGTTGTTGTTCCACCACCTCTCACGGAAGGGCTTGCTCCTGCGGATAGATATCTTGCGGCGTGCGTTGACGCTTCTGCTGTTGTGGACGAGTATGTTGTGAAAGGATATGCATGGAATACAAATCTTGGGTTTTTCTCTTTCTTTTGTGACGGAGGAAAAAATCAGGGAGTTGCGTGTGGCGCATTTAATTATGGAGTGAAAATAGAAAAAGCTGATGGTGCTGGAAAAAGACTTCTTTCGGGAACCGCTTGGAATTCCGCTTTTGGATATATGCAATTTTCGGGAACAGGAAGCGAAGGAGGTGTCGATTTTCCTTATCAAGTTGTTGCAGATAAAGACGGAAAACTTTCCGGATTTGCATGGACTGAAGCCAAAGTTTGGGTAAACATGAGTGGTGTCACAATACAAATTCCAGGTAAAAAAATTGTGGAGGAAGTTAGCGGAAAGTGTAAAGAAAGACCTTTCACTTGTGTCGAAATTGTTGCGGATCCTTGGGCTGGAGTTAATAAAGTTTTAGGTGGAGATAATGGAAGCGGCGGAATTAAAATTGGAGCAGACCCTGACGTAAGAATTGCGGACGGCGTCGATTCTTACGAAATTCATTTATATTTGAAGGAGGCGGATGGTGTTACGCCTATGGATTTAACAAAATATACCGTTGGAACAATCACTTTTAATTGGGTGGATACTGTAAAATTGAAACAGGATATTAGCTCTACTGTTGGCACAAATCTTAATACTGAGGCAACTCCTTGGGCAAAAGGTTTGGGAGGAATTACATATAAGCCGATTACCGCAAAAGCTCCGTCAAATTTGAATTTAGGTGATTTTAGTCAGGTGGAAGCCGGACATTATATTTTAAATGTGGGCGGTCCAAATAATGACGGAAAAATAAGATCTTATGCACCGACGACTGACGTGAATGTTTCATATACTACGAGCATGAAGCCAAATGTGGCGTTTAAAAATGAAGTGTTTTTTAATGCGATGAATGGGCTTGGCGGAGAGAGTACAACTCCTCCTGTTGTTGAGGAATCAAACAATCTTCATCTCTCAAAAATAGATATTCCACTTGTTGATAATGATACCGGCGTGGCGCCTGTTCTACCAAACGGATCGACTTATAAACCTGTCGTTTATCCGAATGGAAAGGACGGACTTTATTTTCAATTCAGGCCTGCCGTTGAGATAAGTACGCTTTTTGCAGGAAATAATAGTGATTCGATAATAGGATATAGATCTATTCCTTTTAGTTTTAAAGTCGGTGGGAAAAAAGATGCGGATTTTAGCAATGTTACGGCCAATGTTGAATTTAAATTGGATTACGATAAAGGCAAAACTGTTGCAACTTGTGAGGAAATAAATGGAGAAACGGTTCCCGGTGATGGATTTAATGTTGTGTTTACGACGGAAGGATCGGATGTCGGAACGAATGTTTATAAATGGGAAAATGTTGGAACAAGTTTATATAATTTCGATTTACAGGCTGTTGCAAAACTATTGGGTTATGACGATTTGACGGAGGAACAGGCGGAGGAAAAAGCGGCCATTGAAAAGCCATGTTCTCAAGCATTGGGGCCATCTATTTATAGTATTGTGAGTTACAATATTGACGGTAAAGAAGTGAGTTATTATTCAAATAAATTGCCTAGAATCGCGACTGAAATTGCAAATCCTGTCGCCGTTGTTCGTGGAAATCTTTATGCGGCGAAAGCGTTTAGTCCGAGCGCCGCTGTTGAAACACAAGAGACCGGAAGTAAGAGTGTAAATATTGTGCGTGATGGTATTTATGAAAATATCACCAGCAAAATTTCAGGGGTGACTTTGAAAAAAGATACAAGTCCGACTTCTCCAAACTCTGTTGTGGATGCCAGTTTTTCTCCCAGTGTAAAAGTTGCCGGCACAAATGTTGTTGTTTATGAAAATAAAGATGTTCACATCGATATTTCAAAAACCGGTGGATATTCAAATAATCAGACTATTGTTGTTATGAATGGAAATGTGTTTATAGATTCTGATATTTACAACGAGTCTGCGAAGACTGATAAACTTCAAATTGTGGCTTTGCGTCCGTATTCCGCAGGATGTAATAAAGGAAATGTTTATATAAAAAATGACGTGAAAAATATAAATGCAAATATTTTTACGGATTGTTCGATTTTTTCTTACAAAGAAGGGATGAGTTTTGATGCGGATGGCGTTCCGGTGTGGGATTCGTTTAATGATATGGTTGATTCCTTGGGAAGTCAATTGAGGATTTTCGGAAGCATCGCTTCACATAATACAGTGGGTGGATCTGATTTGGACAAGGACAACGAAGATCCAAAAACATATCTTTTGGATGGATTTAAGGCTTATCCTACAACTAAACTTACAAGTGCGCAGAGGCTTAAAATACAAGCTTATGATTTGAATTATTTGAGACTTTTCAAATTGTCTATTCAAACGAATGAGCAGGGAATGCCGATAGATCAAAAGTGTAAAAAAGCGCTTACGCTGGAGGAAATGTTGCTCATAAGTCAGAATGAATTTGTTTTTGGTGATGACGGTAAAACGCTTTGTAATGGAATTAATCCGCTTGTTCAATTTTCGGCAAGTCGTCCTGATGGAGATTTGGTTGCTCCGGTCGGGGATAGTTCTTTGGCGAAAGATTTGAAGCAGGGGGAATACGATCCGGTTTATGTGATATTTTCCGCATCTACCTCGCCATTATTCCAAAGATAAATTTTACCAATCAGTCGAAATTTCAGGATGATTTTTTAATGCGTCAGCCATTATTTTTTTTATTTCTTGCAGTTTTTCCTGAGTTTTTGCTTCAAATCTGAGTGTGAGATTTGGGCTTGTGTTTGAGGCTCTTATTGCGGCCCAAGAATTTTCGTCGAATTGTACGCGGACTCCGTCGATTGTTATGCAGTCATAATCTTTTGTAAAATAATCGACCAATTCTTTTACCACTGCGAATTTTGTGTCGTCAGAACATGGGATTTTTATTTCCGGTGTTGAAAATGTGCGAGGCACGTCATTAAACATTTGTGAAACCGGATGTGTGTGTTTCCCGACAATTGAAATAAGCTTTAATGCCGCCAAAAATGCGTCATCAAATCCATAATAATTTTCTGCGAAAAATAAATGTCCGGAAGTTTCTCCGCCGATGTCGGCATGTTCGTGTTTTATTTTTTCTTCAATAAAACTGTGTCCGGTTTTCGACATGATTGTTTCTGCTCCGAGGTCTTTTAGTTTGTTTATAATGCTTAAAGAAAATTTTGTGTCAAAAACAACTTTCGGATTTTTTATTCTTTCGATAAGGTCGCGAACCAGCATTAATAAGACAAAATCCGCGCAATACATTTTTCCTTTTTCGTCGACAATTCCGACCCTGTCGCCGTCTCCGTCGAATCCAATTCCAATGTCTGCATTCTGTTCAACAACTGCTTTCATCAAATCTTTCATGTTTGTTTCTTCTTCCGGATTGGCTTCGTGATTTGGAAAATTTCCGTCAGGTTCGCAATAAAGTTCAATAATTTCGCATCCAAAATTTCTTAAAAGTTCCGGTGCAAATTTTCCTGCAACTCCGTTTCCTGCATCGATAACAACTTTTATTTTTCTATTTAAATGTTTTGTCGTGTCCAATTTTACTTTTGAAAGAAGGTCTTTCATGTAAAAAGGCCAAATGTCTTTTTTCTCTAATGTTCCTTGTTTTTCCGTTTTTGAAAATTTTTCCGACTGAATTATTTTTAAAATTTCTTGTAATTCTTCTCCGCAAATTGAGTGGGCGTTTTTTGTGACTGTTTTTATTCCGTTATATTCTTTTGGATTGTGACTTGCAGTGATGTTTGTAGCGCTGTCAAAAGGCATTGCGCAGGATGCCCAATAAATCATTGGTGAGACTGAATCTCCGATATCTGTGACGTCTATGCCACATTCCAGAACTCCTTTTATGAATGCTGATTTTAAGTTTTCGCTTGTAAGTCTGATATCGCAACCGACCGCCATGTTTTTTATTTCGTATTTTTCTTTTAAATATGTTGCAGTTCCGAGACCTATTAAATATGCAATTTCATCTGTTAGGTCTGCAATTTGATCTTCGTATTTTGGCGCGGCGATGCCACGAATGTCATATGCTCTAAAAATATTTGGATTTAATTTTGTCATAATTTAGAGTGAAGAATTTTGAATAATTTTTGTTCTTTCCGGAATTTTCCATTTTTTCATTAAATCTGCGCAAGCTTTTGGGACATATTCTTCCCATTCTTTGTTTTCTTGCATCGCTTCTCTTATTTTTGTTGCACTGATTTCAAGTTTTCTAGTTAGATTTTTAATCTTTATTTTTTTGTCGGCGTAGCAATCTTTTACGATTTTTGAACCCGTATAAACCGTTTCATAAGGCGGAATATAAGTGTTTAGGTGTTCTACCCAGAGATTATAATTATTTATATTTCTGATTGGAATAATTCTATATTTTTCTGAAGAAATTTTTGCTTCTTTTAATGATTCGTCGATTATTTGAAATCTTTCGCTGGCGGTCATTGGATTTTCCGGAAGAAAACTGTTTTCCGCGCTTCCAATCGCTATAATCACGCTGTCATTTTCTTTCAAAATTTCTTTGACAACTTCAAGATGACCTTTGTGGAAAGGCTGGAATCGTCCGATAAATAAAGCTACCTTCATGTCTCTAAGAATATTGAAAAACCTTTTTTAATTCAAGACGATAAGATGAGGTGGACAACATTTGTGTTGATTTATTTCTATCAACCTGAATATTTTGTGTACTAAATTTGGATTTATTCCTTTGTCGATGAGGTCGTCTTTTGAAAGGCCTTTTTCCACTTGAGATAAAATCATGTCCATTTCTTTGTACGTCATTCCCAATTCTTCTTCGTCTGTTTGTCCCGGATAAAGCTCTGCGGATGGCGCTTTTGTTAAAAATTCGTCAGGAAGTCCAAGGTGTTCCGCTAATTTATAAACGTCTGTTTTTAGCATGTCTCCGATCACTTCGATGTCTGCGGCAAGGTCTCCGTATTTTGTTCCGTAGCCCAAGAAAAGTTCGGTTTTGTTTGAAGCTCCGATGACTAATGCGTTTTTTGTGTTTGCGAAATTATAAAGAATCGACATTCTTACGCGGGCTTTTACATTTATTTGTGCGAGGTCGCTTGGTTTCCATGGAAGAGAAAGAAAATCCGTCAAAAATTTATTTAATGGGACTGTGAAAAATTCAACTTTTAAAAACTGGCAAAGTGTTTTTGCGTGTAGATAGTTTTCCTCTAAGGAAACACCTTTTTCCGGCATCAAAAGTGCTGTGACATTCTCAGGTCCGAGTGCGTCGACAGTTAATTTTAGTGCGACTGCGGAATCGACTCCGCCGCTAACTCCGATTACAGCTTTTTCAAAGCCATAAGTTTTAAAATATTTGTGAATTTCAGCGAGAATTTTTGTGTAAATGTTTTGCATAAATTTTTGTATTAAGAAAGGAGGTTAATATACCTCGCTGACGGAATTGAAACAATATGAAATTATTTATACTTTTTGATTGCTTGATTCACTTCCAAATCTTGGGTGCGTTTGCGAAGGGTTTCGCGCTTGTCGTAGAGTTTTTTGCCTTTGCAGATTCCGATAGAGAGTTTTATTAAACCGGATTTTGGATAAAGCTGCAGTGGAATTATTGTGACTCCTTTTTGGTCGAGATTTTGCGCAAGTGTTGAAATTTCTTTTTTACTCAAAAGTAATTTTCTCGGTCTGACAGGATCTAAAGTTTTTATGTCTGCGAATTTATAATTTGAAACATGGGCTTGTTTCAAAAACGCTTCACCTCCTTCAATGCTGACAAAAGCTCCTTTCAAATTTGCCTGTGATTTTTTTATGGCTTTTACTTCAGCTCCGTTCAAAACTATTCCGGCTTCGAAATTTTCCAAAATAATATAGTCGTGATACGCTTTTTTGTTTTTTGCGTAAAAATTTTCTTCCTTGTTTTTTGCGGATGTTTTTTTCATTTGCGTTTTGGTTCTCGTGTCGTGATATAATCTACCGTGGTTTTAAATTTTAATCCATACCTATGGCAAATTA
>JALNWA010000007.1 GCA_023231115.1 Candidatus Altimarinota bacterium
AAGTCAATTTTGAAAGTTTTCACCATCGACTCAAGATCCGCAACAAAAGAGGCGTCATCATAAATATATCTCAAACTTACAACCCTATTTCCATAAGGAATATAATAAGTAACAATATCGAAAGTGGCTCCTGTTTCCCAATCATAACTAACCATACTTTCTTTATACGCATCATATTTTCCGTTAAGTTTCACGACCTCAAGTTTAATATCCGGATTATCAACGGCGTAAGATTGCAAAAAATATTCAAGATCGGACATTTCAACGACATAAGAAAAATCTGTAAAGAAAATTTCAATTCTTCCAGTGGACAATAAACTATCGTCTTTCGGTACAATCACAACGCTGTTTGTTCCATAATAAGACCCGACAACATTATTTGGATTGCTAAAAGCCTCATCCAAAGAATTCGAAAATTTCCAATCACTTACAACGGAAATTTCATACGAAGGATCCGCGTTTTTGAAAGTTCCGGTTGAATTTGCGGAAACACTCGCCTTTTCGGCCGCAAAAAGTTTATCTTTTGCAATATCGTCTTTCGCGACAGAAAGCCCAATTTTTTGATCTATCCATGTAACAAAATCTTTCACCGGCAAAAGATATCCGAGCGAAGACAAAGAGTCGCTGGACACTCCCAACGTAGGCACTCCAACAAAATTACCATTTTCATCAACAGTCGTTCCTCCTGAATTTCCAAAAGAAATAACCGCATCTGTTTTCATATAATTAACTCCGTATTCTTGCAAAAATCCACTTACAACCCCTGTAGTGTAAGTAATAGTTTTGCCTCCGATATCAGGAAATCCGATAGCTGTTAAAGAATCTCCGACTGCAGGATTTCCGCTGTTTTTATACGGAAGATTAAAATCAAAAGTTACAGTATTTCCTCTGGCGTCGGTAGGACTCATTCGAAGAAGCGCAAGATCCTGCGTGTCATGCATCGCGACAAAAGACGCCACAAACTCACAAACAGGACTCTCCGGAGCGTTACTTCTCGTCAAACAAATCTGAAAAGCATCAGCAGGAAGAGTTGGATCATACAAACTTCTGACAACATGCGCATTAGTCAAAATAGTCCCGCGAGAATCTATAATCGTTCCGGATCCGGATCCTTCAACAACCAAAGATCCATCATAAAACAAGCTATAAGTAAGAATTTTCACAGTCGGCAAATACTGCGAACTATCCGCACTTGGAATATAAACAGTCGCCGCATAAGCAAAAACAGAATTAGCCAAAATGGCAAAAATAACCGATACCGAAAGAATAAGCTTTTTCATAAGTAATGAGGATAAAATTTACTTATTTTAAAGCGTAATGTCTAGGAAACCAAAAGTAAAGAAATTACACCTGACAAAATTACAAAGAGATATGAAATGCAGATTCTATAGGCAACACGCCTATTTCCAAGTAATAGGAACAAAACTCCTTTTGAAACAGTGTTAACAAATGCAACAATCATTATCGAAATTGTCGCGACATCAAGAGAAAGGCCTCCTTTAGCCAAATTTGAAACAGAAAGAACAATCGCATCAACATCAAAAATACCCGAGATCAAACTTGTGACATAAAGACCTTCCGATCCGAAATAAATACTCGCGACTTTTGTAACAAAAAGAATTGAAGCAAAGAAAATTCCAAATTTCAAAGCAGGTGCAAGCTTGAAAGGATTTTTAACATCAATAATCTTCTTTTGCACATATTCATCGGTCTTATCACCGCGAAACCAGAAATAAACTGAAGACAAAATTCCCGCACAACCCATGGCAACAAGAGGAATAGATAAACGAGACAAAAGGTTGGAATTAACTATAGCTACAGAGGCTAAAATTCTAAAAAACATGGCACTGCTTGCCACCAAAATAGCAATGACATAAGGATTTACGACATCTTTATTCTTTTTACTTTGAGCCGAGAAACTAAACACAAGGGCAGTGCTCGAGACAAGTCCGGCAAAAAAGCCAGTGATCCCAATTCCCCTCTTCGCTCCAAACAATTTTACGGCAACATAACTCAAAAAAGAAATTCCGGAAATCAACACAACCATGAGCCAAATCATATAAGGATTGAAAAAATCAAAAGGCCCATAGGATTGATTTGGCAAAAGCGGTAAAACCACAAAAGCCACAATCATAAATTCGACAGTTGAAACAATTTCCGTATCTTTAAGTTTATTTGCCCATTGATGAAGCGGATCTCTGAAATACAAAAGCACAAAAAGCAAAAGTGTTATAGACGTAGCCAAAACGAATTGCTCCATTCCACATAAAATACCTACAATATAAACAATAACAGCGGCCATTTCCGAAGTCGCTCCAGTAGACACAGAGTCATGTCTGGAAATCACATAAGAAGCAATCAGAAGCCCCAAAAATCCAACTCCAAGCGCCACGAAAAACGCTGGGGAATATGCAGACAAAACATACGAAAGAGCTCCCGTAAGCCCGACAAGACTCAGAGTCCTCATTCCTGCAAAAGAACTTCCTCCCACACCTTTAAACCTCCTCTCTCTTTCAATTCCAATAAGAGCCGAAAGCAAAAGCGCAATTCCCAATTGTTGAAATACATCAAAATTCATCCACTAATTATACCACAAAACGAGCACAATTTGTAATGAAAATTATTTTTAAGAAATCCTTAATAATACAAGAGCCCCACGATCAGCGTACGAATCTATAGGGAAAGCATCAAACCGTGCAACAGCTATATCATCAAGAGGATTATACTCAAGAACAGCAACTTGATCCGGATCCTCTCCAGTGTAAAGATATGAATATTTCGCTGTTCCATCAGTCGATCTTATAGCAGGTCTTCCGGTAAAATCTTCAAGCATCAAAACTTCTTCACTTTTCACAATGCCTGTTTCGCCACCTTTTGCATATGGAAAAAATTCACGTCCGATTGCCGGAATTTTTTTACCATTTCTATCCAATTTAGGCCTATCTTTAATGGCATCATACTCATAAGAAACTCTATGAAGAACTTCTCTGTAATTCTTCCCTTTTACAGAAGGCTCTCCAGTTTCACTCGCCACTAAAATTTTCCCATCTTTATCAACTCCAAAAAGAGCAGCCCCCTCAATTTCCACAGCACGTTTTATAAAATATCCATCATTCGCCAAAAGTTTTGCCCGCACATCTTCCCACGAACACATAGATTGTAATTCCGGAGACCATCTTCCATAATCAGATTCAAATTTTTCCATCAACACCGATGGATCTTCCAATGCCATTTCCTTATTAAGTTTTGCTACCCTGTCCCTAATCCTATCAATTGTTAAACTAAGAACGATTACTTGAAGAGTCGGAGAATCCCCCTCCCTAAACGCAATCCCGTTCTCTTTCGACTCCGCTATTTCGAAAGGAGTGGCAGGCGGTCTATTCCGTCTTTCCTCAGACACAGGTCGTCCGGAAGAATCAACAACATCGGTCAAAACAGGTTCTTTCACAAAATGCACTCCATCAAATCCAGCATCCACCGCCTCAGGCACATCAGAATCATCAGACGTAGCAAAATCATCAGGGCTATTGGCGTCACTGGGTACAGAGCCAAGGTCTTCTTCGGCTTCTCCCAAAGGATTCGAGCATATACCATCGTTCCCCATAATTTTATTGGTTAAAGATATAAACCGAGGGGGTTATTTAATCACACTTACTTAAGTTTTGTCAAAAAAATCCAAATTCCACGAGCCTGAAATTGGATTTAATTAAAAATCTTTAAACGATTTGTACACTTTCAAAAAGACTTTATTTCGTCTTTGTAAGTGTTCGTAGCGCAGAAGCTGAAATTCTCATATTGCGAACTCTACCCAACTTCACATCAAAAAGTTTTTTTGTGATCAAATTTGGGCAAAATCTACGTTTTGTTGCGTTCAAAGCGTGACTTCTATTATTCCCCACGCTTGGACGTTTTCCTGTAAGTTGGCAAACTCTAGACATAGCAATTCGTTTAAACGATTAATGCTCAGCGATTTTACCTGTTTTCTAATAAATAGCAAGAGATGTTTTCACAAAATCGTCAAATTCCTGTCCGTGAGCAAAATAATGGAAACTCTCAATATCAAGGCTGGCCTCATAAATCACAGAAGAATCTGGACTAAAAACAAAAAAATGCCTTATAGCACGACTTGCATTTAAATTTTCATCCACAAAAACTCCGGTTTTTCCATTCAAATCATAGAATTGTTTGGAAAATCCATCATATTTCTTCTTGAGCAAATCGCTCAAAGAAGTGTATTTCATAACATTTTCATAAGCCTCAAACTTAATATCATAACCATATCCGCCAAGTTCATTTTTAGCCGCCTTGTTTTTTTTCAAATCAAAATCATCCCCTTTAGACCAACCTTTAAACAAAACACCGCTATCATCGGCCAAATATTCCACTTTATATTGTGTCGGCAAAACAACGCTAAATCCATATTTTTCACTCATATACATAGGCTTATCCGTAAAAGAATAAGCAATTTTATTCAAAAATTTGGTACATTCACTTATGTCTTTCCCCTCATCATAAAGCCAAAAAGCATATCCGAAAGTCCTCAAATCCGCAGAATAAACAGCCAAAACATCATTTCTATATACGGATTCGAAAACACGTCCAGCCTCTGCTTTTGTCTTTTTGTCGTCATTTTCCTGAGTTTGAATAGTCGACTTTAAACGATCCCTTGTTCCGAAAGAAACATGGCAATTTTGATAATTTAAATCTCCACGACCACGAATAAAAGAAACCTTAGCAGAATCCGGAAATTCAAAATAAAAAACTTTGTTTAAATCCTTATCTTCAATTTTATAAAATTGCGTTTTTCTCCAATCGGTGAGCAAATCAACCGATTTTACAACTTCATCGGAACCATCAACATTTTGCGCGGCAGAACACGCGACAAAAAACAAAGCGGGAAAAACAACAAAAGAAAGAGCCAAAAACTTTTTCATAAAAAGCGAATAAATGCTATAAGTATCAACAGAAACTTATCCATGAAATTATAAACAACCAACGGAAACATGCAAGTTTGCGAAATATTCTATTCAATTCAAGGAGAAGGACAAGAGATAGGACAACCAGCAATTTTCCTCAGACTACAGGGCTGTAATTTACATTGTAAATTTTGCGACACAGCATATTCTCAAGAAATAAATCAAAAAAAAGAAATGACAATCATGGAAATTTTGAAAAAGATAAAAGAATTTCCCGCTAAACATATTGTTCTTACAGGAGGAGAACCACTTCTTCAACAAAAAGAACTCATTCCCCTACTAAAAAAACTAAAAAATTATTTCATCGAAGTTGAAACAAACGGAACAATAAAACCGATTATATCGCAGTACATAAACAAGTTTAACTGCTCCCCAAAATTATCAAATGCAATAAAATTAAAAATAAAATATGACAGTTTAAAATTTTTCCCAAAAGAAAAAACAATCTACAAATTCGTAGTAAATGACAAAAAAGACATAACAGAAATAAAAAAATTCATAAAAGAAAACACAATAGATAAAAACAAAGTTTTTCTGATGCCTCAAGGCAAAACAACAGAAGAAGTAATGGAAAAATCAAAATCACTTATAGAAATCTGTAAAAAAGAAGTCTTTGGTTTTGCGCCAAGATTGCATATAATGATATGGAATAACCAAAAAAAAATATGACAAAACCTGAAGAAAAAAAAACCAGCGCAGTAGTTCTCCTTTCCGGAGGCCAAGATTCAACAACATGCTTGGTTTGGGCAAAACAAAATTTCAAAAAAGTCTTTGCAATCACTTTTGATTATGGACAAAGACACAATATAGAAATTAACTCTGCAAAAAAAATAGCAAAACTTTTAAAAGTTCCATTAAAAATACACAAAATTGACATATTCAAGGGACTGACAAAAAACTCATTGATAGACAAAAAAATGCCAATCAAAGCAGGGAAAAATGGCTCTCTGCCAACAACTTTCGTTGAAGGAAGAAATCTTATTTTCATCGCAACAGCCGCAATTTATGCAAAATCAATTGGAGTTAAAAATTTAGTAATGGGAGTATGCCAAGCTGACTACAGCGGATACCCTGATTGCCGCGAAAATTTCGTAAAATCAATGGAAAAGACAATAGAACTCGCAATGGATCATAATTTCAAAATATTCACCCCGCTTATGTGGAAAACAAAAGCGGAAGGAGTCGCATTAATGAAAGAATTAAACGGATTAAAATTTTTGGCACACACTCACACCTGTTACGAAGGGAAAAAAGTGGCTTGTGGCAGATGTCCGGCATGCGAACTTCGAATCAAAGGATTCAAAGAAGCGGAAGAAAAAGATTTGATTAAATACAAGAAATAAATGATTTTCAAAGAAAAGAATATACAAGAAATAAGAAAAGAGGTTAAAAAAGTTGCACCTCTCTTGACATTCAAATTCCAAAAACTTGAAAATTCCGAACATTGGGTGACAATTGCAAGTCCGGAATACACATCCATATGCCCTTTTTCAGACTGGCCAGATTTCGGGACGATTGAAATTTCATATGTTCCCGACAAAGTTTGTTTAGAATTAAAATCTTTTAAGATCTATGTAAACGCATTCAGAAACATAAAAATATTCCACGAAACAGTGACAGAACTGATATTCAAAGACTTTTTAGAAGCGGTTAAGCCAAAAAAAGCAAAAATAGTAGTTGACATGAACGTACGTGGTAATGTAAAAACTATCTGTAGAAAATTTTATAAATGCAACCAAAATGACTAACGCACACGCAAGCAAACAACACTGCCTTGTTGGAAAGAAAAGACCAAAAAGCAAACTAAGAAACAGATTAAACAAAGCAAAAGCACGCGCAAGAAAAGCCGATCGCGTAGCCGCTAAAAAAGCGTAATTCTTAGAATTTGCGATTTAGTATTTCAGAAACAAGAAAAGAGGATCCGGTCACAACGACTATATCCTCTTTTTTCGTACTTTTAATTGCAATATTGAAAGCAACAACAGGATTTATATTTTCTTTAACTAAAACAGAAATTTCAGATTTATTGTTTTTTCTTAATTTAATAATTTTACCAAAAATATTTTTCAAAATTTTACTCTTTCCCCCCCTAACTGCATTCGCATTCGTAAAAACAACCTCGCTCGCCACTTTCGAAATTTGCCTTAAAATAGGCAAAATCTCTTTGTCCTTCATGATAGAGACAACAAAAATAAATTTCTTATGAAAATATTTTTCTCTCAAATTTTTAACAAGATTTTCCATGCTTTTTGGAGTATGAGCAATGTCAAAAACACAAACTTTATTTTCACCGTTTACGGAAATTTTTCTCACATCAAATCTTCCGACCATTTTAAAATCACAACACAACTTTAAAAATTTTTCTTCATCAACCGAACCAACCAAAACTTTTAAAACCTCATGAGCAAGCCTAAAATTAGGATTAGCATTCTCAACAAAATCATCGGCAAAAAAAACATTTTCATCTTTTTCAAATTTTTCACGCAAAAACTTTTCAACATTTTTTTGTTGAGAACCTATAATAAAAGGAACTCCGATTTTTTTTATTCCAAGTTTTTCTTTCAAAATTTTATTTAATGTTTTTCCCAAAAGATCAGTATGTTCTTTTTCGACCAAAGCAAGCCCGCACACTTTTGGCAAAACGATATTTGTAGCATCCAGCCTACCTCCAAGCCCAACCTCCAAAACAACGTATTTACATTTTTTTTCATAAAAATATTTCAAAGCCATGACAAAAAGTTCTTCAAAAAAAGTCAGACGTTTTGCATTTTTTTCTACAAAAAATTCGTCAGAAAATTTTTCAATTTCTTTTTTTATTCTTACAAAATCTTTGTCGGAAATATTTTTACCGTTTACAGAAATTCTTTCATTTATTTTTACAACATGCGGAGAAATAAAAAGTCCGACTTTTGAAGAATCAGCCAGATAATCCGCAATAATTTTGCAAGTGGTCCCCTTGCCTTTTGAGCCTGCTACATGCACAAAATCGAAATCATTATAATCCGGAAAATATGCATACAAAAACTTCTTTAGATTTTCCAAATCAAAATATTTTTCATTATATTCAAAATTCCTGTGCTTCTCATAATCCATATATTCTGGTATATCTATTACGAAACAAATCCTACACAAAAATGTTTGATAAAAAAAGAAGAATAAGACAAACACACTCTCTACGGCCAATATCCTCACCAATAAGGCCTCAAGGAAGAAGTCCTTTTAGAAGACCGAATCCTGTTTTCACAAGAACAAAAAGATTGTTAATCATCGCTTTCATACTTTTTATAAGTATTTTTTTAATTTATGAATTTTTCTTTTCAGGATATTTTTTAATTTCATCAATAGAAATAAAAGACAAAGAAATCGACAACAAAACGATGACGGAAAACATTAAAAAAACGCTAAACGAAGCCATCGGAAAAAACATAATGATTATAGACTTAAAAGATTTGGAATTAAAAATAGCAAACAAATTTCCGGAAATAAAAGAAATAAATATTTCAAAAAATTATCCAAAAACAATCGAAGTCGAATTTGCGCAGTACCCTCTCGTAGCAAATGTTTCAGTGATAACAGACGTGGTAAAAAAGACATATATCATAAATTCTTTGGGCTACGCGATAAAAGAAAACATGCAACTCACAAATCTTCCTCTTATAAAAATGACAGCAGACGCTCCGATAAACACAGGAACTCCTGTAATAGAAGCCAAAAAACTGGAGTACATAATAAACGCCATAAATTATTATCAAGACAAATTCGGCATGAAAGTAAAAGAAACAAATTACAAAAAAAATGCACGTGAAATAAGAATGTTAACGGAAAGAGATTTTGAAATATGGCTTGATATTGAACAATCATTTGAGACACAATTAAAGAAATTGAAAAAAACACTCGTAAAACTCGATATATATAAAGAATCATTATCATATATCGACCTTCGTATTGCGGGAGAAAACGGAGATAAGATAATATATAAACGAAAATAACATAAAATCACGCTTATGATTTGGGCACTATCGGGAATACTCATAGGAATAATGATAGGACTTAAAACAAGTCTTATAATCCCTATGATCTACATCAAATACACAGCAGTAATAATTGTAGGCATTCTTGATTCATTATTTGGAGCTAT
Source organism: Candidatus Altimarinota bacterium (assembly GCA_023231115.1). Classification (GTDB taxonomy): domain Bacteria; phylum Patescibacteriota; class Gracilibacteria; order UBA1369; family LOWO2-01-FULL-3; genus UM-FILTER-38-24. Next base: position 9,115 of record JALNWA010000007.1, read on the forward strand.
CAGAGCCGAAACCACAAAAGAGGAATATAATCCCGTTATTTTCCTTACAGGACTTGGATTTAATATAATTCTCGGAGTTGGAATAACTCTTCTCGGAGAAACCCTCGGTCTCGATTTATATCTTGCAGTAGCGGTTGTATTCACATTCAGAATCTTCTCAAACCTCGCAATTATTCGTCGTTCATTGCTTCAAAAATTCACAAAGCGACACAAATAAGCCAATTCGTCAACGAATGCTTAATTGTAAAAACATCATTTTTTTGATATAATTGAAGACGAAGAAAAAATAAAACATAAAATAAAAACAAAATGTCACAGGCTTCCAAACTCGCACTTATAAAAGAAATGATTGACTCAGCAGAGTCCAGTTTGCGTTCAGCAAAACAACTTTTGACTGAAATAACAGGATCAAAATCAACAAAAGCGACCTACGCAAAAGCGGCGGAAACTTTAGATGATCTTGACCATGAAGGCGACGACACTATTGTCGAAGGTGTTTACAACGGACAAATGATGACAGACAAAAACAATAAAGAATATCCAGTCCCTGCAAACTATGCAAGCAAGTCAAAATTAATTCCGGGAGACGTTTTGAAACTAACAATCAAACCAGACGGATCCTTTGTTTACAAACAAATCGGACCAATCCCAAGAAAACGAATTGTCGGAACACTTACATACGAAGACGGACAATATAAAGTAATAGCAAACGGAAAAGCATACAAAGTTCTACTTGCTTCAGTTACATATTTCAAAGGAGAAATTGGTAATAAAGTAACAGTCGTCGTCCCTGAAATTGAAGATAGCGAATGGGCGGCAATTGAAAATGTTATGCCAATAGAACCTGAAAAATTAGATATTTAATAAAAAAATAATGGCTGATACAACACCAAATCAAGAGACTTCCCCAATAGTTGCTCCTCAGGCTCTTCCGGAACAACCATTACAAAATACGGCCGTGACACAACCCACACCACAACCACAAGTTGCACCAACACCGGTTCAACCACAACCTGTCGTTCCGGTCGCAACACAAACAGCGCCGGTTCAACCAGCAACACAAGCCACTCCGGCCACAACACCAACACCAGTTCAACCGAATCTGATCCAAAAATTCAAATTATATATAATAATTTTTGCATCAGTAATAGGACTTTCGACAGTCGGATACATCGCATACTCATTCTTTTTTAGTGAAGAACAAGTCTCAAATCCTCCGACAGTTTCTTCTCCATTTGAAGAGACAGCGACAGAAACAACTACTCCTGCCGAAGATTCAAACCCTCCTTCTCTTGGCGGAAGCTCAACGACAAGCCAAAACAACGAATTAGGAAAAACCATCCAAGATTTACAAGACGCATCAACAGGCACGGAAAAAGTTTACGACAACGCAGTTTTGGAAGAAACAACTCCATCAACAATGGAAGTTACAAAGAAGATTCCAAGATAAGACACAACTAAAGAGAGTCAGACATGCAAATCCCCTTTTCAAAAGGGGGTTTTTTGTGCTATAATTACATGAATAAAACAAAAACAAAAAAATGTTTAAATTATCAAAGATCTTACGCACTGCCATACAATACAATGCATCCGATGTTTTCATCGCAAGCGGAATAAAACCGACTCTTCGCATAAACGGCGATTTAGTTCGAATTGAAGAACATCCGGAACTTACAAAGAAAATGGCCGAAGAATATCTTCTTGAAATAATGACACCGGACCAAAAAAAGATGTTCGAACAAACCCTCGACATCGATTTCGCGATAGATATCGAAACAATTTCGAGATTCAGGGTAAACATGTTTGTGCAAAGAAAAGGTATTTCCGCAGTTTTTAGACTTATCCCAGAAAAAGTCCTTACAATGGACGAACTCGGACTTCCACAACAGATGAAAAAAGCAACAACATTCAAAAACGGACTTGTGATTGTAACAGGACCTACAGGCTGTGGAAAAACAACAACTCTTGCATCGATGATAAACGAGATCAACAGAAACCAGAAAAAACATATAATCACAATCGAGGATCCTATTGAGTACACTCACCAAAACAACCAATCGGTTGTTCAACAAAGAGAAGTCGGAGTTCACACACATAGTTTCCAAAAAGCGCTTAGAAGCTCACTTCGTGAAGCACCGGACGTTATTATGCTTGGAGAAATGCGTGACATTGAAACAATTCAACAAGCCATAACAGCGGCAGAAACGGGACATTTGGTATTCGCGACACTTCACACAAGAGGATGCGCGAATTCAATAAACAGAATTATCGATGCATTCCCGACAGAGCAACAAAATCAGATAAAAGCACAGCTTTCTGAAAGTTTGAAAGCGGTCTTCTGGCAAACACTTATAAAAACCAAAGACGGAAAAGGCCGTGTCGGAGCTTTCGAAATAATGTTCTCAAACAATGCAATTTCAAATTTAATAAGAAAATCTGCGACTCATCAAGTAAATTCAGTAATAGAAACATCTTCAAAAGAGGGAATGCAAACTATGAAAAAATCGCTTACAGATCTTCTTGAGGCAGGATTAATCACGGAAGAAAACGCAATGTTAAATATGCCTAAAGAATTTGAAGGCTAAACAAAAAAACAATGACAAAAAACACAAATAAAATTCAGAAATTCCTCGGAATAATTTTAACAACAATTTTCGCAATCACATTTTTTGCCACATTTTCACAAATTTCTTTTGCGATAACACCTTACGAACAAGAAAAAATAACAGAACTAGAGAATGAAATAAAAGGAATGAAGGAAGAGTACAACAAAAATCCAACCGAAGAAACAAAGCAGGTAATATCAGACCGAGAAGGACTATTAAAAGCACTTAAAGACATAGCAGCTAAAACCCCTGCCACAAAAGACCCAACATACGAGCTTAAAGACCTAAAATTCAACGTAGGCAGTCAGCTAAAACTTCCAGGAGACGATCAACCGAAAACATATTTTTCAGATAAAACATACACACCTATTGTTTCACTTGTTTTGAAAGTTATAAATTACGCAACTGCGATTATCGGAACAATCGCAATGATAATTTTCATCATTGCAGGGTTCATGTTCATGATTGCACAAGGAGATCAAACGAAAATAGACAAGGCTAAAGAAATTTTCAAATACGCTATTTTTGGCTTAATTATAACATTTTTGTCATACATAATTGTAATATTTACACAGTCGTTGTTTATCACTCAAAGCTTGGAAACAGAAACAAACACAGAAGAAACAACGACAACCAAATAAAAAAATGCAAAACAAAACAAGAAAAATCGGAAAAATCTTAAGCACAATAACTCTGACAAACATAGTTGTCGCACTTTTTGCATTAACATTATCTTTCTCAACAACTGTATTCGCAGATGACACAAAACTGGACCCAGCAAAAATACAAAAGCTTGCTACCGCACTAGACCCACTAAAAGACAATCCATGTATAACTGAGCCAGAAAAAAACGAAGGATGGATTGTTGATTTTATGGAAGAACCGCTTTCTCTTGAGCCTCAGTCCACAGATAAATTGAAAACAAGAATATGCTACAGAAATACATTAAGATATGTAGGATCAGACAACATTGAAAAAACAATCACAGAGTTAGCGCAAGGAACAGAAGAAAATCCGGGATGTTCAAAGGCCGCCGAAGAATTGGCAAATGACCCAGTAATGAGATCAGCATACAAAGTTTCCTACAGTTGCCGAACAATTATGGCAATTCTTTCAAAAGGAGGAACTTCTTATCTTGAAGGCTACATCGGATTTATTTATACATGGGCCGCAGGACTTGCAGGACTGATCGCCGTCGCGGTAATTATCATAAGCAGTATGCAAATTTCATTCGCCGGAGGAGAATCAGGAGAAATAGACAAAGCAAAAAGCAGAATAATCAAATCCATAGCCGGAATTGCAATCTTATTCTTGTCAGGAGTTATCCTTTATACCGTAAATCCAACATTTTTCGTAAAATAATATGAAAAAATTTATTAAAAAAATATTAATTCTCGCCTTCGTATCGATATCATTATCGACAGTAATGCCTGTGCTATACACAGCACCGCAAACTGCAAACGCGACAGAATTTTCTCCGACATATATTCCAAGACCGGACAATTTACCAGGCCCAGAAACGACAGAACAAACAACAATAGGAACAAGACAATTACTTACAGAAAGAATTTTGCCAAGATTTGCGATAGGATTAATAGGAATGACCGGAGGATTTGCCTTGCTTATGATAGTGATAGGCGGAGTTCGCTACTTAACAGCCTACGGAAATGATGAAGCCGCAGGAAAAGGAAAAACACAAATTATATATGGAATTGTAGGAATGATTGTAGCCTTGCTTGCATACACAATTGTAACAGTCATCACAAATCTAAATATAGAAAATCAAGATGTAGTCCCAATAGAAACACAAGCGGCAAAAACAAACCAATAAAATGAAACACATAAAAATAATAAAATTAGTCGCAGTAATGGCATTCCTAAAGCTTACAAGCATAAGTACCGCCATTGCGTCTCAACCAATTCTAAACGATTTAATACCTCGTCCGGGGAACGAAGGAGAATATTCGGACTTGGCTCCAATAAAAAATCTACCAAGTGTGACTACAGAATCCGCAATTGCAAACATCATAACAACCATTTTAGGATGGTCAATGATCCTCGGTCTTATCGCGTTGGTTGTTACAGGAATATTTTATTTAACATCAAATGGAGAAGAAGAAAACACCACTAAAGCAAAAAAAATGTTAATGTATTTATTGATCGGAATGGTGGTAATCGCATCAGCCTACGGAATAGTTTCAGGAGTGGCAAAAATTAATTTCTTTGAAGCGGTATAAAACATGAAAAAACAAATCAAACAAATAGCAAAATTCTCAATAATCAGTTTAAGCATCGCTCTAAGCCTTGCGGTATCTGCTGTTTTACCTCACACAAGTTTCGCATACACAATTCCGGAAGATTTAAGACCCATAAATGAGCCATTCGTAATCGAAAAAGAATTGGATCCTACCAAAGAAAATGCATCTCCAAACGCAAGCGCGACAACAGGAACAATCGTATTTTTACAAATTTTGGCAGGCGGACTGCTTTATTTTGCCGCTCCGGTAGGCATAATAATAATCGCAATGACGGGCTTCAATATGGTATTCCAAGGAGCAGAATCGGAAAAAATCGAACAAAGCAAACGTAGCCTTACATGGGCTATAATGGGATTACTTCTAATAATCCTTTCTTACTCGCTTGTAAGAATAGTGATAAACATGGCTCTACAAGCCGCATCAAGCTAAATTTATTCCTCAATTCTAGGGAAAAGCACCTCGGCTTTTTCAACAACACTTCCCTCTTTAAGGACACCCCACTTCAATGAATCAATTTTTATATCTTCGCTATTTGCGCCAATTTGTTTCAGGATTTTTACTGAACACTCAGGCAAAATCGGATAAAACAAAATTCCGACAAAGCGCAATAATTCAAGAAGGTTATACAAAACCTCAGGAACTTTTTCAGGAGTTTCTTTGGCCATTGTCCAAGGTTTCTTGTCGTCAATATACTTGTTTCCAAGGTTCACAATTGAAACCAAAGCCTCACACGCAACCTTCAAATCAAATCGCTCAAAAGCCGCTTTATATGCGTCTACAAGCAACATAAGTTGTTCATATACACCGGCGCCGTCCACGCCGACGAAGTCGGCCTTCTCCCCATGCATTCTAGCAGGCACCTTCCCACCGCAATACCGCTCAGTCATCATCACGACACGATTCACCAAATTTCCCATACTGTTCGCAAGCTCACTATTGAAAATTTCCAAGAATCTTTTGTGTGAAAAATCACCATCATCAGCAGTAGGAATTTCTTTAAGCAAATAATATCTCATGGCCTCAGTACCGTATTTTTCAACATATTCCAAAGGATTTATAACATTTCCCAAACTCTTGCTCATCTTTTGCCCCTCGCTCGTCACAAAACCATGAACATAAATCGCTTTCGGCAAATCAAGACCCGCAGACATAAGCATTCCAATCCAAATTCCGGCATGAAATCTCAAAATATCTTTCCCGATCAAATGCACATCGCACGGCCAATATTTTTTAAAATTATCGCTTTCTTCCTCATTTTTACCATCCGCATAACCAATAGCAGTAATATAATTTGAAAGCGCATCGCACCAAACATACATAACTTGAGAATCATCATTCGGCACTGTAACTCCCCAAGGAAGCACATCTTTTGGACGCGAAAAACTCACATCCTTAAGTCCATCCTCCCCTATCAATTTCAACATTTCATTTTTTCTCGCTTCAGGCAAAATCAATAATTTATCTGTTTCAATAGCCTTTTTTATCGCATCAGAATATTTCGAAAGTTTGAAAAAATAATTTTCCTCTTCCAAAGTTTTTGGTTTTTTCTTATGAATAGGACAATTTCCCTCCTCGTCCAAATCTTTTTCAGGAATAAAAGATTCGCATCCCACACAGTAATTTCCCTTATAAACCCCTTTATAAATATCTCCGGCCTCAAACATTTTCATCCAAATTTTTTGCGCGCCTTTTTTGTGATGTTCAGAACTTGTTCGGACAAATCCATCATAATTCAAATTCAAAATTCCTTTCAAATCTTCAAATTGTTTCGCATTAAAATCCACAAAAGTTTTCGTCTCCATCTTCTTTTCCTGAGCAGCTTCAAAAATTTTCACACCATGTTCATCAGTTCCGGTAAGAAAAAACACATCATCCCCTTTTATACGATGATAACGAGTAAGCGCATCAGCTTGCACAAATTCAAGCGCGTGTCCAACATGTGGCGCCGCGTTTACATATGCAATCGCAGTCGACAAATAAAATTTATTCATGGCAAAAGCTTACCCTGCAAGGCAACTTTCAGTCAAGACGTACAACGCTTACTTCCAAGCATTTTTATTAGACGACTCTTTGTAAGTGCTGTACAAAGAAAAATTGAAAACCGGCATGAAGCTGTCACGTTTCAAATTCACGCTGATACTTTGTTTACTGTCTCCGCTATAACCGTTTGAAACAATTTCAGCATATTCGCGAACCGTATTATTTCCGCTCACATCACCGACAGAACTTCTGTTTAAAACGATTCCGTCTTCACCAAAAAGCTCAACCCTAAAATACAATTTTGACATCGCAATTCTTTGAGCCTCGGTAGGAACCGCTTTATCGTCAAAAACCGACGGATTCATTAGATTTGTTAGCGTCAAATAATTAAGTCTGTGTCCTTCCAAAAATGTAGAGATAGGATAACAAGGAACCGTACTTTGAACCTCTCCATTTTCATAAACATAATGTTCACGCGCCTTGGTATTATCACAATTTCCGACAACAGTTTTCGCGACATCTTCGCCAAGCGTAACCTCTTGGAAGTCTTCCCCAAAGCCATAATCCTCACAAACAATTTTATTGGTATATCTTTCACCTTTCGCCTGCTGACATCTCACGCTTCCAAACCACGAAGGATTCGCGGCATTGGTGGCATTTTTTTCTCCCGCGGTATTCAACATCGAAAGCGCCGTAAAATCGCTGATAGATTCAGTTTTATCCGCCTTTGATATTCCCAAAATTTTCCATCTCAAAATATCCCACCCGCTAAGCGGAAATCCTTTTCCACTTTTTATTTTCAAATCAGTTTGAGGATTAAAAATTCCATAAAATTCAACAGTGAAATTTTTAACTTTATGTTCGACCCCGTCTTTGACCACAAAAAGCGGAAGAGTAATAGACTCATTAAGTTCAAGAACGTCGTAAAAAGCGGTCAAATTGGCCTCAGCGCTTTCTTTATTAAAATCAGATCCAAAACATGGATAAGCGTTACATGTATTATCAACTTTATATTCCGTAACAACATTTTTATCTTCATCGATTTGTAGTGGCACAAAGCCCTTTTCAGGAGTTTCCCATCCAGGAAGACTATGTTTGATTTTATAAAGCGAAACCTCTATTCCTGATTCCGCTCCATAATAAGCCTTCCCCGAATCAAGAACTTCACGAGTTGTATAAATCTCTCTCAAAATAAGCGAAGAAAGCGCAAGAGAAACAGACAAAAGCACTCCCATTACCAACAATGCAGTTAAAAGCGCGCTCCCTTTTTTTTCATTAATTATTGACATGTTCCTGTGTAATTCGGATTATAAACTTGGTTGTAAATTCTTGAAGAAACAGCCGTTTCAAATGAAACAGTAAACGGCTCGCCATTAAATTTTTCTTTTTGGAAAGTCGCTTTCACAAGCACAAAAGGCTGGAATTGATATGCGTCTTTGAAAACATTTCTTTGATCATAAGGATCAAGATGAGGATATGTAAAAACTTGAAAATTCGTTACATCAACCTCAGGAGAATTCAAAATAATTTCATTCGCAGGACCTTTGGAAACCATGATAACCCCGCGTTTCTTATTTCTATCAGCTGTGTTCAATTCTGGAATTTCAACTCTCGAAATATTGGTGGAAGAAACCCCGTCTTTCGAAATCAAATCAACTTCAGTTTTCGGTCCGGTCAAAAACGCAGACTGACAACCGCTCTTTCCGTAATCAACCATCCCCTCTCTAAATTCCGCAATCACGCTGTCAAAAACCCTTCTAGCATCCGCATACATAATGCGATAATCATTTGCCTCCTTCAAAGATCGCACAATTCCGGAATAAGAACTTATCAAAACAGTCATAAACATAGAGAATATTCCAAGCGCGATAAGCGTTTCCACAAGCGTAAAACCTCTTTTTAATTTATTTTTTATCATAAAGCTCCGCCTTTCCAGTTAGTAAATATTTCATTCAATTCAACTTTTTTCTCAGAACCGCTGTCCATCCAAAAAACTTTCGAAACAACCTTCACATAATCATTACATTCCTCAATATTAAGCCCTTTATTGCAGTCGTAAGAATAAACTGAAATAACTCTTTTCAGTCCGTTTTCATTTTCTTGCGCATCATTTTCAGCATTCAAAGAATGAACCTGCCACGGCGCATAAACATTCATTCCTTGCGCATCAACATTTCTATCGCCAAGAACAGTCATGTTAAAAACCCTGTCGTTACTTACAATTTCATATTTTGTGCCCTCCTGCGAAGCGGTAAATCCACTCATCCAAATCTTTCGATTTGTATCTCCGGCAAGCCAATCCTGATTATGCAGCCAATTAGTGTCACGAATATTTCTGAAAGCCTCAATCCCCTCCTGCGCATAATAAAAAGCCTGCAAAGTTTTCACATTATTTTTATTTGATTCGACACTTGTAATAAGCAAATTTGTCGCGGAAACAATTGCAACAGCCAAAATTGAAATACCAATAAGCACTTCTGTAAGCGTAAATCCTCTCTCTCCTCTAATTTTTGTAAAAAACTTTTTCATAAATTATTTAGAAACTGTTCCAACTCCGGAAACAAAATCAAAGAAAACACTTTTCTTGAAATTTCCGGAATTTTCTCCATAACTAATATCAATTTTCATGCCAAAAACTGGCATAGATCCGGTCGCTCCGGAAGAAGTGCTATCACCGCTTTGAAAAACTTTATCCAGAAAAACCTGCATATTCCCGTCCGGCGGCAAAAAATCGACATCAAGAGTTTGAGAAACTTGAACGCCATTTCCATTTCCGGAAAAATTTCCGACAAAAACATTATCTATTTTCACCATGGAATCAATCTCAAAAAGCGCTTTCTCTCCAACAATATCAGTACATCCTTCATAAACCCATGAATCACCAAACCATTTTTTTTGTCCGCTGAATTTTTTTTGTAATGCATACACCGAAAACTTTCCATCCTCGGCGTTTTTTTCAAATAAAACAGTAAAACATCTTGAATCAAAAACATTTTTATTATCAATAATTTCCCCGTCCAACTCTTTTCTTATTTCACCGGCTCTTTCGCTCTTGTAAGAGCCGAAAATCGCATTATCTCTTTGCGCATAAAGTTGAGAAACGATACTGTCCGCAGTCAATCCAAGAAGCGTACTTTTTCTATATTGCAAATATCCTCCGACTGAAAGCACGGAAACCATGGCAACAATCGCCATAACAACCATTATTTCAACAAGAGTAAAACCTTTTTGAGAAAAATCTGATTTTTTTTTATTTTCCAAGAACATCATTAAGATTAAATATAGGCGCCATTATCGCAAGGACCAAAAGGGCTACGAAAAGCCCTACAAACAAGATCATCACAGGCTCAAAAACAGATGAAATTTTCTTAAGTCCATTGTCAATTTCTCTTTGGTATTGATCTGAAACTTTTTCAGCAATCTTTCCAAGGCTTGCAGAAGCCTCTCCCACATTTAACATCTGCACAACTTCAGGCGGAAAAAGAAAATTACTATCAAGTAGGCTTTCTGAAATTTTTCGTCCGTCGCGTACTGCAGTCAAAACTTCCTGAACTTTAAGTTTATATAATTTATTTGAAATCGAACCTCCGGTAATAGCGATAGCCCTTATAACAGGAAGTCCGGCCTCAATAAGAAGCCCTACCAAACTCACAAAACGTAGAACATAAAGTTTTCTAAGCAAACTTCCGACAATCGGAAATTTAAGTTTAAAATAATCCCATCTGTAAGCCCCATAATCACCTCCAACGTAAACATTAAAAAGTCCATAAATCATTAAAATTCCCGCCAAAATAGCCCACCAATAACCGGTTATAGCCCTTTGTAAATTAAGTAAAAGCTTTGTCGCAAACGGCAAATCAGCTTCAGTCAATCCACCTTGCATAAGCGAATTCATTAAAGTTGGGAAAATCCAAACCAACATAACTGTCGCGACAAGAACAAGCACGCATAAAACCACAATGGGATATACAGCCGCTCCAATAAGTTTTAAAGACAAATCATGATTTTTATCGAGCTGAGCAGAAAGCTTGAAAAGCATTGTGTTAAGTTTTCCAGTTTCCTCTCCGGCACGCACAATTCCGATTTCGGATTCCTCAAAAATAGTCTCAAATCTGGTCATACTGTCAGCCAAAGTTGAACCATGTTCACAGTTATAAGCCAAAGTATTTAAGACACGGGCAAACTTTGGATTTTCAGTCCTTGCCGCAAGCGATTTTACCGCAGACACAACGGGGATTCCGGCATCCACCATAACCGCCAACATATGGAAAAAATATGATTTATCACGAAGTCCGACGCTCGAACGATCTATAAAAAAGTCGTTAAGCTTCACGAAAAGTCCTGCATTTTCATTACTATAAACTCCATAAATAACATTATCGACTACAATATCCTTAGGATTTTTAACCTTATTCAAAACCTCATATCCGCTTTCCGAAGCCCCGGAAACGACGAAATCCGTATCACGAGAACTTTGATTTTTTATATTATTTTCCATAATTCAAAATTTCAAAAATTATTTTTTAAGGTAAAAAGCCTGCATTGAAAGCGAAAAAGTCGCCCTCGTAGCATCAAGCAAATCCGTTTTTCCAAGCTGAACATTTATAGAATCAACAATCAAAACTCTCGCATTTTGCTCAACACTTTCAAGAAATGAAACAAGATCATTGTAATTTCCTTCAAAGCTGGCATTTATTCGAAGCGAACCAACCCCCTCTTTACTTGAAGCGCCTTTTCCAAATCCTATGGAATTCAAAGTTATATCGTGAACTTTTGCAGTATCGATAATATCTCGAATAATTTGATCCTGATCTACATCTTTAGGAACAGATTTAAGTAGCTCGGTTTTTTTAACCTCGCTGGACAAATCAAGTTCCTCTTCCGCCGCCGTCATTTCTGCAATTTTGGCTTTGCTGGACTCAATTTGCAGATTTTTGCTAGTGATATCAACATTCATCTGATTCACTTTTGAAGACAACCCTCTAGTGAAAAACACATATCCGACCACGACAACAAGCAAGAGAAAAATGCCTATTAAAGCGCTTTTATTGCTATTGCCCTCAACATATATTTTTTCTGTTTGTACATTTTGTTCTAACATATTTTTGTTTTTATTTTAGTAATTTTTTTTAATTTATCTTGAAACTTTAGGTATATTTTCAGCCGCAGGTTCCGCTGTTGTTTCCAAACCAGCATCTTCAGTACCAAAACCGGCTTCACTAAGAGAAACATCGCCGCTATTAGGCAGATATTTCATGCTGATCAAAAATGTCAAAACTTGATTTCCCTTTTCATCAACTCCGTTTGAAATTGAAGGAACAAAAGCATCCGTGAAATATTCACTCAAATTAAATGCTTTGATAAGATCAGCAACGTCAAAGTAAGGATTCTCTGAAGTCTCAGTCGTTTTCACGTTCATAGAAATTTCATCATTTGAAGATCCTGAATAAGAAAGAACTGTAACAATAGGTGTTCCATCGACCTTAGGAATAGTTACCCTTATTTTCTTAATCACATTGGACCATTCGATAATTCCCTCTTTTTTAAGCTCATTTATGGTCTTTTTAGCATTTATTGATTCCAAAACCTGCTTATGTTCATATTCCAAAACCTGTTTTCCATAATCGGCAAGAAGCGCATCAGCTTGAGCAACTTCACCAACAAGCTTTGAGGATTGCCATGACAAATACACGTTATATCCGCCAAAAGCCACGAGAGCAAAGATTCCTAGAATCAAGAATGTTGAGAGTCTTTTCATTTGTTTTTGTTTTAATATTTACCTTCACATAATTTTACCACATTTGAAGCCAAAAAACAATAGTCTATAAGCACAAAATAAACATTCCACAATTACATATGTTTTATGATATAATCCACGCATGAAAAAATTCACAGTAATAAACGAAGGATTTACATGCGAAAATTGCGGGGAAATAAATCCGAAAGCCGAAAAAACATGCAGAAATCACTGCAGAAAATGCCTTTATTCCAAACACGTTGATTTAAAATATCCAGGAGACAGAATGTCACAATGTCTTGGGACAATGACGCCGGTATTTGTTGAGCTGGATAAGAAAAAAGGCTGGATGATTACCCATAAATGTGTAGAATGCGGAGAGGAGAAAAGAAATAAAGCCGGAAGCGATGATAATCTTGATCTTTTATCTTCAATGATTTTCGAACAAAACAAAAAAACCTATGAACATTCAAGAGGCCAAAAAATTGGAGAAAAGCATCTTTGAAACACTTTCAAAACACATAAAAAAAGGTGAAAAAGTGATTTTGGGGCTTTCGGGCGGACCAGATTCAGTCTTTCTTTTTGAAATGCTGAAAGAATTCTCAAAAAAAACTCCAATTAAAATTATAGCCGCACACATAAACCACATGCTCCGTGGAATAAATAGCGAAAAAGATGAAAAATTCGTAAAAGATTTGGCAAAAAAATACAAAACAGAAATAAGAATACTAAGAAAAGATGTAGAGAAAACAAGCAAAAAATTAGGTCGCGGACTTGAAGAAACCGGTAGACAAATTCGTCATGAATTTTTCGCAAAACTGGCAAAAGAATTAAAAACAAATGTTGTTTTAACCGCACATCACGCCGATGACAACTTGGAAACAATTCTTTTAAACATCGCACGAGGAGCAGGATTAAAAGGCCTTTTAGGAATGGAGGAAAAAATCGAACATGAAATTTCAAAAATAAATCTTCGTTTCATAAAACCACTTTTACAAGTGCCAAAGCAGAAAATCGAGGATTATCTCTCTCACAAAAAAATCGAATTTAGAAAAGATTTGAGCAATCTTGATGAAAAATTTAACAGGAATTTGGTCAGAAGCAAAATCGTTCCAACATTCAAAAAATTGAATAAAAATATTTTTGAGACAGTGGCTAAAAATGTAAAAAACATTGAAGAGACTTTGGAATTTCTTGATGACGAAGCAAAAAAATTCATAAAAAAATCCGAGGATTTTCTAAAAGAAAAAAACGCACTCATCGCAAAAGATTTTCGAGATTCAAGTAAAGCACTGAAGAAAGCCGTTATTCGAGAACTATACAAAGTAAACACAAAAACATTAAAAGATTTTGGTAACGCACAAATAGACGAAATTTTAAAAGTACTAGAAAAAAACATAGGGAATAAAAGTAAAAAAATCGGACCGATTACGTTTTCAATAAACAAAAATCGCATCAAAGTTTCAGTTGAAAAAAAACACAAAAAAGTCCAGTATTAAGGAAGTAAAAAAACATTAAAAATATTAAAAATAAATATGCCAAACATTTCCTCTCCAAATAAACCAAGGAATACTATTTTGTATCTTATAGTAGCCGCTCTTTTGATATCTGCGGGACTAATGATTTTTGACACAAGAACAACAAATGAAAAAGAAATAACATTAAACACCTTCGTAGACGAAGCAAAATCAGGACTTATAAGCAAAATTACTGTATCCGATAATAGAATAAATCTTGAACTTGTAGACGGCGCAAAACAATTCACAAACAAAGAAAAAGAAACAAGCTTATACGAATTACTTGGACAAGCCGGAGTTTCAAACGACATTATTTCAAATTTACCGATATATATTGAAGACAGTGCATCCTCGGGATTTTGGACAAATATTTTGATAAGCATAATTCCATTCATTTTGATTGTCGCGTTTTTCGGCTTTATGATGCGCTCCGCACAATCCAGCAATAATCAAGCGATGTCATTTGGAAAATCAAAAGCAAAACTTTTCGATAAAGAAAAACAGAAAACAACATTCGAAGATGTCGCGGGTGCAGACGAAGCAAAAGAAGAACTCGTTGAGATTGTAGACTTTTTGAAACATCCGCAAAAATACAGAGCAATGGGCGCAAAAATTCCAAAAGGAGTAATGTTGATTGGATCTCCGGGAACAGGAAAAACACTTTTAGCCAGAGCTGTAGCGGGAGAAGCAGACGTTCCCTTTTTCAATATTTCAGGTTCTGAATTCGTTGAAATGTTCGTTGGAGTTGGAGCATCACGCGTAAGAGACCTTTTCACAAAAGCAAAACGCAACGCTCCATGCATTATCTTTATAGATGAAATCGACGCTGTAGGCCGCCATAGAGGCGCAGGAATGGGAGGAGGACATGACGAAAGAGAACAGACATTAAATCAAATTCTAACTGAAATGGATGGTTTTGAAACAGGCACAAATGTAATTGTAATCGCGGCAACAAACCGTCCGGACATTTTGGACCCTGCTTTGCTTCGCCCAGGAAGATTCGACAGAAGAGTTGTCGTAGACGTACCGGACATCAAAGCGCGCGAACAAATTCTTGAAGTTCATAGCAGAAATAAGCCAATGGCAAAAGGTGTCGACCTTGTGAAAATTGCAAAATCAACACCAGGGTTCACAGGAGCAGACCTTGAAAACTTAATGAACGAAGCCGCAATTTTAGCCACGAAACTAGGCAAAAAAACTGTTTCAATGCCAGACCTTGAGCAATCAATAGAAAAAGTTTTGATGGGACCTGAAAGAAAATCTCGAGTTCTAAACAAAAAAGAAAAAGAAATCACGGCATATCACGAGACGGGACACGCGGTTGTCGGACATCTTTTACCAAACTGTGATCCAGTCCATAAAATCTCTATAGTATCACGTGGAATGGCTCTCGGCGTAACATGGTTTTTGCCAGAAGAAGATCAACATTTAGTAACAAAAAGTAAATTTGAAGATGAACTTTGTTCTCTTTTAGGAGGTTACACAGCGGAAGAAGTTTTCTTTGGAGAAATGACAACCGGCGCATCAAACGACCTTCAGAAAGCCACAAAACTCGCTCGCAACATGGTCACGAAATATGGAATGAGTGAACTTGGCCCAATGATTTTTGGAGGAGAAAACGATGAAATTTTCATAGGAAAAGATTACGGCCACATAAAAAATTATTCGGAAGAAAGCGCCGCAAAAATAGATGAATTAACAAAAAAAATAATTGATAAAGAATACAAACGAACAAAAGATATTGTCTTAAAAAACAAAGATTTAATCGAGCGCATCGCAAAAGACTTACTTGAAGTGGAAACAATTCCATCGGATAAATTTAAAAAATATTTTAAAGAATAATCCCATATGAAAAATTCAAGCATCAAAATACATCCGGCTGACGGCTCTGAAACCCCATTAAAAAAAGAAGTGGGACAACTTTCTTTGGACATATATCAGACTGAAAAAGAAATAATTATTGTCGCTCCAATTGCAGGAGTTGAAAAAGAAAACATCAACATAACAGTCAACGAAGACATCCTTGTTATAAAAGGAGACAGAGTCCAAAGAGAGGAAGTGGCAGACGAAAACTACTACACCAAAGAATGTTTTTGGGGCAGTTTTTCTCGCGCGATTGTTCTTCCAAAAGAAGCGGACATAAAAAATATTTCAGCAAGTTTTGAACAATGTGTCCTCGAAATTCGCATCCCAAAAGCAGAGACAGAAACAAATAAAGTCATAAAAATAAAGTCTTAAAAAAGGAGCCATGCAGATAAAAAAAGCAGTAATATTAGCGGCGGGGCTTGGGACTAGATTTCTTCCTATAACAAAATCCGTGCCGAAAGAAATGCTTCCGATAATAGATAAACCTTGCATTCAATATTTAGTTGAAGAAGCTGTCGCGAGCGGAATTAAAGAAATAATTTTTGTAATAAATGATTCAAAATTATCTATAAAAAATTATTTTAGTCCGAAAAAAAATGAAATAAAAAATTTAAAAGACAGACTCAAAAAAACAAAAAAAATTGCAGAATTAAAAACGATAGAATCGATTGAACATCTCGCAAAATTTCATTACGTCACACAGGAAAATGCGCTTGGAGACGGCCACGCCATACTTTGCGCAAAAAAAATTATAGGAAAAGAACCGGTCGCAATTTTATTTGCCGATGATATTTATGACAGCAAAATTCCGGCAATTTCACAACTCATAAAACAATACGAAAAATTTAAAACACCAATGATCGGACTTCAAAAAATAGACAAAAAAGATTCAAAAAAATATGGAATAATTTCACCGGAAAAATCACAAAAACTTCAAAAAAATATTTACAAAATTTCATCACTCGTAGAAAAACCCGAGACAAAAAATGCACCGTCAAACCTCGCAATTGTCGGAAAATATATCGTCACTCCGGAACTTTTAAAAGCCTTAGAAAAATCAAAATCCTCAACAAAAGACAAAGAAATCCGTTTGATAGACGGAATGAAAAATTATCTAAAAACAGGCTCCAAGAATAAACCTCACGAAATTTACGGACTTGAAATTGAAGGCCTTCGTTTTGACACAGGCGACAAAGAAGGCTTTATTAAGGCAACAAACCACTTCGCGAAAAAGATAAGCCTTTAAAATTTAGCCACACAACTCTCCATTTTGTCAAACTCCACTACATTGCAATCCCCCTCTGTTTTTGGTATAATTACCTGAATACAAAAAGGCAAACAAAAAATAAAAACAAAAATAAAATGCACAAAGAAGAAACACAATTGCACCCTCTAATAGAGGAAGCGGACAAAATGAAAGGCGAAGGAAAACACGTCGAAGCAATTAGAATTTGCGAAAGAATTTTGTCTAACGATTTAAATTGCGTCGAAGCATACGAAGAAATCGGCGACAATTATTTGTCTTTGAGAAAATACGAAAATGCAGAAAAAGCACTTTCACATGCAATCAAAGTAAAACCTGAGAGTGCAAATGCAAACTACCTTCTTGGTTTCGTTTATTCTTGCACAGGAAAATGGAAAGAGTCTGTCGAACTACTTGAAAAAGCTGATGCACTTTACCCAAATCATCCCGAAATTTTGAGATGTATGGGCTGGAGCATGTATCACTTTGGCCAAGGTCAAAGAGGAATCGTTCTGCTTGAGAGAGCACTTTTCTTAGCTCCAAATGACGTATTAATATTAAATGACATCGGCGTCTTATATTTAAACGAAAAGAATTTCGAAAAAGCCGCCCTACTTTTCAAAAAAACACTTCAAATCGATCCCGAAAACCAAAAAGCGAAAGAATGCCTAAACGCAGTAAGGTTTTTCCAAAGAGAATATGATAAACTAAAGAAGGAAAGAGAGAGTTTGTAAAAGAATACACATGAAAATCATAGAAATATTCAATTCAATAAGGGATATTCCTTTCAAAATTCCGCTTTCAATAGAAGACCAATCCGTAGATTGCGACAAAAAGCATAAAAAACTTTATGACGCATTAAAAAAAGAAAAGATTGATGTTCGATTTAGGGTTTGCACTTTTTTATGGAGCGAGCAAAGCATCCCTAAAAAAATATTAGAAATACCTCATGTTGATAAATGTGAACATTTATATTTAGAAGCATTTATAAATAAAAAATGGGTAACATTAGATATAACCTGGGACATTCTCTTAAATAAAATATTCGCAATTAAAGAATGGGACGGGATTTCCGACACAGATATTGCAGTAAAACCATTAGAAATTTTGAGCCAAGAAGAAAATCAAAACCTTTCTCACAATGTGAATAATGTTGAGAATTTTTTAGAAGACATAAAAAACAACAGAGCTTTTTACAAAGCTTTAAACCTATGGTTAGAAGCAAACAGAAGTTAATTTTTTATACGATTTAAGCCCCTAGAGCCAAATCCCTCAAGAATCCTGAAACAGTCTTATATCCTTTTTTGTAAGCCTTTTTCAAAATAGTTTTTTTATCCTCGGCACTCAATCGAAACCTCACTACATCAGCTTGTCCCTCACTATATTCCTTTTCCGCCAATATCAATTTTGGCAAATCGATAAGTAAATCCGGAATATCTTCACTCAAAAATTCCTGAGCAATATTCGCATCTTTACACTCAACAAAAAATCTATTTTTTGCGACTTTCATTAAAGTATATAAATATTTTTTATTATTCAGAACAATAAAATACTCATTTTTTTGATTTTTCATATATCAATTTTTTAACAATTTTAGCGGAATAAATTTTATAAAAATTTTTACAATCATTGCCATGGACAGGAATAATAAGATCAGATTTCAAGTCACAATGTTTAAACTTCACATGGCTTCCCTTCGCCAAAATCTTCTGAAATCCAAAATATATAAGCACCCTCTCTATTTCCAAATATCTCAATCCCGTCGGACAATTCAAAAACTTATCAAACAACTTCTCTATACTGGTCATATTTCGTAGTTACATTATACATAAGTGTAGCTACAAAGTCAAAACATATAACTTCGTAACCTACACAAACAGTAGCAAACCAACATTAAATTTTTATTAAATAATTCTAAAATCTTTTTAACCCCCTCCACTTGCCTTTTCCCTCAAAATCCCCCAGAATAAACACGTGCAACAACTAATCGAATGCGTCCCAAACTTTAGTGAAGGACGCGACAAAGCCAAGATCAAACTCATCGAAGATTCCATAAAAAAAGTGAAAGGAATACTTTTCCTAAACTCCGAAAGCGACATCGATCACAATCGAACTGTCATTACATTTGCAGGAGAACCTAAAAAAGTCATACAAGCCGCATTCAATGCGATAAAAACCGCCGCAAAAATTATCGACTTAAATGTACACAAAGGTGTACATCCGAGAATCGGCGCAACAGATGTCGTTCCATTAATTCCGCTCAAAGGAATAACAACAAAAGAAGCCGTAAAATACTCAATCGCACTCGCAAAAAAAATCGGCGAAAAAGTGAAAATTCCGGTATACCTCTACGAAAATTCGGCAATCAGAAAAGACAGAAAAAATCTCGCATTAATTCGCAAAGGACAATACGAAAAACTAAAAAAAGAAATTAATTTGCCGGAAAAAACTCCCGACTTCGGCCCGCAAAAAATTGGACCTGCCGGCGCAACGGTGATAGGAGTGCGCGGAATTCTTGTCGCATATAACATAAATTTAAAAACTTCCGACGTAGAAATTGCAAAAATGATAGCAAATGAAATTCGCGAAACCGCAAAAAACGGACTTAAAAACGTAAAAGCACTCGGCCTTTATTTAAAAAGCCGCGACATCGCCCAAGTATCGATGAACCTCACAGATTACAAGAAAACTCCACCTTTAAAAGTCTTTAAAAAAGTGGAAACAATGGCAAAAAGATTAAAAACTTGCATTTTAGAAAGTGAGATTATTGGCTTAATTCAAGCCTCCGCACTTCCAAAAAACATAAAAGTCCTAAAAATAAAAAACTTCTCAAACAAGAAAATTTTGGAAAAACAGCTTCCTGTTGCATAAAACCCAAAAATCTATTAGAATAGCTCTTGCTCTTAGATAGTTTGGAGTGATCACTCCGATTCCTTTAGGACATCGGAGAGGAAAGTCCGAGCACCATGGCAAATCACAGCCGATAACATCGCGCCGTCCCGATCGAAATATCGGGACAGGGACAGTGCCACAGAGACAATACTAACCCCGCAAGGGGCAAAAGGTGAAAAGTCCCGCTCAGCGGGAACATGCGGCGAAAGCTGTAAGTGGGAAAACCCTGTGAGGTGCAAGGTGAGATGGAAAGATTTATTTTCAGCCAATCGCAAATAACTCTTCTCACCGCTATAGACCCCGCTCTGCGGGGCTAAGATAGATGATCACAACCCATCGACAAAATCGGAGGGACACAGAACTCGGCTTACCCAAACTGTTTAAGAGCAGCTAAAAAAACCGACAAAATGAAACGTTTCGAAATTTTCTTTGGACTTATAAAAATACCGATCGACATAATAATGACAATATCGGCATTTTTTGTAGCATACAATTTACGCCTTATTACAGAGCCAATAAAAGGCATCGCAAAACCGATTGATTACACAGTTTTGCCGACACTTGAAGCATATTTGAGATTCAGTTCATTCCTTGCCGCCGCGCTAATTTTAATTTTCATTTTCGGCAGACTTTACACACTTCGAACAACACTAAAATTCACAACAGAATCAAAAAAAGTTTTTATTTTTTGGTTTATATGGGCGGCATTTTGCGTCACATATTTCTTTTTCACTCGCACATTCCCCTTTTCCCGACTTGCGATTTTATATAGCTGGACACTCACATTTTTATTCATAATCCTTGGCCGCGGAATAATAAAAGTCATTCAATTAATTTTATTGAAAAACGGCATAGGCAAACGAAATTTACTATTTATCGGACAAAACGAAATCACCGATGAAATTTCAAAAAAATTAAAAAAAGACGCACGATACAAAATCGTGGGAGTAATAGAAAATCCAAGCCAATTGCAGTATACAATTCAACACAAAAAAGTAGACGAAATCATTCAAACCGATTCAAAAATCAACGCGAAAGAAAACGAAGAAATCCTTCAGCTCTGCGATTTAAATCACGTTTCATATAAATTCGTACCTGAACTTATCGACGTACGCCGCTCAAACATCTCAATTTCCGTAATCGGTCGCATTCCAATCATTTCAATAAAACCGACACCTTTGGAAGGCTGGGGCAGAGTTATAAAAAGATGTATCGATTTTTTTGGCTCATTAGTGCTGTTAATAATACTTTCCCCTGTTTTCATAATCACGGCAATTGCAATAAAATTAGACTCAAAAGGTCCTATATTTTTCACAAAAAAAGATAATGGAGAACGCGTAAAAAGAGTGGGACAATTCGGCGAACTTTTAAATTTCTACAAATTTCGCTCAATGTACCCAAAAACAGACAGCATGAGATACAAAGAACTTTCCGCTAACAATACACGAAAAGACAGTCCACTCGTTAAAATAAAAAACGACCCGAGAGTTACAAAAGTAGGAATATTTATTCGCAGATATTCAATCGATGAACTTCCACAACTATTCAGCGTTTTGGTCGGAGACATGAGCCTTGTCGGCCCACGCCCACATTTACCTGAAGAAGTTGAAAAATACGAAAAAAGCCACAAATTCGTTTTAACAATAAAACCGGGAATCACAGGAATCTCACAAATAAGCGGCCGTTCCGATCTCCCTTTTGAAGAAGAAATCAAACTCGACCGCTATTATATTGAAAACTGGTCTATCCTTTTCGACATAAAAATCCTTCTAAAAACAGTCTTCGTCGTGCTAAAAGGACACAGAGAATAAAGTAACTTATCTATCAAGATACCATGGACTTTTCTCACCTCCTCTGGCTACAAGTCTTCCAACGCACAAACCAGGAGCAACCACATGAAATTCCATAGTAGATCCATTATTCTTTCCAAGACCTTTTTCATCGACTTCAGGTTGATCATCTACCACATTCCCATCGTCTAACCATTGTAGGCCACCCTTTGGCCCAATTTTAACAACCCCAACATCACAAAAACGTGTGTGCATATGCGCCATCACTTCCCTGTCCGACAAATCACCCAAGCTATCACCGACACCATTCAACATCCTGATTTCAGGCTCTAAATCAGCAAGATCAGTCACATCATCAATACGAACACCAAGACTGTCAGAAGCCCCAAGATCCTCACCGTCGTCCCAATTAACAGACACCTCCTCATCGTCAATATTATCTAATTCCATACATTTTAAAGTTAATTTATACAAAACGGATTTTAAACACTTTTTCCTGCCTGTCAACTTCAAAACCCCTTTCAAGCTCAAAATAATGTTAAAATCTTCCAGCATAAAAGATATTCAAACATTTACGAAAATATGATTCAATCAATAATAAATAAAATTCTAGGAGATCCAAATGAAAAGGCATTAAAAAAAATCCGCCCGATTGTCCAAGACATTCTTGAAGTCGAAGAAAAATATCAAAAAGAAATCACAACAGAAGCGCAGGTAAAAGCCAAAACAGAGGAATTCAAAAACAGACTCAAAAACGGTGAAACAGTTGACGACATTTTACCTGAAGCATTTGCATTGGTAAAAACCGCATGTCGACATTTAATGGGAAAAACTTGGTCAGTCAGAGGCCGCGATATAACTTGGGACATGATCCCCTACGACGTTCAAATGATTGGAGGAATAGTCCTTCATCAAGGCAATATCGCCGAAATGAAAACTGGTGAAGGAAAAACACTCGTATGTACTTTACCAATTTATTTAAATGCACTTTTGGGACGCGGAACTTATCTTGTCACAGTAAATGATTATTTGGCGCATAGAGATGCGGAATGGATGGGCGGACTTTACAATTATTTGGGACTTACAGTCGGCGTAACAGTCCACGGAATGAGCCACGCACAGAAAAAAGACGCATATGCATGCGACATTACTTATGGAACAAACAACGAATTCGGATTCGATTATTTGCGTGACAACATGGTAACTGAAAAAGAAGAAATCACACAAAGAGACCTTTACTATGCGATTGTTGATGAGGTGGATTCGATTTTAATTGATGAAGCGAGAACTCCGCTTATAATTTCCGCACCGGCCGAAGAATCAACATTAAAATATCAAAAACATTCAAAATTAATACAAAATCTCGAAGAAAACGTAGATTATGTAATCGATGAAAAATTAAAGACATCAACGCTTACAGAAGCCGGAATTGCAAAAATGGAAGGACTTCTTGGAGTGGAAAATATTTACACGGACGCGGGATTTGAAGAAGTGCATCACCTCGAACAAGCACTTCGCGCAAAAGCATGCTATAAAGCCGACATTGATTACATCGTAAAAGACGGCGAAATTTTAATTATCGACGAATTCACAGGACGTTTGATGCCGGGCCGAAGATATTCCCATGGGCTTCATCAAGCCATCGAAGCAAAAGAAAATGTTGAAGTAAAACGCGAATCAAAAACACTCGCGACAGTTTCGTTCCAAAATTATTTCAGACTTTTTGAAAAATTAGGAGGCATGACAGGAACAGCGCAAACCGAAGCGGAAGAGTTTTATCAAATTTATGGCTTAGAAACTATAATAATTCCTCCGAACAGAAAGATGCAGAGACTCGACAAAACAGATGCAATTTACAAAACATTCAAAGGAAAAATGTTAGCGGCAACAAAACTTGTAAAAGAACTTCACGAAAAAGGACAGCCGGTTTTGGTCGGTACAGTTTCAGTCGAAAAATCTGAAATATTGAGCAAACTTTTCACGATGGAAGGAATTCCGCACAACGTTTTGAATGCGAAAAATCATGAGAAGGAAGCCGAAATTGTATCACAAGCCGGACAAAAAGGAATGGTCACAATTGCAACAAACATGGCAGGACGTGGAACCGATATTAAGCTTGGAGAAGGCGTACAAGACTTGGGCGGGCTTTTCGTTTTAGGAACTGAAAGACATGAAGCGCGCCGTATCGACAATCAGTTGCGCGGACGTAGCGGACGTCAAGGAGACCCAGGAGCAAGCCAATTTTTGGTCTCAATGGACGATGATTTGATGAGACTTTTCGGTGGAGACAAAATCAAGAGCATGATGGAAATGTTGAAAGTACCAGAAGACATGCCGATAGAAAATTCCATAATTTCTCACTCGATTGAAAGCGCACAGAAAAAAGTTGAAGGGCACAATTTCGACATAAGAAAGCACCTTGTTGAATACGATGATATTATGAATATTCATAGAAATATCATCTACAAACAACGCAAAAATTATCTTTTCAAAGAAGAAATAAAAGAAGACATAACTCAAATGATCGAAGAAGCCGCAGAAAGTATTGTAATAAACAACACAGCAAACAGAGACACAAAAGACTGGAACAAAAAAGAAATTTTCGAAGATTTAACAGCAATCTATAAAGACGAGAGTGCTCTTCCTCAAGAGGAAATCGACAAAATAATATACGACGACGAATTAATTGAAAAAGCAAAATCTTACTTGATTAAAGGATATGAAAAACGCGAAAAATCATTACCTGATTCAAACATTTTAAGAGGAATAGAAAAAGCCGTAATTCTTCGCTCAACAGACTCACTTTGGATGGAGCACATCGACACAATGGAACGTTTAAGAGAAAGCGTTGCCTTCAGCGGATATGCGCAAAAAGATCCGTTAACAGAATACAAAGGGCTTAGCTTCGAGCTTTTCAACGAACTTATGTCAATGATAAAGTCCAACACATTAAACACACTTTTCAAAATTGATCTTGAAAAAGTAATACCTCGTGAAATTCTAAAACAATCTGAAGTAAAACAAATTCAAACAAATGATGAAGAAATTGAAAATCAACTTTCATCAGGCAGACCATCCGGAAATCCGGTGGTAATGAGGGCATCAGGCGCTACAGAACGCGCACCATCCGGCGGAACAATAGTTCACGTTTCCGATAACAACAAAGATACAGCCCCTATCGTAGGCCGAAACGACCCTTGTCCATGCGGATCAGGCAAGAAATACAAGAAATGTTGCGGATGAAGATAATTGCAAAAAAACAAGAAAAGAATAAAATTAACATAAAATAAATAACATAATTCAAAATGAATATTAAAAATATAATTATTGGAATCGTCGGCATCCTCTTAGTGGGAGGAATCGTATTTTTCTCAAGCGGATCAGATTTATTTCAAGGAAGAATGTTTAAAAACAGACCACAAAGCGAGCTTATCACGAGCACACCTGGAAAAAAACAAGTTAATGTTACCCTAGATAGCTCTTCTCCAAGCGGAAATCGTTCAGTTGCCTCTCAAGACAAAATTGCAGTTTACAAAATATGTGCAGGCAAAGAAGATATTACCACTATAGAAGGAATGGACTTAACATTTACTTCAGGGTCTTCAAAACCAATTAAATATCCATTCGATGTAGTAGTAGAAGAAACATACGGCAATAAATCATTTGCGTCAGCAGAAAAAAACACAGTAAGCGTAACTTTAAAAAACGCATCTCCAATAAAGGCCGGCGAATGCACGTCATATTCAGTTATGGCAAACACCGTGAGCATGGATATATCCAATCCAGGAGTTGATGATCCATTGACCGTAACGCTTAGAAGAATTACACCAAACATTGAAATTACATCAGGACCTGTAATTTCAAACACACTACTTTATTAATTTGCCCTATCACGTTATTTTATGATATTTTTCTGTTGCGGGCAGATTTTTAAACATTGTTAAAAATGGCACATAGGATAGAAGTTGTTACGAATGTAAACGACACACGGTCGGAAGTTATGAGAAAAAACCTTGTATCAGAAGGTTTTAAAATCGAAGCCGCAAAAGTGCTCGAAGTATACACGGTAAACAAAAATTTCAATTCAGACGAAATCAAAAAGATTGCGGAAATTTTATCAAATTCCATTTCCCAAAAATACAAAATCGACGAACCATTCAATGATATCGACTTTGATTTTGCGCTTGAAATAGGCTTTTTACCGGGAGTCACAGACAATATCGGAACAACCGCGAAAGAAAGCATAGAAGAATTTACAAAACAAAATTTCATCGACGAAGAAAGCGTTCACACTTCCACTCTTATGCTTTTGAAAGGAAAAATAACAGCAGAAGACACAAAGAAAATAGGAGAAATTCTAGCCAATAAATTAATTCAAAGAATTCACGTAAAAGACAAAAAGACTTTTGATAAAGATAATGGGATGGACTTAATTGTTCCGCAAGTTCACCTTTCCTCAGAAATAGAAATTTCAAAAATCGACCTAAATATTTCCGAAGAAGAACTTTTGAAAATAGGTAAAGAAGGAATTTTAAATCATGACGGAACACGCCGCGGACCGCTTACCCTTGAGAAAGATTATTTATACGCAATAAAAAAATATTTTGAAAAAGAAGGCCGCTCGCCTACCGACATAGAACTCGAAACACTTGCACAAACTTGGTCGGAACATTGCAAACACACAATTTTTGCAGCGGAAATAGACGAAATAAAAGATGGCTTATATAAAGGCTATATAAAGAAAGCTACAATCGATATTCGCAACAAAAAAGGTAAAGATGATTTTTGTGTTTCAGTTTTTTCAGACAATTCCGGAGCGATAATTTTCGATGAAAATTATTTAATTACAGACAAAGCCGAAACTCACAATAGCCCGTCAGCACTCGATCCATTTGGCGGCGCAATTACAGGAATTGTAGGAGTAAACAGAGACACAATTGGCTTCGGAAAGGGCGCAAAACCGGTTTTAAATAAATATGGATTTTGCGTAGGATTGCCTGATGACGAAGAACCAATTTACAGAGATAAAGATTTAAAAGAAGCTTCGCTAACTCCAAAAAGAATTTTTGAAGGAGTTATCTCAGGAGTAAATGCGGGAGGAAACCAAAGTGGAATCCCGACTCCACAAGGATTTACATATTTTCACAAAGACTATAAAGGAAAACCGTTGATTTTCGTCGGCACGGTAGGACTTATTCCAAAGATGATAAACGGCAAACCTTCACACGAAAAAAGCGCACACAAAGGCGATAAAATCGTAATGATAGGCGGAAAAGTTGGACAAGATGGAATTCATGGAGCAACATTTTCATCAGAAACATTGTCAGCGGGAAGTCCTGCAACAGCAGTGCAAATCGGCGATCCGATTACTCAAAAAAAATTCTCAGACGCAATTATAAAAGAGGCAAGAGCAATGGGATTATATAATTCAATTACAGACGACGGAGCCGGAGGACTTTCTTCTTCAGTCGCAGAAATGGCAAAAGAATGCGGCGGATGCGAAGTCGAATTAGATAAAGTTCCATTAAAATATCCAAATCTAGAACCATGGAAAATCTGGATTAGTGAATCACAAGAAAGAATGACTCTATCAATTCCGGAAGAAAAATTAGAACAATTTATGGCTTTAATGAAACGTCGCGGAGTAGAAGCGACAGTCATCGGAACATTCACAGATAGCGGAAGATGCATTATCAAATACAAAAGCGAAAAAATAATGGATATAGAAATGGATTTTCTACACAACGGACTTCCTAAAAAAACATTAAAAACAACTTACACAAAAATCGACCGCGAAGAAAAAGAAATACCTGAACCAAAAGATTTGACCAAAAAACTTTTACAGTTATTGAAAAATCCAAACATCGCAAGTACTGAATTTATTCCAAGACAATATGATCATTCGGTTCAAGGAGGCGCAGTTTTGGGACCACTTCACGGAAAAGGCAGAGTTATGTCCCCCGCTTCAGTGACAAAACCAATGATTGAAACGAAAAAAGGAGCAGTATGTTCACAAGGACTTTATCCGAAATATTCCGAGATTGATACATACGATATGGCTGCATGCTCTATAGATACAGCAATACGAAACTCTATCGCTATCGGAGGAAAACTTTCACACATGGCATTGATGGATAATTTTTGTTGGTGCAGTTCAGATGAATCAGAAAGATTAGGCCAATTAAAAGCAGCAGCAAAAGCTTGCTACGACTACGCCTTAATATATGAAACGCCTTATATTTCAGGGAAAGACTCGATGTTTAATGATTTCAAAGGCTTCGATAAAAATGGAAAAGCAATAAAAATTTCAGCCCCACCAACACTTTTGATTTCATCATTAAGTGTGATGGATGATATTACAAAAGCTGTTTCACTAGACACAAAATTCGCAGGAGATTTAGTTTACATTTTAGGAGAAACTAAAAATGAATTAGCAGGAAGTGAATATTTTCCAGAAGGTAAAAATGTTCCAAAAGTAAATGCAATTTCTGCAAAAAAACTTTACGAGAAAGTTGAACAAGCAATTTTAAAGAACATGATTGCTTCAAGTTTAAGCCCTTCGCACGGAGGACTTGCCACGACATTCGCAAAAAAAACAATTGCAGGACAACTTGGAATGGAAATAGATTTGAATAAAGTTCCACGAGAAAAAGATTTAAATAGAAATGATTTCATTTTATTTTCAGAATCTCAATCAAGATTTGTAGTGACAATAAATCCGAAGAATAAAGGAAAATTTGAAAAACTTTTCAAAGACGAAATTTTCGCATGTGTAGGCCAAGTTCTCGACTCTCAAAAATTCACAATCAAAGGTGTAAACGGAGAAATAATCATCGACACAGATATGGAAACTTTAGAAGAAAGTTATAAATCAACTTTTAAAAACTATTAACATGACCAGTGATAATAAAGATTTAGGTTTGACTGGCTCTCGCAGAGACAATCTGCAGGCAACTTCGTTGCCGAAGCCGTCTCTAGAGAGCTCAGTCAAACCTAAAGTTATAGTAATCACTGGTTACGGAATAAATTGCGAAGAAGAAACCGCAAAAGCTTTTGAATTATCAGGAGGACTTCCAAAAATAGTACACATAAACGACTTGATTGAGAATCCAAAGATGCTTGACGATTATCAAATAATGGCTTTCCCCGGAGGTTTTTCATACGGAGATGACACAGGTTCCGGAAATGCATTGGCAAACAAAATAAAAAACAACATCGAAAAAGAAATTTTGGAATTTGCACAAAAAGATAAATTAATAATCGGAATTTGTAACGGATTTCAAATTTTAACAAATCTTGGACTCGTTCCTGCAAAAGAAAAAAAATATGGGCAGCGCCAAGCAGTTCTAATGCACAATGCACATGCACGTTACGAATGTCGCTGGATTAAGCTAAAAAACACGTCTCAAAAATGCATATGGACTCGCAACATTGACACACTAAATTGTCCTATTGCACATGGAGAAGGAAATTTTTATGCAGAAAAAGAAGTAATAGACAGCCTTATAAAAAACGATCAAATAGCATTTAAATATGTCAAAGACGACAACTCTCCCGCGGATCTGCAGTTCCCATTTAATCCAAATGGTGCAATGCTCGACATCGCAGGAATATGCGATGAAAGCGGCCGTATTCTTGGACTTATGCCACATCCTGAAAGATTCAATTCTTTCACAAATGAAGAAGGTTGGACTCTTACAAAAGAAAAACTTTTACGCGAAGGAAAAGCACTACCAACTTTCGGGAAAGGTTTGCAAGTCTTCAAAAACGCGATAGAATATTTCACGAAATAGCTCCTCAAATTTTCAAATGAAAATCGTCATCACGACAAATCAAGGCAAATCAGTAAACATACTTTCAAAGATCTCAATGTTCTTTTTAGGCACGTTTCTTACAGCAATCACTTGGTTGTTTCTTTCAAAATTTTTGGGAGAATATGGCCTTATAGCAGGACTTTTGTTGATGACAGTACTGATATTTTTCGGATTCAAAAAAACACAAAAAAGCTCAAACCCAAGATTCGTAATCTATGGAATGCTTGCAACAACAGCCTTCGCATCAGCACTAATAATAGGCTTCTTCATTCTGATAAAGATAGCCTAATAAATATTACATCTGTTCCTCTTCACTCATAATCCTTCTAGGCTTCGCACCGTCCGCAGGCCCGACAACTCCATTTTCCTCAAGCAAATCAAGAAGCCTTGCCGCCCTTGCGTATCCCACCTTCAGCCTTCTTTGAAGTAATGACGCCGAAGCTTTTCTGCTTTCCGTCACAACCGTATAAGCCTGTGCGTACAAATCATCATCAGAATTTCCGGCATCGGAATCAGGCACTCCCAAAACTTTTTGTTTTGAAGTTTCAGTCGAAGTAATTTCATTATTATATTCAGGAGCAACAGTAAGTTTAACCCTGTTCGCAACTCTTTCAATTTCCTCCGTAGACACATAAATTCCCTGTACCCTCAGCGGTTTATTGCGACCAACCGGAAGATAAAGCATATCCCCTTTTCCGACCAAATCTTCCGCTCCCATACAATCCAAAATAATTCTTGAATCAATAGAATTTGAAACTGCAAAAGCAATTCTCGCAGGAATGTTTGCCTTAATAAGTCCTGTAATGACATCAACCCTCGGACTTTGCGTAGCAATAATCAAATGAATTCCGACAGCTCTCGCCATCTGCGCGATACGGCATATAGAAGCCTCAACTTCCTTTCCGGCCGCCAACATCAAATCCGCCAATTCATCAATCACAACTACAATTCTCGCCATTTTTCTAACACCATCAACTTCATTAAATTCAGCAATATTTCTCACTCTTTTTGAAGAAAGTTCTCGATATCTTCTCATCATCTCACCAACAACCCATCTAAGAGAAATGGCCGCCTTTTCAGGATCTTGGATCACAGGAGTCAACAAATGCGGAATATTATTATAAGAAGAAAGCTCAACTCTTTTCGGATCAATCAATATAAGACGTAAATCCTCTGGAGAATTTTGATAAAGCAAGGACACCAAAAACGTGTTCATACAAACAGATTTTCCACTTCCTGTCGTTCCTGCTATAAGCAAATGCGGCATAGAATCAAGACTTGCGACAATAGGCTTTCCCGCGACATCACGGCCAAGAGGCAATGTTAATTTTGAAGTTGAAAGTCCAAATTCGGAACTTTCAAGAATTTCACGAAGATAAACAATAGCTCTGTAAACATTCGGCACCTCAATTCCGACCAAAGATTTTCCGGGAATCGGCGCTTCAATACGAACCTTTTCCGCGGCTAACGCAAGCGCAATATCGTTCTTCAGAGATGTAATTTTGGAAAGCTTTACCGCCTCATTTGGTTTCAAAGTATACTGAACAACAGTCGGTCCAACATTAACTTCATGCATCGCGACTTCAATATCAAATTGAGAAAGTTTTTTTCTGATTTTCTCCGCACTTTCTTTCAAAAATTTCTCATCAACAACAACATTACTATCTCCATTGAGCAATAAATCAAGCGAAGGAAATTCCCATTCAATTTCTTCATGTTCCGTTTTTACCGCTTTATCAAGCGCCATAGCGGTCTCATCTCCCCGATTGATAGAGAGCCCAGATTTCTCTTCTTCTTCATTTAATTCTTCGTCAACAGTTTTTTCGATGTCTTCATCTTTATTTTTCTCTGCATTTTTAGGAGAGCTTATTTTTGATTTATGTATAAAAATTTCAGGCTCAGAAATATCTTCCTCTTCATATTCATCGTCGTCTTCGCCAAAAATTCCGCGTTTTTTAAGTCTTCCATGTGAACGAGAAGTTTCAATTTTTATTTGTGGAATTGCAAAACGCACAAGTTCAATAATAGAAAGTTCAAAAACCAGCATTAACGAGACCAAAAAGCCCGTGATGAAAATTATCGTCGCACCGACACTTCCAACATTCAAAACCTGCAAAAACAAAAAATTCGTCACAAATCCCACACATCCACCGTATCTACCGGCCGTGGCATAATCATAAATATGTTCAATAGGAACTGAAAGATGCACGAGACTAAGCCCAAAAGTCATAAACAAGATAATTCCAAAAATCCTCGAAGCGCCAAATTCAATGTCCTTGGACAAAAACATCATCGAAGAAACAACTATAAAAAGAACAGGAATAATATAAATACCCCATCCCAAAATCGGGCTCAAAAATCCAACCCAAAGATTACCAACAGGCCCAAAAGACCCCTTAATGCTCAAGATTGTAAGAACTCCAATAGCCAACAAAATAGTAGCCCAAATTTCTCTGGCAATCGTAGGGTCAACTTTTATATTCACAGTAGCGCGTTTCCTTCGTACTGTTCTTCTAAGCCTTCTTCTTCCCATATAAAAGGTTTAACTTTAATAAAAAACACTCATTTCAAGCCCCTTTATTTTACACGACACAGCCCCTTTTTTCCAGAGGAAAAACAATGTATAATCCATTCGTAATTTACTAAAATCACAATACACACATGGTTCGTACACGATTTGCACCATCACCGACAGGATATTTGCACGTTGGAGGGCTTCGCACAGCGCTATATTGTTATCTATTCGCACGCAAAAATAAAGGCAAATTTTTGCTAAGAATTGAAGACACAGATCAAGAAAGATTCGTCGAAGGCGCAGTCGAAAACTTGATAAAAACACTTTCATGGATAGGAATTGACCACGATGAAGGACCACTGCTTGATGGCTCTGAGAAAGGAGAATTTGGCCCATACACACAATCAAAACGAACAGAAATTTATCTAAAACACGCCAATGAGCTTATAGAAAGCGGACACGCATATAGATGCTTTTGCACAAAAGAACGCTTGGATAAAATGCGTGAGGAACAAGAGAAAAACAAACTTCCACCAATGTATGACAGAACATGCGCAAAATTACAAAAGTCAGAAATCGAAGAAAAATTAAATGCAAAAATTCCTTTCGTAGTAAGACAAAAAATGCCTTATGAATTAATAAAATTTAAAGATCTTGTTCGTGGGAACGTACAATTTGACGGCAAAATAATCGACGATCAAATCCTTATAAAATCAGACGGCTTCCCTACATATCACCTCGCAAACGTGGTTGACGATCATTTCATGGAAATAACACACGTGATAAGAGGAGAAGAATGGCTTCCATCCACGCCAAAACACATTGCACTTTATAAAGCATTTGGCTGGGAACATCCGGAGTTTGCACACTTACCACTGCTTTTGAACGAAGACAAAAGCAAATTATCAAAACGCCAAGGAGATGTTTCTGTCGAAAGTTATATTGAAAAAGGATATTTAAAAGAAGCTATTATAAATTTTGCAGCATTTTTGGGATGGAATCCGGGAGGCGGAGAAGAAAAAGAAATTTTCACACTTCAAGAACTTGAAGAACTTTTTTCAATTGAACATGTTCATAAAGCAGGCGCAGTTTTCTCTGTAGAAAAACTGGATTGGTTCAATTGGAAATGGCAAAAAGAAATTTTCAATAAAAAGATTTTTGCGCTTGCAAAAGGAATAGACGAAAAAGTTGAGATTGATTTATCTCGCAAAGATCAGCCAAAATTTATATTCACGTCAGAAGAAAAAGAAGAAAAATTTACAGAAGAAAAAGGAAAAATATTGTTGGAAATTTGCAAAAAATATTTAGATAAAAAATATTTGTCAGACAAAAATATTTTTAAAATGCTGGTAACAGTTGAAGAAAAAATTCTGCGCGATCCGAAAGAAATTTCGTCACAAATAGATTTTTATTTTTCGCTACCAAACTATTCCAAAGAATTATTGACGCATGAAAAAATGGGAGTAGACTTTTCTTGGGCAAAGAAATCGCTCGAAATAGCACAGGAAGATCTCGGAAAATTGGAAAACTGGAAAACTTCCGAAATAAAAAATGTTCTTACAAAAATCGTTGAGAGATTAGCGTGCAAGAATGGACAGGTTTTTTGGCCTCTAAGAGCGGCATTAAGCGGACTTGAATTTTCCCCGGGAGTCTTCGAAGTCATGTACACCTTAGAAAAAGAAGAATCACTTAAAAGAATAAAAAAAGCATTAGAAAAATTATAAAAATGAACATAAACGAATTAAAATCAACAGTAAAACAACTCACGGAAACATGTGAATGTTTGGGATGTAAAACAAAATACGTGGAAAATAAAATAAACGTAATCGCCACGACAAAGAACGAAGGACTTTTTGAAATGCATTGTGAAAAATGTCACGCAACCTCACTTGTAACGGTAATAGTAAATAAAACAATAAGACTTGAAGGACAACAAAGAAAACATTCAAAAATAGAAAGTATTACAAAAAACGATGTATTGGATATGAAAAATTTTCTACAAAACTTTGATGGAAATTTCAAAAAAATCCTTTCAAAATAAAAAAATTTGACACAGAAAAAAATAATTTCCAAGAATTTTCTAAAATGTCAGTTTCATGCGCACACCGCAGGAGATTTAGCAGATCATATTTCTCACACGCCGAAACAATTGGTAGATGAAGCCAAAAAACTGGGATATGACGTTCTCTCAATCACTTCCCATAGAAAAGTGATTTTCACAAAAGAACTAAAAGAATACGCACAAAGAAAAGGGATTTTATTAATTCCGGGAATAGAATTTGAAATAAATAAAAAACACATTTTAGGAATAAATGTAGACAAAGAAATTGAAGAAATAAAAACATTTGAAGAACTGGAAACATATAAATCAACACACAAAAACTGCCTTATAATAGCCCCGCATCCATTCTTCCCGGGAAGAACAACTTTAAAAAAAGATCTCATCGAAAACATAAAATTATTCGACGCCATAGAATATTCATTCTGTTATACCTCGACAAAAAACTTCAACAAAAAAGCGATATCAATCGCAAAAGAATCAAATCTGCCAATGATTTCGACAGCCGATTGTCATGATTTAAAAGATTTAGATATTTCATACAGCCTTATCAGAAGCCAAAAGAACACAATTGAAATAATTGATACAATAAAAAAATCTTCTTTTTCAGATAAAAAAATAAAACTGATCACAAAACCAATCTCATATTTCAAAATAGGGAAAATAATAGTAAGACAAGAAATAAAAAATTTCTTTAAAATATAATTTCTGTTATAATAGAACACGAAATTACCTCAATTCCATGGACGAAATAAACGTTTACAATATTCCCGCATTTCAAAGAAAACGAAGTCTTGCCGCAAAAGGCAGAAGAAAATCTGTTTTGCCAAAGACGCGAAAATCCGCATCACGTACAACAAAAAGAACCACGACACGACGCAGTAAAATATTAAGACCGATGGACGTCGACTACAATTCTATCTCATCTATTGAGAATGATTTAACGCCCGAAATTTACGAAAGAGAACCACTGCCCTCTGAACAACTTTTCGAAGAATTTGAAGAAAAATCAATAAAAAAATCTTCTTCTGAATTTAGAGAAATGAAAATTTGCGGAATATGCGAAGGATATTTTGATAAAATAAATGTAGCGATTATAAAAGTAACAAGCCCTATTCACAAAGGCGATTCATTAATTTTCGAAAAAGAGGGAGGCCTTTTTGAGCAAATAATAGACTCAATACAAATCGACAGAGAAGATGTTGTAGTAGCAAAATCAGGAAGTGACATAGGAGTAAAAGTTTTAGTACAGCCAAAAGTCGGAACTCATGTATATAAAGACGTATGAAAATTCTCGTAATAAATGCCGGATCATCTTCATTGAAATACGAACTTTTTGATGGGAAAAATTTTTCCAGTTTGACGGAAAATTTGATTGAAGTTAATAAAAAATCAAAAACTCCAACAATAGAATTAGCCCTTAAATCAGCGATGAAAGAGCTGATTGCCTCAAGAAAAATATCCTCGCTAAACGACATCGAACGCGTAGGACACAGAGTCGTACACGGCGGAGAAAAATATTCAAAGCCAACTGAAATAGACAAAAAATTAATTGAAGAAATTAAAAAATTATCCTCTATCGCTCCACTCCACAATCCAATAAATCTGGAAGCGATTTTGGCGTGCAAAAAATATCTGCCAAACGCAAAACATTATGCAGTTTTCGACACAAGCTTTTACTCCACGACACCTGAGAAAGCTTTTCTTTACGCCATTCCAAGAGAATTACATGAAAAACACGGAATAAG
Source organism: Candidatus Altimarinota bacterium (assembly GCA_023231115.1). GTDB lineage: Bacteria > Patescibacteriota > Gracilibacteria > UBA1369 > LOWO2-01-FULL-3 > UM-FILTER-38-24. The sequence goes on from JALNWA010000007.1 coordinate 45,140, forward strand.
AAAATATGGATTTCAAGGCATAAGTCATAAATTTGTAACAGAAAAAGCACTCAAGATTTTGGGAAACAAAAAAGCAAAAATAATTTCATGTCATCTCGGAAACGGAGTATCGATAACAGCATCAATAGGAGGAAAAGCAATGGACACAACCATGGGATTTACGCCTCTTGAAGGCATGATTATGGGGACACGTTGCGGCTCAATCGATCCGGCGATAACATTCTATCTTTCAAAATCTCTAAAACTTTCGCTCGAAAAAATAGAAGAAATTTATCTGAAAAAATCGGGGCTTTTAGCACTTTCTGAAATAAGCTGGGACATGAGAGAGATATACAAAAAATCGCTAAAGAAAGATAAAAAAGCCATATCCACAATTGAAATATTTTCATACCATCTTGCAAAACACATAGCAGAAATGTCAGCATCCATAAAAGGAATAGACGCAATAATTTTCACCGCCGGCATAGGCGAAAACGCATTTTATATAAGAGAAAAAACAATAGACAACCTCTCACATTTCGGCATCTCTCTCGACAAAAAAGCAAACCGCCTATCCAAAGAAATAATCTCCTCAAAAACAAGCAAATCAAAAATTCTCGTAATAAAAACGGACGAAGAACTCCAGATTGCGAAAGAAATTTCCAACTAGTAATTCGATTCGTAAATCTTATCCTTCGTTAATATAAGTATTTTCTTTGAATCAGCATCAACACTTATATCGCGAATTTCTCCGATATTAGGGAACAAATATTGCATACTATAAACAAGATTTCCCGTTTTTGTATCCTTCTGGTAAAGCAAGATTCTGCCTTGTGCATCAACAACGAACACGTAATCAAGCTTATCATTAGTATAAACAATTGAAGGATCTTTGAGCGAATTAAATGGAGGATTATTGATGAAGAAATCAACTTTAGTTCCGCCATAATACTTATTTATATCTCCGTTGCTCATCAAAACATAAACATTTGAATCAATTGCAAAGCTCTTTGCCCCAGCCAAATCAACTTTTTCCTTTGCAAAATATTGCTCTGCATTTCCAAAACCGCCGGTCGTAGCCTTATATGCATATTTCCAAATCTGATTATTTTCGGTATCAAGCAAGTAAACCTTATTTCCCCAATCAACAACATAACTTCCCTTATGGAATGTCGTATCAGCTGTGTCCATAAAATTCATTGTTCCATTGCTGTATTCGATCATCTTGCCATTTTTTGTAAGGAAAACGACAGAATTTCTATCAGAAAAACCTGTTCCAGCAATCACAGTTTCAGTTTTATCAATAGTCAAAGGATCTTGAATTTGATCAAGAACAAGCTCGTAAAGCGCATTATATTCATAAACAAAAATCCTTCCTTTTGATTCAGTGAAACCAAGCGCATTCACATCACTTCTCTTTTTTGTAAGATCGGCCACAATTTTAGGATTTTCAACTCTTTGAACACTATCAAGTTTATCTCTTGTTTCATCTATTTGAACCAAGAAAAGCTTCGCCTTATCTCTATAATATCCGGAATTCAAAACACTCATGGCATCGACATAAGCCTTATCCAAGACATCTTTCGCCGCCGCCTTATCATAAGATCCTTTGGTATCCGCCTCTGTTATCTTTGATTGAACACCTGTCAAAATCTCATCAAGTTTAACAAGTTGCTCTCTTTGAGCGCTATTAACGCCATAAACCCAAATTCCAGCACCAAGTACTATAATAAGTACAACCAAAAGCGCCAAAATTTTATCTTTGCCAAATCCTTTCGAAAAAAGACCGGAAACAAATCTTGAACAAAAATCTTTAATTTTTTCAAAAAATCCAATTCCTGAAAGCTTGCTTCCACCTCTCGCTCCATATCCCTTAATTGCAGTCAAAAATTTTCCTGACAAAGTCTCTTTTTGCGCAGAAGTATGGCCTTTAGAAGACTCAAGTACTCCTTTCTCTGAGAATTCAACATCATCCAAAGCATCTTCAATTTCAGCTTTTGTAGCCTTTGAAAAAAGAATTCCCGTAAGTCCGACTCGTCCCAAAATCTCAGTAGACATCGTATCTTTAATCTCATTCAAAGAATTCATAACATCGTTTCCACCTGTAGCCTTAGACAAATCCGTCTTACTTATATAACGCAAAAGTCTTGTTGAAGAGAATAAAACAAAATCCCCGACTTCTATCGATCCACTAGCGATATTCCCGAAAACATCCCCGTTTGTGACTTCATCGCTAAGACCTTCGCTGACAACACTAATAAATCTTTTTCTTATAAGATAAGCCTCACTGTCTCCACATTGAGTCAAATAAAGCGTATCCCCTATTATTGCGGCAATAATAACATTCAAATTTCCAATATATCCTGAAACTTTTTGCGCTTTAAATTCATTCAAAACACCATTTACAGCCTTAAGACCGGCCTCAAATCTTTCATAAGGATCTTTTCCAACATCCTCAAAAAACACCTTCTGCATGCTCTCAAAAATAACCTGCCCTATTTCCTCAGCATCAACAGGATTGTTTTGAATTTCCAAATTTATAAAAATCTGACCGCTTTTGTCCCCAAAATCTTGGAAAAGGTCATAATAATAATTTTCAAGAAAACTATTATCGTCCTTTCCAAAAAACAGAAACTCATATCCTGCTTTTATCGCCATATTCTTTTGGATCAAAATTTAAACTAGAGTGCATCCTACTACACAAATATACTTTAGTAAACATATTATTTGCAAGAAAAAAACAAACCGAAAAGATATACTGCCTTTACATAAAATCTTAAGATTGACTAATCCAACCTTCCTCTGTAAAATCACCACGCGAAGTATTAAAATACATTATAGAAATAATCAAACACCATGTTAGGAAAACTAAAGAAAAGAATCAGACTAAAAACTCACGGCTTTCTAAAAAGAAGCGCAGTTGTGTTGAACAGAAGAAGATCAAAAGGCAGAAAAAGCCTTACCGTTAAGATCCACTCTAAAGGATGATCGCAAAAAAATTTAAGATCCCAAAAAAATACATAGAACTCATCCTTAAAAAAGGAGAGTCTTTTGATTCGAAACTCTTTGTGGTAAGATTCTGGGAGAATAAAATCGGATTTCCAAGATTTAGGATAATAGTAAGCACAAAATTCGCAAAAAAAGCGGTGGACAGAAATAGAGTACGAAGACAGGTTTACGAAGCATTAAGGCTGATTATCAAAGAAAAACCAAGCCTAAAGCCTCTAGACATGATACTCATTCCAAAAAAACAGATTCTTTCAAAAGAATTTAAGGAAATCTACAAAATAACGGAAGAATTAGTAACCAAGATCTAAAATGGAAAAGTTCAACCAATTAGTAAAGAATATTTTAATCTTTTTAGCTATATTTTTAGTTGTGAACTGGGTAATAAACCTATTTAAAGGCCCTGCCCAACCAGAAGAAACACTTCAAAACACGGTAGTTTTCACAACAACAGACAATGAATATTCAAGACGAGACATAGTCACAGTAAAAATAAAAAACAACACGACTTCAGCAATCACAATCCCAAGCAAATGCCCCGCTGAACCATTTGACACATATAGAAACGAGAAAAATGAATGGGTGAAAAAGACATATTCACCAAAACTTGATTGTACAGACAAAAAAAACATAGAAATACTCCCAACAAAAGAAGCACTTATCCCTTATACAAACTGGAATCACACACTCTTTGGAGACATGGGAAGATATAAAGCGGAAATAACAATAAAAATCGGTGAAGAAGAAAAAACGATTACTTCAAATGAATTTACAGTCGTTGAAGAAGGAATTTTTTCTAAACTTTGGGTGGGAATTTTCTACCGCCCTATTTACAATGTAATGATTTTCCTTGCAAAAATAATGCCGGGCCATGACATCGGATTGGCAATCATAATTCTTACATTAATAATAAGAACAATTTTGCTCGTGCCTTCACAAAAGGCTATGAAATCACAAAAACGAATGCAAGATATTCAACCAAGACTTGAAAAAATCAAAGAAAAATACAAAGGAGATCAACAAAAAATCGCATCAGAAACAATGGCTTTATGGAAAGAGGCAAAAGTAAATCCAATGGGCAGTTGTTTACCTCTTCTTTTACAACTTCCATTCCTTATCGGAATTTTCTATGTTGTTCAAGACAGTTTAAATCCGGACAACACATACTTATTATACAAAGCATACGAAAACTTTACATTGGGAGATATTTCTCATTCATTCTTCGGAATTATTGACCTGTCAAAGCCAAATCTTTATGTACTTCCAATTGTCATTGGAGGCCTTCAATTTCTACAAATGAAACTCTCGATGGGAACAGGGAAACAAGGCGGAGAAATGGCCAGCGCATCGAAAATGATGATATACATAATGCCTGTAATGATTGCAGTATTCACAGCATCTTTACCGGCTGGTGTTGCATTCTATTGGGGAACTTCAACACTTTACGGAATCGTTCAGCAAATTATTGTAAACAAAGGAAAATCAGATCACAAAGATGATAAAGAAGAAAAAGAGCCGACAGTCAGAGTCATAACAACAAACTAAACTTTAAAAAAATTTAATTATGGAAATAATAGAAACATTAAAGGAAACCCTGGAAGATATTCTAAAAAAAATAGAAGTCCCGTACACAGACATTGATATAGTTGAAGATGAAAAAGACACTTTTTTAATAAATATAAAAAGCGAAAATCCAAATTTACTGATAGGCTTCAGAGGAATAAACATTCAAGCAATTCAGCATTTATTAAAAGTAATGGCATGGAAAAAATGCAAAACTGAAAATTTTTCAATTACTTTGGACGTTGACGAATACAGAAAACGCCAAGAAGAAAACATGATTGCAATGGCCCAAAGAAAAATAGAAATGGCGAGAAAATTTCACCGTCCGCAAAGACTTCCTCCAATGTCTCCATATTTCAGAAGAAAAATACATTTAATGTGTATGGGATCAGGATATGAAGACATCGAAACATTGAGCGACGGAGAAGGAGAAATGAGACATATCATCATTAAACCGAAATTCTAAAATTTAAAAAACCTACCCATGAGTACCAAAAAAAACATCACTTGGCTACTCATTCCTATAATAACTTTAATCGCGACGATTTCGCATACACCAAAGATAATAAGCGCTTTAGCGCCCGATAATTTTTCAGACGTAAGTTCAGGAAATTCGCATTTCGTTGCAATAGATTACTTACGCGCAAATAACATTATTCAAGGATACGAAGACGGAACATTCAAATCAAAACAAAAAATTTCTCGCGCGGAAGCTTTGAAAATCTTCTTGCTCGCAAGCGGAGCCACAACAGAAACAGACATAGCGCAAAGACAAGAAACACTTACTCAAACAAATGAATCCCCTCTCCAAGACGTTTCTGCAACATCATGGTTTGCGCCATATGTTTCAATTGCAAAAGAAAAAAATATTATTTCAGGATACGAAGATGGAACATTTCAACCGGAAAAAACTATAAATCTCGCAGAGTCATTAAAAATATTTTTAAATTGTTATCCGGAATTGGAGTATCCACCGACAGATGACATTTTCGCAGATGCAACAAGCACAGATTGGTTCGCGAAATATGCCGCATACGCAAAACAAAAAAACCTTGTGAACATAACGCTTGAAAATAAAATCGACCCGAATCAGGACATGACTCGCGGATACATGGCGGAAATTATTTACAGAAAAATAATGAATGACACAGTAGACCTTGTAGAATTCGGGAAAGCCACTTATTACGGGAATGGCGCAGACGGAGCAAACACGGCATCCGGCGAAAAATTGGACAATACAAGTTTTGTCGCGGCACACAAAACATTGCCATTCGGAACAATAGTTGAAGTGACAAATCTCGCAACAGGAAAATCAATTCAAGTAAAAATAATAGACCGCGGACCATACGGCCACGGACGAATAATTGACCTGTCAATGGGAGCATTCGAATCACTTGCAGATTTATCTGTAGGCGTTATAAATGTACAAGACAAAGTAATCCATTTGCCATAATGTACCAAAAACCGACACTTCAGGCAGAAGCAAAAAAAGCGGCTAGAATGTTGATAATAACGCTTTCTTCAATGATTATTGTTTTGGTTGGAATATTTTTCATGGTAACAAACGACTCTGCACAAAAAGGATACGCACTGGAACAAGAAAAATTGAAAAATGAGATATTAAAGACGGAAAATTCAGGTTTAAACACAAAAATAACGGATTCTTCAGCCTTCACAAAAATAACAGAAGAAGAAAAGACAAAAGAGATGCAAAATCCGGAAATAAAGCAATACGTCACGAAAAAGGATAATGAAGTAAAATGAAATTGACTTTAGACTTCAAGTCCTTATACTAATGCTCGCGTCAACAAACGCACAAAAAAACACATGGCGCCATCGTCTACCGGTCAGGACAACGGGTTTTCATCCCGTAAATGGGAGTTCGATTCTCCCTGGCGCTACCAACTTTTAAAGGCTTTAAGCGGCCTTTTCGGCAATCATATCGTCAAGAACATTCTGGAAATTATTTTCTATCCCAAATCTGGTCACACCATAAGGCAATTTAGCCATTCTTTTAGCGATTTCATTGTCAGGATGAGCCAAAAAATCAACATTCAAAGTCGAGAAATGCACATATGAACCATCAAGATTATATTCTTTCATGGGAACGTCAAGTAACACAGCCATTCCACCTTCAGCCAACAATTCCATCGTTCTGCCTCTGACATCTATATTCGTCTTTCCTCCAATATGATAATTGGGCCCGCAATTTTCATAAATAAAATCATAACTCTTTTTTTTCAAAGGATTTTCATCAGGAAAATCCCCACACCACTGATAATCTACATAAGGTAGCTCAACAACATCAAACACGCGCCTCTCAAGCTGTGTTTGCAAAAACATAATATTGTCGGGAGTAAGCTTGGACATATCAAAAGAACCAGAAGACTCAATTTTTTTACGCGATAAATATCTATATAAAGCAGCTGCAACATCTCCGAAATAAGAATCGGTCACATCATCCAAAATCCCCTCCGCAAATTGCCAATATGGATTTATAGGCGTAGCTCCAGCCATCGTATGAATAACGGCATCGTTAATAATATGTCTCATCTGCGAAACAGCCACACCCGCACCCGGCCCCATTTCAAGAATTCGCAACGCATCATTTTTTACGGATAATGCTCTCAAAAGTTTTGAAATAATCGGATTAAGAACACGAGAATTACAATCATTCAACCCAGATTTGTGAGAATATAGTTCATAGAGACGTTTAAAACGCTTCCCCGGCTCGCCTTCTATAAGCCCCTGCGCTCTCGCCTTCTCCACTCCTTCCCAATATGACATTTCACTAGACATAAACTTTATTATTGAAAATCAAGAATGTTATTATACCACATATTTGAACACATGCAAGGCTAGACGCCAAAGGATCTAGGATGGCAAATTTTTTTTAGTTGATTTTTAATCGAAAGAAGATTTAAATAGAAATTTAATAAAATAGGAACATAAATCATCCCACAAAAACAAAAACAAAAACTCGCAACATCTTCTTCCCATAATTCTCTTTTAATACCTCAAACACTCTGATATCATTTAAAGCACCCACTAGATATAGTATGCCAAACAAAAAACGGCTACTATATATGGAAAATCCTCATTCCTATGGGAAATGTCTCCTGCGCCAAAAAACGCAGGCGTAAAAACAACAAAACAATAACCTCTTAAGCCCATGTCACCTATCAAAAAAATAAAGAAAAGAAATGGCTCCATTGTAGACTTCGATCAAGCCAAAATTACTGAAGCAATATGGAAAGCCGCAAATTCGGTGGGCGGAGAAAAAACTGAAGTTGCAGAACAAATATCAAATCAAGTGTCGGCAGTTCTTGAAGTCTTTTTCAAAGATGAAAGCAATATTCCTACAGTCGAGCAAATCCAAGATTTGGTTGAGAAAATTTTGATAGAAGGAGGACACGCAAAAACAGCAAAAGCATACATTTTATACAGAGAACAGCACAAAAACATTCGTTATACACAAGAAGAAGTTTTAAACGGGAAAACAACAAAACTTCCATTTAGCCTAAACGCTCTAAAAGTTTTGGCGGGAAGATATCTACAAAGAAATGAAAAAGGAGAAGTAATAGAATCACCAGAAGAAATGTTCTCAAGAGTCGCAGGAGCACTTGCAAGCGTTGAGAAACAATACGGAAAAAGCGAACAAGAAGTTGAAGAATTTGCAGAAAATTTTAGAGATATTCTCTACAACTTTCAATTTATTCCTGCAGGACGCACACTTGCAAACGCAGGAGGAAAAACAAAACTCGTTGCAAACTGTATTGTTCTACACGCAGAAGACAGCATGCGCGGAATTTTCGACACATTACGAGACGCATCACTTCTCCAACAAGCGGGATCAGGACTTGGATTTCCATGGCATCTTCTTCGACCGGCAGGAACACGTGCCAGCGCGACACAGGGAGTTGCATCAGGCCCTGTTTCGTTCATGAAAGTTTACAACGAAGCATTCGGCGTCATAAAACAACAAGGCCGTCACGGCGCAAATATGGGAGTCATGAGAATTGATCATCCGGATATTTTGGAATTCATTGAATCAAAATGGGAAGAAGGCACACTTGTAAATTTCAACATTTCAGTAGCACTTACAGACGAATTCATGCAACAAGTCGAAAGCGGTTCAAAAGAACCATGGATGTGTGAATACAAAGGCCAAAAAATGAAACCACGAAGAGTTGTTAGAAACAAAAGAGGTGCATTCATTGAGGCAATTGAAGAAACAATTACAGCTTCTGAATTAATGGACAAAATCATTAATTCGGCTTGGAGAAACGGCGAACCGGGAGTCCTTTTCCCTGACGCCGCAAACAGAACAAACCCTATTCCGGTACTAGGCAGACTTGAAGCCACAAATCCATGCGGAGAACAATGGCTTCATGACGGAGATGTTTGTAATTTGGGATCAATCAATTTAGGAAAATTCGTAAAAGACGGAAAAGTTGAAGAAGAAAAATTAAAACACGTAGTAAAAATGGGAGTCCGCCTTCTTGATAACGTAATCGACATGTCAGATTTCCCTGTCGAAAAAATAAACAAAGTATTCAGAAACAACAGAAGAGTGGGACTTGGAATAATGGGCTTCGCAGATATGCTTTATCAACTAAGAATCCCCTACAACTGCGAACAAGGCTTTGCCACAGCAAAAAGAGTAATGCATTTGGTAAACACAACCGCACATGATTATTCAGAAGAAATAGCAAAAGAAAAAGGAACATTTCCAAACTGGGAAATTTCAATATTCGGACCAAAAGGTAAAAACAGAAAACAAAGAAATGCGGCTTTGACAACAGT
>JALNWA010000008.1 GCA_023231115.1 Candidatus Altimarinota bacterium
TAAAGTCCATCCAAACGCAAAGAATCATAATTTATCTCCATCGCAGACGGAGAAATCAAATCCTTTATCGCAGAAAGTCCTTGTTGATAAATCTTTTCAGCTTCAATATACCTTTGTCTTTCTTCATTGGACATTTTAGATTTGGCCGCATCAGCCTGGCTAGCTTTGAACATTTCAGCCCTTTGCTTTGCATCATTTGACACAAACAAAGATTTCAAACTGTCAAAAACAGATTTCTTTTTTGCAGGATCCACGACAACAGGAGCAACTGCCGGCTCAGCAATATCGGCTTTTTCAGGCTCAACCGTTTTAGCGGCACCTCCAGCAAGTTTTTCAACACCGGAAGTTACAGCAGAAAAAGCATTAGACAAAAGATTTTTTTCAATTTTTCTACCTGTTTTCGGATCATATCCGGCCTGCTCAAGCTTTGCCGCCGCTTCAAAGTCGATTTTTTGAACAACCTCAAACGAAGGAGTAACCTCAATAACAGAATCAGGGTTTTCACCAAGTTCCGTAAAAGTAGGCTTGTCCGCCTTAATCTCAACCTTCACATCTTCATAATTTATTTTATTCCCGCCGGAAACCTGAGAGGCATCTTTAAGCCAATCCGGAGTTTCCAAATTCTGAGAATCAGCCCCTGAAAAAACATTCTTGTTTAAATCTTTCGTCTTTTCTTCAGGAATTACAGCTGTGCTTGTATTTGTAGGATCCATTTATTTTTGTTTTTAATCATTTCGAACATTCATAATATTTTAGCAGAATTTGACCTCTTTTACAAGGGAGAAATTAACCCCTTTTACAAGAAATAAATCTGTGCTACTATACAGCGGCCAAAAAATTTAAATTTAATCCAAATGACAAAGGGAAAGAAAAACGAACAAACAAACAACGAAAACGAAGAGAACAAAGACAAAAAGAAGAAAAAGAAAACACAAGAAGATGAAGTTGAAAACGAAGAAGAATCAGGTTCTGAAGAAGAAAATGATTTTGAAGGAGAAGAAGAAATAACAGAAGGAAAATACAAAAAGGAGGAAGAATCTGAACAAAAATTGTTTCAGCCGGGAAACGTACAAGCGGCGAACATCTCAAACGAGATGGAAACTTCATATTTGGAATACGCGATGAGCGTCATCGTTTCACGTGCACTTCCTGACGTAAGAGACGGGCTTAAGCCTGTACACAGACGTATTTTATTCGCGATGAATGAAATAGGACTTAAATCCTCAGGTGGATTTAGAAAATCAGCGGCAGTAGTGGGAGAAGTGTTGGCAAAATATCATCCACATGGAGATAGTGCCGTTTATGACTCAATGGTCAGAATGGCTCAAGATTTCGCAATGAGATATACCCTCGTAAGAGGACAGGGAAACTTCGGTTCTATTGATGGAGACTCCGCCGCTGCCATGCGTTATACAGAGGCAAAACTGGAAAAAATCACAGACGAAATGCTTCAAGACATCGACAAGGAAACAGTTTCATTTAGAGATAATTACGATGGAAGACATCAAGAGCCTACAGTCCTTCCTTCAAAACTACCACAATTGCTTTTAAACGGCTCCACAGGTATTGCGGTTGGAATGGCGACATCTATTCCTCCACACAATTTGGGCGAGCTCGTAGACGCTTTAATACACCTTTCAAACAACCCTGAGTGCACAATAGAAGACCTGATGCAATTCATAAAAGGACCTGATTTCCCAACAGGAGGTCTTATTTACAACATCGAAGACATAAAAAGAATGTACATGACAGGCCGCGGAGGAATAGTCGTCAGGTCAAAAACAGATATCGTCGAGAAAAAAGGCGGAAAATTTGCGATCATCGTCACAGAAATTCCTTACCAAGTTAACAAAGCAAATTTGGTAACAAAAATGGCGGAATTAGTTAGAGACAAAAAAGTAGTAGGAATTTCAGACATAAGAGATGAATCAAATAAAGATGGAATTCGTGTAGTCGTAGAGCTTAAAAAAGACGCGTTCCCAAGAAAAATCCTAAACCAATTATTTAAATACACTCAATTACAATCATCGTTCAACATGAACATGATTGCACTTGTTGATGAAATCCAACCGCATCTACTAGACCTAAAACAGGTTCTTGAATATTTCATCACTCACAGAAAAATAGTAATTACGAGAAGAACCGAATATGATTTAAAAATCGCAAAAGCACGCGCACACATTTTGGAAGGATTGAAAATTGCCTTAGACAATATCGAAGCGGTGATTTCAACAATCAGAAAATCTCCTACAAAAGAGGAAGCGCATGACGCATTGATGAAAAAATTTGAACTTTCAGACGAACAATCAAAAGCTATTTTGGAAATGAAATTGCAAACATTGGCAGGACTTGAAAGGCAAAAAATCGAAGATGAATTAACAGAAAAAATGGCTTTAATAACAAAACTTGAAGGAATCCTTGCCGACGTTAAGAAAATCTTAAAAATAATGCAGAACGAATTGGCGGAATTAAAAGAAAGATATTCAGACGACAGAAGAACAGAAATAGTTCCAAATGCCGTCGACAGCATTTCCAAAAAAGACACAATTCCAAATGAAGAAATGATTGTTATGTTGAGCCGTGAAAACTACATAAAAAGAATGCCTCCAAACTCATTCAAGGCTCAAGGTCGCGGAGGAAAAGGAATCATCGGCGGAACAACAAAAGATGAAGATGAAATAAGAGTAATAATTTACGGAACAAACCACGAAGAACTTCTATATTTCACAAACCGTGGACGCGTTTTCAGGCTTCCGGTCTACGAAATTCCACTTGGCTCAAGAACATCAAAAGGCCAGGCAATAATAAATCTTCTTCAATTACAAGAAAATGAATATGTAACCGCAATTTTAAACAGCGGAGAAAAATTCACAGGAGAAGACATCCTTATTGCAACCAAAAACGGAACTGTGAAAAAAACACCTGTCGCGGATTTCGCAAACGTTAGAAAAAGCGGACTTATTGCTATAAAATTAAGAGACAAAGATTCTTTGGAATGGGTAAAAGAAACTTCAAAAGGAGATGAAATAATCATTGTCACAAAGAACGGAAAATCCATAAGATTCCACGAAGAAGACGCCCGTCCAATGGGAAGAGCTTCTATTGGAGTAAGAGGAATAAAAATCAAACCGGATGATGAAGTAGTAGAGATGAATGTTATAAAAGACAAAGAAAATTCAAAACTTTTGGTTGTGATGGAAAACGGACTTGGAAAGATGACATCTGTAAAAGATTACAGAACTCAAACACGTGGAGGAACAGGAGTAAAAACAGCAAACATAACGCCAAAAACAGGAAAAGTTATTGGGGCAAAAATTCTAGAGAAAGATTTAGACGCAGATTTGATCATCGCATCAAAAGTCGGACAAATCATAAGACTAAACATAAAAAATATTCCTTCTCAAGGAAGAGCAACACAAGGAGTTTACCTTATGAGAATGCATGAAAACGACAAAGTCGCATCAATCTCATTGATAGAAAACATTATTCCGACAAAAGAAGAAAAAGAAGCTGGAGTCGCTGAAGAACAAACAAAAATTGCAGTAGAGGAAGAAAAATAACCCAATAAAAATGCAAAAATTTAATTGTAAAAAATCAATTACACAATTTTTTGCAATTGCAGGGCTATGTCTCATTTTCCCGCTCACAGCTTTTGCCGCATACAGTGGAGACATTTCAATAAACTCAAGAGATATAAGATTTTCCACAGATAAATTTATGGAAGGAAGATCTGTAAGAGTTTACGCGACAGTCATAAATCAAAGCAATTTGGATCTTTTGGGGGTCGTTCGTTTTTACGCCAACGGAAGCCAAATCGGAGGTGATCAGGCAATTTCAATTTTTAAAAACAAAACCGACGATGTCTTTATGGATTGGGTTCCATTAAACTATGGAGAAGTAAAAATCGCGGTAAAAATTTTCCCTTGGGAGCCTGAAATTGACGACCCAAGCAACAATTGGATTGTCGATTATATAAATGTAATCCAAGATTCAGACCACGACGGAATCCCAAATTCGGAAGATCCAGACAACGACAACGATGGAGTTTTAAATGAAAAAGACGCTTTTCCGCTCGATCCTAAAGAACAATATGATACAGACGGAGACTCTAAAGGCGACAATGCAGACGAAGATGACGACAATGACGGAGTTCCAGATACACTCGACGGAATGCCTCTTGATCCAAATGAAACATTGGACACAGACAAAGACGGCATCGGAAATAATGCAGACACAGACGACGATGGTGATAAATTATCAGATGCAGAAGAGCTACAAATCGGCACAGATCCAATAAATCCGGACACAGACGGCGACTCCATGAACGACAAAACAGACGCATTCCCGCTTGATCCAAAAGAACAATTGGACACGGATAAAGACGGAATCGGCAATAACGCAGATCCAAATGACGATAACGACTCATTTCCTGACACCTCAGACCCTTTTCCATTAAACAACTCCCCTGTTCCACAAGTAACAGACGACACGCCCCTAGCCGATCTTGGCAAAAAAATTACATTCGACGCATCTCCTTCATATGACAAAGACGGCGATATTACCTCTTATATATGGAAAGTGGTCGAGACCCCAAATCCGACACAAACTCTTACGCCAACAAAAGAAGGAAAATCAGTCACTTATAATTTCAACGAAACAGGAAAATACAAAGTAGAATTGACAATAAAAGACAATTCCGGCGAATTTGCTAAAAAAGACTTTTATGTGAGCGTAATGAGGATTACGGCTTACAAACAAATCGCTCTTACCGTTCTTTCAATTTTACTTGCAATGATAATCATTTTAAAGTATATTACCGGCACAAAAAATCGAAAAAATAATAATTCTTGAAACTAAGCATATGAAAGCTGAAATACACCCACAATACAAAAAAGTAACGTTTAAATGCGCTTGCGGAGGAGAATTCCTTGCAGGTTCAACAATCGGAAAAGACGAGTTCCAGACTGAAATCTGTTCAAACTGCCATCCTTTCTACACAGGCAAACAAAAACTTTTGGATACATCAGGACGTGTCGATAAATTCGTTGCAAAACAGAAGAAAGCACAAGAAACAGCCGCAAAGAAAGTAAAAAAAGTGGCTAAAGGAAAAGAAGAAGATGTTGCACAAGAAACAGCTGAAAACGAGACAGAAGCTTAAACTAACTAATCGTGAATAAAAGCATTATTCATTCCGGAGATAAATACGGAAAGATTTTTGTCGTAACCACATGGGGAACCTCACACGGTCCGGAAATGGGAACGCGTATTGAAGGATGCCCAAAAGGGCTAAAAATAAGCCAAAAAGACATTCAGACAGAGGTAAACCGCAGAAGGCCGGCTAATTCTCAAATATCAACAACAAGGGTAGAAAAAGATGAAGTTTTAATCAAATCCGGCATAAAAAATAATAAAACAGACGGGAAACCTATAAATTTAACAGTAAAAAATAAAAACATACGCCCTTTAGATTATAAAAACGTGACAAATTCATTTCGTCCAGGGCACGCCGATATTGCCAATTTCATTAAATATGGAAACAGCGAGGAAACAGGCGGAGGTAGAGCTTCCGGAAGAGAAACTGTTTCGAGAGTAATGGCTGGAGCAACTGCAAAAGCAGTTTTAAAAAAAGAAAATAAAACTGAAATTTTCGGACATACAATTCAAGTAGGAAAAATAAAAACAAAAAATTTCGATAAAAATTTTATAGAAAAAAATCCATTAAGAACATCTGACAAATCCGCATTTTCAAAAATGATGAAACTCGTGGAAAACACACGAAAAAATGGAGACTCTGTCGGCGCAATAATAGAAATTATTATAAAAAATCCGCCAAAAGGATTGGGCGAACCTGTTTTCGACAAACTCGACGCAGAGCTTGCAAAAGCCCTAATGTCGATTGGCGCAATAAAAGGAATTGAATTCGGATCAGGATTTAAATCCTCAGAATTAAAAGGAAGCCAAAACAATGACGAAATGGAAATAAAAAACGGAAAAATAAATTTTCTTTCAAACAACTCCGGAGGAATTTTAGGCGGGATTTCAACAGGCGAAAACATAATAATAAGACTCGCAATAAAACCTGTTCCATCCATATCAATTCCTCAAAAAACAATCACAAAAAACTTCAAAAATACAGAAATTCAAATTCTCGGCAGACATGATTGTTGTCTTGCCCCACGCATTATTCCTGTTGCAGAAGCCATGTGCGCAATTGTACTTACAGATATGTTACTAAGGAATAAATAAAATCACAAACGATACTTAAGGAGAAATGGAATTATATATTTCTTTCGAAGTTGAAAATTTTTGTTTTGAAATTATTTGAAGAAAAGCGTGAAAAATCACATTGTTTGAGCATAGCGAGTTTGTGATTTTTAGCTTTTCGAAAATAAATTTCATCAAAAATTTGATGTGAGAAAGAAATATATAATTCCATTTCTCCTTACAACCCTCGGTTTGTATTTTTACCGTATTTGTGGTAAAATACTTGGATTTTAAAAACAAAAACAAAAATGAAAAACAAAATACTTCTTGCCGTGTTGGCAATTGGGCTGATGAGTACACTATTTTACACTCAAACAAATCTTTCGCAGAACTTAAAAACACAAGTTCTAATCGACATAAGTGAAAAAACAAATCCTCGAAGTGAAACACTTCAAAGTTATAATTATGAAATAATTTCACAAGAAAAAAACACTATAAAGTTAGACGAAAACGAAGAAAAAAATCTAACAATAATTCTTCAGAATACAGGAAAAAATTCATGGGATATTTCTGAAAATTCCAAAAATTCATTATACCTAAAATCAATTTTTCCGAACGAGACAAACAGCAATATTTATGATAAGGAAGAGGAAAATTGGCAATCCCCTATCCTATACAAAATATCGGATAAAAATGGAAAAACAGAAATAAAAACAAATGAGACATTAACATTTGAATTTAAAATTTCATCTCCAAAAAACGCAGGATATTACAAAGAAAAATTTGGACTGCTTCTTGAAAACAAAAAATTACTGCGAACCAAAACTTTGGACTTCGATATTCTTGTAAAAGGAAATTACGAAGACTCATATTCATACGAATATTCAAATCCGATAATGAAAGATAATTATCTACCGAACAAAGAAAAACAAATTCAAATTAAACTGATAAACACGGGAAAAACGCCTTGGTACAAATCAGAAAATAATTATGCATATCTACAAGAAACGAACACAAAAACTGAGACGATTTTATCCGAACCACAGGTTCTTCCGGGAAAAGAAGGAACATTTTTGGTAAATATAAAAACACCATCGGAAACAGGATCATATGAAAAACAATTTGTTTTTGGAATAAAAGATTTGAAAACATTCGATTCAACTCCGATAAATTTCGAAATGAACATAACAAACAAAAAAGTTGCACTGACTTTCGACGACGGTTACGGAGAAATTGACCCATTTATCGACACATTAAACGAACACAACGTAAAAGCAACATTTTTCATGCTCGGAGCCGTTGCACAAAATCAACCGGAGCAAATGAGAAGAATTGTGGCGGACGGCCATAGACTGGCGGATCACAGCTACAATCATCCGGATTTCCGCACGCTTTCACGCGAAGAAATCGTGTGGCAAATTGAAGAAACAAGAAAAATAATGAAAGACATCACAGGAGTAGATCCCGCCCCATATTTCAGATACCCATATGGCGCAAGCAATCAATTTTCAAACAGCGTAGTTGAGGAAAACGGCTGGAAATGGATCCATTGGACAAACGGAACCGGAGATTATCAACATCACGAAAACAGCGCCGCCGGACGCCACCAAACATATTTTTACGCGACATTAAATCCGCCAGAAAGCTCAATTGTGCTTATGCACATCATAAGCAAATCAACACTTGGAGCACTTCCTGATCTAATAAAATGGTACAGAGAAAATGATTACGCATTCGTAACGGTTGACGAACTGTAGAATAAGTATTACAATGTAATACTGATTTAACAACAAAGTTATGCCAGAAGTAACACCAACACCTGCCTCAGCGCCAGCCTCAAACATGTCTCTTAGCAATATAGGAGGAGAAATTCAGGGAGCGCGAAATAAAATAGACGAACAAACAGCAAAAATCGGAGGAAAAATAAAAGAAACAAACGACAAAGTTCATGGTATTTTAAGATTTGGAGAAGTCGGATCTCCAACAAGAAATGGATTGGCAAAAGATATCATTTATTCCGCAGGAGACCTTGCAGATGCGACAATCGGCACAGCAGGAAGAAGAATGTGGGAAGTAACTGAAACAACCGGAGCAATGGTTGGCGCGATATTAAAAATGGTAACAAATCCCTTTCTTCACCCACTAAAAACATTAAGACATCCTCTAAAATATTTTGCAAATTATGGAAGAATCCTTACAACTTCCATCGAAAATTATGCAAATATTATTAATGCAATTCCGAGAAGTATTGAAGAAGTGTATTCACGAGGAATAGCTCGCCCGACAGAAAGACTTTTAGGAAGAATTCCAAAGGTCGGACCAAGTGTCACAAAACTTGCAAACGGCATAGGCTGGGTTCTAAAACAACCTCGCCACTTAACAGAATGGGCCACAAAAGGCGCCTATTCAGCAGACGACTGGATGAAGGCACAACAATCTTAAACCCACAAAACCTTAAACTTACCTTCACAACATGGTAGAATACTTCCATGTTCGATTTCAAAATCACACACAACCAGAAAAACAAGAAATACCGCACGGGAATTTTCTCAACTCCACACGGAAATATAGAAACTCCTGTTTTCATGCCGGTCGGCACAAAAGCCTCAGTAAAGACACTTTCGCCGGACGATTTAAAAAAAATCGACGCACAAATAATTCTATCAAACACATATCATTTATTTTTGCGTCCGGGCGAAGCAGTAATAAAAAAAATGGGTGGACTTCACAAATGGATGAATTGGGATAGACCAATTCTCACGGACTCAGGCGGTTTTCAAGTGTTTTCACTTGGCGAAGAAAAAGGTTTTACAAAAAATAAAGAATTCAAAACTCAAGTAAAAATCACAGAAGAAGGCGTAAAATTTAAATCATTCATCGATGGCCAAACACATTTTTTGACACCGGAAAAAGTAATACAAATTGAACATGACCTTGGTGCAGACATAATCATGGCATTCGACGAATGTGCGTCCGCAAAAAAAACAAAAAAATATTACGAACAGTCGATGCAAAGAACACACAGATGGCTTGAAAGATGCAAAAAAGAACACGAAAAACTTTCCAAAAAAAATAAATTACCACAAGCACTTTTCGGCATTGTTCAGGGAGGATTTTTTAAAGATTTACGAATAAAATCAGCAAAATTTGTAAACGCACAAAACCTTCCAGGAAACGCCATCGGCGGACTTTCAGTTGGAGAAAGCAGAGAAAAAATGCACGAAATGATTGAAACAGTAGTCCCCCACCTCGACGATAATAGACCAAGATATTTAATGGGAGTCGGCACACCTGAAGACCTTTTTGAATGCGTAGAAAGAGGAATAGATATGTTCGATTGCGTACATCCGACACGAATGGCACGCCATGGCTCATTCTGGGACTTTAGCGGTCGTCACAGTATCAAGAAAAGCGAATATAAATTGGACGCAAATCCTCTTCAAAAAAATTGTGAATGTTACACATGCAAAAACTTTTCAAGAAGTTATTTAAGACATCTAATTTTTGAAAATGAAATCTTGGGACTCAGTCTAATGACTATTCACAACCTGCACTTCCTGCTAGAATTGATGCGCGAAATAAGAAACGCGATCAAAAAAAATAAATTTGAAAGTTTCAAAAAAACATTCTTGAAAAAATTTCAAAAAAAATCAAATGAATAAATTTGAACATTTTGAGAAAATAGTTGAAAAAAAGTACAAGCAAAAAGACAGCAAGAACAAGCCAAAAATGAAAGTTTCAGGTAAAAGCGTTTTCGCACTTCAAAAATTAATCGCACGACCAAAATGATTGCATACTTAAAAGGAAAAATTTTAAAGAAAACATCAAAAGGAATAATAATCGACACAGGAAATGTCGGATATTTCGTAACTATTTTTAGAAATCTTTTAGCCGACATGGAAGAAAAAATGGAAACAGAAATTTTCGTTTATACAAATGTGAAAGAAGATGCAATTGACCTTTATGGATTTAAAACAGAAGAAGAATTGGACTTTTTCACTCAACTTATAAGCGTTAGCGGAATCGGCCCAAGAACCGCAGTAGAAGCCCTAAACATACAAATCGACAAACTAAAATCAGCGATATTAAATGAAGACTCTGCCTTTATTACAAAAATTCCCGGGATTGGAGGTAAGACCGCGAAACGCCTTATTTTAGAGCTAAAAGACAAAGTCGAAATTTCAGATATTTCAAATTTGACACGCACTCACGGAAAAATAGAAGTAAACAAAGAAGTGATCGACGCACTCGCAAAACTCGGATATCAAAAATCAGAAATTTTAGAAGCGCTAAAAGATCTTCCAAAAGAAATTGCTCTACCCGAAGAAATAATAAAATACTTTTTGAAGCACGCATAATTTGGAAATAATCACAGACAAATCTAACATAAAATATATTTCAAACTTCTCCGGATCACACGGCATACTGCTCTTGGCAAAGACAAAAAAATACTTATTAACAGATTTCAGATACATAGAACGAGCAAAAAAATCCGTTAAAAAAGAAATTCAGGTTATCGAACTAAACAAAAAAAATTGGCAAGAAATTTTAAAAAAAGAACATACGGAAATAATAGGGATTGAAGAAGAAAATTTAACACTCGCAAGATTCAAAAAAATAAAAAAACTTTGCAGAATAAAAAATCAAAAAATAAAATTTAAAAACATATCAGGAGCCATAGAATCAGCGCGTGAAATCAAATCTCCTGCAGAAATAAAATTGATAATGAGAAGCCAAAGAATAAATGAAAAAACCTTCCTCGTGATCAAGAAATTTATACAAGACTTAGTCTCACCAAAAAGCCAAGAACAAAGACTTCCGACAGAGATTGAAATAGCATGGAAAATTCGCGAAATCGGATATCATTTCTGTGCAGAAGACATATCTTTTGAACCAATCGTTGCCTTTGGAAAAAACACATCAATCCCCCATCATAATCCAGGAAAAACAAGACTTAAAAAAGGAGACATAATAATGATTGATATGGGAATGAAATACCAAGATTTTTGCTCCGACATGACTCGCATGATTTTTACCGCACCTCCAACAAAATTACAAAAAGAAGTTTACGAAATTGTTTTGACAGCTCAAGAAAACGGAATAAAAAAAATAGTATCTGGAATCACAGGCAAAAAAGCGGATTGGTTTTCACGCAACATCATAACAAAAAAAGGATATGCCGAAAATTACGGCCACTCCGGCGGCCACGGTATCGGATTGGACATACACGAAAAACCATCTTTATCAGAAAAATACAAAGAAACTTTAAAAGAAAATTCAATCATCACCGTCGAACCGGGCATCTATCTTGAAGGTAAATTCGGCGTCCGCATCGAAGATATGATTTTAGTCAAAAAGGACAAATCAATAAATCTCACAAAAGTAAGCAAGAGAATCTAGCAAAGAAATTATTCATTAGAATCAGAAACGACATATCCTTCTAAAAATTCTTTCAATAAAGCCGCCATTTCAGCCTCATTACCTCCATTCAACGCACGAAATGATCTGGTTCTAGCATCATAATCAATATCAAGACACTGATTTGTTTCAAGATCTGTAATCAAAAAAGAATAAATCCCCCTATCGCCGACATGACCTACAAAAAAGCCAGAAGCAGAATACCTTTTTCCATTAAACTTACAATCAACTGATGCACCGGCAGGACCTGACGCACGAATCAATTCCTCAGCTCTAGCAATATCCTCAAGAGTCAAAGTAAGATTAACGTAATCAATTCCTCCTGCTTTGGAAGTCAAAGTGTCTGGAGTAAAACGACCGATTTCACTATTGTCAGGCTGTAAAACATTAACCATAGAAAAACATTAAAAATTCAAGACCCAATTATACAACCCAAATCAAGTTGTGTCAAGCTGTTGCTTTTTAGACCTATTTAATATAAAATCGACAGGTTAAAAATTTAAATATATGTGCGGAATATTCGCCTATTTCGGAGAAAAAACACACTCCCCTAAGATTGTAATAGAGGGATTAAAAAAGCTTGAGTATCGTGGTTACGACTCATGGGGAATTGCGTACAAAAAAGACGGAGACATTGCAGTCCACAAAGAAATAGGAAAAATAGGAGACATTCATGATATTGAAGAATTAAAAGACGAATCCAGAATCGCAATCGGTCATTCTCGTTGGGCAACGCACGGCGGAGTCACGCAGAAAAACGCACATCCACATTTTTCCGAAAACAAAGAAATAGTATTGGTTCACAACGGAATTTTGGAAAATTATTTGGAACTCAAAAAAAATCTTGAGAAAAAAGGACACACATTTCGTTCACAAACAGACACAGAAGTAATAGCACATTTGATCGAAGATCACGCGCGAACAAATTCATTTTTGGATAGCGTAAAAATGGCAATGGCTGAAATGGAAGGAAGATACGCAATTGTTGTAATGAAAAAAGACGAAGACGCCTTAATCGCAGCCAGACGCGGCTCTCCTCTCATTCTCGGAGTCGGAAAGAAACATGGAGAATATTTCGTAGCATCAGACATTCCAGCGTTTTTGAAATATACAAACAATGTCATTTATTTGGACGACAACCAAATTTGTTTATTAAAAAATGAATCGGCACATTTCTTTGATACAATTAAAAAAACGGAAGTTGAAAAAAGAATAATTGAAATAGACTGGGACACAGAAAGCGCAGAGAAAGGAGAATTTCCGCATTTTATGATAAAAGAAATCACAGAGCAAAAAGACACATTAACCCGTGCGATAAATCAAGATCCTGAAACAATTAATCAAGTAGCAAAAAAAATTGAAGCGTCAGAAAGCGTATTTTTAGTAGGATGCGGAACAGCGGGAAAAGTCTGCATGGTGGGACAATATTTATTCTCAAAAATTTCAAACAAACAAGTATCTTTCGCATTTGGATCTGAATTTGAAAATTATAAAAATTTCATAGACAAAAAAAGCTTAATAATCGCAGTTTCCCAATCCGGAGAAACCGCAGACACACTTGAAGCAATAGAGGTCGCGAAAGAAAAAGGTGCAAAAGTTGTGTCAATCGTAAACGTAGAAAATTCAAGCATGGCAAGAATGTCAGACTTTGTAATTCCAATCAAAGCCGGACCTGAAAAGGCCGTTGCGTCGACGAAAGCGACAACATCCCAAATTGCCATTCTTATGCTACTTGCATACGCTTGTGACGGCGGAGTAAACATCGGGAAACAAATGCTCGTAAACGCGGCAAGCCAAATAAATGACATGTTAAATCCAAGATATGAAGAACACATATCAAGAATTGCGGAAAAGCTAAAAAACATAGAATCAATGTACATAATCGGCCGCGGTGAAAACTATCCGATGGCTCTTGAAGCCGCAATAAAATTACAGGAAGTTTCATACATACATGCAGAAGGATTTGCAGGCGGAGAATTAAAACATGGACCAATCGCTTTAATATCCAAAGACACTCCGGTCATAGCGCTTGTTGCAAACGACGAACAAAAGAAAAACATCCTTTCAAACACGATGGAAGTAAAGGCGCGCGGAGGTTTTATAATCGGCGTTTCACCTGAAAACCAAGAGGTTTTCGACTATTGGATAAGAGTTCCCGACGTCGGAGAAGCGTCCCCTATCGTAAACATCATTCCAGTACAACTTTTAGCATACAAACTTGCGGTCCTAAGACACGCAGATCCAGACAAACCAAGAAATTTGGCAAAAAGCGTAACCGTAAAATAAAAATTCATCAAAGATTTTTGTCTTTTCTATTTCAATGTAAGCATGATTTTTGATATAATTTTCGAGAACAAATTTCCCTCATTTTTATGTTCCAAAAAAATACTAAAGTTGTCTGTACACTCGGTCCGTCCAGCGACAGCGTAAACGAGATTTTGGCTTTAATAAAAGCCGGAATGAACGTGGCAAGATTAAATTTTTCACATGGAACATATGAAAGTCATTTGAAATTAATTCAAAATATTCATAAAGCCGAAAACCTTACAAAAACAAGAATCGGAATTTTACAAGATCTTCAAGGACCAAAAATCAGAATCGGCGAAATGCCGGAAGACGGCATACAGATAAAGAAAGATGAAGTTTTTACAATCACGACAAAAGACATAAAAGGGGAAAAAACAAAGAATAAAATAATAATTCCACTCACTTATAAAAACGTTTGTCGGGATGTAAAAAAGAACGCAACAGTTTTAATTAATGATGGACTACTCGAAGCAATTGTCGTAAACAAGCGAAAAAACGAACTTATCTTAAAAGCAAAAACATCAGGAATCATAAAACACGGAAACGGAATAAATTTTCCGAATTCTTCAATTTCTGCAAAAACAATCACGGAAAAAGATTTGAAAGATCTTGAATTTGGACTAAAAAACAATGTCGATTTCGTCGCACTTTCATTCGTAAAATCAAAAAAAGACATCGAAGACTTAAGGAAAATAATCGAACACAAAGGCAAAAACACGCCAATCATAGCCAAAATCGAGAGACATGAAGCAGTCGCTCATTTAAAAGAAATAATTAAATCCGCGGACGGAGTAATGGTAGCACGCGGAGATTTAGGCACAGATATCCCCCCTGAACACGTTCCACTTGTACAAAAAAGAATAATTAATATCGCGAACGAATACGGAAAACCTGTAATAACAGCAACACAAGTTCTTCAATCAATGGTGAAAAATCCGGTGCCAACAAGAGCGGAAATCTCAGATGCGGCAAACGCAGTTTTTGATCACACAGACGCAATAATGCTCTCAAATGAAACAGCCGTGGGAAAATACCCAACAAGAGCCTCCATGGTTCTAACAAAAGTCGCACATTCTGTAGAAGAAGAAATGCAAAAACATAAAGAATTAAAAGAATATGTTTTTCCAAACACGAAAAAAATGAGGAAGACATTGATGACCTGTGAAAAAGCGTGTGAATTGGCGATAAAAATAAAAGCCTCAGCAATTTTCGCATATACAGACGGAGGTTTCACAGCAAGACAAGTAGCAAGATATCGCATTTACACACCAATAATCACACTAACTCCATTTGAAAAAACTGCACGCGAATTAACATTGGTTTGGGGAATAAATAAAGTTTTAGTGAAAAAATTCCCAAAAGAAACAAATAAAAAATTACAAAATATCGTGAATTTTATCGTGAGAGAACGCTTGGCAAAAAAAGGACAAAAAATAGTAATCGTTTGTAACGCAAGCAACACAAACACAATATCAACATACAAATTATGAGAATAATGGGAATAGATCCGGGAACAGCAATAACCGGATTTAGCATAATAGATTCAACCAAAGGAAAAATAAGCTTGCTCGATTATGGCTGTATAAGGACACATTCATCACTTCCTCAATCTGAGAGATTGAAACAAATATCTGAAGACCTCACGATTTTGATAAAAAAATGGGAACCTTCGATGGCATCAGTTGAAAAACTTTTTTTCCAAAAAAACATAAAAACAGCGATGAAAGTTGCAGAAGCTCGCGGAATAGTTTTGGGAAAATTGGCACAAACAAATATAGAAATCGGCGAATACACCCCACTTGAAATAAAATCAGCGATTTGCGGATACGGGAAAGCGGACAAGAAGATGGTACAACAAATGGTAAAAGCAATTCTTGGACTTCAAAAAATTCCAAAACCGGACGATGCCGCGGACGCAATAGCAGCAGCAATTTGCATGGCAAACAGCCACTCACTAAAAGAAAGAATAAAAAGAAATTAATGAATAAATTTTTAGCAACACTGTGGGTGATAATTATAGCAGGATTAATCGTAATCTCTGTCGGATTGTTAAGCCCGAAAGAAGCCGGAGACATAACATTAACTGACACAGAAAAAACAACACAAGAGAACATAACTCCAATTGTTCCATTACCTGAAGTTGACGAAAATTCAGCATCCTCTCTGACAAGACTCGGAGACAAATATTTAAAAGAACACAAACCTAAAGAAGCGCAGGAAACCTATCAGAAAGCCGAAAAACTTGATCCTTCTTCAACCACAATAAAATTAAAAATAGCACAAAGTTTTCTGGACCAAAGAAATCTTGACGCCGCAAAAAGTTTAATTTGGAGCTTAAACAAAGAAGATCCGGAAGTGCAATATTACACAGGAATAATTTTGACATTATTCAAAGATCCGGAAGGCGCAAAAAAAACATTTACTGAAATCGCAACAAGAGAAAACGACCCAAACAAAGCAAATGCACAATATTTTCTAAATGCATTCACAACTTTTTCATATTACAAAGAAGGAGAATATATATTTTTGGAAACACTTCTTGGAAAAGCAATGACAGAAGCAAAACAATATGAGGCCGCCATTCCGCTTCTTTATGATGTAATAAATCAAAAAAATAATTACAGAGATGCGTGGATAGTTTTGGGATACGCATATTTAAATACAGGAAAATATCAAGATGCCACCGACGCCCTTATACAAGCCCTAAAACTAGACAATGAAAAACCGGAAACATTATTTTTCTTGGGAGTTTCATACTCCTTCATAAAAGATACGGACAAGGCGATTTTTTATTTGGAAAAAGCAAAATCATACGGATTCACTCCTGCTGAAGAAATAGAAATAAGACTTGGAGATTTATACACAATCGAAGGAGAATACAAAAAATCCGCAATGCTCTACGAAAAAGTTTTGACATCAGACACAAAAAACATAAGCCTTTACACAAAAGCGATTTGGGTAAACATAGAAAAACTTAAAGACACGAATAAAGCGCTTTTGTTAGCCAAAAAAGCACTACAAGAAAGTCCTTCTGACGCCGCAAGTTTCAACCTCGTCGGATGGGCGCTATCGAGCAAAGGAAATACACAGAGCGCAAAATCATACCTCTCAAAAGCGATTGAATTAAATCCAAAATTGGAAGCCGCATATTTAAATCTTGGACAAATATATGAACAAGAAAGCAAAATCGCATTGGCGAAAGACTACTACACGAAGGCCTATTCTCTTGGACAAGGAAACAGCATTTCAAAACTTGCAGAACAAAGATATCAAGCAATATTAAAAAATTAACCACACAAAAATGATAATATTTTTCGCAACATTGGCATTTATATTAGGAACAATTTTGGGAAGCTTTTTGAGCGTTGTTATTTACAGAACAAAAACCGACAAACCGGGAATGGTTTTAGGACGTTCAATATGTCCTTTTTGCAAAAAGAAATTAAAATTCAGATATTTAATACCGGTGTTAAGTTGGCTTTTCCTACGCGGAAAATGCGGATACTGCGGCAAAAAAATTGGAGTACACTATTTGGCATTAGAAATAATAACAGGACTAATATTCTTAGCTACATTTTTAAATTTCAATTTCATAGATATAAAATTCGATCAACTTTTTTTAAATTATGAAATGTTGAAATTGTGGATTTTTTACACAATAGAATTTTTATTTTTAACAGCAATTTTTTTCTACGACTTACAATACAAAGAAATTCCTGACAGATTTTCATTAACTGCAATAGTTATTGCGATAGCAGGAAATCTTTTATTTGGCACAGTCACACCTATCAATATGGCGATTGGAGGCGCGTCAATTTTCTTGTTCTTCGCGCTACAATTTTTGCTTTCAAATGGAAAATGGATTGGAGGCGGAGACCTAAGACTTGGCTTACTTATAGGAATTTTACTTGGTTGGGAAAAAGGACTCGTTGCATTAACAATAGCTTATATCGTAGGCGCAATTTTAAGTCTCGTATTAATGGGAATGAAAAAATTAGACAGAAAATCTCAAATTCCTTTCGGACCTTTTTTAATTACAGGAACGTTGGTCGCATTCTTTTTCGGAAAACAAATTCTTGACTGGTATCTTAACGGAATATTTATAGGAATTTAAAAAAACATATGAAAGATATTTCAAAAATCGACAAAAAAGTTTTACTGATAATTCTTGATGGATACGGAGAAGGCAAAGATTATGCCTACAATGCTGTGACAAGAAGTAAAACTCCATACATAAACGAATTACGAAAAAACTATCCTACAACTTTGCTTAAAACCGAAGGAAATTATGTAGGCTTACCAAAAAATTCAATGGGAGGAAGCGAAGTCGGACACTTCACAATGGGAGCGGGAAGAATTGTTTTTCAATCACTCGAAGAAATAAACAGATCGATACAATCAAAAAAATTCTTCAATTTAAAAGAACTGAAAAAAGCCGCGCAACTTTGCAAAAAAAACAATTCAAAATTTCACATAATGGGAATGATTTCGGATCAAGGAGTCCATTCTCACATCGATCATCTTTTCGCACTTCTTAAATTTGCAAAAAAAGAAGGACTCAAAAAAGTGTATATACATGCCATCACCGACGGCCGCGACGTTCCGGAAAGATCTGCGGATAAATTTATTAAAGAAATAAACACTAATATCAAAAAATTAAAAATCGGAAAAATCGCCACAATAATCGGAAGATATTATTCAATGGATCGAGACGAAAATTTTGAAAGAACAAAAAAAGCATATGACTTGGTAACTTCAGGAAAAGGAACAAGCGAAAAAGACGCACTTACAGCAATAAAAAACGATTACAAAAAAGGCACAAAAACAGACTATTATTTAAACCCGATTTTGCTAGACAAAAATGGCTTAATAGAGCGCAAAGACTCTGTCGTTTTTTTCAACTACAGAACTGACAGAGCGAAACAGTTAACAGAAGCTTTCACGGAAAAAAACTTTAAAAAATTTAAAAGAGAACACGAGGTAATCCCCCATTTCGTTTGCTTCGGCCCATATTCAAAAACTGCACCGGTTTTATTCAAAACAAATGAAGTAAAAAACAATCTTGGAGAAACATTATCAAAAAATAAAATTCATCAATTAAGAATTGCAGAGACTGAAAAATACGCGCACGTCACGTATTTTTTCAATTCACAGGTTAAAGATCCTTATAAAAATGAAACACAAATAATGATTTCTTCTCCGAAAGTTGCATCCTATGCACAAAAACCGGAAATGAGTGCATTAAAAATAAAAGATAAAATTCTAAAAGAATTAGACAAAAAACCTGCCTATGGATTCATAGCTTTAAATTTCGCAAACTGTGATTTGGTCGGACATAGCGGAGATTTCGAGGCAACAGTCAAAGCTGTAGAAACTGTAGACAAATGCTTGGCGAAAATCATCCCCGCCGCACAAAAAAAAGGATACAGCATTATAGTTACAGCAGACCACGGCAACGCAGAATTTAAACGATACGCAAACGGAGAACAATGCCCCGCCCATTCATTAAATCCGGTAATATTTCTACTGATTTCAAAACTTGGAAAAGAAATTTTCCTATTAAAAGGAAAAAATCTAGGCCTGTCGTCAATCGCCCCGACAATACTGAAAATAATGGGAATTCCAAAACCAAAGGAAATGACTGGAAAATCCTTAATAAGATAGTAGAATAGACACCATGAAAGCAGTAATACTAGCAGGAGGAGGAGGAACACGACTTTGGCCGCTCTCGACAGAGAAAACTCCAAAGCAGTTTCAAAAACTAGTTTCGGACAAAACCCTCATAGAGGAAACCTTGGACAGACTATCTTTTTTAGACCCAAAAGATATTTATATAGCCACAAACAAAGCACACAAACCTCTTGTACAAAAAATTTGCACACATGTCCCCGAAGAAAACATAATAATAGAACCCGCGCTCAGAGATACGGCTTCCTGTATTGGGCTTGCCGCGGCCATTATTGAAAAAAAACATCCGAACGAAGTTATGGCCGTCATTTACGCGGATCATTTGATAAAAAACAAAACGGAATTTGAGGAAAAACTGCGCATCGCAGAAGCATTGGCAAAAGAAGAACACACATTAAACATCGTTGAAGTAAAAGCTATATCCCCAAGCACAAATTATGGCTACGTTAAACTCGGAGCCCTTCATAAAAAAGTAAATGGAACAGAGGTCTACACATTAGACAGTTTCAAAGAAAAGCCTACGCTTGCACAAGCGGAAGAATTTATAAAAGAAGGAAATTACCTTTGGAATACAGGAATTTATGTGTGGGAATGCTCTACCCTGCTCCACTATTATAAGGAATACAAACCCGAGACATATGAGAAATTAAAAAAGATCTCTGAAAGTTTCGGTACACAATCATATGAAAATACGCTAGAATCCATATATCCAACGCTCGAAAAAACATCAATTGACTATGCAATAATGGAAAATGTTGACCCAAAGAAAGTAAGAATCTTGAAGTCTGACCTTGGATGGTCCGATATCGGAAACTTCGAAACAATCTGGGAAGTGCAAGAAAAAGACGCACAATCAAACGTAAAACGCGGAAAAGTAGCTTCATTGGACACAGAAAATTCATTAATCTACAACGACACAGATAAAAAAATGGCTGTAATCGGACTAAAAAACATAGTAGTAGTAAACACAAAAGACGGAATATTAATATGCGACAAATCGCAATGTAAAAGAATTAAAGAACTAAATAATGGATAAAGTTGAAATAAAGCTAAAGCCATGGGGACGCGAAATATGGTTTGCTCAAACAGACAAATACGCAGGAAAAATCCTTGAAATAACAAAAGGACATCGCTACAGCCTGCAGTACCATGAGAAAAAAGCTGAAACACAATACATTTTAAGCGGAAAAGCAAAACTTATCTACGGCACAGAGATAACAAACCTGCAAGAGAAAATTCTAAATGCTGGTGACAAATTTGACATAACTCCATATACTATCCACCGCTTGGAAGCCTTGGAAGATAATACTAAGGTTTTTGAGGTATCAACGCCGGAACTCGATGATGTCGTAAAACTGGACGACGATTACGGAAGATCAGGAAAAGGAAACGACCCAAGCCTTGATGAGAAATTACATAATAAATAAAAATTTAAATACTAATAACACACAAACATGAAAAGATTTTTATCTTGGAAAATAGCGGGAATAATCCTTATTGCATTATTTTTGGGATTTTATGATCTCCCAGCAAAAACGCAAACAAAGATATTTCCATTGACTCCGGAGGCAATCACTACAACAGGCTTACAGCTTGGTCTTGATCTTCAAGGAGGCTCTCAGCTCGATTATAAAATTGACCTTAGAGAAGTACCAGAAGAATACCAACAAGACATTGTCGATGGTGTTATGGACGTTATTACAAAGCGCGTAAATAAACTTGGAGTTGCTGAACCAAACATTTATATTTCAGATCTTCCAGGAGAAAAACACATCATTGTTGAATTGGCCGAAAACGCAAAAATCACACAAGTGGATGTAGATCAATATCTTAATGTAGGAAAACCTGAAGAAGAGAAAAAAACTCCTGACACATTAACAGCAGACGAGAAAAAACAAGTAAGCTTGGAAAAAGCAAAAGCAACAGTTGGAAAAACAATCCAATTGGAATTTAAAGAACAAAAAACAACAGTAGATCCAAAAGAAAAAGAGAATGTAAAAACAAATGCACTTAATGCCCTTAACGACATAAAAGGAGGACAAAAATTTGAAGTTGTAGCTCAAGAAGAATCATTACTAAATCCTGAAAAAGTAAGATACGATCAACCTGAACTCCAAACAGAAGACCAAATTACAACATCAATAAAAGATGCATTAGCAAAACTGAAAGTCGGAGAATACACAAAAGAATTAGTTGAGACAGGAGGAACTTTCACAATGGACGCATCAGGTAACGCAATCGAAGATACTGGACTTGGAATTATCAAACTTATAGATAAACAAGAAGAAAAACTCGATAAAAAAGAGGTTTCAGTAAGCCACATTTTGATAGCATACAAAGACGCAAAATCTGCAGATGCTTCTCTAACAAGAACACAAGACGAAGCAAAACAACTTGCAGAAGAACTAAAAACAAAACTTGAAGCCGGAGAAGATTTCTCAAAACTTGCAAAAGAATATTCAGACGACAAGAGCAATAAAGACGCAGGCGGAGTTTTGGATACAGCCGTAACAGGAGAAGGAACATATGTATACAATTTTGAAGACGCCGCTCTTAAACTAACAAAAACAGGTGAAGTAAGCCCTGTTACAAAAACGGAATTTGGATATCACATTATCAAAGCAAATGATGTAAAAACATCTGTAAATCAAACGAAATATCAATACGAAGCCATTATCTTCTCAACTCTTCCTGATGCATGGCAAGACACAGGTCTTACAGGAAAATATTTCGTACACGCAGACGTACAATTGGATAATTTCTATCAACCATATGTATCAATCCAATTCAACGACGAAGGAGCAAAACTTTTCGAAGAAATAACAGCAAAAAATGTAGGAAAACCTGTAGCGATATTTGTTGGAGGAGAGAATATTTCATCTCCAAAAGTTAACGAAAAAATAGCGGGAGGACAAGCTCAAATAAGCGGAAATTTCACAGCTGAAGAAGCTAAAGAATTAGCAAGAAACCTAAACACAGGAGCAATTCCAGCACCAATTTTACTTTCAGGAGAATACACAATCGGAGCTACACTTGGAGCGGAAGCTCTAAATCAAAGTTTGGTCGCAGGACTCATCGGATTACTATTGGTAATAGCATTCATGATTTTCATGTACAGACTTCCTGGTGTTTTCGCCAGCGCGGCATTGCTTGTTTACCTTAGCATTTCGCTTTTCGTAATCAAATCACAGCTCCCAATGTGGGTAGCATTAATAATTTCAATTTCGATATTCATATTCCTGTTGGTTAAAGTTATAAACAGCAAAGACTCTGGATGGGAAAAATTAATTTCGTTTATATTGAGTTGTCTGGCCTTCGTCTTTATTACATTAATACTAAAGAGCGGTGTTGTAATGACACTTGCCGGAATTGCCGGAGTAATAATGTCTATGGGAATGGCCGTAGATGCGAATGTTCTTATTTTTGAAAGACTTAAAGAAGAATTGAAACAAGGAAAAACTTTCTCTGCCGCACTTGATGCCGGATTTGATAGAGCATGGGCCGCAATCAGAGATTCAAATTTCTCGACATTGATCACTTGTGTAATCTTGTACTACTTCGGAAGCTCAATGATTCAAGGATTTGCGCTTAACTTGGGTATAGGTGTCATCATCTCAATGTTCACAGCAATCATTGTCACAAAAACATTGCTTAAAACAATCGTAGGAAAAGAAATAACAAAAAATTTGAAACTATTCGGAGTGGATTTAGAGGCAAAAGCGCCAAAACAAATTCCATTCATGAAGAATTCAAAAAAATTCTTAACATTCTCAGGAACATTGTTTGTTCTTTCAATCCTTTCATTCTTCGTCCTTGGAGCAAACTTGGGAACAGACTTCACAGGAGGAACACTTCTAGAATTCAAGTTTGAGCAACCTATTGCAAAAGAAGAAATCTCAAAAGCCTTGGTAAATGCGGAAAACGAATTAAAGAATTTGGGAACGTCAATAATAGAAACGAAAAAAGAAAGTACAACTTCAGATAAATCAGTAATCAGCCCGACAGCAACTTCAGTAAAAGAAAAAGCTATCACATCTGAAAATCCTGAAAGCGAAGAAGTTATTGACCTTGCTTCAGCGACAATTTTGCAATCTGAAGACAACGGATACATTATAAAAACAAAATATCTCACAACTCAAACTCACGAAAAATTATTATCAATTCTAGAAGACACACTTCCAAAATTTGAAGAAGCAAGATTCACAACAATGGGAGCGATTGTCGGATCAAGCATGCTTCAAAAAGCCCTTGTATCTGTACTTCTAGCGGCATTCATGATTATTATTTATATCTCATTTGCATTCAGAAAAATTCCAAAACAATTACATCCATGGAGATTTGGAGTGTCAGCGGTAATCGCACTTGTACATGATGTAACAATCGTAACAGGACTATTCATAGTGCTTGGAAAAATCACAGGAGTTGAAATAGACGCACTATTTATAACTGCGATGCTAACTGTTCTTGGATATTCAGTAAATGATACAATTGTCATCTTCGATAGATTGAGAGAAAACATTCTTATACATGGAACTTCAGACAATTTCGCACAGGTCACAGATGATGCCTTAAATCAGACCCTAAGAAGGTCTATGGGAACAGCCGCCGCAACAATGCTTGCGTTGACATCAATACTTGTGTTTGGAAGCTCTAGCGTCTTCTATTTCATTCTAGCGCTTACAATCGGTATTTTGTTCGGAACATATTCTTCAATTTTCGTAGCCCCTGCAATTCTAATTCATTGGAAAGCATGGACTGACAAAAAATAGAAATAAGAAATAACAAGAAAGAGCTCCGCATTGCGGGGCTCTTTTAAAACCGCTATAATCTCCACGTTAATAATATGCACCGCTAGCTCAACTGGATAGAGCGTTGGTCTTCGGAACCGAAGGTTGCAGGTTCGACCCCTGCGCGGTGCACCAATGCGACAAAGTCGCACGGTATTCTTGTATCCCGGTATTCCCATTACAAAATCCCCTCTTTCGTAATCGGTCTTTGCTCCCTGCTTCCATTATAAATCATCGTGAAAGCCGTGATTCCCTGATCAAAGGTTTTTTCAGAAACAATATTTTTCACAACAGCATTTAATAAAAAGTCCAAAACTTTTTCCCAATTTTCGCAATATTTGGAATTTGAAATTCCCAAAACTTTTCTCACAAAATCACTTCCATATTCATGCAAAGAATCCAAATATTTATCGCGATGTTCTATCACATGTAGCAAAAGCCCGTCATGTGAAATCACCAAAAAATCAAAAATCACTTCACACATTTTGTCATATTTTTCATCAAGAACGCCAAGCATATCCCTCAAATGAGCCATTCCGTGCCTGACATATTGATCCAAGAAAAAATCGCTGTTCGCAACAACACACTTGTAAAGAAGATTATTTTCAAAAACCAAATAATCAAAAACCACGCCAAATTCCTCGTCGTTCAAAGCAATTTCCTCCTTAAGTTTTGTAGGCCCAAGCACAATATATCTTCGAACAAGTTCGTCTTCATGTCCCTTCGCAATCCTCTCAATAACCAAATTTTTATCTTTTTCATTAAGCATTCAAATTGCGTTAATTAAAGCTAAAAGCATACTATAATACACCAATCTGGGAACTTGTCAACCCACGAATTAATGACACTCGGGAAGAGTCTTTTCAGCATCGCTAATATCATTCAAACGGGCATATCCCTCAGCGGCAGACAAAATCGCCCTCTTTAGTCCGTCACTGCTAAGCAATCCGGAAAGTCTATCCATTGAACCGGTAAAGTCCTCAATTTTAAAATCACCTGTAGTAAGTTTAACCTCAAGATTTACAGCAACTTTATTAATAACTTCTGCATAAATTTTTGAAATCTCAACAGCAATTTCTCCTCTTTTTTTCTGTTCAACATCCCCAATTTTCATATAGATTTGTCCGGTTCTGAATTGATCGACAATGTATTTCAAAAAAACATAAAAATTCTTAATATCTTCATTTTCAGAAGCAGTCACAGCTTTCCTTCTTTTTCCAGAATTAAATAATCCATCGTATTCCTTTTTAAGAGTTTCAAGAAGTTGACTGTTAAAAAATTTACCGTCAACTTCAGCAAAAAATCTCGCATCGGCCTGCTCTTTAGTCAAAGAAGATCCTTCAGAAGTCCCTTTCAAAACACTATTAACATTATTTTTCAAACCATACTGAATCATAAAAATTCTCAAAGCGGAAAGAAGTTTTTCAAAATTCTTAAAATTAAACTGGTCATAAATATCTACGTCATTCCCTTTCTCTTCAACAAATCTAGGCCTTTTAATGCCCGTACATTGCTGAATCATCCCATCGACAACTCTACCAATTTCTTCAAAAGAACGACCGGATTCAACAGCAGGAACAACATTTCCGTTTCTCACCATCATATCGTTAAATATTTCCCCGCCTACTTTACTAAAATCAAGATTTTCTATCCTTCGTGACATACTTGGTCCACTATACGACACAATCCTTGATTCTTCTTGAATCCTATTGCAAACACTTTCAAATTTTTTAACAAAATCAAACAACGAAATTTTATCAGAATCAAGTCCACTATGAACAAGACATAATTTTAAAAAAAACAAATCACGAACCCCGCACACCCCATGTTTTTGCCCATCAAGTTGATAATAAGCAGTCCAGTTTAACTCAGAAAAAAGCTTAACTTCACCCCTCGCTCTCTCAATAAGCAAAGACAATTCCCCCCTGACAAAAGCATAAAGCTCATTGTTTTCGACAGAAACATTTTCACTATTTTTTCCGCATGCAATCGCACCCTTGAATTTAACTTTAGGAGCAACTTGTGGATACACATACCTATCCATAATAAAAGGAACAACGTCAACATATTTCTCACCGGTTTTCCTGCGGGATACGTGATAAAATTCATGATAAGCTTTCACAAGAGCATCTCTATTTTTAAAAAGATATTCAGCAACAAATTCAGCATAAGTTTTTGGATTTTCACAAAACTTTTCAATTTTACTTCGGTAAACAGCATCTTCATTTTGCTGAGCTTGCAAAGACACAGAATTATTTTTCTTTCTTCGTTCTATGTTAGTCACAGCCAACTGAACAACTTCATCTCTTTCAAAATTTTCCAGATCTTCAACCATAAATTTGATGGATAAAATAAAACATTAAAAAACCAAGAAGTAGACTTTAACGCAAAAAGGTCAAACTGTCAATAGTCGTTTTTACAGCAGGAATTAAAGCTTTCGAATAAAGGTAATTTAAAACATTTCAATCCTTGACAGATTTGACAAAATGGCGGACAATTCACCACTATTAAGCACCTATAAGCACAAAACAATGAAAAAAATCATATCATTTCTAGTAATAATCGGATTGATCGTCGCAGGATACATATATAAAGACGAAATAAACTCTTTGTTGAACAAAAAAATTGCACGAGAAGTGCAAACAGAAGAAGCCATCGCGGAAGATTTTGACAGTACGCTCGTAAGCACAATTCAAGTTCAAAAAAATCAAAAATCATATATAGAAACAATTGCAACAGTTAAAGCTGAAACACAGCTAAAAATTTACCCTTCTGTTGCCGGCCAAATTACAAAAGTAAACGTAAAAGAAGGCCAGAGCGTCAAAAAAGGCACTGTTCTTTTCGAAATAGGAGGATTAAACGACACAAAACATACAGCCATAAGTCAGCTTGAAATAGCCGAAAACAGCTACAATATGGCTGTCGAAGGATACAATCAAACGATAGACGGGAATCAAGTTTCCGAAAATGTAGCAAGAATTCAATTAAATTCAGCTAGAAACCAATACGACGCTACAAATTTGGAAATGCAGTCTATGGAAAACAGCATAGACACAGCCGAAGAAGGAGCACAGTTATTGGAAGAAATTTTAGATCTTACGGAGGAAAAAAATGAAGAAGATTTGGAAAAACTTTCAGACGTAATCGATGATTTAAACGATGCAAGCGACAGTCTTTACGACGCAAAAGACGAACTACAAAACCAACTGGATAAAGTAAACGCAGACACTTCATTAGACGCACAGCTTAAACAAGACACAATCAACACATTGACGACAGCAATCACGGACACAGACAAAAAAATCTCAGAATTAGAAGGACAAATTGAAACCACTGAAAACTCATACTCTGCCGCAGAAACAGGAACTCAAATAGCCGAGGATCAATTGCAAATCCAATTAAATCAATCAGAAAACGCCGCAGAAAATCTCGAAATAACAAAAGAAAGCACAGAAAAAAAACTTGGATTAAATGAAGTGACATACGATCCCCTACGCCTTGCAAACCAAAATTATGTGGGCACACAAATAAAAAGTTATCTTTCTTTGGTTCAAGCAGAGTCGCAATTAACACTTGCTGAAATCAATTTAGAAATGATGAGAGCGCAAGCAAACGGACTTTTTGTAAAAGCTCCGGCAGACGGAATTATCGCAGGAATTACAGTAAATCAAGGAGACATGGTCAGCCCACAATCCCCTGTTTCACAATTAATAGGATCAAAAAATTATGAAGCGGAAATTTATGTAGACATAGACACATCAAAAAAAATATCAAAGAGTTCAGTGTCAGAAATCAAAATAAACGGCAAATATATTCCGGCAAAAATAAAAACAATTTCGCCGTTGGCCGATCCAATTTCAAAATTAGTTAAGATTGTTTTCTCGCTTCCACAAGGCCAGTTCTCAGTTAACGAGAATGCAGAAATGAAAATAACGATAGTAAACACAAGTGCAAATCCAAACACATTTTTCATTCCGTTGGATTCGGTAATAATCGGAACTGAAGAAAAATATGTATACATTTTTGAAGAAGGAAAAGCAAAAAAAACAACAGTGGAAATAGCAGACATAATCGGAGAAAATGCAAAAATTTCAAAAGGACTTTCCTCAAACGACAAAGTCATTGTTGACGGAGCAAAAACAATAATAGACGGCCAAAACGTATACGTAAAAATTCCAAGAAAAATAGCAAAAATTTAATGGAAATTAAAAATAATAAATCCACAGATTCTCTCTACTTAGACACACTTAAGTACCAAGAAAAAGACGGACAAACTTGGTTAAATTTTTTCATAAAAAATTTCCGTGTGACAATTATGATAGTAGTCGGAATTATAATTTGGGGAATATATTCCTTGTCTTCACTACCACAAGAAGCGATGCCAGAAGTGAAAATCCCATACGGATTTGTGACCGTAGTTATGCCGGGAGCATCTCCTGAAGATATGGAAGAAATGGTCATCAAAAAGATTGAAAATAAAATACAAAATTTAAGCGGAGTAAAACAAATTACATCAACCGCATCAAATTCATTTGCCGTAACGACAGTGGAATTTAACGCGGAAGAAGATATCAAAGATGCAATAAGCAGACTGAGAGAGGCGGCACTATCAGCAAAAAACGAATTACCGCAAGAAGCCTCCGACCCGAATGTAAAAGAAGTTTCTTTCTCAAGCACTCCGGTTTGGACTCTTGTAATTACAGGACCATACGATAGTTTCACCCTTAGGAAATATGCGGAAATGGTTCAAGAAGAATTAAAAAAATTACCGGGAGCAAGCGAAGTAAGCCTTAGCGGAGGAGATATTTATGAAATACAAATAGCCTATGATCCTGCAAAACTCGAATACTATGGAGTCTCAATCGATCAAATAAACAACATCATCAAGGCAAATAATTTTTCTTTGCCACTTGGTTCAATAAAACTTTCAAACTACGAATACACAATAAAAGCTAACGGAAAATTAACAAATGTAAAAGAGTTAAGAAACTTGCCGATAACAACATCTTCAGGACAAACTATAAAATTAAGCTATGTTGCAGATGTGCTAGAAATGGCTCAAGACAGAGATGTAATAAACACATTCTCATTAAAAGGAGCCACTCCGGAAAACGCGATCACAATAAATTTAATTAAAAAAACAGGAAGTTCAATCCTTGAATTAAAAGACGACGGACAAGTGATAATAGACAAAATGATCAAGGAATCTTTTCCGAAAGAGCTCAAGGTTGAGACAATAATGGACATGTCTCAAATAATAAGAGAGAACATAAATCAGCTCACAACAGACGGATTATTAACAGTAATTTTAGTTTTCACTGTCATATTTTTATTCGTAGGATTAAAAGAAGCCTTCGTCGCCGGACTCGCAGTTCCACTCGTATTTTGTGTAAGTTTTGGGATGATGAATTCATTGGGAATATCATTAAATTTCCTTTCGCTTTTTTCATTAATACTATCTCTCGGATTATTGGTCGATGATGCTATAGTTGTAGTACAAGCCACAAAACAATATCTTTCAACCGGGAAATTCACTCCGGAAGAAGCGGTGTTGCTTGTATTCCGCGATTACAAAATTTTATTAACAACAACAACTTTAACAACAATTTGGGCTTTCATTCCTCTTTTATTAGCATCAGGAATAATAGGAAGTTTCATCAGATCAATACCTAT
The DNA here is from genome assembly GCA_023231115.1 of Candidatus Altimarinota bacterium. Classification (GTDB taxonomy): domain Bacteria; phylum Patescibacteriota; class Gracilibacteria; order UBA1369; family LOWO2-01-FULL-3; genus UM-FILTER-38-24. The sequence goes on from JALNWA010000008.1 coordinate 30,078, forward strand.
TACAGTATCAATCACACTAGCCGCATCATTCATTATCGCCATTATCATTAATCATCCGATGGCCATAATCCTCGAGCGTTTTAGGCTTACAAGAAACTACATAAGAGCATTCTTGGCAATTTTATTCGGCATAACTTTAATAAGTTTAATTTCAACACTCAACGGCTCAATCAATATATTTTTAGGAATTCCATTAATCTTGATATTTGGATTTATTTTCTTTGCATTTTTCAAATATTATAAAAATTCACTAAAAAAAGAATTGATAAAAAACGAAGAATTAATAATAGAAGAAAGCGCAGATCCTAATAAAATAAAAGCAAAAATACATCACCATTATTTGGCTGACGCAAAAGAGAAAAGCTTCCTTGGAAGACTTATCGGAGGAATAATAAAAATGGACAAATTCCTCCCAAAATATGGAAACTTTTTGAAAGGAATTTTAACAAGCAAAAAAAGAACAGCAACAGTATTACTAATAACAATAATATTATTTTTAGGAGCAGTTTCATTGCCGGCAATGGGAATTTTAAAATCTGAACTTTTACCGTCCGCGGATAGTGAAAATATGTACGTAAACATCGAAGGGCCTCCTGGGCTTACAACAAGCAAAACAAATGAAGTCGCAGAAAAAATTTCTCAAACACTGCTTGAAGAAAAAAGCATAAAAAGTTTTTCATTGGTTGTAGGAGCCGCAGGAGTAAACGTGTCAGACAGCATATCAGCAAGCGCAAGCACACAAACAAATCGTGCACAATTCGCAATAAATTTATTGCCTTTGGATGAAAGATCCGAGAAATCATATGAAATTTCACAAAGATTAAGAAATGAATTTAAGGACATACAAGAAGCAAAAATAGAAGTTGTGGAATTGGAAGGCGGACCTCCAACAGGAAGCGATATAGAAGCAACAATTTCAGGAGAAGATATGTTAACACTTGAAAAAGAAGCAAATAAATACAAGGAAATTTTAAGCAAAATCGACGGAGTTATTAACACAAAAACTTCAATCACATTAAGCCCCGGGGAATTCACGGTAAAATTGGACTATGACAAAATGAATCTGCACGGAATAACAACAGCACAAGTATCATCGCTTCTTCGAACAGCATTAAGCAGTACTGAAATAACAAAAATTTTACAGAACAATGATGAAATAAGCGTTAAAGCAAATTTCACGAAAGACTCGCTCGACAGCATTGATAAAATAAAAACACTGAAAATAGCAAACGCAATGGGACAAAGATTTTCACTTGGTGAAATAGCGGAAATAAGCCTTGGATCATCATTAACAGCAATAAACAGAATAGACGGAAAAAGAACAGTTTCAATCTCAGCAAGTGTTGAGAAACCACATCTTCCGGCAGACATTCAAACAGAATTTGAACAAAAAATAGCAAAAGAACAACTTCCAAAAGGATACGAAATAAGCTTTGGAGGACTTCAAGAAACAAACATGGAATCAATATATTCAATATTAAAAGCCATGATTGTAGCAATGATATTGATTGTCGCGACTCTTGTTTTACAATTCAATTCTTTCAAAAAAGCATTAATGATTTTGGCGACAATTCCATTTGCCGTAACAGGAGTATTTTACGGACTTACTGCAATGGGATTAACATTGTCATTCCCCGCTTTAATCGGAGTAGTGGCCTTATTTGGAGTCGTTGTTAAAAACGCCGTCATACTTGTGGACAAAATAAACTTAAATTTAAGAGTTGGAATTCCATTTATAGAGGCAATTGTAGATGCGGCAAAATCGAGACTTGAAGCAATTTTCCTTACATCGACAGCAACAATTATAGGAATGATTCCAATCACTCTTACAGATGAAACATGGGCCGGAATGGGCGCATCATTAATCTTCGGACTTTCAACGTCAACACTTCTTACACTTATAGTGATTCCAATTTTATTCAAAATCTTAAATAAAAAAGGACACGAAAAAGAAGAAAGACTAAGAGAACTAAAACTTGCCGCCGAAAATTCTTCATTAAGCGACATGTAAAGATTAAAAGTTTTTGTGCTATAATCCGAGCATGAAATATGCACAAGTTTTATTTCCACAAAAAATAATTTTCAAAAACACAAAAGACAATTCCTTGGAAGAATTGAATTCAACTTTGACATATAAAATTCCTGAAGAACTAAATGTTGAGAAAGGATCACTCGTAAAAGCTCCAATCAGAAATTCACAAAAAATAGGAATAGTTTTAGAAATTTCAGAAGAAAAACCCGCATTCAAAACACTGGAAATAAAGGAAATAATGCTACCATATCCGGTTTTGACAAATAGTCAAATAGAGTTATTAAAGTGGATTAGCGAATATTACTACTGCCCTATCCACCAAATAATAAAGCTGTTTATACCAAAAAAACTACTAACAGCAACACAAGCTAAAATCCGCACAAGAAAAGCAAAAACAAAAGAAGTCGAACAAATTATTAGTTCTGAACAAAAGAATTTAACAGAAGAACAACAATCAGCGATAGATAAAATATTAAAAGACTCTTCGAACACTTTTTTGATACAAGGAGTGACCGGATCTGGCAAAACAGAGGTTTATGTACATCTGGCAAAACATTTTATAAATCAAAATCTCCAAGTTTTGATACTTGTCCCCGAAATTGCACTAACTCCGCAAACAATTGAATACTTTGAAAGATCTATTGGGATAACTTCATCAGTAATACACAGCAAACTTGCCGAAGGAGAACGCATAAAAAACTGGAAAGACATATCCGAAGGAAAATCAAAATTAATAATAGGATCACGTTCTTCAATCTTCACACCATTCAAAGATTTGGGCTTAATAATAATAGATGAGGAGCATGAATCTTCCTATAAACAAGAAAATTCACCTAGATATTCCGTGCAAAAAATAGCTGAAAAAATTCAAGAATTATCAAAAGACCGACAAATAAAAATAGTTTACGGAAGCGCAACTCCATCAATAGAAACAGCGGAAAAACTTAAAAATTCGACAATAAAACTTTTAAATCGTATCGGCAATATCCCGCTACCTGAAGTCGAAATCGTAGACTTAAGAGAAGAATTTAAAAAACAAAACCATTCTATATTTAGTGAAAGATTACAACAAGAATTACAAAAAATTCTTAAAGAAAACACACAAGCAATTTTATTTTTAAATCGCAGAGGCTCATCTTCTTCAGTAGTATGTAGAGACTGCGGATTCGCATACAAATGCGATGATTGTGAAATGCCGATGACATATCACGAAAAAACATTAGGCTCCCCTACTCTAATTTGTCACCACTGCGGCAAAATTTCAAAACCTCCTTCTACATGTCCAAACTGCGAAGGAGTCAACATTAGATTTTTAGGAATAGGAACAGAAAGAATAGAAAAAGAAATAAAATTACTTTTTCCAAAAGCAAAAGTAGTCAGAGCCGACAAAGACACAACCAGCAAAAAAGACAGCTTCAAAACAATATACAAAGATTTTCGTGACCATAAAGCAGATATCCTCATCGGCACACAGATGATAGCAAAAGGCTTACACTTGCCGCTTGTAAACCTTGTAGGCGTAATTTTGGCAGATATCGGATTGAACATTCCAGACTTCAAAACATTAGAAAAAAACTTTCAACTTTTAACTCAGGTTTCAGGACGCGCAGGCCGAACAGACACAAAAGGAAAAGTAATAATTCAAACATACAATCCGGAAAATCTTGCACTAAAATACACACAAGAAAATTCTTATGATGAATTTTTCAAATACGAGATAATTCAAAGAAAACTGCTGTCCAATCCCCCATTCTCAAGCCTAATAAAAATTATAATTGAAGACAAATCTTTAAAAACATGTCAGGAAAAAACTGAAAAATTATACACACAAATAAATAAAATTCTTTCGAAATTAAACGCAATGTCAGAAGTCGAAGTTTTAAAATATCCTGCATACCTAATGAAATTATACAAAAAATATCGCTACATAATTCTATTAAAGTCCGTAGATAGAAAAATTTTGGATAAAACATTAGAAAATATTACAAAAGAGATTATAATGGACACGTCTATAAAAATAGACATCGACCCAAATACAACATCATAAAAAAAAACATGCCAGCAGAAAAAAATAAAAAACGAATTTTATCAGGCATACAGCCAAGCGGACGTCCCCATCTGGGAAATTATTTAGGAGCAATGCGCCAACATATCGAGATGCAAAAAGATTTTGAATGCTTCCTTTTTATCGCAGACCTACACGCATTAACAACAATCCACGACGCAAAACAAATGCAAGCAAACACTTATGATATCGCAGTTTCATATCTTGCCCTTGGACTTGATCCGGAAAAAACAGTTTTCTTCAAACAATCAGAAATTCCTCAACACGCAGAACTTTGTTGGATCTTCGACTGCTTGGTAAAAATGCCGTTTTTGGAAAGAGCGCACGCATGGAAAGACGCAAAAGCAAAAGGCAAAAAAGAGGAAAGCGTAGGCCTTTTCAATTATCCGGTTTTACAAGCGGCAGACATTTTGATTTATCAACCTGACTTAGTACCTGTAGGAAAAGACCAGAAACAACACATAGAAATGAGCAGAGATATCGCAGAAACATTCAACAGAACATTCGGGGAAACTTTCAAAATTCCTGAACCATATATAAAAGAGGAAGTTGCAGTAGTCCCAGGAACTGACGGACAAAAAATGAGCAAATCATACGGGAATACTATCGACATTTTCGCAGAAGAAAGCGAATTAAAAAAACAAGTTATGAGCATAGTCACAGACTCAACTCCACTCGAAGAACCTAAAGATCCAAGTAAGTGTCATATCTTCAATATATACAAATTGCTTGCGACAAAAGAAGAGACAAAATCATTGGAAGCAAAATACAAAAAAGGAGGTTTCGGCTACGGAGATGCAAAAAAATTACTTTTAGCAAAAATATTTGAATACTTCAAAGACGCACGGGAAAAGTATAAGAAAATATATTCTCAAAAAGAGATGGTTTATGGCATCTTGGAAAATGGCTCTAACAAGGCAAAAATCTTGGCTGAAAAAATGCTAAAAGAAGTTAAAACAAAAGTAGGATATATAACAAGATAAATCAAAGATTTATCACTTGAACTTTCTCCCTCCTTCGACTAAAGTAAACAAGAAAGGGCAATTAATTTTAGAAATTTGTGTAAATATATATTCGTCACCGGAGGCGTTTGTAGTTCATTAGGGAAAGGAATTTCCTCAGCGTCCATCGGCGCACTACTCAAGGCTTCAGGGCTAAAAGTATTCACACAAAAATTGGACCCATATTTAAATGTAGATCCGGGCACGATGAGCCCTTTTCAGCATGGAGAAGTCTTCGTAACGGATGATGGAGGCGAAACAGACTTGGATCTAGGACATTATGAAAGATTTATAGACACAAGCCTAAGCAAACTTTCCTCTGTAACAACAGGAAAAGTATACAGCGAAGTACTTGATAAAGAGAGAAAAGGAAGCTTCCTTGGCCGCACAATTCAAATAATTCCGCACATAACAGACGCCATTCAAGACAAAATAACAAAAGCCGCAGAAGAGTCAAAATGCGACGTAATGTTGGTAGAAATAGGCGGAACTGTCGGAGACATTGAAGGACAGCCATTTCTTGAAGCAATAAGACAATTAAGATATAAACTTGGAGCAGAGAACACATTTTTTGTTCACCTCACGCTTTTACCTTATCTTGCAGCGGCAAAAGAATTAAAAACAAAACCGACACAAGCGTCAGTAAAAGAATTAAGATCTATAGGCATACAGCCTGATATGATTTTAGCAAGAGCGGATTATCCAATGAAAAAAGAAATTTTGAAGAAAATCTCTTTATTCTGTGACGTTCAAGAGGAATATGTAATCCCAGCACCTACTGCAAGCACAATTTACGAAGTACCTTTAAATTTTGAAAAATATAACATTACTCAACTTATCGCCGACAAATTAAATCTTGGGAAATTAAAACCAGACATGAAAGAATGGGAAAAAGTTGTTGAAAAAATAAAAGCAAAGAAACCATCATTGAGCATCGCATTAGTCGGTAAATACACCGGATTGGATGATGCATATTTAAGTGTGATTGAATCATTAAAAATCGCTTGCTACCACAATAATCGAGACTTAAGTTTGCTTTGGGTTTCATCTGAAAGTTTGGAAGAAAAAGACAAAGAAACATGGGAATTATTGCATACAGCAGACGGAATCATAGTGCCGGGAGGCTTTGGATCACGAGGAATAGAAGGAAAAATCTTGGCAGCAAAATACGCGAGAGAGAATAAAATTCCATACCTCGGACTTTGTCTCGGAATGCAAATTATGACAATTGAATTTGCAAGAAATGCACTAAAAGATCCTAAAATAACATCCGAAGAATTCGATGAAGAACTAAAACTTCCACCTGAAAAATATGTTATTCACTATCTTGCCGGACAATCAGCGGAAAGAGAAAAAGGCGGAACACTTCGACTTGGCTCATATCCATGCAAAATAAAACAAGGCACAAAAACATATAAACTTTATAAAAAAACATTAATAGACGAAAGACACAGACACAGATACGAATTCAATAATGATTACAAATCTCAGCTTGAAAAAGCCGGAATGATATTTTCAGGAATAAACCCAAAACAAAATCTCGTTGAAATCGCTGAAATAAAAGGACATCCATTTATGATAGGATGTCAGTTCCATCCGGAATTTAAATCCAGACCACTTAGACCTCATCCATTATTTGAAGGGTTCATTGACGCCTGCAAAAAAATCAAAAAATAAAATCCATGGAAGTTTTTAAATATATCGTCGCAAATAAAGACGGAAAAAAACTTACAGGAACAGTGGAAGCTCCAGACGAACAAACAGCCAGGACCGAGTTAAACAATCTCGGATTTTCAATTTTGACGTTGGAAAAAACACAAGAACTTCCGAAACACGATGAATCTTTGACTAAATATATTTTCGAAGCGATAGATGCAAATTCAAAATTAGTCTCCGGAACAATCCCCGCAAAAGATCCGGATGAAGCTTTTTCAAAACTCACGACAGGCTATTCGCTTGTTGTTACAGCCATATGGAAAGACGGAGCGACAGAAGAAGAAATAAATGAAGCAAGAAAAACAGGCAATAAAAAAATGCAAGAATTCATAGAGAAAAAAAATGTGGAAGATGAAAAACAAAAAAATAAAAGCGAGGAACAAAGAAAGGAAGAAACATTTGTAAAAGAAAAAATTGAAAATCTTTTAAGAGAGATCAACGAACTCTTAGTGAAATTCGACGAAGATTTTACTTTAGACCAAAGAAGTGAGATAGAGAAAAAAATAAACAAATTGCTAAGAATAAAAAACAGCACAAATTTAAATTACATACTTCAAACCGCGGAAGATCTTTTAGAAACAATTAGAACTCAAGAGAAAGTACTTATAGAAAAAGGATATTTTGAAAAGAAAATACACCTTGAGATGGAGACACAAAAGTTGGTAAAAGAACTTCATAAATCATCAGCACCAACATCGCTGTCAGAGGACATAATAAGCAAAATCGAGAGATGGCAGGCATCTCGACCAAACCAAAAAAAAGAAAGTACGCAACTAAAATTAACAGAAAGAATCTTAACATGGATAAAAAAATCATTTGAAAAACCACCTCAAATATTAGTAATAGAAGAACAAATAAGAGCATACAACCATCAACTATGGGAATTTGTAAAAATGTATTTTAAAGAGCCGACAAAAGAATACAAAGACAAAGTAAAAAATGCGATAAAAACAATATGGGCGACAAGAAAAAAAGCGGTACACAGTCTTGCCCAAGCAAAGGCATTGTTAAAAAAACGTGAAGCAAACCAAGAAGGCCAAGAAGAAACATTGAATGTAGAAGAAAAATTTATAGAACCCGCGATAGAAGAATTAAATTCTTTAACAGGATGGTTGCTGGTTTTCTATCTAATTTATTATTTTGTTTCAATAATAATCACAACAAAAAATTTCGGATTCACGGAAATACCACAAGGGTTTTTCGTTTATAAAAGCCATATTTTCAAATACATTCTCGGAATATTATTTTTAATGCACGCAGGAACTTCATTAAAAATAAATTTCTTCAAAAAAAACATCATCGCAAATATTTTGCTCCCTGTAGGATTTTTATTTGGTAGCGTTTTAGTTTTACTAAATTTTTAAAAAGAATAACTTAAAAAAATGAACCCAATATTATTCGAGACAAAATACTTCGCAATAAATTCACTCTGGTTTTTTATAACAATAGGAATTATTGCAGGAACATACGCCCTAATAATTTTAGCGGAAAGAAACAGCTTAAAACTGCAGTTCTTAAGCGAAAACACATTAAAGCTTATTCTTTGGACAGTAATCGGAGCAAGAGTTTTTGCAATAATTGAAAATTATCAATCATATTTTTATGAATTTTCACTTCAAACATTTTTGAATTTATTTTACATATGGGACAAAGGGCTTAGTTTCAGCGGAGCGGTCTTAGCCTTCTTTATTTATTTTTATATAATCTGCAAAAAGAATAATCAAGATTTTTTCAAATGGCTGGACGTTTTGGTTCCGGCATCATTAATAGCAATCGCATTCGGAAACATCGGAGCATTTTTTGAAGGATCAAATTACGGACACGAAACTTCATTACCGTGGGGCGTAAACTTCGAAAGCCCTTCAATAAAATACACCGTACCAATTCATCCGACACAAATATATTCCTTTATCTATACAGCAATAATCGCGGCGGGATTAATCTTGATAAATCGTATAGAGAAATTTTCCAACTTGGAAAAAACAGGATTCATAGGCATTTTAGGAATAACCGCCTACAATTTTTTGAGATTTCTAGAGGAATTTTTGAGAGGAGACGATGCAATCATGATTTTAGGAATAAGATTTCCACAAATAATAGCCGGACTTATAGCAATATCAGCTGGAATATTTTTATATCTACGCTATAATTCGACTACCGCAAAAAAAATTATTAATAAATTCAAAAAAACATGGAAAAAGTAAACACATTTCTAAAATATCTTTTCGACACGATGCCAGGCTCAGATTTTGCCTATTACTTGCCGATGTTGATAGTTTCAGGATTATTGATTGTAGCTGGAATTGCATTTATGTTTATCTATAACAACAGAAAAAAATACGATTTCGCTTTTAAAAGAATGTTCAAAAACACGAGCAGAAACTTGGTACTTTTCGGTCTTTTATTCCTCTTTATTCTAGGATCAAGGTACGAAAATATTCCATATTTTGGAATGAGATTTGTGCTTTACGTGTCCCTTCTAGGGCTTGCATACATGCTTTATCGCTACATTAGAATTCACAGGACAGATTACAAAAGAGAACTTTCAAATCCAAAAAGCACACTTAGAAAAGAAGTAAAAAAAGAAACAAATTACTCAGCAAAAAAGAGAAAGAAATAATCAGTCTACTTTTACAATCAAATATTCAACAGTTCCCGCAGGGATAATAACTTTTATTTTATCTCCTTTTTCCTTATCAAGTAGAGCATTTCCAAGTGGAGATTCATTCGAGATATTTCCCAAAAAAGGATCAGCTTCAGTAGAACCGACTATAGTATAAATCTCAAGATCATCTTTTCCCTTTGTAAGATTTTTAAGATGAATGGTAGTACCAAGTTGAACAGTTTTAGTAACTTTTTTACGTCCTGAAATAATTTTTGCATTTTTAATTTTCTCTTCAAGCTCAAGAATTCTTCCTTCAACAAAAGCCTGCTCATTTTTAGCTTCTTCATATTCGGAATTCTCGGAAAGATCTCCATATGAAATAGCTTCCTTAATTCTGCCAGCAACCTCTTTTCTTTTCACATCTTTCAAAGATTTCAATTCATCTTTAAGCTTATCCAAGCCATCTTTAGTAATAAGAGTGACTTTTTTCCCATCCTCAGTAATCATTTCTTCATCATAATCAATCTCATATTGCTCTCTCAAATCCATTTCAGCCTTCTCGTCTTCCTCATCAACATACTCTTCAGACTTTACAGTTTGACCATCATCATCGTCGTCATCGCTTGTAAAACTGGAAACAATAGCGCTGTTATCAAACAAATCATCTTCTTGAACAAATAAGTTATTCATATTTTTAAGTTTATATTAATTAATCATTTATAGTTCAGTGTGGGCGAATTTTAGCACTTGTTGGATGCTCTTTCAACTTCTGAAGTACTTTCGCCTCAATTTGCCTTATTCTTTCACGTGTAACTCTGAATTCCTGTCCAACTTCCTCAAGAGTATGCCCCACTCCATCCTTTAGCCCAAATCTCATTTCAATAATCTTTCTCTCACGTGGAGACAAATATTGTAGCATTTCGTGAATATTTTCTTTCAAAAGCTGTCTGTTTGTAGATTCTGAAGGCGAAAGCGCATCATCATCCTCAATGAAATCACCAAGTTTGCTGTCTTCCTCAGTACCAACCGGCGCCTCAAGAGACACGATATCCTGTGAAATCTTTAAAATATGACGAACTTTTTTTATATCCATATCCATTTCAGCCGCAAGCTCTTCAACAAGCGGTTCACGACCAAGCTCTTGAACAAGCCTTCTTTGCGCATGAGTCAATTTATTTATAGTTTCAACCATATGAACCGGAATACGGATTGTTCTGGCCTGATCGGCAATCGCACGAGTTATAGCCTGCCTAATCCACCAAGTCGCATAAGTGGAAAACTTAAATCCCCTATTTGGATCAAATTTTTCTACGGCACGGAAAAGTCCGATATTTCCTTCTTGAATCAAATCCAAGAAAGAAAGTCCACGTCCAATGTATTTTTTCGCAATACTTACAACGAGCCTCAAATTAGCCTCGGCAAGCTTTGATTTTGCAGATTGATCGCCTTTCGCAATCCTTCTGGCAAGCTCAACCTCCTGCTTCGCATTTAGAAGAGGCACACGCCCTATTTCGCACAAATAAAGCCTTATGGAATCATTCGCAATTTCTTTATATTCAGCTTCTTTTTTCTGTTTTTTGTCCTTAACCGCAACAATATCAAAAAGTTTCTCTTCCGGAACCTCACCTGGAATTTCAGGCACAACAGCTTCATCCTCAACCGGGAAAAGATCATCATCTTCCAAAATAAACGCATCTTTAGTGTCAAGAACCTCAATACCCATATCCATAAACATGCTATAAAGCTCATCCAAAAGAATAAGATCCTCTTCAACATTAGGCATAGCCTTAAGAAGCTCCTGCTGAGTTATAAAACCTTGTCCTTTCCCTTTTTTAACAAGTTCCTGAACCTCTTTTGGGAACTTGGACAATTGATCATCCGTCGGTTGACTTATAAATTTGCTTGTTCGAGCCATTTGAATTATTTAGATAATAATATTTGTTGCTCCTGTAAAAGTTTTAATAAAGCCTCTTTATCCTGTGCCTTCTCAGCTTCTTTTATCTTGTTCTGCACAAATTTCAGAGCGTTTGTTCTACGACTTTGTCTAGTCTTGTCAACCAGTTTTTTTACCTCCAACGTCATGGCTACATCGGAAAAATCTTGATATTTATCCTCGACATATAGCACATAAACAGAGATATCGGCTTTCAGACGGCCAAAAACCTCGCTTTCGAAGTCCCACTTCCCCGCCTGAATTCGGGTCGAATTATACTGATTTAAGCACTCTTTGTAAATATTTTTAAAGTCCTCTTCAAAATCATCCTCACTCAAAACTGCTGATATTTCAGAGAAAAGATGATAATACCCAAAAATAATTCCGATAATAATTTCAGAAACGCCTATTTCAAATTTTTTAACAGACACATCACCTGAAGAATTCTCCTGAAAACTTTGTCGAGCAGGATGATCTTTTGGCAATTTATAACTATCTATTTCATCATAAAGAACTTTTTCACCCATGGAAATTTTTCCTGCAAGATCTTTAACGTAAAAATCCCTGTCGGTAGGCGTCATTACTTTATAAAAAGGCATAAGCAAGCTCATAACATTTTTTCTACCATCAAAAGTCGCAACATCAAAATCCTTGATAAGCCTATCCATATAAAAACTTATGAAATCTTTCGCTCCCAAAACGGCATCCTTAAAGGCATTTCCGCCATTTTCCTTCACATAATCGGCAGGATCTTTTTTATCAAAAGCAAACACGGTTTTTACATTGAACCCCTCAAGTTGCAAAATCTCGTAAGCCCTTCTGGTAGCCTCAAATCCGGCATTATCGGTGTCGAAAGAAGTTACAGCATTCTTTGTAACTCGACTCATCATTTTAGCTTGTTCCTTTGTCAAAGCCGTTCCGCTAGTCGCAACAATATTCTTAACTCCTTCCTGATAAGGCATAATCACATCAAAATAACCTTCAACAAAAACCACACTATTCGCTTCTTTTATGTATTTTTTTGCATGAGAAAAACCATACAAAACCTTACTTTTACTGTAAATAACATCCTCCGGAGAATTCAAATATTTTGGCATCTGGTCGGCCTGAAGTGCACGTCCGCCAAACCCGCAAATTCTGCCGAATGAATCAAAAATCGGGAACATAAGTCTCATCCTGAATTTATCAAAAATTTGATCCGAAGAAATATTTTTCACGGAAACAAATCCACTTTTTATTAACACATCTTTTTTAACGCCACTCTTCAAAAGCTCAGTATGAAGAGCATCATAGCTGTCAGGAGAAAAGCCTATACGAAATTCTTTTATAGTTTCATCTTTAACTCCGCGAGAATACAAATATTCCAAAACTTTTTTTCCATCATTTGTAGAAAGAAGTTGTTTTTCAAAAAACTCACAAGCTAGCTCATGAGCGGCATAATATTCATCTTTTTCAGTTTTACCTTCTTTTTTAAAAGCCTTGTCTGAAGTTTCAATTTTAAGTCCGGCACGATCCGCCAATATCTTGATAGCCTCGGCAAAAGTGACACCTTCAACCTCTTGAATAAAACCAAAAATATCTCCGCCTTTATTGCAACCGAAACAATGACAAATCTGTTTTTCAGGGCTTACAACAAAGCTCGGCGTCTTTTCACTGTGAAACGGACATAAACCCTTAAAATTATGCCCTGCGCGTTTTAGCTGAACGTACTGCGAAACAACGTCGCTAATATCAAGCCTGTCCTTTATGTCAGAAACAATATCTCCCATAAATTTTTGAAAAACCCATGTGCTTTATACTCCAAATTAAGCACAAAAACAAGAAACGAGAATATGAAAAATCATTTTACTTTGGAATTCCTCTTTTCTTTTATTTTTGGGAGGAAAATAAGAGCGGATCCCAAAAGCAACATCAATATAAAAAGTCCGATAATTATAAAGAATTTTTGATCTGCACTCACAAAAGAAACAGCGGTAAATCCAAAAACAGCGACAACAAAAAGATAAAACAAAACGGCCATTTTTTCGCTTAGTCCTGCGTTTAAAAGTCTATGGTGTAAATGTTTCAAATCACCTCGCCAAAAACTTTGACCGGACAAAATTCTTCGGAAAACAACCCAAACCATATCAAGAATCGGAAGACCCAAAACCAAAAAAGCGGTTGCAACTTTTCCACCGGAGAAAATAGCAAGAGTCGCTACCATAAAGCCAAAAAACGTACTACCACTATCCCCCATCAAAATTTTTGGAGGATGAAAATCGAATAGAAAAAATGCCAACGCCAACGCAGACAAAATAAGCGCAATAGTTGCGACAGAAAATTGCCCCGCAGGATTTTCATGAATTCCGGGATGAATACTCAAAAGAAAAATCACAAAAAAAGCGATAGCGGAAACACCGCTATTTAAGCCACTTATTCCGTCAACAAAATTCATAGCATTGATTATTGCAAGAACCCAAACAACAGTAAAAATTGCACCAAAAAGATAAACAATCATTTCAAAATCAAAGACAGAAAAAGCTATTTTTATTGAAGTAAAATCAATATTTCCAAGAAAAGGAAGTTTTATAGAAAGCACTCCTATTCCAAAAAACACCAAGATCAGTGCCGCCAAAAACTGCACAAACAAGCGAAGAAAAGGACTTAAAGAAAATTTATCATCAAAAAATCCAAGCAAAAAAATCAAAGTTCCACCGACAAAAAGACCGATTACGCGAACATCAAAAGGCACAAAAATAATCAAAGAAATCAAAAACGCCAAGTAAATTGCGACACCTCCATAATAAGGAATTGGCGCTCTCTTAAGCCCATATTTCTCAGGGCGATCCATTAGTCCGATCTTTGGAAAAATCTTTGTCGCTAAAAAAACAAAGATAAAACACAAAACAAAAGAAGAGACAAAAATCCAAATATAATTTGAGAAAAAGTTTTCCACGAAGGCAAGTATGATATGTTTTTAGTTAGAGGTAAAGTAGAAATATCTCTTCAGAGCGCATTGCGTTCGTTATAGACTTAAGTGTTTTGTCTGAAATATTACCCAAGAGCTTAGGCTTCTTTTGTTTAAGTTCAATCCTTCATGAAAATAAACGCAATGCGCTCTTGAATAATATTTCAGACAAAACTTCTTCAGACTAAAAAAGCTTAAGCTCTGAAGAGATATTTCTACTTTACCTCCTTAAGGAAAACCTCCGGCTTGCCTTCGCGGAACAACTTTTCCACCTCTTCAATTTTTAAAGCATTTTCTACATCCAAGTCTCCAATCTTGGTCCTTCGAAGTTTTTCTACGTATGCACCAACGCCCAAAACCTGCCCCAAATCATGAATTAGAGAACGAATATAAGTACCGCTACCACACTTTATTCGAAAAGAAATTTTAGGATATTCAATCTTCATTATTTTAAACTCTTGAACAAAAATTTTGCGCGGCTCAAGCTTGACCTCCAAGCCCTTTCTGGCCAAATCATACGCTCGCTGTCCTCCTACTTTTAACGCTGAAAACTTAGGAGGCATCTGCAAAATTTCACCAATAAATTTTTCCTTTATAACATCTTTTATTTTCTGACAATCATCTTCAAACAAATCTTCCAATTCTTTCTTTCTCGAAGCAGGCAAACTCTCAGAAACAGGTCCTTCCTCGTCATAAGTCTCCGAAACAAGACCAAAATGACCTGTAACTTTATATTCCTTATCACAGCCCAAAAATTTACTCAAAGATTTTGTCGCTTTCCCGACCCCGACAACAAGAAGTCCTGTAGCCAACGGATCAAGCGTTCCTCCATGCCCGACTCTCCTCACTCCAAAAATTCGCCTCAGAACTCTCACAACAAAAAAACTCGAAACACCTTTTGCTTTATCAACCAAAACAAATCCATCCATATTAAAAAAATTACGTAACAGAAATTTTAATTTCCCTTTTTAAAAGCCCCTCAATAACCTGTTTGTCATTCCAAGGAAGACGCTTTCCGCGAAGCATAATAACCTCCTCACACCCCTTCCCCGCAACAATCACACAATCCCCTTCTTTGGCCATAGTAAGCGCCAAACGAATTGCTTCTCTCCTGTCAGGAATTTTCCAAAAATCATGCCCCTCCTTTCTTGGAATTCCGGTAGAAACTTGCTCTATAATACCCCATTCATCTTCAGAATAAGGATCATCATCCGTCACTATTACATAATCGGAATTTTCATGTACAACTTTTCCCATTTTTGGACGTTTCGATTTATCCCTTCCCCCTCCGGTCGCCCCAAAAACAGTATATAATTTGCCTTTCGCAAGCCCTCTGTAAAGCTGAGTCAAACTCTCAAGCGCCTCAGGAGTATGAGCATAATCAACAACAATACTATAAGGTTGTCCCGCATAAACATGCTCAAATCTACCCGGCACACCATTACTTTCCTCCAAACCTTTTTTGATAACATCAAGAGGCACCCCGATTGAAAGACACGCACTCGCCGCCGCAAGAGCATTATAAACATTAAACTGCCCTGGAAGCTTTATTTCCACAGGAATTGCATTATTAGGAACATGCAAAATAAATTTTGAACCGCCGGCAGTGCTCTCAACATTCTCACTATAAACCGTCGCATAATTCATCCCGTAAGTTATTTTTCTGTCGGAAACATATTGATTGAAAAAATTGTAATATTGGTCGTCCGCGTTTAAAACAAGCACTTTTGGAACTCCAGCTTTTTTCGGATCCATAGAAACTTTTTTGAAAAATTTTCCTTTTTCATTTAAATAATTATTGAAACCACCATGATATTCTATGTGATCAGGAGTAACATTTGTGTAAACTCCAACATCAAAATTTATTCCAAAAATTCTGGACTGAGTAACAGCATGAGACGTAACTTCAACAACGGCATATTTACAACCCTCGTTCTTCATGCGCTTTAATAAGCCCTGAAGCTTGAATGCGCCAAGAGTACTTTGCTTTGTAGTGTTCGTCCATTTTGCGGCACCGACTTGAAAATTTACAGTCGAAGTCATGCCGACTTTTTGCCCCCAAGTCGTCAAAATATTTGTAATAAGATTTACAGTCGTAGTTTTTCCGTTCGTTCCAGTGACACCTATTACTATCATATTGTCAGCAGGATAAAAATTCAAAAGCGCCGCAAAAAAAGCCGAAATTTTGTGATAAAGAAGCCTTAATGGATGAGAATCCGGAATTACTTTTCTTAAAAAATTAAACATAAATTTTAATGTTTTTCTTTAACAAAGTATCCCACATCTTTGACGTCTTTCGCAATCTGCTTTTTAAGCTCATTCAAATCTGCAAATTTTTTCGTCTCACGAATTTTTTTTAATATTTCCACTTTTATTTTTTCTCCGACAAGATTTTTCCCGTCAAACTCTTTAAAATCATAAATAACATGAGCTTCAAGAACAGGCATCTCTTCGCTTATAGTAGGTCTTTTCCCGACATGTATTGCGGCAAAAAAACTTTTTCCGTCAATAAAAATTTTCCCTGCAAAAACGCCGGAAAGTTTTCCGTCATACAAAATATTTACAGTGGGAAATCCCAAATTTTTTCCGAGACCGAACCCTTTTACAACTTGTCCTTCAATAATTTCCATAATTGAAATATACTATACATATATGCCGGAAAAAACGAAATCAAATATTGGAATTTTTTTTAGTCATCTCACGAAAATCTTGCTTTTTGCAAACATTTTTTTTCTTCAGTCTTACTTAATAAAATTTAAAATATTTTCATACCCGACAAATCTTCAAGAAATTTTAATAGCATCAACAGCACTTTCATTTTTCATAGAATCTGTTTTTTTAAAAAACGTTTTAGAAAAAATTAAAAACTTTTACAAGCACAAGACAATAACGATTTTTGTGCTTCTAACAGCCATTTCCGTATTAACAGTAGATCCATTAAATTATTTATATTTCATAAGATATTTGAAATTTTTTGTTTTTGCGATTGCATTCGTTTATTTGTTTTTGGAAACATTTAAAACAACCGAAGAAAAAATTTCAGCAATAAAATTTGGAGGATTTGGTGCGATTTTTTTCGGAATTTTTTCTGTAATTTACAATTCTTTAGGATACAACGTCGCGTATGATTTAAGACTGCTCGGCCCGCTCGATGCGGCTGTTTATTTGGCATATTACATGACTCCGTTTTTTATATTTTTCGTTTTGGAATTTATAAAAAACACAAAATCAAAAACAAATTTAATTTCATCTATTTTACTTTTGATTTTAATCTTAGCAACACGCTCGGCCGGAGCAATTCTTGGAAGCTTTTTAGTGATTTCTTTTTACGTGTTAAACAACAGCGAAATCAAAATCCTCAGGTCTAAAGCCACAAAAATCGCACTCACGATGATAGGCATAATTGTAATTGTCGGAGTTTTCTACACAAAAATACTTCCTGCCTTCCAAACAAATTATTCCAGCTTAAACGAACGGCAAGAAATTTGGAAAACATCTTTGCACCTCGCAAAAGAGCCTTCCACTCTTCTTTTCGGACTTGGGCAAGGACAGTTCCAAGAATATTATTTACAAACTGCAGACAAAGTTTTAGGACACAAACCTCTCGATTATTATGTACTGCAACCCCACAATATTTTCTTTTTATTCATTTTTCAGTATGGCGTTTTAGGGCTTCTGTTCATAACAATCTGCATTTACAGAGTGCTGAAAAAGACCTTCTTGTCGGAAAATTCCACAGACAAAACCTCTCCGTTAATTTTCACATTTATCCTTCTCTATTTCTTGCTTCATGGCATGATTGACACACCGTTTTTCAAAAACGACATGTTAATTTTATTCATACTTTTCATGGAATTAGGACTCCAAAAACAGAAAGCTTAAGCTTCTTCGTCCACATCTATTGTCCCATATCCATCTTCACTTTTTCGCTTATACACGACATGAACAGCCCCATCGCCTTCATTCCTATAAACGAAAAAATCATGGCCAATAAGTTCCATTTGCGTAATCGCTTCCTCCTCCGACATCGGTTTAAGTTTTTTTAATTTTTTTCGTTTTATCACATTCGACATAACGCCAAATTCATCCTGCGCCACAAGAACATTTTCCAATGTTGAAGAAGGCAGAAAGTCGCCGTCCGTAGTCCTTCTTTCCTCGGATTCTTTATATTTTTCAATTTGTTTTTCAAGTTTTTCACAAACATTTTTAATAGCGCCGTCCATCGTTTCGCCACCTTCCTCAGCCCTAATCACAGAATGAGGAACATACATCGTTATCTCTATTTTATTTTTTGCAACTTTCACTTGAACGATTGTCGCCTCGTCGTCAATTCTGTCGGCGTATTTTGCCAAATGTTCAATTTTTTCACGGATAAAACTTTCCTCAGTTTCACTCAAAGTAATTCCATCACGATAAATTTCTATTTTCATGTGAATTTGTTAATTAATTAAGACCACTAACAAGATCCATTAAAACAGAATAAGGATCATTCGCTTTTACGACTCCTGAAGCCAATAAAACACCACTCGCACCAAGCGCCAAAGCTATTTTGATATCCTCTCCGGTTTTCACACCGGCGCCAACCAAAACTTTTCCCTTACCGACCAAATCGACAGTTTTTTCTATAATCGCGGGCTCGGCTTTTGACACGGAAATATCTCCACCGATCAACTCCGGAGGTTCAACAGCAACAAAATCAGGATCAAATCCTGAAACTTTAACAGCTCTCTGCGGATCATTCGCACAAACAACAACAAAAAGTCCGGCGCGTTTTGAAGCCAAAATACACTTCTCCAATGTCTCATCTTCAAGCTGGAATTCCGCATGATTTAGAAGAGTTCCATAAGCACCAGCTTCTTTCACCATATCCGGCAAAATATGCCCAGTATGGCTTCCGTAACCTTCAAAATCCGTATGTTGAGCAAAAACAGGAATTGAAACTTCACTACAAACTCTGGCCAAATCGAGCGCGGAAACAGCGATGCAAATATTTGCACCTGTTTCTTTCGCAACTTTTTCATGAATTTTTGCCAAAGCCACGGCACTTTCACCGGTCGCCTGCTCGTATGCCTTAAAATTAACTAAAATCAAAGGTAATTTCATAGGAAAAGAATACTATAAATTCCCCCCAAAAACAACACTTGCTTAAAGAAGGTTTTTTTGGTATAATATTATGATAAATTTAATTGACTCCCCTATCAGGAGCATAAAAACAAAAACAAAATGGCTATCAAAAAATTCCTAGATTGTATATCTAATTACAATCAAAAAATATCTTCAAAAGAAAACAGATTTATTTACGACACACCGTCTCCGGAAAACGGAAAACCAGCCGCACCGGAAGCTACAAAAGAGCCGAAAAATATGACTCGAGAAGAGTTTAATAAATATCTGGAAGATCAAAAAACCGGAATTGAGATAGGCAAAAAACCAGGTAAAAAAGACAGAAAAGATAGAATCATTTTTGAAGTAAAAGGAATTCCAAGAAGTTTTATATTAAAAGCAGATTTTGAACAAAAACTTAAAGACCTAAAAGATCCAAAAGAAATAAAAAAAGCGGTATACGCAGAACTTTTGAGGATAGTTAAAGGCAAAGAAAAATTCATAGCAAAAAAATTGAGAAGAGAATTTGCAGAGAGCATCGCAAAAGGCGTAACAGAAGAAAAATTTATAGAAAAATTTGAGGCCTCAAACAAAGAGATGGAAGAGTTTGGACAAACTGTACTACCTGCAGGTCCGCAAGCACCGGCCGCTCCACAAGCACCTGATGAATCCGGCCTTTCAGAAGCAGACAGAAAAGCACAACAAGAAGCACTAGATAGAGCAAAAACAGCAACTCCGGGGGGAAGGACTGAAGCAGCGGCCAAAGGACCGGAAGTAAAACAATTTGAAGAGGCAAACACTCCTGAACAAAACAAAACAAAACAAGAACAAATTGATAAAATTGACAAAATAATTTCGGAAGAAGAAGCAAGATATAACAACGAAAGCGATACAGAACAAAAAACAAAAATAGAAAAAAACATAGCAAGGTTAAGAAAAGCGTTAGAGAAATTAAGAGAAGGATTTTTTGTAACACCAGAAGGAGAAGGTGAGGTCTTTGCGAAAAGCAAAGAAGCCCCAACCGCAAGAGTTGGAGCTCCAATGACAGCTGAAACAGCTCCAGTTGTGCCAGTTGCTCCTGCCGCACCGGTCGTTGCAAAAAAAGCGACCCCAGCACCTGCTCCAGCTCCAACTGCAGAAAAAGCAAAAGAAACAATCTCTCCAAAACAAGCCGCAGAAATGGCAATTACCGCGACAGCGGAAGGTAAAACAGCTGAAGCGACAGGAATAGCCGCAACGACAGAAGCTGATACCGCAACGGCAGAAGGAGAAAAAGCAGCATACGAAGAAATCCTAATAATTAAAGATGGTAAAAAATTCTCAGGTAAATTCATCGCAGGAATAGGCAGACTCGAAGAAACGACAGCCGGCGGTGAAAAAATTATAAAAACAGGCAGATTTCAGCCAAACACAGACAAGCTGTTGGTTAGAACAATCACTAAAAACGGCAAAACAACATTAAAAGGAAAATTTGATACTGAAACACAAAAACTTACAGAAGGAACATACAAAGATTCCGACATGAAAATATCAAAGACAGGTAAATATGAAAACGAACAAATAACAGCAGGAAATTACACCGAAGAAAACACAAACAATTCCTTCACCGGAACTTTTGAAAACGGCAAACCATCAAAATACACAGTAACAAGACCTGACGGAAAATATGAAGTCGTAACGGAAAGAAATGCCGAAGGCGCACTCACAAAACGCACAGGTCGTTTCACAGGCACAGACGGACAAGTTCTTGAAGGTTCATGGGACGCAATGTTCCAAGCAATCGGAACTCCTACATTAATAACTTCTGCAAAAGCTCCAACTGCAGAAACTGCACAAACTGCTCCGACAGAAAATCCAGACGAGCCAGAAGTACCAAAAAAATTCTCGGCTAAATATAAAGAAACACTACAAAAAAGAGCTGAAACCGAAGCAAAATACAAGGCAACACTTGCCCTTGCACAAGCCACAATTGAAAAAGCAAAAACAACACTGCAAACATATCCGGAGATAGACACAATAATCAATTCAGCCGAATTAACAGCAGATAATTCCATAAAAAACCTAAAAGGCAAACAATACAAAAATTCAAAAACATACACGGAAATTGGAAAACGAAAAGGCACATACTTGGCAGAAGGAAGAACGATTTATGATGATGGAATGATTGAGGAAGGAAAATATAACAAAGGATTCTTAACAGAAGGAAGAAGGATTTCCAATAATGGAATGATTGAGGAAGGAAAATGGAACAAAGGA
>JALNWA010000009.1 GCA_023231115.1 Candidatus Altimarinota bacterium
AAGGAAGAACGATTTATGATGATGGAATGATTGAGGAAGGAAAATATAACAAAGGATTCTTAACAGAAGGAAGAAGGATTTCCAATAATGGAATGATTGAGGAAGGAAAATGGAACAAAGGAATGATGACGGAAGGAAGAATGATTTCTACAGATGGAAAAATTTATGACGGAGAATACCACACGACCGGCTATTTAAAGAAAGGAACAAAAACAAGCCCTGACGGTAGCAAAGAAACAGCAGAATGGGATGAAAAAAATGTAAAAATCACACAGGCCGCAGAATCTGCAAAACCTGCAGAACAACAAACACCTCCTGCTCCACCAATAGTAGGGCCTGATGCAGAACCAGAAATACCTCCTGCTCCACCAATAGTGGGAGCTGATGCAGAATCTGCAAAGCCAGCCACAACCGCAGAAACGGCACCAGTTGCTCCCGTAGCACCAGCCTCTGCTCCATCTGCTCCTGAAACAAGACCAAGCACACGAACAACAGAAAGATTCAAAGCAGACGAAAAAGCAAGAATGGACAAAAAAGCTACATATATAAGAGACTGGGAAAAGATTTCAGAAGAAAACAGAAACGTCAGCAAAACTGTTTCAAGCCTTGGTGAAAACGGAATTGAATCAAACTGGAAATATATAAAAGGATCTGGAAAAGTTGATAAAATCTTGAAACTTCAACCATTTAATATAAGCAAACACGACACAGGCAGATTTATCGCAAAAACAATTACAGAATGGTCAAACAAAGAAATCACACTTGAAGATATTTTCAATATTGCCGCAAAACATAATCCAAATTTCCCACGAGATTACGACAAATTCATGGCGGAATTTAAAGACCTTTCAAACAAAAATTCAGCAAAAGAAAATGCGGAGTGGGCAAGAAAATTCAATGAAATCGTATATCCTACAATCGAACTTTTGAACGCAATTTCAAAATTAAATTATAACGAAAAAGCGACAAAAGAAGCTAAAGAAAAACGAGAAAAAGAAAATCAATCAAAAGAAAAAGTACTTTCCCCTGAGCAAAAACGTATCAGAGAAAACCTATATACAATGTTCACTTATTCCGAAAGAGAACCGGGAAATTGGGAACGACTTATGGGATTTTTTGGAGGAGTAAAAGACGAAATACCTGTAATGACAGACGTAAACGGAGAAACAAAATATTTGGACAGAGGTGTTTTACGCCGTTCATACGACCCAAAAGCGGGATATGAAATTTTTATGGAAACAATCGGAACCGGCGAAGTTGACGAAAATGACAACAGGCAAATCGATGCGGACAAAATGACCGACGAAGTAAACAGATTAATGAGACTCGGAGGAATAAGCATCGCGCTACAAAAATTAATGTTACAGGAAAAGAAATCAATTGATGAATTGAAAAAAGATCCAAAATTTAAAGAAAAATTACAAAAGTTTCATGTTCCTAAATTAGGTTCAATACAAAATTTTGTACAAATTCCAAAAGACTATATGGAAGCCTTCCAACTTGGATTTATTCTTTCTCAAGACATGAAATCAGATAAAGAATTGGAAGAAACCAAGACAATGCTTGAAAGCACAGAGAATAAAGAACAATCCCCTGTTTACAAGATGATGAAAGACCTTGAAAAACAAGGTTTATCACAAGATGTTGTTGCAAAAATACAAGACAAACTTCTTGCAATGGGCGCAGTAACATTCAAAGACGGAAAATGGGAAGCCGCAGGATTGGCCTTAAACCAACCGATACAAATTGGAAAAGGAACAACTATAACAGTTGGAATTTCAAAGATAGGAAAAGAATTAAAAGAAGGATGGAACGCAGGAGCCGCGCTTACAGTCACAGTTTATGAAGGTGAAAATGTCAAAGCCGGTGTATCGTTAGAATTCGATATGAATCCACTAAATAAAACTTTTGGATTTGGATTCGGAGCAAATGCTTCATTTGAAGATGTTCTATCGACAAAATTATCATTTATGGGAGGAGTAAGAGCTGGAAGATCAGGAATAAATGTTGGATTTGCGGCATTAATCACACGAAGAAATGTGGGATTAAGAATCGCAGAAAACAAAACCGAAATAGAAAAAGAAACCGGATTATCTTCACCAGAATGGGAAGCATTCAAGGCCTCAAAAGGACAAAGTCCTAAACAAAGATATGAACTTCTTAAAAAAGCTACAAAGATATATGACACAATTGTAGTCCCACTTGAGGCTACATTTGGAGCAGAAAAAGAAGATGTCGTTTATTTGATAGACAACCTTGAAAACGCAATCGAAAATAAAGCCGTAGATAAAATCGGCGGAGATACTGCTCTAAGCATATTCGCAGAATTCTTTCATGGAGTTGGAGCAGTAGTAACTCCATTCCCACCGATGTTAATGCCTGTTTTGGTTTTCAAAATAGGTTCAGCAAAAATATATATTCCAAATAGAAGTGCAATAAGCACAATGCAAGAACAAATTTCTGACGTCAGAGCAAACTGGAAACTTAAAGAAGCATTAAAATCAGCGGAGAAAAAAATGGAGGAAGGCAAACCTATCGCAACAGAAAATCAAGAAGCACAAGGAACAACGCAAACATTTAAAGTTGGAGAAACTCCAAATCTATCATACAGCCCTGATGGATCAGCAAGAATAATTAAGAAACATCAAACATTTGCATTTGAAGAAAATCTTAGAGAACTTGATGAACCTGCTCTTGGAGAAGAAGAAGGAAAAGCTCCAAAAACATCAGCAGAAAAACTAAAAGCCTTGAACGACAGATTAAGAAAAGAAACAGGAATAATGTTGGTCGAAGACGAAAAAGACAGCATTGATACAGATGGAAGACATGAACTTAGAATTCTAAATACAACAAACAAAGATGTCGAAGTTTATGTGGATCCAAGATTATCGCTTAAAGAAGCCGGACTTTTGGTTGAAAACGGAAAACTTTATTTGACCGGAGATATCAGCAATCTTGTGATAGATCGCAGAAATTTCACAATGCCTTCCGGATCACAACAAAGCGCATCCTACATGAAAGATATAATCATAATCGGCACACAAGATTTGGCGGCAAAAGAAGGATTGGAAAGAGATTGGATTGAAAAATATTCAACTCAATATGCACAAAAACTAAAAAACCAATTCGGATATTCGCTTGAGGAAGGATATGGAGAATCCGCACAAGCAAATATTAAAGAAGGAAAACTTGAAGAAAAAGAAGCATTGGCTCTAGGAGCAGAAGCAGGAGAAAGAGCTCTTAAAGAAGCGACAGCCGAAAAAGAACAAGTAACAAGAGTAAAAACACACAAAGAAAATCTCGTAGCAAAAGGAGAACGAGCCAAAGAAGCCAAAGCAATGGATGCTTCAGCAGCAAGACGACACGAATCAATCAATTCAATTGAGAAAAAAGTTTACGACGCTCAGAAACTTCCTGAAAATTTTGAAGAAGACATAAAGGAATTATCAAAAAATAAAAAATTCAAAGACGAACTTAAAAACATTTCAAACGATGACGAAAAGATACGAGATTTGATTTTGAAATTCGCAGGAGAAAAAGACAAAAACGGTCTTCCAAAATATAAAGGACTACAAAATCTAAACGAAAAAGCTTTGAATTTGGCGATAGTATCTGTTTTGAATGAATGGTTTTTAGCACTTGTCAAAACAGGAAAAGAATCAAATTCAACAATTCATAAAGTCCTTGAAGGAAGAATGCGTTTTGCAAGAAAAGTATTCGAAAAAGAATTCAAAACAAGAATTGAAGAAGCAAATAAAAGGCTTCCTGAAGGAGAAAAAATCAGCCTGACAGCAGAACAAGCTGCAAACAAAATAATGGAATCGATTTACAACAAAATCAAAGATCCAAATTTTCCTTTCAAAGGATTGGCGTGGAAAGTTGGAGAAGGAGTTGAAGGCATTCCGACAGACGCGACATTATTCTCAGCGACAAGAAACAAAAGCCTGAAAGGAGCATTTACAAAAACAATGGCGTACGGCAAAGACACAGACACATGGGCAAAAATGACACTTGAACATGGATTTATAAAAGAATCTGTAAAAGAATTTAACATCAACAGCGCGGACAAGGGAGAAAAAGACATGGCAAGATTGCTTCTTGAAATCGCAAGTCCATCTCCAAAAGACAAGATAGAAACAGTGGCGGATGCAAAAGAATTCTTACAGTCCCCTCTTGCGATGAAACTTTCAGCGCTCGAAGCACTGATGTTAATTCCTGAATTCGGAAGAGAAAAATTTGATAAAGTAAGTGAACTTTACAAAGACATAAGCAAAGAAAATTTCGCGACTTTATTCGCAAAAGCTGATTACAAAGAGGCCTTAGATGCGTACAAAAAAATTGCTCAAGATGTAAGAAAAGCACAAACAGAAGGCAAACCATATACAAAAGAATTTGATTGGGGTAGTGACAAATACATTCTTACATTATCAATGACAACGGCCATCAAAGCGGGAGCATATGCGAAATGTGCGAACGGAAGTTTCTATGTAAAAGAAGAAGGAACAGTAACTGTACAAAAAATACAAAAACCTATTGTTACAGAAAAGAAAGTTCAAGAAAGAGAACCTGTAACAGTCTTTACTCAAACAACGGAAACAATAAAATCGAAACAAAGCAAAGTTCTATTAACTGCCGCGCTTGCGGGATTAAACAGAGAAACAGAACAGACCACAGAACAGCCACCGGTCCACAACAAAAAAGCGGAACAAGGAGCCGCAACAGCAACAGTAACAAACAAAGACCGCGCAGGGAATGCAAACAACGGACAAATAGCACAAAGCAAAACAACCTATGATATTCCAAACGAAAACGAAGGCTCTGTAACTTCTCATTAAAATAATTCATTAAAAAATAATTAATAAAAAACAAAAATGAAAATATTCAAAAAAATTAGCTTAGCGATACTAATATTCGCAATGCTACTCTCAAGCTTTCCGGCACTAAACGCAAATGCCGTAGCTTACACAAATGTCTCGGTATACACTCCTGCAAACAGAGCAACCATGGAATATTTCGATGGAGCTTTGGGCTTGAACTACACAAGTTTCAACAACTTCGTGAAAAACCCAAACATATCAGGAGCTTTCCAAAATGATGAAAGACAATTTTTAGCGGGTAAAAATTGTGGACCATCAACAACAAATTGTGAAAGCAAAGCCTATTACAACACTTTGGATTTAGGAATAAAAGAAGGAGATATCGTCAGATTCGCAGTATATTTTCATAATAATGGAGGTGATCCATACGTAAAAGAAACAAGCGTAAAAAGCTTGCAAGACGCCACTAATGCAAAAATCGGATTAATCCTAAATAGAAAAGATCCAAATGCACAATTCGCCGCAGATTGGCTTCGTCCACAAGGGTATATTTACGCCGATAACAACCAATATAGAACAACAATCGCGAATGAAAATTCCGTCATAAAAAATTCAGACGGAAGCATATTACGAACAGCGACAGACGACATGGCAATCATGCTGAAAGAAAGTAATTTATCTTTGGAACCGATACAAGGTAGCGCTTGGCTTTGGAATAAAAACGCAAATTTCGACCAAGAAGTCAAAGTCGGCAGTGAATTAACATTCGTTGCAGATTCAGACGAAACACCGATCGCACCGGCTACAAAAACAAATTTGGCAAAAACAAAAGTTACAGCGATAAATTACTCCCCAAATGAGATGTCCATCAGTTTCGATCGCCTACCGGGATGTTTCCGTTATAGCGGATTTGTTTATTTTGATGTAAAAGTTGTAAAAAAAGCAGATGCATCAATCTGTTCAGAATTAAAAGTAACAAAAAAACAAGTAACAGAAGGAATTCTTGGAGAAACAGCTTACGGTGTTTCAGCAGTACCGACATTTGCTCCAAAAAACATAATTCCTGAAGGAACAAAAATTCTTTGGAAAACAACAGACAAAGACGGAAAATTCTGGAAAAGAATTGAAACCGCCGCAAAAAATAAATACAAATATACAGACATAACTGTCTCAACAAATTCGCTTTATAACAGCGCACAGGCAAATCCTGATGAAGAAATTTTCTACACAGGAGTAGGAATTGTAACCGCAGAGCTTACAGGCATAAGCGCAAATCTTACAAATTCAACAGTTTGTACGGGAAAATTTGAATTCAAAGAACCTGCAAAATGTGCGGATCTTAAAGTAAATAAAAATGCGACAGTAAACGAAAAAGAAGTTTCCGAATTTTCAGCAATTGCAAAAGACACTTTGTCAGAAACATACAACGGAAAAATCACATATTTCGTTCCAGCTGAATACGGAACTTTCTACACAGATCCAAATGATCCTGCCGTAAAAAACGCGACAAAAAACACATCACAAACAGTGAATGAATATGACGCGGCAAAAGTGGATTTATCAAAACCACGAGGAGGAGAATTCTGCGGAAACACCGTAATCTCGAAAGAAGATTTGATGAAAATGATTACAGGAAATCCAAAATTAATTAAGAAAGCGACTGATATCGTTTTCGAAGTAACATACGGAAAAATTGCAGCTAAGTCATTTGAAGAATTAATTCAGGAAAGCCTTGCAACTAACCCGGCATCCATAGAGTTGATTCAAGATCCGACAAAAACTTTTGAAAAAACAATTTCCGAAGAAAAACAAATCGGATCTAAAATCACGGTAAATCCAGGAACAAAAGTATATTTCGTTGCAAATAAAGGATCTGACGGAAAAAAAGTAATTTCAATCCTAGCAAACTGTACTTCCGAAAAAGCATGTAGCGACACATACGAAATCAAAAATACTCCAAAAGAAAAACCTGTCGTTTGTGAGGCATCAGGAATGACAGTCATCGACACAACAACAGGACAAGTTGCATCTTGTATTAAAAATGGAACATACACTCTTACAGCAAGATTTTACAAAGACGCAAACAAAACTCAAGCTTTGGAAATCCCTGCAAACATGACCGCAAAATGGCAAACTACAGACGCAAAAGGTCTATTCTATGACGTATCAACAGGAGCACCTGCAAATCAAACAGGTTCAAACTCATTCATTGGAAGCACTTACGTCAAATACGTTGGAGAAGGGCAAGTAACGGCTACATTGGTTGCTCTAAACGGAAAACCATACACAGAAAAAGCATGTACAGTTTTAATCCCTCCATGTTCAAAAAATTGTGAATCAATACTATTTTCATTGGACGGACAAATAGTTCCACAAAACTCATCACCATTTATTTTTGAAAAAGATACAAGCAAAAAACTTTCACTTTCAACAAAAGACAATCAAAATAACCAGCTTCCTGCGACAACAAAATTAAATGTTGTATGGAACACAAACGGAACAATGACAGACTCAAAAGGTCAAAAAAACACTGAAACAGGAAAACTTACAACAACATTAAGCAATCTTCCTCTAACATTTTTGGGAGCGGACAAAGCAGGACAAATCACAATAACATTAGATCCAACAGACCCACTTTACTCGGCACAATGTAAGGCTGATTTATCAATCACAAAACCTGAAGGACCTCTAACTTGTAAAGAAACAATTGTAGATCTAAAAAAGACATCAGGAACAACTCAAGAAACATTCCTTGTCGCAAATGAAATCTATGTAGCCAGCGCAAAAACTGAATACACAAAGACAGCGACAAACAAAAACACTTTCTACGTGGATCAAAGCATCGGAACAATTGTTGAAACAGGGAACGATCCTGCAAAATTATCACTATTAAACGTACTAAAATCTTCAGGCAAATTGACAAAAAACATACTTGAGAATTTTTATACATTATCTTCTTCAAAAACATTATCCAATGGATTTGAAAATTCGCTCTATTTCGTGACATATTCAGTGGACAGAACAACTTCATTCGCAAACGCATTTAGAGTAAAAGCGGACGGATTCTCAAACGCGGAATGTGACAAAGTATTCCCACTTGTTTACACAGAAATTCCAGAAAAAACAGTCTGTGAAGATTTAACAATCGAAACACCGGAGCGTCCATGGACCGCAGACGGATCAAAAGAACTATTTGAAATCGACGTCACAACAACTCCAAAAAACAAATCAAATGAATTCACTTACCGTTGGGAAGTTACAGACGGTGAAGGAATATGGAGCAATGGAGATGACACAGAAGAAGAAAAAGGTTCATTGAAAAACACACTAAGAAATGCCGAAGCCGGAACAACGGTTGAAGTTTATGCTCTAGATAGTGCCGGAAAGAAAATTGAAAAATGTTCCGACAACATTAAAGCAAAAACAAACGAAAACGAGATACCTGAAATAGACAAATCCGTTTACGTCACAGCAAAAAATCCTACAAGCACAACAAAAGATCTTTTGAACGTTGGATCTTCATCAAAGAGCAAAAACATTACGTACAAAATTCAATTCGTGGCAAATTCAGCAGAGACAGCAGACATCTGGGAAAGCGCTATGAATAACGGAGAAATCAAAGGAGACAAAGACGGAAATTTATCTTACCTTGGAATGATTATCAACGTAACTGAAGGAAGAAACGAATACACAATTCTAAAAGACGGAAATTATACCCTAGAAAATGACGATGAAAATTTCGATAATTCCGACGAAGATTTGGATTGGTTTGAAGACAATTACAGCTGTAAAGACAGAAATCAAAATAAAGTTTGTATCGACGATTCCGATTTCTCGACAACGGTTGAAAATTTCAAAGACGGAGAAAAAATAGAATTCCAAAACTTAGACACAGATACTGCAATCGAAATTAAAGTTCAAATGAAGAACAACACAACAATCAACACAGAAAGTTGTAAAAAATTGGATGCATCAGACGGTTGTGGAGAGCAATTCAAAAACACAGCAAAGTTTGAAGCGTTAATGCCGGACGACGACACAGAAAAAGGATCAGCTTCAGCAAAAGTAATTGTAATCTGTCCTTACGTTCTAACAAGACAAGCCGGAGATGTATTCTTTCATGACGTACTCGACACAGGAATCGACGTATCACGTTGTTCCGAAGTAAAGAGCACGCCGGGAGTGGTCATTCAACCTGAAAAAATCAGAAGAAGCGTTGTAACAAAAACAGGTACAGGAGAATTGCCAACAGAAACTGCAACATTCTTGGATGTTCCTTCGCATGACATTTGCCGCTACAGCAACACATCAGGAGCGCAATCAATTGAAGGATACAACGACATTTTAAAAAACTTCTCAAGTACAATTTGTGAAATGCGCGCAGACGTCGCAGAAACTTGGAAAGAAACATATATCAACGAATCGATCAAAGCAAACGTAGAAAGAATTTCAAGATTTGGTGAAAATCTAAACGTATCTCAAGTTTCAACAATGCAAGCCCTTCAAAACATCGACAACGCAAAAAGCGGAGTCTTCGTTAAAGAAGGGAATCTAACAATCGGAGCAGGAGCAGGAACAAAATTTGAAATCAAATCAGAAGGAAATATTCCAGCCGGCCAAACATACATTGTCAAAGGTGGAACACTTCACATCACCTCTAACATAGAATACGGACCAACAGACTACACAAATCCTGAAAAAATCCCGTCAGCCGCATTTATCGTAATCGATGGAAACATTGTAATCGACAATAACGTCACAAGAATCGACGCCATAATAATGGCAATAGATACCGACGGAAAAGGTAGCGACGGAAAAATCACAAACGGAGGACAAAGCGAAACAGATGAAAGACTTGTAATCAACGGAAGCCTTATCGGAAACGTATATGACTTGTTCAGCACACGTACAGGCGCCGGAGACCCTGCGAGAGACGAAGGTTCAGTCACAATTCGTTACGACGAACGAATCCTTCTAAACACTCCACCGGGATTAAGCGATCTCTTAAACATAACTCAATCATTAATCCCTGGCTGATAATTCATCTAAAAAATAAAATAAAAAGAGCCTCGCAATAAGGGGCTCTTTTTTGATATAATAACGCCCCAAAACAATAAACAATGGAACAAGAAGAAACAAACAACGAGCAATCAAACCAAACAAGCGTTTTTCTACTCTTTGGCGAAGACAACTTTTCCTCAAACCAAAGGCTAAAATGGTACCAAAACGGATTTGTAAAAAAATACGGCGAAGACAGCAGTGTCGAAATTATCGACGGCGCAAACCTCGACATCAATAACTTTGAAACAGATTTAATGTCACTCCCCTTCTTGTCAGAAAAAAAACTCGTAATAATAAGAGATTTCTTTAAAGAACGAGATGCCGAAGAACAGAAACAAATGGCTAAAATAATAGAAAAAACTCCAGATTTTTGTGTTTTATTTTTCTACGAAAACGCAGGAATTACAAAGACATCGTCATTGTACAAAAAAATTATACGCATAGGCAAAGTGGAAGAGTTTTTACCGCTTTCTCCTCAAGAAAGCACGAAGTGGATTCTTGCAAAAACAAAGAAGGAAAACGTAAAAATCTCTTTAATTTCGGCAAAAGTGCTCGCAGACCAAACTTCAGGAAGCCTTTGGGCACTTTCAAACGAATATGAAAAATTAAAAACATTTGCGAACGGCGAAGAAATAACAAAAGAAATGATTGAGGAATTGGTCTCCCCGACCTTAACAGCATCAATTTTCCATCTGACAGATTCTATCGGAGAAAAAAATCTAAAAGAATCAATAAAAACATTCGAAATTATTGAGGAATCTGAAGGAGATCCGACAAAAATATTTTTCATGATTGTCAGACATTTCAGGCTCCTTATCCAAGCTTTCGACATGTTGCAAAGAAAAGAACCATATCAAAGCCTTGTAAAAAAATTGGGAATACAACCTTTCGTAGCTCCAAAAATGGCTGGGCAATGCAAAAATTTCACAGAAAAAGATCTTATTGAAATTTACAAAAAATTACTTAAAATAGACACAGACTTCAAAACAGGACAAATAAAAACTACATCTCAAGACAACAGTCATTACAAACTCGCAATAGAAAAATTCATAATAGATTGCTGTAAGAAAAACTAATTGTTAAAATCTACTTCGTAAATTTGTCGTAGGTTTTTACAACGTAAATTCACATACCATGGAAAAAGAGCTTATCCAAATCCTTATAAGCCTTGGGCTTACAGATAAAGAATCCAAGGTTTACCTTGCCGCAACAGAAGCCGGAACTTCTCCCGTTTCACAAATTGCACAAAAAGCGGGCATAAACAGAGTTACGACATACGACATTTTGGAAAAATTAAAACAACGCGGATTAATAAGCCATTTCACGAAAAAACAAATAAAATATTTCACTGCAACAAAAGCGGAGACCCTCCTTGAAGAATTCGAAAAAAGGACAAATTCACTTCGAGTAGCTTTACCAAAACTAAAAAAACTTACAGGCGAAACAGCGCATCCACGAGTCAGATATTTTGAAGGACTTGAAGGAATTAAAGCAATTTACGCAGATACACTTACAAGCAAAACAGAAATTTTAAACTATTCAAATTCTGAAGAAATAAGAAAAAACTGGCCAAAATATGACACTGAATATGTTGAAAAAAGAGCAAAGAAAAAAATTCTTTTAAAAGGAATTTGCCAGAACGACGAACATGGCAAAAAAGTGCATGAACTAGACCAAAAATACTTCCGTGAAATGCGATTGCTCGACCCGACTCAGTTTAATTTTACGAACGAAATAAATATTTACGACGACAAAGTCGCAATCATTTCATTCAAAGACGAACTCATCGGAATGATTATAGAAAGCGCGGAAATCGCAAACAGCCAACGTGCAATTTTTGACATGTGCTGGAAATTCGCAAAAATCCTTGGCGACATGGAAGCGAGAGACATCAAACACAAACTTCTAGAACCAATCAAAAACACGAAAAACCCGACCACCGAAAAAGAGGAAACAGTCGAGGAAATTTACAGGAGAAACTTGTCGTTGTTCTAAAAGATTTAACCCACAAAAATATGACACACAAAAAACCACAAGAAGATTTACCTCAAGAACCTTTACTGCAACCAGGCGCAATCGAAGCCTTGATAGAAGACGGAAGGATTCCGCTCGGGTTTGGCATATTAATAGAAGAAGGCGGAAAACCTCAAATGTCTTTTTGGATACCACCTAAGGGCACAAAATTAGGAGACAGCATGGAAGGAGATGGAGCATTTGGATTCCAGTTTCGCTCGCCGGAAGGCCAAGACAGAGGACACGCAGAATGGCACGTCGTCCCGAAAAAGATTGGAGAACAAATAAAAACAAGAGTCAAAGCAGCATTGAAACAACTAAAGAATTAAACCTACCTCACCATCACGAAATGTTTTGCCAACAAACAGGGTTTTTACTAATTATCAGGACTATCCCCTCAAAATACCGGCAACAAACGAGATAAAAAGACTCAAAACAAGCAAACCAACACCGATTAGCAATAAATATCCGATATATTTCCAAACACCCCAGTTTTTAGAAAAACTGGCATAAATCAACGCAAAAACTGAGATAAAACAACCAATAGAAAAAAACAATATACCAATAAGAGCAATAACTCCGGCAACACCATGCTCGGAAACAATTTGAACAATGCTAGCAGACATAAGAAAAGGGATTAAAGAATTAATTTATTTCTGAACTTTCTCCACAACCTCTCCGACCGTAAAACATCTTCCCTCCTCAAACTGAGGAGCAATGATCTGTAGTCCGATTGGTAAGCCACTTTTTGACATTCCTGCCGGAACGGAAATTGCAGGAAGTCCCGCCGCACTTGCAGGAATTGTGAGAGCATCAGCCATGTACATTTTCAAAGGATCATCAACCAACTCCCCTATCTTAAATGCAGGAGTTGGGCTTACAGGAGCGATTAAAACATCCACTTTTTCAAAAGCTTTTTCAAAATCTTTTATAATTAAAGTACGAACTCTTTGCGCTTTTTTATAATACGCATCGTAATAACCCGCAGACAAAACATAAGTTCCAATCATAATTCTACGTTTTATTTCACTTCCAAAACCTTCTCCTCGAGAGGCAAAATAATATTCGACCAAATCCTGCACAGCGCTTTTTGAAGGCTTCTTTCCGTATCTGATTCCATCAAATCTTTCCAAATTCGCAGAAAGTTCAGCCGGCATTGTCACATAATAAACCGCAACCGCATATTTCGTCATCGGCAAAGAAACTTCGACAATTTTCGCCCCTTCTTTTTTAAGTTTTTCAACAACTTCCATTACTTTATCAGAAACTTCCTTTTCAACCCCCTCTCCAAAATATTCTTTTGGAAGCCCTATCTTAAGCCCTTTAACCCCCTTACCCAAAAACGAAGTATAATCGGGAACCGCCACATTCGGAGTCGTCGCATCTTTATCATCGTGCCCCGCAATTGCATTTAAAATAATTGCACTATCTTCAACACTTTTTGAAAAATGTCCCACAGTATCCCAGCTTGAAGCCATCGCCGTGACGCCACTTCTCGAAACACGCCCGTAAGTCACCTTCATTCCGACAACGCCGCAAAGGCTTGCAGGCTGACGAATTGAACCTCCCGTGTCAGTTCCGGTAGAATAAATACACATATCAGAGGCAACTGCCGCCGCACTTCCACCGGAAGAACCTCCGGCAACCCTTTCAATATCATGCGGATTTTTTGTAACACCAAAACACGAATGTTCAGTGCTCGCACCACACGCAAATTCATCCATATTCGTTTTTCCAACCATAATCATTCCTGCATCCCTAAGCCTTTTTACAACAGTCGCATCATATGGTGGAACAAAATCTTTTAGCATTGGTGAACAACAAGTCGTCCTCACTCCCTTAGTATTAAAAATATCTTTCATCGCACAAGGAATTCCCATCAAAGGCCCCAAATCCTCGCCTTTTTTAAATTTCTTATCCATCTCTTTCGCTTCATTTAAAGCCATTTTTTCATCAACAAAAACATAAGCATTCAAATCCTTATTTCGCGCTTTCACCTCTTTCAAACAATCTTTCATCAAATCTTCACAAGAAAATTTCCCTGCCCTAAGCCCTTTCGCCGCCTCACTAATTTTAAGTTTATTTAATTGCATGCATCACTTTTACTTGATTGCTATCGATTTCAAGCTCACTGCAAGCCAAAAGTTCCTCCCTCGTCACCCCGCCAGAAACAACCTCATCTTTCCTCATTACATTTTTTAGACCCGTAACCTGACTTGTAATTTCCACGCCTTCCGTATTAACTTCCTTTAAAATATCAACATATTCAAGAACTCCGGATAGTTGTCCGGAAAACTTTTTAACCTCTTCGTCGGTTAGTTTAAGCCTTGCAAGCTTTGCTACATGTCTTACCTGCTCCTCTGTTAACATGCCAAAACTTTACAAAAAAAGTAGCCAAAAAGCAAGAACTAAGCTAAAATTCGACATTGACGATAACAAACAAAAATGAATACGTTTTTAAACATCAAAAAAGTCTCTCTGATTTTCTTCATCGCGATAGGAATTATACACCTCGGATCCAGCATGCTGATCGCAAATAACTTATTTCCGCAAATCAGCTATATCATCAATAAAACAATGGAAATTCCATTCATTCTAACAGGAATGATTTACGGACTGTCTTCACTAAGAATTTCCTTCTCCAATCAAGAAAATCCACATAAAGTACTGGACATTTCCCTAATATCATTGATAATAATTGTCCTGATAGCGTTAGTAGTAATAAATCTCGCAGTTCCGACAAATATATAGACAAAAAATGGAAAACGTAAAAGATAAAAAATTAGTGATGGTATTTGGAACGTTCGATTATTTGCATGCGGGTCATGAGAACCTTTTTTCGCAAGCACGCGAACTTGGCGACGAAATAATCGCGGTAATGGCACGCGACAAAACAGTAAAAACAATCAAAGGCGCGCTTCCTGATCACAACGAAAAAAACAGAATGCAAGCTTTGGAAGAAACAGCTTGGGCAAACAAAGTGGTTCTTGGGGATTTAAAAGACAAAACAAAGGTTATAAAAAATTACAAACCTGACATTATAGCTCTTGGATACGATCAATTCGCATTCACGTATTTATTGGACAAAATGATTATCGAGCTAAAACTTGAAACAAAAATCGTCAGACTAAAACCATATCGTCCTGATATGTACAAATCTTCAATAATTAAATATAATCTTTCACAGTGTAAACCAAACCCTCATGAAACAAATACCCTCATCGCTCAACCTGATTAAACGCGGATTTTTGCTCGCAGTTTCTAACGTATGGAGAAATAAATTTCTATCCGTTGCCACAATATTTGTAATGGCGGTGATTTTGCTTATCTTCAACACGATTTTACTTGTAAATTTCATCTCAAGAGACGCACTTTCAGATTTAAGCAAAAAAATAGACATAGTCGCATATTTAAAAGAAAGCACGACATACGAACAATCAGTTTCAATAATAAATGATTTGAAAGAAGTTGAAGGAATTGGAAGCGCAGTTTATTTTTCAAAAGAAGACGCGCTAAAACAAATCGACAAATTACATCCGGACATTGGAAGTGCATTTGAAAAATACAATCTCGGAAATCCGCTTCCTGCAAGCATAAACATAAAGACCATACACCCAAAATATTACGAAAATGTAACGACCTTTTTATCACAAGAAAAATACAAACAATACCTTTCAAATTTTGAATCAAGCACAGACGAAAACACATCACTCATAAAAAGCGCCGCGCAAAATTTGGTAAAAATTTCAAATTTCGCAGGACAAATAATATTTTGGTTAATTACAATTTTCATAGTTGGAGGCGCACTCGTAATTCTTAACGCAATACAAATCACGATTTTCAACCGCAAAAAAGAAATCGAAGTTATGAAACTTGTCGGCGCATCTCATTCATTTATAAGACTTCCATTCATTATGGAAAGTATAATTTATGGGCTTCTAGCCGTCACATTAAGCACAATAATGTTTATTGTAATCACACAAAAAATAGACATTTCCTCTTATGGAATTTCAACAACATTTGAAAACATTGAAATAGTAAAAATAATCGGCGCGGAAATTTTGGCGACAATACTTTTAAGCACAACAAGTTCCTTAATCGCAGTACACGAATACCTAAATCAGTAACAACAAAATGCATAATTTTAGGACATAAAAATGTCGGAGAATCCGACAGGCTTGTTTATCTATACTCGGAAGAATTGGGAAAAATAAAAGCATACGCAAAAGGCTCAAGAAAATTAACGAGCAAATTTGTCGGACACATCGAAACGCTAAACATCGCAGAGGTGTCACTTTATTTCGGCCCTCAAAGAATAATAATCACGGAAATTTCGAGCAATGAAACACTACTAAAAAAAGCTACAAAACTTGAAACTTTTGAAAGCGCGATAAAAATTGCGGAGATCGCAAACACAATGTTATTCGAAGAACAAAAATACGAAAACCTGATCAGCTTAATGAAAAAAGCCATTATGCATTTAATGACTTCGAAAAAACCTCATCTCATTTACACGGCATTCGCGATAAAATTAATGGATAAACTTGGAATTGTTCCGGATTTCAAAGCCAGCACAATGTCCATTTCTGAAAAATACATAAAATTTTTCGAATTTATAAAAGCAAAAACTTTTACAGAAATAGAAAAAATAGCAACGACAAAAGAAGAAGACGTTTATATTTCAAAATATCTTAGCAAATTACTTGATTTCTAAGCCTTTTCCGCTCTAGCGACTTTCATGACTCCATCTATATTTTCAAGTCCATCCATAATCACATCAAACTTATCCAAATCATCCATCTCCAACAAAAAATAATCTTCATAAAGCCCTGATTCTTTCAGTTCCCTTAGTTGAATATCTTTTATTCTGACTTTTTGACGAGCAATCCTCTCCGTAACCTCATTCATAAGCCCAACTCTTGGCACAACAACAAGTTTTATTCCAACAAGATATTTTGGAACTTCATCGGAAAAACTCTTAAAATGAGCGGAAACAAACCTGTCATAATTAAGCGCACCAATCATCTTACAGCCCATTTTGTGAACAGTCACACAAGTACCGCGTGTCACATAACCGATAATATTGTCACCAAATTTTGGAGAACAGCACGCCGCCAATTTGACCGGAAGTCCAGCTTCCCCACCGATCAAAACTTGTTTCTCGATAACAACACTCTTTGCAAGATCACCGCTTTTTGGCTTCTTTGAACCCTTTGCAGGCATAATCACAGAGTGGACAACAGTCTCTTCATACGGATAAATTTTCTTAACGACATCATGCGCAATCTTTCCACCTTTGCCTATTTCTTCAAGAATCGTCTCTCTTTGCCCCAAATTCAAATTCTTACCAAGATATTTTTTCAAAATGGTATAAGTTTGATCAAGCAAAGGTTTCCCAATTCTTTCAAGATTATTGTTCAAAATATCACGCCCGAGTTTAATATTATTATCTCTATTTAAAGAGCTAAAATAAGCCTTTATCCTATTCCGCGCAAAACTACTTTTTACGACTGAAAGCCATTGCAACTTTGGCATTGCATCACTTCTAGTAATAATTTCAACAACTTCGCCATTTTTAAGTTCATAATCAAGAGGAACAATTCGCGAATCAACTTTCGCCATTACACACCTGTTTCCGATATCTGTATGAACACTATAAGCAAAATCAAGCGGAGTGGATCCTACAGGCAAATCTCGGACTTCTCCACGCGGAGTTAAAACAAAAATTTTATCTTTAAATACATCAAGATCATTTATTCCTTCACGAATATCAGAAATGCCTTTAACCCAATCTGCATGAGCCTTAAGAGCACTTAGGGCAACAACCCCTTTTTCTTTATAAACCCAATGCGCCGCCACTCCAAATTCACCATCAATGTGCATTTCTTCATCCCTTATTTGTACCTCAACAGGCTGATCCATGTCCTTTGGCGCAAGCCCCAAAACAACGGTATGCAAACTCTTGTAACCGTTTGATTTTGGCACAGCAATATAATCTTTAAATCTTCTTGTTACAGGCTTCCATTCGCTATGAACAAGCCCCAAAACAGAATAAAGATGATCAACTTGATGATTACCGGAACCATCTCTCTTACTTGGCAAAACAATTCTTATAGCAAAAATGTCATACAAATCTTCCGGCGAAGTAAGCCCTTTCTTTTTAAGTTTTTTATAAATGCTATACACGCCTTTTATACGCCCGGAAATATCGACAACAATTCCGCGATTTGCAAAAAAATCCGTGAGACTTTTTTTAATCCAAGCTATGGAAATTTCACAACTTTTTTTAAGTTTTTTTAATTTTTCAGAAATATTCTTATACTCGACAGGATTTGTATATTTGAAAGAAAGATCTTCCAGCTCGGTTTTTATGCTATAAATTCCAAGTCTATCCGCAATAGGAACGTATAAATCAAGTGTCTCTTTCGCGAACAAAACCGCGTCGGGCAAACGAGCACTTCTAAGTTTCTCGAGCCTGCAAACCAAACTCATTAGAACAACGCGAAGATCCTTCGCCATCGTCAAAAACATCTTACGTAAAATTTCAAGTTTGGAAGTCCGATCATTCTCTCCATAACTTAATTTCTCTATCTTAATAGCCGCATTAATAAGCTCAAGAACAGATTTTCCAAAAAGCTCCTCGACCTGCTTCGCCGTCAAAATTTCCCTATAAAAAAGATCTTTAACAAGCAAGGCAACTACCGTGTCCTCATCAGGATTAAGCGGCATCAAAATATCCAAAGCATTGATACAACAAGAATTATGTTCTTTGGCAAGAGCAAGCGCACTATTAAACCTCTCAGAATCGAATAATTTAGTTTGTTTCGAAACTTTTTTCATAAACCTTACTCAAGAAAAAATACCCAAGCAAAGTATACTACTTTTTCTTATTGAGATAAACGAATAATTGCATTTATATCGGAATTCGGCACCTCAAAGACGTGGATGCCTTTCACCAATGCTTCAAAATTTACAAATATATCTTGATATCTCGGTTCAATCTTTTTAAGAGAATTGACGTACATCTCGGAAATATAATTATAGGCTTTGTAATAAGAACGAAGACGCACAGCATTTTGAGAAAATCCTATGAATTTTTCAAGGTTTACAAACGAATCTTGTCCTCTCAAATCTTTTACATCCGTGAAAAATTCAACCTCAAAAAGATCTTTCTGTTCATTTACGGAAACATCCGCCGCATCCAAATTTGAAGCCGCCTTTGCAACCTCAGCTTGAAGTTGTTTTCCGCTTTCTATCGCAGTTTTCATCTCATTCAAAAAATCAGTCAAAGTAACTCTTCTATCATAAGATTGATCAAGCAATTTATAAATATCCGTGGCGTATAAATTCTGCATTTTAGTCAAATGCCCCATATAATAAGAAAATCTATGCTCTGAACTTACAAATTCTCCGCCAAGACGAAGAGCAAAAAACGCGCCGGAAATTTTATCATTTCCAAGCACAAGATAATCATATTCATTACCCAAGATTTCGCTCATGTTTAAGGCATCATCGGCATTTTGCTCTTTTGAAAGAACAATAGTTTCAGATGATTGACTTTCCTGATTTGTAACAACAGTATCAGTCTTATTCCCACCAAAAAACACATAAATAATCACAAAAATCAAAAACACAATTACGCCAAAAATCCCAAAGATTTTACCCTTTGTCAGTCCGGCTTCTTCAAGCAAAGCAAATAATCCCCTCTCCTCATCAACATGAGAAGAAGAAATCGGAACTTCTTTTTTGGCTTGTTCAGGCTCAGCTTGAGTTTTTTCAACTTC
The DNA here is from genome assembly GCA_023231115.1 of Candidatus Altimarinota bacterium. Lineage (GTDB taxonomy): Bacteria > Patescibacteriota > Gracilibacteria > UBA1369 > LOWO2-01-FULL-3 > UM-FILTER-38-24. The sequence goes on from JALNWA010000009.1 coordinate 19,676, forward strand.
AACCGGGACATCTTCTGGCTCCTGCGAAATTGTTTTTGTTTCCACTATTTCAGGCTCAAGCGCAGGAACAAATTCCTCTTCTTGTGATTTTGGCTCCTGTACTTCTTTTTGATAAGATTCTGTAAAAGGATTTATCGGCTCAACTTCTTCTTTTTTCTCTTCAAAAGGATTGAAAGTTTGCTCCGAAACTTCAGCAAAAACTTCCGGTTCAGACATAGGTTCCTCTTTAATTTCAGGAACAATTTCCGGTGTAACTTCAGGCGTAACCTCCGGAACTGCCTCAGGAACAACCGGCGTCTCCTCGACAACAGGCATATCCTCGACAACAGGCGTCTCCTCGACAACCGGCGTCTCCTCGACAACCGGCGCAACCTCCGGAACAACATCAGAAACAACCGTTTTTTTCTTCCTCTTTCTTTTTCGTTTTTTCTTAACAGCAGTCCCGCTATCAGCCATCGCTCCTTCTTGAACAAGAGAACTTTTAAGCTCGGACATCTGGCCTTTCGCGGCAGTTTCACTTACGTATTTTTTAATACTGCCCTCATATCCTTTTATTTTTTTCTTTGTTCCATGCTTAACTTCAGTCTGATCTTCAAGCAAATCTTGATCAACAGCTTTAGTTGATACTTTCTTTTTCATTTTTTTCTTCGAAGCACCCCCATCATGAGTAATACGGGTTTCTTCAGCGTCGTCATCAGAAAATTGGCCTGCACCAGACGCATTCGCATCATCCTTGAATGGATTTACTTTTGAATTTTGTGCTTTTTTATCGTCCATTTATAAGCTTATTTACATCCAAGTATTATACCACAAAACAGCCTTTTTTTAAAGAGCTGTAAAGCGCATTACGTTCTACTTTAAAAATACCTGTACACATTACCAACAAAAATTTTCCCCAAAATCCACTGAATAACAAAATATCCAACAACTCCTATGACAATTATCTTTATTGCATCGTCTTTTTTGACTTTGTGATAATCCAAAAGCAAGTGATAAGAAACAGCGGCAACAAGCACAACAACAGCCAAATTTATCAATATAAAAAGATCAAAAAGATTAACCATTCCAATCATTGAAAGAAGCGCAACAGGGATAGCAACCCAAGAAACAATTGAAGCATAAGAAAGAACTCTGAAAAAACCAATATCATGCCCTACTCCATGGAAATATTTTCTGGCGACAAAACTAATACCGAAAGCCATTCCAACAAAAGAAAGAACCGGAATCAAAAACGGCCAAGTTGTAAGCTTTGAAAAAATTGCAGAAAATCCTGAAGGCAAACCAATCGATGCAAAAAAAACATTTAAAATCGCAGGCACAACAAGAATAATAATTCCATTTCTTGTGGCATCAGGTTTAGCAGCAATCTGCGCCATTTTAGCTTTGTCAAACTTCAAAACAGCCAAAGCATCTTTTGCCTCGGAAATAACATAATTTTTAAAATCCATTTTGTTTTGATTAAATTTTAATAAACATCCTGACTAAAAAGATTTGTAAGGTCTGTGAATAAAGACTTAACAGAATCGAACTCAGTATCATTCTGTATCATACTGTAGTCATATTTTTGACTACCACCGTCCTTGGAATTAAGAGTTAACTCAAATTTGCCAACACCGGTAGAAACATCATATTTATCTGAATTTTTCAAATCTCCGTCGAGAACCAAAACAGTCATTTCTTCAAAACGATCATAAAATTCCCCACCAACAACCCCATTATTTTTCACATCCGGATTTTGTATTTTAATGCTTTCTGAAGCCTTTGGATAAGAACGTTCATAATCAAGAGAAATAGTCCTGTCGGTCAAACTTGGAGTCAATTTAAGAGTGGAAACGGAGAAATAATCATTCGGAATATTTCCATCATCAATATAAAATTCAACGGAAACTATTTCGGAAGGCTTAACTTCAAAAATAGAACACCCCGCATAAACAAGGCTAAAAATAGCAACTAAGATCAATGAATAAATAACTTTCTTCATAGGTACAACAAATAATCTATTTAATATTATTGCACTTCTAAATCAAAATGCAACAAAAACATCAAATTCGCATTATAATTATTTTCCTTTATGCTCACCTTTTGCAGGAGTCTCGCCTTTTGCTTCTACACCTTCTGCAGGAACAGCCTCACCTTCTGCAACAGCGGCTTCACCTTCAGCAGGTACAGCGGCAACAACAGGAGCTTCTTCTTCAGCTCTTGGAGCAACGACGACAGCAACTACGTCTTCAGGTTCGTTTAGGACAACAATTCCGGCTGGAACTTTCAAATCCTTGACCCTGACATAGCAGTGGAAATCTTCAAGTGAATCAATACTTACTTCAATACTGTGAACAAGCGCACTTGGTAGACATTTAACTTCAACTTCGTCCATCTTAGCCATGAAAATTCCGGCAAGAGTTTTGACCGCAGGCGCAGTACCAACGAAAGCAAGAGGTATTTGAGTAGTAATTTCCTGATCCATTTTTACATTTCTAAAATCAACATGAATCATATCCCCATTAACAGGATGATATTGAACTTCACCAACAAGGACATTTGGACCTTTTTTACCATCAATAACAAGATCTATAATAGTATTAGATCCGGCCTTGACGAAAACTCTCCTGAAAGTTTGGTAATCCATTTTAAAAGATAGATTCTCCATTCCTTTTCCGTAAAATTCCGCAGGAATAAACCCCTGAGCCAACAAATTCTTGGCATTTTCTTCAGCATTTCTGCTTTGTACTTCTAATGTTATTGCATCCATAATTTTTACCATTCAAAAATAAATTGCTGGCTCAGTCTAGCCGAATTTAGTTACCCATGCAAGAGATTTTTTGAGGAAATTTGAATATATGGTATAGTTAGCCAAAATCGCTTAAAAAAACCAAATATGTTCGACAAAGCAAAACAGCTATATCAGCTACAAAAGAATGCCAGAGAAATCAAAAATCAGCTAAAAAACACTCACATCGAATCTGAGGATGAGGGCGTAATAGTAGTAATAGACGGAGAGCAAAACGTCGTAAAAGTAACTCTTCCGGAGCTTATAAATGAGAAAAAGGAAGATTTAGAGAAAAAATTGGAAAAATGTTTCAACAAAGCGGTAAAAAAATCACAACAAATTGGCGCGGATCTTATGAAAAAAGTAATGGGACCTGATTTCAATTTGCCAGGAATGTAATTCAAATAATTAAAATAAAATGCGAAAAAAAACTTTATTGGTGATTTCGACAATTATATTAATCAATGTTTTTGTCTTCACGAAAGCATATTTGAGCAACACAAAAAATCCTGTAGATAAGAACGACGCCAAAGAAATTTCATTCACCGTCAAGAAAAACACGACACTTAAAGAAATTGCAAATAATCTTGAAGACAAAAATTTAATAAAAAGTTCACTCTCTTTTAGAATTTACGGAAAACTGCATGGCACAGCGGAAAAACTCATCGCAGGAAGATTTGTTTTAACAAAAGCGATGACAACTGAAGAAATCGCAAATACATTGGTAGATGCATCAAAATCTGAATTTATCATAACAATTCAGGAAGGACTCACAATAAAAGATATCGAAGAAAAACTTATTGAAATGGGTCTCGTAAAAGAAGGTGAATTTATTTCGGCAGTAAAAAATTTCAACGGATGGCAGTATTATGCATTCTTAGACAAAAACACGCTGTCAAAATCCCCTCTTCCGCTCGAAGGTTACCTTTATCCCGACACTTACTATCTCGATCCTTCCGATTTCAAACCAAATGACCTTATATATAAGGCGTTAGACAATTTCGAGAAAAAATGGGAAACAGCAATCAAAGAAAACGGCACAATGCTAAAAAAATATTCAATTCCAGAAATAATAACGATGGCATCAATTGTGGAAAGAGAAGTTTTCGGCAAAAACGACCGAAAAATCGTAGCCGGAATTTTGTGGAAAAGACTTGAAAGTGGCTGGATGCTGGGCGCAGATGCTACTTTATTATACGAAAAAAACAACAACACAATCACGACACAAGATCTTGAAAAAGACTCACCTTACAACACAAGAAAAGTAAAAGGTCTTCCACCGACTCCAATTTGTAATCCTGATATCGAAGCACTTTCCGCCGCATTAAATCCTGCGAACACAGACTATTGGTTTTATTTATCAGCAAAAGACGGCACAACAATATACTCAAAAACCAACGACGAACACAACGCAAATAAGGCAAAATACCTTTAAACTTGCGTAAAAAAAGAAAAAAGCTAAAATAATGTCTTATCAAAAAAACATTATGGGTTTAGACGATCCAACAAAAACAGAAGAAGAAGAAGAAGAAGAAAGCGGCATGGATATCAAAGAGGTAGAAAAATCTCTATTCGAAATAGTAGGAATTCAACGTATCAAAATAATTAGACAACCTGCCAAAAACCAAAGTGTTAAAACAATCGGAGTTAATTTGCATGGAATTGGAATTTATCCGCTACAAATACAAATCGGAGATAAAGACAGCTTTATTGTAAGAATAACATTCACTGACGAAAGAAGTCTTCAAAAAGCCAAAATAGATTTGGGAGGAAATAGTTTTTTCGACAAGATAATGATATCAAAACAAGATCCATTAGTGCTGGGGGCAAGAATGACAACAGAATGCGCACAATCACTTTATGACTACGACCCAGCATACGGAATAGACATGGCTTTAATAGAAAAATACGGCGGAGCAAATGCTATGAAACGCTATTTATATTATTTTTTACTCAGAGAAAGAACAATCACTATTCCGACTTTACCTCTGCAGTAGGCGTCGCAGGAGAAACTTCGTTTGTAGGAGCTACGGGCGCAACAACTGGCGCAGGTTTCTTGTAGAATACTTTTATCGTAGTTATCGGCGTCTTGTTGCCGTCTTTGTCGAGGCCATAGATTTCATATACATTATCCCCTTCCTTCATATAGCCATAATCAATATTCGCAAAATAAGACCAAGTTTTATCACCGGCTTTAAATTTCTTTAATTGAAGCCCGTTTACGACAATCGCAACTGCGCCATTTGGATTTCCAACAATCACAGCAGGATTTGCAGTTACTTGATAAACACCTTTGTCGTCAGGTTGTCCTCCGCCAACAGAAACAACAGTTAAAGCCGCTCCGACAATTTTTGGAGCTACAGGAGTTTCCACTTTTACAGTATCTGTTTTTGTCGCATCAGGATTAACAACATCTGAAACAGGAGCAGGCGCATCAAACACACCATCTCCATCCGTATCAACAGTAAGTTCAACAGGAACAATCACTTCAGGCTCAACTCTTTCAAATTGTCCATCACCGGTCGTAGATTTTATAAACTTCGTAGGATTTTTATCTTCTCCAATATTCCATAAATAAAATTCGCCGGTTTTAAACGCATCAGAAAGCGCAGAAAGCACACTTGGGCTTCTAAATCCCCAATAACTTTGCATCACATCAGGAGTAAAAATAATTTCCTGTCCAACTCCAACAATTTCGCTATCCACGACTTTATCCCCCGCTTCATTCAACACATCAATTCCGATTGCATCTCCCGCAACAACTCGTAAAGCCTCATCATTTTCATTTTCAAAATCAAAAATACTTTGCTTGTCGGATTTTGCTACAACACTATCTCCCCTAATTTCCAAAACGGTATTTCCTGCAGTTTGTGAATAAACTTTATTTACCCAAACTTTTCCGCTAACCAAAAGAAGGCTTATTGCAGAGCTATTTTCATCGTCATCAATTACACTCAAAACCATGTCACTACCTCCAGCAATTCTCATCACAGTTCCGTCAAAAAATTCCGCAATAATTTTGCTGTCCGCAGAAGTCTTGAATTCATCACCCTGAAGCACTAAAGCATCAGAAGAAACTCCAAAAAAGTCTTCCGTATTCCAAGTTTTCATTTGAACACTTCCTTGCAAAATATGTAAATAAGCTCCATTCACAGATCTGCCTCCAAAAATAAAGCCCCACAAATTAAAAATCAAAACCCCAATAATTCCAACACACAAAATCACAAAAAACGGGACGAGATAGCCTTTTCTTGAAGGCACTTTTCTCTGATTTCTATAAGGAGAATAATACATATTTGAAGAATTTATTGATTTTTTCTGCACACATATTAACGCAAAGTGCAGTAGAATGGCAATAAAAATAAGGCGAAACTTTAAAAAGATTTTAACTTTTTTTAATAAAAATTTAATGTCCGCCTGCTACGTTATTCTCGACTGGTAGAATGGGACTAGGGTGGCCCCACCGACAAGGTCGACACTTGATCGGTCAGGGTTCGATTCCCTGTAGTTCCACCTCTAACAGTCAAAAAGCCTTCCCACGCAACGTGAGAGGGCTTTTTTCTAGGAATATCCTCCGACAAGATCGACACACAAGCATTTTAGCAAAAACACAGAAAAAATTCAAAATAAATCAACCAAAAACCTTACCTCCTCAACACCCTCTTAACTTGGTCATAGAATTTCGGACGTCCTTTACAATGATTTTCAAGTAAAGTTTCTGCATCAGTATCGAAAGTAATCAACGCAACCTGCTCCAACCCGGAAACTTCTTCAAAAGAGACAAGCTCATTTTCCGAAGAGACCAAGCCCAAAGTATCAACCAAAAAAAATGAGGGCAAATCCCCGGATTTTATTCGAGTGGCCATTCTTGTTCTTAAAACGACGTCCGGAGCGGTACAAGTAACGATAATCAAGGATGCCCTAAATTCAGAACAAAGAGAATATACAACATTCCGGCGAGATTTAGAGCTAAAAGTCGCATCAACAAGTAAATTCCTACCTTCATTTAAACGCGCTCTAACTTTAAAAAAAAGAGCGTCGTATACCGCAGATCTATCCGAAGGATTAAATGGATCAACTCTATGAATTTCACCCCGTAAATTATCTGTTGATTCAAAAACAAGATTATCAAAACCAATCATCTTTCTTGACGTAGTTGTTTTTCCGCTACAGGGTAATCCCTGCATCATAATAACCCCCTGTTCCAGACTCATACTAAATAAAAATACAAATAAGGAAACATTCTAAAACGATACAAGAATTAACACAAGTTCACCTAAGGCAAATTCCCTCACTACATCCCCATCTCCCTCTTAATAGCATTGATATCACGAACCAAACGGACATCTTTTTTAAGTGAAGTCTCAGTCTTTTTGCAGGCGTGCATGACTGTTGTATGATTTCTGCCGCCGAAACCGTCGCCAATTTTTTCGTAAGATTCGCCAAGTTCATGTTTAATCAAATACATGCAAACCTGTCTTGGCAACATGTATTCTTTATGCCTGTCCTGTCCTAATAAATCGGTAAAATTCATATTGTAATATTGCGCGACAATTTTCATCACATCCTCTGAAGTTTTTGCGTAAGTTTTTGCAGATTTTTCATTCACATCGTAACCGATAATTTCCTGAGCCTTGTTCAATCTTTTTATAATTTCCGCAACAGATCTAATTGTAGGAACACTGTTTTTTAATTGGCTTTCCGCAACAGCTTGCCTCAAAACTCCCTCAAGTTCACGAACACTGCAATGAACATTATTCGCAATAAAACTCAAAACTTCAGGATCAATCAAAACTTCAAAATCTTTGCATTTCTCATTCAAAATCGCGAGCCTTGTTTCAAAATCAGGGAAAAGAAGTTCGACAACCATTCCCATTCCAAAACGGCTTTTTAGTCTTTCGTCCAAATCATCAAGCTCGCTTGGAGGTCTGTCTGAAGTCAAAACTATTTGTTTATTCCTGTCATAAAGTTCATTGAAAGTATGGAAAAATTCTTGCTGTGAAGAATCTTTTCTTGCGAAAAATTGCACATCATCAATCAAGAAAACATCGACATTTCTGTATTGCTCTTTGAATCTATCCATATGTCTTTTGCCAATCGCCTCAACAACTTCAGTAACAAATTTTTCCGCTGTAATATATTTCACAACCATGTCAGGAAAATTTTTCAAAATTTCATTCCCGATCGCCTGCACCAAATGAGTTTTTCCAAGACCGACTCCGCCATATATGTAAAGTGGATTGTACATTCCGCCCGGATTCTGTGACACAGCCGTACAAACGGCATGTGGAAGCATATTTTCGCGTCCAACAACAAAGTTTGAAAGATCATATCTATTGTTCAACATCTGGCTTGAAATATGTCCGCTAAAATTTCCTCTTGTAACAGTCACCTCATTCATATTGCGAACTTTTCTGACTTTTTTGTCTTCCTCTTCATTGAAAAAAGATTTCATCTCCGGAGATTCATTGTTTTCTTTTTCAGATAATCTTGAGCAAACATCATATTCAACAGATTGAACTGTCACATCGATTTCCTGCATCGCTTGAAGCAGTTTGATGTTGTATTTCGCTGAAATCCAGCCCTTTGCGAACGCCGTAGGCACTCCAACGGTAACAACACCGCCTTCATTCTTCATAATCGCCGTATCCTTAAACCAAGTAATAAAATGAGCCTTTTGGATTGTAGGCTTGATTCTATTTAGAACGTTAGTCCAAAGCTCACGGTTTGTCATGATAGAAAAATTTAAAGGATTTAAAATGCAAAAACTTAAATGCCCCTTAATTCGTTGCCCGCGTTTTTTTGCTGAAAAATTCTTGCACCACCAATACTATTTATTTTCTCCTTCCGACACAAGGGATTTACCCTCAAATAAGCCCTACACTACTAGTAGATAATTTCTACACCACACATACAAGATTTAGATAAAACATACAATTAAACAACACATATCCACTCCACGCAATAATTCCACATCACATATTTGACAACCATCGCAACATCAAAAAACACACAAACAAAAATCGTCGCATCCACAAGAGGAAACGACGATAATCTTCTGTAGAAAAATTCTACTACACTCCTTTTATCAATCGAACTATGTCGCTATAGGTAATGACAAATATCAAAAGTAGTATTAGAAAATATCCCAAAACATGAATTCTTGATTCGATTTTTCGGCTTACTCTTCTACCAAAAATGAATTCTCCAACAATAAATAATATTCTTCCGCCATCAAGCCCTGGAAAAGGTAAAATGTTTATAACCGCTAAACTAAGCGATAAAATTGCCATAAATCTTATCAAAGAAATCATTCCTTCCTGCGCAAAAGTGTGTGTCATTCTTGCGATGCCAACCGGTCCGGAAACTCCATCAGGGACTTCACCGCTTGTTACAAAACTGCTGACAAAAGAACCAAACGCCGAAGCAGTAAGTTTTGAAACTTTGACCATTTCAGTAAACGACTTATAAGCCGCTTGATAAACAGGATATTTTTCATCTTTAATTTCCGCAACGGACGAAACAACATTTACATTGTAAAGACTCATGTCTTGCAAACTTTTGTAATTCATAAGCTCGCCCAAAAGAACTCCAATCTTTTTATCCTCACCGGGTTTTATTTCAAAAAATAATTTCACACCATCCCGTTCAACGGCATAAGCAATAGTCTCTGTAGCATGTTCTTCGACGTATTTGATGAGCTGTGGCGTATCAGTGGCATTCACACCATTCACAGACAAAATCACGTCTCTAGGCAAAATTCCGGCCTTTGCCGCAGGGCTTTGCGCCAACACATCAGACACTATCACATTCCTTGTTTGAGAAACTTCAACAATCACTTTTTGTCTTTCGCCATTTCTATAAATTTCATATTCGAGCGGACTGACACCTCGAACAAGAGATTCAAACTGATCAACCTGAAAAACCTGATTTCCATTTACACTTAAAATAATATCGCCGTCGCGAATTCCATAATTATAATGAGCCCCATTTGGATCAACTTTAAAAATTTCAACTCTCGGAAACGCAGTAGTATCACCTAAAACAATTCCAAGACTTTTAAGTCCTGTTTTCTCAACCATCTCATTTGTCACCTCATAAGACAAAATTTCCTCTCCCCTTTTCACTTTATAAACACCAACCGGATTTGTCTCCACTCTCATTAAAAATTCTTCACCGACATTTTTCCCGTTCAATAAATAAATCAAATCATCTTTTTTCATTCCGACATATTGCGCCAAACTATCAGAAACGACATCTTTTATTTTTATTCCTTCAACAAGCTGGACGTGACCTGAACTGACATAATCAAAAACTTCATCAGGTGCAATAAGTGGCTTCATACCGATAGAAAACCCGACAGTAAGAAGCAACCATGCCAAAAAGAAATTCATAAAAACTCCGGCAATCGCAACTTTAAATCTGTTTCGCGCACTTGCCGCCGCAAAACTTCTTTTCTTTTTTAAAATGGAAGGATCGTAACTGTCCTCTCCAAAAAGCCTCACAAATCCACCAAAAGGAATCCAATTAAAAGAATACAGAGTTTCACCTTTTTTCTTTCCCCAAATTCTTGGAGGAAGCCCGAGCCCAAATTCTTCAACCTTTATTCCGGACCTTTTAGCCGCCCAAAAATGACCAAACTCATGGATCAAAATAAGTAATGAAAAAATTACAATAAAAATAATAGCTGTAACGACATAAGTCATAGGAATGAGGTAAATATATTAATTAAACTGTCATAACGTCTTTTTCTTTCGCGGCAGAAAGCTCATCAATTTTCACATTAACTTGATCAACTTTCACCTGTAATTCTTTTTCAGCGGAAAATACATCATCTTCAGTAATTTCCTCTTTTGATTTTAATTGTTTAAAAACGGCAAGAGCATCCTGTCTCGCAGTCCTAATCGAAATTCTCGCATCCTCCGCAAGCCGTCTAACATGTTTCGTAAGATCAGTTCTTCTTTCTTCTGTTAAAGGTGGGATTGGTACTCTCACGCAAATTCCATCGCTTACAGGATTTAAACCTGTTCCCATCGCGACAATCGCCTTCTCGATATGCACAATCGCGCTTTTATCCCAAGGCTGAATCATAATAGTTCGTGGATCAGGAATAGAGATATTCGCAATATTTTTTAGAGGCTGAGTGACTCCATACATTTCGACATTTGCGCCTTCTACAAGCCCTGCACTCGCACGACCAATTTGAAGTCTGGCAAATTCTTCTTTCAAATGCGCCACAACTTTTTCAAATTCTTTTACCGCATTTGAAATTGCTTCATTTGTAGTCATAAAAATTTTGTTAATAAGTAATTTTTAATTTGTAATAATAGTTCCGATTGTCTCGCCCTTTACGGCTTTTTCAATATTGCCTTTTTTCTCGAGATTAAAAACAATCATCGGCAAATTATAGTCCATGCACATACTTGCGCAAGTCAAATCCATAACACCAAGTTTTTGCTCAAGCACTTGAGAAAAAGTCATCTTGGTATATTTTTTCGCATCTTTAAATTTCATAGGATCTTTGTCGTAAACGAAATCAACTTTTGTCGCTTTCAACAAAACATCACATCCGGTTTCAAGCGCCATCAAGGCCGCCGCAGAATCAGTTGTAAAAAACGGATGTCCTGTTCCTCCTGCAAAAATAACAATTCGTCCTTTTTTCAAATGTTGTTCCGCACGTTTTTGTATATAAGTTTCCATGGCTTTTTCGCAAGGAAAATTTGTAACTGCGCGAACATCAGCCCCGACAGATTTTAGCGCACCCTCAAGCGCCAAAGAGTTCATGCACGTCGCCAACATTCCGACATTGTCAGACGTGACACGATCCAATTTCAAATGTTTAAAATCGCGAAATCTCCAAATATTTCCGCCGCCAATCACAATCCCGACTTGCACTCCCATGTCCTGAAGTTTTTTGATATCCTTCGCAAATCCCATCAAAATTTCCCCGTCAATTCCACTCGCAAGATCCCCTTTAAAAACTTCTCCAGAAAGTTTAAGTAAAATTCTTTTATACTTTAATTTTGGCATGCTTATAAATTAAAAATTACATCTTGAACAAAATATAAGTAAGGGCTATCCCAAGCACAATTCCGACAACAAAAATCAAAGGAACTTTATGCCCGCTTTGTGGTTCTTCTTCATCATGAGCATTCGCAATATCCGCCAAAAGATCCGTCGAAATAATAACATCTTCGTCAGAATGTTTTTCAACAATATCCTCGTAGGCATGCGTCGCAATGAGATTTACAAATTTATCAAATTTAATTCTTACTTTGTCATTAGGTCTAAGATTTGCCTCCTCCGCAACAGAAATCAAAGAGGCCTCATTGTCTTTTTCAACTTTATCGCCGGCTTCATCAACAATAGTCGTGCCTCGACCTATGCGAAATTCAACATTTTCATCCTTCACACGTTTTCCCCTTAAATCAATGATATCGTCGTCTTTATACATAAAAAATTTGTTAAGACTTATTTGCTAAAGAAGAATGATGCAAGATTTCCAACGAAATTATTATTTGGATCGTAAACAAAAGCGATAACTTCATGCTTTCCTTCAGGAAGATCTGAAGGCACCTCAATTTTGAATTTACCCTGTGTGGCGTCGGCAATTACGACAGAAGACATAACAATACTTTTCCAAGTCACAAAAACAATCTCTCCGGGTTTCGCAACTCCTTCAATTACCTTTGGAACATCACCCTTCGTTACAGTTAGCCCTGTCGACCCGATAACGTCTTCCGTTTTAGGATCCAAATAAGGGAAATATTTATAAAGATAATTTTCCAAAAGATAGTTTGTAAAATCAAATGAATCCTCTTTTTGATTCATCAAAGTCTCATTATCTTCAACACCAATCGGCGCATCATTCGACCTCACAAAAGAATTTTTTTCGTTATTTTCTTTGGAAACAAGCGCCAATTTTGGAGCTAAAGGAACTTTTTTAGCATTAACAACTATTTTTTTAGCATCAACAACTTCACCGTTTTCATCGGAAACAGTAACAAAATACGTCCCATCATTTAATTTTTTAGAAGGGCTGTAAGTCGCAATTCCGCCATCATCGGTTTTTACCAATTCCGAATACACAACTTTATATTTTTCATCAACAACCTTGATTGATAATTTTTTATCCTGAACACTTGTAATATCTTCCCCTGCCTCAGGTAAAACTTTTGCCTTAAACAAAGGCTCACTTCCAACAACCTGCTGAATATTTTTACCGCTCAAATTAGGCACCGCAACAAACACGGTTTTTCCGGCATCCTGCTCAGTAACTCCATAAACGATTTGATCATTTGCCTGTTGTTTCTCAACAGGAGAAAAAGAAATATTCCCTGTGACACCGGCCTCAAGAACATCTTCAATATTATTATTATTAAAATCATTTGTACCCAATTTTTCAGTACCGGCATACACCTGAGCGACTTTAACAAATTTATTTAAATCTGAATCGCTGGAAATTTGAAGATATTCTCCATTTCCAATATAAATATTTCTATCTTCAACTTTTTGAAGTTCCACGTTCAAAGAATCTTTTACTATATTTTTAATTTCAACGGTGTAAACACCTTCAGATTGTTCTCCTTCGCCTGCTTCTGCGGAAGAAATGGTGTCTGTAATTGTATTAAAAATAATTTCTGAAGACAAAGCTTCGACTTCAACAGCTCCAGTTTCAATCATTTCAGGAATTGATGTAGAGACATCTTCAGTACCTACTTCCGAAGCTTCAGGAACAGGTTGTTGCGTAACCAAAACATCAACAGCACTTTTCTCAGGTTCGGAAAGTTCTGAAATTTCTTGGGAAGGCTCTATCACCGGCTCAACAACTGGCGCGACATAATCAGGCGCAACAGGCTCGACAACCGGAGTTGTATCAGGAATCACAGGTTCAACCACGTCAGGAACAACAGGCGTCGTATCAGGAACAATCGGCGGATTTTGAATAGGTGTTGTTGGCCTCACGTAGCCCTTATTATAATCGAGAATTTCTTGTTCATCTCCAATCCAATCAGAAGCCGTCGCCATATAAGCAAAAGTTCCAAACAAAAAAGTTATAGTCGAAAAAATAGCTACCAACTTGAAAAAAGATTTTTTATTGTTCATTTTTTTATTTTAAATTTACTGTCATCTAGAATACTACAATTTGACATTCTTCTGCAAGAAAATGAAACAAATACTTGAATTAATTTTCCATATTTGCGACAATACCCTCCTTTAATCAATCTTTATGACAAATTTTACACCTGAACAAGTCTTAGGATTACAAGATCCGGAAATAGTAAAACAAATTCAAGAAAATGATGAATTTGCAGAGTATCTTAGCGGATTAATTGTGGAAGTTTATCAAGATGACACTTTGGCGGATGTGAGAGGTGCATTGATGGAAGAAGCAATAAAGAATTCAGGTGTAGATTGTGAATGGGAAAAAGATTGGACGGAAGATGACAGACAGCAACATAGAGAAAAAACTTATCCACTCGCTTTCGATCCAAAACAAGTTGTGGACATAAGAGTAAAAGTTCTCGCAAAAGTCAGATGTGCGGTAAAAAGAGCATACCCAAGCGTTTCAGATTTAATGTTTCTACCTGGCAAAGAAGGCCTTCAAGACATTTTGAAAAAAACAAAAGATGGAGATTTGACATATCGTTATTCCAGCGAAGACAGAGACGGAGAAAACTATTTGGCAGGAGAACGCTCAATGGGAGCATTATTTAAATGGGGTCTTAAATTCAGCCCTGAATTACAACTAAAAATGGCGAAAGAAGCCGAGAACGACATACGCGGGAACAAAGGGATAAATCATGCGGCGGATGTAGCTGGAGTACTTTCACAAAAAGGCGAATTAAGTGCCGAAGCATGGAAAATATTATTGGGAAAAGACGATACAAACACATATTTTGCGGTCTGGAACACAAGGGAAACTCGACCTGAAATTCTAGAAATGATCATGGGCATTGAAAAATTGGCATTGCTTTACAGAGCAAGAACAGAACCGAAAGCCAGAGCGGAAATCATAAATCGAGCTTCCGAATTCCCAAGCATAAACATTGTAAGCTGGGTAGAAAGGAAAGACAAAAAGATGGACCATGAAGAAGACTAGAGGGAATAATAGGAATAATTTTTAAAATAGCTTGTTATACTTTTGAATTGATCACGATCAATTCAAAATTGCCAATCCGTACATGTTAGGATTGGCAATTTGTATAACCTATTTTAAAATATATTTCTCTTATTCTCTCCAAGCTTTAATCTACATCATATCCTCCATCCCTCCGCCTTTCTTCGCTTTGCAACAATCTTTTTCCTCAGGAATGTCGCAAATCGCGCTTTCCATTGTAAGGAAAATTGCCGCGACGCTCGCCGCATTTTCAATTGCACTGCGAACCACCATTTTCGGATCGATAATTCCGGCTTTCACCATGTCGACATATTCATCTTTGTCCGCATCGTAGCCGATGCCGTCCTTTGAATTCAAAACTTTATCAATCACAACGCTTCCCTCTTTTCCTGCATTCTCTGCGATTTGTCGAAGTGGTGCAGACAAAACACTTTTTATAATATTTATTCCGGTCGTTTCGTCAGTACAGTCCCCTTTCAAATGTTCCAAAGATTTTCCGGCAAGAAGTAAAGCAACTCCACCTCCGGAAACAATTCCCTCAGCCATAGCGGCATGAGTCGCATTCAAAGCATCTTCGATACGAAGTTTCTTTTCTTTAAGTTCAAGTTCACTCGCGGCACCGACTTTGATAAGTCCGATTCCTCCGCCAAGTTTAGCCAATCTTTCCTTCAATTTATCCTTATCAAAATCTGAAGTTGATTTCGACAACAAGACTTTTATTTCTTCAATTCTTTCCTCAATAGCCTTCTTTTTCCCCTTTCCTTCAACGATAGTCGTATGGTCTTTGTCGGAAACAATTTTTCTCGCTTCTCCAAGATGTTCGATTTCTACATTTTCAAGTTTCAGTCCAATCTCCTCACTAATCACAGTTCCACCTGTCAAAATCGCAATATCTTTTAGCATTTCCTTCCTGCGTTCTCCAAACCCTGGAGCCTTCACCGCAAGAATATTGAAAATTCCACGAAGTTTATTTAAAACAAGTGTCGCAAGCGCTTCACCATCAACATCTTCCGCAATAATAACAATTTCCTTTCGCCCGCTTTGCGCAACTTTTTCAAGAACAGGAATAAGTTCCTGAACCGAAGAAATCTTTTTATCAGTAATCAAAATTTTCGCATCATCATAAACGGCCTCCATTCTTGAAGGATCAGTCACAAAATAAGCGGAAATATATCCATTATCAAATTGCATTCCTTTTACAATTTCCTTCTCAAGTCCCATAGTTTGAGATTCCTCAACTTGCACAACTCCATCATTTCCAACCATTTCCATAATATCCGCAATAAGCTTTCCGATCTCAGCGTCCTGCGCAGAAATTGTCGCGACCTGTTCAATCATTTCTTTGCTGTTTCCGACATCAATCGCCATTTCTTTTAACGCGGCAGTAAGATGTTTCACAGCTTTTTCAATTCCGCTTTTAAGTTTCATTGGATTTGCACCCGCAGTAAGATTTCGAAGTCCTTCTTTAATAATGGCTTCTGCAAGCACCGTCGCGGTTGTCGTTCCGTCGCCGGCAACGTCATTTGTTCTTGTCGCAACTTCCTTCACCATTTGCACTCCCATATTTTCGTAAGCATCCGGAAGTTCAATTTCCTTCGCAATTGTCACTCCATCATTTGTGATCAAAGGTGAGCCATATTTCTTGTCCAAAACCACATTTCTTCCTTTTGGTCCGAGCGTGATTTTTACAGCCTTCGCCAATTTTTCAACACCTGTTAAAAGTCTTTGTCTTGCGTCATCACCAAATTTAATTTGTTTAGCCATCGTTTTTTAAAGTTAATAATTATTTTATTTTCGCGAAAATATCATCAACGGAAAGAATTAAAACCGTCTTTCCATCAAGTTTCACTTCCGTAGGTCCATACTTTGAAAAAAGCACAGTGTCTCCAACTTCAATATCCGGAACAATCAAAGTCTTCCCATCATTCGCCATTTTTCCAGATCCCACAGCCAAAACTTTTCCTTTCATTGGCTTCTCTTTCGATGCCGTATCAGGAATTATTATACCTGAAGAAGAAACCTCTTCTTTAATAGCCTCGACCACAACATTATTTCCCAAAGGTTGAATCTTAGACATAAATTTATAGCGGTTAACAAATATTTCAATTCAAAATTAGCACCCTGTATTATAGAGTGCTAATCAATGAAGTCAAGTAGAATTAGACCCCCATTATTTCTCATAAGAAAACTTCACTCCGGCAGGAACATCTTTTACAACTTTACCGTTAAAATAACTATTTTCACGGAACAAACATGAGCTATCTCCACATCCGTGCTCCTTCTCAAAAACATTATCTATCCTTACCGTCTGACTTTCATTAAAAGAAACCTTTCCCATATGAGGCACCCCCCAGTCATCCTTATAAATAAGAACAGTTCCTATGGGTAATAAACTTAAGGCTTCAAATCCAACAATCTCAGGGGAAGTAAATTTTTCATACATGTCCTCCTGCCACAAAAGACAGGAAATTTCACTCCCATCCCTCTTAAGAGCATTCAATGCTAAAAAACACTCAACAACACCGTGTCCATTTTTTAATATATCAGAAATCTCCTCAAATCGACCTTTTCTAGGATCCCGTCTTGCAAAAGACAGAACACACTCAGCCATTTCCTCCATGATCATTCTATCCTCATCAACTTCAGCCCCATCTAAAACATCTTCAACTTTTCCTCCTTCCTCCTCACGAACACCTTTAATACTCGCCCCACACTTATCGTGACCAGCAACAACCTCAACGTTGGCGCTTTCTCCACCAAGCGCATCAGGAGCAGAAATAATATTTGCACCTGCAACGCCGCCAACACGATCATTGCCAACTCCAGAATTATCATCATTAGGTAGATTTGGATTTGCCATAAATAGAATTTAATAAATAATCACTAAACATATAGTACCACATACGCACACTTTGTCAAGCAGTAATACATCACATATTCCGACAACATCAAGAAGAAAAGTTACAACTATATTCAAACCTCATCTTTCAACTTTTCAGCAACAGGAGTTGCATCGTTCCCCTCCATGTCCGCCAACAAATCAGAAATGCTAGTTGTAGGCTCTTTTCGAAACCCAAATCTATATTTCAACCATCCAAACACCCTTGCAATTCTACCACCGCTTCTATCACTAACAGCTTCAATTTCAGGACTAACTCCGGAATCAACCATCTCAGCATCAACTCTTCCTGCCGTAGGAACTCTATCTTCCAAAAAAAGACACAAAGTATTAGGATCTACAGCTTCCGGCTCTACCATAGGACGCACAGGGTGCAACCCATGCGGCGCTACAATGCCCAAAGGCGCAGCTATACCAAGATCTCCATTTCCTCCATCATTCGGACCAGACGAAATCATACAAATAATTTATAAAATATCTCCAGCATAATACTACATCTCCAAATTTCGTCAAACGAAGCTGTAAACCAAAATTAGCACCCCGTTTTGACGAAGTGCCAATTTCAAAAATTAATTTTATCCCCTACTACACCGCAAATTCCTCGGCTCTTGTTTCTCTGACAACATGAACTTTCACAGGATTTGGGCTATGGAAATCTTTTTCGATTTTGCGTGCAACATCGTGAGACATTTTAATCGCACCAAGATCGTCAATTTCGTCAGGTTTAACGAAGATTCTGACCTCGTTTCCAGCTTGTACAGCAAACACTTTCTTCACACCATCGAAAGTATTGCAAAGCGTTTCAAGCTCAGTAAGTCTCCTGATATAAGTATCCAAATTATCCTTGTTTGCACCAGTTCTTGCATTTGAAATAAGGTTTGCCGCCTGAACAATTTGAGCTTCAAGACTCTTTGGCTCAGGATCACCGTGATGGGCTTCAATTGCATGAACAACTTCCTCAGGAAGTCCGAATTTTCTTGCAATATCAGCTCCAATTTTTGCGTGATGACCTGAAATTTCATGATCAACAGCCTTTCCAATATCGTGAAGCAATCCCGCTTTTTTGCAAACCGCGATATCAGCTCCAAGCTCGGAAGCAATTGCAGAAGCCAAAAATGAAACCTCCATTGAATGTTTCAAAGCATTCTGTCCATGAGTGACTCTAAATTTCAAACGACCCAAAATCTTGACCAAATTTACATGAAGTCCTGTCACCCCTGTTTCAAGAACGGCCTTTTCACCAAGCTCTTTGATAAGAATATTGACATCTTCTTTCACTTTTTCCACAGTTTCCTCAATTCTGGCAGGATGAATACGTCCATCCTCAATAAGCCTTTCCAAAGCCACTTTCGCGATATATCTTCTTACCAAATCAAAACCGGAAATGACAATAGATCCCGGCGTATCGTCCACAATTACATCGACACCAGTAATTTGTTCAAATGTATTGATATTTCTACCTTCACGACCGATGATACGACCTTTCATCTCATCACTAGGCAAATTCACTATTGTAGAAGTCGATTCAGCCGTAGTTTCAGCCGCACACTTCACAATAGCCTCAGCCAAAATCCATTTTGCCTTTTCCTTAGACTTATCATTAAGATCCTTTTCGAATTTTGTAATTTGAGCGACAATATCCTCCTTTGACTCCTCTTCGACCTTTCTTATAAGAAGATCTTTTGCCTCTTCTTTGCTCATATTCGCAACTTTTTCAAGCTGAGCCGCCTGAAGCTTGTAAATCTCCTCAACCTGATCTCTCAGCTGACGAATAGACGTAATCTTCGAGTCCATCTCAACTTTGAGCTTATCAACCTCATCTTCCTTCTTATCTATAGTAGACTCCTTCTTAAGGAGCCTTTCCTCAATTTCATTCAATTGAGTCTGTCTTTTTCTCTCCTCCTTCTTTACTTCATCTTGAAGCTTAAAAGCTTCATTTTTTGCCTCATACAAAAGCTCCTTGGACTTGTTTTTGGCGTCATTCATGATTTGCTCAGCCTTAACAACAAGGTCTTTGTTTTTCTCCTCAACTGTCTTTTTTCTGTACAGATATCCTCCATATCCACCTATAGCTGCACCTACGATGGCGATTAAAAATGTTAGTTCCATATCAACAAAAGTTAGATTATTTAATCCTTACTTTAGTCGTTATGAGTTTAAAATACTTAGAACCGAAACAACACCTAGGAATCCTAGGAGATTAATTTCAGGCTATTTTTGATCTCTGAAGTCAATTTGGTCATTGTGATTTCTGCCTTACACCGGCCATTAAAACGTAAAATTCAAAAATTTGATTCTAAACCCTATAAAACTTAAAGCTCGGACTTAATGTTTAATAAATACTTACACCAAAAGTGTACTTCATTGTCCCCAAATGTCAAACAAGTTTTGAATAAACTTTATTAAAATTTCATAAAAATTTAA
Source organism: Candidatus Altimarinota bacterium (assembly GCA_023231115.1). Taxonomy (GTDB): domain Bacteria; phylum Patescibacteriota; class Gracilibacteria; order UBA1369; family LOWO2-01-FULL-3; genus UM-FILTER-38-24. Next base: position 39,887 of record JALNWA010000009.1, read on the forward strand.
TCTCAAAATGATTAAATAGGTTAAATTATAAAATATTTCCAAATTTATCAAATCAACATGAAAAACACTTCAAAAAAAATCTTAAAAATATTTTCCTCGGCAATAATATTATTCTCGATTTGGCAAACCGATATAGTTTTAGCATCATCAATAATCACTCCACAGCCATTGTTCAACATAGAACAAATGCCTACACAACCACAAAACATACCGAGTAATAAAATTATTCAAGAAACTCAATCTTCAAAAAAGAAGGCCACAAAAAAAACAACGAAGAAAAACACAACCACCCCCGTCAACAAAATCTCCAACAACAACAACACAACAAAATCAGAAACAGTAAACGAAGCCAACAACACTGACTCAAAAACAGTCAACCCAAACTCAAAACCGACTACCCAAAAAAATTGGGAGCGTTACATAACGCCCCCAATCATAATTATTACTTTAATCTTAGCCACAATCTTCAAAAAATCTTGATTAGTCCAAAAGATCCAACTTAGCCATTGTGTTATAAATAAGCTGAATACTGTCCCCTCTAGTCATCTCATAAGAAGGAGTATACAAAGTCTTTCCTGAAACGATGCTCGCTTCCTTTGCGGCGCAAGCATATGGAGCCATCCAGCTGTCAGCCGGAACATCTGTATATGGAGCCTCTGTAACTTCTTCACAAAGAGGATATTCCATTGCCTCAAAAATAATCTTCACGGCTTCAGCCTTAACAACATTTTGTTCAGGTTTAAAGCTTCCATTCTCATATCCACCCACCCAACCTGCCTCTTTAGCATAACAAATAAAAGCGGCAAACCACTCAGTCTTAACATCCGAAAAACAATTTTCAAGCTTCTTTCCGGCGAAATCAGCATCAACTGCATTAGATAAAACAGTCAAAAACTCAGCACGATTTATAGTACTTTCAGGCTTGAAGTTGCCATCGCTATAACCGGCAACAATTCCAAGATTATACAAAGTCTCAATCGCAACAGCATTTTTATGATTTAAAGGAACATCTTTGAAAATTTGTTTCTTTTCATCCTCTTTTGAAACTTCTCCCGTGGAAACATTGCCATCCTCATCAATGTATTCAACAACATCACCTTCATCATCATTCTCAACCTCACTTGAAAGAACAGAAGAAAGAGACTTGCTCAAATAATCATTTGTAGAAGTGAAAAAAGAACCCATTGCATAAGAAGAAACTGCCACAAAAAGCAGAAGAAGAGCCAAAAAGCTCTTTGGCATATTAATCCCTGAGAAAGAATGATGAGAATAAATATCGCTCATTTTATTCTCAGAAACTTTTGGATTTGATATTTTTCTTGGTGAAGGAATCTTCTTTTTTTGAATTATTTTTGGCATAATAAAAAATTAAATTATTTTTTTAAGAGATTTTTATATTCAAATTCATATATGTGCAAAAAGGACATTAGCACAATAAGCACAAGCGGTCCAATTACGACCCCCTTAAGCCCCATTGTCACAACTCCACCCAAAACGACCAAGAACATCATAAGAGGATAAGTTTGCGTCTTTCCACGAATAAGATAAGGTCTTGCGATATTATCAACAGATCCGGTAACAACCACTCCCCATAAGAAAAGGAAAAGCGCAGGATAATAATCACCTAGTATTAGAAGGATTATACAAGCAGGAACCCAAATAATGGCCGTTCCAATAACCGGAACAAGAGAGAAAAAAGCAATAGCCGTTCCCCAGAAAACCGGATTTGAAATACCGGCAATCATAAATCCGACTCCTCCCACAATTCCCTGAAGAACAGCGGTAAAAAACACACCAAAAACAACAGCCTTCACTGTGTCCTTTATTTTGAAAAAGAGTTGAGATTCATATAAAGAAGGAAGTGGACTTAGCTGTCCAATTCTTTCAACAAGAAGTTTTCCATCTTTGAAAAAGTAAAATAGGCAAAACAAAAGAACAACAAGACCAAGAGCAATTTCTGAAATGCTTTTCAATAGAGACGCTGTCTGCGAAACAAGGAAAGAGCTTAGAGACTTGGCGATATCAATTATATTTTGTTTCAAATTCATGTCCTCAACATTCACAAAAGGAGACAGCATATTTTTCAAATCATAGAAAAATCCGCCTTCTTTCCATTGCAAATATTTATCAAAAACTCCGGAATTCAATTTAACCTGAATCAATTCATAAGTGGAAAAAGCCTCACTTGTAAGCAATAAAATAAAGATAGCTATCGGAACGAGAATTATTAGAACAATCAATAAGCAAGAAACTATACTTGAAAGCTTCTCCCATCCTCTAAAAAATTTCAACAAAGCCCTGTGCAAAGGATTAAAAGCTATAACCAAAACAGCCGCAATAAAAATGACTGTAATAAACGGACTTAAAATCCCAACCATGTAATAAAGCGCGAACAACAGACATGCAATCAGAAAATATCCAGGAAGTTTCTCCAAGATAATTGCGCTATCAGATTTAAAATGAAAAGGTTTTCTTTCTTTCATACTGAAAATATATAACACATTCGGTCTTAGTGCAAAGCAAAAACGAGAAAAAACTAAATTAAAGGCTCTTCAAAAATCGGAGCTCCCTGAGGACCAAGGTTATCAAACTCACCGGCCTCATCCCATTTCGCCAACATTTTCTCTACATTCTCACGTTTTTCACAATAATTTTTGCGAGAATTAGCAATAATTTCTTTTACATAAGTTCCTTCCACTTTCGGAACATCAATAGTTCTCGCAGAAAAAGCCTCGCGAATCTCTCCATTCACAGACATCTTACAATAAAATTCCCTGACTCCAAGATTTATAATATCTCGTTCTTTAAAAGTAGGATTGTATTCGGCCGCCAAAATCCCGGCATCATCCGACCCAACTCTAAAGCTTATTATTGAGCCAACATTCCCAAACACAGTTTTGTTCACAACATTCGAAAGCTGTCCCATATATTGATGTGCAATTGTCAGGTTAAGCCTGTATTTTCTTGCCTCAGACAAGATTTCCGCAAAAGTATCCGTCGCAAAATTCTGGAACTCATCAACATACAAATAAAAATCTTTTCTGTCCGCCTCCTTCATCCCCGCACGACTCATCGCCGCTTGATAGATTTTCGTAATAATCATCGCTCCAAGAAGCGAGCTGTTTTCCTCTCCAAGAAGACCTTTTGACACTTTCATTAAAAGAATTTTCTGCCCGTCCATAACATCCTTAATATCAAATTTGCTCTTCGGCTGGCCAATAATATTCCTAATCATATTTGTCGCAACAAACTGTCCGACTTTATTAAGTAACGGAGTAATGGCTTCAGCATCAAACTTTTCACTCCATCCGGCAAACTCGGAAACCCAGAAATTCTTAACAACATTATCTTTGATACGCGACACTATACTTTGTCTGTAATTTTTATCAGTAAGCATTTTCAAGATTGAAAGTACCGTTGTATTTGGACTATCCAAAAGAGCCAGAACCGTATATCTAAGCACATGTTCGAGCCTATCAGTCCAGTTTGTTCCAAAAAGTTTTTTGAAAATTTGAATGAATCCAATAGTCACCTGCATCTTATATTCCTCATCAACACTCTCCATCGGATTAAAAGAAATAGGGAAAGAAATATCAGCAGGATCAAAATAAATAACATCTTTCATCCTTTCCTTTGGCACAAACTCCAAAACATTGTCCACAAGATCTCCATGCGGATCAAGCACACCAACTCCCTTTCCGCTTTCAATATCTTCTTTAATCAAAAGCTCAAGCAATTTCGATTTTCCAACTCCGGATTTTCCCACGATATAAAGATGTCTGCGCCTGTCTTCACGCTTTATACCAAATTCATCAAAATTATTATGATAATTTGTAATACCAAAGACACTCACATCCTTGTCTCCCGAAGAAGTTTTTGGAAGATCCTGCGGAGCTTCAGACTTCCTCGCAAGAACATGCACTATATGAGGCACAAAATCGGGATTTGGCAAATGATACAAAGTGGAAACTTCAGCCGGACTAAGCATAAAAGGTCTTACAAACTTTCTAGACCTATATTCGTCCAAAAATATTTTAGTTGGAACGTCTTCGGCCTTAAATTTTTGTACATCCGTGACATTAAATTGGTAAAAACTATTTACCACAGCATTAAGTTTATTCTCCGCTTCTTCTTTACTACCAGCCAAATACGCCACCCTCATCGTCACCTCAAAAGATTTCATCTTTGATTTCTCAATCGCCATTTTATATCTCTGTTTTATCACACTATTTTCATCCTTAACCCTGACGCGATCCCTAAGACTAAACAATTTTTTAAAATTATTCCACTTAAGAAGAATTCTACGCTTAAGCAAATACCATGCATTTGGATCAACCGGGTTTACAACAGTCTGCACCCAAACCTGTTCTCTGGAGGCAATCTTGGAAATAACAGAAAAAAGCCTACTTTGACTATCCTCGGAAAAGTCTTTAAAAGTTTTGAAAGGATACACATCCCCAAAATTTAATTTTAACCTTGCACCAGCCAAAAAAGACTTCTTCGGATCAAAACCGGAAACATAATCCTTCACAAATTTTATCTCACAATCCGGATAAATCGAATAAAACATTCCTTCAAGTGTCTCATATAAATTGTCAGGGACGGCACAAAAAAAGTAAGTATACTGCTCAAATCCAAGCATTTCGAACGAAATCTTAACCCCTTTTATAGTATTATGAAGATTCGTCAAAAACTCATAGAATAAATCCTCTTTTTTCTTTTCGTCGTCGCCTTGCGGCACTATGATTTGAAAATATTTCATATCAAACCTTATTAGCACAAAACTATAACACTTTCCCCTTTTTCTGTCAAGCACAAGCCGTACTCAAGCTCATGGAACAGTATACCAGCCCCAAGTTACAACACAAATTTTTAATAAACCTCCTTCAAATAACATTTCTCACAATATACTATTTCGGGGCTGTCTTTTGAATAAACAGACCTCATTTTTTCAGCACAGTTTGAGCAATTTCGATCGAAAAGCTTTCTTTGAGGACGCAATGAAAGTCGCGCAAAATACCTGCAATTCGAGCACCTCTTAGGAACAGGCAAATTCATTTTTCGATAAAAATCCAACTCATATTTCATGATTTTGTAATTTTTATTGCATTTTCCACATGTCAAAACTTTCTCACAAATATCATCAGGGACATCTTTTATGTTTTCAGGAACCGCGACAGCCTGCCCAATCGGAGCAGTAATGTCTTCGATTTCTTTCCATCGATATCCCAATTTTAAAACCTCCTCTTTAGACAACGGATAATATTCATTCGCAACACTTTCGTTATAAGCAAGCGGCGAAATCTCACAAGGAAAATATTCCCCCCACTCCCCAGTTTTCATCATTTGCTCAATAATTTTCGGCACTAATCTTTCATATTCTTCCTGAGTATATTGTTTATTAAAAATACAATATTTCTTATTTCGTAGCGCAATGCAACCAAAACAATTTTGCGATCCATAACAAGATTCGCAGTACAAAAGATTGCTGGAATTAAAAACATACAAACAAAAATGAACATTGTAAGTTCCTATTGTTCCAAGAACCTCATATGACAATTCCGGCTTCACATACATATTGGAGCAATCCATCAAATCTTTGGTTTGGATCCCAACTTGAACATATTTTAAATCTTCACTGTCAGAAACGTCGTAGCAATTTTCACAATTTTTAGAATTCGAAATAAAATCCCCAGTACAATTTTCTGAA
>JALNWA010000010.1 GCA_023231115.1 Candidatus Altimarinota bacterium
AGGCTTTCGCCCATTGTGGAATATTCTTTACTGCTGCCTCCCGTAGGAGTATGGACCGTGTCTCAGTTCCATTGTGACTGATCATCCTCTCAGATCAGCTACCCGTCATAGCCTTGGTGGGCATTTACCCCGCCAACTAGCTGATAGGCCGCAGGCCCCTCCAGAACCGCAAAAGCTTTACCCTTGCGGGACCATCCGGTATTAACTCATATTTCTATGAGGTATCCCTGAGTTCTGGGCAGGTTCCAACGTATTACTCACCCGTTCGCCGCTCCCCCACTCTATCTTCAAAAATTTGAAAACAAAGTGGGGGCGCTCGACTTGCATGTATTAGACATACCGCCAGCGTTAACCCTGAGCCAGGATCAAACTCTTCTTTAAAAAAGTGATCCTTTGTTTTTCCTGACCTAAGTCAGAAATAAAAATTTTGATTAAAAACTTTTCGGCTTCTCTATTACGCTCAAAATGTTAAAGAACTTCATTAGCAGGAGGCAGTTTATTTAAATTGCTTATCAAAGTCAACACTATTTTATTAAAAAGAATTAAACAACATGCTAACCAACACGTCAAGAGCATTGGCCTGACTATTAAGCCAATATTTGCTATAATGACAAGAGTAAAAAACATAAAAATAATTAAAAATATGACAAACTCATCAACAAAAGATATTACAGATTCTATTTTAATACCGACTGTAATTGAAAAATCACATGCCGGAGAAAGAGCTTATGATATTTATTCAAGACTATTAAAGGATAGAATTATATTTCTTGGAACGGCAATCGACAGCAATGTTGCAAACTTAATCATCGCGCAATTGCTATTTTTGGAAAACGAAAATCCAAACGAAGACATTATAATGTATATAAACAGCCCGGGCGGACAAGTTACTGCCGGCCTTGCGATTTATGACACAATGCAATACATAAAACCTGACGTCTCAGTCCTTTGCGTGGGAATGGCGGCATCAATGGGTGCGGTACTTCTTGCAGGAGGAGCAAAAGGAAAAAGATTTGCACTGACAAATTCAGAAGTAATGATTCACCAGCCACTTGGAGGCACGGAAGGACAAGCATCTGACATAAGAATTCACGCAGACCATATTATAAAGACTAAAGATTTGCTAAATAAAATCTTGGCAAAACACACAGGTCAACCTATAAAAAATATTGAACGCGACACAGACCGCGACAATTTCATGGACGCAGAAGCCGCAAAGAAATACGGCCTTATTGATGAAATCCTTGTGAAAAGGAAATAGCATGAGTCACAATTTCTTTTGCGATATTTATGCCGGTGGCGACTTCCAAAGCTTTGAAGCCCGGATTTGAATTTACCTCAAGAACTACAGGTGATCCATTTGCTCTGATAACATCGACACCTCCATATTCAAGCCCTAAAGCCTCAACTGAACGAATCGCGATATCTGCTTCTTGTTTAGTAATTTCAGCGCTCATACCAGTTCCGCCGAGTTCGATATTTGATCTGAACTCACCTTTTTTCGCAGATCTCATCATTGATCCGACAACTTTTCCATTAACAACGAAAATTCTAAGATCACGTCCTTTCGCATATTTCACAAATTGTTGAAGCAAATACATTGGCTTGTCCCAGACCAAAAAAGAATTTAACGCGCGCATACTTTCCACAATCACAACTCCATTTCCAAAAGATCCGTAAGGTTGTTTTACAATTATAGGGAAACCGCCAAGAAGCTTTACCGCACTCTTTAAATCGTCTTGTCGTTGCAATAAAACAGTTTTTGGAATCGGAATTTTTTTGCCGTCAAGAATTTGCATTGTCTTCACTTTATTCTTTGCAAAAAGAATAGAACTGTAATTATTAAAAAGCGGAATTCCCATCATTTCCATTTGATCAACAATCGCGATATGTAGCTCAACATTCACCAAAACAGCCGGTCTCGTAATCATCACATCACATTTTGCAAAAGGTTTTCCGTCATATATAAGACATGGCGAAGACTGATTATACACCATATGAAAATTCGCAACTCTGTAAATTTTAGCGGAGTGCCCAAGAGCAATAGCCTCTTTCTTAAGCCTTATTTCTTCTTCCGAAGCTTTTCGATCCGCAGAGCGAAACGAAAGAATTCCTATTTTCATTAATTTTTCCTTAATAACAAACGTAGAGGATATACATGTTTTTTACAAAGTCAAGAAGCTGTGCTAACATTTCGCAAAACACATTCATTAAAAAAACCAAATGAAAAAAATCACAAAAATATTGGCGGGAATAATCATCGCGACAACACTTGGCGGATGTTCATTATTTTCAAGCACAACCACAACGACAACAAGCGTCAATCCAAACAAAGTAACTTACCAAGCAACAGATTTTAGCGTAATAATTCCAAGAGATTGGGAAGTTTTAGACGGGACAACGTTGCCTGCAGGAAGCCCGACAAGCGTAGTCGTCGCTTTTAAAAACAACATTAAAAATAAAAAATTCATCGCGAACATGAACATCGCAAAATTTGACGCAAAAAAAGAAAAAACTACACAAGAAGAAATAGTAAAAAGCATGAAAGACAACTATAAAAACACACTTATAGATTTCTTGGACGCAGGAAATCAAAATGTAAATGTAAAAGCCGCAGGAACTCCTATTGAAGGCATCATTGCGACATTTTCCGGCAAATCCGACGCCGCTGAAAATCCAAAAAATTTCAAACAATTATACATAAAATACGCAAATAATTTTTATGTAATAACAGCTTCATACGGCCAAGACGAAGACCCACAAGTCGTCGAAAAAATCAACGAAGCAATAAACAGTTTTGAACTAAAATAATTGGTGCCCGGGGCGGGAATCGAACCCGCACTCCATTGCTGGAACAGGATTTTAAGTCCTGCGCGTCTACCAATTCCGCCACCCGGACAAATAAAATTCAAGAATTGGTCATGTCCCATTTTCCTTTTTTCCCGAATAAAATCAATCTATATTTTTCTTGACATAAAAAAAATAGCTGATACGATAAACTTCCAATCCGCTGGATTAGTTAAAAAATAATTTCCAAAATAATAGAAAGACCAGAAAAAAACACGGACAGTCTACGCAAAATGTCTTTATTGAACCTTGCTTTAATCGTAGTCGCAGGATGCGCAGGAGCTGAAATTCAAAGAGACAGAGATTCCACAAAGGAAGCCGTTTTTTCAACATTGGAAAAACCGCAACCAGCAAACGAAAAACCGGTAGAAGAAGATGTCGTAGAAACAATACAAGAACCTGATGCAAAAGAAGAAACGACAAAAACACCTACATTGGAAGACATCGAAAAAGCAAACAAAGAATGTGTAAGAGACCTCAAAGGGAACGCCACAAAAGATTACAACCTTATTTTCAAAAAAGAATTTACAATAAAGGTAATAGAATATTGTGCCGAAAAAATTGGAGTCCCTGTCGAATTAATTGTTGAGACAATAAGACAAGAAAGCGGATTTCTTTTGACAGAAATCGGAGATCACGGAAAAGCAATAGGCCTAGGCCAAGTGCATCTATCAAGATTTAAACACGCAAAACTCAATCCGAGGTTCGCGGAAATAATGGCCGCCTTCACAGACACCCCTGTTTCAGAAATAAAAAGAGGCAAATCTGTTTTAGTTGACGCTCTTTCTATAACATTAATTTTGAAAGACTGCTTAAACGCAAACAAAATAAAAGCTGATCACACAACACGGCTTACAGCAAGCCAAATCATAATGGTAAGATATTATTACCACACCCCGACAACATTCAAAGAAGGCAAAGGAAAATTTTTCCAAGAACACAAAGAAAGATATTTAATGTATGCAAACGGGGCGAAGAGAGTAAGAAAATTGATAGACAAATTATCAGGACAAAACCCTCAAGCTAAAGCAAATTAACCTAAAATAAAAAACGAAGATGCGACCAAAACAACAGTCGCAACTATTATTCCTATAATAGTAATCCAAGCCACTAAATTACTCCAAAAACCATTGGTGTACTCCCCCATTATGCTTTTATCATTGATGATTTTTAGGACAAACAACAGGACAAACGGAAGCAAAATTCCGTTTATATCTTGAGACAAAACCATGATGCTTACCAAAGAAATTTTTGGAATAAGAACAATCAAACACGGCAAAATAATTGTTATCAGAATTATTGAATAAAAATATTTCCCGCGACTCCAGTCCGTATCAAATCCGTCTTCCCATCCAAACGCCTCGCATATCGCGTAAGCCGTTGCAGTAGGCAAAATAAACGCCCCAAGCATCGAAGCGACAAATAATCCAAACGCAAACAAGAAGTGCGCCAAATGCCCCGCCAAAGGCTCAAGCGCCGCCGCCGCATCTCCGGCATCTGCAATATGAATTCCAACTTTATAAAGAGTCGCCGCCGTACTTATTATAATGAAAAAACTAACCACATTTGTAATAATCGCTCCCAGGTAAACCTCAACTTTTTCCGCTTTGTAATGCTGAATATCCAATCCTTTATCAACCACATACGACTGTATGAAAAATTGCCCCCAAGGCGTAATAGTCGTACCAATCAAAGCAATCATCGTAATTAAAAATATTGGAGTAAATTCAATTGTAGGTGTTACCATATCCGTCATCGCTTGGCCAAAATCAGGCCCTATAATAAAACCGTTTATAATGTAAACAATATAGAAAAAAGAGAAAACCAAAAATATTTTTTGAGTGGTTTTGAATGATCCTTTGAAAAGAACAAAGAAAACAAAAAGTGCCGCAATCGGAACAGCAACATATTTACTGACACCAATAATTCCAAATGACGCGGCAACTCCGGCAAATTCCGCAGTCACAGTTCCCATATTTGCAATCAGCATAAGGAACATCACAAGCGCCGTAAGTTTCACTCCAAAAGTTTCACGAATAATTCCACCAAGCCCCTGACGCGTCACAAGTCCGATTCTCACTCCCATCTCCTGCGTCACCGCCAAAGCAAAAGTAACAAGTAAAAGCACCCAAAGCATCTTAGTCCCGAAATGCGCACCCACAACGGAATAAGTCGTAATTCCTCCGGCATCATTATCAGCATTTGCGGAAATAATTCCAGGTCCTACAACTCCCAAGAAAAAAATAAATTTATACTTAAGTATCTGCCATCTTTTTTTTATAGCTTCAACCATTTTTATGCATTAGGTACTAAATGTCTCATCACATCATCAATCGAAACAATTCCAAGAAGTTTGCCGCTCTCATCCAAAACAGCCGCCGTAAAAAGATCATATTTCGTCATCACTTCCATTATTTCATCTACATCATCCTCTACTTTCAAGGTGGAATTTTTGTGAAAATCATCCTCGTTGGTAAGATCGCACATTTTCTTTTCAGCACTTGCGACAATAAGAGACCTTAGCGAAACAACGCCCTTAAATTTCTCATCTTCATCAATTATATAAATATACAAAACAGACCTATGCTTTGAAGAATGTCTCCTTATTTCTTCCATAGCCTGTTTAACAGTGGTCTCTGGAGAAACTTTCATAAAATCCAAAGTCATAAGTCCACCGGCGGTATCATCAGGATAAATCAAAAGCTTTTCAACATTTTTCATTTTTGAACCTCTCAAATGAGACAAAAACACCTTGGCCTCCTCTCTCGGCAAACTCTTCATCAAATCGGCAACTTCATCGACCGACATTTGTGAAAGAATGTCGGAAGCTTTATCAGGACCAAGATATTTTACCAAAATTTTCTGTAATTTTGGCTCTATTTCCTCCAAGACTTTCGCCGCATCTTTTACATCAAGAGATTGAACCAAGCGACCTCCATGTTGAACATTTAAATCCTCAATAATATTCGCGAGATCCGCAGGATGAAGCCTATCAAGGTCATTCGAACTCATACTAAGTTTAAGCTCGCGCCTTAGCGGTTGAGCCTTCCTCCAATCAATCATATCTACACTAAACCAATTGAAAAAATCCATCCATTCAATTTTAAGCCTTCGAAGAAGACCTTTCGTGCTTATATCAATTCCCAAAACACACATTTTTCCATTTACTTTTCCCATTCTCAAATCATTCACACGCACAACACGAATACCTGACACATCGACAATTTGCTGATCAAGAACATCCTTATCCAAAAACACAAATCTGTTTGAGATATGCTTTTCAAACTCAACTTTTTTAAGCGAAGTGGTCAAAGAAACTTCATCTTTACTGAAATCATCAACATATTCATAAGGAATAAAAACATCCTTTTTCGCTCTCACAGGTTTCACAACCAAAAACCTCACAGGAGCATATTCTCCAACTTTATGAGAAATAGCGAGATCCTGCAAAACACCGACAACATGATCCGCGCTGTCCAAAACCTTCGCACCTAAAACATGACTTAAATAAAGCATAAACCAAGTGTAATTGTTAAGGCTGAATTAGTCAAAAGGACATAGATAAACGAGAAATAAACTATTTGACAAACAACTAGAAACTGCCATGGCAATTTCTTCCACAGCAGTTTTTAGACCACTTATCTAAAAGTTTTATTTCAGCAATTTAAATGTTCCGATAAACGCATCAACCTCGGCATCAGTAGGATAACCTTCTGTTGATATCATCTTTATTTGGTAAAGTCTATTTTCCACAAAATAAATCTGAGAAACAAGATATTCCCCTAAATCAGATTTATTAACCTTATAAAACAATCCTGTATACCCATTGTAAGTATTTTCTTTCTCTTCATCAGGTGTTAAACCGCCCAAATCGCTATCTTCTCCGGCTTTTAATAAATCTTTTGCATTGGCTGAGCTAATAACGAGATCAGGCATATCGGAATAAGCGACCAAAAAGACTTTATCCGAAGTTTGATAAGCATACATATACATAGAAATTTCACCGGTAGTGGTAGTTAAAAAAGGAGTAGACGCATTAATAGGTTTTCCGGGGAAAGTGATGCTAAAATTTCCAACTTTGGAAGAAAATTTTGTTGTTTTTAAACATCCTAAAATATTATCAATAAGCTGAGCCATTTTTCCACGAGAAATTTTTTCATTATTATCAGTGCTCACTACAATTCCCAAAGAAGCGGAAATATCCAAATAAGCCTGATACCAAACATCTGTTTTTACCATTGGAGTGTAAGAAAAAGCCTCCAAAGCAATCTTCAACGCCTCAACATAATTTATATTTTCATTAGGATAAAATTTTCCGTCGGGATAACCATTTATAATGCCTTTAGCTTGAGCAAAACAAACATATTTTGCGTACCAATCCTCTTTTACATCAGGGAAACAATTTGCACCGACAGCCTTTCCGGGATATACAGCCTCAACAACTATTTTAGTCAATTCAGCTCTATTTATTTTATTTTCAGGCTTAAAAGTATTATCGGAATATCCGCCAATAATATTCTTATTTTTCAATGCGGTAATCGCATTGTAATTTGGATGAGTCGACGAAACATCCGAGAAAGCAGAGTCGAGCGCAAAAACTGACTGTGTCATCATAAGACACAACAAAAAGGCGGATACAACCGCGAGCCTTAGATTTTTCATAATATTGATGGTTAAATACTAACTTTAATCCTACGACAGACGAAAGAACTTGTCAAAAAAAACCATCTCTGCCTTCGGCAGAGCTATTTTTTCAAATGGTGGGTCGGCCGGGATTTACCCCTATAAGAATAAATCTTACGTTTTTATCGTTGGGTCTCGTGGGTTCCCAACGATAAAAACTCCATAATCTTTTGGAAAGGAAGAAAACCTTTTTTAAAAGGTTTTCTTAGATGTTCTTTGGTGGGTCGGCCGGGATTCGAACCCGGGACCAATTGCTTAAGAGGCAACTGCTCTACCGGCTGAGCTACCGACCCTTGGAAACAAGCACGAGAAAAGTTACCATCTCTTCCAAACTTTATCAATAAAAAAAAATAAGCTATACTTACGCGCGTGAAGAAAATTTTATTATACACAGACACACCACTCGCAGGAGGAGCCGAAATCCAAATGTTTTTGTTGGCTAAATTTTTGGACAAAAAATTATTCACACCGATAGTAGCATTAAGCAGTAATGAGCCACTCGACAAACTTGTCGAAAATTTCGACAAAGAAGGCGTCAAGGTAGTCAGAATAAACGCAAAAAGCAAGCACAATCCAGTTCATTATCTTTCATTAAAAAAGATAATTGATGAAGAAAAAATCGACATATTGCATTTAAATTTGTGGAATCCGGCAAGTTGTCGTTATGGATTTTTGGCAGGCAAATCAGCAAAAATCCCAATGATTGTCACGGAACATGATCCGTTCGAAATCACAGGATTTAAAAATGCATTCAAAAAATACGGACTAAAAAATGTTTCAAAAATTGTCACAGTTTCAAACGAAAATCAAAAATTGCTAAAGAAACTTTTCCCATTACACAAAGAAAAAATCGAAGTTATTCAAAACGGAATCGACATAGACTGGTGGCAATCACAAGTTTTACGATTCACAGAAAATGACCGAGAAAAGACAAAAAACGAAGTTTTCAACGCAGAAAAAGACACCTTAATAATAATTTCCGTAGCAGAATTACATGAGAGAAAAGGGCTTAAATACTTGATAAAAGCCATGTCGACAATCAAAGAAAAATATCCAAACATCAAACTCGTGATAGTCGGCGAAGGCCCGGACAGAAAAAACCTCGAGAACTTAATAGAAGATTTAAAACTCGAAAATCACATAATACTTTTGGGACGCAGAAAAGAAATTCCAAAACTTTTAAAAAGCTCAAACATTTTTGTTTTACCATCGCGAAGAGAGGCTTTCGGCCTTGTAAATCTCGAAGCAATGATCACTCCCCTGCCCGTCATCGCAAGCAAAGTTGGCGGAATTCCTGAAATAATAAAAGACGGCGAAACAGGAATTTTGGTCGAACCTGAAAACGAAAAAGAGCTTGCGCAAGCCTTGGAAGCTCTCATCTCAGATCCAAAACTTCGTGAAAAAATGGCAGAAAAAGGATTTTTGCGAGTCAAAGAAAATTTCTCCGCTCAAAAAATGGCTGAGAAATACGAAAAACTCTACGCCAAATTACTCTAAGCCGTTTCTTTGTTTTTTCTCACCCCGCCGCGAAAACCAAGGGTTATGCACCGAGTATCTGCAACGCTCCCGCCCGCAGCAAACTGCCCGTTGTTTACAGACCAGTGAAACGCAGGAACCACACCATCACCTGCCCCATCTGGAATATATGTTTCAGGTGCCAAAACGACTTTTGAGCTTTCTAGGCTATTCCAGTCGTAAAAATCCGGAACCCAACCTTGAGTATTCAAACAATTGATCACATAAGCTAGGGCTTGCTTGACATCTTGTGCTCTCACGTTAGGTGGAAGAATTTTTCCTTCTTTTATCAAAACATGCCAATCTTTGCCACTCATCAATCTTTTCCAAACATCTCTTGGCATAATAAGGTCATCTCGTTCCAATCGTAGTACTCCACCTGTTTCTTTTTCGGTCCCTTGGAGTGAAGCTAACATTTCCGCTTCTGATTGACCTCCGTGATTTTTTGGATCAAGTTCCTTTGGATTGTAAACAATACCAGGTTGTTCGTATCGCCCCCATTGATATAAGATGTTTTCCAGATCGATTTTATCAGCAATTAAAAGTTTTTTATCCGGACCAACCAATAAAGTGTTTGGTTTCTTGCCTCCGGCTGTGCCATGAAAAGCCTTCAAAAGAGCTTCTTCTAGAAGTTTTAGATAAGTCAAAGTTTCAGCATCTTCACTTGCCACCGGAACGTCCTCAGGTGCCCAGACTGCTCTGCTATAACCTTTATCAAGCTCTTCGCTCTCATCTTCTTCTTTCGCCATCGCTGGAGTTTCGTACATCATCTCTGCATCTTTTACCGTAATTAACGGTTTATAATCTTTTTCAAAATCAGGTTTGCGGTAACCACGGGCCAATCTTTCGTCTGAAAATAGTCCTGCGGCTTTCCATGGGGCAAGACTCGACTCAAAACTTGCTTTCAATGCTTCAAGTTTTGCAGCGTCTATTTTGCCTTCCAATCGATCAAAAAGTCTTGAAACATCCCGTCTTAATTCAGCTCCTGTAGTCTCCACAGTTTCACCCTCTTTTCCATCTTCTTTAAACTTTGTATTTGGATAACTTAAATCCTTAGGTCTTTGTCCATTAAACCTACCTTTAACGATAAATCCAATTTGTTGATCTCTGCTAAAAACCGTTCTTGTCGGGTCAAGTGGACGTCTTTCTGTTGTTTCGTCCAAAGATTCTGGCGTTTGTGCTTCTGGTTCCATAATTGTGATTATTATAAACTAGGAAAATATTAAACACCGTAACTGGCAAGTTTGTCAAAATAATCGTACAACAAAATTGTTCGAGAAATAACACTCATGACAGCAACAAGCCAAGAATAATCAACAATAAAAAGTGTCGGCACTGATGAATTATAAATCACAAACAGGTTTTGTCTACACGTGTTAACAAAACATAAACTTTGTTCTCTTGACGGTGAGTGTACGCTCACCTATAATACAGACAGTTTAATCCTCCATTATGAAATTGAAAACTGTCTATATTTGCTCAAACTGTAGCCACGAAAGCCAAAGATGGGTCGGCAAATGTCCAAATTGCGATGCGTGGAATACTTTTATGGAAGACGTGATAAATGTCGGGAAACCGATAAAACAAGGAATTTCCTCAACCCCAAGATCTCTAAAAATATCCGCACTATCCCCTTCTTCGTTAAGTTCAAACAAAATCGGAATCTCAAGATTTCTCACAGGGATAGAAGAATTTGATCGCGTAATCGGCGGTGGAATTGTTGCAGGAAGTTTGATTTTGCTTAGCGGTGAGCCGGGAATCGGAAAATCCACGCTAACGCTTCAAATCGCAAATAATATTTCAAAAATTAAAAAAGTTTTATTAATTTCCGGAGAAGAATCTGTAGATCAAATTGCAGAACGAGCGCAGAGGTTAAATTTAAATGAAGAAAATTTAACAGCGGTAAACGAATACAACCTCGAAACAATGCTAGAAACAATCCGCAAAGAAAAACCGGATTTTGTAATCATAGATTCGATCCAAGTGATTTCCAGCATCGATATTCCCGGATCTGCAGGCTCAATAACTCAAGTGCGATATTGCACGGAACAAATAATGGAAGTCGCAAAAACATCGGGAATAGCAGTGATGATAATAGGACACGTTACCAAAGATGGAAATCTCGCAGGCCCTAGAGTTTTGGAACATTTGGTCGATACGGTAATGCAAATTGAAGGAGACAGATTTCAACAATTTAGAATGTTACGCGCTTCAAAAAACAGATTTGGCTCATGCAACGAAGTAGGAATTTTTGAAATGACAGAAAAAGGCATGACAGAGGTAAAAAATCCATCAGAACAATTTTTGGAAGGCAGAAAAAAAGACGCAATCGGAAGTGTAATCACAGTCGCAATGGAAGGGACAAGACCCTTTTTGGTTGAAGTGCAAGCCCTTGCCTCAACCAGTCCATTCGGATATCCAAAACGCACAGCGAATGGTTTCGACCTAAATCGCCTACAAATCCTCATCGCCGTTTTGGAAAAACATGCAAAAATAAATCTTTCAAACCAAGATGTGTTTATAAATATCGTCGGAGGAATAAAGCTAAATGAGCCGGCCGCAGATTTGGCGGTTTTGATGGC
Source organism: Candidatus Altimarinota bacterium (assembly GCA_023231115.1). Taxonomy (GTDB): domain Bacteria; phylum Patescibacteriota; class Gracilibacteria; order UBA1369; family LOWO2-01-FULL-3; genus UM-FILTER-38-24. The sequence continues at coordinate 11,628 of JALNWA010000010.1, forward strand.
AATAGTTTCTTCACACACAAAAAAACCAATTTCACCAAACACAATAGTTTACGGAGAAGTCGGGCTTTCCGGCGAACTTCGCAAAATCAGCCACGCGGAAAAACGCGCCAAAGAAGCCGAGAAACTCGGATTCACAAAACAAATGACACCAAACAAATACAAAGAAATAATAGAAGCTATAAATTTGCTATCGGAAAATCATAAGGAAGAATAGATGCCTTCAACTTTTTCTTACCGTCAGGCTCAAATCCGACAATCTCAACCACAAAAACTTCTCCTGTAGAAATTCTCCACACAGGGGAAAATTGATTATGCTTCCCATCTTTTGCTATAAGTTTAATCATTTCAATTTTACCATCTTGCACAACAGGCAACTTTTTATATTTTTCATCAACAACCTCCAATTCAAATCCGCCCTTAAAATCCTTAGAAAGACCAGTCACCTTAAAAGCTTCTACTCCATCAACATAAACAAAAGTCCCAATATCATCCTTGGAAAACTCAAAATTTTCTGAATCCCTATCGACACCGCTATCAAGTCCGCCCATATAGATATAATTAATAAATCAAGGCACAATTATAACACCACGAAAAAATCAGTCAACAAAAACAACACCTCTTCATTTTTAAAACCCGAAAAAACCGAAAGCATTTTTGCCTGAAATTTCAATAACTTCCTCAAGAGAAATATTTTTCAATTCCGCAATTTTTTTTGCAACTTCAAGAACATAAGCAGGTTCATTTCTCTTCCCTCTATACAATTGAGGCGCGAGAAAAGGACAATCCGTCTCAACCATAAACCTATCCAAAGGCACTTCTTTGGCAACTTCCTGAACATCTTTTGCATTTGGATAAGTAACAATTGCAGTAAAAGAAGTAAAAATTCCTCTCTCCCATAATTTTTCCGCAAAACTCAAATTTCCGCTGTAACAATGAAAAACAATACCGATATTTTTTTCGTTCCAATCAAATTTTTCATCCAAAATTTCCAAACAATCATCATACGCATCTCTGCAATGCACTATTAAAGGAATTTTTGCGGCCTTAGCGAGGTCTATCTGTAGAGCAAAAGCCTGCTTCTGCATTTCAGCAGGAATTTCATTTTTAAAATAATCCAATCCACATTCCCCTATCGCAACAATTTTTTTATTTTTTAAAATTAAATTTTTCCATTCATCCATCAAATCCTCAGTCGCCAAAACAGCATCGTCAGGATGAACACCCAAAGTCGCATACATATTTTCATATTTTTCAGCCATTTCGACAGCCACTTGTGAAGTTTTCACGTCACATCCAATATTTATAATTTTTTCAACACCTGCTTCTTTTGCCTTAAGCAAGACCTCATCAAAATCACCCTCAAATTCTTTAAGCATCAAATGTGCATGTGTATCGATAAGCATAATTACATTTTTTAATATTTTTTCATTTACAATATAATATGTATACTGACAAAGCACACAATAACAATTAAATAAATGACAATCAAAAAGAAATTCACGACAGTAATAAAAATAAATGGTGTGAAAATCGGAGATCCAAAAACATTCGCAATAATAGCCGGGCCTTGCGCGATAGAATCTGAAAAGCAAATGGACGCAATAGCAAAACCTCTCGCAAAAATGGGAGTAAAACTTTTAAGAGGTGGCGCATTCAAGCCAAGAACAGCCCCAAATACTTTTCAAGGCCTTGAATTGGAAGGCTTAAAAATAATGAAACGCGTCGCAAACAAATATAAAATGGGAGTCGTGACAGAAGTAACAGACTCAAAATTTTTGGATGAAATTTGTAAATATACCGATATGGTTCAAGTCGGCGCACGCAACATGCAAAATTTTCAACTATTAAAAGAACTTGGAAAAATAAAAAAACCTATACTCCTAAAACGTGGACTTTCAGCCACAATTGAAGAATTACTTCTTGCCGCCGAATATATTATTTCAAATGGAAATCCAAACGTAATTTTATGCGAAAGAGGAATTCGAACATTTGAAAAAGAAACAAGAAATACTCTTGCCCTCGCAACAGTACCGCTTGTAAAAGAGCTTTCTCACCTGCCAATAATTGTAGATCCGAGCCACGGAACAGGCAAAAAATCATTAATAGAGCCAATGACAAAAGCGGCTATTGCATGTGGAGCGGATGGAGTTATTATTGAAGTACATGCAAATCCGAAGGAGGCATTGTCAGACGCACAACAACAATTAACACCTGATGAATTTAAAAAATTACTTAAAAATTCAAACCCGATAATGAAAGCGATAGGAAAAACCATGCAATAAATTAAACTCATCTCTATGCCAAAAATCAAAGTAAAAATTGCAAGTCGTCCGCGAGATAAATACCCTGTTTTCATAAAAGAAGGTTGTATAAATTCTCTTCCGGATTTTTTGAAAGAAAATAATATCGGGAAAAAATATGCGATTTTAACAGACTCAAAAACAAAAAAAATTCACGGAGAATCATTACTTAAATTTTTGAAAAAAAATAAAATTGACGCGGAACTGATATCTTTTGATCAAGGAGAAAAATCAAAAACATTGAAAACAGTTGCACAGTTGGCGGAGGAAATGATAAAGAAACATTTTGACAGAAATTCAGCAATAATAATTTTAGGTGGCGGAGTCGTAGGAGATCTCGGAGGATTTTTAGCATCAGTTTTCATGAGAGGTATTTCTTACATACAAATTCCAACAACACTTTTAGCGATAGTAGACTCTGCAATCGGCGGAAAAACAGGAGTGGATCTTGAAGGCGGAAAAAATTTGATAGGGACAACATGCCAGCCAAAAGCTGTCTTCGTAGATATAAATTATTTAAAAACACTTCCGCAAAATCAAATCATAAACGGACTCTGTGAAGTAATAAAATACGGAATAATAAAAGACAAGGGGCTTTTCAAGTACATAGAAAAAAATCTCGAAAAAATTTTAAACAAAGACGCAAAAGCTCTTGAACATATAATTGAAAAATCAATAAAAATAAAAGTGAAAATAATAGAAAAAGATGAAAGAGAAACAAATGATGAAAGAATATTATTTAATTACGGACACACCTTTGGACATGCTCTTGAGAAAATGTCTAATTACACTTTGCTTCATGGATTTGCAATAAGCATAGGGATTGTAATGATAAATTGCCTTGCAGTGGAGAAAAAAATAATGAAAGAAAAAGACGCGGAAAGAATAAAAACATTATTAAAAAGAGCGGGACTGCCAACAACAAGCATGAAAAAACCTGGAACAAAAGATATTTTAAGCGATAAAAAAAGATCAGGAGATTACATGAATTTTGTTTTTGCAAAAAAAATAGGAAAAGCTTTTTCACAAAAAGAAAAAATCACAAATCTTTAAGGAATGTTCTTAAAAAAAACAATAAAAATTTTAGTACCGAGCTCAAAAAGCATTGCCGCAAGAGCAATAATCCTCGCAGCAATTTACGATAAAAAAATAAAACTGAAAAATATTCCCGACTGTGACGACACGAAATATTTGATAAATGCATTAAAAAAATTAAATTCAAAAAACAAAAAAGTAAAAATTTTCACAGGAAATGCAGGGACAGCGACAAGATTTTTGACAGCATTTTGCGCATTAAAAATAAATAATTTTGGTTTTGAAGAAATCAAAATAGATGTTTCGCCGGAAATGGAAAAACGTCCTATAAAAGAGCTTACATCAGCCCTAAATCGACTCGGAGCAGATATAAAAACGCTTGGAGGAAAAAACAAAAATTGTCCCCCGATAAAAATATATCCGGCACAACTTTCAGGCGGAAAAATAAAAATTCGTGGAGATATTAGCAGTCAATATATCTCCGCATTATTGATGATAAAAAATTTCACGAAGAAAAAAACAACAATAGAAATCAAGAAAAATGTTTTTTCAAAACCTTACATAAAAATGACAAAAAAAATTATTGAGGTTTTTGAAAATAAAAAATTAAAAAAATTTGAAATAGAAAGCGACGCATCATCCGCTTCGTACATCGGAGAATATGCCGCATTAAATACTGACAAAAAAATAACACTCAAAAACATAACAAAAAATTCCATCCAAGGAGATATAAAATTTTTAGAATATTTGTCAAAAATGGGATGTAAAATCATTGAACACAAAAATTGCACGGAAATTGCAAGAACGAGCATACTGAAAGCTTTAAACAAGGTAGACATGAAGGACACTCCCGACCTAGTTCCAACATTCGCAGTATTAGCAATGTTCGCAAAAGGAGTTACTAAAATAACGAATATAGGCAATTTAAAAATAAAAGAATCAGATAGAATTTTTGCATTAAAAAATGAGATAAAAAAATTCGGAATCAAAATAAAAACAGGAAAAGATTTCATAGAAATTCACGGAAATCCAAATTTAATTTTAGAAAAACATAAATCCCCTATCTCCATAAACACGTATAACGATCATCGAATTGCCATGGCTTTTGGCGTATTAAAGAGTAAAATGCCAAAGCTGAAAATCGAAAATCCAAAATGTGTTTCAAAAAGTTACCCGACATTTTGGAAAGACTTAAATAAGTTGCAAAAATGAACACACAAATAATAACGATATCAACTTTTAATGGAATTGTAAGAATGCTAAAGACTTCCCTATTCTTTTTCTGGGGAATTTATTTCGCATCCATAGGACTTTCAGGGCTTGAAATAGGAACATTTTTCGCAGTAAATTCTTTCGCAAGTATACTAACAATATTACCATCAGGACTATCAAACGACAGGTTCAAGTCAAAAAATTTAATATCAATTTCTTTAATACTTGCAGCAATATTTTATTTTGGAATGGCCTCTACCGTATCTTTTCCAATACTTTTATTTTTGGGAGCACTAATAGGAATAAGTTTAAAAATATACGACTCTTCTTCTGACAGTCTTTTTTACAGAGCCGCAGAAACAGAAAATTTCAACAAACATTTAGGCACATTTCAAAGCATAAATTACCTGACAATTTCTCTCGGAACAATGTTAACCGGCTACATAATCGGATTAGACATAGCCTTTAAAAATGTATTTATAGCCGTAGCAATAATCTTTTTGATTTTGGCAATTTTAGGATTTTTTATTCTTCCAAAAAACGACACTACAAAATTTGAAATCATTCATTACAAAAAAGATATTTTCAAAAAAGACGTAATGATTTTCCTTCTTGTAATAATTTTATTCGCAACACATTTCGGAGTTGAAGGAACATCATACGGATTATTTTTAAAAGAAACTTTAAACCTTTCATCTCTTCAAACAGGCTTATACATGGGATTAGCAATGTTTCCGATGGCAATAAGCAGTCTAATAATTTCAAAAAAATTAAAAAACTGGAAAGCCAAAAACATATTGCTTTTCGGACTACTTTTGAGTGGATTTGGACATATTTTGATGACAATAAAAATTGTAGAAGTATCTTTTTTATTCAGAACAATTCATGAAATCGGAGATTCCGCATTTTTCTTCTTCTTGTATTATGGAGTATCAAAAATATTCAGCATGGAAAGAATCGGCGGGAATACAGGCATGATAAATTTTGTATCGGCAATCGGAGGAGCAGTTTCATCCGCATTTTTCGGGCCAATCGGAGAAAAATTCGGATATGATATTCCTATTGCAGTAAGTGGAGGAATTTCATTGTTGGCGGTAATAGTTGTCCTTTCTTTTGTAAAATATTTTGACCACAAATGATAATAGCTTTAACAGGCCTTCGTGGCAGTGGTAAAACAAAAATAGGGCTTGCTTTAGCCGAAAAACTTAAGTTAAAATTTTACGATTTAGATCAAGAAATAGAGAAAAGATTAAAAAGAAAAATAAAAGATTTAGTGACAAAAAATGGATGGGAATATTTCAGAAAAATAGAAAGTGAAGTACTAAAAAAAACCACAGAAAAAATTAATAAAAATAAAAAAATTACAATTTTATCTCTTGGCGGCGGAACAATTATCGAAGAAAAAAACGCAAAATTGATAAGAAAAAACTGCTTCGTAATTTACCTAAAAGACACTCCTGAAAATTGCGCAAAAAGAATCAGCAAAGAAGAAAGACCCGCACTAACAAAGCAAAAAACACTACTCAAAGAAATGAAAGAATTATACAAAGCGCGTCATAAAATTTATAAAAAAAATGCAGATCTTATTTTGAAAAAATCTAGCATTTCATTCTTAGCATAGCGTACACCGGAATAGTTTTTTTATTTCCTTTGAATTTTAACACCCTATTCCCCGCCCCGCCGTGGGCTTCTGTAAGCACATTTCCTTCTGTGTCCAAAATCTCGGAGACCTCAACTTCAAAATTTTCGTCAGGAGTCATTACCTCAAGTTTATCTCCGGCAAGAAGTTTATTTTTTATATCCACAAGATATTCATTTTTGTTTTTTTCCTCCAAAACCATTCCCATAAATTTCTTTTTTTGCAAAGGAGTTCCGGCGCCATAATGAATATCATCTTTCGAAGGAAATCCAAAAAGATATCCGGGAATAAATCCACGATTTGCAGTCGACTCAACTTCATCTATCAAAGTTTTATCAAATTTCTTCCCCGCCAACATGTCGTCAATTGCCTTTCTATAAGCCTTTACAACAGTCGCAAGATAATATTCGCTTTTATTTCTTCCCTCTATTTTAAAACTACAAATTCCGGAATCATACAAATCCTTTATATAAGGCAACAAACACATATCCTTCGAATTCATAAAATAAGTACCATGTTCATCTTCATCAACAGCAATCATTTCCCCGGGACGTTTTTCTTCTTCCAAATAAACTTTATATTTCCATCTACAACTATGAGCGCAAATTCCCTGATTACTATCACGTCCTGTCATATAATTTGAAAGCAAACACCTTCCGCTGTACGCCATGCAAATCGCACCATGCACAAAAAATTCAAGTTCAATATCCGGAACATTTTCATGAATTTCCTTAATTTCAGAAAGCATAAGTTCTCTCGGCAAAATAATTCTGCTTGCCCCTTGCTTCTTCCAAAACTCAACAGACCTGTAATTTAAAACATTCGCCTGAACCGACATATGCAAAACCGCTTCAGGATAATGCTCTTTTATAAGCTCAAAAACCCCCGGATCAGCCACAATAATCGCATCAGGCTTCACTACTTCACGCACAAATTTAAGATGTTTTTTAAACGCATCAATCTTGTTTCCACGAGGATAAATATTCATTGTCATGTACAAAGTTTTCTTATTCTTGCGAATAAGATCCACAGCCTCCATCAAAGAGTCCTGTGTAAAATTATTTGTACGACTTCTCATGCTAAAACTCGGCATGCCCATATAGAACGCATCAGCGCCATACATAAGCCCAATTTTCACCTTTTCCAAATTTCCTGCAGGCGCAAGAAGTTCGGGAACCAGATTTTTTTTCTTTTTAATCATAGCGAAAAAGATTTTATCCTAAACAAGCCAAATCAGCAACATCCACTAAAATTATTTTTTATCCATATATCTAGACACAGCGGCAAGACATCCATTACGAATGTCTGTGCGTAAGTTGTCCCTATCAGTCATATCTTGTTCTGTTCCGTTTCCAAATTCTCCGGCCTCATTCTGAGCCTTCGCATAGCAATAAGCATGACGCTGAGAATCACTCATCGACTTTAACTGACATTCAGAAACAGGCCCCGTATAATCAATGATAGCCCTACCATTACATTTCTCAGGTTTTTCACATCCAACAGCCCCCAAAACAGAGATAAAAGCAGCTGCAATTTTCATTTTACCTATTCCCATGATAATTTATTAAAGCATCTCGACATTTTGCACCACACTCATGACTAATTTCGTGTGGAACAAGATCAGCCTCCTCTTCAATACCACTCATTTGATTCGCCTTATCACGTCTATCACGCGCAAGTTCAGCTTTATAAGCCTCCATTTCACCCTTATCCATACATCTGGCTTGATCGTAAGTCACAGCGTAAAGATTATCAACAGCAGGCACTTCATCACAACCGTCTGTATTTTTACACCCACCAACAGCCAAAGCGGAAACAAGACAAGCCCCTGCAATTTTTCCCATATCCATAAAAACAGGATTAAAACATAAAATTAGACAACATTAAACACCCAAAATCTAATTCTGTCAATCAAGCACGGTAAAAAAACCATCTAAACTTTCTAAATAAATAAATGCTACAATACGACCATGCAAACAAATTTTTTAGTAATCGGCTCGGGGATCTCAGGACTAAATTTTGCCCTGCAGGCGGCAAAAAAGGGAAAAGTAATAATTGTCACAAAGAAAAAATTAATTGATTCAAACACAAACTTCGCACAAGGAGGAATAGCCGCAGTGCTAGACCAAACTGACAATTTCGAAAAACACGTTGAAGATACTTTAAAAGCCGGAGCCTTTCACAACAATAAAAAAGCCGTGCAATTTATGGTGGAAAATTCAGCAGACGCAATTTATAGACTTATCGATTTGGGAGTTGAATTTCAAAAAGAAAACGGAAAACTTTCGCTTACCAAAGAAGGCGGACACTCGCACAGAAGAATCGCATTTGTGGGAGACTACACCGGAAAAGAGATAGAAAGAATTTTGGTAAAACGCGTCAAAGAACATCCGAACATTACAATTTTAGAAGATGCATTTGCATTAAAATTACTCACACAAAAAAAATTCTTAAGCAAAAAAACTTGCATCGGCTCACAAATAATTCGCAGAAATAAAATTGAAAATATTTTTGCGGACCAAACAATTTTATCGACCGGTGGAGTCGGACAATTATTTTTGCAAACAACAAATCCACCGATAGCCACAGCTGACGGAATAGCTATGGCAAGCCAAATCGGATGCAAAATAAAAGACATGGAATTTATACAATTTCATCCGACAGCATTAAACAAAAACACATTTCCAAAATTTTTAATTTCAGAAACTGTTCGCGGAGAAGGCGCAAAACTTGTAAATGAAAAAGGAGAAAAATTTATGGAAAATTTACATCCGCTAAAAGACTTGGCACCCCGAGATATAGTCGCACGGGAAATTTATAAACAACAAAAGACGGAAGAAGTTTTTCTTGATATAAGGTACAAATCCAGAGAATATTTAAAAAAACGCTTCCCACAAATTTACGAAAAATTAAAAAAATTAAAGATAGACATGGCAAAAGATTTAATTCCGGTAACCCCTGCCGCACATTATTTATGTGGCGGAATTGAAGTCGATTTAAACGGCCAAACAAGCGTAAAAAACCTATTCGCATTCGGAGAAGTAACATGCACAGGAGTCCACGGGGCAAACAGATTGGCATCAAATTCACTTTTGGAAGCATTGGTTTTTAGCAATCAGGTAGCCAAAAATCTAACTCCAAACCAAAAAATAAAACAAACAAAATTCGAAACTCAAAAAATTCTAAGAAAAAATTCCAAAGAAACTCTGCTTACAGAAAAAATGAAACAAGAAATAAAAGCCATCATGTGGAACTACGCCGGAATCATCCGCAACCGCAAAAAAATCAAAAAAGAAGCCATTCCAAAAATGGAACAAATCCTAAAAACCCTCAAAAAATTCTCCGGCACAAACCAAGAAATCGCCGAAGCCTCAAACATGAGCATAGCTTCCCTCCTCATCCTGAAAGCCGCATACAAGCGCAAAAAACCACTTGGATGCCATTTCGTAGAGAAATAAAAAAGTTATTTCTCCCCCACTTTCTCAAGCAACATTTCCTGTTCTGCGGCATGGAGACTTTCGACGATATCATCAATTCCACCTTCCATTATCGCAGGCAAATTGCTCCAACTTTTGTGAATTCGATGATCTGTAACACGATCCTGAGGAAAATTATAAGTTCGTATTTTTTCACTTCTATCCCCTGAACCAATTTGGTCGGAACGATTGTCCCCGCGCTCTTTCCTAAGTTTTTCCTCTTCCAAATCATATAATCTTGTCATAAGCACTTTCATCGCCTTCGCTCTGTTTTTTAATTGAGACCTCTCATCCTGACAAGTAACAACAACTCCGGACGGAATATGAGTAATACGAACAGCTGATTCGGTCTTGTTTACGCCCTGCCCTCCATGTCCACCGGAACGATAAACATCAACCCTCAAATCAGATTCATTTATGCTTACATCAACTTCTTCGGCTTCAGGAAGCACCGCAACGCTCGCCGCAGAGGTATGAATTCTACCTTGGCTTTCCGTCACCGGAACTCTTTGAACACGATGAACGCCGCTTTCATACTTCAAAATTCCATAAACATTTTCACCGTGAACAGAAAAAACAATTTCCTTAATGCATCCCGGCTCACCTTCGCTTTTATCCATAATTTCAATTTTAAATCCACGATTTTCAGCAAAACGAAAATACATTCTGCAAAGTTCCCCTGCAAAAAGCGCCGCTTCATCACCACCTGTTCCGGCACGAATTTCAACGATACAATCTCTCGCATCATTTGGATCCTTCGGCAGAATTTCAAGCTTTGCAAGAGCATCTAATTCAATAACTCTGGCTTCAGCTTCCTTTTTTTGAGCCTCAGCCATTTCTTTAAGCTCATTATCTTCACTCTGCAACATTTCCTCGGCATCAGCTTTCGCATTCAAAACTTTCCTATATTCAAGCGTCAAAGCATGAGCCCTCTCAAGAATTTTGTATTTTCTCGACAAAGTTTTATATTTTCCCATGTCAGAAGTGACCAAAGGATCAGACAATTGATTTTGAATATCGAGATACTCCTTATCTATTTTTTCCAATTTATCGAACAGCATAATGCGATTTTAATATTTTTTCTTAACAATGAATATTCTTGGGATACCTGCCAAATCTTCCTCAATTTTCCACTCATCTTGTTCAAAATATTTACTCAACAGTTCCTTCATCTTTTCCCCCTGAGCAAAGCCAAATTCTCCAATCATCAATCTAAATTTCACATCTTTTTCCTTAATCTGTTGAAACATTTTTTTATACAACTCTAAGCCATCATTTCCACCAAAAAGTGCGACATTTGGCTCAAAATCTTCAACATTTTTTTCAACAAACCGATCCTCAACCTCACCTATATAAGGCAAGTTCGCAACAATAATATCACAACTCTCACCTTCTTCCAAAAATTCGAGAAGATCGCTTGCAAAAGCCTGAATTTTATCCTCAAGTCCGTGTTGACCAATATTAATTCTGCAAACCTCAAGTGCATCTTCACTTATATCCACCGCAAAAACCTCATCCAACGGATCATCCAAATAATCTCTAAAATGCTTCGCAATAGAAATAGCTATATTTCCGCTTCCGGTTCCAACGTCCACAAGCTTAAGTTTTCGGCTTCCATCTCCATATTTCACGACAGCTTCAAGAAACTCAATCACCTTTTCCACAATCATTTCAGTCTCCGGTCTTGGAACAAGCACGCGTTTATCCACAAAAAAATCATTTCCATAAAATTCTTTACGACAAGTTATGTAAGCGACAGGCTCACCCAAAACAATCCGATCAATATAAGAATTAAACAACAATTCATCGGAGCTAGAAACCTCTTCATCTCCATGCGCCAAAAGATATTCTTTTGTTTCCCCGAGAATATGAGCCAAAACAACTTCGCTATCAATAAAAGCGGCATCCCTAACCAAAGAAATATTGGAGTATCCGCTTTTTAGTAATTCACAAATTTTCATCTTAATAGAACTTGCTCTTCTCCTTTTGTGATCGATATTTTTCACGCATGATCGCAATGATTCTTTTAAGCCTTTTTGTAGGAGGTTTTTTATTGTACCTCTCAGAACGAACTTTCAAAAGTTTTCGGCTTGATTGAACCTTTTTATTGAACCTTGTGATGAGTCTTTCGTTAGACTCTTTCTCATTTTTCCAAACTGTGACTCTCATAAATTATTGTAATTAAGCAAAAGAATTATATTCAACTTTCTTTAAAACGCAAGGGAAGTTTTAGATATCCAAATTCTTCACCTTTTTCGCGTAGGACTGGATAAACTTTTTTCTAGGCAAAACCTCAGATCCCATAAGCGTATCAAAAACCTGATCCGCCCTTTCCGCATCTTCAATAGTTACGCGAAGCATAAGCCTTTTTTCAGGATCCATAGTCGTGTCCCAAAGCTGTTCCGGATTCATTTCTCCAAGACCTTTATAACGCTGTATAGAATATTTTGCATCTTTCGCAAGCGCCCCGATAATATCCTCTTTTTCTTTATCATTATAAGCATATTTCAAAGATTTTCCGGACGCCACTTTATAAAGTGGAGGTTGTGCAATATAAATATAGCCATCCTCAACCAATTTCTTAAAATACCTGTAAAACAAAGTAAGAAGAAGCGTTCTGATATGCGCTCCATCGACATCGGCATCAGTCATAATCACAATTTTATGATAACGAAGTTTCTCAATATCAAAGCTCTCCCCGACTCCAACTCCAATCGCAATAATCAAATTTTTAACCTCATTATTTTCAAGAATTTTATCAAGTCGTGATTGTTCAACATTCAAAATCTTACCTCTCAAAGGCAAAATAGCCTGAATATCACGGCTTCTTCCTTGTTTTGCGGAACCTCCAGCGGAATCTCCCTCAACAATGAAAAGTTCACAATTTGCAGGATCTTTATTCGAACAATCCGCAAGTTTTCCCGGAAGCGTCATTCCTTCAAGCGCACCTTTTCTAATAACAGTATCTCTGGCCGCACGAGCCGCTAAACGAGCCCTTGATGCCAATAAACATTTTCCAATAACCCCTCTCGCGTCATTAGGATTTTCCTCCAAATATTGATTAAATGCTTCGTTGAAAACCGCCTCAACAGCCGTTCTCATTTCCGCATTTCCAAGTTTTGCTTTTGTTTGTCCTTCAAACTGAGGATCTCCAAGTTTTACGGAAACTACAGCCGTAAGTCCTTCACGAACATCATCAGCAAGAAGATTATCATCCTTCTCTTTCAAAACTTCAAACTTTCTCGCATACGCATTAATTGTTCTCGTTAAAGCCGCCTTGAATCCGGTAAGATGACTTCCTCCGTCAACCGTATGAATATTATTTGCAAAAGTATAAATAGTTTCTTGGAAAGTATTGTTATACTGAAGAGAAATTTCAACAACTCCCTCCGGTACAGTCTTTTCAATATAAAAAATCCCTCCAATATTTTCTTTGCTCTTATTTAGATGCTCAACATAAGATTTAATTCCACCTTCAAAATAGAAAGAATATTTTTTACCTTCTTCACGTTCGTCCAAAAGTGAAATCTGCACACCTTTTGTAAGATATGCTTGCTGTCTAAGCCTTGCCAAAATCGTAGTAAAATCAAAAACCGTAGTATCGAAAATCCCCGCATCAGGATAAAAAAGAATTTTTGTTCCTTGTTTTTGTGTCTTTCCTGTAACCTTCACTTCCGCTACAGCATCACCTTTTTTGTATTCTTGCATGTAAATATTTCCATCCCTGTAAACTTCCGCCACCAACTTTGTAGAAAGCGCATTTACAACCGAAACTCCAACTCCATGAAGTCCTCCGGAAACCTTATATCCCCCATCTCCAAATTTTCCTCCAGCATGAAGAATAGTTAAAACCGTCTCAAGTGCACTTTTACCGGTTTGTTTTTGTTTATCAACCGGAATACCACGACCATCATCCTCTACACTAAGCGCTCCGTCCGCATGAATAATAATCGAAATATTATTACAAAATCCGGCCATCGATTCATCAATAGCATTGTCAACAATTTCCCAAACAAGATGATGAAGACCCGTTACATCAGTTGAACCGATGTACATTCCCGGACGCTTTCTAACAGCCGTAAGCCCCTCCAAAACCTGAATCTGATCGGCACCATAACTTGACGCCGCATTTTTATTTTCTTTTGAATCTACCATAAAAAATTTGACCTTTAATAAATCTTAAAGCAGAAGGATTCTAGCACGCAAAATTAAAAATGTAAATGTAAGCCTTTTTATCGCTTAACCTTGCCAGTAAAGTCTTTTTCGGCAATCACAACTTGAGCAAGTTCCTCAAGAGTATATTCACCTTCCATAACGAGAGAATTGTTGTTTATAACAAACATAACGTTTTTCGCAATCTCCCCATTTGCCACAAAATCAAAAGTGACTTTAACGCTTTCATATCCCTTCAAAACGATATCCGAAACTCTATATATAGAAGAGACCTCATCGGCAACAGCAATATTTTCAAGCTCAAGAATAAATCCGGCTTTTGCAACCTGCTTTGAAACATAAGTTCTGGCAAATCTTTGAGCATAACTTTCTTCTTTTTGCTGATCAGTTTGAGGTTCCTCGTCAGGAGTAAATTCCGCGAATTTACCTTTTAACAAAGGCAATAAATTTTCTATTTTAAGAGGCTTATCTGACAATATTTCTCCATAAGCGAGAATATCCTTTAATACAATCTTTTCCCTGTCATAAACGGCACTAAAAGCATATCCACCCGCAATACCGTCAATAGGAACATATCTTGCGCTCGAATCTTCTATTTTTCCTATTTTCAAATCGGTAATATCCTTAATTTCTGCAAAGACAGCCAAAATTTCATTTTTAACTTCTTCAACAGTTTTTTCTTTCACATTTTCTTCACCCAAAACGTCCGCCTTGAGAGTAATTATGTCCCAAATTTCACTTTTATCTTCAACGTAAGCGCTATACCTCTCATTATGAGTAGGTCCGTAAGCGGTTGAATTTGAATATGCCGGAGTATTTAAATACCCCCAAAAATTCCCAAGATCTTTTAATTGAGTTTCAAAAATAGAAATAACAGCAACATCGCCACTGGAAACAGGCATAAGTTCGTTTACTTGAGAGAAAAGCGAAGAAACAATTTTCTTTGCGTCAGGAATTCCGACTTCTCCCGCAAAGAAAAACTTCATAAGCCTCTTCAAAAAATCAATTTTATCACTTATGAAATCTTGTTTGAGCTCACTTTTTGTCTGCCCGTCGCCGTAAAGAGAAAGAAGTTCTTTTTCAAGAACAGCCTTTACAGTGAAATATTCATCCTTATAAAAGGTAGGATATTTCATGAAAAGATTGTTGAAAAGTTGATTTTGATAAGAAATAAATATTTGATAAAAATCAAGATTTTCCTTATCCCCAAGCACCTTATCCAACTTGTCATAATAAGAATCAAAAGCCTCTTTCGCATAAACATCCCCCACGTTTAATCCCTTATAAACACCCTTCCAAGAGTCCATTACGACCTTATATTTATCCGAATCTCTCAAGAATTTTTCATCCAAAATCGCTTTGTAAACATCATATTCTTTATCATCAATAGTAAATACCTGCGTTTTACGCAAAGCCTCTGAAACCTTTTTATCAAAAGAAGGACTCGAAAAATCATCGACAGACAAAGTCTTCAAATAAACTTTAAACGCTTCCAAAGATTTCTCTGCATTTGCGACATCGCTTTCCGAAGCATAATAAAGAGCATTATTCAAATATCCTGAAAATTGATCAAGCATACGATCTTTCTTTTTCGCAGGCATAAAAGTAAGATTTTCTTGAAGCCAAGAAACAAATCCCGAATCGGCGGAAGAGTTTAATACTCCATCTTTTCGTATTCCGGAAACAATTTCCTGTTTTACTTTTTCAACGAATTTTTTGTCCACATTTAAGTTCAAAGAAGCCCAAGAAGCATCTTTGTCAGCCTGCGGAATTATCGAATATTTAAACTCTTTAACAAGCTTTGAATAAAGCAATTTCGCAGTCCTGTCGTCGATTTTATCGACAGAGATGCTAATCTGCGAATCTCTAGGAACAAGCAATCTGTTAACAAAAACAGGGCTATATCCGTCAACATAATTTTTAAATTCAAAATTTTCCGGCAATATACCTATATAAGTATCTCCGTCATAATTCGCGACATTGAGTTTTTTACCATCAAAAGAAATATCGACAGTGCTTGCAAAAGGCATAATCACAATTCTATCAGCAACAAAATTTACTTTCGCATCACCGATTGCAAAATTTCCCCAAAACCTTCCGGAATTAATTCTAAAAAGATATGGATTTTTGCCTTGATCCTCTCCAATCAGCGCAATATCATTCTTAATTCCGCTTTCTTTCTCTTTTGCAAAACGTAAAACCCCTCCATTATTTGGGATAAACATCTCTTTTTCATAGTTTACAGACAAAATTTCAGTCTTAGCTTCCAAATTTTTATTTTCAAAAGAAGCCTCAACGAAATAATTTCCGACAACCAAAAAAAGAGACACTACAGCCAAAACAATTGTCTTCATACTTTTTCCAAGAATTCCACTCCCCTGTTTTTGTTTTTCAGTTTCCGTCATTTTATTCAATCTTTTATTTTTACTTTATCTCTCTCTGTTGCAAAAGCTCCTCAGGGTTTGTCGTAACAATCTTATCCTCAGTGAAAGAAGCGATAATTTGAATTGCAACGTGTTTAAGCCCCGCGAAGAAAAGTCCTTGTCCGATTCCGCTATTCAAAAGGATGTATTTTTCCCCTTGTGTAAGATTAAACAGAGTTCCAAGCATATCAATCGCAGACGGAGACTGCTTTAGTAAAAGCTGAATAGATGAATTTGTAATTATAGGTTTTCCATAAGGACTCTTCAAGAAATCCTCAACGTCCTGAGTAATAGTAGTAACTCCAAGGTAATATTTTCTTGCACGTTTTACGAGTCCGGCCAAGAATTTCGCGCTATCTTCATGTTGCATCATTGTCCATGCCTCATCAATCACCAAAACTCTTTTTTTAAGCTTACTTCTGACTTTGCTCCATATATAATTAAGAATGATATACATCGCGATAGGACGTAATGCGTCTTCAAGATCACGAATACAGAAAACCATCATTCCGCTCGAAAGATCCAAGTTTGTAGGCTTATTGAAAATTCCTGAATAAGAACCTGTCGTAAACTTAGAAAGCCTTTGAACAAGAGATTCCGCTCCTTTCATAGAGCTAAGAACTTTATACAAATCTTCCATTGTAGGAGGTTCATAAGTCGAAGGATCAGCAAGCTCCATAGTAATTCCTTTAAGAGCATAAACATCAATCAACGCCTTGTCCAAAATAGATTCTTCTTCAGGT
This sequence comes from Candidatus Altimarinota bacterium, assembly GCA_023231115.1. Lineage (GTDB taxonomy): Bacteria > Patescibacteriota > Gracilibacteria > UBA1369 > LOWO2-01-FULL-3 > UM-FILTER-38-24. The sequence continues at coordinate 28,629 of JALNWA010000010.1, forward strand.
GAAATTCCTCCAAGCATCAGCTTAAGAAGTCCGTGAAGAGTAATTACGTTTGATCTAAGCAAATCTCCGGGCGCACTGTCATCACCTTCAAAAGGCTGAGGCAGGTCAAAAGGATTAATCCTACGATCACTATTCAAACTAAGTCTCAAATAAGTTCCACCAACCGTGTTTGCAAGCGCCTCATACTCATTTTCCGGATCAATTACAATCACATCTGTTCCCATCATCATCAACCTCAACATTTCAAGTTTGACAGAGTAAGATTTTCCGGCACCGGACTTCGCAAACACAACGCTATTCGCATTTTCAAGAGCAAAACGATCGAAAATAATCAAACTTTCATTATGTCTGTTTAATCCATACAAAATTCCTTTATCCGAAGTCAAATCGGAAGAAGTGAACGGAAAAGTTGTTGAAAGCGGACTCGTATTCATATTACGAATCACATAAAGTTCATCCAAACACATCGGCAAACAAGCATTTAATCCGTGCTCAGCCTGAAGTTGTGTTCTTTTTGTCATAACCAAGCGGCCCGCAAGCAAACTTTCAAGCTGTTTAGCAATCTTTTCAAGTTTCTTTTCATTGTCCGCATAAATTGTAAAATAAAGAGCAAATTGGAAGAATTTCTCCTGTCCTCTTTGAATTTCCGTACGCAATTGTTCCGCATCCTCAAGCGCAGTTTCAAGCGCAGGATCACGAACAATCCCCTTCTCGGCCAATATTTTCATACTTGAATTCATTTGTGCGACTTTCTTCCTCAAAGTTTTCATTATTTCCTCTGAAGAAATAGGATAAATAAATTGTGAAATATCCATAGTCACATCAAAATTCACAATCGGAGAAAGCCAGTTTGCATCCAAATATCTAGGATACGCATAAACATAAAAAGATTTTGTATAAAGTCCATCCAAACGCAAAGAATCATAATTTATCTCCATCGCAGACGGAGAAATCAAATCCTTTATCGCAGAAAGTCCTTGTTGATAAATTTTTTCAGCTTCAATGTATTTTTGTTTTTCTTCATTGGACATTTGAGATTTGGCCGCATCAGCCTGGCTAGCTTTGAACATTTCAGCCCTTTGCTTTGCATCATTTGACACAAACAAAGATTTCAAACTGTCAAAAACGGATTTCTTTTTTGCAGGATCCACGACAACAGGAACAACTGCCGGCTCAGCAATATCGGCTTTTTCAGGCTCAACCGTTTTAGCGGCACCTCCAGCAAGTTTTTCAACACCGGAAGTTACAGCAGAAAA
>JALNWA010000011.1 GCA_023231115.1 Candidatus Altimarinota bacterium
ATACAAAACCAATCTTTTAACATCTCCATTCATAACTTTATCCGCATAAGCCTTGGTAAAATCATCACAAACAGAAACTATTACCGATTTCTCGTCTTTATTCGTAACCACAGAATAATTGGCGAGATTTTCAATTTTATCTTTCAAAGAAGCAGTTGTTGTTTCAACAACCGGAGCAGTTTCAGTTGGAGCAATAGGAGCTATTTGTGTCTGCGCACAGCCAATAAGCCCAAGTGATAATACCCCAACAAGGAAAATAAATTTCAAATTTTTCATATGGGAAAATATTAATAATAATTTAATAAAGCATAACACATTGTGGAAAAAATTAAAAAGTTTCACAAATAAATTATCTCGAATAAACAACCACCGCATTTCTCATTCCATATCCTCTAGTCTTAGTATTCACAGGATTTTCTCTCAAATTTGAATACCAAGTTCCGAAAGAATCCAAAGTTCCCATAGTGGAAGAAACTAGTCCATGGCAACTTGTACACAATCCTTCTACTTCAATGTCACGAATACCCGCTAAATCAGCTTGTCTTGCCGCAATTAAAGACACATCAAACCCGATTCCTCCATTTTCAGAACGTGGTAAATTTCTTACAGGACGAACAACATCGCTTCCATAATCTTGCACCATTTTATCTCTTCGTGCCTCATTTTGGCTTTGGTACGCGGGATTATTCAGGCCATAACAACAAGCTTGTGCGGATTCACCAACTCTAAATTTTAACTGTTGAGGCCTAAATCCTTTTTGCTCAAAATATTTAATCGCATTGCCAACAATAGAAGTACCGTCCTTATTATCGATGTTATCGAATCCTCCATGTAAAACAGCAATTTCTCCGTTTGGCGCTAAAATTTCAATTGTTCCACAATCTGCATTCATAATCATCACCGCAATTTTCATAAGAGTATCTCCTGTCAAACTAACAACTACACCATCAGAAACAATAGGTGTTCTAAAAAAATTTTCAACCTTTCCCTGTTCCAATTCATCAATACCGGAAATAGGGGTTACTTTAGTATTAAACCCTAATTTTTGAGCCAATATTCTGTCCTGTCCGCTAATTTCTCTTATTCTTTCAAACTGATTTGCAAAATTAGAATCGCTTGGATGAACGCACCCAAATTCAGTTCCAGTGTGTAATACACGAGCTTTTCCATCGAAGACATCTAACTGTTTGCCTGTTGAATTTAAATTCATAAATACGATTTATTTAATTTAAAGCGTATCAGGATAGCATATATACATAAAATGTCAACATTGACGCATGAAAAGTTTCACAAGTAACTTAAAATTTTCATTAAATAATTCTAAAAAGATAAAAATTGACACCATTCTAATGGCATATGGTATACTCGACGTGCTCATTCATCACTTTTTATGACTAAAAAAGATTTTGAACCAATCAGGCTTAAAGGAGAAGAAGCTCTATGGTTTGTTGACTATCTGGAAGGGAAAACAGCAACAGATAAACAGCTGGAAAAGAATAGAACAAATATATTGAAAAAAGCTTCAAAGGTAGAAAATCATGAAATGGTATGTCTTTAGTTTATTTTAGAAATTGGGTTGGAGAAAAAATTGATAAGAAAAATTTTGAGTACGATAAAGGGGATCAACCATTGGTTGATTTCTTTAATAAAAGAGTCGAAGATTTTATTGAGCAAAGACGCAAAAAAACAAACAAAAATAACTCCAATGTTGTTCGATTTGAAACCTACAATCTAAATTGAGGAAACAATTGAACCTGCTATTTATTAAAAAATCTTTTATCTCTTTGCCAATTCTGATACAATCAAATCATGATTTTCCTAGACCGTGTTACAAAAAAATTCGGCACTAAAAAAGTTTTGGACTCTATCTCTTTCAAAGTGGATGGAGGTGAATTTGTTTGTATAACTGGACATTCCGGAGCAGGCAAAACAACGCTTATTCATTGCATAATCGGCGCTGAGAAAACAAACAGCGGTAATATTTTTGTTGATGAAATGGAAGTAAACAAATTAAAAGGGGAACGCCTACAAGCTTACAGAAGAAAAATTGGGACGGTGTTTCAGGATTACAAACTTCTTCCGCAAAAAACAGTTTTTGAAAATGTCTCATTTGCATTAGAGGTATCAGGTTATCCAAAAGATTTTACGCAAAAAAGAGTTACTGAAGTTTTGAAACTTACAGGACTTGAAGATCTTCGAAACAGTTTTCCACGTGAAATTTCAGGAGGAGAAAAACAACGAGTTGCAATTGCAAGAGCGCTTGTACATGCGCCACAATTGCTTATTGCAGATGAGCCGACAGGAAATCTTGATCCGGAAAATGCATTGGCATTGGCGGAACTTTTGCTAAAAATAAATAAATCAGGTACAACAATTTTGCTTTCAACTCACAATAAAGACGTTGTAGCTCACGTCAAAAAAAGAGTGATTACACTTAAAGACGGAAAAATTATCAGCGACAAATAACTTATCTAAATATGGCAACTTACAAAGAATCCGGAGTAGATATTTCTCTGGGCGACAAATGTTCGGCAATCGCATACGCGGCGGCAAAAGCGACTTTCCCAGGAAGGAAAGGCATGATTGGTGAACCCGTGATAGAAGAAGGTGGATTTACAGGAGCAATGGATATGGGCGATTATTTGCTTGTACAAAACGACGACGGAATCGGCACAAAAATGGAAGTAGCAGAAATGATGGAAAAATATGACACAATCGGACAGGATTTAGTGGCTATGGTGGCGGATGATGCGTCTTGTGTAGGAGCGGAAACAATTTCAGTTTCAAACACAATTGATGCAAACAAAGTGGATGAGAAAAAAATAACTGCAATGATGGAAGGGCTAAAAAAAGCCGCAACTGAACATAAAATAATTGTTCCGGGAGGAGAAATCGCAGAGCTCGGCGATGTTTTAAACGGATACATTTGGAATGCTACAGCTGTCGGAGTTGTAGAAAAAAATAGAGTAATTACAGGTAAAAATATCAAGCCGGGAGACAAGGTTATAGGGCTTCAATGTAACGGTTTCAGAGCAAACGGACTTTCACTTGTTAGATATGTTTTGAAACAAAAATTTGGCGCAAATTGGGCACACGAAAAATACGACGACACGAGGACGTGGGGAGAAGTTGTTTTAATTCCATCAGTGATTTATACAAGCCTTATAATGGATTTGCACGGAAGATTTAAAGAACAACCAAAAGCGGAATTAAAAGGAATAGCTCATATTACAGGAGGAGGAATCGCTGGAAATTTTGGCAGAGTGCTAAAGAAAACAGGACTTGGTGCAAATTTGGATAATTTGCCAACACCACACGAACAAATGCTAAAATTAATAGAAATCGGAAATATCCCAAAAGAAGATGCGTACAGAACATGGAATATGGGAGTTGGAATGATCCTTGTTTCAAATGATGTCGATGTGATTACAGAGGCTTGTGCAAGGCATAATATAAAGATGCAAGTAATTGGTGAAATTGTTGAAGGCGGAAAAATCACAATAAAAGGTTTATAAAAAATTTAGAAAAATTTTAATTTTTTTTAATCATTCCTTAATGTCGAGGTTGTTTAATGTAAGGGCTTTTAAAATAATTTATGAATTATGCCTTTATAGACAGCCAAAATTTAATTTTGGGAATGCAGAGGCTTGGATGGAAAATCGATTACAAAAAATTACAAGTCTATCTGAAAGAAAAATATAAGGTCAAAAAAATATACTGGTTTACGGGATTTTTAAGCAAAAATCACAAACTGTATAATTTTTTGCAAAACACCGGATACGCTTTAATATTTAAGCCGGTCTCCATATCTGAAGGAAAGATAAAAGGAAATTGTGACGGAGACATGATTCTTCAGGCAATGATCGATTTTAACAACTATGAAAAAGCAATAATCATCACAAGTGATGGAGATTTTTATTCTCTTGTGAATTATCTATACAGGAAAGACAAACTCGAGAAAGTGCTGAGTCCATACAAAAAAGAATGTTCGTGGATATTAAAAAGAGTGGCAAGAGAGAAAATATCTTTCATAAATAGAGCAAGAGATAAACTTGAACATTTACCATATGCCAAAAAGGGCTCGGCTGAAAGACAAAACATTCAGATGGGCCCTTTCATATAAAATACAATAAAAATTTACTAATTTTCGCTGAAAAAGTCAAATTCCAAAACAAAAAATCTTTTTATAAAAATTTAATATCAATAATTTATGCAAACACTACGCCTCACAGACAAAATTTATCCACAGATGCTAAAGGAAATTCACGACCCGCCCACGCAATTTTTTTACAAAGGCAACCTAAATATTTTAGACAGAACTTGTATCGCAGTTGTTGGGACAAGAAGATGTACGGAATATGGGAAAATGATGACAGAAAAAATAATAGAAGAATTATCTCACTATGAAGTGACCATTGTTTCAGGGCTTGCAAAAGGCATCGACACGATTGCACATAAATCTGCGATAAAAAATAATTTAAAAACTATCGCAGTTTTACCGAGTGGACTTGTCGACATTTATCCGCCGGAAAATAAAAATTTGGCGCAGGAAATTTCCGAAAAAGGACTTTTGATTTCCGAATATGAAGAAAATTCCGAACCTGTAAAATATAAATTTCCTCAAAGAAACAGAATTATTTCAGGGCTTTCTGTCGCAACTTTAGTGATAGAAGCTCCCGAAAAATCCGGTGCGCTGATTACAGCGCGTCTTGCCCTCGAACAAAACAGAGAAATATTTGTGGTGCCGCAAGATGTAGATAAATTTCAGGGGATTGGGGCTTTAAAACTTTTACAAAAATGTGGCGCATATCCAATTTCATCAGGACAAGAAATAATCGAACAATTAAGTCTACAACCAAAACTAAAATTGGAAGCAGATAAGCCAAAAATTGCATATAATATTTCGCAAGAAGAAAAAGAAATTTTATTTTCAATGACCGTAAACCGCGAAACATCACTAGAAAAAATAAAAGAAAAATCAAAATTTGAAACACAAAAAATCTTAACAATTTTATCTTTGCTTGAGATAAATAATTTTATAGTGAATAATGGTGGAAAGTACATTCGTAAGTGTTAAAAATCAAATATGGAAAAAATAAGGACACCTCATAAAAGCAAAGAAGGAAGAATATTCTCATGGCTTGCATTACTCATAGGTCTAGCGGTAAGTCTTGTTCTTCCGGTGTTTCCAAACTTTGTAAAATCGGTTGTGCACACGGATTCTGCTGTCAGTATCTTCTTTTCCATAATGGCTTTAATGACATTGATGGCAGGGGTTTTCAGTACGATAATTTTCAAAAAATTTCAAAGAACATTGGTTCTAAAAATCAGTTTTATTAGTTTGGCTGTAATCTATTTTATGTTGATTTTCGTTGTAAGAATTACAGAACTTTCCATCCTAACAACAATAAAATCATGGTTCGAACTTTTCGCAGTAATAACACTTTCACTTTTCGTAAGAGATTATGCAAACAGCAAAGATTTTGGGGAAGAAGAAGGAAGATATTTTAAATTTCAAAATATCGGATACCTCATCGGTCCGCTTTTTGGAGGATTTTTGGCGAGCCAATTCGGTTATGAAATAGTCTTTATTTTGGCGGCTGGAATACTGCTTTCGGGTTTTGTATATTTCTATAATAGTCATGTTATAAAACAATCAGTCGCGATAATAAACATGAAAAAAGAATCTACGGTAAAACTTTTTGAAAATATAAAAAATTATTTCAGCGACAAAAACAGGACAAGGGCATACATCATGAGCTTCTCATTAATGTCATGGTTTATGGTGAAAAGACTTTACCTGCCTTTATACATAGCCGCGGCCGGATATCTCAGCAGTGTCACAGGAATTGTTTTCTCACTCGGAATAATTCCTTTCATTTTCCTTGAAGAAAAAGTCGGAAAATACGCAGGGGAAAAAGGAATAAAACTTCCGATATCATATGGTTTTTTCATAATAGCAATATGTCTTTTATTAGTATTTATAAGCCCTTTCACAATTCTAAATCTTGCAATAATAATTCTTGCAAGCATTGGAGCGGCTTTTGTTGAACCGATACAAGAATATTTCCTTTTAAAAAACACTCCAAAAGACAAAGAAGAAGATTTATTTGGGATTTACTCAACATCGACAACATTCTCTTCATTTTTAACGCCAATGATCGGAGCGCTTGTTGTGACATTTCTGCCATTCAAATTCGTATTCCTCGTTTTTGCGATAATACTTGGAGCGGTAGGATTTTACTTCAGGTCTAGTCTAAAAGGTTTGTAGTCCTAAATACTTCTTCAAGTGTTGTAAGCCCTTGCGCGACTTTATTAAGTCCGTCTTGTTTAAGTTTTGTCATGCCTTTTTTTAAGGCAACCGCCTCGATTTCAGTCAAAGATGCATTCTTCAAAATAAGATTTTTTATTTCATCATCGATAGTGATTGCTTCCGCTATCACAAGCCTTCCGACATATCCTGTATTGCTACATTCATCACATCCGTGAGCATGTGGGATTTTTTCCGGAATAGAGATTTTTTCAGTATCAAATTCTTTTTTCTCAGCATCCAAAATAGGATCTAAAGTAGAACATTTTGGACAAATTTTGCGCACCAATCTTTGTGCAACTACGGTATTTAATGCAGGCGCAATCATGAAAGGAGCAAGTCCCATATTTGTAAGACGAGGAATCGCTTCAAGCGCACTATTTGTGTGAAGTGTAGAAAGAAGCACGTGTCCGGTCAAAGCGGCTTGTGTGGCCGTTTGTGCAGTTTCAAGATCACGAATTTCCCCGAGCATTACAATGTTCGGATCATTTCTCAAAATAGACCTAAGTCCTGCGGCAAAACTGTATCCTGATTTTTCACTTATCTGACTTTGAACAACTCCGCGAATATAATATTCCACCGGATCTTCGAGTGTAATTGTTTTCTTTTCAGGCGAATTCATCAGGTTTAGCATCGAATAAAGTGTCGTACTTTTACCGCTTCCGGTAGGCCCGGTTACGAGAACCATACCTTGCGAAATTTTAGTGGCATCTTGCAGAGCTTTTAAGGCTTGCCCCTGAAATCCGAGTTCTTCAAGAGTTAGAGCTTTTACATCTGAAGGCAGGTATCTGCAAACAAATGATTCTCCATAAGGAGTCGGAATTGACGCGACACGAACCGCGATTTTTCTCTCATTAAATGTGAAAACATAACGTCCGTCTTGAGGGATTGCGTTTATATTTAATTGCATCCCGCTTTTAAATTTTATTTGGTCGGCAATTCTATGATACGTGTCGTTTGGTAATGTGAAAACGATATGTAAAATTCCATCGATTCTAAAACGCACAACGGTTTCCAATTCTGAAGGTTCATAATGAATATCGGAAGCTTTTGTTTTTATGGCTCCAATATCAAGTAAATTCAACGCTTCTTCTGCGGGAACACTTCCAAGTTTCACTGGAAGATCTTTTAACGCTGTGATTTCTTTCTCGTAAGTTTGAATGTTTTTTTCTTCGACACTTTGTACAAGTTCAATCTTTTTATATTTTTGAGTGGCATCATAAAGCTTGAAAGCCTCTGTAATCCCAATCTCAGAAGCAAGGCTTAAATCCACTTCAAATCCATTATCTTTAAGCATTTGAATGACTTTCTTTGTTTCTTCATTGTCAGAATCCGCAACTGCAATTTTTAAAGATTTTGCCGCCTTTAGAAAAGGAATCATTTTCGCCTTTTTGGCTGTCTCAAGATCAAGAACTTTTATAAAATCCGGATTAAGAGGAGTTCGTTCAATGTCGATATATGGCATATTTTTCGCACGTGCCGCTTTCAAGACGGACTTCTCCAAAAACTCTCTATTCACTTGAGAAACCTGCCCGATAGCAGTTTTATCGGTAGCCCCTTTTTGAATTTGTTTTGGCTTTTCTTCGGCAATTTTAAGCCCTTGATCTTCTATAGGTGCAACAACAGTCCCAGACTTTTCATCTTTGATTGTTGGATCCGCAACATTTGAGCTATTTGTATCTGCCATAATTCAGGTTCATTTATATCTGAATATTATAGCAGAAAACAGCTTTGAAAGGAAGGCCAAAGGAGTTAGAATACAGTACTGATAGCTCCTTACTACAAAAATAATGGAAAAGGCATGCAAAAACTGTAATCATCAATTTGAAATTACAGATGAAGATTTGGCTTTTTACGACCGCGTTTCTTCTTTATTCTCAGACAAAAAATACAATATTCCATCTCCCACATTATGTCCGGACTGCAGGCAGCAAAGGCGTTTAAGCTTTCGTAACGAAAGAAATCTATATAGACGTAAATCAGATCTAGGAGGAAAGGAAGTTGTAACAATGTATTCTCCAGAATCAAAATATTTGGTTTACGATCAGAACGAATGGTGGGGAGAAAGTTTCGATCCATTAAAATACGGCAAAGATTTTTCATTTGATAAGCCATTTTTCGAACAGTTTCAAGAATTAATGATGGCAGTACCACGTATTAGCTTGATAAATAAAGAACCGGAAAATAGTGAATATTGTAATTTTGCATTTAGAAATAAAGATTCATATTTACTTTTTACGGCAGGGGAAAATGATGGATGCTCATATTCAAACCGTATCCTAAAATCACGAGATACTTTAGATTCATCAAACATTACGAATTGTGAACTTTGTTATTCCGCAGTAGATAGCGAAAATTCATACAACTGTGCTTTTGTAAAAAATTGTTCAAATTGCTCAGATTGTATTTTGGGACAAAATTTAAGAGGATGTAAAAATTGTTTTGCGTCATTTGGATTAGCCAATAAACAATATTGCATTGGGAATATTCAATACGAAAAAGAAGAATATGAACGCAGAGTGAAGCCATTTCTAGAAAATCTACCAAAATCAAAAGAAGACTATTTTAAGTGGCTCAATAAAATACCACGCCGCTACATGGAGGCCACAAACGCAGAAAATTGCACAGGCGATAATATTTATAATTCTAAAAATGCAAAAGAATGTTATGAAGTAAAAGAGCTACAGGATTGCAAATTCGTAAGCAATGCGACTTCTTTAAAAGATTGCTACGACATAAATAACGATGACAATTCAGAACTTGTTTACGAATGTATCGGAAGTGAGAAAAATTATATGCACACTTTTAATGACATTTGCTGGTTTAATAGCGAAATATCTTATTGCAGTCTATGTTTCAATTCAAAGAATTGCTTTGGATGTGTAGGCCTAAAAAAGAATCAATATTGTATTCTAAATAAACAATATACAAAGGAACAATATGAAGAACTCGTTCCAAAAATCATCGAACATATGATTAAAAATATGGAATGGGGAGAATTTTTCCCGATGAATATTTCTCCTTTTTCATACAATGAATCAATGGCTCAAGATTATTTTCCATTAAGCAAAGAAAACGTCACATCAATGGGGCTAAAATGGCGTGAGGATAAAGAAGAAACTCCAAAGACTGGATACAAGCTTCCAGATTTTGCGAAAGACGCAAAAGATGATATTTGCAAACAAATTCTTGTTTGTGAGGCGAGTGGCAAAGCATATAAAATTGTGCCAAGTGAATTAAATTTCTACAAAAAGACAAACTTACCACTGCCTAAAAAATGCCCGAACCAAAGGCATAAAGAACGTATGGCATTAAGAAATCCACGAAAACTTTATGATCGTAAATGCGATAAATGTGGTACTGAGATAACAACAACTTATAATCCAAAACAAACTGAAACTGTGTACTGCGAAAAATGCTATTTAGACACAGTTAGCTAAAATAGAGATATGCGTGAGGAATAGATTGTCGTGCTTTTTAGCCGATCATGTATCGGCTAAAATTGGACAAATCATACATGTTAGATTTGTCCAATTGCACGACCTATTACGAATGGATATCTCTATTTTGGCTGACGTATTTTCAAAAACATTTTACGCCACCTTCTTAAGAGCCTCTATAATTTGATTTGCGCCAGCTTCGTCTATACCCTCGACTTCCATTAAATCTTTCGCGCTAAGCCCTTTTATTTGCTCCACAAGAGTAAGGTTTGCTTTAGACAATGCTTCGACAATTGCATCGCTTAATCCAAGGTCTGATAAATTTTCAATCAGCATTTTAACGTCGCCTTTTCCTTGAGCGATAAGATCTGAAATATCAAGGATATCAATTTCCCAGCCCGTAAGGATAGAAGCCAATCGAACATTTTGTCCTTGTTTACCGATGGCAAGAGGACGTTGATCAGGTTGTACATAAACTTTTGCTCTTCTTTCATTATCAAAAAGTTTGATAGCGGTAACTTTCGCAGGAGCCAATGCTGTTTTGATGTAATCTTCCATATTTGCAGACCATTGAATAATGTCGATTCTTTCGCCATTAAGTTCGTCCATTATATTTTGTACGCGAACACCTTTTTGTCCGACACATGAGCCGATTGGATCAATTTTCTCATCATTTGAACGTACTGCGACTTTACATCTTATTCCAGGTTCTCTTGAGATAGATTTGATTTCGACAATTCCTGATTTAATTTCAGGGATTTCAAGTTCAAGAAGTTTTCTGACAAGATTTGGATGATTTCTTGAAATAATAAGTTGAGGACCTTTTGTAGTTTTAATAACTTTGTCCAAATAAAGCTTAATTCTCTGTCCGGAATAATATTTTTCTCCAGGAATTTGTTGATCATAAGGCAAATTCGTAGTCGTTTTATTGTCCAAATTTACATAAACATTTGTTCCATCAACACGATGAACAATAGAATTCAAAAGCTCATTTTCACGATCTTTAAATGTCTCATAAAGTACATCTCTCTCGGCATCTTGAATTTTTTGAATGATAACTTGTTTTGCGGCTTGAGCGGCAATTCTTCCGTAGTTTGTAGGAGTAACATCTATTTTGATTTTATCTCCGATTTTAGCTTTTTTGCTGTATTTTTTTGCTTCAAGTTCAGACATTTGAAGGTCTTCATCTTCAACTTTTTTTACAACTTCTTTCACAATGAATACTGTTGCAAGTCCTGAATTTTCATCAAGATCAACATCAACTTCCTGATTTTTATTTCCGTAATCTTTTCTAAAAGCGGCACGCAAAGCGGCTTTTATAGTTTCAACTACTTTATCTCTTGGAATATTTTTTTCATCGCAAAGCTGGTTTATCGCAGCGAGAAACTGTGATTGCATATATTTCTTTTTAAAGGATACAAAAACAAACAGGATAAATTAATAATCCTGTTCTCTATCGCTAGAATAACAGGATTTTAATGATGTGTAAATAGCTTCTTTTGAAAACCCCCTAGAGGCTAGAAATTGAAAAGCTTTTTCTTTACGTTTTTGGGCGGGATGTTTAGTCCATAATTTCATTTTCTTCTGAATAAGATCTTCGCAGGCTTTGGATTCATCATAGTCAATGTTTTCAAATCCACCTTCTATGATGTTTTTGTGTATGCCCTTTACGCGCAGTTCCTGTTTTATAAGCGAAATCCCTCTCGGTTTAAACTGGATTCTGCTAAGGACATAATCTTTTACAAACTCGGTGTCATCCAGATATTTTAGTTCAAGCAGTCTATTTATAACCTCATTTATAATATCGACTTCAATTTCAGGATGATTTTTACAAAGATAGGACAACTTTTTCTTTATTTCTGAAACGGTATATCTTTTCTTTGACACAAGTCTTAAAGAATAATCCAAAAGCCTGCTTTTATTAACGATCTTATTGTTCATCAGCAACTTCATCAGTTAATTCGGCACTTTCAGATATTGTTTTTGCGATTTCATTGGCATTTCCGGAAATAAAAGTTTTCACATCTTTTTCGATTTCTTTAGTTATTTTGCCATTTCCCAAAAGATAATTTTTTGCAGTCTCACGCCCTTGTCCAAGTTTTTCATCATGATAGCTATAGAAAGCACCGGATTTTCTTACGATATTATATTTTGTGGCAAGGTCAAGAAGGTCTCCCTCAAAGGAAATTCCTCTATTATAAAGAATATCAAATTCCGCGATTTTGAAAGGAGGTGCAATTTTATTTTTTACGATTTTTACTTTCACACGATTTCCAACAAGTTCCTTTTCTGCACTACCTGCATCTTCGATTTTTCCTATGCTTCTAATATCCATTCTCACAGAAGCGTAAAATTTTAGAGCCTGTCCTCCTGTTGTAGTTTCAGGATTTCCGAACATAACTCCAATTTTCATACGCAACTGATTAAGGAAAATGACAGTAGTATTTGTTTTTGATGTGATTGCTGTAAGCTTTCTTAACGCTTGACTCATAAGTCTTGCTTGAAGACCCATGTGAGAATCTCCCATATCTCCATCAATTTCGGCACGTGGCGTAAGTGCCGCAACGGAATCTATTACAATTGCATCAATACCGCCGCTTCTTACTAGAGTTTCGACTATTTCGAGAGCCTGTTCTCCACTGTCGGGCTGAGCCAAAAGTAGAGCATCAACATCAACGCCTATTCTTCTTGCGTATTCAGGGTCAAGAGCATGCTCCGCATCAACAAATGCAACAGTACCTCCAGCTTTTTGCGCATGAGCCAAAATGTGAAGACTCAAAGTGGTTTTTCCTGAACTTTCAGGCCCAAAAATCTCAACAACTCTTCCTCTTGGAATTCCTCCACCCAACGCGACATCAAGAGAAAGAGATCCTGTTGATATTGTTTCAATAGGTACCCTAGCTTCTTCGCCCATTTTCATGATAGAACCTTTTCCGAAATTCTTTTCTATCTGAGCTATCGCTAAATCGATAGCTTTATTTTTTTCGTTTTTTATTTCATTTTTCGCTGACATAGGATGATTGTTATTTGGTAAAGTGTCTACAGTATAGGTGAGCATACACTCACCGTCAATAGATTTTTTGTATTTCGCGAAATACGCTTAAGCAAGCCACTTATACCATAGTGACATTAAATTTTCGTTAAAAAAACTTAAATTTTTTCTAAACTATTTGGCGATTGTCTTTTTTTCGCCAGGTTTTGGCTCGTCAAGTCTAAAAAAAGAAGAAATACTTTTTTGTGTGCCAAAAGCCACATTTTTAGTTCCGCATTTTTTGCAAGTGTATACATATTTTTTACCGACGCGATTCGTTTCGACGATTTCTTCGCAATCTTTGCAGTAAAAAATGATATTACAGTCTGTTAAATTTTCTTCAGTCATGAAAAAATAAATTATAAATCTATAGTTTTTTGTTCACTTTCATTCTTCTCAAGATATTTCTCTATTGGATCATTGTCATAAAGAATATCATCTGAAACACCTCCTGCGACTCTATCTTCAACATCAATTAAAGGCTTCATCTCGCCATCAATGTCAAAATCAACTTCTCTCTTTTTTATCCCTGCAAAAGCTCCAAGGACTGTAAGTCCTGTTCCGATAAATGAGAAAATTACGCCAATCCCGATATTTTTTTCAGTTAAATTTATTCCAAATTTTGGATGGAAATAAACACTCAACGCGAGAACAAGCATGAGCACAGAAAGTGCGCTTGCAGATGCGTAAATTTGAATTTCTGAAAGTGGCAATTTTACTTCAGATTTTCTGAAAAGTTTAATTCCTGCGATAAGTGCGCATGACGCACCCGAAGCAAGGATAATCAGCCCTGCAAGGTACATTGGACCGGTAATTCCCAAAAACATGTCTCCAGTCTTGAATTTATCGATATCCTGATACCATGGCAAAAAAGCACCGATAATCATCAAAAATCCGCCGGCCAAAGCCAATTTCTTGTAAAAAGGTAACTGCCTAAATTTATGTTTGAAAGAGTCAGGCATATTGAATAAAGTTTAAGTTTATTACAGAATTGTAATATACTGAAAACATGAAAATTGCAATAGACATTAGGTCGGCCGCAGGAGAGAAAGCGGGGAAAGGATGGTTTACTTTTAATATTGTTAGAAATCTCCTGAAAATTGATCGCAAAAATGAATACATTTTATATTGCTCGGATTTCGTTGCGGGCTTTGAAGAATTCAAAAACGCAAAACAAAAACGAATAAGTGGTTCAGGTATTTTTTGGCATATAAAAACGGCCATTGAAATATACAAAGAAAAGATAAATATATTCTTCGCGCCGACAAGTTTTATAATCCCGATTTTACTTCCAAAATCGGTAAGAAGCATAGTCGTAGTACACGATTTAGTGGCTTTCCTATTCCCAAAAACACACAATAAAAAAGCTGTGTTTATAGAAAAATTATTATTAAAAACAGCGCTAAAAAAAGCATACAAAGTTGTAACAGTTTCAAAAAACACAAAGAAAGATATCATTGAAAAATTCGCAGTGGATGAGCAAAAAATAGAAGTTATTCCATGCGCGGCGGCTGAAGGATACGGAAAAGTTAATGAAGACATCCTTAAAGAATTTAAAGAAAAAACAAATCTTCCGGATAAATTTTTTCTTGCTGTCGGGACTATAGAACCTCGAAAAAATTACGTAAATTTGATAAAAGCGTTCGCATTGATAAAGGATCGTTTTCCTGAATATTATCTGATAATCGTCGGGAAAAACGGATGGGATTATGAGCCTGTTTACGAAGAAATAAGAAAAAATTATTTGCAAAAATATGTTCACATTTTGGGATATTTATCGGAAAAAAGTTTGGTAAATTTATACAATTTAGCGGAATGTTTGGTGTTTCCTTCTTTTTACGAAGGCTTTGGAATTCCGCCTCTGGAAGCCATGAAATCACAATGCCCTGTAATCTCTTCATTCACTTCATCTTTGCCGGAAGTTGTTGGCGACAGCGCACTTTTGATTGATCCGGAAAGTCCGTCTCAACTAGCCGAAGCAATGGTGAAAGTGCTCATGGATGAAGGCTTAAGAAACACATTAAAAGAAAAAGGTCTGGCTCAATGCGAAAAATTTTCTTGGGCTATCTCTGCCGGTAGCCTTCACGAAGTTATTCACAAAATGCCCAAAAAATGATATAATAAACTCGGAAATAACCCATCTCTATGCTAGAACCAAAGCTAAACAAGCAGATTCACAAAATAGGGATTGTCACAAAACGCGATAACGCACACTATCAAAAATTAATAGTGGATCTCGCGAAATATTTAAAAGACAAAAACAAAGATCTTTATTTCGACAATAATTCTTTCAAGCACATAAAAGGCGCGAAAGGCGGATATTCAAAAGAAGAACTTTTGAATATGGTGGACCTTGTGGTGGTGCTTGGAGGCGACGGAACGCTCCTTAAAACGGCGCGAAACACGCAAAGAAAGAAGACCCTCGTTTTGGGAGTAAACCTCGGGACTGTGGGCTTTTTGAGCGAAGCAATGCCCGCCAATTTATATGAAACTTTAGACAAAATTTTTGCAGGACATTACAACATCGACAAACGCTCACTTCTTCGTGTTACCGTTTACAGAAACACAAAAAAAATAGAAACGTTTTTAGCGCTAAACGATGCGGTAATCAATCAAGGAGCTTTTGCCAGATTAATCAGACTTGAACTTGCAATTAATAGCAGAAAACTTGTAAGTTTCTCTGCGGATGGAGTTATTGTTGCAACTCCGACAGGCTCAACAGCCCATTCACTTTCAGCCGGCGGACCAATTGTGCATCCAAGCATTCAGGGAATTACAATTACTCCGATATGCCCAAGATCACTTTCAATGCGTCCGATAATTGTTCCGGATTCACGCCAACTTTCATTAATTGTAGAAACTCACAGACGTGAAGAGGCGGCCACAATCGGGCTTACAATAGACGGACAGGAAATGATTCAGCTCGAATACGGAGACAAAATCACATGCCGAAGAAGTCGCAGATATTTATATTTGGTCAGAACAAAAAACCGCTATTACAAACAACTTCGCGACAAGCTAAGCTGGGGAGAATAATCACATCTTAAGCACCGCCTGCGCGGCCGCAAGCCTTGCAACAGGAACTCTATAAGGACTGCAACTTACATAATTAAGTCCTATTTTGTGACAGAATTCGATGGATTTTGGCTCACCTCCGTGCTCGCCACAAATTCCTATTTCAAGATCCGGTTTTTCTTTACGACCAAGTTCTACGCAAAGTCGCATTAGTTGGCCGACTCCTGATTGATCAATAGTTTCGGTCGGATCTCTTTCGAAAATGCCTTTTTCAAGATATTCATTCAAAAATTTACCGGAATCATCACGTGAAAAACCAAGTGTCATTTGAGTAAGATCATTTGTTCCGAATGAGAAAAAGTCCGCTTCCTTAGCCAAGTCGTCGGCCGTCAAACAAGCGCGCGGAACTTCAATCATCGTTCCGATTTTATAATTAAAATTCACTTTATCTCCATAAGACAAAACCGTTTCCTGCGTAAGTTTTTTTAGATTTTTTAGCTCAGTGTCGAATCCGATTAAAGGAATTTCAAACTCGACATTTACTTCAACCCCACCATCAGAAACTTCAATAGCCGCCTCGGAAATGGCTTGCACCTGCATTTTATAGATGTCAGGGAAAGTTATTCCAAGTCTGCATCCGCGATGTCCAAGCATTGGATTTATTTCATGTAAATTTGAAATTGTCATTTTTAAATCATCGAAAGTTGTGTCCAAATCTTCGGAAAGTTTTCGAATATCTTCTTCTTTGTCCGGCAAAAATTCATGTAAAGGAGGATCAAGCAAACGTATTGTCATCGGCATCCCTTTCATCACTTTGAAGATTTCGATAAAGTCCTCTTTCTGAAATTCTTTTAGTTTTTTTAATTGTTTTGCGCGCATTTCATCATCTTTGGACAAAATCATTTTGCGAACAAGTGGAATTCTTTCTTCATCAAAAAACATGTGCTCTGTGCGGCAAAGTCCGATTCCTTCAGCTCCAAAATCAACTGCAACCTGACAATCTTTTGGAGTGTCGGCATTAGTTCGAATTCTCATAATTCGTACTTTATCAGCCCATTCCATGATAGTTTTAAAATCTCCGGACATCTTCGGCTCCTCAAGTTCCACGCTTCCCAAAATCACTTCTCCGGTGCTTCCATCAAGCGTTATTATATCGCCCTCATTTATAACAAGATCTCCAATAATAATTTTTTTTGCAGACGCATTTACGTTAATTTCAGAACATCCCGCGACACAGCATTTTCCCATTCCTCTTGCGACAACTGCCGCATGACTCGTCATGCCGCCGCGTGAAGTCAAAATTCCCTGAGCCGCATGCATTCCGTGAATATCTTCAGGACTCGTTTCTTTTCGCACAAGAATAACTTTTTCTTCTTTTTCGTTCGCCCACTCAAAAGCATCATCCGCGTTAAACACAACTTTTCCGCAGGCCGCTCCGGGAGAAGCAGGTAAGCCTTTCGCAATTATATTTTTCTTTGCGGATTTTTTTATTTGAGGATGAAGTAATTGTCCAAGCGCTCCTGCGTCTATTTTTAGCAACGCTTCCTCCTTTGAAAGAAGCCCTTCTTCAACTAAATCAACAGCAATTTTTATGGCCGCATGAGCCGTTCTTTTGCCATTTCTTGTTTGCAACAAAAACAATTCCCCACGTTCAATTGTGAACTCGATATCCTGCATGTCCCGATAATGTTTTTCCAAATTATCTTTAATTTCAATAAGCTGGTTATAAGCCGTTTCATTGATTTCTTTCAAATCATCAATTTTGCTTGGAGTTCTGATCCCCGCGACAACATCTTCTCCTTGGGCATTCATCAAAAATTCCCCATAAAATTCTTTTGTTCCGGTCGAAGGATTTCTTGTAAACGCGACTCCTGTGCCACTATCGTCGCCCATATTTCCGAAAACCATCGACTGAACATTTACCGCAGTTCCTTTAAGTCCTGTAATATTATTAATTTTTCTATAAGTTTTTGCGCGCTCGTTATCCCAAGAATTAAATACCGCCTCGATAGCTAATTTTAGCTGTGCAAGGGGATTTTCAGGGAATTCATTTTCTGAATTTTTACCGATAATTCCTTTAAATTCATAAACTAACTTTTTCAAATCTTCAGCACTCAAATCAGTATCATGTTTAACACCTTTTTTTTCTTTTATCCTTTCAATGGCTCCCTCGAAAAGATCATGAGAAACACCTAAAACGACATTTCCAAACATTTGCACAAATCTTCGATAGCAGTCATATGCAAATCTTTCATTTTTTGTGTTGGAGATAAGTCCCTCAACTGTCTCATCATTAAGCCCAAGATTAAGGATTGTATCCATCATTCCGGGCATTGAAACAGCCGCTCCACTTCTTACAGAAACTAGCAAAGGATTTCTCGCATTGCCAAGCTTTTTGCCTGTTTTTATTTCAAGCAAATTTAATTTTTCTTCAAGTTGTTCTGCGAATTTTTCAGGATAAGTATTTTTTGAAACAAAGTATTCGCAAACCTCAGTCGTTATGGTGAAACCAAAAGGAACAGGAATTCCTATATTAGTCATCTCGGCAAGGTTTGAGCCCTTTCCTCCGAGCAAATCACGCATGTCTTTATCTCCCTCGTCGAAAGAATATATATATTTTTTTTTGAAAACCTCGCGACTAGCACTTGACGCTTTCGCTATTGAAGAGCTTGGTATCATAAATTTTTTAGATTAAATTTTCCAATTTTCCTTGATTGCCTTTTCAACACGTGAGATAGCAGTGATGAAAGCCGCTTCTCTAAATGTGCAGTTGTATTTGGCTTTATTGCCTTTAACGTCATTCCAAGCTTTTACCATAATATCTTTAAGCTTTGCGTTGACGTCATCAGTTTCCCAATATTTATTATCTGCATTCTGCACCATTTCAAACCAGCTGACCGTAACACCGCCGGCATTTGCAAGGATGTCAGGTATAACAGGAATACCTTTCTTTGACAAGATTTCATCAGCTTCAGGCATTGTTGGGCCGTTAGCAAGTTCAAGAACAAGCTTAGCTTTTACTTGATCGGCATTACCCTTTGTTAATTGATTTTCAAGAGCCGCAAGAATCAAAATATCGCAGTCCTGTACCAACAATTCTTCATTTGTAACAGCTTTCCCTCCTTCAAATGCATGAACAGTTCCTTTTTCAGCTTTGCATGCTGACAATGCAGCAAAATCAAGTCCATCGGCGCAGTAAATTCCACCTTGCGAATCCGAAGTCCCTACAAGCTTGTATCCGGCCGCAGTAAGAAGCTCGATCATTATGCTTCCGGCATTTCCAAATCCTTGAACTATAATTTTTGTTTCAGCAGGATTCATGCCACTTTCAGTAGCAAATTCATGCAAAACATAAGTTCCTCCCATTGCAGTAGCTTTGTCTCTTCCCTTGCTTCCGCCATTTTCCAAAGGTTTTCCTGTGACAACACCTTTTGCATCATGTCCGACAATTTTTGAATATTCATCGGCGATCCATGACATAATTTCTGGAGTTGTGTTTACATCCGGAGCCGGAACGTCTGTCGTAGGCCCGATTACAGGTGCAATCATTCTGATGTATTGTCTTGTAAGCCTTTCTAGTTCTCCTTTTGAAAGTTCTTTTGGATTAACAATAATTCCACCTTTTCCTCCTCCAAGTGGAATTCCAACAACTGAACATTTGATAGTCATCCATGCAGAAAGGGCCATAACTTCACCGAAATCGACTTGTTGGTGGTATCTGATTCCTCCTTTGAAAGGTCCGCAAGCGTTATTATGCTGAACTCTAAAACCTGTAAACATTCGAAGCGTTCCGTCGTCCATTCTTACGGGAATATTAACTTCGACTTTTCGCATAGGAGTCGACAAAAGTGTAGCAATATCTTTATCTAGACCCATAATATCGGAAGCCCTCTTGATCTGCGCAAGGGTGTTTTCAAAAAGAGACATGTTTGAATTTGTTAATATATTTGTGGCGCAATTCTATCCCCGCCAGCAAAAAATTCAACAAATACAGGTTGCGAACATATACCTTTTTGTGGTGTCGGATTTCAAAATATTACTTCCAAAGCTGAAACCATTTCTTTTTTGGAGCGCTTAACAAATTCAACTGATTTTCAAGAACAACAATTCTTTCCTGAAAAGAAGTAATAAGTCTTAGGAAATTCTGCCTTTCGTCAGAATGCTGATTCAAAAGCCTTTCCATTGTTTGAGAAAAATTCTTGAAATCATTCGCAGAAATATAAACTTTGTCTTCGCTTTCTTCAGTCTCTGCAAATTTTATAAAAGATTTAACTTTTTTATTTGTAACTCCGCTGATTTCATTTGAAGGAGCGTCTGTTTTAGCGCTTGCAGGAGCCTCATTTTTTATTCCGTAAAATTCACAAAAAGAATTTCTTTCAATCATATAATTAAATCCTTGAGGAGTTTTTTGTCTCTTAATCCTCATTTTTTTAGCCTTAATTGCACGTCTAATCGTTTGAATAGATTTAAGAGATAAATCTGCCGCGTCTTGTATACTGATAAATTCTTTTTCCATAGGTATTTTGAGTAATCATTTTTTTGACTACTCAAAATATAGTCGATTTAAGGGCAAACACAAAATAGATTATTCTATTTGAAATTGACAGAACCCACCGCTCTTTTCTTTCCATATTTAAACGCAAGGAAAAGGGCTAAAGTCACTACTCCAAATATAGCCATTCCAAACAAACACCAAAAGAAAAATTTATTTTTCGAAAAATTAAAGTTTTCGAAAACGCTCGCTATTCTCTTTGAAAAGCCATCTTTCTCAAGAAGATTTATTTCGGAATTTTCAAATTTTATGTTTTTAATTTTTTCAGCTCCATTGTCCATTGCAGAAACATTTCCGTTTGAAAAAGAAAAAAGAATTTTGGAATTTTCGGCATCAGCATAAGCTTGATCTGCCATTGTATATTCAGGAATTTTAAAATAAAAATCAACTATTTTTCCTCCCTGTGTTGGGAACGAATCGCCTTTTTTTAAAGTCGCTCCAAAATAAATTTTATTTTTTTCAGGAGAATTTTTCACCAAATAAAAAGGTTCTCCGCCGGCTTCCAAAAAATCACCGGCTTTATATTCAACAAAAGAAATTTTCTTCGCGTCATACTTTAAATGGAAAGAAACGCCTATCACAGGAGAAAAAACGTCTTCTGCATACACGGAAATTTTAAAAGAATTATCGTCTATAAAATTTTTTTCAATAAAAATTCTTCCATTTTTAGTCTCAACATCACTATTCACATTGTTTTCGAGAATAAAACTTTCGCCGCTTATTTCAAACAAAGTATCATCAATAACATCGGCGAAAACTTTATTTTCAATAAAAAAAAGTATGAGAACGAAAACACAAAACGCTATAATCTTTTTCATTTTTTTAATAAATTATAAAAATTTTTATCATGGGAGGGGACTGTGGAAAAAATCCCCTCCACACGATTTATCTAGTATTTAAGCCCGAAATTCGCACCGATGACAATCAAATCAGCGCCATCAATAATTCCGTCATAATTAAAATCTTTCAAAGCATCGTATTCTTCATCCGCATATTCACTTCCAAAAGATCTGGCAAGTTTCTCTATGTCTTTTCCGTCTATACGATCGCTTCTGTCGCTATCGCCTTTGAGTCCGCGCGTCTCAGTTCCAGAAATGCTAGACGCTCCACCGGTTATGCCGTTTTTTACAGCAAAAACTTGATATGAGTATTCAACACCAACAACTATTTTTGTATTATCAACATAGAAATTATCGCTTCCTTCTTTGATAATCTCATAAGTGCCATTTACGTTTTCTCTTTTTACAACATAAGTCGAACCTGCAATTTGGTCCCAAGTAAGCCCAAAACTATATCTCTCTTGTCCTGCGGAGATTTTCAAATTTGTAATATTTAGAGCACTACTGCTACCGATGGTTATAGTGGTTCCCGTAAATTTTGTGACCATATCTCCTATTGTGTCAGCCAAAAAACTGCTCGCGCCAAAAGACAAAGCGGTTGTTGTCGAAGTCGTATTTTTTACATTAAAAACAATGTCCAAAAGTTTTCCGCTTCCGTCAACACCACTTGGCGGATTAACAAGTCGCGCATCGCCGACAATAACAGTTCCCTCAACTCCATTTTGAAGAGCCACACTGAAAGAAGTTTCTTTTAAGTCAGCCTTCAAAAAAGATGATTCAGTAGCCGAAATATAAGAAAGGACACTTGGGTCATAATTTATTTCAAATCCATATCCATACAAATCCACGATGTCTTTTGCGTCAATTGAAACAGTGACATTTTCTCCAATGCTTGCGGTTGCGCTGGCAATAGAAACTTCAGGTCCATGTCCTGCATAAACGCTATTTGCACCGGCCGGTGTTCCCAAAATACTGCCGCCATTTATGCCGACAGCTCCATTTCCTGCAACAGCCGTGCCAAAATTTGTTGCACTATCAACTTTTACTAAAGGATCAATTCTTTCCATTGTTGCCTTGCTGGTCGCATTTCCGGAATACCACGCACCACCGCTTGCATTCACGCTGTCTACGACCAATCCCGCAGTATCTTTCAAAACCAATGAATCTCCGGCATTCGCAAGAGAAAGCCCGATTACAGCATTTGCAGTCAAATTTTTAACACTGTCTTCGTTGTCCTCAATCAAAAAATATCCGTGAGGAGCGATTTTTCCTGAAACGATTTCATATTTTGTAGTTGTGTCATCCTCGATAAACCATCCGCTTAAATCGATTTCCAAAGAAGTTGGATTGTAAAGTTCAATCCACTCATCATTCGAATCATCGCTTGTGCCGGCCCAGGCCACTTCGTTTATAACAACATCTCCAAGTCCTGCCGCAAAACTTGTGACGCTTTTAACGATAAGAATTGACGACGCCAAGCAAACGAGCGCTGTCAAATTAAGGAATTTTTTCAAACTTTCCATAGGATTTTTGGTTAAATGTTTTGTTTAAGCACTTTTCGCGAAAAGAACGACCGCACATTAACAGGTCGACATTAAATTTTCGTTAAAAAAAGATTAAAAAAAATTAAAATCACAAAAAACGATTTGCACAAAATAAAAAACTGTATGGAAATCTATTTTTTAATCAAAAGTTCCTCCAATGTTTTTTGAAATCCGGAAATCGCTCGGCGGTTATCTATCCTTATCCTAGGCAAAATCAGCATGTCATCATTACTCAAATTTGCTTCGCCTTCATTTGTAGTCAGGGCTATTTTATATCCATTTTCTTTGAGAGTTTTTATTACAAGTTTGTTGTATTTTCCAGAAGGAAAAACGAAACTTAAAGGTTCAACGCCAAAATTATTTTTCAAAAAATCTCCGGAATCCAAAATCTGCGACAAAAGATTATTTTTACTAAGACTACTCATTGAAGAATGACTTTTTGAATGAGAAATTATTTCTATCCCGGCAGAACGGCAAGCCCTTAATTGCTCCATTGTCATGTGTCCCTTATTCCCAATCATGTCTGTGATAATCGCATTTGAAGCGGTAAATCCATACTTTTGCAAAACCGGAAGAGCGGTCGTGTAAAAATCTTCAAGTCCGTCATCAAAAGTCAAAACGATAGATTTCTCAGGCACTTTTCCGTCTTCGATATCTTTTAAATTTATTGTTGTATAACCATTCTCTTTCAAATATTTCATTTGTTCTTCGAAATATTCAGGGCTTATAGAAAGCCTCCAGCCCATCGGATCAAAATTTTTATCAACATTTCTAACATAGTGATACATCAAAATTGGAATTTTTGTGGAAACATTTTGATTGGGATAGTCAAAAGAAATAACGCTGTCTAGCGCAGACAAAAGGGTTGAATTGTTGTTTACAGAAAATGCAAACGGCAAAACAAGGACAAACAGCAAAGAAAAAATAACGCCTATACTTAAATGTTTTTTCTTCATTGCGCCCATGATATACTAAAAATAATAATTGTCATACCTCACTGATGAAAGATACCCTTAAAAAAATAATAAAAATCATATTGCTGTTGGTATTGGCGCTTTTAGGCCTGATAATTTCTTCAGGTCTTTTTGATCTTTGGGCAGGGCTTGGTGCAGTATCATGTGCAAACAAGTTGGGAGGATGTATCAATTTCACAGGTTATGCTTTTGCAACCCCTATACTTCTTGTATTGGTCGTAGTTCCAATAATTGACATCATAGACATGTTTAAGAGCAATAAATATTTTAGAATAATTTCAACAATAATTACTCTCCCGCTAATGATTCTCTTCCCGATAGGAACGATAATGGGAGTGATTTTTCTTTGGAGGATACATTACAAAAAAGACCGCTGACCTATCAGGGGGCTTTTTGTCTTATGGTGGGGCGGCCGGGGATCGAACCCGGGACCATCAGCTTAAAAGGCTGTTGCTCTACCGGCTGAGCTACCGCCCCATACAACGAAACCATTTTATTTATCCTTAGCCCTAAACGCAAGAGATTTTTCAATAATCAATAAATAGGGATGAAATGAATTTAGGGAGCTGTTCTTTATATTTCCGTGAGCGAATTCCGTTTTAAAAAAATTAAGCCACGCAAACTAAAAAAGAAGGCTGAGCTCATGGAGATGTAAAGAACAGCTCCTTTCCCTTCATTCTTTTTTTGTATAAAGGCTATGCACCAAAAACGCGAGAGCAGGGAGCGAAAACCAAAGCGCGCTATTGCTTACAATTGATCTGATTAAAGCTGATTCGTTATAAACATCCCAAAGAGCACTAACCGTCGTTTTAGGCTCTCCCAAGCCGATAAAAGAAATTCCGCTAACGAAAACAAGTATTGTGCTGATGATAAGTCCGGCGCTCATAATTGCATAAACAATACTCAAAACAAGCCTGATTACCGCAGATCTATCATCAACAGTTTCAACTTCGAAAGCGCCTTTTACGGCAAAAATAATGACAAAGGAAACAAACAATAAAACTTTTATAAGTACTAGAGCCTCTATTTCATTACCTACAGCGGCCAGTTTCAAAATTTTAGTAAAAACTATAGAACCACCAAAATACTGAGAAAAAATAGTTCCCGCGGCATCGGCCGCAATCATCGAAACATAAGTTCCAAGAATAATTTTAAGAGTGCTGTCACGTCCAACAATAAAGCTGTATGCGACAATCACAACGAAGAAAACCAGTACAAAAAGATCCCAAGAAAGAGTGATATTCATAAGTAATGAGTGATTACAAAAGAAATTTTATACTAATCACCAAAAAAGTCCACCACTTTTCTTTGTGTCGAGTCCGGCCTCACCAGCAAGAGCTACATAAAGTTCACGTTCTTTTTTAGAAAGTTTATCAGGAATTTTTATTTTAATTTTTACATAATGATCGCCGGCTTGTCCGCTCGCTTTTTTGACGCCCTCTCCGGAAATTTTGAAAACTTTAGAGTCATTTGTACCTGCAGGAATTTTTATAGTTTTTTCTCCATGGATTGTTGCAACGGAAATTTCATCGCCCAAAACGGCTTGTAGTAGATGTATTTCGGTTTCTCCGTGAATGTCCAAACCATCTCTTATAAATTTTTTACTTTGTTCAACGACAAGTAAAATATAAAGATCTCCGCTAGGTCCGTTTTTTATTCCGCCTTCCCCTTTTCCGGCTAATTTTAAAGTAGATCCATTATCAACACCTGCCGGAATTTTCACTTTTACACGCTCTTTTACGCGAACTCTGGTTGTTCCATGACATACGGAACATAATTTGTCGGGACGTTTCCCTTCTCCGTTACAATCGTCACAAATATTTGAAGTCGCCATTTGTCCCAAAATTGTATTTCGAATAGTTCTGATTTCACCGGTTCCTCCGCAAGTTTTACAAGTCCCGATAACGCTTCCGGGCTCAGCTCCGCGCCCGTCGCAATGCTTACAGATATCGGATTTTGTTATTTCAAGTTCTTTTTCACTTCCGAAAACCGCATCTTCAAAAGAGATTCTGATATTTGCCTCAATGTCGTTTCCGCGCATCGGGCCTGCTTTTTTTGAACGTCTTGATCTTCCACCTCCACCACCTGCGCCGCCAAAAAATGATTCGAATATATCGGCAAATCCTCCTCCGCCTCCAAAATCAAAATTCATTCCGTTAAAATCAAAACCTCCGGCTTGACCTGCACCTCCGCTATATCCACCTCTGCCCGTAGTAGAGCCAAAAGTGTCATACTGTTGGCGTTTTTGTTTGTCAGACAAAACCTCATACGCGACATTTATTTCTTTGAATTTTTGCTCCGAGTCTTTGTCTCCTTTATGTTTATCCGGATGATATTTGAGGGCCGATTTTCGGTATGCAGACTTTATCTCCGCATCAGTTGCGGTTTTTGGAACTCCCAAAATTTCATAAAGATTTTTTTCTGCCATAAATTTTTTTACTCAAACATTATACCTTCCATAAGAAATCTTGTCTAGCACTCTACTTGATGAAGTGCTAGCGCGAGGTTTAAAAGATTTTATAAATATTTTAAGAAAATTTAATGATTCCTTAATGTCAGCATGTTAAAAGATAGAAAATGATTGACCAAAACTGGATATTTATATATCATATTTATATATTATAAATATCAAATAACCGCTTAAAATGAAGTCAATCGTAACATTCACCAGTAATTTATCTCCAAATCTTATGAATTGGATAACAACATATTCAAAAAAACAAAGCTCGACAAAAAGAGAGGTGATTGAGCAGGCAATAGTCATGTACAAAGAATATGTGACAAAAAAAGACATGGAGCAATCTTTCAAAAAAGCCGCCAAAGATAAAGAAATTATAAAAATGGCGGAAGAGGGAATTAGTGACTACGAAGCGCAATTAAAAAAATGGAATATATGAAACAGCGTGAAATATATTTGATAAATTTAAATCCCACAAAAGGCAGAGAGCAGAGAGGAGTACGTCCTGCAGTGATTATTTCCGGAGACACGATGAATAAGAATTTGGGGTTGTGTATGGTTTGTCCGATATCTTCAAAAATAAAAAATTATGCTTGCTGTGTTGAATTAAGAAAAAACAAAATAAATAATCTGGACTCGGATTCCGAAATAATAACTTTTCAATCTAGAACTGTCGCAAAAGACAGGCTAATCAAGAAAATTGGTGAAATCACAGAAGAAGAATTATCAAAAATCTTCGAAGGATTGTTTAAGGTGTTGAAATATTGATTTTGGTAGCGCTACGGGGAATTGAACCCCGGTTTCCTCCTTGAGAAGGAGGCGTCCTAGCCGCTAGACGATGGCGCCATGTATTTTTAATCGCTCAAAACAGAGCAGGCTTAAGTTTAGCGAAGCATCAGACGTAAATCAAACGTTTTTTGTCGCTCTCAATAAATGTTCCCTCGATAATCTATGTCGATAATTTCTATATCACTTTGAAGGATTTTATAAATTACCCGAATTTTCCCCACCCTAAGCCTATAAAGGCTCTCACCAACACCTTGTAATTTTTTTATGTCACCACCAGAGAATGGATTTTTCTTGACCTCAAGAAGCTTTTCTTTGAGCCTCAAGCGCATTTTTTTATCCAAAGACTTAATGAATTTTGTGATTTTATCGGGCATACAATCTTTTTATAGAGATCCAATCAAATCATCTATTCCAAGACCTTTTCCGGAATTATCTCTATTTGCATTGAAAATATTTCCAGGGGCAAAGCCTCCTTCCATAAATGATTTTGTCAAAACTATTTTTATCAAAGAACTTGCCGGAACGCCATAGGCGGCAGACTTCTTTTTGATGGCTTTGCTTAATTTATCTTCAATTTTAACTTGTAATAAAACCATGCTAATTTAATTATAAAATAATACTAAACACATATATATAATATACTAAAACAATTACTTTTTCAATATAATTAAAAAAAGAATATTAAAAAAACTTTATAAAAATTTTATAAATGTTTTAAGAAAATTTAAAAATTATTTTAAAACTTCCCCAAAATTTTCTGCCAGACTTTTTTGAAAAATTTCTTTAATCCGTTTTGTTTCAAGTATCGCACTCCGCTTTTTGCAACACGCAAAGGGCGCTTGATTGAGCCAAAAACTCCGCTCCCAAATCCGCCAAAACTGCGACCTCCCGTCACACCTCTATCCGGTGCCGGTCTTGGATTTTCAAGCCATTTTAAAATCGGCTCGCCAACGACCTCATATCCGCAAAATTTTTCGACGTATTCTCGCCCGCGTAGTCCATATTCTTTCAGTCGCGCGCTATCTCTTCCGCCGTTATACCATTCGCGATAAATCACCGAAATCGCACTCGCAAGTTCCTCGTAGTTTCCACTTTTCACTCCAACTCCTGCGCCATACGCAGTGCATTCCCGAGAAATTTCACTGCCAAGCGTTGTCACGATAGGCAAGCCAAATTTCATCATTTCATTTAGTCTGTTTCTCGCGCCAAAAATTGTTTCCGCGCATTTTCGATCAACGTTAAGTCCCAAATGCGCGCGTCTATATATATAAGGAATATCCGCAGTGTCGACCCATCCCAAAAACACAAACCTACCCCGAAATTCCGATTTTTCAATCATCTCTTTAAATTTCGCAAAAGTCTTATTGTCCAATCCTGAAATTTCGCCTCCGGTAGACACAAAATACAATTTCTCACATTTTTTCATCGCCTCGCAAACGCCTTTGAATAATGTAATTTCGTCGACCCAAGTATTGTATCCGCCCATCCAAAGCATAATAAATGCATCTTTCGGAACGCGCCCAAAAGTTTCTTTCAAGCTCAACGGAAGCTCATCTGAAAGCCCTCTTTCGCCTTCAAACCATTCTGTGCCATTTGGAATATGTTCCACAAATTTATATCCAAAACTGTCTTTTCCCATTCTTCCAAATGCGGCAAGTTCGCCATAAAGTGCATGCTCCTGCGGTTTTGAAACAACTGAAATTTTATCCGCGCGCGAAACAACGCTTCTCTCCATATTATAGTAATGGTCCAAATAATCATTGCTATCCATTTTATAGGCTTGTGCTTGTGCTTCGGCCATTGCCCATCCATTTAAATCCGCCCAGAAAGGAGCAGAAAAACGAAGGCAAGAAGCCAAAAACGAAGGATAAGTGTTTACCCCAATCACAGCATCCGGCGAAAATTCATCGCACACACCCTGCAAAGTTTTAAAAATCTTTGGATCATCTTTTGAAATCAAAATCTCCGCATATTTCTCAGAAAGTGCGGTTTCTTTATATAAAATTTC
>JALNWA010000012.1 GCA_023231115.1 Candidatus Altimarinota bacterium
GAGGTTGAGAATATTTCTGCTGATGTTTATGGATGTGGAACTCTTGATAAAACTCAGGTTCCAGGTTATCAAAACCGAATTGTGGTTGTTGATAATCATCGCGGGGAAGTAGGTTCTAGAGGGGTTTTATTGTTGAAGGGAGTTGGTGGAGGTAACGAGCGTGTTGTTCGAAAACTTTGTGAAGGATGTAATGGAACTATAAAGGATGTTTTGGCTTGTGGTGCAAATGCTGAGGGAGTTGCTCGTTGTGCGCCTATGGATAATATGGTAAAAATTGCACGAATTTGTTCCGCTTATGCGAGGGATTCTTTGGATGGATCGATTGCTGTGGCGAATAAATAGAGTTTATTTCTGTTCGCCTGCTGTTGTTGTAGTTCCCACTAGATCGGGAGTTGCGGGTTTTTCGCGCTGGCGGTCGGTTTGAATGGCTGTATTTGCCAAATCTTTTAGTTTTGCGCTTCTTGAAAGTACCGGATTGTAGATGTTGTAGAAAAGTTCGATTATTTCTTGTGTGTTCAATTGTTCGGCTTTAAGTCCGCATCCTTCGAGTCCTGATTTAATTGTGCCGACTCTTTGCATTAAATTCTTTTTCAAATTTTGAAATTCGCTGTGGCGTTGTTTTATATCTGAAAATGATTCTTTTTGACCGAATAATCTTCCAAAAAATGTTTGAAATCCTGAAATTCCACCTTCTTCCATCGGTGTTCTGCCCGGATTGTAAGGGATTATTACGTAAAATTCTTTTTCCATAATGTCTGCGTAGTCCACTAATTTCTTTATGTACTGCGCATATTCAAATGTTTGTTCCTGAAGAAGTTTGTTTTCTTGTTTTTCTCCAAGGTCTTTTACTTGATCGATATAATTGTCGATATCAAGTTTTTTTGAGCGAACAACTATTTGAATAGGGAATTCGAGTGCATTCAAAAATGATTGATATCCGCTTATAATAGCGTTTTGTTCCTCTTCGGATTTTAAATTAAAATTGATACTTGTTGTTTTTAAAACTGCTCTGACTCCGCCATTTTTTAGAACAAGAACATTGTCGCGAATTTCGCCGATGCGAAGATTTGCTTGAGTGCTTGAGGCGGCGTTCGTTCTGTTTTTTTGTCCCGGAGCTGTTGTTTGATCTGTTGGATTCATATTTTTAAATTATTTTTGATTTGTTAGTGTTTCTATACCTTTTTTCTTTTCTTCCGTTGAAAGTTCATTTTGTTCGATTTCGTCGGTTTCTTCGTTTTTCCTAGCTTCAAGCCCTCCGTGAGTGTCGAGAACTTGTGAAAGTTCTTTTAACGCTTCTATTTTTGCGCCCATTTTCTTTTCGATTTCTTTTTTCTTTTTTGCCTTGTATGGAGTTTCAAAAGGTGAGATAAACGGATATCCGCCGCCTTGAATCCATATTCGTTTTTTTGGTAAAAAAGTAAATTCGATGTATGCCATCAAAAATGTTGTAAAGTCCAAATTGTGAATTTTTAAGAAGGCAAATGCCAATGTAATACCAACGACGATTACGATTGGTGGAAGCCAAATTGCCATTGAATAACTGTTGGCCAAACTGATGTAAATTGCATATGCGATACCGCCACCGACTCCCAAAATTGCCAAATGTCTTAGCGTTAACGGGCCGATGATTGTGTCTTCTCTTTGTACGTCCTGAGGGACTTTGTATTGCATTTTTGTTTTTTATTTTCATATAATTCTATCACAAAAGGGGGGAAATTGCAAACCTTCAAGTCAAAAGGAAAAGGATAATAAATATATTTTTGGACTTAGTTTTCTTTTGTGGGTTATTTATGCTTATTTTAAATTGAACAAATGCGTCCAAAAATATATTTATTATCCTTTTCCTTAAATCAAAATTTGTAATTTCCCTTTTGTGATGATTATTGTGGGGAGGAAGGGATGGGAATATGTTTTGGAGCGCATTGCGTTACATTAGAAAAAAATAGAAAATTTGTAGGAGAAGCCTAAGCTCTAAAACATATTCCCATCCCTTCCTTTTGCAGGTATAATCTTTCCGCTTATGAATATACGAAATTTTTGTATTATTGCGCATATAGATCACGGGAAGTCGACGCTTGCGGACAGATTTCTTGAGGTAACGAAAACGATTGAAAAACGTGATATGAAGCATGGCCAAATGCTGGATACCATGGAGCTTGAACAGGAGAGAGGAATTACTATTAAACTTCAGCCTGTTCGCATGGAGTGGGAATATAAAGGCGAAAAATTTATTTTGAATTTGATTGATACTCCGGGGCACGTGGATTTTTCGTATGAGGTTTCGCGTAGTTTAGCGGCTTGTGAAGGCGCGATTTTGGTTGTTGATGCGACTCAGGGAATTGAGGCGCAGACGCTTGCGAATTGCTATATGGCGCTTGACCACGGCTTGGAAATTATTGCTGTTTTAAATAAAATTGATTTGCCTTCCGCGGATGTGGCAATGAGAGCGCAGGAAATTGAAGATGTTTTGGGAATTTCAAAAGATGAAATTATTGCTGTGTCTGCGAAAGAGGGGACAAATGTTGAAGATGTTTTGAATCGTGTTGTTGAAAAAGTGCCTTCTCCAAAGCCTTTCAAGGCCGGTGAAGAATTTAAGGCGCTTATTTTTGATTCAGTTTATGACACCTACAAAGGGGTCGTGACTTATGTTCGAGTAAATAGTGGAGAAGTGAAAAAAGGGGATAAGGTCTGTTTTTTAAATACTAAAACGGAAATCGAGGTTCTTGAAATTGGCCATTTTAAGCCAAAATATAAGACTTGTCAGATTTTGCGCGCCGGAGAAGTCGGTTATATTGTGACTGGAGTTCGTGGTGTTCGCGATGCAAGAGTTGGAGATACGGTTTGGGGGCCGGGTTCGACGGGAATGGATTATTCGCAAGCTGTTGCGCTTCCGGGATATAACATTGTTCGTCCGTTTGTTTTCGCCGGAGTTTTTTGTACAAATACCGATGATTATCCGATGCTTCGAGAAGCTCTTGATAGATTACAATTAAATGATAGTTCGCTTTCTTATGTGCCGGAACAGTCGGGGGCTTTGGGATCCGGTTTCAGATGTGGATTTTTGGGGTTACTTCATATGGATATCGTGCAGGAAAGACTTGAACGCGAATATGATCTCGATTTGATTGTTACCGCGCCGAGCGTGTCGTATTTTGCAGTTGTTGGAAAAGAAGAAATTTTTGTTTCCTCACCAAGTGAACTTCCTGATCCTTCGCAAATAGACGGGATAAAAGAGCCGTGGGTTAAAGTTGAAATTTTGACTCCGAAAGATTATGTCGGATCGATTATGACCCTTTGCACAGACAAAAGAGGTGAATTTAAAAACATGCAATATTTGAGTTTATCGAGAGTTTTGGTCGTTTTTGAATTGCCGTTGGCATCTATTGTTATAGATTTTTATGATAAGTTGAAAAGTATAACGAGCGGATATGCATCAATGAATTACGAGCATTTGGATTTCAGAGTCGGAAATTTGGTGAAATTAGATTTTTTGATTGCCGGAGAAAAAGTTGATGCACTTTCTTTGATTGTACACAGAAGTGATGCTGAATATGTCGGTCGCGATATGACAAAAAAATTAAAAGATCTTATTCCTCGCGAACAGTTCGTGATCCCGATT
Organism: Candidatus Altimarinota bacterium; assembly: GCA_023231115.1. Classification (GTDB taxonomy): domain Bacteria; phylum Patescibacteriota; class Gracilibacteria; order UBA1369; family LOWO2-01-FULL-3; genus UM-FILTER-38-24. Next base: position 3,620 of record JALNWA010000012.1, read on the forward strand.
CAGGCGGCAATTGGAGCAAAAGTCATTGCGCGCGAAACCGTTTCTTCTTTCAGAAAAGATGTGACGGGATATCTTTATGGAGGGGATTACAGTCGAAAAAGAAAACTTCTTGAAAAACAAAAGAAAGGAAAAAAGAGGATGAAATTGATGGGAAAAGTGAATCTTACGCAGGAGGCATTTTTGGCGGTGTTGAAAAAGAACTAGAGAAAGGAAGTATTTCAAAATTTTCATTCCGCTAAAAAGTTTGCTCGTCCTAACATGTACGGACTCGCAAATATTTCTAGTGCATGCACTAGAAATAGGTTTAGCAAGTCATAAAAATTTTGAAAAACTTCTTTTTTTAATTTTTTTCAAAACACTAAAAATTATTTGATGGAAAGTTTGAGAATATATCTTGGAGCGCATTACGTTCTATTATTTGAAAGATTGAATTTTGAAAAAAGAAGTCTAAGCTCCAAGATATATTCTCAAACTTTCCTATATGCTATAATTGTTTTTGTTATGAAAACTTTTTGGAAAATTTTGGGATGGATTGTTTTGCTTTTTACACCGTATGTTAGTTTTTTCGAGTGGAAAGTTGATAGATTTTTTACGCATGTGAAATCGACCGACAGGTTGTCTGACATAAAGGATGATTTGCTCTTTCTTATGCGGAAAAATTTGATTGTGACAAATATTTGGATGGAGAAAAAATTCAAAGGTTATCAATATTTGTCGAAAGGAAAAAGAAAATTAATGTATGAAAATGCGCAAAAAATTTCAGAGAAATTTTTGAAATTTTGCGAGACAAGTAAAATCGATGAAAATTTTGTTCGCGCAGAAATTAAAGAAAAAGATTTAACGTATCCGGAAGGTGGCACTGAAAAAATTGTTTTTTTGCGAAATATCGCCGAGTTTTTGAAACTTGGAAATCTGTATAATTACATTGCAACTTCAAGTTTTGGAAAACTTTTGAATGATCCGGAAAAAGAAAAATTAGAAGGGGATTGTAATCAAATTGTCACCCTTTATATTTATCTTTTTTCGCTTAAATACGACATAAACGAGCTTAATATAAAATTACTTCCGGAGCATGTTTGTTTGCATTTTAGAAATATCGATATCGAGGCGACGAATGGAACTTTTGTCAGATATCGTGAATCGACCGATGTTCTTCCGGTAACTGAAATTATTTCTACAAATATGTTGGATATTCCGGATTTCCGCGAAGAGGCTGTTGTTATTTCTCCGAGAGTTATGGTGAAAAGTGCGCAACTCGCGTACGCGACAAGCAGTCTTCGAAGTTTGGTTGAAAAAAATCTTAAAATCGCTTATACGAATCTTGGAAATAGCGCTTACAAAGCCAATGATTTCACTGCGGCGATATTTTATTTTGAAAAATCTGGCGACTTTGAAATGCTAAAATCTTGTTATGCGAAAGAATATAATTCTCTTATTGAAAGAGTTTCTTCCGTAAAAACTGTTGTTGATGCGAAAAAATATAAATCCACTTATGAGCGAATGCTTTTTTTGGCCCAGAAAATGGGGGATAGTAAACTTGAATTGGAAGTTAGAAAAATTTTGGGACAGATGTAATCTTTTATTTTAGGTCTTTTGGAATTGTTTTTTGTGCTTATTTGTGGTACAATGTCTCGATATCAATGAATCAAAAACGTGGAAGAAAACAAAAACCAAATACAACCGGCAAACCAAACTCAAGAGCAAACTGTTTTTGAATATACAGAATCGAAAGGCTCGAAAATTGTTAAATATTCATTCTATTCGATATTTGTCGGAGCATTTCTTTGGATGGGATTTAATCTGTTTTTTCAACAGCCGGCAAGTTTCTTTATGGGCTTTTTGAAGCTTGGCGGTCAGACAGAAGAGGTTCAAAAAATGACTGAACTTAAGATTATGTTGCCTTACGAAGAGGTCTCTTTTGAGCCTACAAAGGGGGATTCTTTAATTCGTTCCCGTCTTGAAAATACCTATGATTCTCTTGTCAGACCTGACAGAGATCTCCGAATGGAGCCTTCGCTTGCGCTTTCTTGGGGTATTCTTAATGACACGACTTGGGAATTTAATTTGCGTCCGAATGTCGTTTTTCAAGATGGATCTGTGTTTAGCGCACAAGATGTTGTGGCGAGTTTGAATAGAGCGATGAATTACAAAGAATCCGAATTGAAAGATGTCCTAAAAAATATTTCAAAAATTGAAGTGGTCGATGATTTGACTATAAAAATTCTTACAAAAGTTCCGGATCCTTTGCTTTTGAATGAGCTTGCCGGCGTGCTTATTATTCCTTCTGAATACGAAAAAAAGACAATAGAAACTCCTGTCGGAACGGGTCCTTATGCTTTTGAAAAAATTTATCCGCAAGATAGAATTGTTTATAAAAGATTTGATAAATATTGGGGCGGTAAGCCAAAATTCGAGACTGTAGTTTTGTACGGACGAAGCGATATTTCTCAGAGAGGAAATATGTTTTTGAAAGGCGAAGTCGATTTACTGACTTTCGTTCCTTTTGATGCTGTCGATATTTTTAAAGAACGTAATTTGAAAGTTGTAAGTGTTCCGACTCTTTCAATTGATTTTTTACTTTTCAATGTAAAATCTCAATATTTACAAAGTGTCGAAAATAGAAATGCTCTTCGTCTTGCGATTGATACGGAATCTTTGGCGGCTTCGTTAAAGGGCTCAGCTAACGCAATAAATCAATATGCGAGCAATGGAGTTTTCGGATTTGATCCGAGAATTTCGACTCCAAAATATGACGCGAAAGTTTCGAAAAAAACTATTTCAAAACTCGGACTTAACGACATCACTTTGACAATGAGTTTGCCGGACGGATTGCAATATATCGGCGAATACGTGAAGAAAAATCTAAATGAAGTTGGAATAAATGTTCTTATTTCGTACTTCGATACTTTTGAAAAATTTATGGAAAGTGTAAACAGCGCAACGGCCGATTTGTATTTCTTCGGATATCAATCAAGCTTTGGAGATGCGAGTGATTTTATGAAAGATATCGCTTATAGTAAAGCAGAATTCAATTATGGAAAATATGAAAATTTGACTGTGGATCAATTAATTTTGTCGGCATCCACTGAAATGGATCCATTAAAAAGACGAATATTTTTGCAAGATGCGATGAATGTTATCGTTGAAAAAGATCCTATCGGAGTGCCTTTGATTGAGTACGAAGCGTTTTATTCTTTTTCCGATAAAATTGATTATGAGCCTAGGATAGATGAAGGTTTGTATTTTGATGACGTAAATATTAAATGAAAATGTCTATCAGAGTAAAATTAGTTATCGCGATTTCACTGCTTATCATAGTTCTTTTTTCGATTGCGGGAATGCTTTTTATCAATGAGAAAAAAGTCGAACTTGCAGACGATATTTATGCAAATGCTTTAGCCTTTTCAAGGCTTACTGCAACGACTGTCGCTTATGATTATGATTTGTATTTGGCGCAAAACGGATTTGTTTATTTTAATAGAGAAATAAAATCAATTTTTGATCAAAATGCTGACGTTTCGATTATAAAAGTTTTGAATTTTTCGGGAGAGGTTTTGTATGATTCTTCGACTGACACCGATAAGAAATATGCAGGAGAAAAGCGCGTAATTAAGGATGGAGATTTGCTTTCACAGCTGAAGGCCGAATCTATTTCCTTAAAAACTTTGGAAGGAAGAATTGTTTATTTAAAACAAAATGAGTCCGGTGATTTTGATCTTGTTGATAATCTTGAAAAGCCTGTAAGCGCTTTGGAAAGTGGTACAATGATTGATTATTTTGTTGTTCCGGCGACTGAAAAATATTCGATTTTTTACAAAATTGATTATACACATTTGGACGAAAGGATTGCGGCGATGGTCAAGAGGATCATGTATTTGGTCGTTTTTGGTATCATGATGGGAATGATTATGTCATTTATTATGTCGCTTCAGGTAACGAAATCCGTGAAAAAATTGGTGACAGGTGCGGAAGGAGTTGCGCGCGGAGATTTTGCGACGAAAGTTGATATTGATACAGGTGATGAGCTTGAATTTTTGGGTAAGGCTTTCAATAAAATGACGGTGGATTTGGGCGCGAGCGTTGAAGCGAGAGTTTATAAAGAACGTGTTACGCGTGAGCTTGAACTTGCGACACAAATTCAGCAAAGGCTTGTTCCAAATGATGAATTAATTCCAAAATTTAAAGATTTGGATATTTCCGGAGGGCTTATTCCTGCATCGGAAATCGGTGGAGATATTTATGATTTTATAAAAATAAATGAAGATAAATTATTGATGTATTTGGGAGATGTGACGGGACATGGAGTGCCGGCCGGAATTGTGAGCTCAATTGCGAATGCGCTTTTTTACGGTTATGCGGATCGCGAAGACATCAAGCAAGTTGTTGTTGACGTGAATAGAGTTTTAAAAGCGAAGACAATGCCGACGATGTTTTTGACGCTTTGTTTCGCGCAATGGCAACAGTCCACAAAGAAATTTTCTTATGTAAATGCAGGACATGAACAAATTATTCATTATCAGGCAGGGGCTCAAAATGTTGATGTGAAGCCGGCCGGAGGAATTGCACTTGGAATGGTTCCTGACGTTTCGAAGAATTTAAAAATTGAAGAAATCGATTTGGCGAGTGGAGATTTTATTGTGATTTACAGCGATGGAATTCCTGAATGTTGGAGAAATGAAAAAGAAATTTTCGGAATGGAACGACTAAAAGAAACTGTAAAGAAATTTTCAAATTTGAAGACAGCCAGAGAAATCAAAGATGCGATTTTGGCCGACGTAAAGACCTTTGCAAACGGCTACAAGCAAATGGATGATATTACGATAGTGGTGCTAAAGAGACTCTGACCCAAGGATATAACTGTTTTGATTTTTGTAGTGTCATGACTAATAGTCTTTTTCCTGTTGAATCTATTAATTCTGGTGCCAGTCTTCCGTTTGTGTACGTTATTACTATTTGTTTTGGGCCGCACGTGCCAAATTTGTTGTGATGACTTTCTTGTACAAGGCCTGAGTGATAATTGGAATATCCGCGAATTTGGACAGAAGCACTTTTCATTAACTGTTGCCTCATTTTCAAAATTTTATCTATCCACGGTAATCTTTCGAAATATTCTGATATAGTTGCTTGATTTATGATTAATGTGTATCTGTCATTTTCTTCAGCCAGACGCATTAGTTCTTCGTATTTCTTTAAGAAAAATTCTGCAACTCTTGGATCGGACGTGTTGTCTCTCATTGTACTTTGAATTCTATGATTTTCTACTTCCGGAGAAATGTCGCGAAATCTAAATTGTGGCTTTATCCCTGCTTCTTTCATCCATTGTTCTTCATTTATAACCAATGATGTCGTTTCTCTTATTTCATCTCTTTCCGATGCTTTTTCGTAATAGAATGTCCTCAATTCATATTCATCCTTATGATATATATGCATTTCAAATGTTTGTATTCCTTTTTCAAAAATTTCTTCATCTATCTGATCTGGTTTTGTGGTGTCTGGATTTACTGCTTTTGTTTGTACAAAACTGTGATCGGTGTCTTGGCCTAATTGTATTTCCATTTCTTGAGGTTCTTGAAACAGGCTTTGTGCCCGCTGAATTTCTCTTATTAAATTTTGAATCTTAAGAGTTTTTTCAATGCTTAATGGATGTTCTCTGTATTTGTTTTCGATTGCGTCTGTCAGTTTATCTAAAATTTCTTTATCTATTTCTCCTGTTCTCGGTATAGAGAATGAACACATTCTTTTTCCGTCTCTATTTCCTTGGTTAAATCTTATGCTTAATGTTCCATCATCTAATGGCACGACTGTGATTTGCAGGTGATTCGGGACAACTTCATTTATATATATTCCCATTTTTTGAGGGTCGAAATCTTTGATTTTTCTGTGTTTTAAGTCCCTTCTTATTTGTAATGAATTTTCCGGTCTTGCCAGTTCCACGATTTTTTTTCTTGTCTCGATTATGGTTTCTGCTAATTCTTCCGGTGAGAGATATTTGTCTTTACCGTTTTCGATTTTCCATAATCTGATTTTTATACTTTCAAATGCTCCGCCTGAAAACTCGGATTCTTGAGGATGTGCGGATCTTATTATTAAGTCTTGGCATGATCCTCTTAGCAATTTTTTTAATTCTGCAAGTAACTCAGGAGTTATACCTTTTTCTAATTCTTCTGCTGAGATATATCTTCTATATTTAGGAACTTTGAATTTATTTTTCGCCAAAGTTTCAAGACCGCTTACTTTTTCCGGAGTTTTTGGAGTCGGTTGTTTTTCCAAGGCTTCAGTTGCTCTGGTTTGCGTCTCTTCGGATATAATTGCGGGCTCTGCAGAAGGTGTTTCTACTGCAGTTTGTGTTCCTGCGTCGACTTCTGGTATGTCAGGTCCTGTTTGTATATCTTCTACCTCCGGCATGTTGAAATATTACCCTTTTATAAGGGGTGATTTTATCTTAAAGAATGACAAAAGTCTAGAGCGTTATCCCTGGAACCGGAAATTTCAAGCACATCGTTTTTACTTCTTCTTTGATTTTGGCGTGCAAAGCAGTGTCTTCGATGTTTGAAATTACGCGATCAAGCCAATCTGCGATCATGTCCATTTCAGGCTCTTTCATGCCACGAGTTGTGATTGCAGGTGTGCCAAGACGAATTCCTGATGGGTCCATCGGTGGGCGTGTGTCGAAAGGTACAGTATTTTTATTTAATGTAATTCCGACGCTGTCCAAAACCGCTTGCGCCTGCTTTCCCGGAACGCCTTTGTTTGTAAGATCAGCAAGAATCAAATGTGTGTCTGTTCCGCCGGAAACCAATGTAAATCCTTTTTTAATCATTGCTTCTGCAAGGTATCGCGCATTTTTCTGAACCTGTTTTGCATATTCTTTAAATGCAGGTTGAAGTGCTTCGTGGAATGCAATCGCTTTTCCCGCGATTATGTGTTCGTGCGGACCGCCTTGAAGTCCAGGGAACACCGCTTTATCGATGGCTTTTGCAAATTTTTCTTTACATAAAATGATCGCTCCTCTAGGTCCGCGCAAAGTTTTGTGTGTCGTTGTCATTACAACGTCAAAATAGGGGACAGGTGATTCCAAAACTCCGCCGGCGATTAGGCCTGCAGTATGAGAAATATCGGCCATTGTCATTGCACCGACTTCGTCTGCGATTTCTTTAAATTTTTTCCATTCGATATCACGTGGATATGCTGTGAATCCTGCAACGATTAATTTTGGTTTGTGTTCAAGCGCAAGCTGTCTTACTTTTTCCATATCGATTTTCCCTGTTGTTGCATCGACTTCATATTGAACGAAATTGTATGCTCTTCCTGAAAATGAAATTGGAAGTCCGTGCGTGATGTGTCCGCCGTGGTCTAGTTTAAGCCCCAAAACTGTGTCTCCGAATTCAAGGAGTGCAAAATAAATTGCTGTGTTTGCTGGTGATCCTGAGTATGGTTGTACATTCGCGTGTTCTGCGCCGAAAAGCTGTTTTGCGCGTTCGATAGCCAAATTTTCGATTATGTCTGTGTTTTCTTGTCCACCATAATATCTTTTTCCAGGGTAACCTTCAGAATATTTATTTGTCATAATAGATCCGCACGCTTCCATTACTGCGGCAGATGTGTAATTTTCCGATGGAATAAGCTCAATTCCTTCGGACTGTCTCTTCTTTTCGTGTTCAATCGCCTCGAAAACTTGAGGATCGATGTCCTTTATTGCGCTCATGGGAGTTTTGGTTAATGGATGAAAAGCACCTTTTGTATTTTTCACGATTTGAAGGTGAACTGCAAGGGGACTTGTGAATAATTTCTTGCTAAGACTGGATTTTTTTATTGTTTAGTGTAAATTCAGAGGGCAAGATTTATGATTTTTAAAATGCTCGGATGGCGGAATTGGTAGACGCGCTGGCTTGAGGGGTCAGTGGCCGCAAGGCCGTGGAGGTTCAAGTCCTCTTTCGAGCACCAAATGTACATGAACTATCCTCGAGTTTTACAAGTAGGTGAAAACAATTTCCCTGTGAGGTGCGAGGTTTCGCGTGGGAGGAGTTCGACTGTGAGAATTTCAAATGGCGAGGTCATTATAAGGCTTTCGCGATATGCGGGAGAATTTCAGCAAGTGAAAATAATTGATAAGTTTTTGGTGTGGGCGGGCAAAAGACTTGCGAAATTTAAGCCGTCCAGTTTTGTTTTGCCGACTTATGAGGATCAAGGAAAAGTTTTTACGCATAATAAAATTTATGACATTGTTGTAAAAATCACCGACAGAAAAAATAATACGGCGAGGCTTAAGGAAGGCGTGATTGAGATTTTTCTCGGGCGGGCTTTTGCAGAAAAATTGTCAGAAAAGGGCAGGGGAGTGGTGGTTAAAAAATTGGCGGAGGATTTGATTTTGAAGGATCAAACTTCGTATTTGGAAGAGGTTGTGGATGAATTAAACCAGATGCATTTTCAGGAAAAAGTGAATGCGTGTAAGTTTAAAAAAACCAAAAGTCGCTTCGGAAGCATGAGCAGAAAGCGAAATATGAACATTTCATTCCGTCTGCTTTTTGCGCCGAGGGAAGTTTTTCGTTATGTGTGCGTGCACGAGCTTTCACATTTGAAAGAATTTAATCATTCAAAAAGATTTTGGGCAGTCGTGGAAAATGCGATGCCTGAATATAAAGAGTCTGAAAAGTGGCTAAGGCATAACGGATTTATGTTGGGGTAAATAAAATTCCTTGAAAGTTTTAATCCGCTGTGGTAAAAGGTATAGGCTTCAGTTGTAGGTTTTTGAAAACAAGGGCGTTTAGCTCAGTTGGTTAGAGCATCTCGTTTACACCGAGAGGGTCTGGGGTTCGAATCCCTAAACGCCCACCAGAAAAAAACGGCTCTGTCGAAGACAGAGATGTTTTTTTGTTGCGGTGAGGGATGAGAAGTTTATCCCCGGAGGGGAAATCCCTAAACGCCCACCACTTTAATACGTTGCCAATTATGTGCAAATGTGTTATAATTGTGCTGTAGAAAAATTTAACAAAAACAAAAATGGGAAATAGATCACTAGAACATGCACCTTCTTCAAGGAAGGCTCCTGATGTCAAAAAGGCTTCTGAAAATCCAAGAAATAAAACTTCTGACGAAGTTGCCGCTAAAGGGCTTATTTATGGTCCTGAAAATCCAAAGGACACTATCGCCAAAAGAGAGGGAAAGGCTTTGGCGAAGAAAGTCATTGATAAAAGACCTAAAAATCCAAACGATATTCCTGATTATTATCTTGATTATAGTGAAAATCCTTTTCGCGACGGAATATATGTTGATGATTATGATGAAGAAGATATTTCTAAAGAAGAGAAGAAGATTAATGCTCTTATGAAGGATATCGGTGTTCTGATTAAAGATTACAAAGATATTCCCACTTTAAAAGGTATGATTACGAAAAAAGGGCAAAAGCGTTTTTCTCTTAGTGAGGTTCGAGGAGAAGGCACTTATTTAACAATTAAATATGGGAATGAAGATGTAAGTATTTATAATTCTTTCTCTGTTGATGCTAAGGATTGTTCTAAAGCAATAAGACTTCTTAATGTTACAAAAAATATCCTTAAGAATCCTGTTAAAGATGCTCCGAAATATATGGTTGTGAAAACCACTCCTGATACTATTAAAAATCTTGGAGCTAGTTTGGTTACAAGTTATCGTGGAGGTGAAAATTACAGCGTTGTCCCTTCAAATACTTTGGTGAAAGTCCTTCGTACTGATGCGGAAACGGGATATAGCTATCTTTCCGAGGGTGGTTTCGTGCACAGCAGTCTTCTTGAACCATACGATCCAAAAAACCTTCACCCTGAAAATTTTGGAACTAAAAAAGTGAAACTTCGACCTCTTGCAGAAATAACAAAGAATGGGGGATTAAATCTAAGATCTGAAAATGGCGATATTATCGGAAAAGTTCCACCTGAAATGGAAGTTGATGTTTTGGCAATTGATGATAAATCACCAAATTCCAGAGTTAGGGTTCTTGTCCAATATAGAGATCCTGCCGATCAAGCGCTTAAAACCGGATATCTCGTATATTTAAGCGATGCCGGCACAAGATATCTTTCTGGAGTGAAATAAAGTGGTTGGGGCTGTGGTGTTTTATTCCACCGCTTCCAAATAGCATTTTTCACAATAAACGACTTCTTTTCTGTCGGGACTGAAAGTGCTGTCGATTTCTGTGCCGCAATTGCTACATTTTCGTTTGAATAAAACGAATGGATTACGCGTTAGTGCGCGTTCTTTGTAGCGGCATTCAGGGCAAAGTCTTGGGATTGGAAGATCCATTTGTTTGTAAAATTTGAGTTCCGGTTCGATGATTTTGTAGTTTGATTTGCATTTGTTGCATGCCAAAACTTCTTTTGTGAATGTGTCGGGAATGTCTTTTATGTTTTCAGGAATTTCTGCGGTCGCCGGTTTGTTTGCTTTTGTTTCTTCATCGCGCCATTTGAATCCCATTTTTATGGCTTGTTCTTTTTCGAGTGGGAAAAAATCCTGTCCGGCACTTTCATTGTATGCGAATGTTGATAAATCTTTAGGGAAGAAATTTCCCCATTCTTGATTCTTCTCCATGTGCTCGATAATTTTTGGCACAAGCGCTTCGTATTCTTCTTTTGTGTATTGTTTATTCAAAATGCAATAATTTTTGTGGCGTAGTCCGATGCATCCGAAACAGCTGTCGCACGTGTTCATTCCTTCGCAGTAGCGAAGTTTGCTTGAATACCAGTTGTAATTTCCGAAAGCCACGTCTTGGCAGGCTCGGCTTACCAAGGACATGTAGACCGGTCCCGGGCAGTTTGGCCATCCTGCGGAATAACAGCTGTAGATAGACGTCGCGTCGCCAAGCGAGATGCTGTTTACGCAATCTTCCGAGTTGAATCCTTCGTACGAATTTTCGCAATTTCTTGAGTTGTACATGTGGTCGCCGGTGACATTTTCACAATTCAAATTGTGAAGCGCTCTTTGTTTAGCCTCTTTTCGCATTTTTTCAAATTCTTTTTTCCCTTCTTCGAGAGATTTGAATGAACCGTTTAGGTATTTCTTTTTAATTTCTGCAAATTCTTCTTTTGTGCATTTTTTGTTGAATGCGTAATATGTTTTATTTGCTATATTGCTTGAGAAAATGCAATTGTTGCATCCGTGAATTTGATAGCAGAAATGACAGTCGGTGCAATTATTGGCTTCCTCTAGGAAAAAACAGCCGTAACTTTTGTTTACGTTTGAACAAAAATAGCAGAGTGTCGAGTCGTTCGTGATCATCGAGTCGAAGACGTTTTTGTCGTTTACCATCCAATATGAATAGTAGAGGTCTTCGCATTTTGCGACGAGTGAATTCAAGTAGCAATTTCGTGATTCGCGGATGTGGCTGTTGTAGTCGCAGTTTTCAGAGTTGAAAATCGATGTTCCTTCGCGGGGGACTACGAGTTGTAATTCTTTGAATTGCTGGAAAAATGGCTTGCTGAAATCAAAGTCACGTCCATATTCGAGTGCATCCCAAGTATCGCCCCACCAAACGCTATTTTTGTAGACTTTGTAAGGGCTTTCTTTTGCGTAAGCGCTGAGGATTTCCTCGCCTGTCGCGTCGCATTTTCTTCGATAAAGTTTCCATTCATTGCGGAAAGCCATGAGTGTGCGAAATCTTTCAAGTGGCGGAAGTGTCGGCGCGGGTACTCCCATTTTTTTGCAAAATTCTATTTCTTTGTCTGATGCGATTTGTGACATTTTAAAATTTGGTTATCGTGCTGCGAGGCCGAATTGAAAAAAATAATTATCTAAAGCTTCAAGAGAAGTGTCGTATTGATTTTTACCAAAAAAAATATCGCATAAAACCTCACGGACACGAGCTATTTCCTTGTAGCCTTTTTTCCATCTTGGATCTGCTAAAGTTAGATCCATTAATTCCAATGCTCTGTCGAAAGCCGAATCAAATCGTGGCTGGTCTTTGTTTTGCGAAAGCACTAATCGATGAATCTCGCTTCCTGTATTTCCCATTTGTTCAGAGAGTGACATCGTAAACCATCTTCCGTTTGCCAAATCTGTGTGTGTAGTATTCATTCTTCTATAATATTATTTACGATAATTTTGATTTTTTCTCTTATTGCCGGATCAAGTACGTCTCTTGAGCGATTATTTTGTCGTGGGCGAATGTTTATCATGGAGTCGAATTCTATCATTTCGTCACCTGTTTTTTCCACATAAATATTAATTCCCCATAAATTTTCCTGTTTGCAGTCGCGTTCGAGAAGCATTGCTTCTTCGTCTGCGTGAAGTTCTCCACCGACAACCATTATCTTAAGTTCAATGTCAACAACGGCTTTTACCATGTCGCCAAAGCGTTCTTTTGCTATTTCTGCTAGGGAGCTTTTGCTAATTTTTGAATCAATAAATTTCATGTTATCTGAAGTTAGTAAAAGATAATGGAACTTTCAAGCTTTCCTGTTTTTCCAAAAGTCGCATCGTGCCTTGAAGGTCGTCGATTGTTTTTGATGTGACGCGGACTTCGTCGCCTTGGATAGAGGCTTTTGCTTTTGGATAATTGTCGCGAATTAGTTTTGTAATTGTTTTTGCGCTTTCTTGGTCGATTACTTTTACAAGTTTTATTTCTTGTTTCATGCGCATTCCGCCTGCCGGTTCGAATTTTTGGCGATCTAGGATTTTTGTTGAAAGTCCGCGAGCCGCCATTCGTTTCATGATTATTTCATAAACTGTGTCGAGCTGGAATTCGTTGGCTGTGTTTATTTTTATGAGGTCGTCGGTTAGTTCGATTTCGATTGCAGAATCTTTCAAATCGTATCTTGTCAAAATCTCTTTTTTCGCTTGGTCTACGGCGTTTCTCATTTCCTGCATGTCGAATTTTGCGACAATGTCCATTGAGTGATCTGCGGCCATATTTGTGTGGGTTAAGTTTTAACGAAATATCATAGCGTCTCTTTCTAGTCCGACGCCGATTGATGAAATTTTACATCCGATTAATTCTTCGATTTTCAAAACGTAATTTTTTGCGTTTTGTGGCAGGTCTTCGAATGAGCGAATGTCTCCGATATTTTCAGTCCATCCCGGCATTTCCAAATATTCGATTTCCATATTTTCCATGATGTCCAAATCTGCAGGTACAGAAGGCAAAACTTGGCCATTGTATTTGTATGCTGTTGCGATTTTCAATGTTTCAAGTCCTGTCAGGACGTCGAGTTTTGTGAGGTTGATGTCGGTTAGGCCATTTAGCATTACTGCGTATTTTCCGATTACGCTGTCGTACCAGCCGCATCTTCGTGGACGGCCTGTGGTTGCGCCAAATTCACCTCCTTTTTGGCGGATGTCTTCGCCGAGTTGGTCTTTTAGTTCAGTTGGAAATGGTCCGCTTCCGACACGAGTGACGTATGCTTTCATTATTCCGACTAGGCTTGTGAATGCCCTTCCCGGCAAACCTGTTCCTGTTGAGATTCCGCCGATTGTTGGGTTTGATGATGTGACGAATGGATATGTTCCGTGATCAACGTCGAGCATGCTTCCGTTTGCGCCTTCCACTAGGATTTTTCGCCCGTTTTTATATGCTTCGTGAAGATAATGTGCGCCGTCTACGAGCATTGGTTTTATTTTTGCTGCAAGTTTCTTTAGGTATGAGAGTTCTTCTTCTGGACTATATAATTCTAAAGGTTTGTAGAGTTTTTTTAGTGTTTCAAAATTTTGTCTGAATTTTGTTTCGAATTTTTCGAAGTCGAGTAGTTCGTGAATGCGAATTCCCATGCGTGATGTCTTATCTGCATAACAAGGGCCAATTCCGCGCCCTGTTGTTCCGACTTTTTTGTCGCCTTTGCGTTCTTCTTGAAGTCCATCAATTAATTTATGGTAATGAAAAAGCAGATGTGTACGGTCTGCGATCAATATTCTTCCGTTTGTTGAAATATTATTTTTTTCTAAAAGTTCGATTTCTTCAAATAGTGTAGGCAAGTGCAAAACTACGCCATTTCCGATCAGGCAAGTGCAAGTCGGATGTAGCATTCCGGATGGAACTAGGTGAAATACGAATTTTTTTGAAGTTGTTGGATTGCTTGGATCTCTCAAGTAAATGGTATGTCCCGCATTTGCTCCGCCTGCGGCGCGCACGACCAATTCAAACTCTTCCGACAAAATGTCGATAAGTTTTCCCTTCCCCTCATCGCCCCATTGTGTGCCGAGTACGGCCGTAAGATTACCAAGTTTGAGTTGCATTTTTGCCATATTTAAAGGTGTTTATGTACAGGTGGGAGTATAAACGGGCGTTGGAAGGTTTGCAAGAGTGGGGGAGGTCTTGATTATGGTATAAATACAATTTTTCTTTTTTGGAAGTCTTCTATTTTATATTTGAAAATATATTCTTTTTTTAACATGTTTTGACAACGTATTTGCATTATTTCGTCGTTTAGCTCTGTTAACTTGCGTATTTTATTGTTTGGTTTTGCAAGTATTTTGATGGAATATTCCTCTTGTGAAGGGATCAAGAATTGTTCTTGATACGCTATCGCAACAAAATTGCTACTTTCTAGTCTTAAATTAATTGCAGGTCCTTTCCCTAAATTTTTTATTGTAAGGTAATGATCTGATCCTATAATGGCATTATTCACTTGTTCGGTTATTTGATATTCTCTATCCATAAATTGTTTATGTGCAACACCTCCTTTCTGAATATTTAATAACAAAATTGGCATTTGTCCTATCTCTGTTTGTATGGCAGTTTGTTCTCTAATTTTATAAGTTTCAAATGTGTACCACCATATAACGTAGTAGGTTAACAGTAATAGCCAGCCATTTGTGTCTAACCTAGCAAAATATAACTGAAAAGATTCTCCGGTTGAAATTTTATTTAAGAATAGAGTTATTATTGGTAGCGTTAAGAAGATGTATGGTAAAGATTTTTTAATATATTGAATCATTAATTCTTGTATAAAGATGTGGCTGAATTATATTCTTCCTTTGTGGCCAATTAAAGATGTTTTTAATTTTGTTAAAAAAAAGATAAAAAGAAAAAGCTTGTTTAATTCCCTCGAAAAGATATAAATTGTGGGTGTTGAAAAACTTTAAAAATTTATGACTACCTCACAAGCCATATTAGAGATACAGAGAACTTTTGATATAAATGCGATTTATGCGCATAAAGTTTTTTCTCTTGCTGATAAGGAAAATTTAATCGAAGATGCGGCGCGTATCATTGCTGAGAAGCCAAAACCTTTCGTTAAATGGGTTGGAGGTAAACGTCAATTGTTGCTTCAATTTAAAGAAATGAATCTTTATCCACCAGATAATTTTAATCCAAGCACGGGAACGTATTTTGAGCCTTTTGTTGGAGGTGGGGCTGTGTTTTTTGATTTACTCCCTCGAGAAGCAATTCTTTCGGATTTAAATAAAGAGCTTATTGCGACTTACAATGTTATCAAAAATAACGTAGAAAAATTAATATCTTCTCTTAAAAAACATCAAAACGACAAAGAATATTTTCTTGAGATGAGGGCTAAAAATGTTTCAAAACTTAGTGATATTGAGATTGCTTCTCGTTTTATCTTTTTGAATCGAACTTGTTTTAATGGACTTTATCGTGTTAACAGCAAAGGAGGTTTTAATGTTCCTTTCGGAAGCTATCAAAATCCTATAATTTGCGCAGAAGATAATTTGAGAAAAGTTTCTAAGGAGCTTCAGGGGACAGAAATAAAACATCAGGATTATAAAGAAGTGCTGAAGGATGCGAAAAATGGTGATTTTATTTATTTTGACCCTCCATATTATCCTATAAATAAAACCTCATCTTTTACTTCTTATACTTCTGAGGCATTTTTGGAAAAAGAACAAATTGAGCTTCGTGATGTGTGTGTAGAATTGCACAAACGTGGATGTTTTGTGATGCTTTCAAATTCTGATACTCCGTTTATAAATAAAATCTATTCTGGAATAAAAGATGTTAATATCTCGAAAGTAAAAGCTGGTCGTGCTATTAATTCAAAAGGTTCTGGAAGGGGAAAAATTACGGAGGTATTGGTAACTAACTATTAATTTTATGGCAAATAATGCTTCGTGGGAGAAAATTTTTAAAGATAACGATATCTTGAAAAATGATTTTTCTAAAACTCCATTTTATTTATCTGCGGCAATGATAAAGAAATCCGTACAGGATTTTACGAAAACAACTGAGAAAGAGGTTCGTTGTTTGTGCAAGATGGATACTAGGGAAAGTGTTCCAGAAATAATGAAAAAAAATGGATTAATTTTGTTGCCTGTCAAAAATAAATATTATGTGATTGTAAAAGGTGAAGGATATGTTGATATTCCTGAGATTAAAGGTGAAGCTGAGCTTTATCACACAAAATTGGATTTTAATTTAGATACGGCAAAAATAGGAAATTCTGAGATGCAACATCTTGATTTTGCTTATGCTTCTAGTCTTATTAGAACATTTATGGAAGATCCTTCGCTTGTTTTAACAATTAGAGGAAGAAAATATACTCCAGAGTTTAGTTATAAAGTTGGGAATAATTTGATTGAGACAAAAGGAGTTCAGACGGAAGTTGATGCTGGTTATGAAGGAAAAGACAAAGTTGTTTTGATAGAAGCTAAAAATTCGTCGACTAAAAATACAATTATTAGGCAGTTGTATTATCCGTACAGACAATGGACGGAACATACAAAAAAAGAAGTTTTTTTGTTGTTCTTCGAAAAAAGAATTGATGAGTATTTGATTTGGCAATATAAATTTACTGATAAAAATAATTACGATTCGATTAAATTGGTTAAGTCTAAGAGATATAAAATTGTTTAGATTAAGATGGATGATCAATAAGATTTTTTTTATGACGCACTATCCAGTTAGAAAAATAGAAATAGAATTATCTTCCGATGAACTTATGGAGGATTTGGTTGAAAATCATGTTAGGAATAGGAATAATTTGAGAGAAAGAGCTTTGAAGGTTTTTTTACAGGAGGAGCCTGGTACTGGGGTAAAAGAGGCAACTTCTTTTTATAGATATGATGTCGAAACTCTAGAAAATGGTGATGTTGTTTATATTACTAGGCCAGTTGCACTTAATAAGGGATTTGATTTTGTGATTCACGTAAGTAATCATATATTTTCCAATAAAAAAGATTATCCAAAGCATGACGACATATTTAATGACATTAAGCAGAAAATCATATTAGTAAAAGATGACTTGAGGGATGTGTTAAGAGAGGATATGTATCATATGTTTGAGAAAATCTATTATTGTGTGAATATTGATTCAATAAAAGAAAATTTTGAAGTATCGGATGGATCTTTTAATAAGTTGCCAGGTTATAGTTTCGAAATGCTGTTAAGTGTAATAAAATGGTTTTTTATCGAGCAGGATATTAGGTATTGGAATTGGTCTGGGAGACAGAAATTTTGGGAAGGATTAACGGAAATAATTGGAAAGCCTATTGGGTACAAAAGTTAACAGTTTAGAATGAAAGATCTTAAATTACACCCTGAGGAATTCGAACTAGAATGTACTACGGTGTGGGCTTTTCCTCGTAGGGGGAATTGGGCGACGCATAGCTCTGATTGGAGAGGGAATTGGTCTCCTGAAGTGGTTCGCAATCTTATTTTGCGTTATTCGAAAGAGGGCGATATCTTACTCGATCCTATGATTGGTGGAGGGACTACTGCGATTGAAGCGAAAATTTTAAATAGAAATATTGTTTGTTCTGATGTAAACGATGTTGCAATTGAACGAACAAAGAAATGTCTTGAATTTGAAGTCGAAAATAAATCATGGCAAAAGGTTTTAAAAAGAGATGCGCGGGATCTTGGAAAAGCAAAAGATGAGAGTGTCGATTTTATCCTTACGCATCCACCTTACGCGGACATAATAAAATACAGCAATGGGAAAATAGAAGAAGATTTATCTAATATTCATGATATTGATAAATTTGTTGAGGAGATGGAAAAAGTTGCAAAAGAATTGTATCGAGTTTTGAAAAAAGGAAAGTATTGTGCAATTTTGATTGGCGATACGAGAAGGAATACCATGTATCAGCCATTGGCATATAAAGTTATGGAGGCATTTTTAAAGGCAGGTTTTCAATTGAAAGAAGATATAATTAAGAGGCAATTCAATTGCAAGGCTACTGGTTTTTGGGTGAATAAATCGAAAGAATCCAATTTTTTGTTGATAATGCACGAGCATATTTTTGTTTTTTATAAAAAATAACCCATGTCCCAATACTACAACCCAACCCGTACCCGCAATCTTTACAATCCAAAATCGAAAGAACCTTTTCGATTGAGCAGGTCGAAGATTGATCTTTTTATCAAATGTCCGAGGTGTTTTTATCTTGATAGAAGGCTTGGGGTAGGGCAACCGCCGGGGTATCCATTTTCTTTGAATTCGGCGGTGGATAAATTATTGAAGAAAGAATTTGATATTCATAGGGCGAAGGGGACGGCGCATCCGTTGATGAAGGCGTATGGGCTTGATGCGGTGCCGATGGCGCATGAGAAGATTGAGGAGTGGCGGGATTCGTTGCACAAGGGGATTACTTTTCAGTTTCCAAAAACAAATCTTTTGATTACGGGAGGTGTTGATGATGTGTGGGTGACACCTTCGGGGGAACTGATTATCGTGGATTATAAGGCGACTTCGAAGGAAGGTTCGGTTTCGCTGGATGCGGAGTGGCAGGATGGCTATAAACGCCAAATGGAGGTCTATCAATGGCTGTTTCGGAAGAATGGTTTCAAGGTTTCATCAACGGGGTATTTCGTGTATTGCAATGGTAGGGCGGACTGTGCGGCGTTTGATGGGAAGTTGGAATTTGATATCAAACTTTTGCCTTATGAGGGCGATGATGGGTGGGTTGAGAAGACTATTGGGGATTTACATAAGTGTTTAAATGGAAGTAAGATTCCGAAGGCAGGAGGGGAGTGTGATTATTGTAGGTATGTTGAAGCTGTAAACAAATTATAATATGGCTTTCGTAATAGCTTTCTTAATCGGATATTTCATCTTCCTTTATATCATAGAGGTTTTTACGCAAAAAGAAGGTTTGGCGGTAAAAGTATTTTTATGGACTATTGCCTTGGGCTTTTTGGCATTCTTCTTGTTTGTGTCGTGTACAGCACTTGGGGTTTTTGCCAAATAACTTTACTTTCTCCTCCAATCTGCTACAATAATCTTGTCCTTGACAATTAGACCTAGTGCGAAGGGATTCGCACCGTTTGTTTCTCCCCGCAAGGCGGGGTAGGCGCTGGGGAAATCTGCCAGTCGCCACATGAAATAAATGACTAATCGCGTTAATTAAAAGCGGTTGGGAGATTTCACCACTCGGAGGTATAAATCCGAGCATAGTGAATTTTCCTGACCGCTTTTTTTGTTTTCAACTTTTATATCATTAACCCAATATATATGGGAAAAGAAAAAAATAGTAAAGATGAGGTCCAGTCGTTTAAACCCAAGCCACTGCCTCCGCATCTTAAGAAACTTGTTGATGAGATAAGTGATGCGTTTGTCGCCAATTTGAATAAAAATGTTAAGAAAGAGAATGAATGATGTTTTGGAAAAAGTATTGGAGGATTTGAGGAAAGTCTGCTAAACTGTTTCTGCTTTCATCGAGAGACGGCGAGAGACTTATGCTCTATGACCCGTCAGCAACCTACCGAAACGGCAAGGTGCTCCAACTAAGTAAGATGGAATTTTGATTATAGTTCCAAGCTCGATGGAGGTTTAAAAATAACCTTTTATTTTTTAAACCCCATAACTATGGATAAGAAGGTGGTCCCGGCAGGACTTGAAAAATGCTAAAAATGCGGACAGTACAAAGGTTTTTGCTCGGATAAAGATCCTGATGCAAAATTCAGAGTGAAGTGTTCTTGCGATACTAATCTTTGTAAAAAATGTGGTGAACCTGTGGGCAAATATCCGCCACATTCTGTGATTTTTGATGAGGAGAGGGGACTTGTGTCAGTTCCTTATTTTGCGGGATTGAAGTATCAGTGCTAGGTTGGCGAAGAATTATAGGGAGAGTGAAGGGGAGGATTCTTAAACTTACGGAATTCAGTAACATTAAAAAGTAAATTATTGATTTGTTTTATTTGTGCGTGGTAATATTTCTGTGGACTTGCGGGCGACAGCCCCCGACCGACCTAAATGTAGAGTTGGTCAGCAAGTCAGAAGAAGCTTAGTAAATCTAGGCTTTTTGTTTACCATTTTCGTGGCGTCACGAAAATGGTTTTTAGGTCTTCTGGAAGTGGGAATATCATTTTGCCGGCGCCGACAAAATGATAGGGGAATGATTTTAATCTTATGGAATTCCATAACATTAAAGGGGTCGAAATCGACTCCTTTAGATAGTGAGTTTTTAATTATGGCGAATTTGCCATAATTAAACTGTATTCGCAATTAAATCCTCTAAAATATCATTGACGGTGAGTGTACGCTCACCTATGATTTGGGCGAATAATAATCTCAATATTATGAAAAATAAGAAAAATGCTTGTATGCATGATTATAAAAATGCGATTCAGGTTGGTAATGTTGATTACATGTGTCCGCTGTGCAAAAGGTTACTTAATCCTTTTGAGTGGTTTTTGATGAATAACTTTAAGTTTGTAGATGTGGGGGTGGTGGAGGAAAAGAATGTCAAATCTAGAAAGAAATCTAATAAAAAATAATTTATGTAAAATATGGATGAACTTATAAACATCAAAGTTATTCAAAAAGATTTTAATGGAGAGAAAAAGAGATTCGTAAATGCTAGAGAGTTGCATCGATGGTTGGGTGTTGGGAAATTCTTTGCGAACTGGATTAAAGATAGAATTGAGAAATATGATTTTGTTGAAAATTTGGACTATTTTGTGTCCATTGCCAATTTTGGCAATGGTTTTGATGGCTCAAGTAAGCCAAGAGTTTCTGACCCTAAAACCGGGAAAATCTTGGCAAAAGAGTATATTCTTTCTGTGGATATGGCTAAGGAGTTGGCGATGATAGAAAACAGCGAAA
>JALNWA010000013.1 GCA_023231115.1 Candidatus Altimarinota bacterium
CCTCTTATGCTCAAATCCTGTATTCTCTTCCTGCTAATTAAACTTAAAAATATATGGAAATTATATGGAAAGGAAACTCATCTTTTGAAGTAAAAGGTAAAAATGCGTCCGTGGCTGTCGACAGCGGAGAAATAGGCGTTTTGGAGTCAGGAAAATCTTTCACATGGCCCGGAGAATATGAAGTGAAAGGAGTTCCTATTTCTACAATTACCGCTTGGACAAAAAGCAAATCAAAAGAAGAGACGGAAGGCGCAAAAGGCGATGAGACCTTGATTATTGACTTTGTTGTTGATGGAATAAGGTGTTGTCATCTTGGAAAATTGGGACATATTTTGCCAAGTGATGTTGTTAATAAAATCGGAGACGTTGACGTTTTAATGATTGAATTTGGAGCCGGAACGAATCTTGATAATAAAAAAGCTATCGAAATTATTGAGTCTATAGAGCCAAGATCTGTTCTTGCTATGGGTAAGAATGCAAACGCTGTCGCATTTAAAGAAATCGGAGCGGAAGGTGTCGTTCCTCAAAATAAATTTGTGATAAAGAGCCAATCAGAGCTTCCTGAAGATAAAAGGGTTTACGTTTTGCTTTCAAACGACTAAAGTACGGTGCCTACTTGCTCTCGTAGTTTAATGGATAGAACTGGGGTTTCCTAAACCCTCAATGCAGGTTCGATTCCTGCCGAGGGCACCATGAAGTTGCTAAGAAAAACATTATATGTCTTTTAAAGACATTCCTGTCAGTTTCATGTATGGCTGAAGCTGTTTTTTTAATAATGCTTTCTGTGAAGGTTTTTTTGCTTTTTTGAATTTTCTAAGCAAAATTGCAAATTTGTGATGATCGTAAACAAACAAACACATCAACGGCTGACTGTTTCCAAAAACCACCGCCGGATGATTTTTTATTGTTGAAAAAAGTATAATGACAACAAATGCCCAAAAGACAGGAAGGTCTAGATAATGAGGAAAAACGAAAGTTGATTCAAACAATAAAACGAACTTAAAAATATATGTGTAAAAAATGAACACTAAAAAAAACCAAAAAATAGAATGTAAAATATCCACTTTTCCTCCAAGATTAAACTTCGATTCTGAATAATCCCAAAGTTTTATTCTTAGAAGATATTCACTGAAAATTCCAGAGATATATTCCAAAAAAACCATCATAATGCTTCCTATAAAAATCGCCAAAAGCGGATCTACATCTCCCGTTGTTTTAAAATACAAAGAAAGAGAAAGCCCACCAAGCCCGTATATCGGTCTTATTGGAATCCATCTGAGATATCCGCCGAATAAAAATTGTCCGTCAAGAACAAGTCGGTAAATTGAATCCAGAAGCCATCCGACAAATCCGAAGAATAAAAATTCTATGATATATGCTGTTAGCATAGGGCTATTTTACATAGAAAACGGCTTAAGAGAAATATCTATTTTTAATTGTGGCTTATTTTTGCTAATATTGCCTTTGCAAATAACAAAATTATTATGTCAAAAATTAAAAAAATTGTAGCCAGAGAAGTTTTGGATTCGAGGGGAATTCCTACTATTGAAGTTGAAGTTTTTACTGAAAACGGTTTTGGTCGCGCGATAGTTCCGAGTGGTGCTTCCACTGGAATACATGAGGCACTTGAGCTTCGTGACGGGGATAAGAAAAGATATATGGGAAAAGGCGTTCTGAATGCTGTAAAAAATGTTTCGATTATTGCTGAGGCTTTGATTGGAATGGAAAGCTACAACCAAAAAGAAATTGATAAAAAAATGATTGAGATGGATGGTACTGAGAATAAAAGCAAGCTTGGTGCGAATGCTATTTTGGCAGTTTCTTTGGCCGTTTTGAGAGCATCTGCGAATGAGAAAAATTTGTATTTGTACGAATATATAAATCCTAAATCGGTTACTTTGCCTGTTCCGATGATGAATATTATTAACGGTGGAAAGCACGCGGATAGCGGCTTGGACATTCAAGAATTTATGATTATGCCTGTCGGTGCGGAAAAATTTTCAGAGGCTTTAAGAATGGGCGTTGAAGTTTTTAATGCACTAAAAAGTTTACTGAAAGATGCAGGATTTTCTGTGGCTGTCGGTGACGAAGGAGGTTTTGCTCCAAAACTTTCAGGGAATGAAGAAGCACTTGATTATATTGTGAAGGCTATTGAAAAGGCTGGATACAAGCCATGGAAAGATATCATGATTGCTTTGGACTGCGCGGCAAGTGAGTTTTATGATAAAGAAAAAAATATTTATAAAATAAAAGTTAATGGAATTTATCAAGAACTTTCAAGTGCTGATTTGGTTGGATTTTATGACGTACTTTTAAGAAAATATCCAATCGTTTCTATCGAAGATTCTCACAGTGAAGATGATTTTGATGGTTTTCAAAAAATGATGAAAGCCACGGATGGAGGTATTCAACTTGTTGGAGACGATCTTTTTGTAACAAACGTAAAAAGGCTTAAAGAAGGTATTTCTAAAGGACTCGCAAATTCCGTTTTAATAAAATTAAATCAAATTGGGACTTACAGCGAAACTATTTCCGCAATAAAAATGGCGAAAGATGTGGGATGGACTGCTGTTGTTTCACATAGAAGCGGAGAAACCGAAGACACTACAATTGCCGACTTGGTTGTAGGCATGGAAACAGGATTTATAAAAACAGGTTCTCTTTCAAGGACTGAAAGAATTTGTAAATATAATCAACTTCTTCGAATAGAAGAGCGTCTTGGAGAAAAAGCAGTTTTTGCAGGAGGGAAGGCGTTTTATAATTTGAAAAACTTATCTAAAAAATAATATGTTACCCGAAATAAAAAAATCATTGGTTGAAAAACTTTTACCAAGAAGAGACGCTAAATCTCACAAGGGACAGAATGGAAAAGTTTTGATTGTCGGTGGAAGTCTTGAGTTTAGTGGAGCGCCGATTTTGGCTGGCCTTGGCGCACTTTACAGTGGCGCTGACATTGTTTATTTATATGTTCCATCTTGTAATTTTGATGTGACACGAAGTATGTATCCGGATTTTATTGTGAAAAAATTTGACGGAGAATTTTTGCAAGAAAAAGACAGTGATGAAATTATTTCTTTTGGAAAAAAATGTGACAGTATTCTTATCGGACCCGGAATTGGAACGCAGGAAGAAAGTCAGGAAGCCGTCGTAAAGATTTTGCAAGAATTACACATACCAACAGTTCTTGATGCAGAAGCTATTTCCGCGTTAAAAAAAATTGGAAAATTTCCTTTGCAACAAAACATAGTAATCACTCCTCATGCGCGCGAATTTCAAAATCTTGTGGATAAAGATGTTGTTATAGACGAGCAAGATTCAAAGTCTGTAATTTTGCTTAGATCTATTTCCATGGATTTAAAAATCAATGTTTTATTAAAAGGTCCTGCCGATTATGTTTCATCTGAAGAAGGTCATGTGGAAATAAATCGCACAGGAAATGCCGGAATGACAGTCGGTGGAAGCGGGGATGTTTTGAGCGGAGTTGTTGCGACTTTTTTGGCTCAGGGATCAGAAGGGTTTGATGCGGCTCGAGCCGCGGCTTTTGTCGTAGGCGATAGCGGTGACACTATGAAAAAAACAAAAGGTTGGTATTTTTCAGCAAGCGATATAGCAATGGCAATTCCGTTTTGTTTGAATAAATTTTTGTAAAATTATTTTTCGTATTTCGATTTTTTGCCGAAGTATTTTGACATTTGTTTTGATGAAGATTTTTTGCGTTTCATTATTTCCGCACGTTTTTTTAGAGTGCTCGGAAGGAGCTTTAAGAAGCCGTAAAAACTCCCCCACAGATATGGTTCAAAAATCCTTATGTATCCAAACATCAGAATTTTTTTGCCGACAATGTGAAAAAAATCTTTGAAAAAATTTGCAGGAATTTCATTTTTTATTTCCATCAAAAGTTGATTTCTGAAAGAATATTTTTTTTGAAATTTACTCAATTTTTTTCTATTTTCCATTACTTCCGCAGTCGTAAATCTTTTGGCAATTCCTGTCCCTCTTCCGTGATATGCAATTGCTTTCGGATAAAATAAATTTTTCCATCCAAATAATAAAAATCTCCAAGAAAGATCTACGTCTTCTTTGTACATAAAGAAATTTTCATCAAAATATTCATCGCCGATTTTCACGTCCTCAAGCGCATTTCTGCGATATAGAGGGCATGCTCCTGATATACCGAAAACTTCTTGTTCTTCATCAAACTGACCTTTGTCTTCCACCCCTTGTCCATCATCAATCACCCGTCTGCTTTTGTATGCAAAAAGTCCGACGGTGTCTATAATGTTTGTAGGTTTTTGATTTGTAAAATCATATTTATAAACTTTTCCCGTGATAGATGCGACTGAAGTATCTTTCTCAATTCTTTCTACAATTTTTTCAAAATATTCCGGCGTGTAAATAATGTCCGGATTTGTTATTACCAAAAAATCCGCGCCATTTTCCATCGCAATTTTTATTCCTTGATTAGCCGCTTTTGCATAACCAAGATTTTCCGCGTTATCAACAATCATTAAAGATTTGTTGTTTCTTGTTTCGGGACTGTGTGAGTATGCGTCACGAACAAATTCAATTCCTTCTCTTTCCGGAGAATTATTATCTATAAAAATAACTTCAATATTTTCGTAAGTTTGATTAAAAATTGCGTCCAGACATGTTTTTAGGAAGTGCGGAGTGTTGTAGTGAACTATAATTACTGATATTTTTGGCTTATTCATCGTGATTTTCAAAAAATTGACTTTGCTTTTGTTTTCTTTTAAGGTATATTTGTTCGGCAATAGTTTACTTATATATTTTCGCGATGTCTACATATCTTTTTACATCCGAATCGGTCACAGAAGGGCATCCTGATAAGATTGCAGACCAGATTTCCGACGCCATTTTGGATGATTTGCTAAGACAGGATCCCACAAGCAGAGTCGCATGCGAGACAATGGTTTCGACAGGGCTTGTGCTTGTTGCAGGGGAAATTCGCACGAAAGGGTATGCTGATATTGCAAAAATAGTTAGAAATACAATAAAAGATATTGGTTATACAGATGCCACTTATGGCTTTGATTACAAGGCTTGCAGTGTTCTTACCGCTATCGATGAACAAAGTTCCGATATCGCTCTTGGTGTTGATACAGGCGGAGCAGGTGATCAAGGAATGATGTTCGGATTTGCGTGTGATGAGACTCCGGAGCTTATGCCTATGCCAATAATGCTTGCTCACAAACTTGCGATGAAGCTTGCTGAAATGAGAAAGAAAAATATTCTTCCATATTTAAGACCTGACGGGAAAACGCAAGTTACAGTGGAATATGATGGATACAAGCCAATTCGAATAGATACTATCGTTGTTTCAACGCAACATGGACCTGAAGTTTCACAAGCAAAGATCAAAAAAGATGTAATTGAATATGTTATAAAACCTGTTTGCGGAAAACTTTTAGATGGCAAAACTAAATATCACGTAAATCCGACCGGAAGATTTATCATTGGGGGACCTCCCGGAGACAGCGGACTTACCGGACGAAAAATAATTGTGGATACTTATGGCGGAATGGCGAGACATGGCGGAGGCTGTTTTTCTGGCAAGGATCCGACTAAAGTCGATAGAAGCGGTGCATACATGGGAAGATATGTCGCGAAAAATGTTGTGGCAAGCGGACTTTGCAAAAGATGCGAAATACAGGTTGCTTATGCGATTGGAGTGAAAGAGCCTGTAAGTATTTTTGTGGACACTTTTGGGACTGGAGCGATTAAAAACGGTAAAAAAATAACTGACGCGGAAATTGCGAAGATTATAAAAAAGAATTTTGATTTTTCTCCGCAGGGAATCATAAAGACTTTGGATTTGAAACGCCCTATTTACAAGAAAACAGCCGCTTACGGGCATTTTGGTAGAACAGGTGAGGGTTTTACTTGGGAGAAAACTGACAGGGCAGAGAGGCTCAAAAAATCAGTTTAAATTTTTGAGAGCTCAGGCGCCGGTTGCAAGAATCTTTTAAGGTCTTGAAGTTTTTTGTTGTGACCAAAGGCTAGTTTCCCTTATAAAAAATTTCACGACGCCTGATAGCAATGATGTTTTACCATGCCGACATTAAGGAATTGTTAAATTTTCTTAAAATTTTTATAAAATTATTTTTAGGTGTTTTGTTGCAGATTTAGTATTCATTTGGTATAATTAAGTTAGTAGTGGATAGACCCTCCCAATAAATGAGGCTTTCGAACCACTGCTTTTTTTGTTTTAGAGATAGACTATTGGCTCACAACTATTAATTGTTGCCTTGTTGTTTTTTTTAGTATCTTCCAATTCAAATACCCTCAAAATTCTCAATTTAGCTCCGCTGGAAGTTTCTTTTTTATCTTTTTTGAATACAGTAATGCCGAGTAAAATATCTGCAAGCTGTATAAGATCGTGAGCTCTACTGTCTATCCGAAAACATCTCGATAGATTGCAGGAATTACGAACTTTTTCTTCGAACCTGTATCCTGAAGTCGTAGTAAATGTGTCTAAAAAGAAAACAGAATTTGAATTTTGAACGCCGGCCAGTGTCTCTATTTTTATCCGTGTCAACTTGTCAAAAAAATAACGAATAGAGTCGTGATGATTATTTAAAAATGGCGTATTGAAAAACATTATCGGCAAAGGACCTTTTCTCCAGTGATAGAAAAATTGTTTAACAAAAGCGCTTGCTATAAACGATCTCATGAGATTAAGAGATGACCATTTCACTTCTCTAATTTGCCTGTGAGTGAGTTTTATTTGCTCTATTCTTTCTCTTATGTCCAATTTTAGAGAATCAATTCTTTCTTTATGGAATTCATTAGCCTCTTCTTTTACCCTGAATAAAGCTTGCGTAAGTGCCGGTGTCAATGTTTTTTCCATGCACAATATCCCGATGCGTTTTGACCGCATATCTTCATCCATAAAAAAATCAAATTCAGTAAATTTATTTTGCATATGAACTTGTTTTACTATGCCGACATTAAGGAATTGTTAAATTTTCTTAAAATTTTTATAAAAAATATTCCAACAAAAAACCCCTCCAAAAAAAATGAGGGGTTTCATTTAAATTCGATTTTTATTTTACGCCAAGAATTTCGCCGAACATGTAATACAAAATTTCTGCCGCATTACCACGAGTGATTGTGGCGTTTGCATAAAAACATGTTCCTTTTCTACATTCTGTTCCGGTGATAAAGCCTTTTGCGCTTGCTACTGCAACGTCCTTTGCATACCAAGCATCTGCGCTTACGTCTGAAAATGTCACTCCTGCAGTTTCTTCAAGAATTTTTATTTCAGCTCTTTCTTCTTCTGTTATTAATAATTTATAAACATTCATCGCAAATCTCAAAAATTCCGCTTTGTTTGCATACATCTCCGGTACGTATGAGCTAACTTTGTCGCTTACAAATTTCATATCTTTCATTTCTTTGACATATCCTGCGTACCATTCATCCTTTGGAACGTCTAAATATGGATCCTCTGCAGGAGCATAAGGAGGCTCCGGTAAGCCTAAAATGCGATATAGCACCGTCGCCACTTCGGAACGTTTTATGCTGACGTCCGGTTGAACTGTACCGTCTGCATTTCCCTTAAAAATTCCGGCCGTTATCATCGCTTCGATAAAAAATCTGTCAGGTGATTCTGCTAAGGCTTCATCATCTTTAATAATGACTTCTTTACCAGTTATGTCGACAATTGTAACCGTTGTTGTGTCCACCGGAACTGTTGGAGTTATTGGTTCGGTAGTAGGTTCTGTTGTTGGGGTTGTTGGTTCTGTGCTCGGCTCTGTTGTTGGAGTAGTCGGTTCTGTCGGGGTTATTGGAGCAACAGGCTCCGTTGGAGTTACCGGCTCTGATGCTGGTGTTCCCGAACCACTTTCCCCTCCTCCTTCGCCGCCGCCAGCTCCGGCAAGCAACCAATTTGTTTCAGAACTTGGTACTGAAACATTTCCCGCGATATCAATTGCGTAGATCTTACTAAAATAGTTGTTGTCCAATGTAAGCCCTGTGATTGTAGATGATGATGTTGTTCTTGTTAAAAGGTTTGAATCATTTGTGCTTGTCCAGAGACTGCTTGATAAACTTACTCCTGTGGATGTCGCATATCCGAGCATATATCTTGAAAAATCAGCTAGAGCGCCATGAGATGTCCACACAAGTGTCGTACTTGTACCGCTACTATTTGGAGAACCAAACCCTGTTATTTGGCTTGGTGGTGTTGCATCCCACGCCGTCCCGACCGAAACTGTTACACCCGCTGTTGGAGCTACTGCCCCCAAAGCTACTGCATCTTTGATGTAATTTGCGTCGTAAGTTACCGCTAAAGTTTCTGCTCCTGAAGGTGCAACGCTTCCTGCGGAAAAGAATGAGCCTGCGGTATCATTAAATGTTAATGTTATTATTTTTGAAGTTCCATCGAGAGCTATTGTGTTCGCCGCAGTAGCTTTATTTTTGAAATCTACTGTTCCATTTAGCCATGACAAAAGACCGGTAATTGTCTTTGCGGTTGTCATATCTCCAAGACTCGTGGTACTTGGACCTTCATTTCCCGCCAAAATTTGTGTGATACCTCCTACTGTATATACTGTTAAAGCTTCAGAATAGGTAAGAGTTAAATTGTTTTGATTTGCCGCTTTGCTCCATTGTGCCGTCAAAAGAACGGGGGTCGCTCCGTCCACTTCAACCCCTTCCGCTGTATTTATTGCTCCATCTGATGCAGAATTTAAAGGATTTCCCGCGCGATCGGTTATCGGAGTAGTTACTCCTGAATATGTAAAATCCCCATTTGTCGCGGCCGTTCCCGTTGTCGCGGTGTCTGCTGTTCTATTAAAAGTCATCGTCTCGTCATTTGCGTCCCCTGTAGAAAATGTACCTACACCTAATGCAAGAGACCCATCTGCCGGAGTAAAATTTGCATCTTTCATGTCTGAATTAAAGACAAGAGTCGCTTTATCAATTTTTCCGTTTATAAGACCTGCTCCTTCTGAAATTGTTATTGATGTCAGTGTAGGTTGTACAATATCCCATGTTGATGATGACGTAATTGTGGATTGAATTGTTGTTGTTTCTATGGAATTTCCTGTCGGTGCAACTCCGTTTGGCTCCAAATCTCTTATCCTGTCTGTCGCATCGGCCGTACTTGGAGTAAATATACCTGATGGTTCTGTCGGACCGCCGACTCCAATAAATCCTCCGTCTTCACCTGCAAGATATACATAAACTGTTTTCTGATCTGCACTTAACGCTACGGTATTTTTGGTGGTGTTTGAAGAAATATCTCCCCCTGTTGCAAACGCTCCAAGTCCTGTTACTGTTCCTGCAAGAGTATAATCCCCCAATGTTGCTGTGCTTGCTGAGCTTTCGGATGGAGAATCCAATGCGCCAAATTTTATTTTTTCACTATACTGAAGAGCGATTGTATTTACCCCGTCTGTAACTGTTTTTGTGACACTTAGAATTGTGGGTCTTGTGTTGTCTGTGGCATCTATTGTTGTTACATCCATGCTTCTTCCCCATGGATCATAAAGCGAAGTTGCGTCGGCTCTTTCGATTGTATCAACTGTTGCCGTCGTAATATCTGCCACCAAGAAAGCTGAACTTAAGCCCAGCATAGCCCATTTATTGTCCGTTGTTTGCATTGCTGAAGATAATGTTTTTCCTCCTCCTCCGGTGTCTGTAAACAAAAAATCGCTTGTCGCAACATCAGCATCCATATCAGGTATTGCGGCATTAAACGCCGGATAAGTAAATCTGACAAGAGCGTTTGTACATCCCACGCATGCTTCTAACGATGGACCTAAATCAAATGCAGGATGAATGGATTCATATGTCAAACTTGCCGCTACCTCTGCCAATGAAGTTGCCGCTCCGACCGCTGATGCATTCCCAAGTGCATCGTATACAGAGGCACCACCTGCAAAATTAACTGTGTCCGCGACATCTCCAGCCACTGCCGATACATCACATTTGTCTATTATGAAATCAGCTCCTACGTACTTTACGGCATTATTTGTAAAAGAAGTACACCCTGCTCCATTTCCGTTCGTCAAAGTAATATCATTGTAATCTATCGCATCTCCTGCAATTGCATCTCCAAAAACCTGTTCGTTTAGAGTTATTAAAACGTAACTGTTCGTTGTGAAAAATTTTGCTGTTTGTATTACTGGCCCTGTTGTGTCTGAAGCTAAAGATTCTGTCTTTTCGCTTAATGCTCCTCCAACTGTGAAAATGCTGTTTGCTTTTGCCGCGATTGTACATGAAGTTTCGTCTGCACCAGCCGCGCCGGCAATTGTTAAAAGCGTGTATGTATCCCCTGGTGATGGAGCTCTATCGGACGATATCGTGGGGCTACCTGAGAAAACACAAGTTCCTCCAAGCTGAAAATCAGTTATCTGAACGGCTGTAGTAAGCGCGCTATCCCCCCAAACAGGCACATTGAAATTTACCATTATTTTTGCAACTCCTGTTTTGTATGTTGCCGAGGAAATTTCAGGAGTTGTGCCGGCAGATGCCGTAATAGATGTGGCAAGGTATAGAGCAGTCGAGAAGGCCACAACAGCAAAAATCTTTAATTTTGAGAAAGATTGCATGGGATTGAGGTTTTATTTATGCACGTTTTTCGTGTTTGTGCAATTTTACACCTAAAGGCTTGTGTAGTTAAATTTGTGTGTGGGAATTTTGTTGACAGAAATCTTGGGTGTGGGGAAAATTTTATTGTTTTCGCCCATTTTCCAACCGCAAAAAATTCTCCCGACTAGATACAGGCTTTCCAGTTTGTTTTTCTATATCTCTTTTCGTCCTTCCGGCAATTTGTCCTCCATCGTGCGCATCTGCTAGCAATGGTCCAAAGCCAAAAGAATCTCTCACTTTATGAATTTCTGTAGTCGTTGATTCCGCAAGCATCATTAGAACAAGTTCTATGTCACTCATGTGATCGCGCAAATTTTGAGTGGTGATCCCTTTAAAATTCTTATATTTAGGCACCGTCATTTCAAAAGTTCCAGACATTATTTCATTCGTCAAAATAGCATAGATTTTATGGTCGCCGGCACCTCTTTTATCCCATTCCTCTGTCAAATTTTGCCTTATTGCAACGCTTCTCATTCGTTTTTCAATCCACTTTTTCGGATAGCCTTTTTGCTCATAAATTGCCTTCATCCTCTCCATTACAAGTGCAGGGTTTTTTATTTCATCGAGCCTTTCTCCTCCGATTTTTGCCAGCCACATCTTAAAAGGCTCCGCTTTTGGTGAAGGGATCGACTGAATTATTCGGAGGATTCCTTCTCTGTTTGAACAATCGGTGAGGTATTTTTTCCTATCGCTAGATTCTACCTTCAGTTGTCGACAAAATGTCGACAACTGACCACCCTCATCAATTTCAATTCTAGTTTTCATCCTATACCAATAATCCCTAGCATTTAAACTATCAGTCAAAACTCCAACGATATCCACAACCGAAAACCACCACTCCCCCTTATGCCAGTCACGGCGAATATATTTATTCTCGAAAATTGCTAAGCTTTTTTTATTTTCCATAAATTTAAAAATTAAAAAAATATGGCTTATTTAAGCCACTCTAGCAAATTGACATTAAGGAATCGTTAAATTTTCTTAAAATTTTTATAAAAAAAAGACCCTCCGGTTAGGGAAGGTCTTTTGATTGGTCGTGTGTTCTCTTTACAATTCTACTTGTAACATTTTGCCGAACATATTGAATAGGATTTGTGTAGATTCTGCTCTTGTGATGCTTGCTGTAGCATCGAAGCATTTGCCTTCTCCACATGTTTTTCCGCCGATAAATCCTTTTTCTGTTGCAGCTGTTACTGTAGATGAATACCAAGCGCTTGTATCTAGATCTGTGTATGCTGTTGTTTGTGGGCCTACTTTTAAGGCTTCAACCTCAGCTTTTGTTGTGTCGTCAGCAAGATATGAATATAGGTTCATCGCTAGTGTTAGGAATTCCGCTCTATTGATTTCGCTTGCTGGTTTGTATGTTCCGTCCGGATTTCCGTTTACAACTTCTCTGTCTTTTAATTCAGAAACATATCCTGCGTACCATTCTGTTATTGCAACGTCTGAGAATGGTGTCATCTCAGGTGCAGTAGGTTCCTCAAGCCCCATTATTCTATATAGAAGAGCTGATGCCTCTGCGCGATTTAGGCTTGAGTCAGGCTTGAATGTGCCGTCTGCATTTCCTTCAACCACTCCTGCTTTTACCATCGCCTCAACTACATCTTTTGCCCAGTGTGTTGCAGGAAGATCTGTAAGAGTTATGATTTCTCCTGTTTTTGTTTCTACTGTTGTTGGTTCAATTGGTGGTTCTGTTGTGTCGGTTGTTGTTGTGGTAGTCGTTGTTGTTACTTCTGTGGTAGTCGTTGTTGCTGGCGTTGTAGTTGTGGCAGGTGTAGTTGTAGTTGTTGTTGTCGTTGTGCTTGAAGAATCGTCGCCACTATAGCTTGCTCCCGTTATAGTGTCTGCCGTTACTGCTGCATTTGTTTCGATATTAGTTCCCGCCGCTATTTGTGTCGTGATTGTATATGTTCCACTTACTCCATTCGCACTTGGTGGCATTATTCCATTTGAAAGTGCCAATACTTTTGCTCCTGCTGTTGATGCTGTTCCTCCTGTTTGAGTAAATGTTACAACTTGTCCTGAAACTGTTGCTGTCCATGTTCCATCAAGTCCTGAAAGATCCGTAGCTGTTCTACCACTTGCTCCCGCTACGCTCCACCCTGTTGGATATGTTACAACAATTTTTCCTAAATTTGGGATTGTTGTTGATGTTGTGAAAGAAATAGTATTTTTGCTTTCAACTCCTGATATCAATGACTGAGGTTCGACGTTTGTTCCTGTAAGCGCTCCGACTGTTGTTGTTGTGACCGCTACGCTTGTATCTGCCGAAATATCCTTAAGACTATTTGAGAAATCATTAACGGCTAAATCGGTTATATCCGACGCCGTTGATGTGTGCGCATACATAGCAGTAAAATCCGTAGTAGCAGTCATAACAATGTTTTTACCCGATCCTGCCGTAATAGCTCCTGTTGCCGTACACGTAACTACGCTTGTTCCATTAACTCCTGCACATGTAAACGTACCTACTCCATCAAAATTTTCTGAAGTTACAAGGATTGCTCCTGTTGGGACGTTAATCCATGCTGGCATTGTCATTGTTATAGTGTCGCTGACAGCCAAATCAAGACCGGTGCTTAGTAATAGAGTTACTGTTCCTTCTCCATTCACTACTGCGTTTGCAAATGTTACGCTTGCGTTAGCGGCCGAAGCGGTTGTGACACCCAAAGTTGTATTAATTCCTGTATTCGCAGCAGATGCAGCTACGTCTGCTCCTCCTGCTCCTGCTGAGTTTTGTTCTATTAACACTGCTAGATTTTGCGCAGTGTCTGCATACAATGGAGTGATAGTGTTTACTTCAAGAAGTATTGTTTCAAGAGTTGCTGCTTGTGCTCCAGTTAGAGTAATTGTTACAACTTGATCTGCAACTGTTACATTCACGTTGTTGTCCAGCCCTATAGTAGCGGCAAGAACTCCATTGTTTGGAGTCGTCATCGTTGCAAGATTGTAGTTGCTAGGGAATGTAAGTTTTATTGTATCTGTAGCCGCTAAGACTGTTGGAAATGTTAGAGTCACCGCTACTTGCCCAGTGCTATCTCCGACTATAGCGACTGATGATGCGTCAGCGGCTAGCGCTGTCAATGATGTTGCGGCTGTTCCATCTGTCAAAGTTGCAGATGCAACTATAGCAATATCAGCAGTTGCGACTCCGCCATTCTCCATTTCAAAAACAGTTATGTCTGTTGTTCCGGCGTATCTGGTGGTAATTCCGTTTGTTGTCCCTATTATTAACGTTCCCGATGTTGGTGATGTCCCACTCGCTACCGTACATGTCATAGTCTGTGACGAATCTTCACAACTGAAAACTGCACTACCGCCACTAACAAATGTTCCCGTTGGTACCGTTGCGTTTAATGCGGAGATATCAACGTAAGCTGGGAAAGTTATGTCTATTGTGTCACCTGTATCTAATCCAAATGGAACCGCTGATAAGGTTATCGTTGTGGCTCCTGCTACTCCAACTACTGAATTTGTACTGAGAGCTACTGTTGCAGTTGAGGCTGCTGCCGATACAGTAACAGTGTCTGTACCTGATGGATTTGTATCTGCTGCCGCTGTAGTTCCCGCGAATGTGAAAGTGGTTGGTGCGAGTATATATGTAGGCGAAGCTGCTGCTGTTATTAAAATACGAACAGTAGAGCCTGTGGTTCCTGCCCAATTTCCAGCTACTGCCCCCCATTTAATTTGTATTGTCCTTCCAGCTGTCGAGTATTGTCCGTTCCCAAGCCCCGAATCTATTTGTGTTTCGGTTACACCGTCGTTGGCTGCGTCCAAGTCCACTTCTGCTGTGTATGTTAAGGCTGACCATTCAGGGTAATTTGCAGGTAATGCAAGAGTTAGAGTGTCTCCTTCCGCCCAAGTTTGCTGATTGGCTGCTAATCCGGAATCTATCGTATATTCTATTTCATATGATTGTGCCGTTCCTACCGTAGCCGTTGCTTCTGTTACTGCGTAAGTACTTGCCGCGAATGCGCTTCCTGCGCTTGCAATCAGGAAAAGTCCTGTCGAAAGCAAGAGGTTCTGAATAATCTTTTTGATATTCATGTTTTGTTAAGTTAAAAATATTTAAATTTGAGAATTTTTTTCTCTATGTGAAATAGTAGTACGATATGCACTTAAACGCAAAAGTAGTTTGGAGGTTTTGTTTGACAAAAGTGGGGATGCTTTTTTGCTTATCTTGCAAGTAAATTTAATATCTCCACTATTTCTTTTCTTGTCATAAGGTGGCTTGGATCTAAATTTGTTGAATTTTGGTCCACAGTGTCTTTCAAGTATTGCGCATATGGCAGGTACCAAGCGTTGTTTTGATTAATCGGGGTGTCTTCGTATGGAGCAAATGAAACTAGCCCTGTTTCGGC
The DNA here is from genome assembly GCA_023231115.1 of Candidatus Altimarinota bacterium. GTDB lineage: Bacteria > Patescibacteriota > Gracilibacteria > UBA1369 > LOWO2-01-FULL-3 > UM-FILTER-38-24. The sequence goes on from JALNWA010000013.1 coordinate 14,979, forward strand.
TTTTAAAGCTTTTAGAATTATTTTTATTGCTTCTGCCTTGTTTACTGTTTGTGCAGGCTTGAAAGTACCGTTTGGATAGCCGTCTATTATTCCGAGAGTTTTTGCAGTGTAGATGTAGTTTGAATACCACTCGTCTTGGGGAACGTCTGAGAAAATCGGTTCGTTTTTTGCCGGAGACATTAGTTCTATGTTCGCATACAAAAGTGCTATTTTTAAAAGTTCTGCGCGATTTATTTGATTGTCTCCGCTGAAAGTACCATCCGAGTAGCCAGTGATTATATTATTTTTATTTATTGTTTTTAGCATTGTGCAGAAAACATCTTCCGGTGCTATGTCGGAGAAGGTTTGGCAGGTGGAAGATGAAGATGTTGGTTCTATGATAGTATCTGGGGTTGTCTCTGGAATTTGAGTTGTGTCGGGAGAGGTCGGCTCTGCCGGCGTGTCCGCCGACGTGTCCACAGGCGTGGTTGGTTCTGGCGTAACCAGTGGTGAATATTTTTCAACAGTCAAAGATACTTCAACTGTCAAACTGCCGTAGTTTTTGCCATCTGTTGCCTTTAGGCCATATTTCACTTTGTCACCTATTGTAATGTCTTTGTCCAAATATTGCTGTACTCCTTTTAATACCTCAATTGCTGTTCCTGACACTGCTTCGTCATTTACTCCTTTAAAAATTTGTATTCTTTGAAAATCTAAATCTGTCGGATCAGTCCATGAAATCATTACTCCGGTTTCCTGTCTTGTAAGTTTTATATTTGTAGGCATGTCCGGGGCACTATTGTCTTCGATATTCCCGGTTTGGATGTATAAATCATATAAATCGTAATATTTACTGCCGTCGGGAAGAGTTACTATGAATTTTGCGGATTGCACAGGCTGGGAATGAAATCCTTCGGCGTATATTTGTTTTATTACCATTTTTTCACCTTTTGCAAAATTTTTATCAATTGGAATTACGAGCGTTTTATCTTTATCTTCAAATGTAATTGCTGGTGTTGCCTTCACTTTGCCGTTGTCTACCGCTGTCCCGTAAATCAGTAATTCTTCTTTTGTTCTCTCGCTATCAAAAATAATCTCTATTGAATCCGGAATTGTGATTTTCAAATTGCCTGCCATTATATAGCTTGTTTGGGCATCGTCCGTAATGGAAATTTCTCTGAGCTGAGTCGTTTCGATATTTTGTGCGAAATTTTGATCTTCACCCGAGGAAACTATTGGAAATGCGTATGCAATATTTGAGATTAGCAGGGATACTAAGAGAGAAAGAATGAGGTTATTTTTTTTCATAGGAGGTAAAATTATTTTTTTACTTTTTATTTTGTTCTTTGGCTGTTTCGTCTTTGATATACGTCATTTGTTCGCTCAAGAATGCTCCTTCTTTTTTCCCTTCCTCTGTCCCCGCAAATGTATCCAATACTCCTTGTGCATCACTGAATTGTTTATTTTTTGTAAGTAAACGTATTGTATCTTTCAATACTTCAATATTTGTTGTGTTTTGGTTGTATAGTTTTTGCTCATACGTAAGGGCTTTTTCTATCTCTCCCACTTCCTCGTAGATCGCAGCCAAGTTGTTCAATGTCGCAAAATCATCGGGAGCCATTGCTAAAGCTTTTTCGTATTCTTTGACGGCTTCTTTATATCTTCCCAATGCTTGAAGTTGGAATGCTTTTTCGAATTGCAATGTAAAATTTGTTGGATCTTTGTCCAGTTTTGCTTGATTATCTTTTAGTTGTTGTTCGTGTTTTTGATAATATGCCGCAGGGGCATTTGGATCTTTTTTATCCCATTTTGCTGAGGCACATCCTGAAAGAAGAAGAGAGACCGCCAACAATGAAATGATTATTTTTTTCATATATTTTTTATATTTTTAATTGATAAGCTTTTCCATTATACAATTTTTTTTGTAAAAAAAAACCCCCACTTTTTAGGTGGGGGTCTTAATTGGCTGTTTATGCCATCATTACTGTATTTACTCTGTCAACAACTTTAGTATCTAACTGTGTTGCTGCTTAGAGTTGCGCTAGTAACTTGTCCAACCCATTTGATTATACCTGGAGTTGTCCAAGCGTAAGCGCTTCCCGGAGCAGTACCAATTGTTGTACTGCTGAAGTTCGTGTCATTCCACCAGAAGTCACCTGTAGGTGTTCCTGCAGTAATTCCGCTGTATGATCCTAGATCGATTGAGAATGTCAATGGATCGTCGGCACTTGCATCTTCATCAAGAAGTGCAGATGTGCTTAATACAGCCGTGAATGTCTTTGTGGTACCTTTAGCTATTTCGATAGCTGTATCTGTTCCAGAAATTGGAACGAATGTTACAGATGCTGTACCACCCTCAGCTGCTGCTGATGTGTTCTTGTATAGGTAACCTGTAGCAACTGTTGAACCTCCTTCCTTCAATGTTACAGGAAGTGTTCCTGCTGCCGCACTTGTTCGGATTTCTGCGTATGTACCAATATCGTCTCCTGCAAGATCTAATGTGATCTTGTCGTTGTAAAGAACGACTTGGTCAAGTACAAAGGTATCTCCTGTTTCAAGTTTTGCAGCATCCATGTCAGTGACTACGAAATGGAAGAATTCGTCAAGTGCACCTGGCGTAGCTGGAAGAGCAACGTCACAACGATACCATGTTGCAGTAGTTAGAGTTGTAGCAGTTGCAGTTCCTGCAAATGTACAATCTGACGCCGCCAATGCGGCAAGATCGTCAGGCGCACCAGCTGCTCCTGCGTCACCCACTGGGTCAGTACCATAACCGAAGTCTGCGAATAAAGGATCTCCATCATCATCTGCTTCAGCCCAGTACATCCAGAAGCTTGCTCTCTTATATAGAGCAGGATCTCCGGCCGCACCTACGTCAAAGGATACTGAGTCCAAATCTGCAACGTTTGTCAAAGTTACTAAGCAACCTGAACCATCAATAGCGATAGCCGTAGAATCGAAAGTTACGGCATTGTTGTTGCCCGTATCAAAACCGGTTACACAAGTTGGCAAAGACAAACCTGTTCTGATTTGAACTTTTTCTTGTGCGTTTGCAGCTACAGTGAATGCGAATGCTTCATCTGAAGTTGAAACTGATCTTCCACCTGATGGTGAGCTAGAAGCCAAAGCCAATGTTGGTTTTGTCTCGTAAACTTGTAGCATATTTGTTGCTGACAAGTAGTGAGTTCCTGGAAGAGCGTAGTAAATATTTTCTGCCGCATCAACCTCTGCATCGCTTACGTCGGCCATGATTCCTGTTACAGCTAGATCTCCATCTGTGTATTTTGTTGTAAGGATCATGATGTCTGATGCTGTCGTATCAAATACTCCATCATCATCAAACAAAAGCATTGTACCAACTGGGAATGATGCATTTTGGTCAGCAACAACAAATGTTTCTGTACCACCAACTGTCATAGTTGTGTCAGCTGTGCCTGGAGTTACTCCAGTTGTTGTCCATGTGATTGTACCAACTGATAGTAATGCGCTACCTGCGTCAAGTTTATCAGCTTTGTATGTTTCTCCTCCTGAGCCTGAAAGTGCTTCGAAATTATTTAAAGCTAGGTTTAGCTGAAGAACTTCTCCTGCTGATGCTCCTGATGCAATTGTAGGGATAGTTGCATATACTTTCATGACTGCATCATCATCTTTTGCAAGATATAGATCCATTCCTGAGAATTGAGCATTTCCAGCCGTCAAGTATCCGGATTTTGTTTCTGAAACTCCATTGCTATTTGTATATTCAATCTTAACTGAAGTGATGTTGTTGTCATATTCTCCAATATCCGTAGATACTACACCATTCTGATAATCCTGAAGAGAAAGAGCTTTAACCGTGAAAGCTTCTCTTGTTCCTGAGAATTTGAATCTTGCGATTTCAACATCTGATGTTCCAGCTATAGCGATGCTGTCTTTTGTAGTAGATGCATCTACGCTAGCTGTAAGAACACCTCCAGCTGATGTAGAAATATATGTTGTTGGAGCTGTTGTTCCATTTACTGCACCTGTTGAAGAGTTTGTATTTCCGTCTTTGTCTTCATAAGTGATTCCTGCTGATGCCAATGAGAATGCAACGTTATAAGCTGCAGTTGCGTTTGAAGAAAGATCTCCAATTACGTATAGAACTACAGTTTTTCCTGCTGGAATTGTGTAATCCAAGCTATCGTATGTTACTACTCCGGCTGAGCTTACGCTCTTTGCTGTAGCTACGTGGTTTCCGTCTCCGTCATCCACCCATACGCTTCCTACGTAAGTGTTTACGTAAACTGCCGTATCCACTCCCGCTGCGAATGTGCCATCATTACCTATATCCATGTATCCTGTAAGTGTCATATCTGTAAGCTTACAAGAAGATGCTGTTCCACATTTCGCACTGATTCCTGTAAATTTGATATTCTTTTGTCCCTTTACGTATGTATTTGGGTTGTTTGATGTCGCTCCTGCTACCGGTACAGCCGCTAATGCAGTTGTCAATGATGCAGATGCGATTGTCATTGTTTTTCCTGTAATTGCAGATGCTGGAACAAGAGAAGCTGAATTTGTCAGAGTCTTGTTGTTTACATCTTTAATTTCTGGATATGTTCCGTCTAGTTCAAGCATTGCTAACAATGTATCTGTTGAAAGACTTGCGTCGTTTGCAACGTCTGTAGCCAATGCAAGGTGTAGAGTTTCACCTGCCGCCATTGAGAATTCATCTGTGAATTTGTACCAAGAAAGGTCTCCGTCTGTTCCTATTGCAATTGCTGTCGCTACCTCATCAGATGTTCCGAATGAAGTTACGTCAACCGGTCCCATTAATGTTTCTCCTGTGTCAGTATTGATAATTTTAATATCCGTGTAGTTTGCCGCAGCATCGTCTCCTAGAAGACCTGCGTCATCGTCTGTAGCATCCAATGCTCCTGGAGTCAAAGAGACATCAAGGTTCTTGAATGTTACGTCTGACACTGATACAATTGTGAAATCCATCAAATGAACATCTTTTGAGTTTACAGCAATATCTGTAGCTGTAGGACCGCTAGATGTGACTGTGATGTCTCCACCTTCAAGAGTTGAGAATGAACATGTTGTAGAAGAAGCAGCTGTACAAGTTGTGCTCATGTAGTTTGTCTTTGTGACAGCCATTCCGAAGCCGTATGTAGCTCCGATTGCCTCAACGTCTGTATTTTCATCAACGTAAATAGCCAATGTGTCAGCATTTCTTCCTGGAGACATATCTGCTGTTACGTAGAAGCTCTTTGTTCCTCCTTTTTCAATTTCGTAAGGAGTCTCTAGAACGAATTGTGCAAGGTCATTTGCATTGATTCCGTCAACTTCAGCGATAGGATCAGTTGTTCCTGAAACATAAAGCTTTAGGTTTGCTACGTCATCTCCTGCAATTGTACCTGTAACATATAGTCCAAGTTTTTGAAGTTTAGCCGCTTCTGTAGTAGCAACCAATGTGAATTTAGCTACTGTAGCACCAACTTCTCCAACTTTTGGATTTGTTGTAGATCCGTTTTTAGCGATCGTGATTGTTCCAACGTCTGTTGTTGAAAGTCCGACCGTTTCGCTAACAATTGGGAAATCTCCTGTTGCGCTGTCTGCTGTTGATTTTACTGAATCTGCATCGACAAGTTCGAATTGAACTTCTCCTGTTGCAGTTACATCTCCAACATCAATTTTCATTGTGACAGTTGCTGTTGATCCAGCCGCAACTTTTAGACCAACATTTGAGAATTCAATGTTGTTTGTTGAGCTATTCAAGCTTTTTCCTGCTGTAAGCCTATCTCCACCATCGTATAGGTAAGCTTGCATTGTAGTAGGAAGAGTTCCTACTCCTTTCTTGTGAACTGTGAATCCATTGAAAGTGACGTCTGTGTCACCAGCTGTAAGCTCTACAGCAAAAACTGCTGCTGCAGTTGCATTTGATGGAAGAGTTACTGCGGCTGGAGTCTCTGAAGATAGAGAAACACCTAGGTCTCCACCAGTTACTACTACATCATCATCTGGAACAACCGGAGCCTCTGGACTTAGTGAAAGAGAAATGATCTTAGCGACCTGTTCTCTTGTTACATTGTCTGATGGTCCAAATTTACCGTTGCCGTATCCGGAAACGACTCCGTATGAAACTAGAGTTTCAACGTATCCATAAGACCAAACTGTAGATTTAACATCTGAAAAAGATGCTACAGTTGGTGTTACCATTGGTAGATCGAAAGCTTCGACTACGATTTTTGCAGCTTGTTCACGAGTTAGAGAATCATTTGGTCCGAAATTTCCATTTGCGTAACCACTGATCACTCCGTTTGCGACAGCTGTCTTTACGAAAGGTACATACCATTCGCCAGCTTTAACGTCTGGGAAAGTAACTGTTGTAGATCCTTCTAGACCTGCAGCAACTACTACTGATTTTACGAATTCTGCTCTTGTCATATTTGCAGTTGGGCGGAATGTGCCTGTGCCTGTAAATACTCCAAGGTCAGCTAGGTTGTCGATGTACGACTTTGCCCAGCTATCTGCAGGAACGTCTGTGTATGATGCAGCTGAAACAGCTGTAGTCACCACAAGCGTAGATAGAAGTGCAACTGTAGAAAGAGTTGCAATCATCTTGCGGAAGTTAGCCATATTATATATGGGTTAAAAATAAATAATTTGTTTTGAGAAACAGATATGAAGAAACAGATAAAAGGATTTTTTTATAAAGCCCTGTTATTCTATCGCACCCTCTTTATTGGACGATAGACCTCACAAGACAGTTTGATTGCTGTTGTTAATTTTCTTACTTTTTTAATTTTCCCCAATTATCAAAGAGCAAAATTTTCTCTCAATTCAACAATAACGGGCGGTTCGCCTTATCATGAATGAATTTACCAAACCGACTAGTCAACGTCAATTATTTTTGGTTATTCACTCTATGTATAAGGTGTGCCCTTTTATTGTAGTCTCCGAATTTCCGTGGTTAGGCGATGCCCCATTTTATTGTGGAACAAGCCAATCTTGAGTTTCCTGATGTTCGCACTATATAACTTGCCCGGAAAATTTTTGTTTCGCAAAAACAGGTGACAAAACGAGCGGATATTGTAAAGTTGGAGTTTTGGGCTGAAAGACTTGACTATTTGTGTTTTGTTTTGTGCCTGTTTCTGGTGTTTTTATGCGTTTGTGTAGGTAAAACGTGTTTTATCCCCTTTTATAGCGGTTTTGGTTGTTTTATTTTTTCGATATTTTTCCTTTAATTTGACTTGTTGCCGGGAATGCTGTTTGAGAGACTGGCGTTTTGACTATTTACAAAATCTTGCCTAGTTTTATATGTTTGTGGTAGATTAATTTCCAATTTCATTTTTAAAAAATTATGAAAACATCAGAAAACTCTTATTTGGAGGGAAGAAAGCCTTTATCTTCACGGTTGCCTGCAAAAATAGTCGTTGGAAGAAGACCTACTATTAGTACGTCGACCAGAAATAAAATTGCCGGAATGGCATTGACCGGTTTGGCGGCTTTGGGAGTCAGTGGGTGTGGGGACGATTATGCCGTGGACGGGCCTGCGTATCTCGTGGATTTTGATGTAAACAATTCGGATGGCAATCTGGGAGACGCTTTTGGAGATGGAACTCAAATAAACGGAGATACTATAAGTGGTGATGGAGATTCGGATGCTTTGGACTTCGACGATGCTGATGCAGTGGATGGAAGTGAGGATGCGACTAAGACTGATGCTGATGCGGAAGATGGAGATGGTGATGTAGACGATGCTGATATCGGGAAAATAGATCTTGATTTGATTGGCGGCGATATAGCGGAAGACAACATTGTTCCTGATGCTGATGATGACATTGTTCCTGATTCTGACGTGACAGATTTAGATGCGGATGATATTCAAGAAATAAGTGAAGACGGAGATGTTATTATTGATTTAGAAGACAGCGATGTTGAAGAAGTTGGTGATGCGAATGATGCCGGTGATGATTTAGATGCCAATGATCTTCAAGAAGTTGGTGATGCAGATGATGCAAATGATTCAGTTACTGACGGTAATATCAGCGATACTCCTGATGCCGGTGGAGACTTGAGCGATATTACTGATGGCAATATTCCTGATCCTGGTGCGGACGCAGACGATGCTGTTGATGATGCTGATGGAATTCCGCTTCCTCTTGATATTGACGAGATTGATGCTGTTGATGGTGGAACTGATGCCGTTGATGGTGGAACTGATGCCGTTGATGGTGGAACTGATGCTGTTGATGGTGGAACTGATGCCGTTGATTCCGGTTCTGATATCCCGCCACCGGAGCCTAAACCCTGCGACGGAAAGCCAAGTGGAAGTGTTAAACTCTATTATTCCGGAGATCCAAAAACTCGAGGACAAGGAATTTGTGAAGATGGAATTGCTACATGTAATGACGGAACTTGGGAAGTATCAAAACCTGATGTCACTGCTAAACCACAAGACTTATGTAAGGGACTTGATGATAATTGTGATGGAGTAAAAAACGGACAAATCATTACTTATTCTGGCCCTCCATTAACGAATGGCGTTGGCGTTTGTCAGCCACAAATTGAAGGATGTTTTGAGGGTGGATATGTTGTTGATCAGAAAGAAGTTTAGCCCGGCACTGAGGGTTGCAACCTTAAAGATGATGATTGTGACGGAAAGGTGGACAATGGCTTGTCAAAGCCATATTATGATGGACCTGTCGGAACTGATAA
>JALNWA010000014.1 GCA_023231115.1 Candidatus Altimarinota bacterium
AGTTTGCACAAATTCCTCCTTCTTTCCATCTGTTGGACATTTGTTGTGCCAATAATCACCATCATGAAGTGCTCCTCTTTTAAATTCTTCAAAAATTTCCAAGTAAGGAATAATACGGTTAGGATTATTTAAAAAATAGCAAAATGCCCTATATTGTTCCTGTGATTCAATTCGTTTGCCAGTATTTTCTCCATATATCGTTAAAACACTTTGACCATCAGGATTTGTTGCTAAACCAAAAGTCTTTTCCCCTTTTAAAATTCTTTTTTTAAAATATGTAGTTAATAATTCTTTTTGATAGCCTATAATCTTAATATTGCCATTAGCTAAAACTTTTAAATTTAATAACTTCGCATTAAAATTATTGAAACTGCTTAAGAATTCTCCATCCTTTTTTATTCGAACTAACATTTCTTTAACTTTTCTTTGAAATGCTGGTCTCCCCATAATGCCAAATATTGATTCCTGTCTTGTGGTAATATCTTCATACCTAAATTCTATATCAGCCACATGATCTGGTGTACGATTCAAATCATCTCTTATATCAATAAGCTTTAATACAAACCACCTCATTTGTTTTTTAATTGAAACATTCATATTATTTTATAAATCCTGCAAAATTTCTAACCCAGTTTACTTTTTTACTTACTAAAAATAGATGTTACAATTCAGAATATTCAAACCCCAAAAACGGTTTATCTCTTGTAAGTTCAGTACGAATATGTTTTTTATAATCAAAACTAAACTCTTTTATCTGGGATTCAAATTCATCCTTGTTAATGGTTAAAATATATTGGAATTTATGTTTCTTAGATAGATCAGATAGGTAATTTAATGACTTTACCATATCGTCTCGTCCAGTTGATGCGAAAATATTATCGTGAATCAAAAAACCAAGATGTCTCTTTGAGGTTGTCTTATTGATCATCAGCAAGCAATCATAAATAAAAGTTTTAATTCTATTAATTCCCGAACTGCCATCTAATTTTATTCTGTACTCAAATTCTACGAAATTGGCTAAACTTTCTGCAACATTAATTTGGAATTGGCATCTTTTATTTCCTGCGATAAATTCATGCATCTTTTTTAGATCTTCCTCAAAACTGGAAACGGTAACTTTTATCCCAAATAAAACAACTTCTAGCTCCTCTATAAGAGACTCCTTTCTCTTTTTAAGATTTTTTTGTTCAGCAATTTTACTTTGCAACATTTCATACGTTGATGAGAGTTTATCTAGTTGAATATTTTTTTCTCTTTCAAGCTGAACTGCTTGTTTCAAGTTATCGATTTTCTCTCGAGCTTCAGTTTTTTCGTATAACTTTGCAATTTGTTCGTCAATGACTGATATCTGCTTATCTATTTCTTGCATTTCATCTATCAATTCTTTAAGTTTTTCACCCATTAAGCTATTTTGGAAATCATCTACCTGTTTCTTAAAATCCAATACCTGTTCAAATGATTTTTCCACCAAGTTGCCAAGTCCCGCCTTGAAGTAGTTATAAACAATTTGAACTTGCTTTGTATTGATTTTTTCAAGCTCTGGAAGTGATTTAATTTTTCTCATTAAGTATTCCTTGCTTGCTTTTGTTGCAACCAGTTTTTCGAGTTGAATCTGCAAGTTAATCATCTCATTCTTTGTCTGTGTCATGGCTTCTGAGGGGTGTAATTGGTCAATAGCCAGATTTAGTTTCTCTACACTGTCTCTTAGGTCATTTATGTAAGAACCCACTTCCTTTTCTGCGATTCCATTGTTTTTAAAATCGGACCGTAAAGAGGCTAAACTCTTTGTAGTTACTTTTAGGTCAGTAGAAACTTTCTTAATCTTGTCTAATAATTCAAGGTTAATTTGGAATAAGTAAAAATGAGGTTTGAGTAAATCCTCAAAGGAAGACAAGGACGAATTATGATATGGTTTTAAAATATCTTTATATAAACTATCTTCTTCTCTGATTAGTATAGAAAGTAAGCTTCTTAATGATGGATGTTCTGTTAGTTTACTCCCAAAAACTAAGTACTCTACATATTTTTTAGCATCTTTTAGATCGTCAAATGATTTTTCCTCATCATCTACCCAGATTGATATCGGATCATTTTCTGTGCGATTTCTTCTAATTTGAACTTTTTTTATTTTGTCTTCTGTTTCAATTTCAAAATCTAAGCAAAAATAAATACTAGGATCTAGGTTTATATCAGGAATTTTATTTACTCTACTATCTTCTAGTTTTTTAAAAAGACAAAAGTTTATTGACTCAATTAGTAATGATTTGCCTACACCATTCATTTTGTTTTTTTCTTTTTTATTTTTTACTGATTCAGATTTATCACCTATTATAAAGTTAAGACCCGACTCGAAAGTTACAGATTCAAGCTTTTTATCTTTAAACGTATTTGGAGAAAATGATAATTTCTTTAAAGTGATCATATTTTTAAACGATAAATATATGGTTCATCAAAATCTACTAGTCCATTCATAAATAAGAATATTAAAGCATACATGGCATTACTATAAGTAAATCCTCTGTCTTTTGTTTTAAGTGCTTGATGCAAGTCAAAAATTGACATTCTTTCTGCTTTTTTTAGTTCTTTTAATATCAAATAGCCAGCATATACGCTAGAATCTCTAACATCTTGTTCTTGTGAAATTAAAAGCTTTTTTATTTCCATAATTATTCCGAAATTGGATTCGGGAACACATTACACTCCACTAATTGTTTATATAAAAAATATTCTATCGCTCCAGCACTGAAATTTTTATCAGCTCCTTTTGCAAACTTATCCTCAAAAAGATCGCAGAGTGCTTTCAAGGACTGAATTGGGTTATCGTTATTTTTGGATAAAATTTCTAGACTTAAATTTCTTAAGTAATTACACATCTCTTCAAAACCAAATTCATCAATACCAGAATTTCTCTTTGCTTCATCGTAAGAATTTTTATACAAAAGATGTAACTCTTTAAATTTCTCCTTGAGTTGCGTTGTATATAATTCAAATCTTACTTCAATTTTGGTTAAAAAATCCTTCGGATGATCTACCTGATCTGCTGAAACTCCCTGTTCGCGAGCAATTTCTGGAATAAGTGTAATTACGTTAAGCATTGTATCCACTTCATTTGTTAATTTATCTTTAGTACCAAAATGTAGAGTATTGTCATCGCCAATTATATTTGGTGAGTTATTACCATCACTACTTTGTTTGACTGAATTAAGCATTTAAAGTTTAAGTGAATTATTATCACCCATAATATTTGGAGATTTATCCCCCTTACTTTTTTGTGATTTTTTAATCCAGTAAAAATTCATTGCGATACTTCCTATAGTAATTCCCAACACGAAACTGATAGTTGTACTTAATGTTATTTCCATAGATATATTATATTCTAAATTAATAATAAATAAAGCAATTTCTCGACACTACCTAACCTAAAGCTAATCGTTTAATACACTTCCTGCTGATAGCACCTCTCGCAGTAAACGATATCGGGCTGTTCTGGAGAATAGGATGTTTTAAATTCGTTTCCACATCCTTTGTTCATACAAGTACGATGATATAGTTTTGGTTTATTAATAAATTTATAACGATCTAAAAATCGACAATTATGACACCTGTGAGGTAAGGGTAAGCCAATACGCTTATAGAATTGTAATTCAATAGAAACTATTCTGTAAGCACGTTTACATATCTCACAAGCAATAACTTCTTTAAGAATATCATCCGACACATCATTAATCGAATCAGGTAAATCTACGCCTTGAGTTGTAGTTTGAAACTCGCGCGCATTTGGCTCACGCCATATAAATCCTTTTTCTTTAGCTTGTTTTGAATTTAACGGAACATAATCTTGTGCCAAACTTTCATTATATGCGAGAGGTGAAAACTCAGATGGAAAAAATTCACCGTATTTATATAATCTATTTAGCGAGTCAACATATGGCATTTCATCCATATGTTTTATGATTTTATCTTTCAACTCAAAGAATTCTTCCTTTGTATATTGTTTATTAAAAATACAATATTGCTTCTTTTTTAATCCTATACAACCAAAACAATCAGATGATCCTATACAATAACCACAATATTCAAGGTCTCGTGATTCACTCCAACAATTAAAACAATATTTAAGATTGTACGCCCCCTCTCCGCAGGTTGCACATTCATAAGCATTTTCAACTCCCATAAAAAGCTGAACACTGTCGTATGAATTAGCTGCTTTGAGGGCAACGATTTGAATATAGCGCATATTTTCACCTTCTTGGATTGAGACAGAATCACGAACATTTTTCGAATCACTTATTCGCTCACCAGTACAATTACGATTTCGTATACCATGATAGTATTTTACTGGGAATTTCTGCCAAAATTCTAAAGCTTTATGGCGTAATTTAGCAATTGATTCATATGATCCAAGTTTTAGTTCAGATAATTTTTTTTCATATTCTTGTTTTGATAATGGTTCATTAAAAAAATAATTTGATTTGCCTCTTAAATTTACGCATCCAAAACAATTAGTACATCCTCGAAGTCCTTTGCTAAACCAAACGTCTACACAACTTTCACAATCTAGAGAATAAAAAGTTCTATAAGATTTATAAACCATAACATCCTCATAACATAGTTCATCTTCTATGATTTCATGAGAATCTAAAGTATTTTTGATATTTGTTGCTTTAACTAAATAGGCTGAATCTTCAACAAAATCTGAGTCGAAACACAAATATGCATTACGAAGTCTTCCAGCTTCGTTACAATAATCTGAATTAATCATAAAACCTGCAGATGATTTTGCTGGCAATGGAACAAGAGATAATAAATCATTAAATTGCTTAAAGAATGGTTTTGAAAAATCATAATCTATTCCGTAATCTAAAGAATCCCATTTATCTCCGTGCCAATAATCATTTTCATATGTATTTAAATTGGCTTCGGCAGGAAAACCAGAAAAAGAATCTTTTCCAATCAGTGCGTCCTTTCTGCGAAATAAATTACGTTCATTCCTCCACACAAGACGACGAACCATTCTACAATCAGGACACCATGTAGGTATTGGTATTTTCATTTTCTCATAAAACCCAAAATCATCTGGCTCTATGATAAAGTCACTTTTGCAGTTCTGGCATTGTTTAGTTTCTGATTCCATAACCCTATTATATTACTTTAACAGTTAAATACTAGGATTAATAAAGGAAGCTTACTGGAGGAATTTGTATCGTATATAATATAGTTTATGACATTCCTTAACCACTTCAAGAATCTTTTTACTAGTTTCCGCCCGTATAGATTTGTATCTAAGCGTCTGCGGGCGCAACCGCAAGAACAAAAGTATTTGCATTCACAGGATAAGCCACACAGGAGATTTATGTCCAAACACAGGTATACTCACACAACGCATAAATGGAACATCGGGAATAAATAAAAAAGGAGGCTACACAAAAAGTATAGCCCCCTTAATTATTCACCACCAGACTACCGCATAAAGAATTGAATTTTCTCCGAAGCTTCGTCCTTCGTAAGTTCGTCTATTTCTGACTCCCACTGATTCCTTTCTCTTTCGTCCAGCACATTAAGGCTAATTAGCTGACGTAGGTAGGATTTTTGACGCTCGGAAGCAAGCTCAGGAGTGTAATCAATTTCATTTGTTTCTTCATTTAAGATTCCAGGATTTTCTTGATTGCTAGTTTTGATAAAGAGATCATCCATTGTTTTAATAGAACGACTTATGCCGTCAATTATGGAACTGCCAAAGGCAAAACGAATATTGCGTTCAACATACTTGTTCATTTTATTTAGGATGGTTGAACCTCGACCAATTCCTAGGACTACATTGTCCTTTTTAATTGTTGCTATGAAACCAATAAAGCCCTGAATGTGACTGAATAAAGATTTGGTGGCTACATCCTCTTCCACCGTCACAGACAAATTAAAACTGCCTGTGTTTTTCTTTATCTCTTCCCTTAACGGATCTTTCCTTTCAAACGGTTTTCTTGGTGCTATTTGAAACGGAGATTTTATCTGATTTTTATATGTTGTCGTATTCATGATGTTAATTTAATTTGCTAATAGTAATTAAGTTTGGTGAGTATTCGACATTCACCTTGTCGCCAATAAAAAAACCATACTTCTCTAAAATATGGTTTGCTATGGTAAGCTTTGGAGCTGTAGGACGATCTCTTTTTACTCCGTGCCTATACTGATAACTGATTGTGTTTATTTTCTTCATACAGATTTGTTTGAAGTAATGGGCTCGATTTGCCTATAGTAGAAGAGTGATACAGGACGACGGTATTTTTTTATCACATTGCCAGATGGATCTTTTTGTTCGACATATGTGATTGATTTAAAAGCATGTTCACCCCTTCGAATTTTGAATCCTAGATTGGCCCATGACTTAAAAGTTCTCATGTTGTGATAGCAATCCAGATTTTTTATTTCTGATACTCCGTACTTTGCTTTTATCTGTTCTTCAACCATCAACCTTGTTGCTTCTGATCCTGTGTATTCTGACACTGGACCTTCGATAATTTGTTTTACACTTTTTAACATAGTGATTTATAACTAGTAGATTAAATTTGCGCGAGGGACAACTCGTGCTTGAAGACTTATATATTCGACCTAGTCTTCACTAACTAAATAGTTTTATTTGTTGTTATTGAG
The DNA here is from genome assembly GCA_023231115.1 of Candidatus Altimarinota bacterium. GTDB lineage: Bacteria > Patescibacteriota > Gracilibacteria > UBA1369 > LOWO2-01-FULL-3 > UM-FILTER-38-24. The sequence goes on from JALNWA010000014.1 coordinate 6,649, forward strand.
TATTTATAAATATGAGCATGGGGGGGCAGACGATTTAGGTACTGAATAAATTTCATGAGTACCAGGTAAAGGTTATTAACTGCTTCCGCGACTCCAAAACTCAAAAAGGCATAATGTATCACGTTGGGGCTATTGGTACGAGTGATCAATTTCAAGGTGTTGTTTTATAAGGGTTATTTAAAACCGTGTTTCGTATAAAGGCACCTAGGGGCTGTCTCGATTCAATTCCAATATATAAATTCAATATGGGCTAAAAATTTTTTAATTTTCTACAGCTTTTTAGGGTTGTATAATTAGTTCAATGAGTGCTATCATATATGTACAATCCTAAACCAGAAATGGCACGGTATATAAGAAATCCCACGCGAGTAAAAACGGCTACAGAAGTCGCAACTACTCGCGTGGGTCTGTGCATTGAAAGGTGCATAGGATAGTCTCGAAAGAGATTATCGCGATCTTATGTAGCCTTTTTTGCTACCTCTTGGATTATATTATTAGTAAAACCCACGCGAAAATATGAAAAATAGAATAATTGTTTTTTTATTGTTTTCTTTTTTTATTCCAAACTTAGTGTTTGCTAGTTGGTGGAATCCATTCTCCTGGTTTAAAAAACAAGTTGTCCAACCTCCAGTAGTTCAAGTTTCTATCCCGACTCCAACCCCTACTATTTCCACTAGCGACAAACAAGTTGAAAAAGTAATATCTAAAAAAGAAAAACAAAACACTCAACCAATATCAAAAAAAATTATTACAAATACTTCAACTCCTCCAATTATTTCTAAAAGTGGAGGAGGTAGTAATGGAGTAATTACGACGGGACCGTGTCCAGTTGTAGGACCCTGTACTGCTACATCTGTTGTTGTTAATAACAGTCAAACATTTCCAGCAGGTTGCAATTCAAGTATAGGATTCAGTTCAATCGATGGTATGTCATGTGGCAGTACTGCTATCCCTACACCTACTATAAATATTCCAGTAGTTTCAAATACACCTCATATAGTTAATCAACCAACATATCAAGCCCCCACCTCACCAACCCCACCACAGCCTCAAGCATATGTAATGCCAGACAAGCCGATCATTGAATCATTTTGTGATAATAAAGGAAATTGCGTACATTCTTCCGTCGCTGAATCTTGGGCTAGTTCATCCTCATCCCCATATCCTACGGTTCATGTAGGAGAAACTTTAAATTTCACTATTAAAGTGACTGGAGAAGAAACCTCTGGAGTACTCGCCTTCATTCTTCCTCAAGGTTATGACTGGGTAAAAGAAGGCGGAATGAAGCCATGGAGTACAGACTTAACATATACCAAAACTTTTACGACTGAAGATATTTCTGCTCGTTATTTCATGTATGCCTATATCAAAAGCTCTAATGATAATTATCATAGAAGATCTAGTGGGTGTAATTGGGCTGCTTACTCTTGCGACGATAATGCGCAAATAATTTACACAGTACTTCCTTAAATTTATTTTTAATACTTTAAAGCTATGGATATTAAAGAGAAAGATAAAGTAAAAATAAAAGTTCCCAATACTAAGTTTTGGGTATTGGGTGAGAAAGCAACAGGAGATACTTGGAATATGTTTTTAACAGATCAACAATCAAGTTTTAAACAAATTCTCAAAGAAAACATTTCAACAAAATCATTTGTAATATTTTCAAATGTAATATTAAAGACACCTTTCCCATTTAACTAAATATGGAGAGAAAAGTATTTTATATCTTAATACCAGTTATATTTATTGCTCTAGCTATTTTGTATTTCCATTATGGGCCAGCACCAAATAAACTTTCAAAATGTCCAGATGACTATGCTGACACCAATGCAGGGCTTAACGAGAAGATGTCAGATATGAATAAATGGACAAATAACTTCTACGACAATCATCCGAACGCAACACTAGGAGATTGGAATAAGGCAAGATATCAGTTTTGGGTGGATAATAAATGTACAAAAGCTATAGAGAGGTATAACGAGGCTAAAGCATTATCAAACTAACTAAAAATACATGAATAATCAAAACAACAAATTGAATTTAATTTTCTCAGCTATATTCTTTGTCGCAGGAGGCGCATTAATTCTTAACCCTGGAATATTTCCTTTCCTTTTTGCTACAGCTACTTGGATGATTGCGTATTTGTTTTTATTCTTATGCTCAATATATTTAGGTATTCTTTACATCAAAAAAGCACCTGTAGCTGATCAAAAGAAATTCTTTATCTTCCATCCGTTAACCATTACTATATTTTTAGCATATCTTTTGGTTCTTGCTTCTTCTTTTTTGTTTATAGCAAACATAGTTGAGTTATTTAGGATCATTTTATAGCTAAAACCATTATAAATTGCGGTATTTGGTGGTTAATGTCGAGTAGCTGACTCTATATATGGCAAGGAGGGATATTTTAGTGTCCAATACCACAATTGGAGATATAGCTGAGCACCCACATGACAAGGAAGGATCGGAGAAATCCGAACATCCATTTGATTGTACTTGTGGTTTTGTACCCTTATATTATTTTTCCTTTCTCCATTTTTACTTTAATGTTGCAATTCAACATTTCCACAAATTGCTTATCATGACTTATGACAATGAAAGTTGTTTCTGGCCTCTTTGCCTTCTCTTTATTAATAACATCAGCAATATCCTTTTTAGTAGCTTCGTCCACAGAAGCAGTAGGTTCGTCCAAGAACACCAACCTACAATCACTATTTCTTATTTTTAGTAAAACTCGAGCTAAGCCAATTCTAGAAGTTTCTCCTCCTGAAGTTTTACCAGCATCACCAGAACCGCCGAAAAGCTTTTCATTTAGATCTCTAAATCTTTCACTAAGACCGACATCTCTTAAAACTTCTTTCATTTTATCATCATTTATTTCTTCTCCTTGACCAAATCTCAAATTATTTTTCAAACTTTCCTCAAACAAATAAGGGAACTGTGACAAATAAGCAATTTTATTATAAATAGATTCTTCTCCAGTTTTCTTAATATCGTCTACCTTAACACCGCCAAACTTAACTTCACCAGAGGTTGGATGATAGTAGCCAGAAATTATCTTCATTAAAGTAGTTTTCCCAGCTCCACTTGCACCTTCTAGATAAGCCATTGAGCCTGTGGGTATATCTAAATCAACACCACTTAGTATCTGATTACCATCTAGTTCAACATTAACGTCTCTTAAACTAATATCCCCACCTTCAATCTGATTGACACCTACTCGACTTTTTTCTTTCTCACTTTCTTCTTGAGCATAGCCGTTAAACATTAACTCCATTTGCATAATGTTTCTTAAAGACCTCAATAGTTTTTTCTTTGTACTCAATAAATCTTGAATCCCTTGATTAAAATTACTAGAATATAAAATAGCAGCAATAGTTTTGTCTGGGGAACCACCAGCCAACAAACTAGCAACACCAGCTAACGTAAAATTAATAGCACCAGAAAATCTAAAAAAGGCATTCTGTAAAACATCAAAAAATTCTCTGTTACTCCCAGCCAATTTTTCTTTCTCTATAAATTCCTTAATCTCATTAAAGAATTTCTCTTTCTCTCCAGCTAAGATAATTTCCATATGAGCATTGAGTTGCTCGCTTAATTTTTGAGCCATTTGTTCAGAAGTTCTTTCAGAATCTCTTTCTTTCTCCCAAAATTTACCAACTTTTTGAAAATATTTCTCTAAAGCAATAGTTATACCTGAGGCTATAACCGTTCCACCAGCCAGTATTGGACTCTTTTCGTAAAGCATTACAGCACTTGTGGTTAATGTTGTTACGGCAGGTAAAACATCGAAGCTAAAAGCATTTAGAACATCCTCGTAACTGTTGCGACCTTTACTAGCTCTTTGTTTTACCGTTTCTTGTCCAAATTTCTGGATTTCATCTGGTGGCATTTCAGTTAGATTAGTAGCAGTGAATTCGCTGATCCCACCTTCTTTTTGATAGTTTTTATTTATAAAATTTTTATACTGCTTTTGTATTAAAACTGACAAACCAGCACCACCACTAGAAACAAGAGCATATAAAATGATTTGCTTGATATCAGTTTGGCTGCCCTTAAAAGCATCAGCGAATAACATTGGTGCATATCCCTGAATAAATGCTGGCACCATTAATGCGGCTGATAATCCAACATATTTTGTTTTATCACCTCCCATAAAACGAGAAAATATATCCTTAATTTTCCCCATCATTTTTATTTCGTGGATAGGTAAATTCTCTAAATCCTTCAAGTCACAGATTTCAACCAACTCTTTAAATTCTTCTTCTGAAAATCCAGCATTTTCATATTTCTCTTTCAACCCAGATATTAATTCTTCTTGCTTGTCTTTTTCTGAATAAAAATTTGTTTTTCTATCTTCACTATCTTTAATAATTTTAGCCTTTACTTCATCAACATTGCTTCTGAATTTTCCAGCGTTATGTGCTAGACGATAGGAATCAAAATATAATCTTAGTGATGATAAGAGTTCTTTTTGATTTTGGTCTAACTCTTTTTCATCTTCAAAATTTAAATTACAAATCTTAGCTACCAATAATTTAATACGACTATCAATTGTTTCATCCAATTCAGCTACAAAATTTTCATTTTCTATTTCATTTCGTATCTCTTTTCTAATATTGACCATCTCCAAAACTAGATCCTTGGGCAATCCTTCCTTCCCAAATTGTTCTTCTAGTATTTGTTTAACCAACTCTAAATCTTCCTTTTTTTCAGCAAAAGCTTCTTTTTGAGACACCTTTAACTCTTTGATTGTGTTCTTTTCAAAATTCATAATGATGTTCAAATCATAACACCTTTAACTGAAAATTTAAAGTATTTTTTACATAGATAAATTAAGTTCAAACGGAAACAGTTAACGTCCGTTCAAAGGCCATAACCTTGCTCCATTCGTGCAATTCTGCTACAATTTGTTCCCAATGGAGTCCGATGTAGTCCACCCGTAAACAAGCAAATTGATTTGCTTGTGTCAGGACGAGAAAGACTTTTCCATACGAACGAAGTGAGGCGGAAAAGTACCCGCGACCGTAGGTCGAGAGTCCTGTACGATTCACATCATGCCTAAAATTTTTAAAACCAAAAAAATTCTACTCCTTGGGTCCGGAGAATTAGGCAAGGAAGTGACTATCGAGACAAAGCGCCTAGGCTGTGAAGTCATAGCCTGCGACCGTTACAAAAATGCTCCGGCAATGCAAGTGGCCACCAGGTCATACGTTTTCCCGATGCTGGAAGGTAAAAACATCCGTCTAGTGGTAGAAAAAGAAAAGCCGGATTTTATCGTGCCGGAGATAGAAGCCATAGCTACCGACACTCTGCTTGAATTAGAAAAAGAAGGCTGGAAGGTGATCCCCACTGCCTTGGCCACCAAGACCACCATGAACCGCGAGAACATCCGCCGGCTGGCCGCGGAGAAATTAAAATTGCCGACCAGCCCGTACCGCTTCGCCTCTAGCTTGGCAGAATTAGAAAAAGGAGCGGAAGCGGTGGGCTATCCTTGCTTCATCAAGCCGACCATGTCTTCCTCAGGCCATGGCCAAAGCAAGGCTAAAAATAAAAAAGATTTGGCGAAGGCCTGGAAATACGCAAGCGCCGAAGCCCGAGGCAACACCGGCAAAGTTATCGTCGAGGGAAAAATTAATTTTGATTATGAGATTACCCTGCTCACCGTCCGGCACGAAAACGGCACAAGCTTTTGCGCGCCGATCGGGCACATCCAGATAGACGGCGATTACCGCGAGAGCTGGCAACCCCAGCCGATGTCAAGGTCGAACCTTGACAAGGCAGAGAAGATTGCTAAAAAAGTTACCGACGCGCTCGGCGGGCGCGGGATCTTTGGCGTGGAGCTTTTTATAAAAGGCAACGAAGTATATTTTTCCGAAGTTTCTCCCCGCCCACACGACACCGGCATGGTCACCATGCTCACCCAAAACATGAGCGAGATGGAGCTACACGTCCGAGCGATCCTCGGCCTGCCTATCCCTCGGATCTCCTGCGTGCCCGGAGCTTCTAGGGCAATTTTGTCCGAAATAAAAACAAACAATCCGGCTTTTTCCGGCATTGAGGAAGCGCTAAAAACTCCAGACACTGCGGTGCGGATATTCGGCAAGCCTGCCGCCTATCCGCACCGCCGGATGGCCGTGGCGCTCGCTACTGGCAAAAATATCCAGGAAGCTCGCGCCAAAGCAAAAACGATGGAAGAAAAAATCCGCGTGGTATAAGAAAGCCAGGCAAGACCTCACATGTGAGGTCTTGCCTGGCTTTTATCTCTAGAAATATATTTCTATGTTTCTCTTGTGTTGTTCGTAAGTTTTAGAGCAGTGTATCTGCCCGCGCTTATCGTGCAAATAAAACAAGCATTCTGTCTTCTGAGGGTTGTAGGCGGCGGCGATAGCATCCAGCCCAGGGTTTGCAATGGCTCCCGGCGGAAGCCCCACGTAAAGGTAAGTGTTGTAAGGAGAATCTATTTTTGTGTCGCCTTTGTTCACCTGCTTCCACCAGCCGTCTTCGGCGTTGCCTTTGGCGTACTGTACCGTGGCGTCGATCTGCAGCTTCATTCCGCTCCAGATACGATTCCAAATAATCCCCGAGATCAGCCTCATGTCCACTTTGCCGTTGCTTTCTCGCTGGATGATCGAGGCGATCTTCAGAGCCATTTCAGGATTTATTATTTGGGTTGACTTGGGCTGTTTGATCTTCCCTGTTTCTTTGTCAAACTCCTCGAACATCGTGGCGCTGACCACCGAAGGTCCTTCGTCTTTGTTTATGAGGTAAGTCTCCGGGAAATAATGCCCTTCTTGGTTGTCGGTATTCATGGCTAGGTGCGCGTTTATAAAATCGTTCTTGGCTTTTTCGTCCCAGCCTAATTTGTCGGCCATGACGTTGGCTATTTCTTCCTTGCGCAAACCTTCCTGCACCCGGACTATCCGCACAGCAGGGTTGGCTAAGTCTAAATAAAAAGAAAGCTTGGTGAGAAGCGCCGGGTCCAAGCTGTAATAAACTAAGAGCGACACCACCGCCCCGAAACCTAAAACAATAAAGACGATAGTGAGCTTTAATTTTTTAAATTTCTTGAAATTCATGCTGTGCCTAAAATTATAACATAAAAAAACAAAACCCCGTCTTGCGACGGGGTTTTGCGGCACTTATGTTGTTCACGATTAATGTAAGATCACTCCTTACACTCACAGAAAAAGTATAGCACACTTGCAATAAAAATGCAAGAGAGTTACCATACAAAGGCAGGTATTGGATAGCTACTCCGACCCAGGTCGGAGAGGAAAGTCCGAACACACATTCTGGCGCAAGCCGGAGAAGCGTAGCGGGTAACGCCCGTCGTCCGCAAGGACAGAGTTGCGAACAGTGACGAACCGATTTAGTTCGGGTGAAACGGCAAAATACTTACGTGTGTGCAAGATCGTGCCCCGCATAGCCTTGCGCGAAGTGGGGAGAATCGCTTGAGCCCGAGGGTAACCGAGGGCCTAGACAAATTGCTATCGGTCCGACCTTGGTCGGAGGACAGAATTCGGCTTATAGATACCTGCAAAGAAAATGAGAGTCCCCTGCCTAAACGCAGGGGATTTTCTATTGTAAAATTTTTATGTTAATATATTTTTATATGACAAAAATTAAAACAAAAAGTAAGAGTAAGATTAAAAATCAAAAAGAAATTAGGTTGGTTAAAGTGATAGCAGAAAAAAATATACGCCCAGTCCTTAGTGATTGGATTGCTGAAGTCTTGGAATCAAGCCCGACCAGAAAGAATTACGAGGATACTTTGAGTTTCGTTGAAGATATTATAAAAAATGCCCCAAAAGAGCCAAATTATCTTAGGTTGGTAATTAGGGTAAATTGGTTAATGCAAGAATCTGAGCTGGCTGCTAAATTATTAAATCATATATTTGAAACAGTTACTCATTCGCACGGAATTTCCGAAAATAAAATGGAGAGCATATTAGAATTTGACCATAAACTAATAATAGAAGAACTAAAAGATGTAGCCAAAGAATTGCAACACTTAAAAACAAAAGCAAAAAAGTAACATCTCTATGAAACTTTTTTTAATACTATTTTATGCTTAGCACTGGAATAATTTTTTCTTTTGTTGCGTTGTTTGCTTGGGGCTTTGGAGATTTTTTCATCCAAAAAACTGTCCGGCAAGTTGGCATATGGAAGTCATTATTTTTTATTGGTATTTTAGGATCAGTGGGTCTTTTTTTATTTATTCAAAAAGAATTACTGACAGTAATCTCAAGCCTAAATAATCTATATTTATTGCTGCTTTTAGCCGTAGTATCAATCACTTTTACCTTGTTTTATTTTCTGGCACTTAAAAAAGGGAAAATTGCTGTAGTTGACCCTTTGATCGGACTAGAGCTTCCGCTCACGGTGGGCTTGAGCGTAGTTTTAGGAAGAGAACATCTCTTGTTGCCCCAGTTTATCCTGATTGCTTTAACTTTTTTAGGCATAATATTCACAGTCGCAAAAGAAAGAAAACACCTGGATGTCCGCCGATGGGTTGTGGAAAAAGGAGCTATCCTGGCTGGGGTTGGGGCTGTCGGTATGGCGTTGACGAACTTTTTGACCGGTATCTCCAGTCAGCAAACTTCACCCTTGCTCACCATTTGGTTTACCCATACTTTATTTATGCTTGTCACAGGTGTTTATCTAATTTTAAGCGGAGAGTTTAAAAATCTCAGGGAAGACATAAAAAGAAATAGCGGAATTATTTTAATTCAGAGTATTTTAGATAATATCGGCTGGATTGCTTTTGCTCTTGCGATGACTTACATTTCCATTTCCATCGCCACCACTATTAGCGAAAGCTATATCGCATTATCTGCCTTATTCGGCATATTTATTAATAAAGAAAAATTAAAGCCCCATCAATTTTTCGGAATTATTTTAGTCATTGTCAGTATTTTAGTACTCTCCTCAATTTCTTGATAAAAGAGAGTAATAAATTATTTTTTTGACATTTAAAGTAAAACCACCTAAACTGTAAATATTATTAATGATTTTTTACTTATGAAAGAAACACCATCTTTAGCGCAAATTGGACACAGCTCGACAAAAGAAACTGAAAAAAAAATTTCCATTAAAAGAGTGACCGACCCTGAGTCTATTGATTTAAAAAAATTTCATGAATTTTTAGGAACCATTTTTAATCCAGCAGAGTTAGAACCACTTGAGAGCTTTAAAGAAGAACTGAGGCGACAGGATCCTGATAATTGTTTTTTATGTCTGATTGCAAAAGACAAAAACGGTAATGTCATTAGTGGCGCCTATGGTTCGCTTATAAAAGATATATTAGCCGTACGCTTACTCGCAACCGAAACAAAACAACAAGGAACTGGCGTTACAAAAAAAATAGATGAAAGTTTTTTAGAGGAAATTACAAAATTAGGCGAGCTTAATTCTGTTGTTGGAGAGGCAGTGGACGAAGCCGAAGCCTTTTTTAATAGAATATCTTTATTTGAATCCAGCAATTCCGCTCGCCGGCTTTATTATACTGATCCGAATACAAGCGAACCTGATTTTTCTAAACAAATTTTTTATCGTTTGCCTCCATTTGAGTGGAATCCAGACGGTACTCCTGTTAATGATCCACATTATGTCGAAAATTTACAAGTTGCGATTAAGGGCCATAAAGATAAAATACCAGTTATAAAACTTGAAGAAATTCTCCGTCTCTGGTGGCAAAAATGGTATATTAGACCAAAGGAACAATTTGAAAGTAATGGAGCTTTTCAGAAACATCAGGATTACGTTATGGGTGTATTGGAAAATGAAATAATTAAACCGATTAAAGCTAGTAGACAAGAATTTGTTATACCTGTGGCTAAAAAAGAGAGATTGAAAAGAGCCCGTCAATAAACCTTGACAAAGTATTTTCTTTAGAGCAATTACGAAGTTAAAGATTTAATAACCGAAAAGGCTCGGTCTACTGTATCATTTTTGAAAAGCATGGTTAGCTCCCAACCAACGGATGCCACCTCGATGGCGCTTATGCCATTCCAAGCCAAAGCTTTCAATACTACATAATATACCCCCGGAGTATCTAGGGTAAGTTTATCTCCGAACTTCATGGTAATTGAAGATAAATCTTTTATTTTCATAATACCCTTTTGGTCTTTTAAGATTTTATCTACCTCTTTTTCTAGCTCACTGTTTACAACGATTATTGATTCAGAGTGCCCCGTCGATATATTGAAGAATGAATCTTTTTTGTTTTTTGTTTTTTCTAAAATCTCTTGATGTATTTCGATAATATCCGAAGAGTTTGGGAATACAAACTCAATAAGATTTGAGCGCACAGTAATGTTTTTTGTGTCTTTTAGTATTTCCTCGTCTGAAGTTGGCGCCTTAAGATTTTTCTTGATTCTGCGCAGAGCCATAGCTACTGCTTCTTCAGACACCTCCTCTAAGAGCTTTTTCTCTATTTGGGGGCGTATTCTTCTAGCTATTCCTGAAATGTTGGCGACATCTTCATACAGCACTTCTAATAAAAAGGGCGAACGATTAATAATGTCTTTTGCTACTTGGTTTATGGTTATCATGTTGGAATTCTAACAAATTGTGATTATTTTGTCAATATTGTTAAAAAATTTGCTTTATGTTGACATTAGGGATAATATGTTCTCTAAAGCGAGAGTGGTTCTTAGAAAACTTAAAAAACAGATTGATCAGACCCATCAAAGCCACAGATGTGGACTCATGGGCTGAAAAAAAATACTTGAAGGAGAAAATATGGCTAGGGTTATATACGTAAAAAGTGACAAAAACCTCAAAATCATAAAAGGGGCGATGAGTTTGATTGGTACCATTATGGGTTTAGCCTTGGTTATATTATCGGCCAAGGACCTCGTGTTGGAAAACATAAGGTGGGAGGTAGTGGTGTTCATTGTATCTAGTATCGTGCTTACTATCGGTATGATGAACCTAAAAAAGACAGAATAGATAGTTTTTGGGGTCGAACTTCGCTCTGCGACCGTTCGACCCCTTTTTTATTTTAGAGCATATGTTACAATTACCAAACAAAAAAGTTTACATTATTAAAATAATATAAAAAATCATGAACAACCTTGCAACTTTGGAATTTATTTTAAAAAATTATAAAAACTTTAACGCTCGCGCTACACGAGATGCGCTCCTCGCCTACTGGCGCCACATAGAAAAAGGCGGGAAAATGTTTTGGGCGGTGGCCGGAGCGATGAGCTCGGCCCAGCTCGGCATCACGCTCGCGCCGGCTATCCGGAACGGCCTCATTCACGGCATGTCCGTCACGGGAGCCAACCTCGAGGAGTCGCTCTTTCGCCTGGTGGCGCACGACAGCTATAAAGACTTTCCCGACTACCGGTACTTTACCAAAGACGACGACACGAAAATTCTAGAAAACCGCATGCGCCGGGTGACCGACACCAGCATCCCCGAAGACGAAGCTTTTCGCGCGGTGGAGAGCCTGATAGTGCCCGTGTGGGAAAAGGCCACTGCCGAAAACACCCGTAAATTCTGGCATGAATATTTTTATGATTTGATCCAAGCTATAGGGAAGGAGAAACACGAAGGCAAAGCCGACGAATGCTGGCTCCTCGCCGCCGCGGAGAACAACATCCCCATCGTCGTCCCCGGCTATGAAGACTCCACCTTCGGCAACATTTTTGCCTCGCATGTGAAGCTGGGCGACGCTAGCGCCAGCATCGCGAAGTCCGGGATAGAATACATGGGCGCTTTCTACGACCAATACCAAAAGCTCTCCGAGGGCGAGGGCATCGGCTTCTTCCAGATCGGCGGAGGCATCGCCGGGGACTTCCCTATCTGCGTCGTGCCTTCGCTCAAATACGACATGGAGGTTCCAGTGAAGCCTTGGGCGTACTTCTGCCAGATCTCAGACTCCACCACTTCCTACGGCTCGTACTCGGGCGCCACACCGAACGAAAAAATAACTTGGGACAAGCTCACCAAAGACACTCCGATGTTCGTTGTCGAGTCTGACGCCACCATCGTCGCTCCGCTCATGCTGACCGCGCTCTTAGAATGCAAAGCAAATCCCGCTGAAGCAAACAAGCTGATAGAAAAGTATGTTCCAAACTAAAAGAAATTAGCTTCTCTCAAAAAGCACACATAATTTCAAGCTTGAAATTTGCTCTGCTCGTCAATCAAGAAAATAATAGTCGGAATACCTCCTTTATTTTCTAATTTCCTGCGCAAGGCTTTTTTCAAGAACTAATTTCCTTTTAGTTTGTCCTTAAATTTATAACCAATTAGTTTGAAAGCCAACTTGGCTGTTAAAAAATCATATCCGTGCAGGCCGGGGACCGGGGCCAGCTCTACGATGTCGGCGCCGACGACGTTTTTCTCTTTGGTGACTGCTTCAAAAATCTCCAGCACTTGTATCCAAGAGAGGCCTCCGGGCTCCGGCGTGCCAGTGGCCGGCATGGTGGAAAGGTCCAGGCAGTCCACATCAAAAGTGAGGTAAACATTTTTTGAAAGCTGACTAAGAATCTTTTTCAAATCATAAATATTTCCATAATTCACCTGTTCTTTGTTTAGGTACGGCTGTTCGGAGAGAGAAGTGTTCCTAATGCCCACCCACACGATGTTGGCCACCCCCAGCTCTTCACATCGCTTGGCCGCGCAAGCGTGCGACCACCGGCTCCCCTCCCATTCTTCCCGCAGGTCGGTATGCGCGTCAAAATATAAAATGGACAGATCCGGATATTTTTTCAGGTACTCGCCCACCAAGGCCGGAGTGATGGAATGCTCCCCGCCCAAACTTAGGATAAATTTATCGGTCAGGGGCCCCGCCGTCTGCGCGATTACGTTCTGCGCTTTCTCGGCATCAGACTCCTTAAAAACAATCGCCGGCAAGGTGGCTATCTTTACTTTTTGGTTCACTTCATAGCCGAGCTCGTGGTCATAAAGCTCCACTTGCTTGGAAGCGTCAATGATAGCCTTTGGGCCATTCTTGGTGCCACCACCAAAAGATACCGTGGCCTCTAGCGGAACAGGCAAGACCAAAACCTCTGCATCTTTGGGCAGAACTTCCGGAATGCCTAAAAAATTATCTGGGATGTTTTCGCTCATGTTTTTTGTATTTTATTTATGATCTCCGTTCCAGCCGAAGAGCTTGCCTATCTCTTCTGGCGTTTGTCTTTTGCGGGAAAGCTTCACCTCTCCGTTCTGGCAGATCACCATCGCCGGCTTGGAAAGCAAGCAGTGATTGTTTTCAAAAGTATCTTGGTAGGAGCCGGTGTCAAAAACAACCAGATATAGATCTGGCACATCTTCGGTAAACTTTGGCAACAATACGTAAGTGCCGGAAGCGGTGTAGCGGTCATCAGAATCGCAAGTGGACCCGGCGAACCACACCTTCTGCAAACGGCGGGCGTTCAAATGATTGGCAGTGGTGAAATGCCACTTGTGGTGCACTGGAGACCAAGTGTCGGTTAAGTTTGAGATAAAGCTCCCGTCTATAAAATACCATTTGGTGTCTGGTTTTTTGAAAATATTTTTCTCGGCTAAAATTTTAAAAATCGTAATTTGCGAAGGCGCGGTAAAATAACTGCCCCACTCACAAACCAGATTCGGGTGCCTCACTCCGAGCTTGTCGCTTTCTCGCTTGGCTGTCTTGATCATTTGCAAAACCAAATTTTTGGTGGAAAATAATTTCTTCCTTTTCTCGTAGGGCACGGCCATCCCCCCTCCGAAATTTATCGTATCTAGGGCTGGGTTGTGCTTTTTTAATATCGCGTACAGAGCTACCGCCCGCTTGAGAGGCTTTATAAAGCCCTCAATTTTTTCATTTTGAGTGGAGATATGATAATGCAACATGGAAAGGTTTCTTATCCGGCCGATCTTGACCAGCTCTTCCTCCGCGAAGCCGAAATGATTGTATTTCTTGTCCCAGTGAGCATCAACTTTTAAATCCAAATTCACCCGGACCCCCACTTCTCCTTTGAATTTTTTCAACCTATTCAATTCTTCTCCGTTCTCTATTATGGGGATAACTATCAAGCCCTTTTCTCGCAGTTCTTCGATCAAGCCGATGTACTGCTCGGTCTTCGGCCCGTTGCAGGTAACCCGGATTTTGCGGTTAAATTTATCCTGCTCCAGCATCCTCTTCACTAGGAAAAGCTCGTTGGCCGAGGACACCTCTATGTGCGCGCCTTCGGCTATAGCCGGCAGGACAAAGTCGCGGTTTTGGTTGGACTTCATCACATAGTGATAAAAGAATTTGCCCCGGTAATTTAAGATTTTAATATAGGCGTTGAAAAGCTCTATCAAGTCGCGCACGCGGTTCTCTAAAATGAACGGAAAAAACACTCGGGTTACTGTGCCGTATTTTTTGATAATATTCATGATGTTGTATTGGTAGTACCCTTCCTTCACTACCAAATCCCCATTCTCGCTAACATCAAAATATTGGGTATTAAATTCTTCCATTCCCAGCTTCCAGAATTTTTTCAAATCCTTTTTAGACTTCTTGGTGTTTTTTATTTTTTTCACGATGCTGAAAATTATATCAAGTATTTAAAAAATGTAAAGGAAAATTCACCTCACCTCTTTGCTTTTCCCCTCTCCGTTGCACACACCTCACCCCCTACCCCCTACCCTTGTTAAGGAGAGGGGGTTTCTGGAAGGGGCTTAAAAGAATTATTTCACTTTTGCTTCCAGCTTTTCGAGTCTTTTTTCGTAAGATAAACCGTCAATATTTAAACTGGAAATGCTTTTTCTGAAATATTTATTGTCTTCGTGAATAGTTCTGATTTCTTCTAGCACTATGTCTAGCACATTTTGTTGAGTTTTTAGTGCTTCTTTTGTTGCCATTTTCGCTTTCATACTTTCAAAACCGTCTGCAACCATAATTGCCAACTTGTCGATTGTCATTTTTTTACTTTTCACTTCCTTTTTCATCTGCAAATTATATCATACGCACTTTTCTAAATGCAAATATGTGCAACACCGAGGGTTGAACACGATTCTCCTCTTGAGGAGTACCCTTTAGGGG
>JALNWA010000015.1 GCA_023231115.1 Candidatus Altimarinota bacterium
CGCTAAAATCAAAATATGCTGACTTACTACATACAAACATACGGTTGCCAGATGAATTATTCCGACACCGAGAGAATGGAAACATATCTTTCTGCGCTTGGGTTTAAGAAAAATTCAAATATGAAAAAAGCCGATTTGATAGTTTTCAATACTTGCAGTATAAGACAAAGGGCTGAAGACAGGGTTTTAGGACAAATGGTAAGAATGGGGGATTTAAAAAAGAACAACAAAAATCTAATTGTTGTTGTTACCGGATGTATGGTTCGCACACCGAGTTCTAAATATTCAGAAAAAAGAGACAATCTTTTTAATACGATAAAAGAGCTTGATGTAGCCATAAAAAACGACGAATTGCCGCTTCTTGCAAAATTAATCAGAGAAGTAAAACCAAATCTTGAGATAAAAGAAATTCCGGAGGAAACCTTGGAAAGTTATTTCCAAATCGATCCGACGCACTCAAGTCACAAATCAAATTCTCAGGCATTTATCGCGATTTCAAACGGATGTGATAAATTTTGCACATATTGTATAGTGCCTTTTAGCCGTGGTAGAGAGAAAAGTAGGCCCATGGAGCAAATTTTAAGAGAAGCAGAAAATGCTGTAAAAAACGGCGCAAAAGAAATAATATTAATAGGACAAACTGTAAATTCTTATGGACTTAGCACTTATGATAAAGCGGAAAAAACTTTTGATTATTTAAAAAAAGAACCGTTTGTTTATTTGCTTGAGGAGTTGGATAAATTATCGGAAATCGGACTTGAGAGGGTTCGTTTTACATCATCACATCCGAAAGATATGTCAGACGATTTGATCGATGCGATGAGTAGGTTAAAAACTCAAATGCCATATCTCCATCTTCCTGTGCAGGCAGGCGAGAATGAAGTACTGAAGCGCATGAACAGACCTTATACGGTTGAACAATATAAAGAAATAATAAGAAAATTACGTGAAAAAATTCCAGGAATTTCAATAACGACAGATATAATAATGGGATTTTGTGGAGAGACGGATGAAGAATTTGAAACTACATGTAAATTTTTTGAAGAAATGGAATTTGAACATGCATTTTTGTCACAATATTCAAATAGAAAAGGAACATATGCCAGCAAAAAAATGAAAGACAATGTTCCTCAAAAAGTGAAACATGCAAGATGGCATAAACTCAATAACACACTCAAAAAAACTTCAAATAAAGCACTGGAAAGATTTGTAGGCAAGACTCTAAAAGTGCTTGTAGAAGGCCAAGAAAAGGATGAATGGTTTGGCAGAAGCGAACACTATAAAGAAGTAAGATTTAAATCAAAAAAAGATTTACTCGGGCAAATAGTAAAAGTGAAAATAGACTCTCACGACGATTTTAGGCTGTACGGTAAGATTGCAAAATAAATCTTAAACCCCGACAACAGCCTTAATTCTCCTGATTCCACTGGAAGAACTTTCTTCTTTTAGGATTTTGAAACTTTTTAATTCTGATGTGTTTTTTGCGTGAGGACCTCCACAAATTTCACGACTGAAAACTGTACCTTTGTCATCTTCTCCCATCGTATAAACTTTTACTTTTTCACCATATTTCGATTCAAAAAGTCCCATCGCACCTTTCGCTTTTGCTTCATCTACAGTCATTTCTTCATAGGACACAGGCAAAGCATTTTTTATTTGTTCGTTTACCAAATCTTCAACTTTTTTAATTTGTTCAGGTGTCATTTTTTCCCCGTGATTGAAATCAAATCTTAGTCTTTCGGCGGTGATATTTGAGCCCTTTTGCTCAACATGTGTCCCCAAAACTGTACGCAAAGCTTTGTGTAAAAGATGAGTCGCGGTATGAAGCCTCGTAACTTCCTCACTGTGATCAGCAAGTCCTCCGGAAAACTTTTTCTCGGAGCCAGCACGTGAAAGATTTTGATGTTCTTTGAAAAATTTATCAAAATTTGTAGTAACAAATTCAATGTCTTTTTTCTCTTTTATCCATCCTTCGTTTTGAAGTTCTTCGATAATCATTTCAATAGGGAAGCCATAAGTTGCAAACATTTCAAAAAAGAAATTTTCTGCAAAAACTTTTAGTCCGTCAGATTTTTTATCTTCAAATTTTAAAATTTCTTTTCTCAAAACGGCAATTCCATTATTTAAAGTTTTTCCAAATTTTTCTTCTTCCATCGCCATTTCATTAAAAATTCTTTCTTGGTTTTCAAGAAGTTCTGTATAAAAATCACAATATTTTTTTACAAAAATTCCTGCAATTTTTCTACAAAAATCAACCTCTATTCCGACCTTCCTGCCATGGCGAATTGCTCTTCTAATAAGCCTTCTTAGCACATATCCTTGATCAACATTTGAAGGTGTAACTGCAAATTTATCTCCCAAAATAAAAGTAGAAGCTCTCAAATGATCAGCAATAATTCTTTCTGATTTTTTTATTTCATCATTTGGTTCGGAGTAATTTCCGAGAAGTCTTATTTCTTTTATAACTTCATCAAAAAGTTCAGTCTCAAAAGGTGAAGAAACGCCGTTCATAACAGTTAAAACACGCTCAAGCCCCATTCCTGTATCAACATTTTTTTGTTTAAGAGGTTCATAATTTCCTTCAGCAGTTTTATTATATTGCATGAAAACATCATTCCAAATTTCGACCCACTTTACGTCATCCGGATCAAATTTCTTTGGAGCTTTTCCTTCGCCGGTCCAAAAAAACATTTCAGTATCAGGTCCGCAAGGTCCGGTAAGTCCGGCAGGTCCCCACCAATTATTTTTCTTTGGTAAAAACGCAATTCTGTCATCGGAAACGCCAAGGCTTCTCCATATATTCGCAGATTCTTCATCTTTAGGAGCGTTATCATCTCCCGCAAAACAAGTGACGGAAATATCATTTATATCAAGCCCCAAACAAAATTCTTCTTTTCCTGTCAAAAATTCAAAACTCATTTTTATCGCTTCTTCTTTGAAATAATCGCCTAGCGACCAGTTTCCCAACATTTCAAAAAATGTAAGATGGCAAGGATCTCCAACCTCTTCGATGTCATCGGTTCTTATACATTTTTGTACGTCAACAAGCCTTTTTCCCTCCGGATGAGGCGTCCCCATAAGAAACGGAACAAGCGGATGCATTCCGGCTGTTGTAAAAAGGACTGTTGGATCGTTCTCCGGGATCAAAGAAGCACCTTTAATTTCGTTGTGATTATGTTTTTTTACAAAGAAATTTATATAACGATTTCTTAAGTCCTGCGCTGTCAGTTTTTGAGTATTCATATATTTCATGGGTTTTGCTCGCTTATTCTACGAAAATTTACTTTAACTTACAAGTAAACTATGACATATTATTTACATGGGAAAAAAAGCAAATATCAAAAAAATAGTAAGGGAATTAATAAAAGAAAAAGAAGGTAAAACCAAAAACGACAAACGTAAGATAAAAAAAGAGCTTATTAAAGGCATGTTGAAGGAAGAGCAAGCGAAAGAATCTCGTAACACAGAGATTAAAAAACAAGAAATACCTCAGGTAAAAAAAGAAAAATTCAAATTAAAAATTCCGTTTAACGGTAAAAAAATATTCGGAGGAGCACTGGTTGTCATTATGCTTTCAATACTTTTTGCTACAGGATATTTACTCTTTCAAAAGGTTTTTAAACCCATATCGATAGCAAAATATTTGCCTTCAGACAGGACAATCGCTTTCTTGGATATAAACAGCAATTTTAATCACAACCAATTAACGAAAAGTTTTGAGTTGTTGAAAAATTATCCGGAATTTTCAGAAGAAAAAGCACAAGAGTTTTTGGAAAAAAACTTGGAGGGTAATTATGACGCAGACATTAAAACATGGCTTGGTAGAAGCATCGGCGTAGCCTTTTTAAAAGGGAAATCAGATGAAAAACCTTTAGAAAAAATATATTTTGCTGAAGCAATAAACGAATCAAAAGCAAGAAAATTTATAGAAAATAAAAAAACATATGTAAAAGTTCAGTATGCGGGATATGACGTATACTCAGCGGAAAATGGGGAGAACATAGCTTTTGTAGATAGCTATTTGATTTACACTCAAGACAAAAAAACAATTGAAGCATTGCTGGATTTTGAAAAATCAAACGGTGAATCAGTCCTCTCATCAGAAAAATATTCGAGAATTTCAAACAATATGCCAATCAACAAAATGGCTTTCTTATACCTAAATTTTAATCAAGTCTCTGAATCTTTTTTGAAAAACATTCCGATTATAAAAGATATGGATATAAATTTAAGCAAATTTTTGCCTGTTATAAAATTAATGGATTCCGACGGCATGGCTCTTATAGCAATAAAGGATAAATTCGCTGTCCAAAGTTTTCTTAATTTGACGATTGGTAAAGTGGAAGACGAAAAATATATAAAAATGAATAAAAAATATTTAGCAAATATTACGAAATACGTCGGCGAAAACGCACTTGCTTTCTATGGAGGGCAAAACATAGAAGACCAAATGAAGCGTTTTGTGGAAGTATTATCAAGCGGGAATCAAGATGTTGTGAAAAATTTTGATAAGGTTCTACAAAATTATACTCAAAAATATTTTGGCTCTGAAGTTATTTTTAACCTAGATATTTTACCGTTACTTAAAAATGAATATGCCCTAGCAATAGAAAATGAAGGAGGGAAGCCAATATATAAATTTTTCCTTGAACTTTCCGATAAAGAAAAAGACACGGAAAGGCTGGAAAAAATAGCAAATAATTTTGCAAAAATAGGAGGAATATACAAGCAGGAGGTGGTTGAACATACATTGCCTGACGGGACTCCCGCAAAAGAGATTATGGCCGTTCCGGAAGCCATAAAAAAAGAATCAGAAGAATACAAAGGAATAAAAATAACAGAACTGAAAATAGGAGAAAATTCCAAGGGTATATTTTATTCAATAATAGATAATGTCGTTGTTATTTCAGATAGTTTAAACGGAATCAAAAAAAGTATAGATTTAAAAGAAAGTGGAAAGAATCTGAAAGTGTCTTCAACATTTCAGAGGCTGATAGCGCCTGTTTTGGAAAATTCAGATGAAGCTTCTTATTTCAATATTTCAAAATTACTGCCGAATTTGCCTTTGCCGATTTTGGAAATCAGCGGAGGAAATAATTATTTTAATGACGGAATAGTTTCAATCAATTACTTGCATGTTAAATAAAACATATGCAGGGAAAACTAAAAGACATACAGAAAGTTGACTCTAAAGAAAAAATAGACTTAAGAAAGCCTAGAGATTTAACGTTACAAAAAAAAGCTGAAACACTAAAGAAAAACAAAAACATTCTTTATAAAAAAAGTGCGACTGTAACGGAAGTAAAAGATCTTTCCGGAAATGAGAAATCCGCATATTCATATTTTAAAGGAAAGTCTTACGCTCCTCCAAAATTTATTGGAAATATAATAAAACTCGGAATTTTTGGATTTATTATAATTTTTATATTAAACGCTGTTTCTATTTATTTTCAGGGTAAATCTTTGCAAAAAGAAATTTCAAACATAGCATATGAGGGAATAAGTTATCTTGTTGATGCGGGTAAAAGCGCAACAAAAATTCAATTTAAAGATGCTCTGGATACATTCGATAAGGCTCTAAAAAATTTCAATGAAGCCGAGAATGATCTTTGGTTTATAAGCAAGGACAAGACTTTATATTCATCAGATGACAACATGGGAAATGCAGTGGAAGCGTTGCTTGAAAGCGGCAAAAACTTTGCAATGGCGGGAAAATATTTTACTGAAGGACTCGATGAATTTAATAAAATCCCGGTGTTTTTTGTCTCAAAAAATAATGCAGAAACAACGCAAAAAATATCAATAACGGATATCTTAAAAAAAGGACTGGATAAAACACAACTTGCTCTAAAAGAAATTTCACAGGCAACGGAAAAAATAAAAAATGTCGATGAAACTTCACTGCCTGTAGAAATAAGTTCAAGGATAACATTGGCAAAACAAAAAATAAATGAAGTGTCTGAAATTTTGAAAATGACATCCGAGTCGTTTCCTGCACTTTTGAAACTTTTAGGAGATCAGAAATTACACAGATATTTGATTTTACTGCAGAACAATAACGAAATTCGCCCTACAGGAGGATTTATAGGAAGTTATGCGATAGTAGAAATAAATGATGGATATATAGAAAAATTAGACGTACATGATGTGTACGATATTGATGGAAGTTATAAAGAAATAATAGAACCGCCGGAAGATTTGAAATTTTTCACAACAAATTGGAGATTTAGAGACTCAAATTATTCTCCGGATTTCAAAATTTCTGCGGCAAAAGCAAAATGGTTTTTGGAAATTGAAGGAGGTCCAAAAATAGATACTGTTATTGCAATAAATCAAGGATTGCTCAAAGACATGCTGGAAATTTCAGGTCCGGTTCAAGTCGGAAGTTTTGGAAAATTAAATTCTGAAAATTATAATTTACTTTTAAGTTTCATAATTGAATCAAAATATTGGGGAGCACAGGATCCAAAACATATTTTGAAAGTTTTTATTCCGGAATTTAAAAAACAAATATTAAAAGAAGAAAATGTTGGGAAATTAATGAGCAAGCTATACAAAGCAGTTCAACAAAAACACATAATGGCATACTCACCGGATGCTGAAGTACAAGCCCTTTTTGAGTCATTCGGGTTGAGCGGGGAACAGAACAAGCCGAATGAAAAAGAAGATTATTTAAGTGTAATAAATACTTCGGTGGGGGGAACAAAATCAGATCAGTTTATTGAAGAAAAAATACAACACAACACTACGATTGATAAATTCGGAACAATAATTGATGAAGTAAATATAAAACGCACACATCTTTGGGATGACGCTATCTATTATCAATGGAAGAAAACACTTGAATCCTATGGGATTACTCAAATGCCGGATTATGTAATAGACATTTTGGGTCGTGGTAAAAACAAAACATCGATGAGGATTTATGTGCCCGATGGAGCAATTTTATTGAGTTCAACAGGTGCGGAAATTCAAACAAAATACGACAAAGATATCAAAAAAACATATTTTATTTTACAAATGGAAACAAAAGCGGGGGAGACAAAAGAGGTAAATATAAAATATCAATTGCCTTTTAGACTGGATTTTTCGCCTATGGCTACATATAAATTATATGTCGACAAACAACCCGGAAGCAGGGGGAGCATCTTAACAAAAGAAATAAATGGGAACGGAATACACAATTTGGAATTCTATCCTTTGGACGCTAAATCATCAACAAACCAAGAAATAAACTACGAAACAAATCTTGTTTACGATAAATACTTTTCAAGTATTTGGGAAAAATAAAACTATTTTCTTCCAAACATTTTTTCAAGTTCCGACAATGTAAGGGAAATCATTGTTGGTCTTCCGTGTGGACAAGTATAAGGCATTTTTAGTTTTTCCATTTGTATAATCAAAGACTGCATTTCATCTGGGCCGAGTTTTTGCCCGAATTTTATGGCGCTTCTACAAGCCATATAAGTAATGATAGTCTCAATGTTACCTTGAAATCTTGAAGGGTTTTTTTCATTTTGAATATCATCCAAAACACCTTTTATTACTTGCTCGATATCTTCTCCAGAGAAAAATGATGGAACGGCATAAACATTAAAAGTATTGCCGCCAAAATTTTCTATTTCAAATCCGAGATTTTTAAACACCTCAATATTGGCTTCAATCTGGGCAATCTCAGTCATAGTAAATTCTATTTGCAAAGGCACAAGAAGAGGCTGAATTTTTTTATCGGCACTTGAACATTGGTTCATCAACTCTTCGTAGCGCACTCTTTCATGAGCCGCATGTTGATCTATAAGAACAAGACCTTCATCATTTTTTGCAACGATATAAGAATCGGAAATTTGAACGATTGATTTTAATACAGGCTCCTTATGTATTATTTCAGCGCTATTTTGCTCGCGTTCCATGAAAATGTCTTTCGAAAAATTGATGGAATTTTGTGTCGAAAAACTTTCGCGAATTTCGGAATTTTTAAAATTATTTTGATAATTTTCCTTCGGAAAACTATCCGACATATATCTTTGAGTCTCAACAAAAGCTCGCGGAATTAAATTATTTTTTTCTAAAGCTGTTTTCGTGGCGGAATAAAGGATCGAATTTAAAGCTTGTTGGTCAGCAAATCGGACTTCCGTTTTTCTTGGGTGTACATTCACGTCAACCATCGCCGGATTTATTTTTATATTTATTATAAAAACAGGTTTTTTATTTTCCATTAACATTGAGTGATAAGCGGAAGCAATCATATTGGCAAAAATATGATGCTGGATGTATCTTCCGTTAACGAAAAAATACTGATGCTGAGAAGTGCTTCTGGACAACAAAGGTTTGCCTATAAATCCATCAATACTAAATTCACTTCCTCCGTAAAAAATAGGAATCATAGCGTCGCTTGTGCCTTTACCAAATATGTCTGCAATTCTGGAAATCAAGTCAGTGGATTTTGGTAAATCGGAAATCACTTTTTCATTATGTACAAGCTTGAAAGCGATATTTGGATTAGCAAGCGCAATATTATCAAACATCGTAGTTATGTGCCCAAGTTCTGTACTTTCCTTTTTTAAAAATTTCTGTCTCGCAGGAGTATTAAAAAACAAATCATATACTTCAATAATTGTCCCGACAGGAATGCCGACATCGTTTACAGAAATTATTTCTCCGCCTTTAATATTTATTTCAGTTCCGGAAATATCTTCAGGATTTTTGCTCTTAATTATCATGTTTGAGACAGAAGCTATACTTGGCAAGGCTTCGCCTCTAAACCCCATTGTGTTAATTTTCCATAAATCTGATTCGCAGGAAATTTTGCTTGTAGCATGCCTTTGAACACACATCATTAAATCATCGCGTGACATCCCAGACCCATTATCAAAAACCTTTATAAAAGTTTTTCCGGAATCTTTTATCTCAACAACAATCCTGTCCGCTCCTGCATCTATACTGTTTTCAACTAGTTCTTTTACCACACTCGCAGGCCTCTCTACGACCTCACCGGCGGCGATTTGATTTACTAGGTTCTCAGGTAAAAGTTTGATTATTGACATCTTATTTCGTTGAATAATTCACAACTATTTCGAAAGTTTGAGTTTTTCCGTCTTTGAAAACAGCTGTAAATCTAAAAGTGTTTTTACCAATTCCAAGATTTCCAAATGTTTGGCTGGCTTTATAAGAAAAATTTGGATCGCCTTCTTTAAAGTTTTTCAAAGTATATGAATCTTTAACAGTTTTTCCATTTTTTATAAATTCAGATTCAACGGAAACTTTTGTTGTGTCTGAGGAAATTGTTCCCAAAAATACAACAGGTTGAGTGGTTAAAGTCACATCATTTTCAGGACTGGTAATTTTTATAAAACTTGTAGATACAGGCTCCTCAACTTTTTTTGACTCAGCGGCAGTTCCATCAATTACTTTTACAGCTTCCACTTTCTTGGTCTCCGCTACAGTTTTAACGTCTTCTTGAACAAGTCCAAGTTTTGTTTGCAGGTCTTTCACCTCAATCTGCAATTTTTCAATCGCGTCCTTTTGCTCTTTTACATCATCAATATAGGGGATCCTGCACCCTGACAAGACAATAGATGATAAAACAACGATAGAAATTATTGAGATTTTTTTATACATACATTTTGATTAATCAAATAGTTCTGCAGGCGCAGATAATAACAAAAATCCGCATTAACTTCCACTCCTTTTCTTTATTTCGTCAAGCTTTTGTAATGCTTGTATGGGAGTCAAAGAATCGATATCAAGAGTACGAAGTTCATTTAAAATTCCATGAGTGCGATCTGAAGCCTCAAACAATTTTAATTGAGACGGATCAAACGATGGTTTATTAATCCTTTTATTCTCAAGATCCACTAAAACTTCTTTTGCCCTCTCAACAATTTCGCGTGGCAATCCTGCAAGTTTTGCGACCTCAATTCCATAACTTCGATCAATTCCACCTTCAATTATTTTATACAAAAATACGACGCCGTCTCGTTCGTTTTCTTTAACAGCCACGCTCAAATTTTTGGCTGAAGCAAGCCCGTCGACCAGTCCAATCAATTCATGATAATGAGTTGCAAAAAGAGTTTTTGCTTTTACAAAATTATGAATATATTCAGTAATTGCCCACGCAATACTTACGCCGTCGTAAGTGGATGTTCCACGTCCGACTTCATCCAAAATTATCAAACTTTTTTTAGTCGCATGATTTAAAATATGAGATGTTTCCTGCATCTCAACCATGAAAGTACTTTCACCCTGTATCAAATTATCGCTAGCTCCCACACGTGTAAAAATTCGATCAAATGTTGGCATTCTAACTCCATCAGCAGGGACAAAACTTCCTATCTGAGCCATTAAAACCGTTATCGCGACCTGTCTCAAATAAGTAGATTTTCCTCCCATGTTTGGTCCCGTGATTAACAAAAATCTTAAATCATCGTTCATGTTTAAATCATTCGGAACAAAATTTGAAGATTCATTCAAGCGCTCTATCACAGGATGTCTGCCATTTATTATTTTAAAAGAATTATCATTTTCAAGAATTTCCGGACGACAATAATTATTTTTCACGGCATTAAAAGCAAAAGTCGAAAAAACATCAAGGAGTGCAATAGCTCTTGCACAAGCCTTTATTTCACTCATCTGTTTTACTACCTCCATTCTAACTTTATAAAAAATTTCATATTCAAGTTGTTTTATTTTTTCTTCGGCATTCAAAACTTTTTCTTCATATTCTTTTAATTCAGGAGTGATAAATCTTTCAGCATTTACCAAAGTTTGTTTACGGATATAATCATCGGGAACCGCAGACAGATTAGTATTACTAATCTCTATGTAGTAACCGAAAACGCTATTGAATTTTATTTTCAAAGAAGAAATTCCAGTTCTTATAATTTCTCTTTCTTGTAAATTTTTTATAAAAGTTTTTCCTTCCGTGCCGATATTTCGCAGCATATCCAATTCTTTATCGAAAGAATCTTTGATTATTCCGCCTTCTCTTACTGTTGAAGGAGCGCTGTCAACAATTGCTTTATCAATCAATTCCGTAAGCAAAGAAAAATCTCCAAGATCCGAAATTAAATTTTCAATTCCGGAAAAATTTGAAAGTTTTTTTATCAGAGGTAAAACTTTCAAAGAATTTTTTAATGCAACAAGGTCGCGTGCGTTCCCTGTACCAAGGCTTAAACGACTAAGTAATCTTTCAATGTCAAAAATTTCATTCAACATTTCACGCAAATTTCTTAGCAACGTGGAATCTGCAACAAAGAAAGAAACTTTATTTAATCTGTCGTCAATTTCAGATTTTTTGAGCAAAGGATGAAGCAAGAAATTTCTAATCATACGGCCACCCATTGGGGTTTTTGTATTGTCCAGAATTGAAATTACACTTCCTTCTTTTTTGTCGCGGGAAGTGTAAAAAAGTTCAAGATTTCTGATACAAGCCTGATCCAAAATCATAAAATCAGAAACGCAGTAAGAAGAAATTTTTTGAATATGTTTAATGTCGGACTTTTGTGTTTCGATTAAATATTCATAAAGCATAGCACTTGCAAAAGTAGAAGAAGGCTTGTCATCGAGCCCAAAAACACTCAATGAATGAATGTTAAAATATTTTTTCAAACTTTCTTCAGGCTCTTTCGCATAAGAAAAAGGAAACGCATAAATATTTCGTAAACCTTTTAGAAAATTTAAAAGATTTTCTTTGGCATTTGAATCGTAAATTATTTCTGCGGGGCTTATTCTCCAAAGCTCTGAGCCAAGTTCATTCAAGTTTTTTACCTCAGTGGAATGAAAATCTCCAGTGGTGATATCGCAGTAAGCAAAGCCAAAAAAACCGTTTTGCTCATATGCACATGCGACATAATTATTTGTTCTGCTATCAATAATATTTTCATCAAAAGTTGTTCCGGGCGTCACCACACGAGTAACTTCTCTTTCAACAATTCCTTTGCCGTTCGGTTCAGTAATCTGATCGCAAATCGCAACTTTTTTCCCCGCACGAGTTAATTTCGAAAGATAATTATCAAGCGCATGATAAGGAATTCCGCACATCGGTACGCCATGTCGTGCCGTTAACGCAATTTGCAAAATTTTTGAAGCATTTTGCGCGTCTTCAAAAAACATTTCATAAAAATCCCCAAGTCGAAACATCAAAATAGCATCTTTATGAATTTCTTTAATTTTATGATATTGCGCCATCATCGGCGTAACTTTTTCCATAAACCTAATTTAAATTGCCCTTGGAAAAAAGCTTAGCAAAGATTTTAAGAAAATTTAATAAAAATTTAATGTCCTGACTTTACAATATTTAAATTAATGGTACCACGTCAATATAAGTACATCGTTTTATTATAACAATTTTCGCAATACACTTTTTCTTTTCTTTCGGGAGCATAACTTGTCTTAAAACTTTCTTTGCATTTACCGGAATGATCATGTCCGGCAGTCTCGCACATGCATTCCCTGTCATGCAAAACTAGAGGATTCATTAAACTTTTCCTATAATAATATCGGCAGTCTATACACAAATGAGGCAAAGGAATGCCAAGTTTTTTGTAAAATAAAAATTCTTTTTGAACAATTTTGAAACTTTTTTCACATTTATCACAGCGAAAAATTTCTTTCCAAACAATTTTCCCATTTCCCATATCCCCATCCGTAGAAATATTTTTGATGTCATCCGATATATTCTCAAATCTGATCGTTTCTTTCCCAAAAGATCCGGGGAGATTTTTTTGCCATCTATATCCTAAGTCAATGACGGATTTTTCATCAAGTGGATGCCATTCTTGAGCTGATGTTTCATTGTAAGCAAATGGACATAAATCTGCAGGAAAAAACTCTCCATATTCTCCGGACTTTTTCATATCATCTATTATTTTTTCTCTCAACGCAAAATATTCTTTCTCAGAATATTGTTTATTTAAAATACAAAAATTTTTTCGTTTCATCCCTACACACCCAAACAAATTTTGACATGAATGACAATTATCAGAGTATGCAACAAATTTACATTTCCAACAAAAAACACTCATCATTACGTTGTAGCCATTATCAGGAGTGATGCAGTCATAGCAAAGTTCACAATTTCCGGAGCTATAACATTCGTATGAATCCTTGCCGATGTCCCCATTTGCCATCCATTTACAGTCATGCAAGCCTCGATAATTGTAACATTCAATCGCATTTTTTGAATTCACAAGATTGTCACCTGTGCATCCGTCGCAGTTTATGAAATTAGCATATCTTCGTGGAGTATTTGCGATAAATTTCAAAAATTCTTGTCTGTATTTTTCACGATTTTTCCACGAACCGATATTTATTGCGGCAAGTTTTTCAGAATATTCTTCTTTGGAATATTGTTTGTTCAATATGTGATATTGCTTATTCCTCAGCCCGGAACAAAAAAGACAATTTTTGCAGTTTTTTAAATCAAAACAAAACATACAATCGGTTGATTCGGAGCATTGCAATAAATCTTGGCAATTATAAGAATTTTCACAAGAAACACAATTGTACATTAACTGCGATTCATTAACGAAATAGTTATCTACGCAATCTTTATCGTGATTAATCTGAAAGCCATACATACAATCTTGTATATACCATGCGGCAAGTACAAGATAGCAATCTTTGGCAAATGCGACATCGTAAGTATATTCGCAATTCTCGCTACCAGTTCCATTATCATTCATCATTGCAAGTTTTGGAACATCTTTCAAAAGTTCTTTATATTGCTTAAAAAAAGATTTTCCAAAATCGAAATCTCGACGATAAGTTGAGGAATCCCATTTGTCAGACCAAAAACATTCATGACAATAAACATTTTTTACGAATACAGGATCGTAAACAGAAATAATTTGTTTTTTGCACAAAGCACAATTCCCCTGATAATAATATCTTTCATTCCTGAATGTAAGTCTCGTTCTGTCCCTACACGAAGGACATTTTGTAGGGTTCGAAACTTTAAATTTTTCATAAAAAACCTCATCCTCAGGAGCTATAAAAAAATCTTTTTTACACGATGTGCATGTCCTATTTCCCATCCCTGTCAATTTTAAATTATGTCTGCAGTATAACATAAGCTAAAGATTTTAAGATTTTTTAACAAAAATTTAATGTCATTACCTTACAATAAGACAAATTTATTGGTTTTTAACTCAAAAAGCTGATATAATAAAAGTAAGATAATCTTACTTTTAACAATTATTTATATATGAACCAGATACAAGTCACAAGTGTTTCCTCAAAGGGACAAGTTGTAATCCCGACTAACGTCAGGGAAAGCATGAAAATTACATCAGGCACCAAGCTTATTATGTTTACAGATGGGGAAAACTTATTGCTTAAACCTATACAGCTTCCTAAATTCGAAACTTTCAAAAAACTTTTGAAGGAAAGCAAAAAGATAATTGATAAAACAAATATTAAAGTCGGAGATATAAAGAAAATAATCAAACAAACTCGTAATGAAAATCGTTCTTGATACAAATGTTCTTATCTCGGGAGTATTTTGGAAGGGGTCGCCACGCACAGTCCTTACTTTATGGGCAAAACAAAAGATTCAAATTTTAGTTACAAAAAATATACTGACAGAATATATGCGAGTGCTTCATAAAATCGATAAAAAAGGAGATGAGACAATAAAATGGGGAACTTTTATTGTTGAAAATTCCAAAATGATAGAAGACAAAAATATTACAAATATTTGCAGGGACAGCGAAGATAACAAATTTTTAAATTGTGCTATTGAAGGAAAAGCAAAATACATTGTCAGCGGAGATGACGACTTATTATCACTCAAAACAATCAGGGAAATAAAAATAATAACTCCAGTACGATTTTTGAAGTTGTATAAAAAGCTCTAACACAATGACCACTTGCCCAAGATGGAGCGGTTTCGTGGAGCCACTACCCGGAATTGAACCGGGGACCTCTGCTTTACGAAAGCATTGCTCTACCAGCTGAGCTATAGTGGCACAGAGCTGATTCTAGGACATCGGCACTCAGTCGTAAAGCAAAAATAAAATTCCAAACAATTACTACACCAACACCCCCTGCCCACCGAGCGCATAGTTTCCCCTTACGCGTTTCAATGAAAACATTTTATCGAAGAATCCGCGTCTCTTAGCATTAAATCCGTTTTTCCAACTGCCACCACCTATAAAGCTTTTTGTCTGCATTTTCACTGCAGGTTTTTTAACTTTGTGAGTGTCGATTGTTAGTGTGATAAACATAAGTTTTGGGGTTAGAGAAATAACGTCTCGTTTAAATAACGAGAAATACGTCTTAATTTTTTATAATTTTTTCCGATCTATCTTCTAATATTGCCTAATCAGTCCGGTAACAACTCCTTGAATCGTCAAAGATTCTTTTGGATAAATATCTTTATAATTCTTGTTTTCAGCTTTCAAATAAAATTTTCCATTTTCTTTTACTAGTCTCTTCAAAGTATTTCCTTCGTCAATCAACGCAACAACTATATCACCCTCTCTAGGCTGTTTTTTTATATTTACAAGAACCAAATCTCCCTCAACAATTCCTGCATCTATCATGCTTAAGCCCGTTACTTTCAAGAAAAAATAATCTGTATTGTTTTTAGCCAATTCTTCCCCGACTTTCATCCATCCTTCAACATATTCATCTGTAACAACAGGTCCGCCGGCCGGAACAAATCCCAAGATCGGCAAACTGAAAGCGCCCTCATCAAGCTTTTCTTTAACACTATTCAAAAGTCCAATTCCGCGAGGAGTATCATCTTTTTGGATGTATCCTTTTTCTTTAAGAGCACTCAAATGTTTAAGAATGCTATTGTCGGAACTGACTCCGAAATGTTCGCGCATTTCGCGTAAAGTAGGGGACTTGCCGTAAGCCAACTGATATTCTTCTATAAATTTTAGTACGGCTTCCTGCTTTTCTGTTAATACTTGATCCATATAGTTTTTTATAAGGTAAGTGTATGCTCACCCCTAATATAGGTGAGTACGCACTCACCGTCAATAGTATTTTAATAAAAAAGTTGAAAGAATTGAATTATATGTCGAAGATGTTTAAAACTCCATATTTAAAACTCCTAGAAATTGGCTTTAGAATGAGAAAATCTCGATGACTATTATATCTTCTTATAATCTCGTTATATTTCTTTACTTCACTCTTTGCGCTATCAAAAACGCCGGCCATTTCACTTTTTACTTCAAGAAAAACGGTATCTTTCAAAATATCCGGATTCACTTTTGCAATTTCAAAAAGTTTTTCCAAAGTATCTGAAATATCATGTTCATACGCTATCTTATTAGCTGTTGGCATTGATTCTTTTGAGGCTATCGCCCTCTGTGCAATCAATTGCTCGACCAACTGCTCCTGCCCGCTCACATGCCTTCTAAAGGACTCTACAAGAAGAGGAACCAAATCCTGTCTTTTTCTTATTTTTTCATCCAAAACCTCCCACTGATTTTCACTGTCCAACTTCAAATGTTTCAAATGTCTAAAACCAACAATCCCCCAAAGCACTAAGACAAAAATCACTGCACCGACTATGATAAAAATATTTACGAGATCCATTATTTTTTAAATTTATTAATGATATCAACAATTAAACTTGTCCCATTCACGACCTTCGCGCTTTTGTTTATATCGTTATTAAAAGCGTAATCGATAGTTTTCAAAAATTCATTTGCGACAATATTTCCTGAAATCATTGACCATCCGAATTTTCTCACAAAAACCTGTGCATTTGCAATCTGTTCCCCACGACTGGCATGCAGAGCAAGTGGAATAATCAAAACCTTCTTTTGCATGAGAGCAAGCTCAAAAAGACTATTCGCACCACCGCGCGAAACGACCATTTCGCTCATTGCAAAAATATCTTTTAAAGGTTCATCCAAAAATTCATATTGTCTATATCCTTCCTTATGTACGCCCAAATCAAGATTTCCTTTTCCTGTGATATGTACGACTTGATATCTCTTCAAAAGTTCATTTAAAGAATCGCGAACCAAATCATTTATTTGTTTTGCGCCGAGACTTCCACCCATTACTAAAATCACAGGACGGTGCATATCCAAGCCTGTAAACTTGTGTCCACTCTCAGCATTTCCCTGAAGAATACTTTCTCTGACAGGATTTCCTGTAACAATAACTTTTTTCAGCAAAGATTTTGAAAGAAAACTTTTTGTTTCCTCAAAACTTAAACAAATTTGTTTTGAAAATTTGAAGGAAATTTTATTTGCCAAACCAGGACTAACATCTGATTCATGCGAAATTACCGGAAGTTTTAAAATTCTTGCCGCAATTACAACCGGCACTGCAACATACCCTCCTTTACTAAAAACAACGTCAGGAGAAAATTCTTTAAGAGCCTTATATGCTTGAATAATTCCGGTAGGAACTTTTAAAATATCTACAAAATTTTTCCACGAAAAATATCTTCGTAATTTTCCACAATGAACTCCGACAAAAGGCACGCCTACGCGCTCCATCATTCCGGCCTCGACACCACCTTTTGATCCGATATAAAGAATTTCCGCGCCACCGCGCTTTCTAATTTCTTCGATAACGGCCATATTGGGGATAATGTGACCTGCGGTTCCCCCACCTGTTAATACTATTCTCATGGTGACTTGTGTTTTGTGAAAGATTTAAAAGAATTCCGACTGCAACCAAGCATGATATAAGAGATGATCCTCCATAACTGACAAAAGGCAAAGTAATTCCTGTAACAGGGAAAAGCCCTGTATTCACGGCAATATTAACAAACGCCTGCACGGTAATCCACATCGTAAGCCCTATCGCCAGCAAAGTTTCAAAACTTCCCTGCGATTTACTCGCAATTTCATATCCACGCAAAGCAATAACAAAATACGCAAGAATAACAAAAACAATTTTTATAAATCCAAGCTCTTCCGCGCTTGCCGCAAAAATAAAATCATCGGACGCTTGTGGCAACCAATAAGATTTTTGCACTCCCTGAGTAAGCCCTTTTCCGAAAGCTCCGCCGCTTCCGACAGCGATATTCGCTTGTTGCGACTGCCAACAATAATCCTCGACACACTCTTCATCAACTTTTGTAAATCCTTGAAATCTCTCACGCACATGAGGCACGGCAAGAATGACTATCAGCATTCCGATAATTCCGAAAAGAAGCAGGACTCCGATATGTTGTAATTTTGCACCGGCCATGAAATACATCGATACGGCGATAAGCGCAAGAGTAAGCGTTCCTCCAAAATCATTTTGCATAATTATAGGCAAAATAATAATTCCACAAATTATACAAAACGGAATAAGCCCTTGTTTAAAGTCCTCTATATAAGCCTGTTTTTTGCTAAACCAATACGCCAGATAAAGTATGATAGCCAATTTCGCAAACTCGGAAGGTTGCAAAGATGTATTAAAAAGAACAAGCCAGTTTTGTGCAATTGTTCCAAAAGTACTTCCGAAAACAAGAACAAATAAAAGCATCAGAACGATAGCTCCATAAAACGGAGTTGCAATTTTTCTCCAAAATTTTATAGGAAGTTTGTAAGAAATGTAAAACGCCAAAAGCCCTATTCCAAGCCGAAAAAGATGTTTTTTGAAAAGCAAATAACAATCGACATTCGCATCACTGCAATTTGGATAAAGTATATCCGGAGCGGAAAGTGCAATCGATTTTGGCACTCCGATGCTTGTAATCATAACAAGCCCGAAGATTAGCAGAAAAACTACGCTTAAAAAAAGAGGAGTATCAAATTTAAAAACATTTTTCATCAAAAAAAAATTATGTCCGACGCGAATATTACTGGTTTTAAACCAAAATAGCAATTATAATAAGTCGCGTGAAAAAAGTATTTCTGAAAATTATATATCTCGTTTTAGCCGTAACACTGATAGATCAAACGGTGAAGTTTTTTATCGAAAAAAACTTCTCTGAAATAACGAACAACAACACGGGAATAGCCTTTGGAATCAACATCGGAAACATCTGGACGATAGTGATTTTAAACATAATTTTGATGGCGGTTGTCGTATATGCGGCAAAAAGAGAATTGCAAATTAAACACGCACTTGCTCAAGTTTTTATTGCCATGGTTTTGGGCGGAGGAATCGGAAATCTTCTAGACAGAATTTTTAGAGGATATGTCGTGGATTACATTTCAATATGGATTTATCCATCATTTAATATCGCCGATATTTGTATCTCGGTAGGAATTATCGGAATGATAATTTTTTTCAATAAAATAAAAAAATAATCACACTAAATTCTGTTCTAGAACTTTTTGCATTACATCTTTCGGAGCTTTTTTATCTGTAAGAATTTCAAACTGTTTTACTGCCTGACAGAAAAACATTTTATCTCCGGTAATGTATTTTTTGTCTAGCTCCTGAGCTTTTTTAATAAGAGGAGTAATCAAAGGGTTGTATGCTATTTCCATAAAACATTCGAAATTTTTCAAATATTCATCACTAAAATATTTTCCGATTTCAGAAAAATCTATGTCTTTGTTTAGTGTCCAAATCGATGAAGTATTGATGAAAACATTTCCGCTTTTTTTCTCGTCTGTAGTCCCAAGTCCGACAATTTCAACTCCAAACATTTCAGAAAATTCTTTCGCCAATTTTTCTGCATTTTCTTTTGTGCGATTTACAATACAGGAAACTTTCCCGCCATTTTTTAAAATTCCATAAACAACAGCACGAGATGCTCCACCAGCGCCAAAAATCACAGCATTAACATTTTTTAAATCACTAAAAACTTCGCGTAAAGCCTCCACCGCTCCTACAAAATCAGTATTATATCCATACAAAAATCCACCTTTATTTACAACCGTATTTACAGCTCCGATTTTTTTTGCATCTTCATCGAGCACATCGATATATCTCAAAATCTCCTTTTTGTACGGCAACGAAACAGACAATCCGGCAATAGGTTCTTGTCGGGCTTCAACAATAAATTTCGAAAGTTCATTTTCCGGAATTTCAAAAACTCCATACTGCGCATCAACGCCAATTTCCTTAAAAGCGGCATTGAATACGACAGGGGACAATGAATGTCCCGCAGGGTAAGCTAAAATTCCATAAGTGTTTGTCATAAGAAAACATTATCATAAAAAACAGAAAACTGTTAATATTGAGGCGCAATAATAAAATAATATGTTTAAAATCGGAGTTTTGGCGTCAACGAAAGGAACAGATCTGCAAGCCATTATTAATGAAATGAAAGCCGGCAAAATGGAAGGCGTAGAACTAGCAGTAGTGATAAGCAATAAAAAAGATGCTTATGCCCTTGAAAGAGCAAAAACACAAGGCTACAAAACAATTTTTGTTGATCCAAAAAATCTTTCACGCGAAGAATTCGACGAAAAAATCGCAAACCTCCTCGAAGAAAATAAAGTCGATTTGGTAGTACTTATCGGATACATGCGAATACTCACACCAAATTTCGTTCGTAAATTTCCACATAAAATAATAAATGTACATCCAGCACTTATTCCAAAATTTTCAGGGAAAAATTTCTTTGGCGCAAATGTGCACGAGGCGGTAATAAAATCAGGAGAAAAAGAAACCGGAATGACAATTCATTATGTTGACGAAGAAGTGGATGCAGGAGAAATAATTTTACAAAAAAAATGCGAGGTTTTGCCCATAGACACAAAAGAAACACTTAAAGAAAAAGTGCAGGCATTGGAAAAAAAGTGGTATCCTGAAATAATTCGTCAAATTGCAAAAGGAAAATAATTTTGATTTTTCAAAATTTTCGTATATCTTAATCTCACGGGCAGATAATATAATAAAATGAAATATCCAATTCCTTTCGACGAAAGGGAGTTAAAATTAAA
>JALNWA010000016.1 GCA_023231115.1 Candidatus Altimarinota bacterium
TGCAATTCCAAATTTATCTCCATGAAAATATTTAACTTTCAGCAAATAAACGAGCGCCAAAATTGTCGGAACAATCATTATCGCATATCTCGTATAAGTTGAGACAGAAGGGAAAAACGAGAGCACGGTTCCAATTATAGCAATCACTTCAAGAGCGGCATAAAGCTTATGTTTACTGATAAATGCAGTCGCAGTCATAACAACAGCGCCAATCAAAAACAAAACTTTTTGCAACAAACTTCCTCCTTCAACAAAAGTTCCCGAAACCGCCGCAATCATTCCAAACACGCCCACATAAAAAGAAATCTTCAAAAGTAAATTTTTATTCATATTTTTTATTAAAAATTAAACAAAGACAAGTATATCAAAAATTTATCCCGCAACAAAACTCGTCGCTCCAAGCCATGCAAGATTAAACAGCGACCTCTGCGTGCGGGCAACAGAGCCACTTTCAAGGATCATGCCAAACATTTCATCGCCTTTTAAAGAAACGATCGCCAATTTATTTCCATAAATAAAAATATCATTTTCAAAAACAAAAGCCTTTGGAGATACAAACAAAATTTCCATTATTTTTCTTTCGGGATCTTTAAAATAAAATTTATCAAGAAACATTTTTGCCTTCTCCGTCCCCGGCGCAATGATTCGTGATTTTAAATTATTCTTGATTTTTTCCGTGGCATATCTATCCATGTACTCGCTGATAACCTCCATCACAAGCTCCAAATTTGAATATCCGACGATCTCATCTTTTTCATTTAATGTGTCCTCATACACCTGAATAATTCCCTCAATCCCTTCGAAATATTTTACCAATGGTTTTATTGCATGCACGTTTTCAATGGCGGTAAGCTCCGGAATCATTGTCCTTATTTTTTCCAAAACGGCTTCCTCTTTTTTAAGCAAAACTTTCGGCGCAACGCACGTATAAAATTTCAACTTATTTTTATCAACTTCGCTAACAATTCCGCGTTTTTTTAGCTCATTCAAGATATAATAAACATTCACCCTGTTTATCTGCGTTTTTCTTGCAAGATTTCCCGCATAAGCGCCTCCAAGCTCCAAAAGCGCAAGATAAATTTTTGCCTCATCTCCAGAAAATCCTATCTCTATCAGCTTCGTTGCAAGCATATAATTCTTTTGTAAGATTTTTTCTACAAAATAAATTTATCATATACATAAGATAAAAATCAAGTCTAATTTAAGCCAACAAGCAGGCATAGCAACCTTGCAGATTTTGTCTAGGAACGTTGACAGT
Organism: Candidatus Altimarinota bacterium; assembly: GCA_023231115.1. GTDB lineage: Bacteria > Patescibacteriota > Gracilibacteria > UBA1369 > LOWO2-01-FULL-3 > UM-FILTER-38-24. The sequence goes on from JALNWA010000016.1 coordinate 1,259, forward strand.
TATTGCAAAAATAGTTTAGTCTTGTGTCATGTCAACATTCAAAAATTGCAGTCATTGCAAAGAAAAATTCGAGATAACAGAAAAAGACGAAGCATTCTATAAATCCATAGATGTCCCGTCCCCTACCCTATGCCCTTTTTGCCGAATGATACGTCGACTTTCATACAGAAAAGAAAGATTTTTACACAACAGAAATTGCGACCTTTCCGGCAAACAAATTATCTCCGCATATTCAAAAAAATCACCGATAAACAGATACTATAAAATGTTTCCGGTTTACGACGCAGATGAATGGTGGAGCGATAAATGGGATCCACTGGCCTACGGCAGAGAATTCGATTTTTCAAAATCTTTTTTTGAACAATTTTTTGAAATGCAATCAAACGTTCCGCGCATGGCAATTATCCAACAACAGCCAATCGAAAACAGCCGTTATTGCAATGCCGCAAGCCGACTCAAAAATTGCTATCTCACATTTTCCACAAACCAATGCGAAGATTGTTATTACGGATCATGGGTTAACTACTGCAAAAACTGCATCGACAGCTTAAGTGTGCAAAATTGCGACTATTGTTATGACTGCATTTATTGCCGTTATTGTTATGAATGTTTTTTCTGTCAGGACTCAAAAAACTGCTCGAATTGTTGGTTCACAAAAAATTGTATAGCATGCAAAGATTGTTTTATGTGCGTTAATTTAAATCAAAAACAATATTATATTTTCAATAAAAAATATTCAAAAGATGAATATTTCAAAAAAATAAAAGAGTTTAATTTGGGCGGCAGAAAGAGCATAACTCAGGCAAAAGAAGCGTTTAAAAAAATGTGTGCGGATTCTTTTGTGAAATGTTACACAGGAACAAACAATGAAAATCCAACCGGAAATGATTTGAATAATACAAAAAATTGTCACGAATGTTTTGAGTTGGATGACTGCGAGGATTGCGCATATTCCCAAGCTTTAAACAAATCAAAAACCTCAATGGATTATTCGCATTGGGGTGAAAATGCGGAACTGATATATGAATGTCAGGCATGCGGATATGACTTGTTTAACCTGAAATTTTGCAATCTTTGTTGGACGAATTGTTCAAATCTCATGTACTGCGATAACTGTTTTTCTTCGCAAAATTGTTTTGGATGTGTCGGATTAAAAAAACAAAAATATTGCATTTTTAATAAAAAATATTCAAAAGAAACTTACGAGAAATTAGTCGCAAAAATAACACAGCACATGAAAAAGACCGGAGAATTCGGCGAGTTTTTTCCTGAGAAATATGCACCATTCGCATACAATGAATCTCTTGCCTATGAGCAAATGCCTCTGACAAAAGAAGATGCGCTTTCACGCGGCTGGCAATGGCTCGATAGAGATGAGGAGTACGATTATCAGGGGCCAAAAATAGAAATTCCGGACATTATTCCCGATAATTCACTTATCACAAAACAAATTCTTACATGCGCGGATTGTGGAAAACTTTACAAAATAATTCCGCAAGAACTCACATTTTACAAAAAATATGGATTGCCCGTGCCAAATAAATGCCCCGACTCCCGCCATTTCGATAGATTAAAACTAAGAAATCCTCGAAAACTTTGGGAAAGAAACTGCGATAATTGTGGGAAAAAACTTAAAACAAGCTATTCTCCGGACAGAAAAGAAAAAGTGCTTTGTGAAGAATGTTATTTCAAAATAATCTGAATTTTACCATCCTCTCTCCGCGTACTTATCCTGAATTTTGGAAATCTCAAGGCTTTCCATGGCTTCGCCAAGACCTTCAGAACATTTTGCCAAAATCGCCGCATCTCTAAAATGAAGAGTCGCTTCAACGACAGCTTTTGCGCGAGCGGGAGGATTTGATGATTTGAAAATGCCGCTTCCGACAAAAACTCCGTCGCATCCAAGTTGCATCATTAATGCCGCATCTGCAGGCGTAGCGATTCCACCGGCCGCAAAATTTACGACGGTAAGTCTCTGCAAATCACGAGTTTTTTTCACAATTTCAATGCCGACTCTTTCTTTTTTTGCAAAATCTTTCAAAGCTTTTTCGTTCATTTTTTTAAGCGCCGCAATTTCTTCATTCATGGTTCTCATGTGTCTGACCGCCTCAACCACATTTCCTGTTCCCGCCTCGCCTTTTGTCCTGATCATAGACGCACCCTCTTCGATTCTTCGCAAAGCCTCGCCCAAATTTCGCGCTCCACAAACAAAAGGAACTTTAAATTTCGTTTTATCTATATGATATTTTTCATCAGCAGGAGTCAAAACTTCGCTTTCATCAATATAATCAACTCCCAAACTTTCAAGAATTTGCGCCTCGACAAAATGCCCGATTCTCACTTTTGCCATAACCGGAATTGAAGAAACTTTCATAATTTCTTTAATCATTTTTGGATCGCTCATTCTGGCAACCCCGCCGTCTTTTCGAATGTCGGAAGGCACCCTCTCAAGAGCCATCACAGCGCACGCACCTGCATCCTCCGCAGTCTTTGCATGTTCCGCATTCACAACATCCATAATAACGCCACCCTTTAGCATTTGCGCCAAACCTGACTTCAACTTAAATGTATTTTTTTGTTCTTTCATATAATTCTTTTTCGAGATTAAAAAATTGCCCTTTCAAAGCGGACACATTCTATATCCATGCACCCAATAAAGTCAAAAGAAGCAATGTCCTAGAAATATTCCCCCCTTTCTTTTATCGACAAATCATCCGCGGAATATTTTTTAATGGCCTCGGAAACAATCTTCGCGACCTGCACATTTGTGATAAGTGGAATATTTAGGTCAACTGACTTTCTTCTGATCATGTAGCCGTCCGTTGCCACAGTCCTGCTATAATTTTTTGGAATATTTATAATCAAATCAAATTCTCTTTTCATCATTGCATCTATAATATTTGGCGTGCATTTCGTGGAAATTTTACAAAGTTTTTCATTTTTAATTCCGTTTTCAGTGAAAAAATTACTTGTTCCCTCTGTCGCAAAAATTTCAAAACCCATGTCTGCAAAATTTTGTGCGACGCCCAGCATTTCCGCTTTATCATGCAATCCGCCGACGCTAAACAAAACCCCTTTCTTTGGCAGTTCAAATCCGACAGAAATCATAGCCTTCAAAAATGCTTCATATAAATCTTCTCCAAAACATCCAACTTCGCCCGTAGAAGCCATTTCTACGCCGGATACAGGATCCGCGCCTTTAAGTCTTGGAAAACTAAATTGTGGTGCTTTTACTCCGACATGATCCAAATCCAAAGTTTTATAATTTCGATATTCCAAAAGTTTTTTTGCCTCTTTGCTCAAACGTTTTGAAGTTTTTGAAATCATCGCATGAGTCGCAATTTCTATGAAATTATAACCGGTGACTTTTGAAGAAAACGGAAAACTTCGACTCGCACGCAAATTACATTCAATAACCATTACACGATTGCTCTTAGCCAAAAATTGCATATTGAAGGGTCCCGAGATATCGAGTTCTTTTGCAATTTCTTTTGCGATAACTTTTATTCTGCGAATAGTCTCGATATAAAGATTTTGAGGAGGAAGAACGATAGTTGCGTCGCCGCTGTGCACTCCGGCATTTTCTATATGTTCGGAAATTGCATAAATAACCAATTGTCCCTTATATGCAACCGCATCAATTTCAATTTCTTTTGCTCCGGTTTCAAATTTTGAGACAACAACAGGCGCTTCTTTTGAGATTTTAACGGCTTTATTCAAAAACGTTTCTAGGGCTTGCTTGTCATATGCAACGCTCATCGCCGCGCCCGACAAAACATACGAAGGCCTTACCAAAACTGGATATCCGACATCGTCCGCAAATTTATAAACATCATTCAAATTTACAAGCTCTTTCCATTTTGGCTGATCCACTCCAAGTTTGTCGCACATCGCGGAAAATTTATTTCTGTCTTCCGCGCGATCAATATTTTTAGCATCAGTCCCAAAAATTTTCACACCTATTTTATCCAGTTTTAAAGCCAAATTGTTAGGCACCTGTCCTCCGGTAGACACCACAACTCCCTCGACATTTTTGCCTTCGCTGTTTTCAAATTCATAAATATCCAAAACTCTTTCAAATGAAAGTTCATCAAAATAAAGTTTGTCGCAAATATCATAATCCGTCGAAACAGTTTCCGGATTGTAGTTGATCATCGCAGTTTCATAGCCCGCTTTTTTGGCTGTCTGCACAGCATTTACGCAACACCAATCAAACTCCACACTCGATCCGATACAGTATGCGCCGGACCCCAAAACTATCGCTTTTTTCTTTTTTCCCGCGACAATATCGTTGGAATTTCCATGATAAGTGAGGTAAAGATAATTTGTACTTGCAGGATATTCCGCCGCCAAAGTATCAATTTGTTTTATCGCCGGCAATATTCCAAATTTCTTTCTTTGAGTTCTAACTTCAAGTTCTGTTTTTTTCGTCAAAAATCCAATTTGCTTATCCGAAAATCCTGATTTTTTGGCTTCGCGCATTTCCTGCGCCGAAATGCCTTTTTTTGCCTGCTCTATGCACTGGGACATATCTACAATATTCTTCAATTTATCCAAAAACCATTTATCAATTCCGGAAATTTTTGAAATTCTTTCGACCGACCAGCCTTTTTTCAAAGCCTCCGCAATTACCAAAATTCTTTTTGGTGTCGGATGTGCGATATCATTTTCAATTTTATCTATATCAATTTGGATATCCTCGTTCGCAACAAATCCATGCATTCCGACTTGAAGCATTCGAAGTCCTTTTTGCATCACCTCCTCAAAACTCCTTCCCAAAGCCATAATTTCACCGACAGATTTCATTTCGCTTGTGATTTCTTTCGAAACCATTCGAAATTTATTCAAATCCCACCTTGGAATTTTCAGCGCAATATAGTCTAGTGCAGGCTCAAAACAAGCCGTCGTAGTTTTTGTAACGGAATTTTTTAATTCCGGCAAAGTATATCCGAGCGCCAATTTTGCCGCTACGTGAGCCAAAGGATAGCCTGTCGCTTTTGACGCAAGAGCTGATGAACGAGACAAACGAGCATTCACTTCAATCACACAATAGTCCTCAGAAAGCGGATCAAGGGCATATTGAATATTACATTCCCCGACAATTTTAAAATGTCTGATAACTTTTATAGCAAGCTCTCGAAGTTTGTGATATTCGCTATTTGTAAGCGTTTGCGAAGGCGCAATCACAATCGATTCGCCGGTGTGAATTCCGAGCGGATCAAAATTTTCCATGTTACAAACAGTAATGCAATTGTCATTACAGTCGCGAACAACCTCATATTCCACCTCTTTCCATCCTTTCAAATTTTCCTCAACCAAAACCTGCGGACTGAATGCAAAAGCCGTATCCAGCATTTCATCGAGTTCTTTAAAATCACTCGCAAACCCGCTTCCCTTTCCGCCGAGCGTAAACGCCGCCCTTATAATAAGCGGAAATCCGATTTCTTTCGCCGCTTTTACGGCCTGATCTTTTGTTGTACATGCATGACTTTTTGGCACTCTTACGCCAATTTTATCAAGTTCTTTATTGAAAAGTGCACGATCTTCTGTTTTTTGGATCGCCTCGATTGGAGTTCCCAAAACTTCAACTCCGTATTTTTTCAAAATTCCTTTTTCAAAAAGTTTAATTCCGCAATTAAGTGCAGTTTGCCCTCCAAAAGCCAAAAATATGCCATCCGGTTTTTCTTTCGCAATAACTTTTTCCACAAAAAAAGGATTTACCGGCAAAAAATAAATTTTGTCCGCAAGTCCTTCACTCGTCTGAATAGTTGCGATATTTGGATTTATCAAAACCACTTTTATTCCTTCCTCTTTCAGCGCTTTTATGGCTTGAGAACCGGAATAATCAAATTCACCGGCCTCGCCGATTTTCAGTGCCCCACTTCCCAATACCAAAACCTTAGAAATTTTATTGGAGATTTTTTTCGAAGGATTTCTCTTAACAGTCTTCATTTACAGAGATTTTATGGAAAATCCGCCGGAAGGTCAATAAAAAGATTTTATAAAAGTTTTAAGAATTTTTAACGAAAATTTAATGTCTGTCGATTATGATGCAATAAAACAGCCCTATGAAAACAAATATTGCCAATTATTATAAAAAATATATAATTAATATATAAATATTATGTATTTAAACACAATGAAAACAATACTTTTAAAGGTAGCCGACAAAATTCCACAAGAATTGGATTTGATAAAAGAAAGTGAAGGATTGGGGAATAGAACCTCTACTTTTACTTTTCTTATAAAATATTATTTTCTTACGAAGAAAAATTCTCTCGACGCATCGATAGACACTTTCGAAAAACTTTTAGGAAAAATAGACACAATAAAACTAAAATCGCCAAAACAGCAGCTGAAAGACATATAAGAGCCATATTATGAAAATATTTTTTGCAGAACATTTCAAAAACCAACTTAGAAAATTGAAGAAAAAATATCCAAAAGTGAAAAATGACATTTTGGAAAAACTGGAAAATATAAATTTAAAAACAGAAATTTATATCGGGCGTTCAATATATAAATTGAGAATAAAAAGCAGCGATCAAAAAAAAGGAAAATCTGGAGGATTTAGATCCTATGTTTACCTATATTTGAAAAAAGATTTGCTGGTTCCTTTGTGCATCTATGCAAAATCAGAAACAGGAAGCATCAGCGAAAACGAGCTAAAATATCATTTTGATAATATCTCCGTGGAAATGTTGAAAACGCACTCCTAAAACTTCACCTCTTCCCCGTGCGCATCATCCCCTCCGCCGCTGACAACTTTCCATGAAAAAACGGGCTGAAGTTTTCCGGAAATTCCAAAACCGCTCGCTTTCGGATGTCCTCCTCCGCCCCATTGTCCTGCCACTTCTGACAAATTTACATCATTGCGTTGTGTGCGAAGAGATCCTTTCACAATGCCCTTTTCATCTTCACTCAACAAAATACAATATTTGGAATTTGGCACGGAATTTAAATAATCAATAACTCCGCCGGTATCATGAGAAGTCGCGCCGGAAGCGATATAGTCGCTTGTACTAGCCGCAGAAATCGTCACGCCTTCATCGTTAACATAAGTCCTTTCTAAAATTTTTCCCCAAAGTCGAAGTTTATTTACAGGCGTTGTGTGAAAAAGTTCTTTCGAAATTTTTTGCATATTTGCGCCCCTCAAAACTAATTCCCCACAAATTTTAAAAACCTCTGCAGTCGCATTGCTATGCATCATTCCGCCGGTATCAAAATAAATTCCATGAAGCAAAGCGTTGGCGACATCGATAGTTATTTTCCAGTCGCAAAATTTGAAAAATTTATACATAATCACGCAAGTGGCGGCGGCATGCGGATCAACGGGATTTATTTTTCCGAAAAGATTGTTTGATTCATGATGATCAAAATTTATAAATGGCTTTTCGCCGGTCAAAATCTCGGGTTTTGTTTCGTGAAATTTTACAAGTTTTATGTCTCCACAATCAACACTTACAATCACATCGAAATCTTCATAATTAAAATCCTGCACATAAGTGTCGGCGTTTTTCAAAAAAATACTGTTTTCCGGAACGGGATCTACACACGCACTCACAACGGTTTTTCCCGCATTCTCAAGCCCCATTCTGAGTGCCAAATTACTTCCGACCGCATCTCCGTCGGGACTTCTGTGAGATATAATGCAAATTTTTTGGGCATTTTCAAAAACTCTTTTTGCCTTATTAAATTCCAGCTGTAATTGTTCAGAAATTTGCTCCATCAACAAATTTATTATTCTAAAGGAGTAAATGTTAGCACTTTAAAAATTAACAGTGAAGAAGATAAGGTGAAAAATTCATTGCAAAAAGGATACCAATGTTGGAGCATATCACTATGAAAGAAAAAAACGTCGCAAACAAGGCAACGCGAGAAATGGACGAAATAAAAATTTTTGCACAATCGATAGGTTTTGATTTGGTTGGATTTTCTCCCGCCAAGATAGACAAGAAATCCTTTGATGTGTACAAAAAATGGCTGGGGAAAGGCCTAAACGCAGGAATGGAATATATGGAAAAATCCGCGCAAAGAAAAAATCTTTCAAAAATTTTACCAAACGCAAAAACCGTAATTTCACTCGCAGTAAATTATTTTCATCCACAAGAAAATAAAAAAACAAAAAAAGACGAAGCAATAATCGCGCGTTATGCATATGGCCGAGACTACCACAAAATAATTTTAAAAAAACTAAAACAATTCGAAAATTTTCTTAAACAAAAATTCCCAAATGATTTTTTCAAATCCTATGTCGACACTGGTCCGATTTTGGAAAGAGCCTATGCCGAAACTTCAGGCATCGGCCAGCTTGGGAAAAATGGATGCATCATAACAAAATCATTTGGTTCGTGGATTTTTTTATCAGAAATTATTACAACTGTGGATCTGTGTCGCAAGGAAGAAAATATTGACGAGAAAGGGAGAAGGAGATGTTCACGAAAAATAGCTTGTCTTGCTTTTGAGCCGATCACGCATCGGCTCAAATTGGACAAGTCGTACATGTTAGACTTGTCCAATGGCAAGACCTATTTTGATGGGACATCTCCTTCCCCTTTCCAGCAAAATTCCCCATGCGGCACATGCACAAGGTGTATAAAAGCTTGCCCGACAGGAGCTATCATAAGTCCCGGAATTATTGATTCTAGAAAGTGCATTGCATATCAGACCATCGAGAATAGAGGTCGCATTCCAGCAAAAATACAATATGCCATAAAAAAGACAAAACGAATTTTTGGCTGTGATATCTGTCAGGAAGTCTGCCCGCACAATTTAGGAAAACAAAAAATTACAACCCACCCCGAATTTTTACAAAAAATTGCAGGCGACAAAATTTCACTCAAAAAAATTCTCTCAATAAAATCCGATGAAGAATTTCTAAAAATCTACGCCGGCTCTCCGCTAATGCGAGCCAAATTAAAAAAACTAAAATCCACCGCAAAAATTCTAAATTAAAAAGTGGCACTTGCAATAATCTGCAATTTGTGTTTAAATGTATCTCCTAAAACAATTATCAATGGCGGAAGCACAGGACACAACAGCAAGGCCAAACATCCCCGAAGATCTAGCCGACGACGCTAGCCCTATGCCAACGCCGGAAATAGCCGACAGCTATTCAGGATATAAGGCAAACCCAGACGTGACAGCGCGGATATTGGGAGAAACAGAAACTTCCATAAGAGACTTTTTAATAAATTTCACAGAGCCGGTTTTAACAGGTGCCCAACGTTCGTCGAGAGTTTTAAGAGTTACGCAAGGCTCAAATACAGGAATGGTTTTAGTCTCAAGATCCGACGGCGACGAAAAAACATTATCTTTGATGGATATCGCAAGCGCCGGACGACGTATAGATCACATCACAGACGAAACATATCCGGAAGAAATAAAAAAACTGGAACAAATTGAAGAAAAACTGCAAAAAATGACAACACGCATCTATGACGAACGTGCTTGGAAAGCGATAAAATCAACAGGAGAACTCGAACTCTTTCAAGCGGAAATTGTAGAAATGGTGAACAAATTAAGGTTTGTAAGAGTCAAAGAAAAACTGGAAATATTAGACAGGCTTAATCGGTGCGTCACTTTTCAGGATTCCCAAGGAAGATACAATCCGCCGACAAGATTGGCAATTTGGACTTCAACGTATCGATTTATACAAAGCCGTAAAATAAATATAGAAAGGATTTCTGGACATCTTGCGAAAGACAGAGTTAGCGTGACTGCAAAAATGCAGGAAGAAGCAAAAAGATTAAATTGGTTTTATTCAGTGGTAACAGAAAAAGCAGGCGAACTGAAAATTTTAGACGTAAATGAGCCGTTGGACGATGTATTGACAATTAAAATCGCAACAAATTTAAGAGCGCTTATCTCATCATGTGAAGGGTTCAAATTTGAGCCGTATATTTCTTTTGCAAAAAAAATAATTGCGGAGACAAGAGCAATAATTGAAATATTAAATTCTCCAAATCACAACGAAAAGGAGCAAAGAGAAAAAGCAAAACAGTCATTCGTGAAAATTTATTCGATGGCAAAATTATTAAACATTGAAGATGAATTAATCGCCGCCAGAACCGATACATTTGATTCAGGGAAAAAACCGGAAAAAATTTTTACATTGGGCTTATTGCGTAGATTAGTAGACATAAAGGAACGCTTCTCCCAAAAAAGATTGGACGAAAGCGTAGAGGTAAAAGATTTAAATCCTATTTACGGAGAAATCTTTAAATTTTTAAATACTATTATCTCAAACCTACGCCAAGATCTTGGAAAATGCAGGAACGAAGAAGACAGAGTTTTTGCATTAAAAAAAGTTGAAAAAACGTTGAAAGATTTCTCTGTCGCAAAACTTCTTCAGTCTCAGGAACTTGAAGAAAAAGTGGCATAATTACAAAAACGAACTAACGCTGTGTTTTTTCACTTCCTCAACCAAAACAGTTTTCGTATTTTTTCTGTTTGGAATCATTTTTAAGAAATTTTCACGTGAAGAATCTTTGTAGAAAATTCCCAAATAAATATCTTTTTCCATGTCCTCTGCAAGCTTTCGCGCAGCCCAAATATCACTTGAATCATAATCTTTCAAATCCTCAATTTTTTTAATTCTTTCCTTGTACCAAGCCTCCGGAGTCGCTTTGTTATAAGTCGGACAAGTTTGTAAAATTTCAACAAATGCAAACCCGTCGTGTTTTACAGCTTCTTTGAAAACTGCAGTCATATGCGCAATATCGCCCGAAAAAGTTCTCGCGACAAATGAAGGATTTAAACTCAAAACAAATTGTAAAGAATTTATCGGCTCCAAATAAACTCCGTCCGGAGTGGCGTTCATCTTTGCACCTTTTGGTGTAAGCGCCGAAGCCTGACCCGTTGTTAAGCCATAATTTTCATTATTATGAAGCATGAAAAACATCGGATAATTATTTCTGATAGCATGAATCAAATGTCCGGGCCCCTCGCTAAAAGTCGCACCGTCTCCGGAAGAAGCAACGACTTTCATTTTTGGATTTGCAATGGCCGCGCCGGCCGCAAGCGAAATAGCCCGCCCGTGCAAACCATGAACTGTATGCGCCTCAATTTTATCCGCCCCGTTTCCGCTACATCCGACATCAAAAACAAAAACCGTATTATTTGGATTGAATCCCTCGGAGGTAAGAGCGTTTTTCATCGCAATTTGAATAGCGAAATTTCCGCATCCAGGACACCATGTCGGAGCATTTTTTATACCAAAATTTTTCGCAAAATTATATGCCATTTTTATCTATAAATTTAATAATATCTTCGATAAAGAAAGCGCGTCCATCAAATTTTAACAATCTGTTTTTAAACTTAACTCCAGTTTGTGACTCAACAATATTTCCGAATTGTCCCAAATAATTTCCCTCAATCAAATTCACATTTTTATTGTTTTTGAAAAAATCTTTTACAGCATTTTCTTGAAGTGGCCACACAAAACTATAATGTAAATAATTTACCTTCACGCCTTTTTCCGCATAGGTCTCAATAACATCTCTCATCGCATTTTTTGAGCTTCCCCATCCGACAAAAGAAATATCGGCATTTTTTTCAACTCCAAAAATTTCCGGAGCAGGTAAATTTTCTTTTATTGCGACCATTTTTTTCATTCGTTTTTCATAAATCAAATGGATTTCTTCCGCTTTTTCCGTGTCATCGCCATTTTCAAAATGCTCGTCTCCATTCGCAAAATAATATTCGTTTCCGTCTCCGGGGATCCATCTTGGAGAAATGCCGCTATCAGTTAATTTATACCTATCTCCTCTTTTTGGTTCTTCATGATTTTTCCCTTCGGTAAGCCCTCTTTCAATTTTAATTTCTCTGTCGAAAAATTTTCGATCAACCGAAATTTTGCTTTCCAAAATTGTTTTTTCAGAAAGTAAAATCACAGGAGTTTGATATTTTTCAGTGAAATTAAATGCCTCGCCGACAAGTTCAAAAGAATCTTCAATATCGCTAAGCCCGATTACAACTCTTGGAAATTCTCCATGCGATGAATGTATCGCCAAATCAAGATCTCCCTGCGCTGTCCAAGTTGGAAGACCTGTGCCGGGACCGGGTCTTTGCCCTATCAAAATCACCAATGGATTTTCCATAATTCCCGCAAGTGAAACTGTTTCGGTCATCAAATCGTATCCTCCGCCGGAAGTTGCAACCAAAGCGCGCGTTCCCATATACATCGATCCAAGCGCCATTTGCGACGCAGTAATTTCATCTTCCGCCTGTTTTACAATCATATCTGTTTTTCCGTTTATTTCAGCCAAATACGTCAATATCCCGCTCGAAGGACTCATAGGATATCCATAATATGCGCGCACTCCGCACGCCACAGCGCCAAGTGCTACCGCGCGACTTCCATCAATCAAAACATTATCCGTTTTTTTCGCTTCAAAATTCCAAATTCCTTGAGCAGTTTCTACGCCTTCATATCCCCTTTTTACGCATTCGATATTTGCATCCAAAATTTCTTTTGTGACTTTTTTAAATCTCGTTTTTACTTCCTTTTCGATTTTTTCAAAATCAAAACCCAAAACTTTCCAAACCATTCCAGTAAGAACCATATTTTGCATAATAGCTGTTCCACCGCTAGCAAGAGCCACTTCTTTAGTGTTCATTCTTGCGATGTTTATTCCGTCTTTCGCAAAATCTTCGCCTCCATGAATCAAAACTCCGCCTTTGGAGAGCGTTTCCAAATACGCATTCATACTGATTTTATCTATCGCAACCAAAACGTCCGCCCCTTCTGAAAGTGAGAAAATTGGCTTATCGCTGACGTTTATCGTAAAGCAGGAATGTCCACCCTTTATCAAAGAAGGATACTCTCTATCAGTCACAATATTGTATCCGAGGTAGTTTATCGCCGATGAAATTATTTCACCGACACTTAGCAGTCCGGATCCGCTTTGCCCCGCTATTTTTATGCGAACTCTATCCATTTGTTTTACATACTTTTTAAGACCAGAATCCTATCATTTTTTATGTAAAATAGCCATCAAAAATAACAAATCTGACAATCTATTTAAATACTTCAAAATATTTTCTGCATTTTTCTTAAATTCATGCTCCAGAACAATCGAATCGAGAACCGCCACAAAAGCTCTTTCTGCTCTTCTGCAAACGCTTCTCGCCACATGTAAACGCGCGGAAATTTCACTTTCGCCGATTTTTACAAATTTATTCAAATTACCAGTTATTTTTTCAAAATTCTCAATATTTTTTTCCAAATAAAAAACATCATTCTCGAAAATAGGTTTTTTGTCCAAGACAGGGGCGAATTTATTCCCGACAACAGACATTATTATGTAAAGATCATCCTGCACTCTTTCCAAAATCTCAAACATTTCAGTGGAAAGGTCGGCACACTTCGCAAGCCCCAAAAACGAATTTAATTCATCCAAATCTCCCAAAACTCCCACAAAAATATCGGATTTTTTCACTCTTTTTCCGCCAAACAACGAAGTTTCTCCACTGTCTCCTGTTTTTGTAGATATTTTCATAAATATTTGCTGGCAATTTATACAATCAGATTATACAATAAACAAGTATTTAAAAGCACACAAAACAAAATATGGCGAAAACTTTTGAAACAGAAAAAGAACTTGTAAAAGCGGTGAAAGAAATGTCAAAACAAGTCGAAACTCTACGTGACATGGAGCTTTTACAGGTGCTAAAGCGTCCATGGAAATTACTTTGGTATTCTTTTCTGAAAGGGCTAATGATAGGCTTCGGTTCAGTGCTTGGAGCCAGCGTTTTGATTACAATTTTTGTTTATTTAGTTGCTCAATTATCGACAGTGCCTTTCGTTGGTAATTATATTGACAAAATATTTTCAAGCACAGAGATATCTCAACAGGAAGCCAAAGACTCAACATTCATAGAACAATATAAGGAAACAAAAAAATCTTTAGAAACTAATAACTAATACATGACAGCAAACGCTAAACGAATATTTTTATACGGCGGACTTTTAGGCGGAATTGCGCTTATTATAGGCGTAATTGTCGCAGTCACAGCTCCGACATTAACAGTAATGGCGACAGAACTTTCAGAAAGTGATCACACTTTGGGAAACAAAGAATCGCAAGTTGTTTTGATAGAATACAGCGATTTTCAATGTCCGGCATGCAGACAGTACAGCCAAGTTATAAGTGATGTTGTTGCGGAATTTGAAAGCCACATGGTCTTTACATACAGATATTTCCCACTAAGAAAAATTCACAAAAACGCAGTAACGTCAGCACAAGCCGCGGAAGCCGCAGGTTTTCAAGGAAAATTTTGGGAAATGTATTATGTGCTGTTCGAAAACCAAAATGAATGGGCCGAAATGACGCAAGATAAAGCCTTGGAAACATTCAAAGGATATGCGAAAGGATTGGGATTGGATACAAAAAAATTCGAAGAAGATTTTTCTTCAGAGAAGGCGATGGAAAAAATAACTGCCGATGAAAAGAGCGCCAATAAGGCAAATCTTGACCATACTCCAACATTTTTCTTGAACGGAAAAGAAATTTCAAATCCAAGAAGTTTGGATGAATTCAGAAAAGTAATTCGCGACGAAATATCAAAAACCAAAAAATAATATGCCCATAGAAAAAATACCAAATTGGATACTTGTAATGATTTTAATTCTTGCATCACTAGGCTTCATAGATGCAACATATTTGACGATAAGCCATTACGTTGGTGCAGATTTATACTGTGGAGCAAGCGGTGGATGCAATACGGTCACAAACAGCCCATATTCAATAATGTTTGGTGTTTATATGGGGATTTACGGCATGCTTTATTATCTTTCCATTTTGTTTTTAACTGTTTTTTACATCGACAGAAAAAACAAAAAAATATTAAAACCCTTGATGATAATCCCAGTTTTAGGATTTTTATTCTCTCTGTATCTGGTCTACTTACAGCTGTTTGTTATCGATGCAATCTGCATTTACTGCATGATTTCAGCAGGAATATCGGTAATTCTTTTGATAATAAATATGTTCCTTGTTCAGAATTACAGAAAATTGATAAGTTAAAAAAATTTAATTAAATTTAACACAATTATTGGAGCAAGTCCGACGATTAAACATGCCCAATTCAAATAGCTCCAAAAAGAATAAAAACGAATTTTTACCCTTTCTTTTGAAAAAGACAAAAACAGTCGTCCAAATATTCCAAAAAACACAGTAAATACAGGAATCATCGAAGCGGTATAGTCTAAAGAGAGCGAGAAAAAAATAAAGAAAATAGCGTAAGATCCGAGGAAAACAGCTAAGAAAAGCGTGAAAAAAAGACTAAGAAAATTTAACACTAAAATCCCAAGTTTTCCTGAATAAGCTTTGTTTTTTCTGTAATCATAAATAATAAAGCCAACTGAAAATAAAAGAGAGGAAATAATGCTAAAAAACCACGATATAGCAGAGAAAAAGCTTTCAGCAAAATTAGCCCCGAAAGCCGCCGCGTTTCCGGATGACAATAAAAACACCAAAGATAAAATAGGGAAAAATCTAAAAAATAGTTTCATATCGTTTAATTTTTATGTTTTTTATAAAAGAAAAACAAAAAGTATATTATAGCCAAAAGTATTGGCACTATGCTCAAAACTTGCCCCATTGATAATGGAAAACTGTCGGGTAAGACATGAAGATCTTTATAAAATTCTATAAAAAATCTTCCTGAAAAATAAAGACCCACAAAGAAAAACAAGAAAAATAATTTAGGAGTTTTCTTTCGCCATTTTTTATAAATAAACAACATAGAAACAAAAATAATCAAAAGCAAAAAGGCTTCATAAAGCTGAGCTGGATGCCTTGGAAAGTCTTCGCCGAGTTGTTTGAAAATCACACCGACTCCTGAAATTTTTTCACCGGCATCTGCAATTTTATATCCGACAATTTCGGAATTAAAAAAGTTTCCGACCCTTACAAAAAATGCAGTAATCGGAATTCCGATCGCAATCGCGTCAACGTATTTTGTAAAAGGAACTTTGTGAATTTTCGTCCACAAAAGATAGGCTAGAAAAAGCCCGATTGTCGCGCCATGACTTGAAAGTCCGCCATGCCAAGTTTTGAAAATTTCCGAAGGATTTGCAAAGAAAAATTTCGGATCGTAAAACAAAACTTCACCAAGTCTCGCACCTATCAAAAGTCCAAAAAACAAATAAATCGCGATACCGTCGAGGTCATCAACTTTAAATTTTTCTTTTTTAAAAATCCATCTTATAACAATGTAGGCGAGCGCTATTCCAAGCGCAAAAAACACTCCATACCATCTTAAAGAAAATTCACCGAAATTAAAAATTTCTGCAGAAATATCGTTGATAAAAATCATAAAAATTTTTTAAAAAACTTTAGAAACTATAACAAAAAAAACATCAATCAACAAACTTATAAACATCGCGACGATGTTTAACCTGAGTGATGTTCAAAATTGTCACTTCATTATATTTTTGGACTTCAAAGATGGCTCTATAATCCCCGACTCTAAAGCGATATTGTCCAATTCGGACATCTTTAATTCTTTTTGCGTACATAAATGGATCGGGAGATTTTTTATAGAAATAAAGTTTTTCTAAAATTTTATTTGAGATATTCTTGTCCAACTTATCGAGATGATCTCTTGCCTTTTCCGTAAACACAAGTTCAAATCTCCTGTTCATACATCATAATTTTAAATGTTTTTTTACTTCATCCAATGTGTAAACCTTCCCTTCTTTTATTTGCTTGCGACCTATTTCTGCATCTCTAATAAGTTCCTCCAAAATAAATTCATCAGATTTCATGGGATTCACTTCCATTACGGGCTTATTTTTATTCAAAACAATAAATCGCACATCCTTGCCCAATAATTGCTTTGTATAAGCGGATAAATTCTGTCTGAAATCTTTAAGCCCTATTATTTTTGTAGTCATGATGTTTGATGTTAAGATATAACTTAAGTTACATCTCAAGTTTACACTACTTCTTGTGAAAAATCAAAAACAACACGACCATAACACAGTCATATTAAATTTTTATTAAAAATTTATAAAATTTTCTTAAATTATTTTTTCCTAAAAACTGCCACGAAAAATCCTTCACAAATTTCAGATGGCATAGCTTTTATACAGTTCGAAACCCGTTTATCGAAAGTCACACCATCATAAGAAGCAACAATTGGAAGTAAATTTTTTTCAAAACCGGTAAGACTCAATTTTAAAATTTCAACATTCTCTCCAAATTTTTTAAGAACACTATCAACAACTCCTTCATTTTCTTCAGGAGATAAAGTACACGTAGAATAAGCCAAAATTCCACCTTTTTTTAAAGCTTCAAATCCCGAAGTCACAAGTCTTTTTTGTAAACTGGCGGAAGATTTTAAAATTTTCTTTGACCAAAATTTATAACTTCTCGGATTGGAAATATCGATTCTTCCCTCCGCTGAACAAGGCGCATCCACAAGAACTTTATCAAAATATTCCGGCATTTTTTCTCCGACAAAAATTCCGTTTCCTTCGACAACTTTTGCAATTTTTATCCCCTGTTTTTCCAAGGTATATTTCAATTTTTCAATTCTGATTTTATCAAATTCATTTGCCAAAACTTCACCAATTCCTCCCATCATTATCGCCATTTGCGCGGTCTTGCTTCCGGGTGCGGCACAAAGATCCAAAACTTTATCTCCGCTGACAGGCTTCAAGAAAATGGCTGGTAGTTGCGAAGAAATCCCCTGAAAATAAATCTCACCTTTTTTATAAATATCCAAATCCTCAAAAAATTTCTCATCTTTATTTTTTATAATTAGCGCATCCGGCAAAAAACTAACTCGTTCAAAATTCACATTTTTTTCACGCAGAAAATCCATCACATCCCGAACATTGGTCTTTAGCGTATTTATGCGAATACAAGGCTTTCTTTCACACGAAAACCCCCTCAGAATTTTCTCAAAAATGCTCATTCCGAAAACGCGTTCAAAATGCTCGCAAAACTCATCTCCAAGCCTATGTCTTATTTCGCTTATACTTATATTTGCCATCAATTGAAGGTTTTTAATAAATGGTGCAACGAAGGGGTTTAGAACCCTTAGGCGTCCACAGTGACAGTGTGGCATTCCACGCACTGTATGAATGCAAAATGGCGGAACGGACGGGGCTCGAACCCGTGACCTCCACAGTGACAGTGTGGCGTTCTAACCAAGCTGAACTACCGCTCCAAATTGCCCATGAAAGATAATATATTTAAAGAACAAAGACAAGCTAATTTTCAATCACGCCTTGAAACAGGAATAGCACGAGAACTGGAACGCCTTAATTCCTCTGTACCAAGAGCTACCTTTTGCAGCTCTTTGCTACTTGCGCGACGTTCACGGTAAGCCATGGGTCTGGAGTCGTGGCCGGAAACTATTGGTTGAAAAAAACCACCCATTGGAGCATACATTATATCTCTGGAAGTCGCACCATCATCAGAAGAAGGACGAGCATGCTTTTTCTTCATTCTCTTCCGCCACAAAACACTCTTAACATTCCAATCCGCATAAGTATCTTCACTTGAAGGCTTTTCAGTTTTCGCAGGATCAGCCTTGGCGACAAGATTTTGCTTGGCAGGCTCAAATCCCGCCCAAATTTGATCTCTTATTTTTTGAGCCTCGTCCTCGAGTTCTTGACGCACTTCTCTCTCCGCAATCCCCTCACAATCCACCTCGGCCTTCATCCCGCCAGCAACCACATCATGGTCTTCACCATAACATCCATCATAACCATATTGATCCCTGCCACCCACGATTTTTACATCAACAATTTTCGCCATCGAAATTATTTTAACTTTAAAAAGGAGCAAAAAATAACATACTAAAACTTTGTAGTCAACAATCACAGAGTTTTCAATTTTCAA
>JALNWA010000017.1 GCA_023231115.1 Candidatus Altimarinota bacterium
CAATAGTTTTATCATTTTTTCTGAACCCATCTGTAGGGATTTATACTACACAAGATAAAATGGTTAAAAATACCTTTATTTATAAGGGTATTTTCCATTTGTTGTCTTTCATGGTTTCTTGACATACCCTAGTGGAACTTTGATATAATTATGTATATATGATATGGAAAAAGGTTAGTTTCTAAAAAACTAACTTCTCATTTGTTAAGTTTACGGAATCCTGAGGGGTTATGGGAGCATTTGCTTAATTGCGGAGTCAACCCATCTCTTGGATGCTATTAAAATGACTTCCCCTGATGCGACTTCGACAGCATTCGAAGTTCGAAGGGATTAGTTTATTACGATTATACAAGTAGTGAATTAATCCCTTCGACAGGTAGCACTTGAAGGAACCTAACGCAGTATTGTGGCTTACCCTTCTCGAAAGATGCCTCTATCAATAGACTTGAAAATTACAGTCTGGAGCCTGAGAAACACATAACATCAATACAGTATCTTCCCATAGATTCAAGAAGGGGTTAAAGATATGAGAAACTTCCAAAGGCAATACGCCACAGGATATAAAGCGTAAAAAAATATAGCAATTCCCATTCTATTCTCAGGGAAAGGGTTTTAAACAAAGTTTAAACGTAAAAACATATAAGATATGAAAACCCGAAACAACAATGTTATGAGTTTCAAAACTCCGAACTCATTGTTTGTAGTTTTGAAGTTTGAAAATTTGAATATGGAACTCCGAATATGAAGTTTAGTGATTTGATGTTTGGGGTCACGTGACCAAAAATAACAATGCCTTAAGTCTATTAATTTTGTGCACCCGTCTTATTAGCGCCTAAATTGTGCCTAAATAAATTTAGCTGTTTTTAACTTTATTTCCTATAAAGTCTAAGGGTTAAAGTTCTATTTTTAGGTATTTTTAATTTAGTATCTTTATATGTTTCTGGGCCTTTGCCAGTAACTTTGTTTCGTTGAGCTGCCGAAATAATTCTTCCATCTTCTAAAATTTCTTCCTTTATTGTTTTTAAATACTTTCCGTCCTTGTCTACTAAAAGAGTAATGACATATTCACGTTTAGCTTTCTTTTGTATCTTCTTTGTCTTGATATTAGTTTTCATAATTAGTTTTAATATTAGTTTCTAACAATATTCTCAACCTTGAATTAATTAATGCTATCTTCCCTATTTATCTAAACTTTAGTAAATCAAAATTAAAGGTTTTGCTTTTTAAATAATGTTCCCAAACTCTGACTATTCTCCAATTTTGTTTTTTGTAATACTTTGAAACTTCCTTATCTCTCTTTTTATTTCTTTCTATTTTCTCTGTCCAATACTTTTTTCTTACAGAAGGAATTCGGCAATGTTTTTTACATCCATGCCAAAAACAAGAATCTATAAAAATGACTGTCTTCTGCTTTGATAACACCATATCTGGCTTGCCAAAATATTTTACAGAGTTTTTCCTATATCTAAACCCATTCTTCCAAAGCTCTTTTCTAAATAAAATTTCAATCTTGCTGTCTTTGTTTTTTATCCGAGACATTATCTCACTGCGTTTCTTTTTTGAGACAATATCGGACATAAAATTTACTTTTCAAACAATTCAACGGGGTTGATCTTGAATTGCAACATTTTTGCTGAATCACGGCCATTATCTCCGCCTTTTCTTTGCATGGTTATTTTACCAATTCTTAAACTTCCTTTATCTGTTATATGTATATCGCCTGAACCGAAAACATTCATTACCTGATTTATAGACTTTAAAACCCATTTGCTTTCTCCATTTAATTTTAGAATAACCAAAGTCCAATCAGCGGAAAATTCACCTCTGCCTTTCAATATATCTGAAACGATTAAAATTTTGTTTTCTTTAAAGAAATTTAAAAGTTTATTCTGATCAACTTGGTCCATTTCATCCAAAAACATTCTTCGTGAATCTCTTAAATCGTTTTTTGCAGGTTTAATTTCTCCTGTAAAAAGTTTGATTATTTTAGTTATATCTTCTGGCATGCTCCAAAGCTCAACGTATTTATCCACCTTTCTTTTATCTATTTGATTAAACCCTTGCGGATTGCTTACAAGTTTCACTTGCAGATTTTGCACATCCTCTTGAGATTTCAATTTTATGATAATTCTTATTCTAACTTGTATATCCGCCTTATATTGACCTCTTACTTTTGAAGCCTTTACATATTCGATATCACTAATTTTATAATTCATTTCAGCTAACCACTCTTGAGCTGTTTTATCACTTTCCCAATCATTGAAACGACTAATGACGTCTTTTTCATTCTTAAATCCTCCCTTTGCAGTCTTTGAACCCAAAGCCATCATTTGTTTTAGATTTTTCTTTTTAGTTTTCATGTTGTTCCAGTGTTTTAAATAACTCCCTAGTAATAGCTCCAATAGTATTGACTGTCATAGCGTTACCAGCTTGTTTTAAAAGGTGTATTTCTTCTATAACTCCATCCACCTTTTTTGCCAATTGTTTCGGAAAACCTTGAAGTAATAAAGATTCATAACCAGATAGTTTTCTAAACTTGCCATTTTTAACGTATAAAATGCCATGCCTACCCACTCTTAATGTTGGCACTTTATTATCATATAACCGCAAATCGGATTGTCTTGTGTCTATAACTAAATAATCTTTTGTTAAGAAGTCGTCTAAATCGTATCTGCCATGATTATATTTATTCTTCATGTATCGTAAAAAAGTTTCGTAAGATTCTTTTTTGTCGTCAAATTCTAACTCTTTTGTGTCTATCAAGAAATCTTTGACACTTACTCTATTCTGTCTTTCGGGAAAAAGATAAACGAAATTCTCTGGCACTAGATCCTTTCTTATACCAATAAAATAAATTCTTTCTCGCATTTGAGGCACTCCGTAATCAATGCTGTTTAAAACTTTATGGAACACCTTATAACCAGCCTTATCAAGCTCCTTTAATATAACTTTAAATGTGTTCCCGTTATCATGATTCGTTAAACCCTTAACATTTTCCAAAATAAAATATTTTAGATTCTTATCAAGCATTATTTTTATCAAGCCATATATTATCTGACCTCTCTTGTCTTGCATTCCCTTTCTTTGTCCAATGACTGAAAATGATTGGCAAGGAAAACCAGCAATCATCATATCAAAATCTGGCAATTTCTTAGTATCAATTTTCATTAGATCACCATAGTTTTTTTCTTCTTCACCAAAAAACTTTCGGTATGTTATTTCAGCTTGGTTGTCTATCTCCGAAAAACCAATACAAGATAATCCATTGTTTTCAAGCCCAAGACGCCCTGCTCCAATCCCAGAGCAGAAATCAATGAATTTTAAGTTTTTCGTTTTCGTTTTTATCATAATTTACCTGTTTTTTAAAATATGTTTATTAAATGTTATCATGAATTTTTACTAATAACTGCACAAGGTCTTTAATTTTGAATTTGTTTAATTCTTTCTTGTCACCTAAATACTCAAAAACATTATGAGCTTTAGTGTTAGCTTCTTTTCTGAATAAACCAACTTCTGTGTTAAATTTTTCTATATAGGTTTTAACATTTGGTTTGCCAAAATTACTTCTCTCGTCATAAAGATTCTTTATCAAAATGCTGAATTTATGCCGAATTTTATATTTTTGGTCATACCATAAATTAATTTGTGAAGGAAACTTTTTTTCCAGTATATTAAACACTAGGTTCTCTACCATTTTTCTGCAGAGGAAAAAAGCCGCATTTGGATGATTGTGGTCATAACAGACATTTATTTCGTCTTGTAATTGGTTATAAAAGTTTTCTGGATACTTACCTCCAATTTCGACAAGGACAGTTGGGGTTGTTACGGCAATTTTTACTCCACTTCCAGGAACGTTTACAGGAATAGGCTTATTGCTTTTTTTTGTTTTGTTTTTTCGTGCCTTAGTTTTATGAGATTCAAATTCGCTACGTAAATCAGAAAAAACTTTTTGTATTGACACTAAAACGAATGCGATTAAATCCTGAAATTCATCAGTGTAAATAACGCCTTCTCTTGTGGTTGTATCAACAATCGCTGGATTTTTTGATTTACTTATATGAACCATCCCAATAAGAGCATCGTTTCTTGGCAACATACTGTTGTTGTGCGCAGCAATATCAAGACCAATCCAATCACTATTTGGGTCACCGTAAGGCTTTACTCGAAAATTGTCTCGATATAATTTAATGCCGCTATAGTGTTCAAGTGTTTTATTAATTTCTTTTGATTCAGTAGTGGCCATCTTTTTGCCAGTGGCTTGTTCAAAATATTTGGGAGATTTGTAGAAAAAATACAATTCAAAAACCGCATCTCCACATTTAAGTTTTCTTGTGGCTTGCAAATTCCCCTCTTTCTTTTTTCCATTTATTGATAAAAACTCATAGCGAATCAAACTACCTCCTGTAAGCTTTGTTTTTAAACTGTAAACTGCTTTTTCCAGAAATTCTTTCTTAATCTTTGGAACAGTAGCTAATGATGGCTCAAACTTGGTAATAACCTTGAAGTCTCTAACTGGTTTATTAATTGAATTAATTAAATTTATATCAACTAGAAGTGATTCTTGAGATTCTTGAGTATTCCAATCATGGTTTAGATTTTTCATCTCTAACCTAATACCTTGATCAGCTTTCTTTTTATTGAATTCAAAAGTTGGGTTATCTACATCATTTACTAAGGCGTTTTCTTCTTGGTATTTGTCCCAGTCAAAAATTACTTTATATCCTGTATCTTTGCCTTTAGGTAAAGAAAACAATGTAGCTGACTTAGCCAGGCTTTCAGCAGATAATCTTCCAATACCTTTTTCACCAATAAATGCTCTATCCCCATTTTTTAGTTTTTTTGACTTAAATGGATTAGCTATTCGCATCCATTTGTTTTTCAAGTCGGAATAATCCATACCATCACCATTGTCTGACACGGCAATCATTCCTTCTTTTGTGTTAACAGAAGAAAAATCAATTTCTATTTTCGCTGATTTTGCATCATAAGAATTTTTAATAAGTTCTAAAATTGCGACATTTTTGTTAGAAATTGACTCTCTTCCAAACTTACGAATCAAATTTCCGCTAACATCAAAACGCAGTGGTTCAACACTTTTTTCGCTAAAATTCTTTATGTCTTTTGGATTATGCATATTATATTTCTTTAAGAATCACAGAGGCAATTTGATCTGCAAGCATGGGTGGTACCGCATTGCCAATCTGATGAAATTGAGCTGTTCTACTCCCTTCAAATTTATAACTATCTGGGAATGTTTGCAACCTAGCTGCTTCTCTTACACTTATAGACCTAAGTTGATTTTTATCTGGATAGATAAAGTGGTGACCATCTTTTGATATGTGCGCAACAATGGTCTGGGCTGCTTTTGCGTTTGAATCAACCACCTTGAACCTATCCAAAAAAGCTTTAGTATTTTGATGAGTGACTAATTTTTTAGGAAGTTCGTTGTATTTTAGAAGTTTTCCTTTGCTGTGTTTTTGTAGTGCAATTTTATAAATATCTAAATCCTTTTTAGTATTAGGTCTTGTTATGTGGTCAAAAACATTAGTTAACCACTTCTCCCGTATTCCTAGTTTTTTTAAAAAAACTGAATCAGTTTTATAGTCCATCATTTTAAGAAGATTATTTGATTTAATACTAGGAAGATCTTTTAAAAAATCTTTAACAAGATAGCTTCTATCCTTTTTCTGAAAATCAGGATACCTTTTTATCTTGGAGGACTTGTCCCAACCAATCATAATAAGTCTCTTGCGACTTTGAGGCACTCCGTAATCTGCGGCATTTAAAATTCTATAATCAGTATCATATCCTGCTTCTTTCATGAGTTTTCTCATGTCTCTAAGATACTTCCCACCTCCTGCTGTTTTAAGTCCAAGCACGTTTTCAAAAATAAAAACTTTCGGTTTTAAACCAATTAAAAAATCAACATAATATCTATAGAGGAAATTTCTTTTATCGCCTTTCATTCCCCTATCATCCCTTGATCTTCCTATGTTGGAATACGCTTGACATGGAGGTCCTCCAATAATAATATCCAATTTCCTACCAGCTAATCTACTTCTAACTTCATTAATCAATAGAGCGCAATTTTCCTTACCAATTTCTGCTTGAATCACAGAATCTCGTTCTTTCTCTAAATGAAATTTAGCAATTATATCATTTTTTGTTATTTCACCCAAAAGATATTTTTTATAAAAATTTAATTTATTTTTTTTCTTAAGAGCATGAAAAATTGCTCTTGTTGTAAGAGTATTGCAAGCTTCTTTATCCATTTCTATGTGAGCAACAAGATCGCAATTATTCAAATAGAATCCTTCTGAAAATCCCCCTGCTCCAGCAAATAAATCAAGAATTTTTATCGACATATGTTAAGTATACCAGGTTAATTAAAAATTTAGTAGTCTTAACGTCTTTTTCACGAAAAAACCAGCAAGAATCATCACTCTTGCTGGTTAGTAGTTTTGTATTCTCTTACTATTTAGTGTCGCCTGAGGGCATTTTAACCGCCCTGAAGCCATAATCTACGCCTCTTTTAAGCGGGGGTGGAAGTTTGATAGTAAACTCGATTGGAACCTGTTTTATTCCAATGTTGTTGTCTAGAGAATGTCGTGTTGTGTTCGTGGAGTACCTATGCTTAAAGACATAGAGAAAATATATCAGAGTTTTTGTATTTAAGCCATAAAGAGAAATTAATTATTCCCCCTTCGGCACAATGAGTTTAGAAATAGCTGCTGACAGGCTTTCTGTTCTGGCTTTTTCGGCTTTTAACAGGTCTTGCTCTTTAGTTAATTGATTTTTGGTTTCTTCTAGAAGTTTTTCTGCCTCAGCCAGTTTCTTCTTTGATTCATCCGCATCAGCTTTTGCTTCTTCCATCTTTTTATTAATTATTTCTTCTTTTTCTTTGAATTTTGCTTCGGCAATCATATTGCTCTTTTCTATTTTTACGGCCTGTTCTTTGATCAACAGGGCAAAATCATCATTTTCTTTTTCAGCTTTTTCGCGCTTGGATGTCTCGGCCGCAAGCATACTCTCTGCGCTCATTAATTGTCTCTTGGTTTCATTTTGAGCTTGTACGGCATCTGTGAGTTTAGTCTTCATGGAATTTATCTGCTCTTCCGCCGTCGTGATAACTGTCTTATAAGAAAGTTCTTTTTCTTTTAGAATCATGGCTTCATCCTCGGCCTTTTTCTGAGCTACTTCTTTTTCTCTGGATTCAGCAAAATATTTCTTACTCTCTTCCTCTAGAATTTTTAACTTTTCTTGCTCGCGTTTTAACATATCATCACTTCGAGCAAGGTCCGACTTCGCCCCTTCTGTCGCACGCAGAGCTTCGGATAATTTCTTTTTCGTTTCTAACGTTTCCTTTTCTAGGGCATTAATCTCTTTCTGTAAATCATTTTGTCTTTCTTTGTATTCTTTTTCGAGTGCTGACTGTGATTCCTTGAATTCCCTGCTTAATATGGCTTTTTGTCTCTCTTCTCCTTCTCCGAGAGACCTTCGAGCCTCTTCCAACTCCTCAGCAAGCATTTTCTCTCTTTCTTTGGATGCATTCGTAACATTGCGTAATTCTTCTTCTAGTTGTTCTCGTTTTGTTTTTTCCGAGAGCAAAAGTCCATCTTTGTAGGTAAATTGTGACTTTATTTCTTCTATGTGTCTCTCTGTGTTTACTAACTTCTTTTTATGAGATTCAAGTTCAGACTTAACCCCTTCTAACTCTTGTTCGTGAGATCGCTTGGATTCTTCTGATCCAAGTATTGCATTTTTGGCCTCTTGTTCTGCCACCTCACGTTTACTTTTTTCTGCCATCAGAGATGCTTCCTGGTAAGTGAGTTGCGCTTTGACTTCTTCCCGCCCATGCAAAATTTCTGTCAACTTCCTGCGCCCAATAGAAACCTGTTCTTTGGTTTCGGCTAATTCTTTCTCTAGAAATGCTTCTCGCTCTGTCCAGGTAGCGCTAGACTGTTTTGATTTTTCTTGAGAAAGCATCATTTGGTTACGAAGCTCCTCTTCTACTTGTTCCCGTTTTGCTTTTTCGGCCATTAAGAGACCTTGCTGATATACTAGCTGCCCTTTGGTTTCTTCTAAGGCTTGCTCTATTTCGGCCAGTTTCTTTTTGGTGGCATTTAAATGTTCACTGCCTTTCTCTCTTATGTCCGAAATTCGTGCCTCCACATCATCGTAGAATTTCTTGGCATCATCATGATATTTAAAATCAGCGTCCATCAAAGTATCATTTTCTTCCATTACCGCTCCGGCCTCTATCCACCTGCCCCGATTGGCTAGCGCTTTCGCTTTTTTAAAGTTTTCCTCGGCAATATAATATTTATTTGCTTGCAGTATTTTTTCACTCAATTCCGCCTGCTTGACAGCGGGGGCACGTTCTTGTAATTTCTGGTAGCCGGTGAGCGCACTTAGATATTTGCCTGCCAAAAAATCTTCATCTACTTTTTGACGCATTGTTTCATACAGATTGGAACTTACTGTCCGTACTTCGCCCTGCAATTTAATCCTAAGGAGCATAATAGCATTTGAAACACGTATCACAATAAACCAAATCAATCCAATTAACAGAAGCAAGAGTAGTATGAAAAATAGATCTTCGATAAATACTTTCACCCCATCCATAAAGTTTGGCGGGAAAATAACAAAGGATTCTCTGGGGGCAACTACATAGGTGGTAATATTATCCGGCGAGATATTTTTATTATTGGATGGAGTTTGATTTGGGATTGTAGTTGGACTTGGGGTTGGTTCTACTTTTGCAACACCGCCAAGAGTGAACTTCCCATTATTAAAACCGGCCAAGATATTGGTACCCTTACCGTCGTTGGCTAAAATAGACCCAGCCGAAAATATTACTGCCGCACTTCCGGCTTTTTTAACTTTAAAATTTATTTTTAACACCTTGCCATTCGCCCCCGTATATCCGGGATTCACCGCAACTCCGCTAAAAGAGACCTTGCCGGAACTGTTTGAAAAAGTCGGTTCTTCTACCCATAGATTTAATATGGAACCGTCTTTGGTTAAAGAAGTCACTGCTAGGGTATCAGTGGGAAAAGAAATCGTCCCGTCAATCGCATTTAAGGCCTGATCGGTGCTACCGGCAGTAACCGTAACGGAAAAATTTCCTCCAACGGCGTGTGAGCCGTTTGATGGAACAATACTAAGCATTGCGGCATCTGCATTATGGAACGTCGAAAACAAGACAATTATTATGAAAAATAATTTCATAGTCTGCATCGCCAGATTAATTTTTATATTGTTTTTAACCTTCATGGAAAAAACTTTGACTGTTTCTAATTTTTCTTCTCCATAAAAAGAATATTAAGAATATTAGTATAATTATAACCCAGAATGATACGGATTGGTAGAACTTTTGTGTATTTCGGAGCGCCAAAGTTTCAATACGGAAATTCCCGGCTTTATCTACGGCTTTCACTAGAATAAAGCTTTGTAGGGCTTGGTCTGAAAGCTGATAAGGGCTCTCGGCTCGTATCCACTTTGTGTCATCTCCTGATTTGTTTAAAGACTCCTTCACTTCAAAATAATCTATGCCGGACTGTTTATCCACGGTGGCAAATACCAAAAAATATTTTCCATCAAAAATAGTTGGGTTGCTGCCGACTAGAGGGGTGAAACTTTCCGGTAATTCATGGTCACTCCCAACATTCAATTCTTCCAAGAGCGCAGAAGATTCTTTGGACTCTCCGCCTATAGATTGTTTTGTGATAATTATATTACCATTACCCAATTTTAAAAGAGTCGCTGTGCCTGCTCCATCATCTTTTAACACCAGGCCATCTTTAAATTCTAGATTTGCCCTCCCTTCGCCCTCTCCTTTAAAAATTACTGAAAAAAGTAGTCCTCTGCCTGAACCGACGTCATAGCCGCCCGGAGTTACCCCGGAAAAAGAAATTACCCCGTTTTCTTTTTCTGCCGGTATTTGTGGCCAAAAACTAAGGATTGAATTACCGTAGCTGATTTTAGAAACCGACAACAGATTATTTGGAAAAATAATTTTACCTTCAGCGGCATTTATCCTATCTTCTCCGGGCAATACATAAACATTTATCTTTACAAATTCTCCTTTAGCTACCGTCACACTTAAGGGTGAAAAAACTATTTCCGAAGCAAAAATGATGCCCGGAACAAAAAATATTGTTATTAGTGAAATTAAAATTAAAAATTTTTTCATAGGTTATCCGCTTTTGGCGTTTTATCTTGTCCAATAATGAGCTAAAATACTGAAATCTATAATGTTTATCGTGTTGTCATGATTTAGATCGACAGAGGCGGGTGGCAAATCCTTCTTATACCAAAAAGCCAAAATCGAATAGTCCACCAAATTCACCCGGCAATCATTATTAAAATCCCCTACATTGTTGCAGACTGCAACTTCGGGGGCAACAACCGGAGTAGCCACAAAAACATTTTTGTCGCCGACTTTAAAAGCAATACTTTTCCCAAATTGACTGATGAGATTTTGCTGCGCTGCTTTTGATTTTGTCAGGTGATCACCCATGTCGAGCTTCGCCGAATCAAAATTATAAAGATAGCCTCCGTTTCTGTCAGAAGAAGTCTGCACAAACATTTCCGGATTGGAATGCACGGAAATAGATACTTCCGCATTCGGAACACTCTGGCCAAGGATGGTAATGTTATCACCTTTTTTTACTTCACTTTTATCCACAGCAATAGTGGGAGCAATAAAGATACCTCCAATCTCCGAGGTGGCACCGAGAGTCAAAGTGACGGGAAAAGTGAAAACCGTAGACTTCCTGCCGGCTTGGTCTTCAGCATAAATTAAAAATAAAAAATCTCCGGAAGATAAACCGGTGAGTGCTATTCTAAATCTCGCATCACCACCAGCCACTGTCGTAGCTGCTGTCTGACCATCTTTTAAAAGAAATACCTGACTGCCGGGATAGGCCATTCCGTAAAAATTGGCCCCAGTACTTCCAGAAGAACCCCCTAATCCTCCCCCAGGAGCGACAACTACTGATGCCACTGGAGTAGCACTCACCACAGATGATTCACTCAATGAAATTCCGGCCGCAAAAGAACGAACTTTAAAATAATACGGTACACCATTTACCAGAGATGTTTTAGTGTAAGTCAAAACATTCCCCACGGAAGTAAAAGTGTACGGTCCACCGGAATTCGTGCTCACACCTACATCATAACTCGTAACATTCGCCAAAATTCCGGTCGCCGCTGTCCAACTCAAAGCTACTTGTGCATCTCCAGGAGTAGCTGATACCACCGGCGAAGAGGCTGTTGGAAAATATAAAAAGCCGGCATTTTGGGCGAAATTCGTACTGGTACTTTGCCCTTGAGTGAGTTGTGAAGTCGTAGATAAATATTGAAAATTCGTAGACGAAGATTCTCCCCCATTAATTACATTTACCGGATTTTCAAGTTGAAAATTCGTACTGGTAAAATCAGCCAAGGAAACAGAAAAAAGCACAGAAAAAAGAAGGAGACTAAAAATTGGGACACTAAAAATTTTCATTTACAATTATAAGTATAGCAGATTTTGGATTTTACCAAAAAAGAAAATGCGATAAAAACATTAATACACCTCCCAGATCAATTCCCGATGCACTTACATTTGCAAGATTATTTTGACCGTATAAGAATCCGCTATCGCCTCCACCGGCTCCACCACCTGTGCCACCTGTGCCTTCTCCGGAAGGAGGAGCCGATGGTTCTTCAGCTGCACCACCGTTTCCACTTCCACCACCACCTTGTGTTTGAGTATCTGGAGTAGCGGAAGATTCTACCCCACCGGGACCACCAGAACGAGAAAATATTGGCCTAGTTGTTGCTATATCACTTGCACTACCTTGTCCTGCAGTATTCACTGCTAAAACTTTAAAATCATATGCTAACTCATTGGTAAGACCTGTAACGGTGGCGGTCGTATTGGTCGAAGTACCATCGGAAAAAATTGACCAAGTGGTAGGTTCACTTGAAAGTTTGTATTGGATAACGTAGTCGGTGATAGCAGAGCCGCCATTTGATGCCGGAGCACTCCAAGAAAGAGAAACTTGTGTACTACCAGGTGTCGCAATTAGAGAAGTAGAAGCACCGGGAACAACATCTGCAATATAACGGATAATGACAATACCAGAACCACCATTTCCACCAGCGGGTGTTGAGTTTAAATAACCGCTACCTCCTCCACCACCCCCAGTGTTTGCCGTACCATTTGTACCAGCATTATTTCCACTACCAGAGCCACCCGCTCCACCGCCGCCCGCCCCACCCGTACCCCCTGTGCCATCATGCCATGTTCCTCCTCCTCCGCCTCCACCATAAGTGACCGAAGCTCCGGAAATGGAATAAGCAGCTCCGGCACCCCCGTTACCTCCAGCAGTAGTGCTACCGTTTGATCCAACCGCTCCGGCACCTCCTCCACCACCACCGCCATAATTTGGACTTGCTGAAGCAATACCTCCATTGTTTCCTTGTAGACTAGTCCCCGCACCGCCTATGCCACCATAAGTTCCTCCACCCCCACTACCTCCCGCATTACCTGGTCCATTTTGTGGTAAATATCCGGCACCGCCTCCTCCACCCGTTGCAGTAAGAGTTGAGAAAACACTATTACTTCCATTAGTTCCTACATTTGCACCACTCACTGCTGGTGCTCCTGCTCCACCTGCTCCTACGGTAACAGTATATGCTTGAGCACTTATCGCAAAAGAACTATTGTAAATTAAACCTCCTGCTCCTCCGCCGCCTCCATATGCGGCACCTCCTCCACCTCCTCCAGCAACAACTAATACTTCTACAGTATTACAATTAGAATTTGCCGTAAAAGTACCGCTGCTCGTAAAAGTATGAATAATATAACTACCAGAACTTGTTATAGTTCCTCCAGTAGCACAAGACACAAATGGGATTCCGGTTGCTGTATCACTTGCACTACCTTGTCCCACGGTATTTACTGCCGAAACTCTAAAATCATAAGATAATCCATTAGTAAGACCTGTGACAATAGCAGTTGTGTTAGTAGAAGTACCATCGGCAAATGTAGACCAAGTGGTAGGCTCACTTGAAAGTTTGTATTCAACCACATAGTCGGTTATAGCAGAGCCACCAGTATCTCCTGGAGCGGTCCATGACAAAGAAATTTGGGAATCATCTCCGGAAGCAACAAGAGATGTTGGAACGCCGGGAACAACAGGAGCCGCCATAGCTGACAAATATCGAATAATAACAACTCCGGATCCGCCAGCTCCACTATAATATCCAACTCCAGCTCCTCCTCCTCCACCACCAGTATTTGCAGTTCCGGCAGTTCCATTGCCTGGATAATCATGAGAATTTCTACCAGCTCCGCCTCCCCCTAGTCCACCAGAACCCCCCGGATTTGCTAATTGTGTACCTCCTCCTCCACCTGCATAATAAGTAGCTACTCCAGATATTGAATACTGTAAACCATTTCCCCCATTTACTGTGCTAGAAGCTGCCCCCGCACCTCCTCCACCTCCACCATTGGCAGTACCTTGATAACCTTGACCAGAAGTTGCTGTACCTCCACTCCCACAATCTCTTCCGGGGGCACCTCCTGATCCACCATTACCTCCACTACCACAATATGTTCCGCCATAGCCTCCACCAATTGCAGTCAAAGTTCCAAAAACGGAATTCGCTCCGTTTCCGCCGTGGGTAGAATTTGAGCTGGCTCCTCCTGCGCCGACAGTTACTGCTACTGCCCCACTTGCGGGATAAGAAGCATCATAAATTAAGCCTCCTGCTCCACCTCCACCACCGTTATAGTGAGCACCTGTAGAAGAACTACTACCGCCACCGCCACCGCCTGCTACTACTAATACTTCTACGTCATCACAACTACCAGTGACAGTAAATGTGCCACTACTGGTGAAAGTATGAATAGTATAAAGTCCGGAAGTAGTTCGTGTTCCACCACTGACAGCACAGCCAGCGGGTGTTTCTGTCGCTGTATTACTTACACCACCTTGTCCTATGGCATTTACTGTCGAAACCCTAAAATCATAACTCAAACCTTCAGTAAGACCAGTAACTGTAGCAGTTGTGTTAGTAGAAGTACCATCGGCAAATGTAGACCAAGTGGTAGGCTCACTTGAAAGTTTGTATTCAACCACATAGTCGGTTATAGCAGAGCCACCATTATATACCGGGGCGGTCCATGAAAGAGCAACTTGAGTATTAGTATTTGAGCTCGCCGTGAGAGTTGTCGGAGCTCCAGGAGTTGTAGCTGCAGCACCAGCCGATAAATATCGAACAATAACAATACCGCTACCACCACTTCCCGCTGTACCATTTCCCCCTCTTTCTGCTCCACCTCCACCGCCACCGGTATTAGCAGTACCACTAGTTCCATTACCAGTACTACCAGCACCTCCACCACCATTACCACCGGCACCAGGAGTTCCACTTGAATATATACTTCCGCCGCCACCACCTGCATAATAAGTAGCACTACCTGAAATAGAATAAGAAAGACCAACACCACCGGCACCGCCTGCTGTCGTTGTACCATTGCCGCCAACACCGCCAGCGCCTCCTCCACCACCGGCACCATAATTAGCACCTGTCGTTGCCGTACCTCCATTATTTCCTTGCCCGCCAGTTCCAGTTCCTATCGCTCCTCCGTAGCCGGCACCACCACCAGAACCTCCACTTGTTGCTGCAACACCATTATATCGTCCACCGCCTCCGCCACCAGTTGCTGTAAGAGTGCTAAATACAGAATTTCCTCCTTGACTTCCCACAACTCCAGTCCAAGGATCAGTTGTCATTCCTGTACCTCCTGCTCCACCAGCCCCAACAGTAACAGAATAATCTTGAGCAGTTATTGCAAAAGAAGCATTGTAGACAAGTCCTCCTGCTCCACCGCCCCCAGCGAGAGGAGATCCTCCACCTCCACCTCCACCCGCTACTACCAATATCTCTATATCATTACAACTACCGGACACAGAAAGAGTGCCACTACTTGTAAATGTACGAATAGTATAAAGTCCGGAACTTGTCGGTGTTCCACCACCAATACTACAAACACTAGGCGTAGCAGTCGGTGTAGTTGTTACCGTATTACTTGCTGTTCCTTGTCCATTTGCATTAACCGCTGAAACTCTAAAGTCGTATGATAAATCATTAGTAAGACTGGTAACTGTAGCAGTTAAATTAGTAGAAGTACCATCGGCAAATGTAGACCAAGTGGTAGGCTCACTTGAAAGTTTGTATTGGATAACATAGTCGGTAATAGCCGAGCCACCATCTGAAGAAGGAACACTCCAAGACAAAGCTACCGATGTATCGCCAGGTGTTCTAAGAAGTTCTGTGGGGGCAGAAGGGACAAAACCCCAATTAGTATTATTGCCACTGTTTGTACTTAACGCCAGAGTTATTGCTGTTGCGTTTATATTATTCGAATCTTTTACGTCGAGATAACTAATTGTTCTGGTTCCTTGTGGATCTATGCTCCATTGTGTCCCCGTCGAAGAACTTCGTAAGGACAAAAGATTCCCCGATGCTCCTGCTAGATTCATCGTACCTAAAATTGTTTGAGTAGTGCCTGCGGTAAAAGTAAGCGTCCGCGCAGTCGAAACTATTTTTGTTAAATTATTAAAAGTAGTAGAACCAGAAATTGTTTGATCAGTTCCATTTAGAACAACCGTACCGGAAGAATGAGTAAATGTTCCTCCAGTTCTGGCAAAATTTCCTGCCACATTGAATGTCGCTGGCGCGATAAAAGTTCCGAGTGATTCCGAGAAGGCTCCGGCCACCGTAAGTGATGCGATACCTGAAGCATCAAGAATTCCGTCAGTAAGAGTAAGTATTCCATTTATTGTAGGTGCGCTACCTAAAACAAAAGTGTCTGAAGTTCCATCCGTACTATTTATGGTCAAATTATAATAAGTCGTAGTAAATCCGGTAATAGTTTGTGAATCTAGGGCACTATCTCCATCTCCGGTAAAAATTATTGTTGAATTTGTCGCATTGGTAATTGCTGTTCCCGAACGAGTAGAAGTTTTAGTCTGGATGGTCCCATTGTTCGTAAACGTATATGCAGTTGCAATCGTCAGTGTTCCCGTTCCAACTGTAATCGTTCCGTTGTTGGTTAGAGGTCCCACTAAAGTAATAGTCGGAGTGTTGCCAAGAGGGACA
>JALNWA010000018.1 GCA_023231115.1 Candidatus Altimarinota bacterium
AAAATAACATTGAAAAATCCTTCCGATGAATTATTTTTGTCCGACACAAGTTATGATGTTGAAGGAACTCATTATTTTTCCGCAAGTTTTGGGCAAAAACGCGATTTTGATTTTTCTGTTTCACTTTATTCAGGAAATTATTGGGACGATAAATATATCGGCAATTTTGATCTTTTTAAGTCTGATACTTTGGTTGATGCTGAGCAGTGGTATTCGGTTGTTTCGCAAGGATCTATGTACATAGACGGACATAAAGGATTTTATTATATGCTTGAGGGAGACGATGGATGGGGTGGCGTTTCCAAGAACACAATTGCTTATATAGAAATTGATTCTGACGAATATTTGTCTCTTTATTTTGTGGACGGTTCTGATACTTACGATGCAAATATCGCTTACATTCCAAAGATTTTGAAAAATATTTCTTTTGAAAACGGCGGGAAGGGGAAATACCTTGTACCTGCGATTGGCGGAAGTTCTTCAATGGTTTACGTTTTGAGCGATATCAAAAATTATCTTTATGAGGCGAACATAAAAAATCTTAATAAAATGAAAGTTTTCGGGGAGAGAGCTCCTGAAAAATTTGAACCTGGTAAAAAGGTTTCAAGAGAGAGTTTTGTTGTGTGGGCTGTTAAAGCTTTGACTGGCGACAAGCTTGCTGATTTCGAAAAATTTAAAAATTCTTATGAGGTTTGCAGAGAGGACTGTTTTGCAGATGTCGATTATTCTTCTTCGAATGCGATGTATGTTTCTTATGCAAAAAAAGTTGGAGCTGTTTCCGGTGAAGTAAAAAACGGTAAAAAATATTTTGATGCCGGCGGAAATGTTACTTTGGCGGCGGCCTTGAAGATATTGTCAAAACTTGGTGGATTTGAAACATGGAATGCTCCGGATTATATCGCTTGGTATATGCCTTATTTGTATTTTGGATATCAAAATGGAATTGTTCCGGCTGGAGTAAACGATGCTTTTTACCTTCTCACAAGGGGGGAAGCGGCGTTTATGATGGATACTCTTATGAGTGTCGGCGATTCTTGGTTCTAAAGATATATTAGGATCTTGTGTTGGTGTTTTTGCAACAGAAATTGAGTTGTAGAAAGTTTCGACAAGAAAGGTTTTCCGACTAAAAATATGTAAGTGTGGAGGCATTTAATTTGTGGTTTTTACTGCTGGTGTAATTTTCGACATACAGTTTTTGTGGCTTAATTGTCACTTGAAATCGACGTTGTTGATTGTGTATTAAGAAGACATGTAATTCATAAATTTAATTTTTATGGAAAATGTTTTCTTTAAGCCTGATCATTTGTTGGACATGACTTATGAAGAGATTGAAGAGAAAAATTTGGAAATGAAAAAGGCTAGAAAAAGTGGAGTTCCTAAGCAAGTTCTAAAAGAAAAATTTTTGGATTATTTGAAAAATGAAAAAGGAATAAAGGCGGTGACGGTTTGTTTTACTGACATGGAAGGAAAACTTCATACTCTTGATTATGACAAGAATTTTTTGGTGTCGTCTCAAGATAATCTGACTTTTGATGGATCTTCGATTAAAGGATTTACTGCGCAAAGTGAATCTGATTTGAGGCTTAAAATAGATTTCAGCAGTATAAGATTTTTGCCGGCGGATCTTTTTGGTGCGGGAAAAGTTCTTGTTTTTGCGAATGTACGTGATAAAGACGGGGGATTCTATGTGTCTGATTTTCGTGGAAGGCTTGAGGAAATGTGCGAAGACCTTCGCAATAAAAATGGAATTACCGTGAATGTTGCGCCTGAAATTGAAGGATTTTTGTTTGAAGGTGTAAATGCGGAACAAACTTTTAGCGAAGAAAAAGGTTTTAAATTGGCTACTATGAGCGGTTATTTTAGTTCACTTCCTCAAGATACTTTGAGGCTTTTTATCGATAAATTTGCGGAAGTTCAAAGGGCGCTTGGATTTGAAAATGAAAAGGATCATCCGGAAGTTGCGCCGGCGCAGTTTGAATTAAATTATAAATATACGCATGCTCTTGAAAGTGCGGATCAGGTTGTTTTGTACAAACTTGTTGCGAGACAGGTTGCGAGTATTATGGGACTTACTGCGTGTTTTTTGCCTAAGCCAATTCAAAATTTAAATGGTAGCGGAATGCATGTTAACGTGTCTTTTGAAAAAGATGGCAAAAATATTTTTTATAGTGCGGAGGGGAAATATGGCATGAGCGAAGATGCAAATCATGCGATTGCCGGAATTTTGCATTATGCAAATGATCTTTGTTTGGTAATGAATCCAAGCGTAAATGCTTATCGCAGGCTTGATCCGGCGTTTGAGGCACCAAATGAAATAAAAGTTTCTTCTGTCGATCGCGGTTCTATGGTTCGAATTCCTATTGGAAATGAAAAAAGTGCGAGAATTGAAGTGCGAACTGTTGCGCCTGATGCAAATCCGTATCTGTGTTTTTATGCAATTTTGGCGGCGGCGTTGAGTGGCAGAGATGTTGAGATTGAAGGGGGAGTAAAGAAGCTCCCCGGTGATATTGAAACGGCGATAGAGCTCTTTGAGAAGAGTGAGTTTATGGCTGAGACGCTTGGGAAGGACTCTCGGGATAAGTATGTCGCTTTAAAGAAACGCACCGCGCAGAGGTCACCGAGGGCGCTTGGAGGTAGGGTTAAAAATGGAGAGGTATTGTTTCATCATGAAATTACCAATCAATCACTTTGGGCTTATTTTTGATTCTTTTGCGATTGTTGCGTCGACCGTAATCATCTAATTTCATTTCTTTTGTTTTTCAATATTTCGGTGATATTATCTCGGCATGAACAAGCATGTCAAAATTTTCGGAAAAGATGTTGAGGTTTTAGTAGAGAGTGATGCGGATAATTCTGTGTTTGAGGAAATCTTTACTGACAGGGATTATGGAATTTGTGATGATGTTATAAAAAAGGCCGGTGCTTCTATCTTGGATATTGGCGCACACAAGGGATATTTTTCAATTTATGCCGGTGTTTTGAATAATAATGTGAAAATTTTTGCATATGAACCGGAGGAGAAGAATTTCGCTGTATTAAAGGAAAATTTGAAAATGAATAGAGTGAAAAATGTTATTGTGAAAAACGTTGCTGTTTGCGGAAAAGACGGTATGTGCGAGCTTTTTTTGAGTGAAGATTCTCATAATCATAGTGTGATTTCCGGTGGTGTTGTCGGAGAAGAAGTTGCTTTTAAGAAGGTGAATTGTGTGAGCCTGCAGACGATTATTGAGAAACATTTGGCGAAAGAGCAGTGTGATTTTGTGGATTTGGTGAAAATGGACTGTGAGGGTGCGGAGTTTGAGATTTTGGAGAGTGCGGACGCTTTTGCAGGCGGTAGAGGAATTTTTGAAAAAATAAAAGCTTTTTGTTTGGAATATCATGAGTTTTTACCTGAAATGAGAGCGGAAAGGCTTGTTAATATTTTAAAAAAACATGGTTATAAGGTCGATGTGAAAAAATCGCATTATGATGGTAGGATGGGGTTTATTTGGGCAAGAAGATGAGGCTTGAGCATTGCTTGACATTCTTGTTGAATTGTTGTAGTATTTTGTGCTTTATATATTATTTATATAAAATATGGCTGAGTTGATGCGTTCCGATTTGGAACTTGCAATACTGGAGTGGGGCGGTAAAAATGGGGTTTTAAGTTTTTTAAAGGAAAAAGTCCCGGGGTTGCGTCATAGTATAGTGCCTCTTCTTCTTTTTCGCATGCATGATAAAATTACTTCGAAGATGAGGGGAGCGTGTGAATTTGCTTGTGAATTTTTTGGTACGAACAACATTGTTGGTAGATCCAGCGCAAGAGATGATATTAATGCCCTTGTTGATACGACGCCTACTGAAGTTGGGATTTTGGAAAATCTTGATGATCTTGTTCGAAGTGTTAGGGATCAATGTCGCAATCCTCTAATTGCGGCTTATTCCAGACAGGAAGGTGGGCGTTATGATCCTGAAGAAGTAACTCTTTCAATTTCGCCGCTTCTTACAATTGATGAACAAATAGTTCTTAGAGGGCTTATTACCGAGCATCCTAATCTTCCCGGTGTTTCGTGTGTTGATTTAAAATATGGAGGTGTTGATCATTGTTCATACGGGAATTCTTTTTCTTTTGATTTTCTTAAAGGCAGAGCTTTGCCGGTTGGGATGGATTTTTCTTCTGGTCCTAATGTGAATATTGAGCAACTTGAAAATGATGCGCGTGAAGGCTTGGTGCTTAGTGAACGTGTTCGGGCGTCAGGCGTTTTTCCTAGAGATAAAGCTTTACAGTTTGAGTTTGCAAAATGGAAGAAAAGAAATGGAAGTGGAGCACCTGAACTTTTAGGAGAGGTAATAGAAGGGGATTTTCTTACTCAAGTTAAATTTTTTGCCGATAAGATTCCTTCAAGTTGTTCTGCTGATGAAATAGAGGCTGTTTTTAATGCAGAAAACAGTAAAGGATTTAGAAATTTTGGAATTACCTCTAGAGATGGACTTGTTCTTCCTTGTGTTACCGGTGAAAACAGATCTGTATTCAGAAAGTTTGAAAAAGATCATCCAGGTGTTCCGTATGCCGCTCATCTTTCGCTTGAGGGATTAACACAACCATTAACTTTGCATGATTGTTTGCCACGTATGATGGCGCATCTTCCTGTCCCGAAGGCTTCAATTGACCATAAGCAGTCTAGGCCTGCGATGCATTGTTTGGCCAATGGCGGGGTTGCTTTCCTAAATAATCCCCACAATATTGAGTGTGACGGGGCTAGTCGCGTGAGAGTTAAATCCGATGGTTTGCATCCCCACGTTGAGCCAATTGCTTAAGTTTTTCAATGTTGGGTTTTTTCGTGTTTGACTTGACAGATATGGTTTGATTATTGAAAAACTCCCTAAGAGGTATTGATTTTTACAAAAATACCTTTATATTCTTTATCACTTTACAAAACAATTATATATTTAACCCTTTGTAAAAATGGATAAGAATTTATTTGTCGCGTTGACTATCGCTGTTGGCTCAGCTATGCCAGCTTTCGCTATCGGTCTTCTTGCTTCTAAGGCTCTTGAAGCTATGGGAAGAAATCCTGAAGCCGCAGGTGCTATTCAGACAGCTATGATTTTGGCTATTGCGTTCTGCGAGGCTATCGCTATTTACGCATTGGTTGTTGCTCTTATCATCAAATTCGTTTAAAAAATAATCAAAAATTAGATGGAGCTTATTACAAAGCTGGGTATTGATGTGAAACTCATCCTTGCCCAAGTTGTCAATTTTATCATTATACTTATTGTTTTAAGGAAATTCGCTTATACGCCTATTCTTAATCTTCTTGATAAAAGGAAGAAAATGATTGAGAAGAATGTTGACGACACAAGGAAAATCGAAGAGAGGATTGTAAAAATGGAAGAAGAGAAGAAGCAGGTGATTGCCGATGCCGGTAAAAAGGCTATGGAAATCATCGAAAAAGCGAAAGTCGAAGGTCAGGCTGAAAGAGAACAAGTTCTTGCAAACGCTAAAAAGGAAATTTCCGGATTGGCGGAGAGATATAGATCTCAACTAAAAGCTGAAGAGGCAAAGATGCTTAAGGATGTTAAAGAAGAAGTATCTACTCTTATAGTTGCGGTTTGCGAAAAGATCTTGAAGAAAAATTTTGAAAAGGCTGACCAAAAGAGGCTTGAAGAAGCAATAAGAAAGGAAATTGTATCATCAAAATTAGAATAATGGCGTAATGCCAATTCTTATGAGAATATCACTTAAAAAATACGCGCAAGCGCTTGCTGAATCGCTTTATGGCGAGGAAGACAGCGACAAAATAGAGGAGAGAATCCAAAATCTTTTGAAACTTCTTGTGAAAAGGAAACAGGGGAAACTTGTTAAACAATTTTCTCAGGCTTTTTTCAGGGAGTGGATGAAGAAAAGCGGAAAAGTTTTTTGCAAGGTTACTGTTCCTTATGAAATTAATGAAAAAGAGACTGATGATTTGCGAAAACTTTTGAGTGATGCTCTTAACAGAAAGGCTAGTATAAAAGTCATGGTGGACCCAAATATTATTGGTGGAATGAAAATAGAGTTTGAAGATTATATTATCGACGGAACGGTTATTACAGGTTTAAAAACACTAAAATCTCAAATTGTTAATGCTTAAACACAATCAATATGGAAGTTAAAGATCAAATTTTATCCTCTCTCAAAGACCAAATTGAAAAATTTCACTCTTCCGCAAAAGTGGAGAAAGTGGGATATGTTGTTGAGGTCGGAGATGGAATTGCACGTATTTCAGGGCTTTCAGACGCGAAATCTCAAGAAATGTTGCAATTTGCGAACGGACAAGTCGGAGTTGCGTTGAATCTTGAGGAAGATTCTGTGGGTGTGATTATTCTTGGAGAAGATGAGGGGATTAAAGAAGGAGACGAAGTAAGAACTACAGGAAAGATTTTGTCTGTGCCTGTCGGAGAAGCTTTGATCGGGCGCGTTGTTGATTCACTTGGAGTTCCACAAGATGGAAAAGGAGACATTAAAACTGATAAATTTTATCCGGTTGAGAAAATTGCACCTCGTGTTATTAAGAGAAAAGGTGTCGATGTTCCTGTCCAAACAGGAATTAAGGCTATTGATTCAATGATTCCGATTGGAAGAGGACAACGTGAGCTTATTATTGGGGATCGTCAGACCGGAAAAACTGCGATTGCTATTGATGCAATTATCAATCAGAAAGGAAAAGATATGATTTGTATTTATGTTGCGATTGGACAGAAAGATTCAAAAGTTGCGAAGATTGTTGCTGAGCTTGAAAAGAATGGAGCAATGGAATACACAATCGTTGTTAGGACTTCTTCTTCTGATCCTGCGGCGCTTACTTATATCGCTCCGTTTGCCGGATGTGCGATGGGTGAGTACTTCTTGGACAAAGGACAAGATGTTCTTGTTGTTTATGATGATCTTTCAAAACATGCTTGGGCATATCGTGAAATTTCACTTTTGCTTAGACGACCACCTGGACGTGAAGCATATCCTGGAGATATTTTTTATCTTCATTCAAGATTACTTGAAAGAGCTTGCCGCCTTGATCCACAATATGGTGGAGGTTCGCTTACAGCGCTTCCAATCATTGAAACTCAGGCCGGAGATGTTTCTGCATATATTCCTACAAATGTAATTTCTATTACAGATGGACAGATTTTCCTTGAGTCAGATCTTTTCTACAAAGGAATTCGTCCTGCTCTTAATATTGGTATTTCTGTTTCTCGTGTAGGATCTGCGGCTCAAACTAAAGCTATGAAGAAAGTTGCCGGAAAATTAAAACTTGAATTGGCGCAATATCGTGAACTTGCTGTTTTTGCGCAATTCGGATCTGATTTGGACGAATCTACAAAGAGACAATTAAATAAAGGAGATCGTTTGACTGAAATTCTTAAACAAAAACAATATTCCGCTCTTGCAGTAGAGAAACAAGTCGTAATTTTGTACGCAGGTATTAATGATTACTTGTCTAATGTTCCTACTGAAAAAGTAAAAGAATACGAAGAAAAATTATATAAATTCTTGGAAGCAAGCCATCCTGAGATTTTGAAGACTATTAGAGAATCAAAAGAGTTGGCGGCTGATACAGAGAAGATGCTTAAAGATGCTTTGACTCAGTTTAATGGAGAATACACATTCTAATAATTATTTGAGATGCCAAATTCCGGAAAGGAAACAAAAAGGAAGATTAAGTCGATAAAATCCACTCGTCAAATTACGAAGGCGATGGAGCTTGTCGCGACTTCAAAGATGAAAAAGGCGACAGATAATGCCATAAATCTTAGGTCTTACGGGTATTTGGCTATAAATATTTTGTCAAAACTTTCAAAAAAACATGCCGACATGCATCCGTTTTTGAAAGAAAGAGAAGTGAAAAATGCGCTTGTGTTGTTTTTTACTACAGACAAAGGACTTTGCGGAGGACTTAATGCAAATCTTTTCAAAAAGGCTGTACATACAATAAAAGGGCTTGAAGAGGGTTATCCAAATGCGAATATTCATTATATTACTTCTGGAAAAAAAGGAGCGGATTTCTTGCATAGAATGGGAAAACAAATTGATATGGCTTTCCCTTCGTTTACAGCGCGTCCGTCTTTCAACGATGCGATGATGATTTCTAGGCTTGCAGTAAAAGGATTTGAGAAAGGGGAATATGATAAAATCATAATGATTTATCCTGATTTCCTTTCTGTAATTCAGCAAAAACCTGTAAGTCGAACATTGCTTCCTTTTTCTGTTGATGTGTTTAAAGAAATGGTTAATGAAATCGGTTCCAAGTTTTCAAAAGTTGTTGAAGCTCAGGAAAAAGATATCGAGTACAAGCTTGAACCGTCACCACAATTTATTTTGGACAATATCGTTCCTCAGATGATTAATATGCAAATTTTTCAAGCGATTTTGGAGACGACTGCGAGCGAGTTTGCGGCAAGAATGGTTGCCATGCAGAATGCAACAGGTGCCGCTGATGATTTGCTTGAGAATCTTATTTTGACTTATAACAGAGCGCGCCAATCGGCAATTACCGCTGAAATATCGGAAATTACGTCTAGTTGCGCCGCAATTTCTTAAATAAAATCTTAATCCAATTAACTTAAAAAAATATGTCAGGAAAAGTAACAAAAATCATCGGAGCCGTTGTGGATTGCTCGTTTGAGGGAGAAGTATTACCAAATATTTATGATGCTTTGGAAGTTATGATCGGGGACGAAAAACTTATCCTTGAAACAGCTCAGCATCTTGGGGGAAATGAGGTCAGGACTGTTGCTATGGGAACAACAGAC
The DNA here is from genome assembly GCA_023231115.1 of Candidatus Altimarinota bacterium. GTDB lineage: Bacteria > Patescibacteriota > Gracilibacteria > UBA1369 > LOWO2-01-FULL-3 > UM-FILTER-38-24. Next base: position 8,770 of record JALNWA010000018.1, read on the forward strand.
GGTCTTCAAAGACACGCTGAAGTAAAGGCTACAGGAGCGCCAATTACTATTCCTGTCGGAAGAGAGACACTTGGAAGAATGTGTGATGCGCTTGGAAATCCTCTTGATGACAAAGAGGCACCAAAAGCAAAGAAAAAATATCCTATTCACAGACCTGCTCCAAAATTTGAAGATCAATCAACAAAGACTGAGATTCTTGAAACAGGTATCAAGGTTATTGATTTGATTTGTCCTATTGTAAAAGGAGGAAAAGTCGGACTTTTCGGAGGAGCCGGAGTTGGAAAAACTGTTATTATTCAAGAGTTGATTCGTAATATTGCTCAGGAGCACGGAGGATTTTCTGTGTTTGCCGGAGTAGGAGAACGATCACGTGAAGGAAATGATCTTTACCATGAAATGAAGGGAAGCGGAGTTTTGGAAAAAACTTCTTTGGTCTTCGGACAAATGAACGAACCACCTGGAGTTCGTCAAAGAGTTGGTCTTACTGGAGTTACAATGGCCGAATATTTCCGTGATGAGGAAGGACAAGATGTTCTACTTTTCATTGATAATATTTTCCGTTTCACTCAGGCCGGATCTGAGGTTTCGGCTCTACTTGGACGTATTCCGTCAGCTGTAGGTTACCAACCAACATTGGCTACTGAAATGGGAGCGTTGCAAGAAAGAATTACATCTACAAAAAAAGGATCAATTACATCTATTCAGGCCGTTTACGTTCCTGCTGATGATTTGACTGATCCGGCGCCTGCTACAACTTTCGGACATTTGGATTCAACTGTAGTTTTGAATAGAGCTTTGACTGAGCTTGGTATTTACCCTGCTGTTGATCCTCTAGATTCAACTTCTACAATTCTTGATGCAAATATCGTTGGAGAAGATCACTACCAAGTTACTTCCGGAGTTCAAAAGATTCTTCAAAGATATAAAGATTTGCAGGATATTATCGCAATTCTTGGAATGGAAGAGCTTTCTGAAGCCGATAAATTGACTGTTAAGAGAGCGAGAAAAATTCAAAAATTCTTGTCACAACCTTTCTTCGTCGCTGAACAATTTACAGGACGTGCAGGTAAATATGTAAAATTGGCGGATACTGTTCGCGGATTTAAGGAAATTTTGGAAGGAAAACATGATGACAAAGATGAACAATCTTTCTACATGATTGGTGGAATTGATGAGGTAAAATAGTTGTGCGTGAATTAATTATCAAAAAATGAAAGAAATAAAATTAAAAATAGTCACACCTGAAAAAATCCTTTACGAAGGAATGGTGGAAGCTGTGTCTTTTCCGACAACTGAAGGAGAAATTACAGTTTTGCCACATCATATTCCTATCATTTCTGCTGTAAAAGCCGGAGAACTTAAGATAAAAAAAGGTGGCAAGGATGAATTTTTTCATGTCACTAAAGGAGTTTTGGAAGTTGACGGACAAATGATGACTTTACTTACGGATGCGGCTGAAAGATCTGAGGCGATTGATGAAAAACGCGCGCAAGAGGCTTATGAAAGAGCTAAACAAATTATGACTGAAAAGAGAACAGACATAGAATCTTATGCGGAGGCAACGGCACAGCTTGAAAGAGCTTTGTCCAGATTGAAAGTTGTTAGAAGAAGAAGAGGAGGAAGAGCATCATTTAACCAAGAATCATAATGGCTAAAAATCCAGAGGCGCAAAAACAAGATGCGAAAATGTGGTCAGCTTATGGTCTCGCATTGAACCTCGGGTTTATGATTGTAACGCCAATATTGGTGTTTGGAGGAGGGGGAGTGCTATTAGATAAATATTTAAACAGTTTTCCGATATTTATCTTCGTAGGATTTATTCTCTCAATGGTCGCGGCGCTTGGAATCGTCTATGTGAAGACAAAAGATATAGTTATCATGGGAAAACCACCTAAGAAAAAATAATATAAATTAAAGAAAATGGCTCAGTTTGTACCACCAACATTAGCATCGGAACCCGTGTTTCATATCGGAGAGTTCGCTGTCCGAAACACACATATTACTTCTGTTCTTACATTTTTGGTTATTTTGATTGCTGTTCTTTTTTTAAGAAGAAAGAAATATCAGCTTGTGCCGAGCGGTATACAAAATTTGTTTGAAATGCTTATTGGTACGCTTTTTGATTTCTTTAATCAGGTCGTCGGGGATGAGGAAAAAACAAGAAAATTTTTCCCGATTGTTACAACTATATTTTTGTATGTAATTCTTTCAAATTGGATGGGACTTCTTCCAGGGTTTGGAAGTATTGGAATTTGGGAAACACATGAGGGGCATGAAATTCTTGTTCCTATTTTGAGATCGAATTTTGCTGATGTTAATATGACTTTTGCTTTGGCTTTGATTTCAGTTACTGCATGCCAAGTTTTTGGCTTCTCTATGCTTGGACTTAAAGGATATGGCGGAAAGTTTTTTGTAAATCCGTTGAAAAATCCTATCGGATGTTTTGTCGGAATTCTTGAGTTGGTGTCCGAGTTTGCAAAAATGATTTCGTTCTCCTTCCGTCTTTTTGGTAATGTTTTCGCCGGAGAAGTTTTGCTTCTTGTTATAAGCTTCTTGGTTCCTTATGTTGCACCGTTGCCATTCTACGGCCTTGAAATCTTCGTAGGCTTTATACAGGCGCTTGTGTTCGCATTCTTGACCCTTGTGTTCTTGAAAATCGCTACAACAGGGCATGGGCATGATGCACATGAGCATAATTAAGATAGTTCTATATAAAAGATTGATTTTATTGTTAAGGAATAGTATTCTCACTCCTTGTCTTAATTAATTGTTTTATGGCATTAGCTCAATCGGATATTATTGTTGGTGATGAATCTTTTGGATTAACTCCAGAAATAATTGCTCAGCAGGCTGATCTTCGTGATAGGGTTGCGGAGCTTTTGTCTTCTGTGGGGCAAGATAATATGATGACTGATATTCAGAGACTTTATGATAATATTAAATCTTTGGAACAGCAGGGTTTGCGTGGACGTGAACTATTCTTGGCTATTGGACAAAATCCAGATCTTCTTTCTCTTTATAACACCTATTTTTATGTTTTATATGAAACTGTGGAATGGGGAAAACGTATTGGTAGAGTGCTAAATACTGAGGGGGAAATTATTCCGGAGGAAGGCCTTCTTGTTGGAGAATTGGATTTCGGAATTACTGAAGATACTGTTTTGGAGGATGCGCAAGGTCGTACTAAAGATGCCAAGATTCTTGAAGAGGAAGGTGTTGAAATTATTATTTCAAAATCTAAGCAATTGTTTGATGCGGTGAAAAAAATGGAAGCGGAAGGATTAAGGAATAGTGATCTTTATGAACGTGTTCATGCAGATAGTGATTTATTGGAAATTTCGAAACGTTATTATGGGTTTATTCGTAGACGAATGTGGGGTTATAGAATGCAGAGTGTTTGGTAGTTCTCATTAAAAATATTTCTTTATTCGAATAAAACATATATATTTTGAATATGACTTTTGATGATAAATTAAACAAAATCAGGCTTATTGCGGGGAAGATGATGAGTTGTTCGGCACATGATTGTGATCATGTGGATAGAGTTTACAATCTTTGTTTGATGCTTGCGAAAGGGCAAAAAGTGGATTTGCAAGTCCTTGAAATTGCGGCGTTGTTGCATGACATAGGAAGAGAGGCGGAACATAATGATAAAACCGGAAAGATTGATCATGCGAAAGTGGGGGCGCAGATGGCGGAAAAAATTTTGAAGGATTTGGGGGTTGATGATGAAAAAATCGAATGCGTGAAAGAATGTATTTTGTCGCATAGATTTAGAGGAAAAATTTTACCAAAAAGTTTGGAGGCAAAAATTTTATTTGATGCGGATAAATTGGATACACTTGGTGCGATCGGAATTGCGAGATCGTATGTTTGGGTCGGAAAAAATAATGCAAAAATTTATACTGACAGAGATTTGAATTCATATGTTAATGAAAATATTGAAGGTGGTGTTTTTGGCCGTATTAAGGACAAAACTAAGCATAGTCCGCAGATTGAATTTGATTTGAAATTTGGCAAAATCAAGGAAAAACTTTTTACGAAAAAGGCTAAAAAAATTGCTACGCAGAGAACGAAGTTTTATAGTGATTTCTTGAAAAGACTTGAAAAAGAAATTAAAGGAAAATTGTAAAATTTATTTATGAATCTTAAAAAAATTAAAGAAGTTTTGGAAGGTATGCCTGCATTTAGAGAGAAGCAGGTGATGGGTTTTATTTTCAAAAATTTTGTCGAAGATTTTGACGAGATGCTTTCTTTGTCGAAGGATTTACGTGAGAAGCTAAAGGAAAAATGCTCGCTTACAATTTCTGCGGAAGAATTTATTTCTGAAAATAAAGATACTGTTAAAGCTTTAATTTCTTTGGCTGACGGAGAAAAAATTGAAACGGTTTTGATGAGACATGAAGACGAAAGAAATACAGTTTGTGTTTCGTGTCAGGTTGGATGCCCTATGGGATGCGCTTTTTGCGCTACCGGCAAAATGGGGCTTACAAGAAATTTAACTGTTTTTGAAATTTTAGAGCAAGTTTTATTTTTTGCGAGGTATCTAAAAAAAGATGGGTCATCTGTAACAAATGTTGTTTTTATGGGAATGGGGGAGCCGATGTTGAATTATGATAATGTTATGAGTGTTGTTCGAATGCTTAATGATAAAAATTATTTTAATATCGGTGCGCGACATATTTCTATCTCAACTTGTGGGCTTATTGATGGGATAAAACGTCTTGCCGATGAAGGACTTCAAGTGAATTTGGCGATCAGTTTGCATGCGCCTACTGATGAAAAAAGGTTGAGTCTTATGCCTGTAAATGCAAAATATCCTTTGAAAGTTTTGATGGAAACTTTGAATGATTATTACGAAAAAGTCGGACGAAAAATAATGGTTGAATATTTGATGTTGGACAACGTTAATGATACGGATGAGGATGCCGAAAATTTGGCTAAGCTCCTTTCAAAAGAAAGGTTTTTCTTGAATTTAATTTTGTATAATCCTACTGGTAGATTTATGCCTTCAAAAGGTGGAAATGTTAAGAAGTTTAAAGAAATTTTGGAAAATAAAGGTTTCACTGTAACTCAAAGATATCGCTTTGGCAGGGGAATAAAGGCGGCTTGCGGTCAGCTTGCGACAGAAGGGTGATTGATGTATTTAAATGGTTGTGATAAATTTTGCGCATATGATTATCGGACTTACAGGATCAATGGGATGTGGGAAAGGGGAGATCGTGAAAATCCTTGAAAAGGAAGGTTTTTTGTATATTACTTTGTCTATGATGGTCAGAGAAGAAGCCAGAAAACGTGGGATAGAAGAGGAACGTGAAAAACTTATGGAAGTCGGAAATTCTATGCGAAGAGAAGAAGGCGCTGGTGTTTTGGCGAGACGCGCTGTTGCGAAGATTTTGGCTTCAGGCCATGATAAATGGGTTGTGGATGGGATTAGGAATCCTGCGGAAATTGATGAAATAAAGAAAGTTACGCCGGTTGAAGGAAAAG
>JALNWA010000019.1 GCA_023231115.1 Candidatus Altimarinota bacterium
AACAGCAACAACCCCTACAGATGGGTCTATAGTACAAAATGGATAATTCTCACAAGGAACACCCTTTTTAGTAAGAGCGTTAAAAAGTGTCGACTTTCCGACGTTTGGCAGACCTACGATTCCTATACTTAAACTCATCCCCCTACTATTACTTATTTCTTAAAAAAATTCAAGTAGAAAATATATTAATCTTCAATCAATTTTTTTATTTGATTTTTTAAATTAAATATTTGATCCAACACCTTTGAATGGTCATTAGATTGATTGTGTCTATCTAAATAGATTACTTCATGAACCGTAGTTGGGTTCCCAGACAAGACAATAATCTTGTTAGACAATTCAATTGCCTCATCTAAGTCATGTGTGACAAGTAATACTGTTTTGTTTAATTCTTTAGTAAGAATAGAAACCTCTTTGTAAATCTGACTTCTGATTTTATGGTCGAGTGAACTAAAAGGTTCATCCATTATTAAAAACTTTGGATTTACTGCTAGAGCCCTGGCTATGGATAATCGTTTTTTCATCCCACCAGAAAGCTCATAAGGAAATGATTCATGCTTATCGTTCAACCCAACTTTTGATAATAATTGGTTAACTACCAGCTCATCCTTATTGATTAAATTTAAATTATCTTTTACGCTCATCCAATCAAAGTGATCATAACCTTGATGAATAACAATTCTGTCTTTGCCAGGCTTATTAACTTCCTTTCCATCAATCACCATCTGCCCATCTGTAGGTTTTATATATCCAGCAATGATGTTTAGTAGTGTTGATTTACCACAGCCAGATTTACCAACGATGGTAACAAATTCTCCATCAGAAATATAAAAATTTATATCATTTAATATATTGTGATGCTGTTTTTTGTATTTATGAGAAATGTTTTTAATTTCTATCATGGTGATTTGAAGGTGCCCATACCAGCACCTTTTTCTCTAGTAACTTTATTAATTTATTCAAAGTTAAGCCAATCAAGCCAATCAAAAGCATTCCGAAAACTACCTTATCCATATGTAAAAGTAACCTGTTGAATTGAATATAGTATCCTAGTCCAGATTGTGCGCCGATTAATTCTGCAGCAATAACACTCATCCAGGCCATACCTATGCCAATCCTTAGGCCTGTAAAAATATATGGCAATGAGAATTTGAATAGTATATCTTTCATATAAACTATTTTCGGTAATTCAAATGACTGACAGACTCTGATATACACCAAAGGTAGGCTATTCGCTCCAAAAAAAGTATTTAAAAAAATTGGGAAAAAGGAACCCAAGAACACAATGAAAAATGCGGAGGCATCTCCAAGACCAAATAAAACTATAGCTACGGGTATCCAGGCTATAGGTGGTATGTGTCGTAACAATTCGTTTATATTAACCAAATATCTTCCAATTCTGTGATGAGAGCTGAATATTGCTAATGGTACTGCGATGATTGTCGCCAAAAGAAAACCGACTATTACTCTTTTGAGACTAACTAAAATATCAATAAAAATATTTCCTAAAAAAAATTCACTTATGCCCACTTTAATTACTTCAAAAGGTTGAGGTAGCACATTTGACCATTCAGGAAAAACAAAAAATGCTACTTGTATGATAAGCGTTGTGGATAGTAATACTATTATTAATTTAATATTAAATGGTATTTTCATACTAAATCAGGGTTGTAGCTATTATATGCCACAACCCTGATGTTATCAATCATTCGTCTTTGCTCATCTCCGAAGAAGAGCATAAAGCTCAACTTCGTTATCCATTGTTAACTCTTTAACTAAGAGAGAGCTAGTCTCGATAATTTGTACTGTAATACTGTCGCCAGCAGGTCTAATGACCAAAACAAGGTCGTAGCCAAGTAACTTTGCTCTGGTGAAAGACTTCTGGAATTTCTTTTGGGAAAGATCTTCCTCAATCTTGAAACCCTCAATTCGAAGTTGGCGGATCGTCTTAGACCATTTTGCAAACGATTCACGGTCCAATTCATTAATCACAAACACGCTCTTACGAGTGTTTGGTTCTTGGGTTTGGCAACCATAACTATCCAAAATCTCAACCAATCGCTCAATGCCTAGCCCAATTCCACAGGCACTCATGTCGGGGCCACCAAGTTGAGTGAACATGTTGTCGTAACGACCGCCATCGGCAATTTCACAACCTTTTTCACCAGGGGCAATGAGTTTGTAGGTTAAGCCTGAGTAGAATCCTGTACCATGTAAATTCGAAGTGTTCAACGAAATTTGGTCCAGACCACGGCTTCGCAATATTGTCTCAAAATTCACAAGACACTCAACAATTTCTGTGAATGGATAAAAGTTGAGTGTGCTAGCAATTTTTCTGAGTACAGATGTGTCTTGAACCCCAGACCAAACTTGCAATACAACTGAACTGATTGGTTCAGAGATTTGCGAAGCAATAAGTATTTCTCTCACAGCTTCCAAGTCATTTGCAAACCTTACCTGATGCAACATGGCGCCAACTTTTTCTGTGTCTTCAACTTCTTTAAAGAGCAAAGAGGTATAAAGTTGCAAGTTATTGAAAGTAATTTTACAACCCACAAGCCCTCGTGTTTCAAGGAAGTCGACCAGGATTCGCAAAATCTCTGCGTCAGCTGTTGGTTCGGCTATCCCGAAACATGCCAGGTTGAACATTCGAAATTCTCGGCGCTTACGGTTCGTGGATCGAAAGATACTATCGCATACTACCAGCTTAAATGGCGCTGACTGCCTATTTACGAGGTTTTCAATCGCAAAGCGAACCAAAGGTGCACACGGGTCGTTTTTGAGCATCAAACCACGATCTTTTGGATCAATAACCGGATAGCTCTTTCCCTCGGAAAATTCCGAGGTGCGTGTATAAAGCTCCGCATGCTCAACTGATGGGGTCTTCACCTGTAAGTACCCGTAGTTGTAGCTAAGTTGCAGTAGTAGATTCTCCACAAACTGCATTTTGCGTAGCCTATCAGGCAGAATATCATTCATACCTTTAACTGAGGGTACTGTTTGTTTTCGCATCTTTATTGAGTTTTAAGTGAACTAATTTTTATTAATTGTATAACAAAAAGTGAATTATGTCAAAAAAAGGGCAGTTAGACATTGTAGCCCATAGATTTCAATCCGTTTGCTATTTCTGCAGGAATTTCATCTATTTTGTCACCAACATATTTATTCTTACTGTTATAATCAGACAGAAGCTTCCTTAATCTTGAGGCGATTTTATCGTTAGTTTTTATTGACTCCAGTTTTTCTCCCGTGTTTTTAAACAAAACTTCTTCAACTTGGCCATCTTCAAGATACTTACGCTTTAATGAATACCCATTTGCATAGACTGATTCTTTTTCTAGCTTAGTTTTTAGTGGGCTATACATTTTTTTGTTTTTTAAAACGTTTTGCTGGAATTCATATATTTTACGTTTATCTCCAACTCGCCAAACTTGTGAGTACGCTTCACGATTTGATTTGAAGAAATCTATAGATTGCAGATCTATGGATTTACCACTAAATTCAGACTTTTTAATATTTGTGTATTCGCAAATTGTAGGTATGACATCTATTGTCCTAACAAGCTCTGTTATTTTTTTATTTTTGGGAATATTTTTACCGTAGAACAATAATGGCACTCTTAATACTTCATCATCTACAGAATCGGAATGCCCTCGTGAATTCTTGTTCCAGTTTTCACCATGATCTGCAAATACAACAAGTAAGGCATTGTTTTTATCAACAAAATCAATTAGTTTATCAAAAAATGAATTAAATCTATTTTTCAAAAAATAATCTAAGCCCTCAAGGTAAAGCTCTAGTAAATCTTGGTATTTAGATTCAAAATGTAAGTGGTCAACAATAGACTTATACCTAAGTAAATATTCTCTATCTTTATCGTCTCTAAAGCTTTCATCTAGCATATCAGACGCATTAATATTTGGTTTTAACCCATATTTCTTTTCTAGCGCCTTAATCTTATTTGGGAAATCTTTTTTTGCAAATTTTATCTTATGAAAACCGTATGGATAATGTATACCACCGAAATGAAAAAATGAAAGTGTATTTTCCTTTTTTGATACATGTTGTAATTTTTTGAAAGCATTTTTTTCATCTTCAATAAAATAATCATCTACGCCATCTTTAAATCCTAGACTTTCACCAAGTATGATAGGAAAATCCGTTTGAAAGATGGTGTGGAAACCGCTTTTTTTTGCCAGTCTAAAAACAGTTGGGCGAGCAATTTTTCTATTAAAGAACTCGTATACACCGTTTTGATTTGGCCACACACCTGTGAAATATGCAGTATGTGATGCGGAAGTATACGGTGCTGCTGAAATACAATTTTTAAAATAAACTCCTTTTTTAATGATTTGGTCTAGCTTTTCAGTTTTAAAGGCCTTTTTGCCAAGCATTTTTTTAACAAAATTGTCTTTGTTGGCTGTGATGCAATCGTTCCTAAGTGTATCTAGTGATATGAGAATTACATGATTATACTTATTTATGTTTTTCATAGTTATGATTATATCACGCTAATAAATTGATTAATTTTCTGCAAGAATTCCTTCCTGTTATTTTGCCAACTAATTAGTTCATTAAGTGCGAGTTCTTTTCGGATTGCAATGAGTTTTTCTTTAATATCATTAAATTCATTTGCAGACTTCTTATTGTTAAGGGTTTCTTGCAATTGCTCCAAGAAACGACATGATTCTTCTTTGAAAGATTCTCTTTCTCTTATATCCGCAAAAGGATTAGGTGCGCATAGATAAAATGAAACCTGTTCTATTATTCCAGCACAACTTATTAGATTTAAATTCAAGCATTCTTCAAAATGTTCTTTGTTATTACAATTTATCCAAAAGTTTATTAGCTTTAATTTTTGATCTACTGACAAAGATGAAGGTGTGTCAAACTCAAACGAGATAGATTCGATGTGTTTATAAATGATTTGTAAGTTTTCATTCAATGATAAATCATCAAACTCAGTATTCTTTAAATCATTTATAAGACTATCCGTTTCATATCTTCTAAAACCGGCTTGTTCATCTTTTGCTACTATAACACCCAGTATGTCGGAACGATTTGTGAATAGAGGTGGTTTGGTGCTGCTAAAAATGTAATCAATGTACTCATTTGATTTAATTGGTGCTGTGCTATAGATAACTCCAATTTTCCAAACTGCACTAGGATCAAAAGCTTTCAGTATTATTTCAATAGACCATAAGGCCCTACCTCTACTAGTTGCTTCGTCCATTACATAAATTTTCCTGCCGTTAATCTTTTTAGCAAAAGACGTATTTACTAAAAGAATATTCAGGATTGGGCGAATATCATGATTTATATCCGGAAGTGCTTTAATTCTTTGTTTCAGTAGCTTTTCCTTTGTTTGGATAAATATGAGGTTATTCTGTAGAAAATCATTGTTAGGATGGTCGATATTGGGCAATATATCACCTAGTGGAGTTAATATGTCTATAATATCACCAAGTGATTTTTCTAGAGGTTTTTCATCAAAAAATAAATCTGCAATCTCTTTTTGATTTACAAATTTATTCATTTCAACAACTCTCCTTATTTTTTCTAATTGATCAACGTTGATTTTTGAATCTATTTCATTTTTAGTTAGCAAACCTTTTATTTGGTAATTTAAAGGAATTTTACTTAGAGCTGTAATCTTGCTTGACACGATATTAGAATCATTAAAACCATATCCATCTTTAATTGACATGAATATGTCTTTAAGAACCAGTCCACCTGACTCTATAAAATAAATAATTTCACTATTCGTAGTCTTGGCCCGCACAATCATTGCCTGAACAGCATTAACTAAGTCTTTGGTATCGCAAAATTTATTATTATCTAGCATTCTTTTAAGTAGTTACAAGAACAGATTATTTTGTTCGTTAAGATCTTTCTCAAGATCGTATACCTCGATCATATCACTCTCCATATGAAAAATAACTTTATATTTATTATCAATCCTGATAGATTTTTTATTCTTTGACTTTGGGTACTTATTGTTTGTGGATTGATTTTGCTCCTCTGGATAAAAGGTTTCTGAGTATGCTACCGGTGTAATATTGTTCCTGCCCTTAATAACCGAAAGTAAAGAAACCCCATCAAATTTAATTGAACTTGTTTTTACACCTAGCAAATCCAAAACAGTTGGCGTCAAATCAACTAGACGGACCTGTCGTTCTATTTCTTTATTTTTCGGTAAGCTTTTATCATTGAAAGTAAGTATTACTTTTTGAGTTTGATCATAGAGTAAACAACCATGGCCAGACTCCTCAGGGTGACCAAGTTTTTTACCCCCTTTATCGTTGAGATACAGCCCTTCCAAATCTTCACCATGATCAGAAAAACACACAATTGTTGTATTGTCTAAATTGACTACACTTTTTACGTATTCAAAAAATTTACCAAGATGATAATCAGCAAAAGCAACTTCTTGCTCATATATGTTATTTCCACCGTATATCTCAGGTGCTTCATACGGCCAGTGTGTATCGAAAAAATGAAGGAATAGGAAAAAAGGTTTTTTTGATTTTCTATTAGCGAACCATTCTTTTGCTTTCTCAACTACTATGTCCGCTCTTTTTAAGGCAGAACCCCTCTTTTTTACATCAACTGTTTTTAGTGGATTTGTTCCGTCTGGTAATCTAGAAATTTCATCATTGTAATAATCAAAACCTTTTGATAACCCGTACCATTTATTCATACCAGGGCAGGATACAATAGCAGCAGTGTCATAACCTTGTTTCTTTAATAATTCAGAGAGGGTTTTATGTTTGGGATTCAACTTTTCCTTGAACAAGTGCCTAACTCCATGATTATATGGCTGCAACCCAGTAAAAACACTGGCATGACTAATAGGTGTAATCGGAGCAGATGAAACAGTGTTAAGAAAAGAAACTGATTTTTTCCTTAGGCTTTCTATCGTTGGAAATTTTCCACTATATCCAACATCTGCCCTCAGTGTATCAAGAGATATTAATATAAGATTTTTCTTCATAAGCTTTTTATTTTTTAATATAAGTTGTATTAACGAAGTTTTTCATTTCGACCTTTTTATCAACAAGGCCTTGATCAAAGATAAAATCAGCTGCTTCTTGCATAATTGCAAAATCGTCGTCATTAAAGTCAATTCTTATTTCATCCTTGCTGATAACTTTAAGATTTGGTTCAAGACTTGCTGAAATTTCCAATGCCCTAGGGGTGATATCCAAACCTGATTCTTCCACAAACCAAGAATCCACTTCTTGAACATTATTCCTATAGTAATCATATGCATTGGTGAAAGCACTTAAGAAATTTGTGACAACCTCAGGGTTATTCTCTAATATTGAATTATTAACTAGGATCACAGACACAATTTTACCAACACCTAAATTCCTGGTTAAGCCTTTTTCTTCAAAAATTGCTGGAAGTGGATCGAATCCTGCCATTGCATCTATGGCACCCCATTTTTTGACTTTAGGGTCGCGAATAAGATCAGATTGTTCATAGATACCCAAATTAATGTTATTCACATCTGTACTTGGGTTAAGACCTGCATCTTCCTCAGCCTTAAGTGCAATTCTTTGCGCTGCTGCACCAAAAGGCATGGCAACTGTTTTACCTTTAAGATCTGAAACCTGTTGTACCGGGGACATTGGTGGTACATATAAAGAAACCCGGTTATACATAAGCCTCCCAACAATAGTCCAGTTTCCATTCTTTGATAACAGAGTTGCGGCTGGCTGATCAGCTGTTAAAATCATATCAACTTCGCCTGCAAGGGCTGCTTCATTTAGTGGTCCACCATATGTAAAACCTTTAAATGTTGCTTTAACTCCATGATTTTCCAAAATGGGAGTGTGTTTTAGGACCTGCACCAATTGCCCTTGTATAGCCCAAGGTATTTGCCAACCTATTCTTATTTCAGGAGATTCCACTTGAGTGTTTTTATTAAATTTACCTCGAAAAGACAAGAAACCAAATACGGCTATTAATACAATTATTGATAGTGCTATTAGCACCCATTTTGAGTTCTTATTCATTAAACTTCATTTTAACCTTATTAACGATATTGTCAACCCAAATATAGTCTTGTAAAAAGGACATAAAGTGGTATTCTAGGAATATATAAAACCCATGAAAAACATAAAAATTATAGCACCAAGTGGTCCGCTACTAGAGCGGCATAAAACCACACTAAATATTGCAGAAAATATCCTAAACAAGGAAGGATTTAACGTTTTATATGGAAAAAATGTAGAAGGGGCAGAAAATGCATCTACTACAATAGAACAACGTATTTCTGATTGGAATGATGCATGGGGAGATAAAGAAATTGAATTGATTATGACATACCATGGTGGAGTTAACTCAAATCAACTACTCTCGAATATAGATTGGAATATTGTCAAAGATAACCCCAAGCCATTTTTGGGTGCATCAGATATTACAGTACTCTGTAACGCGATATTCGCTAAAACCGGCTTAATATCTTACTTAGGTGTAAACTTCCGATGGTTATGTTCACCACTTCTTTTACCAAATACCCTTGAAAGTTTATCTTCTGCTTTAAGGCAGGAAATTAATTATGAAGTTAAAGTAAGTGATAAGTATTATGGTGCTTTATTTGGAGAAAAAAAAGAGGCTGTTGATAATACAGGTCTATGGACCATCAACTCAAGAGATTTTTCTGGAACAGCTGTAGGCGGGAATTTGCCTAGTTTTAGCCTCTTGTTTGGTACAGAGTTTTTTCCGGATTTAACCGATAAAGTTGTTTTTATTGAATGGGATCATTATGCAATTGATGATAAAGGAGAGTTTGACAGACATCTAGAATCATTAATCTTGCAACCTAATTTTAATAAGATAAAAGCTTTGGTTATTGGTCGTTTTGATACTGATTCAAATGTAAGTAGAGAGGACTTGGAAAAAATCATTGCAAATAAAAAAGCTCTAAATAGTATACCTATTGTAGCAAATGTAGATTTTGGACATACGCAACCAATCTCTATAATTCCAATAGGGGGTAAAATAAAATATGCGGATAATAAATTTATATTTAATTATAAATTTAACTTTTAGCCTGCCTTTAATATTCTCCAGACTCCTTTAATAATTACATCAAAGCCACTTTGCTCATATGCACGTTTATTCGGAATTATCCCCGAATTATTGATATTTATTGATTATATACAAATTAATCTAATACTCCAGGTAAAAAAAGCCGCAACAGATAAATATATCCATTGCGGTAATTAAATTAAAAGAACATTAAGAAGATCTTCAAAAGTAGGAGTCTCAATCCTTTGAAAGCCAAAACTTCTGGCTACTCCAAAAAATAAAGACTCCATTAACTCTCTTTGAATAAGATCTGACTCAAAATAATCTCTTTTCCCTTTAGGTGGTCTGAATTTATCAAATTCATTTTTCATTTTAAACCTCCATTTCTAACAATTGTTTGATTACTTGAACAATTTTTTTACGAGAGCAGTTCTGCTGAACACCACTTCTCATATCTTTCAATGTGATTGAATCCGAAGAAATCTCATTTTCCCCTAACATTAAAGTAATACTAATTGAATTATCATTAGAAAACTTAAATTGTTTTGGAATTTTAACCATCTTTGGATAAACCAATGTTGAGATACCAGAATCTCTTAGTTCGTTAGCAATTGAAACGTAAATAGGCAGATTTTCGTTGTCAAAATTAATGACTAAAACATCAGTATTAATTTTAGTAACTGGTAATAAACCACTACTTTCCATTGCTGCAAAAATACGATCAATACCAAAACCTACTCCAATAGTTGGCACAAATTCTCCATTAGGAAGTTTGATTAATTTATCATATCTTCCACCGGAACATACACTACCATAAGCTGGATCCAACAAAAATGTTGTTTCGTAGATTAAACCAGTGTAATAATCTAGTCCTCGAGCAATACTAGGATCAATAGTACATACAGCTTGATCAAAACCAGACTGTATTAATACTTCTGAAACTTTTTTCATTTTACTCAAACCTTCAGAAACAATACCATTAGAAATAAAAAGTTTTTCTAATGCTGAAATGATTTGGTTGTTGTCTCCATTAATAGATAAATATTCCTCTATTACAGAAACAACACTTAAATCAAAATTGGCTTCAGCGAGTAAATTGAGTACTTTTTCTTTTCCAATCTTATCGTACTTATCAAGAATTCGAAGTAAAATTTTACCCTCGTCTTGACTAAGACCACAAGATTGAATCAATGAATTCAAGATTTCACGACTATTAAAACGTATTAATGCTGGAAAATTAAGTTTCCGCATTATTGTTGCAACAATCATTAATACCTCTGCATCAGAAAGTATAGAATCATCTCCAATGATATCAGCATCAAATTGAAGAAATTCACGAAACCTTCCTTTGCCAGGACTATCTGCTCTCCAAGCAAATCCAAGCTGACAACGACGATATGGAAACCTTAACTCATTCGAGTAAGTTCCAATTATTCTAACCAACGGAACAGTGAGATCATACCTAAGTGCAACGTCACGTTCACCATTGTCTTTAAATCGATAAATCAATTTTTCATCTTCTCCGATTTTATCACAAAGCAATTCCGCATATTCTATACACGGTGTACTTTGCATAACAAAACCAAAATTTTGATACACTAACTTAACAATTCGTACAATTTCTTCCCTTGAAGCCATTCTTGCTGGCATATAATCAAGGAAACCACTTAATAATCTAGCTTTTGCTTTCATTTAATACCTCTCTTTCTTTGTTTATATTTAATTGATATAGGACTATATTTGTAAACATATTACATAAAAATATAGCATTTGTCAAATAAAGCAACGAGTATTATTTAAATTTAAATATTACATTTTTGAGCCTCTGAAGCCATAATCTATCCCGGTCCGGAGCGGTAGCAGTAGTTCTACTGTAAACTCAAACGGGATCTGTTTAAGGGCTATATTATTGTCAAAATGTCTTATTGTGTTCGTGCTGTGCCTAAAGATAACATTTACCAAATGTATCATAAATAAGGGTATTTTGAAAGTTGAAAAATATTTATTTTTTGCCTAAAAATGTACCCCAATCATTTGAACCATCTGGATTTTTAGGAAATTCTGGCATACTCAAAATAATACCACGAGAAGGCCAATTATTTTTAGAAGCATTATTATCGTAATACTTAGAAGATTTAATCCCTTTTTCTAGAATATCTTTTCTTAGAGTTTCATATGTCCATTCTTTTTTCTTTTCTCTTTCTAGAAATGTATCCCAATCATTTGAACCATCTGGATTTTTAGGAAATTCTGGCATTTTAATAAGCGTGATAGCTGAAGGCCAATTATTTTTAGGTGAATTTTTTATATAATCACCAGAGGACTTAAT
>JALNWA010000020.1 GCA_023231115.1 Candidatus Altimarinota bacterium
AAAAAAGATATAAATCTTATTATTACTGTCGATTGCGGAATTTCATGTTACTCGCCAATCGCAAAAGCAAAAGAAAACAAAATAGATGTAATTGTCACGGATCATCATACAATTCCGAAAGAAGTTCCGGATGCGGTGGCAATAATCCATCCAAAATACGATTCATTGTATCCTTTCAAAGAATTAACCGGAGCGGGGGTTGCATTGAAAATGGCTCATGCTCTTCTTTTAAGGACAGAAAACGAAGAATCAATACACGAAAAATTGAAAAGTTTGGTTGATTTGGCCGCACTTGGAACTGTCGCTGATTTGGGTCCGATAAAAGGAGAAAATAAATTTATAGTAAAAGAAGGGCTTAAATCTCTCACAAATACGAAATGGCCGGGGCTCAAGAAAATTCTAAAACTTTCTGCGACGAAAGAAGAAGACGAAATAGATGGAATGACAATAGGTTTCAAAATCGCTCCGCGAATAAATGCGGCAGGCAGAATAGGGGATCCATATACCGCAATGTCGCTTCTTTTGCAGGAAGATGATGGAGAAAAAGTTGAAAAATTCGGAAATGAATTGGAAAGTCTAAATATAAAAAGACAGGAAATGACAAAAATCGCGATGGAAGAAGCCGAACAAATGTTTTTGAAAAGCGGGATGGAAAATAAAATATTGATTGTAGAAAGCCAAAATTGGCATGTTGGAATATTGGGGCTTGTTGCAGGAAGATTGGTGGAAAAATACGCAAGACCTGTCGTTTTGATGCAAGATTTCGGGGATGCATTGGTGGGATCCGCAAGGAGTCCGGAATATTTCAATATAGTAGAAGCACTAACTACTTTTGCCCATCTTCTGCCATCTTTCGGAGGTCACGCGCAAGCCGGAGGCTTCAACATAAAGAAAAAAGACTTACAAGAATTCAAAGAAAAATTGATCGAATATGCAAACAAAAAACTTGAAGGCAATGAGCTAAAGCCATCTTTAGTTATAGATTGCGAACTTGATCCGACTGAAATAAGTTTTGAATTTATAGAAAAAATAAATCAACTAAAACCTTTCGGAATTGAAAATTTAAGACCGGTCTTTATTATGCAAGGACTTGAGCCGTATTTTATAGATCAGGTGGGTAAAGAAAAAGATCATTTGAAATTCATGGTGAAGTCAAAAGATAAAGAAGTGAATGTAATAGGTTTCAGAATGGGGGAATTTATGTCGCAAATCAGACAGCATAAAAAAATAGATTTAGTCTTCACTCTGGAAAAAAACGTTTGGAACGATAAAGAAAAAATTCAATTCAAAGCAATCGATTTCAGGGAAAATAAATAGATATGGAAATTTTATGTAAAGTCATTTATACTTACACCCTTTTTAGTGTTGTCTTTTTAAGGAGTATTGACAAGGAGCGAAAAATGTTTTAGAATGTATAGATTACGATTAAATAAAAAATGACGATAAATACACAAAAACAAGTAATAGACCTAATTAAAAGAAGCAATAAAATTCTGATATTGCCTTCAGCTCCGCTCGACGGCGATTCATTAGGAAGCGCGGTTTCCTTATATATAGCGCTTAAAAAGCTACAAAAAGAAGCAACTGTAATTTGCAGTGAACCGATTCCGGAACTTTTACAATTTTTGCCGAATACGAAAGTTATAAGCAATCGAATGATTTCTTCCGGAGATTTTATTATCACTCTTGATTGCAAAAAGGTAAAAATAGAAAATATAAAAAGTGAAAAAGAAAACGATAAAATAAATATTATTGTAACTCCAAAAGATGGGAGATTATCGGAAGAAGATGTTTCTTTCTCAGCCGGAGGAATAGATTATGATTTGATAATTACAGTGGATACGGCTGACCTTACACAACTTCGAGATGTATATGAAAAAAATATAGAAATTTTTCATCAGGTGCCGGTAATAAATATCGATCATCACATTTCGAATGCTCATTTTGGAAAATTAAATTTCGTCGACATAATGGCATCTTCAACGACTGAAATACTTCTTCCAATTCTTGAAGAATTATCATCTGAAGAAAAAATAAATCTCATAGATGAAGACATTGCTACACTTTTATTGGCTGGAATTATTACTGACACAGGAAGTTTCCAAAACGCAAACACAACACCAAAAGCATTTGCACGCGCGGCACAATTAATCTCATACGGAGCGCGTCAGCAAGAGATAATTCAGCATGTATATAAGACAAAACAATTAAGCCAACTTAAACTTTGGGGAAGGGTTCTTTCAAAAATTCAAGTTGATGAAAAACACAGAATAGTTTGGTCAGCAGTAAGCCGACAGGATTTCAAAGATACTGAAAGTTCAGACGAACAAACAGGAGATATCATAGATGAATTAATGACAAATGCTCCGGGAGCGGAAATAATAATCCTTCTAAAAGAAAAAGAAGATGGAGCAGTTTCAGCAAGTGTAAGAACAACAAATCCATCAGTAGATGCTTCGAAAATCGCTGAAGCTTTTGGAGGAGGAGGGCACAATCAAGCGGCTGGATTCAGAATTTCGAATATGAGTTTAATGGATAGCGAATATAAAATAATAAATTTTTTGAAAAATTTCCAAGAAGAAAGATTAGGCGTAATTGCAGAAAGAGAAGAATCAAAAATTATAGATGTTGAAAGTCTTATGAATCAGGCAAAAGAAGCACAGAAAGCACAGGAAATGATAACAAATTCAGTACTTCCAAAAACTTCGGAAGAACCTAAACAAGAATCTGAAAAACCAAAGAAAAAAACAAAATCAGAAGAAAAAGAACAAACTCCAAAAAAAGAATTCAACCCAAAAGCACCTAAGGAGAAGCCTATATCCGGGGTTGCTTACCGCTTTGAGGATTAAAAATAAGTTGTAAAGGAATAAGACCAACAGCCCAAATTATTTCATACAAAACACATAAAAGAGTTGTTGTTTGATCGAAATATTGGTTTGCCAAAACTATTGAAAATCCGACATTGAAATAAGCTAAGAGCACAATATTGGAAATCATATAACTTTTTTTATATTTCCAAATCGAAACAATAATTGAAATAACATGTAAAACAGCCGAGAATGCCAAAATAAAAACAAACAAAATATAAGATTTTGATAAATTTGAAAGAACCAAATCGGAGAAAGGCGCAATAATACAAATTCCAAATATAAATAAAACACATGAGACAATTTTGGAAGAATTATCAATAATAAAATTGGAAAACTTTGTCAGGAATTTTTTGGACAAAAACGCCAACAAAAACGGTAAGAAAACTATTGTCCCAAGAAAAATAATCATATGAAGAGGATCTAATTCAACCTTTGTCCCGACCGAATAAAACAACACAAGCGGCAGAATTAGAGGTGTGATTAAATTTGTAAGGACTGAAACAATCATTCCGAATTTTATGTCACCTTTTAAAACAAGCAATACTCCGGGAGTTGCCATTGCTGATGGTGTAGCCGAAAGAAGCATTACGGCAATTCTGTAATCTTCAGGAATATATTTCAAAAAAATAAAAGCAATAAGAGGAAGTCCAATCATTTTTACCAAACTTATAAAAATGATATACCACGGTTTTTTTAAATTTTTCAAAATTTCGGACGGCGTTATTTTCAATGCGGAAAGATACAAAAGAGCCATAAGACTAAAAGTGACATACCATTTCATAAGCAATGGAATCAAATCACCGTCAATAAAACGACCTGAGAAAAGGCCAATCAAAAGCCCTAAGAATACCGTACCTCCCAAATATTTCATTCTGTCGGAGGTTTAATTGTAGGCGGCTCAAGATTTGGAGCATGATCAGGAAGTCCGCTGCCATTTGGATTTACAGAAACAGTATTGTTTTCGGAAAAGGTAACATCCACCATTGGGAATTCATCAGAATCCCTTACAAAAGAATTAATAAAACTTGAAACGGCTAAAGCAACAACTATTAAAGCCGCTACTATGGCGATTAAATAATTTTTAGGAGAAATTTTTTTTGCTTTTGCCATTTTTTTAATTTAAAAATTTACAAATTAAAACGCACTTGTTCTTCCGTCCCTCTTGTCCAAAATAGTATCACTATTCCTTTCATATTTGAAAGTCTTATTTACCCCACTGCTATAATAATAATCAACCGGACCGGTTCCGACACCGATAGAATCAGTTTCTATAATAGTTTTTTCGGGCAATTGATTGAGAGCATTCATTCCTTTTCCCTCAACTAAAATTTTAGAATAAATTTCATTCAACACTTCCGTGTAATCAATTTGGCTGTCTAAAGCCAAATCTTTATATTCAAAAGTGGAAAGCATGGCCTTCAAATATTGTTGTAATTTAAATCCCAAAACTCCTCCGCCAAATTCCGTATAAACAACAAAAACTTTTCCACTGTCCAAGTAAACATACCAATCCACGGTTCTTGATTTTGGATATAAAACCTCCATCGCGGAAAGTCCGTGAAGTTTAAATTCGGTATATTCTGCGCCAGGGAAAGCCAATTTTAAATTTTCAAAATATTGAGAGGACGTCATATTAGCATCATTTTTATCCAAAGTGACCCACAATCTGCCTGAATTCGGATAAATTTTTGCGGGAGAAAATTGCAAAAATTCTTTATCGGCTCTATAAAAAATAACTTCACTTTTATTCTCTATTGCTTGCCAAGTATTATCATCATATTTTATTTGGAATGGGAGATATTTTCCTGTAAAAGTCGCCCAATTTGTATAAAGAGGGAATGATTCCCCGTTTTTTTCTGAAACAATCATCATTCGATAAACAACTTCTGAAAAAGCTTGACGAGTCATTGGTTGTTCAGCATGAAGATTTCCGTAGTCATCTGAAAGAACTATATTATGGTCTCTGGCGTAAAGCGCATAAACTGCATACCAATCATCTTTTGAAGTATCAAGAAAAACATTGCTCTCAACTTTTTCCGGAATTTTTGCATTTCCGGCAACCTCTATAATCTTAAGAGTTTCAGCAAGATTTATATTATTTTCAGGTTTAAATTTACCGTCTTTATATCCGGAAAGAAGACCTTCTTCCTTGCTGGCCATTACAAAAGGAAAAAACCAATCGCTTTTTTTTACGTCCGGAAAAGATTCTTCAAAAACTTTATCATATGGAATATTGAAAGCCTTCACTATTATCTTTGTGGCTTCGGCCCTGTTTACAAGTCCATCAGGTTTAAAAGTTCCGTCTATATAACCGTTGATTATGCCCTTATCGACGAGATATTTTATCGCGACAAAGTGTTCATTGTCGCTTGAAACATCAGGGAAATCAGCGGCAAAAACTATGCTTGAAGAAATAAGGAACAGAAACAAAAAAGTAAAAAATTTTTTCATAGGAAACTTTTATTCAAATTAAATATACACCAAATAAAACGCAATTCAAACGCTACAGTTACAAAAAAACTTATGGAGTCTAAGAATAAATAATTTCTCCCGGTGTATATCTATCAAGATTTTTTTCTCCGATAAGTTTTATAAGTTTCGGAACAACATTTTCCATTTTTACAGTTTCCTGAACTCCTTTTTTCATGTCTCTGATAATCGCGACACCTTCACGAACCTCGGTAATTCCGATTATTACAGAGTATGGTACTTTAAATTTATCGGCTATTCTAAGCTGTATATTGATAGATCCTTTTCCAAGAGCTCCCATAGTTTTTATTCCTGCCTCACGCATGTCATCTATAAGATTTAGACATTTTTTCTTTGCCTCATTTCCAAGTTGAGCGACAAAAACATGAAGCTCGTCTTTGGAAGGCACACGAATTTTTTCTCGTTTCATATTTGCAATAATCCTTTCAATTCCGGCGGCATATCCAACGGCCGGAGTTGGCTGTCCGCCCATCAGTTCGACAAGTCCGTCATATCTTCCTCCTCCTCCAACGGCATTTTGTGCGCCTTCATCTTTATCCCAAAATTCAAAAACAGTTTTTGTGTAGTAATCAAGTCCGCGAACAAGTCTTGGATTTTCAACATATGGAATTTTAATTTCATCCAAATATCCTTTTAATTCTTCATGAAATTCAAGAGATTCTTTATCAAGATAATCTTTCATTTGCGGAGCCATTTGTGCCAAAATTTGGCAGTCTTCAGCCTTACAATCAAGAAGTCTCATAGGATTTATTCCTAGTCTTACTTTGCAATCTTCACAAAGAGATCTTTCTTTTCCGGCATAATAATCCTGCAAAACTCCTGCATATTTTTTTCTTGAGTCAGGCGTACCGATTGTATTTAATTGCAAAGAGAAAAATTTGGCAATTCCAAGATCTTCGTGAATTTTTATAGCCAATTGAATAAGTTGAGCATCAAGAGCAGGATCGCTTTCTCCAATAATCTCAAATCCAAACTGCCAGAATTGGCGATATCTTCCTTTTTGTGGACGGTCATATCTAAAATGCGGCTCAATATAGAACAAAAGCACAGGTTGTGGCCATTGATTCATATTGTTTTGAATGTAGCTTCTCACAACAGGCGCGGTACTTTCAGGCTTAAGAGTAAGGCTTCTGCCTTTCTTGTCCTCGAAAGTGTACATCTCTTTTGAAACAATATCGCTTCCGGCTCCAATACTTCTTTTGAAAACTTCCGTAAACTCGAAAATAGGCGTTGTTATACGTCTAAAACCGGCTTGTCTCGCTCTATGTCTCACAACTTTTTTTATATAAGTGTAAAAATCCTGATCCATAGGCAAAATGTCGTGCACTCCCTTTGGATTTTGGAACGGCTCGTATTTCTTCTTTTGTATTTCCTCAGGCATATTATTAAAAATTAAGACAATAGCTGTCTTCTATCTTAACACAATTTATCCATCTTTCAATGGAGAAATAATCAATAAATCTCAAACGACATTGTAGGGACAATATTCGTGGAAGGTTTGTATCTTCTTGGATGAAGTTTATGTAAAAAATATCCGGCCGCCGCAATCATTGCGGCATTGTCGGTACAATAAGAAATCGCTTTCGGAAATCTAAACTTTACATCGAGTGGAAGGGCGGCGGCAAGGGCACTTCGAATTCTCGTATTCGCGGAAACCCCACCGGCGAGCATGAATTCTTTTACTTTTGGATTTTGCTCAAGTGCAGACAAAGTCTTTTGTACAAAAACATCTGTCACAGCTTCCTGAAAAGACGCAGACATATCGGCTTTAAATTGTTCATCAATTTTGGAATGTTTCTGAACTTCTCTCAAAACAGCAGTTTTAATACCTGAAAAACTAAAATTCAAACTGCCTTTTTCAAGAAAAGATCTTGGAAGTTTAAAACGAGAGGCGTTTCCATTCGCGGCAATTTTTGAAATAGCCGGTCCGCCGGGGTAACCAAGCCCTAAAATGCGTGCGACTTTATCAAAAGCTTCTCCTGCCGCATCATCCAAAGTTTCTCCAAGTACTTTAAATTTATGATGTCCGCGCATTAAAATAATATCATTGTGTCCGCCGGAAACAGTCAAAACAAGAGCAGGAAAAGAAATTTCATCAATCTCATTTTCGCTTACGTCAGGCCCATAAAGCCAGTTTGAATAAATATGTCCGACAATATGCTGTACTGGAATAAGAGGTTTATTTTTTACAAAAGATATAGTGTTTGCGGCTTGCGTACCTATAATCAAAGAACTTATAAGACCCGGTCCTTGCGTAATTGCAATTGCAGAAATATCATCCCAGTCACATTTTGCCTTCTTTAAGGCCTCATCAAGAACAGGTACCATTTTAACAACATGTTCTCTCGCCGCGACTTCAGGCACGACGCCTCCCGTCAAAGCGTGCAAAGGAATTTGCGAATAAATAACATTAGCCAAAACTTTTCGTCCGTCCTCAACTATCGCAACGGAGGTCTCATCGCATGATGTTTCTATACCAAGTATTTTCATGCCGGCATTTTATCATGTATAATTAAAAAGATGAAAGCAACCTCAATCGAAATAATAGAGATATTGAAAAAAGCTGGTTACGAAGCTTATTGGGCGGGCGGATGTGTTCGTGATATGTTACTCGGAACGGAACCAAAAGATTTTGACATAGTGACTTCTGCAAAACCGGAAGAAATAGAAAATTTACTCGAACATACAATTCCGATTGGAAAAAAATTCGGAGTTATTTTGGCAATAAAAAACGGACATAATTTCGAAATTGCAACATTCAGATCGGATAGCGGATACAGTGACGGAAGGCGTCCTGATGCGGTAACTTTCACGAACGCAAAAGAAGACGCAATCCGCCGTGATTTTACAATCAACGGTCTTTTCTATGATCCTATCGAGGATAAAATAATGGATTACGTAGGTGGGCAGGAAGATTTGGAAAAAGGATTAATAAAATTTATTGGAGATCCGGAACAAAGAATTTTGGAAGATAATTTGAGAATTTTGCGCGCAGTACGTTTCAGAAATGCCTTAAATATGCAGTATGCACCAGACACATATCAGGCGATAAAAAAACATGTAAATCTCATAAAAAATATTTCAACGGAAAGAATCTCAGACGAATTAAATAAAATGATAATGGGAAAAAATGCGGGTCGAGCATTTGAAGAACTTTTTGAAATAGGCGCTTTGGAAACTTTAATTCCTGAACTTTGCAAACTGAAAGGATTGGCTCAGCCATTGCAATATCACACTGAAGGAGATGTTTGGGATCATTCAATAAAAGCATTGGATTCTTTGACGCAGGAGGAAGTGGATCCAAATCCGCTTCCGGAAAATCCGCCTACCTCAGCCCTAAAATGGGCGACGCTTTTGCATGATATTGGAAAATACGACACATTTGAAATTAAAGATGACAGAATAAAATATGAAGGCCATCAAGAAGTCGGTGCGGAAATAGCAAAAAAAATTCTCACAAGACTAAAATTTTCGATGAAAATTATAAACAAAGTTGAGTGGCTTGTGCGTCATCATATGATGGTAATTCCTCTTTTGGAAATGCCGGATTCAAGACGCAGACATTGGTTTTTGCTACCAGAATTTGAAGATTTACTTGAAGTTTTTAGAGCTGATTGTATGGGAATAATCCCAATGGATTTAAAGGAATATAATCAAATAAAAAAATTATATAAACATGAAATTGCTCATCTAAAACTTCTCCCGAAAAAACTTATAAGCGGAGAAGAAATAATGGATTTGCTGAAAATCACGGCAGGGGAGAGGGTAGGAGAAATCCTTGAAGAAATACGCGAAAAACAGCTTGGAGGTAAACTCAAAACAAAAAAAGATGCGATGGATTATTTGAAAAAACTTAAATAGTCTTATACTATTTTTTTAGATCTCAAAAAGTTTAAGATCTCGACTTTCATATTTGTAATCACGCCTATTCCAACAAGTGCCGCTCCGGCATTTGCAACCCATCCGACAATCGGTACAAGCCCGACAACATAATAAATCAAAAGTCCCAAAGCGCTCCACAAAAACAAATTTAACTCGTTAAGTTTTTTATTCTTTCCAAATTTTCCAAAATAATTTCCAATCCAAACTGCAGCAAAAATTTTACCCAAATAAAGGAAAAGAAGTCCAACTACAAAAGCAATCAAACCAAGCGGGACTCCAACGATAGTAAATAAAAGCATCGCTCCTCCGACAAAACAAGAAATAATGGTGATAATTCCAATTCCCATAGCTTTTAAAATGTTTTGTTTCGCAAATTCAGAAGCTTTTACAAAATAGTTTTTGAAAAATGCGCAGAATAAAGCCAAAATAATTAATGCAGAAACATAACTTACAACTTTGTTAGTCACAATATCACTAGTGACACTGCTAAAATTATCCTTCTTGTCAGATTTATTGAAAGTCAAAGTTCCGGCGACAACATTTTTCGGAATAGTTGATTCAATCAAAGACGAATAGCTGAAATCTCCTGCGACTTTTGCGCTATACGCAACGGAAATATCATCCTGTACAACTACATCCACATCGCGGCCGATTTTCCCGTTTAACATCAAAGTCCCGATAACACC
>JALNWA010000021.1 GCA_023231115.1 Candidatus Altimarinota bacterium
AAAAAATAGAAAAAAAAGACGGAGAAATAAATTGGGGATTTGATGTAAAAAAAATACATAACATGATAAGAGCATATAGTGTTTGGCCCTCCGCTTACACGAAATTTAACGGGAAAGAAATAAAAATATTAGAGGCAAAAATGGAGAACAAAGAGTCGAAAATAAAAGCGGGTGAATTTTTTATTGAAGACGGAATTTTAAAAATCTCAGCAAAAGGCGGAAACATTATTCCTAAAAAACTTCAATTGGAAGGCAAAAATCAAATGTCTGACAAAGAATTCTTGAATGGATATAAAGCGCAGATAGAAAGCAAAAAAAGCGCCTGACCTTGATAAAGGGTAAATAAATAATGGTCAAAAGATCCAATAATCAAAAGCATAAAACATATCGCGATAAAAAACGGATTTTTTGATTTGAAAGAATAAATAAATAAACCGAAAATGAAAGAGATCAAAGCCACAAAACCCACAATTCCGATCTCACAAAGCGCAAGAACAAAGATATTATGAACAGGTTGAATCTCCCACGGCAACAATTTTAAGATTGAAAAATTCTGCATTACATCAGTAAAATTACCTATTCCAACTCCGAAAGGATGTTGAAAAAACATTGCAAACCCTATAACCAAATAAGCTATTCTGGACTGCAAAGCTTCTGCATCGATTGAATTAATTCTTTCAATAAATAGTGGAAAAAATTTAAAAACAAACAGTAAAAACATTGCACTCAAAAAAATAAAAGAAACTCTTTTAAAAAATTTCCACTTATCAACTTTTTTCAAAACAAAAATCGAAAAGACAAAACCTCCCAAAATAAAAGCGACAAGTCCTGTCCTCGAAAAAGTCAGGAACAAAGCCACTAATGAGACCATTATAAATACAGAAAAAATCTTTGGAGCATTTTTAAAAAGGTACATCATTGAAAAAATCGCAAAAACCAAATATCCAGCAAAAATATTCGGATGAGGAAATGTGCCATAAGAACGTAAAAATTTCACATTCATAAAATCAACTTTTGCAACGCCAAGAATGCTTGAATTAACAACGGGCTCGCCAAAAAATCTTAAACCCAATGACTCTTGCAGTACATACTGAGAAATCCCGATCAGAGCCTCTAAAAACATAACAGAACAAAAAACAATTAGAATTTTTTTTACATTAATAATTCCATTTACGACGAGAAAATACATCACAAAAAACTCAACAAATCTTAAAATATAAAAAACAGAATTCACTAAATTTGCAGAGAAAAACAATGAAATCAAACAAGAAAAAAACAAAAAACAAATAGAATAAAAAATCTTTTTATCTCCGAAAGAAAATTTCTTTGGCACTTCAGAAGAGCGAGAAAATAGTATATCAAAGCCAAAAAACACAAGCCCCAAAATCAACATAATGTCAGACAAATATAAAAATTGACTCAAATACGGATTAAAAAAACCTGAATCATAAACATCCGAAACAAACAATAAAACATCCACCTGCAACGGCAAAAAAGCGAAAAACAAATAGAAAAAAAATTTATAAAGTTTTTTTAGCATCTCTAAACCTTGGGATTAAGGCAATTCTATGGTAGATTTAAAGCCGAAATAAATCAAACATGTTTACAGGAATCATACAAAAACAGGGAAAAATAACCGCCATCAAAAAAACAAAGAAAGCAGTAAGCTTTGAAGTGGAAATAGAAAAATTTCTAAAAGATATAAAGAAAGGCGATTCTATCGCCGTAAACGGCGTATGCACAACAGTGGTAGATTTAGACAAAAATAAATTCATTTTTGATGCAATGGAAGAGACCTTAAAAAAAACCAACATTAAAAATCTAAAAAAAGGATCAATTGTAAATCTTGAAAAATCCATCAAGTGGAATGAAAAAATAGACGGACATTTTGTTCAGGGACACATAGACGAAACAGGAAAAATTTTAAAAACAAAAAACGATCAAAGAAGAACAAGAATTACTATTTCATTGTCAAAAGAAATGAAGCCGTTTGTGGCTTACAAAGGCTCTATTTCGATTAACGGAGTTTCTCTTACGATATCAGATGTGGAAGACAAAAATTTTAGCGTGGACATAATTCCACATACATTAAAAAACACGAATTTATCTAAGCTCAAAAAAAATGATATAGTGAATATAGAAGCTGACATGATTGCCAGATATCTTCATAAAATAATATCAACGAAATGACAAAAAATGGCATTAAAGAAGGAATAAAAGTAAACGGAGAAAAAACGAAAATTGCGATAGTACTCCCCTATTTTAACGAAGAATTAGGTCTCGAAATTTTCAAAAACACAAAAGAGGAATTATTAAAAAATTACGTACAAGAAAAAAATATAAAATTATTTAGATGCGCAGGCACACTTGAAATTCCTTTCATTTGTAAAAAAATCATTGAGAAACATAAACCGGATGCAATAATAGCCCTAGGCATAGTTATTCGGGGAGAAACTTCACATTTTGATTTAGTCACTCAAACAACATATGACGGACTTATGAGCTTACAGATGACCAAAAACACACCAATCATTTTTGGGATTCTTGCGTGCGAAAATGAAAAACAAGTAAAAGACAGAGTGTTAAAAAACAAACTAAACAAAGGTAAAGAATATGCAATGGCGGCACTTTTACAAACAAATTTTAAATAAAAAAATATGGACATTCGAACATTAAAAGACATAGAAAATATTGAAGGAAAAAAAGTTCTTTTAAGGGTGGATTTCAATGTACCGATGAACAAAACAACAGGCGAAATCGAAGACGACACAAGGATCACGGAGGCCTTACCTACAATAAAATTTCTATCTGAGAAAGGAGCAAAAACAATAATAATGTCACATCTTGGAAGACCGGACGGAATAGTGAAAGAAGAATTAAGACTCACAAAAATCAGACAACATCTTTCAAAATTATTAAATAAACCGGTAAAAAAATTAGACGAAATTTTAAGTGAAAAAGTAAAAGAAGAAGTTGCAAAAATGAAAAACGGAGAAATAATACTTCTTGAGAACATAAGATTCAGAAAAGAAGAAGAACAATGCGAACCAAATTTCACAAAAGAATTAGCGTCACTTGGGGAAATTTTTGTAAACGATGCATTCGGCACGGCACACAGAAAACACGCTTCTACTGCAGGTTTAGCCGATTATCTACCTGCATATGCGGGACTTTTAATGGAAAAAGAAATCATCCAACTTTCAAAAGTTTTAGATGAAATACCAGCAAAACCAATAACAATGATTTTTGGTGGAGCAAAAATCGACACAAAAATTGGAGTGATAAAACATTTCTTGGACAAGGCGGATTATTTCTTAATCGGCGGTGGACTCGCAAACACATTTTTATTCGCAAAAAATATAAATATTGGAGAATCACTTTGCGAAAAAGACAAAGCAGATATCGCAAAAGAAATAATTGAAAAATTAAATTCAAAAACAGATGCATTAAATCTTCCTGTAGACGCAGTAGTAGCAAAAGAACTTTCGAATGAAACACAAGCACAAGAAGTGGCTATAGAAAGCCTTCCTGACGGAATGAAAATATTTGATATCGGGACAAAGACAGCAGAAAAGTTCAGCGAAATAATAAAAAAATCAGGCACAATAATTTGGAACGGACCACTTGGAGTTTACGAATACAAACCATTCCTAAACGGAACAAAACTAATTGCGGAAACTATTTCAAACCACAAATGCGTTTCAATAATCGGCGGCGGAGACACAGCGGATTGCATAAAAAAACTAGGTATTGCATCTGAAAAATTCACGCACATTTCAACAGGTGGAGGCGCATGCATAGAATTTTTATCAGGAGACAAACTTCCCGGAATAGAAATTTTAAGAAAATAAAAAAAATTATTTATTCTTATCAGAGGTTTTTAAAATAACTTCGCTTCCTTTGTGTTCACAGCAAAATCCTCTCCACCCAAAAATTCTTTCATTTATCCGTCCAAAAACTTCATTGCTTAAAGAATAAACTCCATAAGTGATAAAAAACGCAGCAAAGACGTCAATTGAATAATGTACATGCATCAATAAAACAGTAACCGCCATTACAAAAGAACCGATCAAAATTATCAATTCAACAACTCTATTTGTTCCACGTAGCAAAAGATACCCGATAAAAGGAAGAGCCACATGTCCGGAAAAAAACAAATCATTTCTAAACAAAAAATTTTGTAACAAATAATTGTCAGCAGGAGCGCCTGCGCCATAAAAAAATCCGACCGGCGGTCCAAAATTAGTCAACAAAATAAATATAGCTCTTACAAAAAGCAAAAGACCATATGTTTTAAAAACAAAAGGAAGACGCTCCGGCACAAGTAAAATAACATACAAAAAAATAAAACCAATCAACATATAAACCCCATAGGTAAACCAAAAACTCAAATCATAAGTATCAATATTGTCCAATATCAAATCACCAACTGGAGGATAAAAAAACGTGTCGTTAAACTGACTCGCATAAAAAACAGCAACAACTCCGCCGACAAGAATACAAAAAGAAATAAACAAAGAAAACCAAAAACATTTATGATTAGAAACAACCTTATATTTCTTTTTTATAAAACCAAAAAATTCAGACATAATATTAATTTAAAGCCCATTTCCTTATTTTTTCCTCTACATCCTCGACTTTTTTTGCATATCTTTCTCTGGAAACTCTTAAAATTTTTCTCACATACAAGTCATCAGCGATATTACCAGAAGGAGGCAAAGTAAACAAAGAAAAAACTTTAGACGGAACACCGTCAATCAAAAGTTTTGCATAAACATTAAATTTGCTAAGAGAAGCCAAATCTTTGGCTGAAACCTCTTCGCCGAATTGTTGAGAAATATATTCACCATCCTCATATCCGACTTGAAAAGACAAAATGCTTGAAGCATTTCCAAAAACAGCATCACGAACTTCCTCAGGCATCTGCGCAATATATTGATTTGCGATTGTAAGATTTAATTTATATTTTCTTGCTTCAGATAAAATTGTTGCAAAAGAATCAGTCGCAAAATTTTGAAATTCATCAACGTACAAATAAAAATCTTTTCGATTTTTTTCTTGTACCTCAGCCCTTCCCATCGCATCAATTTGGAATTTAGTAACAAACATAGATCCCAAAAGCGTACTATTGTCCTCGCCTATTTTTCCTTTCGAAAGATTTATAAGAATAATTTTTTCATTATCCATCAGAAATCTAAAATCAACAGTACTCTTCACTTGTCCGACAATATTTCTAATAACATTTGTCGAAAGAAATTGTCCAACTTTATTCATTATAGGCGAAATCGCCTCAATCCTAAGCCTTTCCTGCATTTTTTCAAATTCATCAATCCAAAACTTTTTCACAACAGGATCTTTGATTTTCGAAACAATTTTTTCTCTAAAATTTTCATCGGAAAGCATTCTGGTAATTCCAAGCATAGTCATTCCTTTGGCTTCCAAAAGCGCCAAAACAGTATTTCTCAAAATATGTTCAAGCCTCGGTCCCCAACTTTCCTTATAAAGTTTTTTAAATATCCCGACAATTCCACTGCAGACAACAGCCCTTCTTGAGACATCTTCATCCTCAAACATATTAAATCCAATTGCATAATCTTTATCAGAAGGATCAATCAAAACAACATCATTCGTACGATTTGCCGGAATTCTTTTTAAAATATTTTCTATTAGATCGCCATGCGGATCAATAAGCGCAACCCCGCGACCCGCAATAACATCAGAAACAATCATATTTTCCATAAGAACACTTTTCCCCATTCCGGTTTTACCTACAATATACATATGCCTCCTACGATCTTCTTTTTTTATTCCAAAATTTTGTATCATTCCTCGAAAATTCGTCCTCCCCAAAATCGTAACATCCTTAAAATCCGCCAACGGCAGATCACTTGGAGGTTCAAGTTTTTTATTTGTGACCCAATAAATCAACGGAGTTTTCACGGAAACATTCGGCAAGTGAAAAATAGTTGCAAGCTCTTCATTGTTTAAAGCCATTCCATCTGACATTTTTCTCAATTCATAAAGCTTCAAAGCGTCATTCCCATAAACAAAATCCCCTATTTCAAAACCATTCAAATGAGGAAAATTAAATTGTTTAAAAGCACCGATAATTTCAGCAATTTTCACTTTCGCAATTTCTTCATTTTTACGTTTTGGCAAATAAAGTATTCGAACAGAAACATCAAAAAGTGGCCTAACAACCTTATCAATCGCCGCATCAATATTGCTTTCTCTGTCATGAGATTTCGACGTAAGCTCTTCAATCGAACAATCAGCCTTTCTGCAACCTCTTGCGTTCACAAGAAGCCCGTGTAGCCAAAATACGAAATACAGCGGGAAAAACGCAATTTTAGGCCAAATTTTACGTGTTATAAAAGCCTTGGCATACAAAATCTCCAAAGACTCGATATGTCCGAAAATTCCATTGTCCAAAATCTTCACACACTTCAAAAAAATATTTTTCCATTTATCAGGCAAAGGCATAGTAACAATTTGAATCCAAACCTGATCATTCAAATCCGGCAATTTCACCAAAGACGAAGTAATTCCCGCGATAGGATCAACGGCCACTTTAGAAAGTCTATCTTCAAATTGAGGATATCTTTTTATAGGATATATATCGCTATTTTTCATCTTCAATTCAGCCATAACAGCATTTTCAGGATGCACAAAATTCTCCGCATAATCCTGAACCAATTCAATCTCCGCTTCCGGATATTGCGCATAAATTTGCCCCTCAACCAAATCCGCCAATTTTTTTGGCAAAGCAACAAAAAACCTTATACTTCTGCCAATATTCGCTATTTCAAAACTTACAATATTTTTTGAAAAAGCATGCAAAGTTGCGAAAATTTGTTCAGCAACAATAGGCCCGCTCTCGTTATCTTTTGGAACTTTTATCTGTAAAACAACTTTATTTTTCATACTTTTACATCCTATCAAAATACCTCTGGAGAGTGATTTGCGCCGCATAAGAGTCGTCCATGCCGCTTGCGGCAGTTTTATTTGCTCTGGCCTCTTTAAATAAATCCTTGGCCTCAAACGAGCTCAATCTTTCATCAAAAAGAATAACCTCTACATTTTCCGGCAAAGTTTTTTTTAATACCTCATAAAACCTTTCAACTTCTCCCATCATTAAATTTCTCTTCCCTTCCTCCATATCCAACGGATAACCAAGAATAACGATCTTCGCTTCATATTCAGAAACAATATCGCAAACACGCCCAGCCGCATTCTGAACCCCTTTATTATCAAAAACCTCTTTCGGAAAAGCTATTTTCATCTCTAAACTACCGGTAGCTACACCGATTCGTTTTTTACCGTAATCTATACATACAGCCTTCCCTTTAGACATAGGAAGATTATTATTTCTTCTTTTCCTCAACAACAACTTTTATAGTTTCCTCAGCGCCTTCAGCAATATGAACAAGGACTTTGTGT
>JALNWA010000022.1 GCA_023231115.1 Candidatus Altimarinota bacterium
AGTTGTGATGAGAAAAAATTTGGTAAAAAATTCTTACGAACAATTAAAAGATCTTACTCGCGGAAAAGGTGGAATTTCGAAAACTACCGTCCAGAGTTTCATCAAAAAACTAAAAATAAAAGCAGAAGACAAGAAAGCTTTGCTTGATCTTACGCCTGAAAAATACGTCGGGCTTGCGACAAAACTCGTGGATGACTACGAATTAAAATCACACGAAGGTTGTTCACCTTTGGGATGTTCAGGATGTAGCGGATGTGGGTGATTATTGAACCTGAGATGGCATAACCGCTCGAATTACCTGTTCTATTATTGTGTTTGCTTGTTCAGCTGTTTCTGGTCTCTTTGTCCATGAAGTGGAGACTAATTCTCTTATTCTTCCAGGTACAAGGTGTGGTGTTCTTAAGATCAAAGGTTTAACTTGTCTTGCTATTGATTCCGCCAAACTCTTTCTTGAGCCGTCGCTGAAATATCTCATGTGTTGCACGAGTACTGCGTTTACTGAAAAACCAGTTCTCATTATTTCTGTTTCGTCTGCAATCGCTGTATCGTCTACTTTACCTTCTGATCTTTCAAGTCTTGTTGTCGGTTGTTCTTGTGGGCTCATTTTTGTTGTTTTTTAAAAATTTACTTGAAAATGATTCTATTTTCTTTCCGAAAATATGTCAACGGTTTCATTTTTGCTTTAAAGATTTAATGTTTTGGAGTAAACTTTTTCTGTTTTTTAAAAAAATAAATATGTTTAAGAAGGTTGATCCAAAACAGAGTTTTCCGGATATGGAAGAGAAAATTTTGACTAAATGGAATAAAGATAAAATTTTTGAGGAATCTATTGAAAACAGAAAAGATAATAAAAAATATGTGTTTTTTGACGGACCTCCTTTTGCGAACGGTCTGCCACATTACGGGCATATTTTGGCGAATGTTTTAAAGGATGCGATCACGAGATATTGGACGATGAAAGGCTTGTATGTGCCACGAACAAACGGTTGGGATTGTCACGGACTTCCTGTTGAATACGAAATTGAAAAGGAATTGGAACTTTCAGGAAGAAAGGCAATCACAGATTATGGCGTTGAAAATTTTAATGCGAAATGTAGACAATCTGTTTTCAAATATACAAAAGAATGGGAAGAGACTTTGAAAAGGATTGGTCGATGGGTTGATTTTGGTGATAGTTATGCGACTTTGGACAATAATTACATGGAATCGATTTGGTGGATTTTCAAGCAAATTTGGGATAAGAAAATGGTTTATTCCGGATATAAAGCGATGCATATTTGTCCGAGATGCGAGACGCCGCTTTCAAATTTTGAGGTTTCGCAAGGATATAAAGATGTCACGGATTTGTCTGCGACTGCGAAATTTAAACTTTCGGCCGATGCGCTGAAAGCTATCGATGCAGTGGGGGAGACCATCTATGTTTTGGCTTGGACAACCACTCCTTGGACACTTCCGGGAAATGTGGCGTTGGCATTTGGAAAGGAAATTGAATATGTGAAAGTTGTTGGGTCTTTGTCAAAACCTGAAGAGAAAGCGGAAAACAAGAGGGTGGAAGTCGGGACTTATATTTTGGCGAAAAATCTTGTAGAGAAAGTTTTCGCAGAAGGAAGCCATGTTGTGGTTTGCGATATTGATCCAAAAAAACTTGAAGGCAAACATTATGAACCGCTTTTTGATTATTATTTAAATAAAGGAATTGAGGGTGAGCTCTACAGTATCGCGTTGGCGGATTTTGTTACGACTGAGGACGGAACCGGAATTGTGCATATTGCGCCGATGTTTGGTGAGGACGATTACAATCTTGGAAAAGAAAAAGGTTTTGGAATTATTCAGCATGTTGCGATGAATGGAACTTTCAATCCGGAAGTGACTGATTTTGCAGGAAAATTTGTGAAAGGTCAGGACTCAAATATTGCGAAATTTCTTGAAGAGAAAGGGCTTTTGTTTAGCAAAGAAAATTATCGACATAGCTATCCGCATTGTTGGAGATGCGACACACCTTTGCTTAATTATGCGACGAGATCTTTGTTTATAAGAGTCAGCGAAATTCGCGATAAATTACTTAAAAATAATGAAAAAATCCACTGGCAACCTGAACATATAAAAGAAGGTCGTTTTGGAAAATGGCTTGAGCAAGCCAGAGATTGGGCTATTTCAAGAAACAGATTTTGGGGATGTGCTATTCCGGTTTGGGAATGTGAATGCGGAGAAATGACTTGTATAGGTTCTATCGAAGAACTAAAAAAAGCGTCCGGCGGAAAAACGCCTGTAAATAAAGGAGAACTTGATTTGCACAAACCTTATATCGACGACATTACTATAAAATGTGAAAAATGCGGAAAACAAATGAAGAGGATTCCGGATGTTTTTGATTGCTGGTTTGAAAGCGGTTCTATGCCTTATGCGCAATTGCATTATCCTTTCGAAAACAAAAAAGAATTTGAAGAAAATTTCCCTGCGGATTTTATCGCGGAAGGCTTGGATCAGACGCGTGGATGGTTTTATACACTTCATGTTTTGGCGACAATTCTTTTCGATAAACCTGCATTCAAAAATGTAATTGTGAATGGAATTTTGCTTGCGGCGGACGGCGAAAAACTTTCAAAGAGAAAGAAAAATTATCCTGATCCAAATCTACTTTTTGATACAAAAGGTGTTGATAGCACGAGGTATTTCTTGTGCAGTTCGACAGCTCCGCTTGCCGAGGACGTGCGATTTTCGGAGGATCATGTCGATGAAATTGTGAAAAAAATTACACTTACTCTTTGGAATACTTACAGCTTTTTCGTGACTTACGCGATGATTGATAAATTCGAGGCTGAAAAGAATTTTGATAAATTTTCTCCTGAAAATAAACTTGATAAATGGATTTTGTCAGAGCTAAATACGCTTATAAAAACTGTTACCGAGCAAATGGACGACTACAATTTAACGCGAGCGACAAGGCCTATTTCGGACTTTTTGGATAATCTTTCAAATTGGTATGTCAGAAGATCTCGAAGGAGATTTTGGAAGAGTGAAAATGATGGAGATAAGAAGCAAGCGTATCAAACTCTTTATACTGTTTTGGTGCAATTATCAAAAGTCATGGCTCCGTTTATGCCGTTTATTTCCGATGAAATTTATAAAAATTTGACCGACGAAAAATCTGTGCATCTTTGCGATTGGCCTACACCAAACAAAAAATTGATTGATGAAAAATTAAACGGTGAAATTCATTTGGTCAGAACGATTGTAAATCTTGGACATAGTGTTCGCAGTAAAGCGAAAATAAAAGTTCGCCAACCTTTGGCAAAAGTCAGTGTTGCGCTTCCAAAAGGCATGAATGACAGTCTTGTTCTTGATCAAAAAGATGTGATTTTGGAAGAATTAAATGTGAAAAATCTTGAAATTTTGAAAGATGCCGGTGAAATTGCACAATACACTGTGACGCCAAATTCAAAGGCCCTTGGCCCAAAATACGGCAAAGATGTTCAATTTATTATTCAAAAAATAAAGGCCGGTGAATTTGAACTTCTTGAAAGCGGAGAGGTTAAAGTTTTGGATTTTGTTTTGCAAAAAGATGAAGTTTCCGTCGGATTTAAGGGCAAAGAAGGATTTGATGTTGAGAGTGAAAATGGAATTACAGTTGCGCTTGATACCGTCGTTAGCGATGAACTTAAGAAAGAGGGATACGCTCGTGATATCATCAGATTTATTCAGGAAATGAGAAAAGAAGCGGACTATCAAGTCGATGACAGAATTTATATTTTGATTGATGCTCCTGCTGAAATTGATGATGCTGTAGGCATTTTTGCCGAGTATATAAAAAATGAAACGTTGGCGCTAGGAATTCAGCAGAGTGGAGATTTCGAATGGGACAAGGAAAAAGTTGTGCAATTGGAAGAAAATTCTGTTAAAATCGCTGTAAAGAAAGCTTAAAACTATGGGATTTATATTTTCTCTAATCACAGGAATTGCGCTCAATAGTGTCACTCTTTATGCGATAACCAAATTCGTGGACGGAGTTACATACACCGGTGGATTTATGTTTTTCATAATTGGTGGAGCCGTCATCGGTCTTCTTAATTTTATTTTGAAACCTTTACTCAAATTGGCTGTTTTTCCAATTCTGATTATTAGCGGAGGACTTTTCTTTATGATTGTCAACGGGATTCTTTTGTGGTCTTTAAGCTATGTTCTTAATTTTTTACATATTTCAGGCGTATCAATTACCTTTCCAAATATCGGCGCGTATGTTATAGGTGCTATCGTGTTTGGAATAGTAAATTGGCTCGTTAACCTACTAAAATAACAATAATATGCAAACTATCTTAACAGTTGTTCAAATTGTACTTTCAATTCTTCTTTCAGTCGCGATTTTGACGCAACAAAGAGGAACAGGACTTTCTGCAACATTCGGAGGAAGCGGAACTTTCTATACAAGCAAAAGAGGCGCTGAAAAAGTGCTTTTCAATGCAACTATCGTACTTGGTATTCTTTTTGTAGCTAATTCAATCGCTTATTTATTTTTTGTTTAAACAATCTTAAATGAAGCTTTTAAAGTGGATTATTAAGGTTTTTAAATCTTACACTTACGCTGACAAAATTATTTCTGTCTTCTGCGTGCTTGCGTTTTTGTTGATGATTGTGAAAATGATGGTTTTTCCGTATGGATTTTTTGGTTTTGGAGTTTCTGATACTTATGCGGAAGGAATTGTCGCGCGCAACGGAATTCAAAATATAAATCCGCTTTTTGTTGATTATAATGACGCGGATAGAGAAGTAAGTAGCTTGGTTTTTTCTGGTTTGATGAAATATGATCCTTCAAAAAAGGCTGTGATTGACGATATGGGCACGATGACCTTGAATGAGAGCAAAACTGAATATACTTTTGTAATAAAAACCGGTGTGAAATGGCACGATGGAAAAGATTTTTCTGTTGATGATGTATATTTTACATATCATGATCTTGTGATGGACAAGGATTTCCCAAATGAGATTCTTAAGGCAAATTTTGATGGGGTGACTGTCGAAAAAATCGACAATAAAACGATAAAATTCAAACTTCTAAAGCCAAATATTTTCTTTACAACAAATCTTACGACCGGAATTTTGCCTAAACATTTGCTTGAAGGCGTGAAGTCCTATGATTTGTTGCAAAACACTTTTAATAAACTTCCTGTCGGTACCGGACCTTACATGGTTACAAGTCCTGTCGAGTCTTTCCCCGACGGAAGAAGTCAAATTACTCTTACTATAAATCCGTATTATTACAATAAAATTTCGGAAATTACGAATTTGAGAATTATCGCTTATCCTACAGCGGATTTATTGATGGAAAATATCAGTTCTTATAATGCTTCGCCTCGTGTGACAGGTAAGGTTGCGGATGAATTTAGGGCAAATGATAGATTCAAGCTTTTGTCTTATGAGCTTCCTCAATATACTGCAGTGTTTTTTAATATGGCGCAAGCTCCTATAAAAGATAATAAGAAGCTGAGAATTGCTCTTCAAAAAGCTATTGATAAGGATAAACTCGTCGGAGAAAATGGGATTTTGAAGGACATGGCTCGTGTCGATACGCCGATGATTGATCTTGATCAAAAGGCTTGGGTTAGTGCCTCTAGTAAAGCAGAGGCGGAAGTTGCACTGAAGGATGCGGGATATACTTTTTCGCGAGAAAAATTGGAAAATATGAGATATGGAAAAGATGGAAATCCTTTAAAATTGAATTTGATTGCAAGGCTTTATGATGAGGGAACTCCTCAATATGAAGAGGCGAAAGCGGTCGTTGGATTTTTGCAATTTTCGTGGGAAGAAGTCGGTATTGGAATAGAAGTTGAATTTTTGTCTCAAGATGATTTCAAAACTCGTGTTATGACAAGAAAATATGACATACTTTTTGTCGGGCAAAGCTTGGGATATAATTTGGATACTTATTCTTTTTGGCATTCTTCTCAGGCAAATGCTACGGGACAGAATTTCTCAAATTACAAGAGTTTTGCCGTGGACAGCTTGATTGAAGATATTAGATCCGTGTTTAATCAGGAAAAAAAGGATAAAGAGGTCGCCCAGCTTGCAGGCTTCATAAAAGAGGATGTACCTGCGGTTTTCCTTTATAGACCCGTGTATTATTATGCAACCGATGAGAAGGTTTCCGGTATTGCAATGAGTGGTGCGACGTTTACTTCTGACAGGTTTTTCAATATAGGGGAGTGGAAATTTGAGAGATAGGGCAAATTTCCCTTTACTTTATGTCAATTATTAGGTATTTATATATGGCCTTTTAATCAAAAAAACAATGAAAGTTCTATTAAATAAAGATGTTAAAAAATTAGGATACAGAGGGGATATTGTGAATGTAAAAACAGGATATTTCACAAATTATCTGCTTCCTGAAGGATTGGCCGTTATGGCTGACGAAAGCGTTGTTAAGCTTCAAGATTCAAGAAAAGCTAAGCTTGTAATGAAGAAAGAGCAACTTGTTGAAAACGCTAAAGAAGTAATCAAAAAACTTAAGGGTCTTGTTATCACATTCTCTAAGAAAATCACTTCAAAAGGAAAACTTTACGGAGGTCTTTCAGCTGACGATATCGCTGATGAGATTTTCGCAAAGACTAACATAAAACTTGAACCTTCAAACCTTAAAGCTGAACATATCAAGGAAATTGGAACACACA
>JALNWA010000023.1 GCA_023231115.1 Candidatus Altimarinota bacterium
ACCGCCGTCTCGGTATTTATCTTACGAACTCGCTTGAGCAGGCCGAGACACAACCAAATCTTCTCTCTTTTGGTTTAGCTGAAAGTATTGCTGAAGAAGCAAAAGAGGCAACCATCGTGAAAAATACCACACCGATCATGGTAGTGCTCGGCAATCCGCCCTACAGCGTTAGTTCGTCGAATAAAGGAGAATGGATACAAAATCTAATTAAAGTTTACAAAACTGGTTTAGGAGAAAAGAAAATAAACCTTGATGACGACTATATTAAATTCCTTCGCTTCGCCGAGCATTTCATTGAGAAAAATAAAACTGGTATAGTGGCCATGATCACCAATAACTCATTTATCGACGGTATTACGCACCGTCAGATGAGAAAACATTTACTCGAGACATTTGACGAGATTTATATTCTTGATCTCCACGGTAACTCCAAAAAGAAAGAGAAAGTCCCAAGCGGCGGAAAAGACGAGAATGTCTTTGATATCCAACAGGGAGTATCAATAAATATATTCATCAGGAAAAATGAAAGCAAAACAGGGCTCGGCACGGTTTATCACTCGGAAATGTTCGGCAAGCGAGAATTAAAGTTCGAAACACTTAATAAGTCAGATATCGAAAAAATTAAGTGGCAGAAACTTCCATATTCGCAGCCGTATTATTTTTTCGTACCAAAAGATTTTGGACTTGAAGAAGAATATAGCAAAGGCTTCAAACTCGATAATTTATTTGAGAAGTATGTTACTAACATAGTTACGTCCCGAGACGCTGTTGTGATTGACTTCGATAAAGGCTCTCTGATTAAAAGGTTTCAATCTTTAATAGAGAAAGGGAAAGAATCTTTACCCGGGTTAAAAAATACTAGGGATTGGAATGTGGACTCTGGTATGCAAAGCCTAAAAAGTGATACCCATTTCTCTGAAAAGTTCTACCCGCTTTTATATAGACCTTTTGACTTGCGATACATTTTTTATGCTGATTACTTTCTTGATTGGCCGCGTATGGAGTTAATGCCGCAGCTACTAAAACCAAATCTTGCTTTAGTTGCTACGCGTCAAGTTACTGGCAACGCTTTTTGCCATGTGCAGGTAACTAAGTGGATTACCGAATACAAATTAGGATCACACGATAGAAATTCTTTTACCTTTCCGCTCTATCTGTATACAGATGATAATTCACGAGTACCCAATCTCAAAAAAGAAATCATCTCGGAGGTAGAAAAGATTGTTGACAAGAAAACGCCTGAAGATATTTTTGATTACATTTACGCCGTTCTGCACTCGCCAAGCTATCGTGAGAAGTACAAAGAATTTCTCAAAATAGACTTTCCTCGTGTGCCATATCCAAAAGATAAAGAGCAGTTTGAAGGATTGGTTGCGCTTGGTCGTGAACTGCGGGAGATTCATCTACTCGAGTCACCAAAAGTAAGCGAATTTATTACGACATACCCGGTTTCTGGTTCCGATACCGTTGAGAAAATCTCATATAAAAACGGTAATGTACATATCAATGCCAAGCAGTACTTTGGTAATGTCCCAGAAGTGGCGTGGAATTTTTACATCGGTGGATACCAACCCGCCCAAAAGTGGCTTAAAGACCGCAAAGGCCGCATCCTCACTAACGAAGACATCGAACACTACCAAAAAATCATCGTTGCACTAGTGGAAACAGATAGGATCATGAAAGAGATTGATAAAACGATATGACAGAAGAACAACGAAAATTAGACGAGCATCGTGAAATACTTAAAAAGCTTGCTTGCTTTACCGCACCTGCGATACTTGGGAAAAATGAACTTTCACAATCAATTTTAGATAATCTTGTAGAACACGCCTTATTTTTACAGAGTACACCAACTCAATTGAACAAAATTTCTAACATCATAAAATTGCAGTTTAAACTTACTTTTGAATTTGACGAAATAAGGGCATCAACTGAGAGACTTCTTGCTAGGAATTTAATTGTTAAAAATAACGGAAATTACTCTCTTGAAATCCGTCATCGTGCAGAATTACAGAAAATTGTAAATGAAAAAATAGATCAAGAAAATCAGATACTTAAAAAACTAGAGGATAGTGTAAAGACAAAGCATCAAGACCTGTCAACAGAAATAGTTGAACAGATAAAGAGTGATTTCCGTTTGTTTTTAACCAACTTCTTTCTTCTGTCAGGCGCTGAGGCTGTTCAGTTGATATACGGTGACACTAAAGAAATCAACGAACTTATTGGAAAAGTCCAGAAAAAAAATATTTTTGAGTTATTACCAGCTAGGAATGAGTTATTGAAAAAAATTGAACAAAAAGAATTTTGTGAGTTTGTCAATTTATTATCTGAAAAGGAAAAAGTTTACTTACAAGATTTACTTGATAGGAGTTTACAATATTTCACTATAACAGTTGATAAAAAATGCGAAGCCCTTCTGACTGACGATTTTGCACAGTGGAATTTATTTGTAGACACAAATTTCATATATAACCTACTTGGTCTTAATAATGGAGCATCGGGTGCTCGCAGAAAGAATGCAGAGAAGATTTTAGAGTTAGGCAAAAAGGCAAAAATTAATTTTTATGTCTCTCCAATTACCCTAGAAGAATTTGCTGTATCTGTATCACGAGTAAGAGAAGTGCTTGTAGATGATAAAATTTCCAGAAAGTTGTACAAAATTGCGGGAGATATCACAGGTAACGCTCTCCTTTCGGCTTATTATGATGTTTATGAACAGCAAAATATTAGCCCTAAAGATTTTTTAGCCAAAACCGATAACATTAAAGATATACTTCAATCATATGCAATAAACGAAAAAACTGACTATTCCCAATCAATCAAAGGAATAAAAGAATTTGATGAAACAGTCAGCAAACTATTAAATTTTACTCATAAAGACCAGAGCATAGCGGAACATGACGCATTTCATTATTTACTTATTCTAAGACTAAGGAGTCGAGAAGGGGCTGATAACACTTTTAAAACAAACAAATCTTGGTTTTTGACCTACGATGGGCTATTAGCCCCATTTGATCGCGAAATAAGAAAATCTGAAATAGTTTTTTGTATTCGACCTTATCAGCTAAGACAAATCTTACGACCACTCTTTTCTAGAACTGATGATTTTGAAAATGTATTTATAGACTTTGTCTCTGAACCAGCCTCTAGGGCTTTTATGGCAGTTTCTACTAA
This sequence comes from Candidatus Altimarinota bacterium, assembly GCA_023231115.1. Lineage (GTDB taxonomy): Bacteria > Patescibacteriota > Gracilibacteria > UBA1369 > LOWO2-01-FULL-3 > UM-FILTER-38-24. Next base: position 3,175 of record JALNWA010000023.1, read on the forward strand.
TATGGCTGTGAACATTTTGGCAAGAGTTACTTATTTTGAAAAAGAATTTAACATTCAGAATTCTCCAGAGCTAGCTACAAAAATTCTTAAAGATCAACATTTTCTTAACCAACTCCGCGAACTTAGAACTGATGAGCCAAAGATAAATAACTTAATAGACCAAGAAATAAAACAAATTGCTAAAATATCATACGAGGAAATTGAGCGAAAGGTTCAGCCTAAAATAGTTACCATAAAAAACTATTGGAATTTTATTAATCCTTTTTGGCTTATATGGCAGTTATTACAAAAGATTTTTATATTAATTAAAAAATACACTTTAGCATCATCAGCTATTTCTTTGATAGTCATTTTACTTGGTTTAATAGCAACAGATTACGCAATGGCATGGAAAAATTTGAGAATAGTCTGGGAGTTTATAAGAGAGATTATTTAATTAATACCCTACATAAAAAATAGAATTTAATAAATTTATGTCCGAATACTACAATCCAAACAGAGATGCCTTCTGGAATTGCGGAGGGAAAGACTGGAAGCTGGACTGATAAATAACTAATATGAGCTATCTAATATTTATCACAATTATTTTTTTGGGCATTGCCATTTTCATTAAATGGAAATGGCCGGTTTGGATAGGTCGAAGCGGAGAAAAATTTGTTTCTAGAAAATTACATCACTTGGATCCGACACATTATAGAATACTGAATGATTTGATGTTGCCGTCTGACGGTAATTCAAGTGCCACGCAGATTGATCATGTTGTTGTTTCCAATTTTGGTATATTTTGCATTGAAACAAAAGCCTATAAGGGTTGGATTTTTGGAAATGCAAATCAAGAACATTGGACACAAGTAATTTTTCGATTCAAAGATAGATTTTATAACCCATTGCGCCAGAATTTTGCACACGTTAAAGCTGTTGAAAATCTACTTGGATCCAAGCGCTTGAAATCGCCAATAATTTCCTTGGTAGCATTTCCGGATGCAGATAAATTGAAAATTTCTGGGACTGATTCTGTGGGATATACTTACGACGTTGTACGAAAAATTGCAAACTATACCGTTTCTCTTTATACCGATTCCGAACGAGATGAGATATTTAATTTACTTGCGAGCTCAAATATAGTTGATAAGAGTTTGCGGAAATTACATAATGCAGAAGTTAGGGGATTAAAAAAATCATATGAATAATACATTCAAACTCATCATCGCTATTATAGTCTCCGAGCTTGCTGGAATTATCGGCTCGGTGTTCACCTCTCCGTCTATTGATGGTTGGTATGCAGGGATTGTGAAGCCGGCTCTCAATCCGCCGGCGTGGATATTCGGTCCGGTTTGGACGACGCTCTTTGTGCTTATGGGTATCGCGGCGTTTCTTGTTTGGCGTAAAGGTTTAGATCGGAGAGATG
>JALNWA010000024.1 GCA_023231115.1 Candidatus Altimarinota bacterium
CAACATTTATTTTTTCTTAGGAAGTTTTATCCTTTCGCTTTGAACATCACAAGCAATCATCTCAGACAGCATGCCCTTGAGCATTTGATGATCTCTAATGCTTCTGTCGTAAACATATTTATCCTGATATTTCATAATAAGCCGTTCAAGTTTTTTTGGAGACGCAGCATCTTCCAGAATAATATGAATCTGTGATCCCATTTTATCTATTTGAATATCGCCATAACTAAAAATAGTCTGTAAAACTCCGCGAATAGAATAAGAAATACCTTCTATCATATGATATTCAACTCTTTTTGAAGTGAAATTGAGTAGCCCGTGTTGCAAAACTTCAACAACACCGATATTTGTAAGAATCCAAACATCCAGATACCAATCAAGAAAATTATAAAACCAAAAAATCATCCCCAAGACAAGCCACACGACTAAAAACGGTAGAAAATTTGGGAAAAGAAAATATAAACCGACAGGAATAAATATTCCGAAGAAAAAAGGTTTCGCAGTAGAAAGCTTTAAAACAAGAGGATGTCTGTGTGCAACATACAAAAGCTTCTCACCTTCATCCAAGTATCTACCAAATAAATATTGCTTCAAATTCATAGGAACGAAAATTACATAAACAATTATAAATGGTTACACGTCCTATTGTAAACACAAAGCAAAAATTATAAGATGACATAGCTTTCATAAAACACCATGAATAAAAAATTAAAAAACGTTTTACTTTGGGGTCTCGATTTGGGCATAAACTTGGGAATAATCGTAATTTTGGTATTTGTAATACAAAAATGGCTGATAGCTCCGTTTGACGTATCCGGAGCATCTATGTGCGATACTTTCAATCTTATAGAAGGAGAATGTCAGTCAGGATATGGAGAAAAAATAATAATAAATGAAGCAACATATCTTTTTAACGAACCGGTCCGTGGAGATGTAGTGGTATTTAAACCACGAAAAGAAGAAGACAAATATTTCATAAAAAGAGTGATAGGATTACCTGGAGAAACAGTACAAATAAAAAATGGAGAGGTGTACATAACAAACGAAAAAGAAGAAATAACAAAATTAGATGAAAAATATTTGAACGACAATAATAAAGGCAAAACAACCGCATATTTCAGCGATTTTGCCACATTCGAAGTCCCAGAAGGAAGCTATTTTTTGCTTGGCGACAACCGCAGAGAAAGCACGGATTCAAGAAGCTGTTTCATGCAATCAATAAATGAATCCTGCAAAAATTCCCCGGAAAAAGCATTTATCAAAAAAGAATTAATCAGAGGAAAAGCCTTCATCGCATGGTGGCCGCTCCAAAATCTCAGATTGGTAAAAGAACCTGTGTACTAAGTCAATTCAGAGTCTCTCGAAGAAAAATAAGATTCCAATAAAACGGCGATAGCAACAAGCAAAAGTCCAGACCACCACGTCAAAACTCTCATCATTTGGAATGCAAAACAAAAAATAGTTATAACACTCAAAAGAAGAGCCTGCCTGAAAGACACGCCTATGTGTTTATAAAAAATTTCGTTTCTATAAAGCCAAAGCCTGAAATAAAAACCAAAAACAGTAAAAGTACAGACTAGAGCAATAAATAAAGTGATAAAGAAAAACGGCAAAGCAAGCGCCATAGATTCATATGGACTGATTTTATTTATTACGACAATGAAGCCGAACCAAGCCATTATTCCGGCAATCCCTATTATCGATATGTATTTATTGTATGTCATTTTTCTTCTTTTATTTTTTTTAGGATTAAAGGAATTTTTTTAAAATCTTCCAGAAGCGTTTCTTTCTTTCTAGGATCATACAACGCAACGGCAGGATGATAAAGGGGTAAATAAACCTGTTTCTCGCCCCAAAATCCTTTTGTTCTTTTAGGCATACCATGAACTTCTGAAATTTTCAAACCAGACAAAAAACGTCCCATCGAATGCCTTCCAAGAGTAACAATAAGCAAAGGTTTTATAATTTTTATCTGTTGCTCCAAATAAGGCCAACAAGCGGAAACCTCTTCCGGCAAAGGATCTCTATTCTCAGGAGGTCTGCACTTAACAACATTGGCTATAAAAACCTCGTCCCTCGAAAGTCCTATACTCTCAATCAGTTTTGTTAAAAGTTTTCCTGCCGCACCGACAAAAGGCCTTCCCTGAATATCCTCATCTCTGCCAGGCCCCTCACCAATGAACATGATTTCAGCTTTATAGCTGCCTTCTCCGGGGACAGCATGAATACGCCCTTTGTGCAAAGGACATTTCTTGCAAACATTAATTTGATTAATAAGTTCCTCAGTTATAGTCACTGAGAAATTTTAGCAATAATCATCCAAATTCCAAAATCTTTTTATTTGAATTCTCGTCCACAATAGAATATTTCACTTCTTCAACAAGCTTTCCTTTCATAGAAAATCCCGAAGCTTTAGGATGTCCTCCTCCACCAAAATCCGCAACAACCTTTGACAAATCCACATCTTCAAGACGAGTTCTAAAGGATCCTTTTACATTTCCTTTTCTATCTTCATTAAGCAAAACCGCAAAACGGGTACCTGGAACCATATTTAAATAATCTATAACCCCCGACAATTGATCGGGAGAAGCGTCACAAGTCGAATATTCATCTTCCTTTATCACGGAAACAACGACATTATCCGGAGTTTTAAATGCTTTTTCCATAACACGCCCCCACAATCTAAGCCCATTAATGGTATTAGATTTAAACAACAATTTAACAATAGTTTTAAAATCAGCGCCTTTGGAAATCAAATCTGCGGCAATTTCAAAAACTTCTTGAGAAGTATTTGAATGCATAAAACTGCCCGTATCGCTATACACACCGGAAAGAAGACAAGTCGCAATTTCTTTATCAATTTCAACATCAAGAAATTTAAAAAATCTATAAACTAAAGTTGTAGCGGAAGGTGCATTAACATCAACGATATTTATTGTTCCAAAATTATCATTCGAAGCATGATGATCTATATTCAAAACAGGAATTCCGGAAGTGTATAAATCGGGATATTTCAAATGAAAATTAGTCATATAAGAAGCTCCGCAATCCAAACAAACCATATAATCAAAATCTTTTAAATCAAAATCATCCACATATTTTTCTATTGAAGGCAAAAAAGAAAAAACTTTCGAAGGCTTGTCGACACAAGCAAGAGTCGTGTTTTTACCAAGCTTATCCAACCAAATTTTAATAGAAAGAGCCGCCCCGAGAGTGTCGCTATCAGGCTTCCTGTGAGAAATCACAAGTATATTACTTGCCTTCATTAAGCCGTTATTTGCCTTTTTAAATAATTCTTTCATTTTTGGTTCTCATCATTAGTTCGTTCTAAAAGGGTAAATTATACATCAAAATCAAAATTAATCAAGTTATTTTTAAGCCGATAGCTGATAATATGAATGTCATGAAAATAGTATTCTTTGGAACACCAGAATTTGCAGTACCAACACTTGAAACATTGGCAAAAGAAATGGACGTTTTGTGTGTCGTCACGCAACCTGACAAAAAAGTGGGAAGAAAACAAATTTTAACTCCCCCACCTATAAAAATATCCGCAGAAAAACTTGGAATAAAAGTAATACAACCAAAAAACAAAAAAGAATTAAGAGAAAATTTAAAAGGAATCAAAGCGGACTTTTTTGTGGTTTTAGCTTTTGGAATGATTTTGGAAAAAGATATTTTGGAAATTCCAAAATATGGATGCATAAATATCCACGCTTCGTTATTGCCAAGATATAGAGGCGCATCCCCTATTCAAGAAGCTTTATTAAATGGAGATAAAGACACGGGAATAAGCATAATGAAAATGGAGGAAAAATTAGATCAAGGACCCGTATATTTGCTTCAAAGAATAGAAATTGAAGATTTGGATGATTTTGAAACTTTAAGCAGAAAATTACAAACGTTGAGCGCAAAAATGATTACATTGGTTTTAATAGACATCGCAGAAGGAACATTATATCCACTTAAACAAATAGAATCTAA
>JALNWA010000025.1 GCA_023231115.1 Candidatus Altimarinota bacterium
CGATTGTATTAAAAATTTTGTGGAAGTGAAAAATTATGGAACTTATACGGACATGTTGTATGATTTTTTATTTTTGGAAAAGGCGAAGGAATATAGAAAACTTTTGGATTTGGCCAAAAAAGATTTTACTAGGAATTATATGTATGAAGAGATTTTATTGATTATCGGTGCTTTTGAGGTTGGATTGTCTGGAGAAATAGAGAAAAAGTTTAAAATGATTGGCAGAATGTTGGTTAAGGATGAATTTATAAAAGTTTTTAAAGAGTTTTCTTCTCAGAAAAATTGGATGGTATACCAAAAAAGAGCAAGAAGTATAATGGCAACTTATGATGAAGAGTTGAGAAATATAGAGCATCCCAAGCTTATTGATTATAGAAAAGAATTTAGCCAAGAGGATATACAAAAGCTTCTTTCTTAACTGTCGACAATTTGTCTACGGTTCAAGGGAATATCATTTCGCTGGAGTGAGCGATATGATCAAAAGGGTGGGGGCAATTTGTACCTACCCTTTTAACTATTCAATTTGCCACTTCCCCCTACAATTTGGTATCATTCATCTTGTTCCTATAATTTCAAAGAAAAATGATTACACAAGATAAATTGCTTGCGCAGATTCCTTACTGTTTGAATGCGACGGATTTTCCGACACTTGGGGCGAAATATGAGGGGAAGGTTCGCGATAATTATACTAAAGATGGCAAACGTTTTATCATCGTGACCGACAGGCTTTCGGCTTTTGATCGCGTGATTACGGAAATTCCTTTCAAAGGACAGGTCCTAAATCAAATGGCAAAATTTTGGTTTGAGCAAACAAAAGATATCATCGGAAATCACGTAATCGAATTTCCGGATCCAAATGTTGTCGTTGGAATCGAATGTAAAGCGCTTCCTGTAGAGCTTGTTGTTCGCGGGTATTTGACCGGAGTGACTTCTACAAGCGTTTGGTCTCATTATAAAAATGGTGGTCGAAATTTTTGTGGAAATAAACTTCCGGATGGAATGAAACGCGATCAGAAATTTGATAAACCTATTTTGACGCCTTCTACAAAAGCAGAACACGGTTCGCATGACGAATCGGTTTCTCGCGAAGATATTCTTGCTCGCGGAATTATCACTCCTGAACAATTCGATTTTATCGCTGACGCGGCGATGAAACTTTATGCTCGTGGTGTTGAAATTGCGGCAAAGCAGGGGATTATATTAGTAGATACAAAATACGAATTTGGGGTTACTCCTGAGGGGAAAATCGTTCTTATTGATGAAATGCATACTCCGGATTCTTCACGTTTTTGGTTTGCGGATGAATATGAAAAACGTTTCGCGGAAGGACAAGATCAGAAAAAAATTGATAAAGAATATTTGAGAGAATGGCTTGATGAAAGAGGATTTAGAGGAGAAGGTGAAATTCCTGTTATTCCTGATGAAATTCGTACAGAAACCGCACGCAGATATATCGAGGCTTATGAGCTTATTACAGGCCAAACTTTCACTGCGGAAGTTGGTGATGTCGGTGAAAGACTTGCTCGAAATTTATCAAAATATTTGTAATTTTTTACTCAAAAATTTATGAAAGTCGTAATACTTTTGGGATCTGAATCTGATCAAGAATTCGTGAAAGGTTTTCCGAGTGAATTCAAGTCTTATGGCATAGAATCTGAAATTATCGTTGCGTCTGCGCATAAAGTTCCGGAAAAAGTTTTTGAAATCGTTTCGGAAAATAACAAAGAAGAGGATATCGTTTATATCACAGTCGCTGGCCGCTCAAACGGACTTTCTGGTGTGACTGCGGCAAATAGCGTTCATCCGGTGATCGCGTGCCCTCCATTTGCTACAAAAGAGGATTTCATCATCAATATAAACAGCACTCTTGTGATGCCGAGCGATACGCCTGTTATGACAGTGCTTGATCGCCAAAATGTTATAATGGCTGTGCTAAGAATTTTTGCATTGAAGGACAAAAAACTCAAAAAAGAAATTTCTGATAGAATTAAAAAAATTAAAAAAAGTTTCGATAAATAATTTAAAAAAATATGGAACATAGTTTACTTGCAATTTCGCCTTTGGATGGAAGGTACAGCGATAAAGTGTCTTATTTGTCACAATATTTTGCTGAGGCGGCACTTATGAGATATCGGGTTTTGGTGGAAATCGAATGGTTCATTTTTATTTTCAATGAACTTGATTTGGCGGGCAAAAAACTTGATTCCAAAAATATCAGATTTTTGCGTGAAATTTACGAGGATTTTGATTTGGACTCTGCGAAAAAAATCAAAGAAATCGAAAGAACGACAAATCATGATGTGAAAGCTGTCGAATATTTTATCAAAGAAAAATTTGTAAAAACCGATTTGGAAAAATATTCTGAATTTGTGCATTTTGCATGTACTTCGGAAGATATCAATAATCTTTCATATTCTTGTTCACTTAGGGACTTTTTGGAAAGAGATTTTTTGGTGACCGCAAAAGACTTGGCGAAAGAGATTTATTCGCTTGCTTCTGCGAATAGGGGAGTTGCAATGCTTGCGAGAACTCATGGGCAAGTTGCAACGCCGACAACACTTGGAAAAGAGATGGTGAATTTTGTTGCGAGAATGGAAAAAGAGATTGAGGTTTTGGGTAGTTTCACCGCATTGCCTGCAAAAATAAATGGCGCTGTCGGAAATTACAATGCGCATAAAGTTGCTTATCCTAAAATCGATTGGCAGGATGCGGGAAAGAAATTTGTGGAATCTTTGGGCTTGAGTTTTAACCCTTACACAACACAAATCGAGCCGCATGATGGTTTTGCTTTTGTGTTCGATTCCGTGAAAAGATTTAATACAATTTTGTTGGATTTTGATCGTGATATGTGGACTTATATCAGCCTTGGATATTTTGGTCAGAGGACTATAAAAGGTGAGGTTGGATCTTCGACAATGCCGCACAAAGTAAATCCGATTGATTTTGAAAATAGCGAAGGAAATCTTGGGGTTGCAAATGCACTTTTTGAACATATGTCTGCGAAACTTCCGATTTCAAGAATGCAAAGAGATTTGACTGATTCGACTGTTTTGCGAAATATTGGATCAGCGTTTGCCTACTCTATTTTGGCTTACAAGAGCGCGATGAAGGGTGTGTCGAAGTGCGAAGTGAATAAAAAAGTTATACAAGATGATTTGAAAGACAGATGGGAAGTTTTGGCTGAGCCGATTCAAGTTGTGATGAGAAAAAATTTGGTAAAAAATTCTTACGAACAA
>JALNWA010000026.1 GCA_023231115.1 Candidatus Altimarinota bacterium
TGCGCTTCCAGCATTGGTGATAGACGATGAACTCATTACTGGTTTTCACAGCATAGACGAGCTTGAAAAAAGAGTGCAAGATTCTTTCAAACTTCAAGAAGTAAAACCAGAGACAAATATTGATACTAAAACTAAGAGTCTGTAATTTAGATATCTTATGAATTTAGAAAAAAAGACAATTAAAGAATTAAAAACACCCCAAAAAGAAGCTTTTACTGAAAAAAGAGAAGATTTGGAGTTAGTTAAACAACTTTTAGAAGAGAAATTTGGACAAGAAAGATTGCCTAAGGATCTGGTTTTAGAAATGGTTAATATTAGGAAGGAAATAAGAAATGAAATAGAAAATGAAAATTTTGTAGCCGAATTAGATGAGATAATTGATAGTCGTATTAAATTGTTGGTGGCTAAAATTTGCCATTTAGATTTTGAAGACGAACAGGAATTAGATCAAAATCAAAGAGAACTTTTGTCGTCTTTGAGATTATATTTTGACTCCTATCGCCTAGCTCATAATGCTGGAAAATTTAGAAGTAATGTTGATGAAATAAAGGCTAAAATTATTAAAGATAGTGGTGATAGAAAAACTAATTTTTATTCAGAAAAAGATAAACAAGAAGAATTAATAGCTGGTTTAAAAGAAAAATATGAAAATGCTGGATTTTCAGAAGAAGAATTTAAACAGTTGGTTGAAATTTGTGATTTAAAAGATTTAGAAAATTTACCTATTCATGAGATAAAAATGATGGGGAAAATCAAGGACATCTTTTCCCGTTTTATGCAGGGTGACAAAACAAAATATGTTGGATTATCAGCTGCTTTGATGGTGCCAGCATTTATTCAAGGATACGCGCCTATGTTATTTGCTGATGCCTTTAAAAGTAGTCATGTGGATATCAAACAGATAATTTTATATGCTCTGGCTTCCAGTACTGGTGCAGGTTTGTCAGTGTTAACACAAAAACATTATAAAGATTTTATAAACAAAAATTATCAAAAAGAAGGTGGAATCAGTGAATTTACTGCTAATAATTTAACTGAATTTCCACCTGACGAAATCCAAAAATTTGGACAAGAAACAGTAAAACAAAGAGCTAGGAGGGGTCGCGATAGTTATGAAGATGTTTTAAATGCTTTTAGTTTTGATATTTTACCAGCCATAACAACTTTAACCACAAGTGCTGTAGTGCTTTATGAAAAGAGTCCCATATTGGCTGGTGGGACAATTTTGGCTTCAGGCATAACAATTGTTTTAGAAAAATATTTTCAAAAGGTTGGTAAATTTTGGGAAAAGGAAAGAGATTCTGAGAGAACTTCTGAACAAATGGCTCAAAGATTAAACGAACAGCTTAATGCTCATATGGAAATTATCCTAGCTGGAGAAAAAGAAAAATTCTTTCATGAGATTAAGGAATTTATAGAAAAAGAAAAATTAGCTCAGAGTAGTAGAGCATTTTTTGATGTTTTACAAAATGCTTTTTTTAGATTTTCTGGCGCTATTAATTTTACTTTGGCTGGTGTTGCTAGTTTATTAGCTGGTGGTTCTCCTGATAAAGCAGTTGCTGCTATTTTATATTCTGGTAATTTTAACCAAGGGATTCAAGATTTATTGAGTACTAAGAAAATGCTTTTAAGGTCTTTAAGAAACATTATGCAAATGGAGTTGATGTTTAATGGATATGCCGAAGAAGAAAATGAAAAAGAAAAAAGTAGAATTGGCGTCAATCAGATAGAAAGTGGGGATATTAATTTGAAAGATGTTAATGTTGAGCTAGATGGCAAGCAGATATTAAGTGGTGTGAATTTAGATATACCCACAGGTTCAATGGCTTATTTAGAAGGTGCTAGTGGGGCTGGAAAAACTACTTTAATGAAAATTATTTCTGGTTACTATCGCCCAACTTCCGGTGAAGTTAAATTTGGCGGTGTTGAAGTAGAAAATATTAAAAAAACAGGAGAGCAATCTATTTATAATAAGATTGCTTATTTATCGCAGTTTCCTTATTTATTTGAGGAAAGTTTGAAGAATAATTTAAAATTTGGTCAGGGTAAAGAAATAACTGATGATAAAATAAAAGAGGTTTTAAGAGATGTCGGTCTTGGTGAAAGATTTAGGGATTTAAATGAAAAATTATTTGGAGGTTTGGGCGATTCTGGTAAAACCTCTGGCGGAGAAACTTCTAGAATTGGATTAGCTAGGGTTTTATTAAAAATAAGAAATAGTGATTGTAGGTTAGTGTTTTTGGACGAACCTACTGCTTCTGTAGACGAAGCTACAAAAAAGGATATTGCTGATGTTATTAATAAAGAGAAAGCAAAGAGACCTGAAACAACTTTTATTGTTATTAGTCACGATAAGCAATTTGTGGAGATGCTAAGTTGTGACGTGAAAATAAAAATGGATAAAGGAAAAATAATATAAGGGAAAAATTCTACCATTTTTATATTTCTTTTCCTAAAAACTCTACTCTAGATGGTTCTTTAACTTTTTGCACTAAACTTGAGTATCTTTTAAAATCAGCTAGAACCTATTTTAGTAAAAATTCCTAATAATGCGCACGCTCTGCGCGCCTCTTAACTTTAAACTAATTACCACGCTCTATTAATGTGGTAATGCGAATTCGTAAATGCGGACTCGGAAAATGGAAACAAATATTTTGGGGATTTAGATTCCATTTTCCTCGACTGTGTCTTTTGGCGAGATTCCGAATTCTGCCCGCAGGAGGGGTTAGGGGAGGAATGCGGGCTTATTATCTTACGTGCTTTCTTAAAATTTTGCTGATTTGATTAAGGTTTGAAATTTTTAACCTAACCAAA